>NZ_JBXANR010000020.1:0-590 GCF_058801885.1 Herbaspirillum sp. GW822-FHT03A08 | reverse complement strand
TCACCCAGATAAGCCGCCTTGACGCGCGGATCGCTGAGCATCTCCTTGGCGTCGCCGGTCATGGTGATCAGGCCCGACTCCATCACGTAACCGCGATGCGCCGCCTCCAGCGCCAGCTTGGCGTTCTGCTCCACCAGCAGGATCGTGATGCCCTGCGCCGATACGGTTCGGATCACTTCGAAGATCTTCTCCACCATGATCGGCGACAGACCCATCGACGGTTCATCCAGCAACAGCAATTTCGGATGGCTCATCAGCGCGCGCGCCATGGCCAGCATCTGCTGTTCGCCGCCGGAGAGCGTGCCGGCCATCTGGCTGGCGCGTTCCTTCAATCGGGGGAAGACGGTAAACCAGTGTTCGATGTCTTGCGCGATCTGCTGCTTGTCGTCGCTGGTGTAGGCACCCATCAACAAGTTCTCGTGGATGCTCATGCGCGTAAAGACGCCCCGCCCTTCCGGCACCATCGCCAGCTTTTGCTGGACCAGGTTGAACGAGCTTTGGCCCTTCAGGGCTTGACCCAGGTAGGTGATGTGGCCGCTGACTTTGCAGTTCGGCAAAGTGCCGGTGACGGCTTTCAGGGTGGTGGTCTT
>NZ_JBXANR010000019.1:0-674 GCF_058801885.1 Herbaspirillum sp. GW822-FHT03A08 | reverse complement strand
TCGGTGGCGGAGTTGATTTCCTTGTCGACGATGGTGTCGATGTAGTCGAGCGCATCGAACACCGGACCGTAGACTTGCGGCGCGCAGCGCAGCGAGTACACATCCTGAATGCGCGAGGAATAGGGAATATCGGTGCGGCGCAGTTCGTCCGGCAATTGCACCGAGCGGGCTTCGTGGGTAGTGCGGGTCGAGCCTTTGAGCAAGGTGCGCACCACTGCCGCGGTCTTGATCTGGCCGGCGTGTGGACGCGCTTGCTGGATGCGCGGATCGAAGGCGGACATCTCGGCACGCATGGCTTCCAGCGTCAGGCCCAGCGATACGCAGGCGTCGGTCAGCAGGTTGCGCGAATCGTGCGCGGCTAATACAGCAACAGCCAGCGAGGCGGTGCAGCCGTTGATCAGCGCCGAGGCGTCCTTGGCTTTGAGGTCGAACTGGACCGGGCCGATACCTGCCCTGGTGATGGCTTCCGGTGCACTCATGCGCTTGCCCTGGTACATCACTTCGGCTTCGTCGAAACCGACGATGGCGGCAGCCAGATAAGCCAGCGGCGCCAGATCGCCGGAGGCGCCGACGGAGCCCTTCTGCGGCATGATCGGGTGGATGCCGGCGTTGATGAAGGCCAGCAGGCGATCGACCACTTCCACGCGCGGCGCCGAGTAGTTGCTGGCGAAGGC
>NZ_JBXANR010000018.1:0-770 GCF_058801885.1 Herbaspirillum sp. GW822-FHT03A08 | reverse complement strand
TCCGGAGCAGATCCGAGTTGCGTGATCCCCGCTAAAACGGTACGCAGCTTATCGTTGACGGTCGCCGACAAAGGCGCCCATGTGACATCGCCCCCCGTCTGCTGGAGGGCGGCCTCCAGGTCTGCGGCAGACTGGGCAAGCGTCATTGCGCCGATATTTCCGGCGGTACCCCGCAAGGTATGGGCGAGCCTGGTGGCGACTGTCAGATCGCCGGCCGCCAACGCATCGGCGAAGGACTGCGGGAAGCCTTGCTGCGATTCCTGAAACTTAAGCAGCATGCGACGATACAGATCCGGTTTTCCCATGCAGGTAGCCAAGCCGGCCGCCTGATCAATTCCGGCAAGCGATGGAAACTCTGCGGTCTTATTTTCCGGCCGTTCCGTTTGCGGCGTCGTCGATCGAGGAGAGGATGGACGTATCCACTTCGCCATCGTTGTAAACATCGTCGCGACATGCAGCGGCTTGGAGATATGGTCGTTCATGCCGCAGTCAATTGCCTGTTCGCGGTCGCCGGCCATCGCGTTGGCGGTCATTGCAATGACGGGCAATCGGGAGAACCGGGGCTGTTCGCGTATCTTGCGCGTCGCCGTATATCCATCCATGACAGGCATCTGGCAATCCATCAGCACGCCATCGAAGGTTTCGTCGCCGGCAAGAATATCGAGCGCTTGCTGGCCGTTTTCTGCAAGCATGAAGGAGATGCCGGCGGCCGTCAGCAACTCGCCGGCCAGCTCCTGATTCATTTCATTGTCTTCCACCAGCAGTACGCG
>NZ_JBXANR010000017.1:0-1190 GCF_058801885.1 Herbaspirillum sp. GW822-FHT03A08 | reverse complement strand
TATTGCAACCGGCAGCTGGAAATTCTTACGGGCATGAGCGCGGACGAATTGTCCTTCAGGGACAAGGCATCCGGCTTGTGGGCCGACGCCGCCTGCAGACTGCACTACATGCAGGCTATCGCTGTCGGCGATGTTCTCAACTTTGAAACAGGCTTCCGTCGTCCTGACGGCACGGTCGCGGAGGTGCTGCTGAGCGCCATCAAGGTGCCGCTGTCCTCCGGCGACATTACGGTCGAATGGTATTACGACATCACCGATCGCAAGCGCGCCGAAGAGGACGTCAGACGCGCCAAGGAGATTGCCGAGGGCGCCACCCGCGCCAAGAGTGAATTCCTGGCCAACATGAGTCACGAAATCCGTACGCCGATGAACGCCATCATTGGCATGAGCCATCTGGCGCTCTCCACGCAGCTGGACAAGAAACAGCGCAACTATATCGAAAAGGTGCATCGTTCCGCCGAAAATCTGCTGGGAATCATCAACGACATTCTTGACTTTTCAAAGATCGAAGCCGGCAAGATGACTGTGGAGCGCGTCGATTTCAGGCTTGAGGACGTGATGGAGAACTTCGCCAGCATGGTCGGTCTCAAGGCCGACGACAAAGGACTCGAACTGTTGTTTGACACCCCGCCAAACATGCCGACTGCTCTTGTCGGCGACCCCTTGCGACTGGGCCAGGTGCTGATCAACCTCGGCAACAATGCCACCAAGTTCACAGAAAACGGCGAGATCGTGGTCGGTATCAAGCAGGTTTCCGTGACGCCGGATGAGGTGGAGTTGCATTTTTGGGTAAGAGATACCGGGATCGGCATGACGCCGGAACAATGCAGTCGCATGTTCGAGTCATTCAGCCAGGCCGATAGCTCGACGACCCGCAAATACGGTGGGACGGGACTGGGTCTGGCCATCTCCAAGCGTCTGGTCGAGATGATGGACGGCCGCGTCTGGGTGGAGAGCGAACATGGAAAGGGCTCGACTTTCCACTTTCATGCGCGCTTCGGCCTTCAGCGCAATGCTGCGCCGCGTCGCATGTTCAAGGCGGAAGAGCTGCTCGGTCTGCGTGTTCTCGTGGTGGATGACAACGCCAGCGCGCGCGAGATCCTCTCGACCATGGCGCGCAGCTTTGGGCTGGAAGTGGACATGGCCAGCAGCGGCAGCAAGGCACTACATCTTCTGAAGGATGCCGAGCG
>NZ_JBXANR010000016.1:0-1436 GCF_058801885.1 Herbaspirillum sp. GW822-FHT03A08 | reverse complement strand
CCGGCACGGGCAGCTTCTACCGCCGCATTGAGTGCGAGGATGTTGGTCTGGAAGGCGATGCCGTCGATGACGCTGATGATGTCCACGATCTTGCGTGAAGAAGTATTGATCGTGTCCATGGTGGTGATTACCTGGCTGACGACATTACCCCCTTCGGTGGCCACCTCGGAAGCGGAAACCGCCAACTCATTGGCTTGACGGGCATTGTCGGCATTTTGCTTAACAGTGGAAGTCAGTTCTTCCATCGCGGACGCTGTTTCTTCCAGTGACCCTGCTTGCTGTTCTGTTCTAACGGAAAGATTCATATTGCCGGACGCAATCCCACTGGAGGCTGCAGTGATCGTGTTCACGCTAAGACGGACATCGCTGACGATGGCGACAAGACTGCTATTCATCTGATCAATGGCTTGCATCAGCTGACCTATCTCGTCTTTGGAGGTCACCCGGATATTCATCGTCAAATTGCCGTCGGCAACTGCCTTTGCGACGTTGACGGCTTCAAGAAGCGATCTCACTATTTTCCGGGACAGCATCAAGCCGGTTATTGCCACCACCAAAGCGACGATCACGCTGACGAGAACCGCGAGAATATTGGCGTTCTGCATGGTTGCTGTCGCCGTCTCAGCGCCTTGCTTGCCGAGTTTTTCGTTGTACTTTTTTTGTTCTGCGAAGGCGTTCATCATCTTGTCGACGGCGCCTTGTGACGCCAGCATCGAATTCATCGCTTCTTCTATCTTCCCGGCTGCAGCAACAGCCATGACGATTTCTCGCTGCTTTTCATAAACGGCAAACGTCTCACGGGCAGCGCGCAGCAGTTCGGCATCATTCTTGTCTGCGATATTTTCTTTTTCGTACTTGTTCAATGCATCGGTGACTTTGACGTGTGCCGCACTCATCGCCTTTTCCGTCGAGCTTCTTACCGCAGGATCGGCATCGGCAATGTACTTCCACAGCGCTACCCGAATGGAATATGCGGCGTCAGAGGCATCCTGTATGGTGAGGATGCTGGGAACCGTTTTGACCGTTGCATAACTGGCGGCCCGATTGACTCTGTCGATCTGGTATACGCTGATTCCCGTCAGAATAACCAATCCAAGAAGCACGGAAAAAATCAGAAGGTGAAGCTTTTTTGAAATTGTCATGACCATCCCCTGTTGATTAAAAATATATTTATCGGATCATTTCCGGTCGATGACAAAGCATATTCATCGCACGAAAGACACGGTGTTAAGCAAGGCCAAAGCTTCATCGAAGTCGAAGGTTTCAATCTTCGCCGCGACCTCGCGCAACTGAATTGCCTCGCTGCTTCCGGCAACAATGCCTTCCAGTTCGCTCAGCGAATCCAGCGAAGCTGCGTCGCTGTCGGCCAGCAGATGTTTGAGCTCATCAAGGCATTGCTGGAATCGCGGTCCGGAGATCGTAGTTGCGACCAGCGC
>NZ_JBXANR010000015.1:0-3164 GCF_058801885.1 Herbaspirillum sp. GW822-FHT03A08 | reverse complement strand
TGGGTTACACGATGGTGTACGGGGTCTTGAACCTGATCAATTTTGCGCACGGGGACGTGCTGATGATCGGAGCGATGGCCGGTTTGAGCATTCTGAAACTGGTGCAGCACGTGGCGCCGGACTTGCCGGGCATCGTCAAGTTGATCATCGCCATCATCGGCGCGATCCCCGTGTGCGTGATTGTCAGCATGATCATCGAACGAGTGGCCTATCGTCCCTTGCGCAACGCCCCGCGTCTGGCGCCGCTGATCACTGCGATTGGCGTATCGATCCTGCTGCAAACGCTGGCCATGATGATCTGGGGCCGCAGCCCGGTGCCGTTCCCGCAAATCATGCCGTCGGACCCGGTGCATATCGCCGGCGCGCTGATCTCGCCAACGCAGATCATGCTGTTGCTGCTGGCCCTGGCCGCGATGATCGGCCTGGTGCTGATCGTTGAGAAAACCAAGATGGGCCGCGCCATGCGCGCCACCGCCGAGAACCCGCGCATTGCCGGGTTGATGGGCGTGGACTCCAACCGCGTGATCGTGGTCACCTTCATCATCGGCGCCGCGCTGGCAGCGATTGCCGGCGTCATGTGGGCCGCCAATTATTCGACAGCGCAATTCGCCATGGGCTTCGTACCGGGTCTGAAAGCCTTCTCGGCAGCGGTGCTGGGCGGTATCGGCAATATTTACGGCGCCATGCTGGGCGGCATTCTGCTGGGCCTGATCGAAAGTCTGGGCGCCGGCTACATCGGCGATCTGACGGGCGACTTCCTGGGCAGCAACTACCAGGACATCTTCGCCTTCATCGTGCTGATCATCGTTCTCACACTGCGTCCTTCGGGGATTATGGGTGAACGCGTAGCAGACCGCGCTTAAGTTAAAACAGATACTCAAAGAGAGACCGACATGGCCTTCCTCACCTTCGACAAGAAACGCAACCCGCAGCAGGCCAGGATCAGCCTGGCAGCGCTCCTGATCGTCATGATCGCCTTCCCGTTCGTTGCCAGCATGTTCGGCAACTCCTGGGTGCGCATCATGGACATGGCCTTGCTCTACATCATGCTGGCCCTGGGCCTGAACGTGGTGGTGGGCTTTGCCGGCCTGCTGGACCTGGGCTACATCGCCTTCTACGCCATCGGCGCCTACACCGCCGGTTTGCTGGCCTCGCCCCAGTTCGCCGACGTGCTGCAATCCTTCGTCAATACCTACCCGGCGGTGGGCAACTTCCTCGTCATGGTGTGCGGACCGCAGATCGTGCAGAGCGGCATCCACCTGTCGCTGTGGATCATCGTGCCGCTGTCGGCATTGATTGCCGCCGTGTTCGGCGCACTGCTGGGCGCACCGACTTTGAAACTGCGCGGCGACTACCTCGCCATCGTCACGCTCGGCTTCGGTGAAATCATCCGCATCTTCATGAACAACCTCAACGCCCCGGTCAACATCACCAACGGGCCGCAAGGGATTAACCTGATTGACCCGATCCGCGTCTTCGGCGTCTCGCTGGCCGGCGAACCCGGCTCCGGCTCCATCGTCAAATTCCTCGGCATCAGTATGCCCTCGGTGAACGCCTACTACTTCCTGTTCCTGCTCTTGTGCATCGGCGTGATCTTCTTCTCGATCCGCCTGCAGGACTCGCGTCTGGGCCGTGCCTGGGTCGCGATCCGCGAAGACGAAATCGCCGCCAAGGCCATGGGCATCAACACGCGCAATGTGAAGCTGCTGGCGTTCGCCATGGGCGCCTCGTTCGGCGGCGTGGCCGGCGCCATGTTCGCCTCCTTCCAGGGCTTTGTATCGCCCGAATCCTTCTCCCTGACCGAATCGATTGCGGTACTCGCCATGGTGGTGCTGGGCGGCATCGGCCACATCCCCGGCGTGGTGCTGGGCGGCATCATTCTCGCCGCCTTGCCCGAAGTGCTGCGCCACGTGGTCGAACCGGTGCAGATGAGCCTGTTCGGCAAAGTCTGGATCGACGCCGAAGTGCTGCGCCAGCTGCTCTACGGCCTGGCCATGGTCATCATCATGTTGAACCGTCCTGCCGGCCTGTGGCCCTCGCCCAAGCACGAAGACCGCCCCGAAGCCGACCACCCGCATGGCGACGCCGCCGTGGGCGTGGTCAAAGCGTAATCATCGACGAACAGCACACAGAGGACCACCATGAGCACCACCCTGTTAAAAATCGCCGACGTCAGCAAACGCTTCGGCGGCCTGCAAGCCCTGTCGGGCGTCAGCCTGACCATTGAACAAGGCCAGATCTACGGCCTGATCGGCCCCAACGGCGCCGGCAAGACCACCTTCTTCAACGTCATCACCGGCCTGTACCAGCCCGACACCGGCAGTTTCGAGCTGGCCGGCAAGCCCTACAGCCCCAGCGCCCCGCATGAAGTGGCCAAGGCCGGCATCGCCCGCACCTTCCAGAACATCCGCCTCTTTGGCGACATGACCGTACTGGAAAACGTCATGGTCGGCTGCCACGTGCGCACCAAACAAAACGTCTTCGGCGCCGTGTTCCGCCACAAGGCCGCCCGCGACGAAGAAGCCGCCATCAAAGACAAATCGCAAAAGCTGCTCGACTTCGTCGGCATCGGCCAGTTCTCCTCGCGTACCGCGCGCCACCTGTCCTACGGCGACCAGAGAAGACTGGAGATTGCCCGCGCGCTGGCGACCGAGCCGCAACTGCTGGCGCTGGACGAACCGGCGGCCGGCATGAACGCGACTGAAAAGCTCGGCCTGCGCGAACTGTTGGTCAAGATCCAGGCCGAAGGCAAGACGATTCTGCTGATCGAACACGACGTCAAACTGATGATGGGCCTGTGCAACCGGCTGACGGTGCTGGACTACGGCAAGCCGATTGCCGAAGGCGTACCGGCCGATGTGCAGAAGAACCCCGCCGTGATTGAAGCATATCTTGGCGCCGCGCACTAAGCCTCTCTCCTTGCGTCGTCCTGACGAAAGTCAGGACCCGGCGTCGTTGCGGCGTTCGCCACGACACTGGGCCCCAGCGTTCGCTGGGACGACACCCTAATTGATGCAGTGAGTTCAGAAAACCATCATGACAACGAACATCTTAAAAATTGAAGACCTGAGCGTGGCCTACGGCGGCATCAAGGCCGTCAAAGGCGCCAGCCTGGAAGTCAACGAAGGCGAACTGGTCACCCTGATCGGCGCCAATGGCGCCGG
>NZ_JBXANR010000014.1:0-3479 GCF_058801885.1 Herbaspirillum sp. GW822-FHT03A08 | reverse complement strand
AACCTGACGACGACGGCGACATCGAAGATCACCGCGGATGGCGCCACCAAGGGCGGCAGCGTGGTGCTGTATTCGGACAATGTCGCTTATATCGATGGCGATGTGTCGGCGCAGGGCGCACCGGGCAAGGGCGGATACGTGGAAACATCGGGCCTGAAGGAGCTGGACGTGGTCAAGGCGCCCACGGTCGGCAGTGGCGGCGAGTGGTACATCGATCCCTACGATCTGGAAGTCGTGAGTGATTCGTTCAGCACCAACAACACGACCGGCACCAACGCCATCAGCTCCAGCGGCAACAGTTCCAAAATCCGGGCATCGACTATCGTCGGTTTGCTGAACGCAGGTACGGACGTAACGTTGACGACCGGGAACAGCGGCGGTTCGGATGCCGGCAACATCACTGTCAGCGCGGACATCAACAAGGTGGGAATGTCCAATTCCAACCTCACGCTGAACGCTGAAAACAACATCACCATCAACGCCAACATCACGAGCAGCGGCAGCGCGCTGAACCTGACGTTGAACAGCTATTACCGCGGCGACAGCGGCGGTTCGCATGACGCGACAGTCAATCATGCAGACATCTCGCTCAATGGCGGCACGCTGACCGTGACGAACGGAAACGCCACAGCTTATTCCGGACAAGGTGGCTTGAATCTCAACAACGGCTCGCGCCTGCTCCTTACCCAAGCCAGCAGCGGCCTGAACGCCGGCGACGTCACCGTAGACGGCACCAGTTCGCTGCTGATCAGCCAGGGTTCGGCATCGGTCGGTACTTTCACCAATAGCGGCATCACTAATATCAGCGGCAGTGGAACGATCAACGTCACCGGTGATGTCAATAATAACAATCTGCTTAATCTGAGCGGAAGCGGCAACGTCAACATCTCGGGCAGCATCAACAACACGGATACCGGCACCATCAATGTCGACGCGACGTCGCTGCATTTCAATCAGACCAACAGCCTGAATACTTCCGGCAACTTCAACGTGAATGGCGGAGCCGTCTCGGTTCAGGGCGGCAATGTCTCCGGCAATGTCAAGATCGCCTCGGGGGCCGCACTCAATCTGAATTTCGTGAATGTCGGCAATGCTACCGGCGCCACCAGTTTCACCGGCGCCGGGAGCATGACGTGGTCCGGGAATATCACATTGCTGTCGGATCTCACACTGGCCGCCAATGGGCCATCCCTGACGCTCGACGGCAATAATCCGGAGTTTGTTTTAACCTATTCCGGTCAAATTCCCCGCACATTGGCCACCAGTAATGCGGTAGTAGTAAATGGGCGTGCATCGCTGGATCCAGGTGTGATCTGGAACAACAGCGGGACGGTCAACATTAACGCCCTTCACCAGGAAGGCGACAGGCTGTCGCTGGGCGGCAATGCCAAACTCAACAATCTGCAAGGCGGCGTAATCAGCCTGACCGGACCGACTTCGCTCGTTGCGAACGCCGGAGATTTTGACAACCAGGCGGGCGCGACGCTGAATCTCGGCACCTGCTCGACGCTGGATGTCGGCAGCAATGCCAAATTCGCCAATGCCGGCAACATCACCATGCAGGCCGCTTCGCGCATCCTCGCTTCAAACGCCGCCAATTCGGGGCGCATCAGCGGAAGCGGCGTAATTACGTCGTCAGGTGTTTTCACAAATAGCGGCGTCGTGACCCTGGCTGACAATGGGTCGCTTACGGCGGCGTCATTCATCAACAGCCTTGGCGCTACGGTTAACGGCACCGGCGCGGTCACACTGACCGGAGATTTCAACAACAATGGCGTTGTTGCCCTGAGCAGCACAGGCAGCATTGCCGCAGTGAATTTCAATAATAACGATGGTGGCGTAGTCAATGGCAGCGGCACTTATACCTTAAGCGATACCTTCGTCAACAATGGCGCCGTGTCGCCGGGGGGCGACGGTGCGATCGGTTCCATCAATATCGCCGGGAAATTCTCGCAGGGAAGTACAAGCATCGTGAAAATCGATGTCGCCGGCGCTGGCAGCTATGACACCTTGAGCGCTTCGGGCGGTTTTGATCTGGGTAATTACGGCACGCTGACGACGAATCTGATGGGCGGTTATGCGCCCGGAATCGGTCAGACATTTAATGTCTTCTCCAGTGATGTTGCTTCAACAGGCTATTTCCGTCACGTCGAGGGCACCATACTCGGTACCGGCACCGGCAGAACCATGTTGAAAACCACCTACAACGGCGTCAACGGCGTCCCTGTCCTGACGATGAAGGGCAGCGAAGACATTACCTACACGGGCAGCGTGGAGAGCCAGTGGAAGGATTCTTACAGCTGGCAAGGTGGAATTTTGCCTACCGCCATCGACAATGTGATCGTAGGTAGCGGCGGCGCCTTGGTTCATGGAATAAATGACGGCACCGATACGGTCAACAGTCTACAGCTTGCCGACGGTAGCAATTTCTATATGGGAGGCGGGACGCTGAACGTGGGCAATATCAACTCCGCCGCCAATTTCTCTGTCGGAGGCGGCTATTTGAACGTGAGCGGGACCGCCAACTTAAGTTCGTTAAACATCATGAGTGGCGGCACGCTGGTCGGCGTCGGCACCGGGTCACGAATTAACGTCACAAATAATTTTTCGCAGTTCGGCGGCACCATCTTGAGCAGTGGAGACGTTGCGCTGACACAGATCGGTGATTCACAGATGCCGAACTCGGGAGATCTGATCGTGGGCGATATCACTGCGCGCAATCTGACATTGCAGGCACAGGGCGGTGTGATTGCACAGAACGGCGGCGTTGAAGACGGGCCTCTGCCACAATTGCACGTGTCGGGACAATTGACGACGTCGTCTGCAAGCGGCACCACCTTGACCAACAACGGCAATCAGATCGCCGCCTATACGGGTACGAACACCGGTCTTGGGGATATCTCGCTGATCAATAATCTGAATACTTCCTACACTAATGCGGTGCTGCTCAACGGCATCAGCAACGCGGGCGGAGACATTACCGTCGACAACACCGGCGCCATGGCGACTTCAGGATTGATTAAGGCATCGGTCGGCGAGGTGTCTTTGACAACCCATAGTCCGTTGACAATCGGCACCGGCGGCATCAATGCCGCCGGAAATATTTCATTGTCGGCAGGGAACGGTAGTTCTACAAGCGACAACCTCATTATCAACGGTGTGGTCACATCGGCGGGTGGCAATATCACGCTGTTTGCCGGCAACAGCATGGCTGTCAATGCAAATATCTCCACCTCTGCGCCGGGGCATGCGATCTTTACGATCAGCAATGGCGGCACGCCTGTTTATGCGCCGGGCGTCAGCATCACCGATGCGAACGGCACAAGCATTCCTGTTGCGGCCATCGTCAATCAAGTCATTACGCCTGCGCTTGCTCCGATTGTCCAGCCGTCGGTTGCGCAAATCGTGACCAGCACCATCAAGGTGACGACGGCGGGACAGAATATTCCGGTTCCACCGGTCTTCACGGCCAGCACCAA
>NZ_JBXANR010000013.1:0-5399 GCF_058801885.1 Herbaspirillum sp. GW822-FHT03A08 | reverse complement strand
ACAGCAAAAAGCCCCAGACCTTGAGATCTGGGGCTTAAGCTTAATTAATAGCCTGACGATGACCTACTTTCACACTGGTTGCAGCACTATCATCGGCGCGAAGTCGTTTCACGGTCCTGTTCGGGATGGGAAGGGGTGGTACCAACTTGCTATAGTCATCAGGCATAACTTGTATTGTTGTGTGGGTCCAGTTGTAGCTAGGATGGCCAAACAACGCAATCTGGGAAGAAGTAAATTTTATCTTTGGGTGTGATGCACATAGGCAAACACTTTATAACTCTAAAGCTATAACAGCTAATGTTATAGGGACAAGCCACACGGGCAATTAGTATCAGTTAGCTTAACGCATTACTGCGCTTCCACACCTGACCTATCAACGTCCTGGTCTCGAACGACCCTTTAGGGGAGTTAAACTCCCGGGAAGTCTCATCTCAAGGCGAGTTTCCCGCTTAGATGCTTTCAGCGGTTATCTCTTCCGAACTTAGCTACTCGGCAATGCCACTGGCGTGACAACCGATACACCAGAGGTTCGTCCACTCCGGTCCTCTCGTACTAGGAGCAGCCCCCTTCAAACTTCCAACGCCCACGGCAGATAGGGACCAAACTGTCTCACGACGTTTTAAACCCAGCTCACGTACCACTTTAAATGGCGAACAGCCATACCCTTGGGACCGGCTACAGCCCCAGGATGTGATGAGCCGACATCGAGGTGCCAAACTCCCCCGTCGATATGAACTCTTGGGAGGAATCAGCCTGTTATCCCCAGAGTACCTTTTATCCGTTGAGCGATGGCCCTTCCATACAGAACCACCGGATCACTATGTCCTACTTTCGTACCTGCTCGACTTGTCAGTCTCGCAGTTAAGCACGCTTATGCCATTGCACTATTAGCACGATGTCCGACCGTACCTAGCGTACCTTCGAACTCCTCCGTTACACTTTGGGAGGAGACCGCCCCAGTCAAACTGCCTACCATGCACTGTCCCCGATCCGGATAACGGACCAAGGTTAGAACCTCAAACAAACCAGGGTGGTATTTCAAGGATGGCTCCACGCAGACTGGCGTCCACGCTTCAAAGCCTCCCACCTATCCTACACAGATTGGTTCAAAGTCCAATGCAAAGCTACAGTAAAGGTTCATGGGGTCTTTCCGTCTAGCCGCGGGTAGATTGCATCATCACAAACATTTCAACTTCGCTGAGTCTCGGGAGGAGACAGTGTGGCCATCGTTACGCCATTCGTGCAGGTCGGAACTTACCCGACAAGGAATTTCGCTACCTTAGGACCGTTATAGTTACGGCCGCCGTTTACTGGGACTTCAATCAAGAGCTTGCACCCCATCATTTAATCTTCCAGCACCGGGCAGGCGTCACACCCTATACGTCCACTTTCGTGTTTGCAGAGTGCTGTGTTTTTATTAAACAGTCGCAGCCACCTTTTTATTGCAACCCGTTTGTCCTTCTGGCGCAGGCCAGTCAAACTACTAGGGCGTACCTTATCCCGAAGTTACGGTACAAATTTGCCGAGTTCCTTCTCCCGAGTTCTCTCAAGCGCCTTAGAATACTCATCTCGCCCACCTGTGTCGGTTTGCGGTACGGTCTCGTTAGACTGAAGCTTAGAGGCTTTTCTTGGAACCACTTCCGATTGCTTCGCGAACAAGTTCGCTCGTCCCATACCCTTGAATTACGCTGCCGGATTTGCCTAACAGCCTTCTCTGATACAGAAACCGGGACATCCAACACCCGGACAACCTTCCGCGATCCGTCCCCCCATCGCATCTAACGACGGTGCAGGAATATTAACCTGCTTCCCATCAGCTACGCATCTCTGCCTCGCCTTAGGGGCCGACTCACCCTGCTCCGATGAACGTTGAACAGGAAACCTTGGGCTTACGGCGTGGAGGCTTTTCACCCCCATTATCGCTACTCATGTCAGCATTCGCACTTCTGATACCTCCAGCATCCTTTACAAGACACCTTCGCAGGCTTACAGAACGCTCTCCTACCATATGCTTACGCATATCCGCAGCTTCGGTGACTGGCTTAGCCCCGTTACATCTTCCGCGCAGGACGACTCGATCAGTGAGCTATTACGCTTTCTTTAAAGGATGGCTGCTTCTAAGCCAACCTCCTGACTGTTTTAGCCTTCCCACTTCGTTTTCCACTTAGCCAATCTTTGGGACCTTAGCTGGCGGTCTGGGTTGTTTCCCTCTTGACGCCGGACGTTAGCACCCGACGTCTGTCTCCCAAGCTCGCACTCATCGGTATTCGGAGTTTGCAATGGGTTGGTAAGTCGCGATGACCCCCTAGCCATAACAGTGCTCTACCCCCGATGGTGATACTTGAGGCACTACCTAAATAGTTTTCGGAGAGAACCAGCTATTTCCAAGTTTGTTTAGCCTTTCACCCCTACCCACAGCTCATCCCCTAATTTTTCAACATTAGTGGGTTCGGTCCTCCAGTGCGTGTTACCGCACCTTCAACCTGGCCATGAGTAGATCACTTGGTTTCGGGTCTACACCCAGCGACTGAACGCCCTATTCGGACTCGATTTCTCTACGGCTTCCCTATTCGGTTAACCTTGCCACTGAATGTAAGTCGCTGACCCATTATACAAAAGGTACGCAGTCACCCCTTACGAGGCTCCTACTGTTTGTATGCACACGGTTTCAGGATCTATTTCACTCCCCTTCCGGGGTTCTTTTCGCCTTTCCCTCACGGTACTGGTTCACTATCGGTCGATTACGAGTATTTAGCCTTGGAGGATGGTCCCCCCATGTTCAGACAGGATTTCACGTGTCCCGCCCTACTTGTCGCAAGCTTAGTTCCACACTAATGATTTCGTGTAAGGGGCTATCACCCTCTATGGCCGGACTTTCCATTCCGTTCCACTATCAAAAATGCTAAATCTTGCAGGCTGGTCCCATTTCGCTCGCCACTACTTTGGGAATCTCGGTTGATTTCTTTTCCTGCAGCTACTTAGATGTTTCAGTTCGCCGCGTTCGCTTCACAGACCTATGTATTCAGTCAGTGATACCCTTGCGGGTGGGTTTCCCCATTCGGAAATCTGCGGATCAAAGCTTGTTTGCTAGCTCCCCGCAGCTTATCGCAAGCTACTACGTCCTTCATCGCCTGTAATCGCCAAGGCATCCACCATGTGCACTTATTCACTTGTCCCTATAACGTTAGCCTCTCTTCCGAGAGATCGTTATAGAGCTTTTTGAGTTTAGCGTTTGCCGTATTGCCAAAGTAAGTCTTCTAATTGCTAAGATCACTTCGTAATACTTTGATTGATACAATCACACCCATCAACTTCTCACACAAGGACCGAAATCCTGGCGCGCGTCGTTGACGAATACTTTACTTCTTCCAGATTGTTAAAGAACAAAAACAGCTATTGATCACTAAAAGACCAAACCTAAATCCACACGCGTTTTGCATGCGACTTAGGTTTGACGTTTCTTGGTGGAGGTTGACGGGATCGAACCGACGACCCCCTGCTTGCAAAGCAGGTGCTCTCCCAGCTGAGCTAAACCCCCGAAACTTTTGGTGGGTCTGGTTGGGCTCGAACCAACGACCCCCGCGTTATCAACACGGTGCTCTAACCAGCTGAGCTACAGACCCGCTTGGATCAGTAATCAGAGCCAGCATGCAGGCATTGCCTGCGCCGCAACCGAATAACTGTTCTTCTTTACTAACAGACGATAAGTGTGGACGCTTAACTTCATGCGCACTCTAGAAAGGAGGTGATCCAGCCGCACCTTCCGATACGGCTACCTTGTTACGACTTCACCCCAGTCACGAACCCTGCCGTGGTAATCGCCCTCCTTGCGGTTAGGCTAACTACTTCTGGCAGAACCCGCTCCCATGGTGTGACGGGCGGTGTGTACAAGACCCGGGAACGTATTCACCGCGACATGCTGATCCGCGATTACTAGCGATTCCAACTTCATGTAGTCGAGTTGCAGACTACAATCCGGACTACGATACACTTTCTGGGATTAGCTCCCCCTCGCGGGTTGGCGGCCCTCTGTATGTACCATTGTATGACGTGTGAAGCCCTACCCATAAGGGCCATGAGGACTTGACGTCATCCCCACCTTCCTCCGGTTTGTCACCGGCAGTCTCATTAGAGTGCCCTTTCGTAGCAACTAATGACAAGGGTTGCGCTCGTTGCGGGACTTAACCCAACATCTCACGACACGAGCTGACGACAGCCATGCAGCACCTGTGTTACGGTTCTCTTTCGAGCACATCCAAATCTCTTCGGACTTCCGTACATGTCAAGGGTAGGTAAGGTTTTTCGCGTTGCATCGAATTAATCCACATCATCCACCGCTTGTGCGGGTCCCCGTCAATTCCTTTGAGTTTTAATCTTGCGACCGTACTCCCCAGGCGGTCTACTTCACGCGTTAGCTGCGTTACCAAGTCAATTAAGACCCGACAACTAGTAGACATCGTTTAGGGCGTGGACTACCAGGGTATCTAATCCTGTTTGCTCCCCACGCTTTCGTGCATGAGCGTCAGTGTTATCCCAGGGGGCTGCCTTCGCCATCGGTATTCCTCCACATATCTACGCATTTCACTGCTACACGTGGAATTCTACCCCCCTCTGACACACTCTAGCCGTGCAGTCACAAATGCAATTCCCAGGTTGAGCCCGGGGATTTCACATCTGTCTTGCACAACCGCCTGCGCACGCTTTACGCCCAGTAATTCCGATTAACGCTTGCACCCTACGTATTACCGCGGCTGCTGGCACGTAGTTAGCCGGTGCTTATTCTTCAGGTACCGTCATTAGGCAAGGATATTAGCCTCACCCGTTTCTTCCCTGACAAAAGAGCTTTACAACCCGAAGGCCTTCTTCACTCACGCGGCATTGCTGGATCAGGCTTGCGCCCATTGTCCAAAATTCCCCACTGCTGCCTCCCGTAGGAGTCTGGACCGTGTCTCAGTTCCAGTGTGGCTGGTCGTCCTCTCAGACCAGCTACTGATCGTAGCCTTGGTGAGCCTTTACCTCACCAACTAGCTAATCAGATATCGGCCGCTCCAGGAGCATGAGGTCTTGCGATCCCCCACTTTCATCCATAGATCGTATGCGGTATTAGCTAATCTTTCGACTAGTTATCCCCCACTCTAGGGCACGTTCCGATATATTACTCACCCGTTCGCCACTCGCCACCAGGAGCAAGCTCCCGTGCTGCCGTTCGACTTGCATGTGTAAGGCATGCCGCCAGCGTTCAATCTGAGCCAGGATCAAACTCTTCAGTTCAATCTCTGTTTTGCCATTTCTGGCTGATTCTTGCGAATCGGTCACTCACTCAAAATACTGACAGATAATTTCTTACCTATATTTCTTTGTGAGCGTTTAAATATTTAAAGTTTCCAGACCCGAAAGTC
>NZ_JBXANR010000012.1:0-22362 GCF_058801885.1 Herbaspirillum sp. GW822-FHT03A08 | reverse complement strand
CGACCGTGGATATCACGCCCAAGCCTGCACCGATCCAGAAAAACACTGCACCCAAGCCTGCGCTTCCGAAGTCTTCCACTCAGAAGGACATCGCCGAAAAAGACGGCAGCGGATCCTGGGAGGAATTCTAAGGCGCGCGTCGGTATGACAATGATCGCATCGGCAAAAGAACCTGAGCAAACTGCGCTGGTTGGCGTGGTTGGCCCTGTCAGCCAGCCACGCTGGAAATCCACGCTCGATGGCGTACAGTTCGCCGTCGAGCGGATCAATCAGCAGGGGCTGCGCATCGACGGCAAGAACACCATCCTCAAACTGCTTATCATTGACAACAAGAACGACAAGAACCTTGCGATTCTTGGCGCAATGCTGCGGTAAAAGCAGGTGTCGTCGAGGTGATCGGGCACCTGACGACTGATACAAGCATTGCCGCTTCCGGGGTCTATAATCCTGCCGACATTCCTCAGTTATCTCCGACCGCTGCCGGACGTGATTTTACCCAAAAAGCGTACAACAACGTTTTCCAGATGCTCGGGCACAGCGGCCACACCGGTCAGTATCTCGCTCTGGAAGCAATCAAGACTCTGCAGGCGCAGCGCATCATGCTGGTCGATAACGACACCGTTCTGGGACGGGAGCTGACGGCCAGCTTCGGCGCTGCCGTGACAAGCGGGGGCGGACCGATCGTCGGCAGTGACCGCATCAGCGCCAAGACATCCGATTTCAACGCAACGATCGCCAAGATTCAGCAAGCCAAGCCCGACCTGATTTTTTTGCGGGAGTCAGTCCGCAAACCACGGCCTTCGCCGTCCGCATGCAGCAGGTCGGCGTGCGCGCGAGTTTGTTGTTCGCCGGCGGCGCGACCAATCCTGAATTTCCCGACAATACCGGCGACTATCCTGAAGGAACGTTGATGCTGGCAGGCGGCAGGCCCGTCGACAAAGCTCACGATTTCAAGCGTCTGGAGAAAAGCTACAAAGAGAAATTCAGTTCTCCCCTGATTCCATTTACCTGGTTTTCCTACGATTCGGTAAGCGCCTTGGCGGAGGCCATGAAGCTTGCAAATTCACTTGATCCTGGCAAGCTTTCAGTCGCCTTGCACAAGATTCAATTCAAAGGCATGTCAGGAACGATCGCTTTCACTTCTGACGGCAGCGCGCGATATCAGGCATACGCACTGTATCTTGCCCAGCAACGCCGCTGGAAAGTTATCAATACTTTGCCATGAATTAATTTGATCGTCCTCTGTGCGGTCGCTGATTTCACGTCAACGCAATGGTCGCAACAAGGTCGTATTCCTGGCATCAGACAAAAAATGAAACCATTTATGGACCAATATGCTGCTGGCAACCGACATGGGAGAAGTGCGTCTTCGTTTCCCCCATCGTTGCAATGGAGCATCTTGCTGGGCCATTGCCGGTTCTAGACCAGATTCTTTGCTGGCAGCTAAAACTAGCTTGCAAAAACTTTGCGCCGTGATGACGACCGCTCATTGTACTCAAGACGAGCCTCTGCTTGTTGGGGCATGGCATCGCACATTGCATCTAATAAGACCGATATCAAAATAGGTAACGCCGCGCAGGAGTCATAAACAAGACTTGAATTTATACGAACGGTCAGCAATAAATCCACAAGATCACTCTGGTGACGGAATGTAGGGTCACTAACCAGTGCGACCTTCATTCCCAGTTGTTTCGCATATCGAAGAGCCTTGAGGGTTTCCCGAGGATATAGCGGCATTGCAAATGCAAGTAGAAGACTGGCACCCGCAACATGGGCTTGCTCCAGTTGATCCTCAACCAAAGATCCTCCGTAAATAATTGGGCGGACGTCGGGATGTACCTTTGCAGCGAAGTAGCAGAATTGTGTGGCGTGCCCAGAGGATGCTCGTAGTCCTAAGACTGCAAGGGGCTTGGATTTTGCCAGTGCCTCGCCAAATGCTTTGACAGTGGAAAGATCCGACAATGTATTGACCAGATCAGCGACATTCGCAGCTTCTGCAGCTGCCGCCGATTGATATCGATTAGACATCGTAGCGGGTGTCGGCGACGCAGGTTCGGAAATCGCGCGAAAACAGCGACGCATATCAAGAAAACCGTCGAAGCCAAGCGCCACTGAAAAACGAGAGACTGAAGGCTGGCTAACATTCGCCAATTGCGCCAGCTCCATGCTTGATAAAAAACCTAATTCGTTGGAGTGATCCATTAAACATTGCACGATCCGCCGATAAGAAGGCGTTAGTCGCTGATCCTTTAGCCGTGTTTCTATTTCGACTTGCAATGATTTTTGATTGGGTATGGCATCGAGTTTGGTTTTCTCTTTTTTTTGGGGTGTCCGAGGAGGGGTGGCACTCAATTTTGTTCTCCAGATCTATCGTAGTGGGATGGTCAACTTTAAAAATACAAATCACGTCAAATAGGCTTGCGAGTCAAATTACAACGGCCTAGCTTCGATGAGTAGAGTCGTACAAGCAGACAACCAAATAGAGCTTTAGTGATTGTTGAACACATACATGGGATAGCTCGCCGCGGTGCCTTCGCTTCGCCTCAAATTAGCGCTTTGTGTGCCACGGCTTCATTTTATACCAATAAATAACAAATGAATATTTCCATATTGAAATTTTATGAAATTATTAATTCTCTTTACTCTTAGATGCGTAGGTCTCTTTTGCGAGGAGGCCCGGCATCTCTGTTAGTGGATGCCTATGATTCTGCGTCAAGCGATAAATATAATTTGTATAGACAACTTGCAGTATTTGATTGAAATATTTGTATAGACATTATAGGATGCCTAATAAATTCAATTTTCATTCATAACGTTTAATTGATTCATTAAATGCAATTTTGGAAATAGAAATTCGATTTTTCTTCAGCGGAAATTGAGACAGAAATTTTCAGATATAGCGAAATATTTGAGGCTATGGAGATGTTTTGAGCTGGCAAGATAAGTGTGGATCTTTCAGTTGATTCGAAAGTTCATCTGGCTCGCTTGTGTTATTGAGAAAATATTTCGATTTTGCACTGGAGTATTAGCTGCAGTTGGCTAAGTGGATTGAAATGAGTACAGCTCGCCGAGAAAGTAAGTTTTCAGACGCGAAAAATTTATGTGATAAGTGAATAGGAGCCAGAATGAACGCCAGCCAAGAATTAGAGGGAGAGAATCTTTTGAGCAATGACCCGCGATATGACTCTAGTCGTGAAATCCGCGCACCTCGTGGCTCTGTATTGAGCTGTAAGAGTTGGTTGACTGAAGCGGCCTATCGCATGATTCAAAACAATCTTGACCCTGAAGTGGCAGAGAATCCAAAGCATCTGGTTGTCTATGGCGGCATTGGTCGTGCTGCACGAAATTGGCAATGTTTTGATCAGATTTTGTCCAGCCTGAAAGAATTGAACGATGACGAATCGCTTCTGATTCAGTCGGGGAAGCCGGTGGGGATTTTCAAGACGCATACAGATGCGCCACGTGTTCTTATTGCGAATTCTAATCTGGTCCCGAAGTGGGCAAACTGGGAACATTTTAATGAGCTGGATCGCAAGGGTCTCTTCATGTACGGGCAGATGACTGCTGGGAGCTGGATATATATTGGCACTCAGGGAATTGTCCAGGGGACGTACGAGACATTTGCTGAGGCAGGTCGGCAGCATTTTGGTGGTGACATGGCAGGTCGCTGGATTTTGACGGCCGGCCTTGGCGGTATGGGCGGTGCTCAACCGCTAGCGGCATCTTTTGCGGGCGCAGTATCGCTCAATATCGAATGTAAGCAATCGAGTATAGATTTCAGATTGCGCACTCGTTATTTGGATAAGCAAGCATCAAGTATCGACGAAGCCATCTCTCTGATTAAATATCATACGGAACGGCGAGAAGCCATTTCGATCGGATTGCTTGGGAACGCTGCTGAGATTTTTCCGGAACTGGTGAATCGCGCCAAAGCGGGGGAAATTAAGCCGGATCTCGTTACAGATCAAACCTCGGCGCATGACCTAATCAATGGGTATCTTCCAGTCGGATGGACAACAGACGAATGGTTGGCCGCTCAACGAGATCCTTCACAGCATGCACGTTTAACTAATGACGCTGCAGAGTCTTGCAAAGTACAAGTCCAAGCCATGTTGGACTTTAAGTCCATGGGTATTGCGGTAGTTGACTACGGGAACAATATTCGACAGGTGGCCTATGACCAGGGGTTGAAGAACGCCTTCGACTTTCCAGGTTTTGTGCCGGCATACATCCGTCCGCTGTTTTGCGAAGGAAAGGGGCCATTCCGGTGGGTAGCTCTGTCGGGTGACCCTGAGGATATTTATAAGACGGACGCTAAACTCAAGGAGCTGTTCCCAAACAATAAGCATGTGCATCGCTGGTTAGAAATGGCCCGTGAACGTATCTCGTTTCAAGGTCTGCCAGCCAGAATATGCTGGCTAGGATTGGGTGAAAGACATCTTGCCGGGCTAGCATTTAACGAGATGGTGCGGACGGGAGAGCTAAAAGCTCCTGTCGTTATCGGGCGCGATCATCTGGATACTGGATCGGTTGCAAGTCCGAATCGGGAGACCGAAAGTATGAAAGACGGCACGGACGCAGTGTCAGATTGGCCTTTGCTTAACGCCTTACTAAATGCCTCGGGAGGTGCGACATGGGTGTCGCTGCACCACGGAGGCGGGGTTGGAATGGGCTATTCACAACACTCCGGAATGGTCATCGTCGCAGACGGTAGCTTGGCTGCAGAAAAACGACTGGAGCGAGTATTGATTAATGACAGTGGGTCTGGGGTAATGCGCCATGCAGATGCAGGATATGACGAGGCTATCGCATGTGCGCGTCGTGAAAAATTGAAGTTGCCGATGATTTAATGCAAATGGAGGCCGTCGTTCAAATGACGGCCTTCGTTAGTTTCAATACACCACAAGTTTTTAGTATCAAGCGGTCAAGAATAATCGCCATGTGATGACTAAGAGTCAGAGCTGGTTGTTCATCGTCAGAAAGTTTGTTGCAGGGATAAAAGGACGGGGCGATGTTTATCGATGATCATCGAGTATCCCACTCCAGCTTCTATTTCATTTGATATAGCCAGCTTAATCTGAATTTTTTCGAAGATTTTGTGAGTAGACGGTGTGGCTCCACTTTTGTGCTGTTTTTTAATGCTTAGTGTCACTCAATATGGTTACGAAAGTGTGGTGTAAATGTCTCGTAAAATCTCAATTCCAACGATAGTCGCTATTCGTTCTTTAGCGGAAATTGAAAGCGTTCCCTGGAAAAATATGGCGGGACGTACGAAGGAGCTCCATGTTTTTCCTGAGGATAGTGACTTTAATTCATTTGAATGGCGGGTAAGCGTTGCCGAAGTGGTTGCTAGTGGAGCATTTTCAACATTCGAGAATGTTGACCGCAGCATAGTGCTACTGGACGGTGATGGTTTTGATATGAAACTGGATCGAGAGCGCAGTCATTCTCTCAGTGAACCGTTTTCTCCATTTTCCTTTGCTGGGGAATGTCACGTAGACGTTACTCTTCGTGGTTCCGGAACGCTAGACTTGAATTTGATGGTGCGCCGTGGTGTAAGGGCGGGGAAATTAGTCATCGTAACTTCCGCAGAATGGGCTCCGTTACCTTGTGATACTGCTTTGATATATCTCGCGAAAGGGAACGCGTTTCTAAGTGCTGGAAGCGCTCAAGAGAATTTGCGTCCATTGGATTTCGTGATATTTCATGCGAATCGCGACCTTCCTGAGTTTAGGTGCGAACCTGGAGCAGTGTTAATTGCAGTCTGTGTCCAGCGGAAGTGTCACTCTTCCGATGCCGCTATCTCAGACGAGCCGTCGCATAGAAGTAGTCGAGAACACTCGGTTAAAGGTTAATAACATGTTTAATGGAAGTTTGTTTGCGGAAAACGCATTGCTACCACAGGGGTGGCGGAAAAATGTAGTCATTAGATGGGACATACTCGGTAATCTCATCGAGGTGAAGTCTGACAGCATCCAAGAATCAGGAATTCCCGCGGCACGAGGCCCTGTTATTGCCGGTATGCCGAATCTTCATTCGCATGCTTTTCAACGAGCCATGGCCGGACTAACTGAAACATTAGGGGACCCTAATGATTCCTTTTGGAGTTGGCGGACGCTCATGTATCGGTTTGCACAACACTTGCAACCAAAGCACTTGGCCGCAATCAGTCGTCACCTATATATCGAGATGCTTAAATCAGGCTATACCTCGGTGTGTGAATTTCATTACCTACACAATGCCCCGGGAGGGACGCCCTATGACAATCCTGCGGAGCTTGCTGAGCAAATCATTGTTGCCGCGCGTGAGGTAGGCATAGGAATGACATTGTTGCCGGTCTTGTACCAATACAGCGGTTTTGGAGGACTTGCCCCGATGCCGCACCAATCGCGCTTCATAAGTTCTCCTGAGTGGTTGTTAGATATGCGATCCAACTTAAAAAAGACTCATCCAGAAGATGGAATGCGACGATATGGTATCGCCCCTCATTCACTCAGAGCTGTTGATAGTAAGGGCCTTACTGAGCTGGTTTCTGGTTTGACAGCGGAGGATTCCAGCGCTCCCATTCATATACATATCGCCGAGCAGGAGGGGGAAGTGAGCGCGTGTATTGAATCGACAGGACGTCGGCCTGTTGAGTTGCTTTTTGAAAATCATGATGTGAACGAGCGATGGTGTTTGGTTCACGCTACCCATATGAATGCGGGCGAATACCGAGATGTGGCAAGTAGCGGTGCCATTGTTGGCCTGTGCCCAACAACTGAGGCTAATCTCGGGGATGGAATTTTTGATGCGAGGACCTATTTGGCCGATAGCGGGCAGTGGGGAATCGGTTCTGACAGCAATATTTGTATAAATCCGCGATCGGAAATACGAATGCTGGAATATGGTCAGAGACTGCAGCATCGTCGCCGTAACGTTTTGGCTGATAAAACAGCCCCAGTGGTCGCTGATCGGTTGTACCAGGCGGCTGTAAGCGGCGGTGCTGCCGCCGCGGGATTGAATGTTGCAGGAATTACGGTAGGCCAGCGTGCTGATTTAGTCGTGATGAACAGTGACAACAGCAATTTCTGTGGAAATTCACAGAGTCACCTGCTTTCGTCTTTTATTTTTTGTGAACATAGCGAAAATCAAATACGCGATGTTTATGTCGGTGGACATTTGACCATTTCTGAAGGGCATCATGCACTTGAAGATCAGGCTCGTTATGAATATCGTCTGACATTGGATGAACTGCTGAAGGAAGAGAAATGACAACTGCTCCCAGTTTTTTTCTAACCCAAGGTAGCATCCCGCTCTTAATCTCTATGCCTCATGTTGGCACTGAGATTCCTGACGATATAAAAGCGAAGCTGAATACAACCGGGACGCAATTGGATGATACAGACTGGCACATTCAGGCCCTGTATGACTCCTCAGTGACGCAAGGCGCATCCATAATACAGCCTAGGTATTCCCGCTACGTCATCGATTTGAACCGACCACCTGATGGCGGGAATTTATATCCTGGACAAAATACTACGAGCATTTGCCCAACTACGACATTTGACGGCGTACCACTGTATCGAACCGGCATGGAGCCCGACGATGCAGAGGTGTCATATCGTCTTCTTACCTACTGGACTCCCTACCATGTTGCTTTGCAAGAGGAGCTAGATCGTCTGAAAGCTCAATATGGTTATGCCTTGCTTTGGGATGCACATTCCATTCGTTCGGTAATTCCTCATTTGTTTGAAGGAGAATTGCCGATTTTTAATTTTGGTTCAGCGAATGGAGCTTCTTGCGAAGAGAGCGTCGCAGAAGATCTTGTATTACGAGCACAGAAAATGGCCCCGACTGCCACCGCAGTGTTAAATGGCAGGTTCAAGGGGGGGTACATCACTCGCAACTATGGAGTTCCTGCCAACCATGTCCAAGCTATACAACTCGAACTGGCCCAGAGAAGTTATATGAAAGAGATATTGCCATATTCGTTGGATTTTGAACTGGCTGCTGAGTTACGAAAAGTATTGGCCTCGCTCATTAAAACCTTTATTTCATATCGGCCACGTTAGTCAAATGCAGTACAAAAGAGCCAGTTAAAAATTTTCGACTGGAGATTTCCTGGCTCCTCTTGGAAATCATAGACTAAGAAAAGCTGCCTGCGAAGCGATAGCGATGGCCTGGGTACCAGAAGGCTGCGACCGAGGCGATGTGGCCATTTGAATGGGTTCTTCTTTTAAGAACAAGGCAGGGATTATGCAATTCAATGGCGAGCATCTTTGCAACTTTTCTTGTGGGCACACAGGCTTCGATGCTGTACTCCGCCGCATGTAATGGAGCTGTAGCCATGAGGTATTCATTCGGAGTGATCTTAGAAAAATCTTGGAGAAGGTAATCAGGGGCAATATTTGGATTGACCCAACGATCTTCAACTTGGATGGGAATTTCGTTTTCGAAGTGGACAATAACCGAATGAAAGAGAATCGCATCATTATGCAACTCAAATTGTTTGGTGAGTAAGAGTGTCGCTTTTTTTTGTTCAAGAGTATGTAGTGTGCTCTTGTGAACATGACCTCGATTTCGAATTTCTTCCGCAATATTTTTTACAGTTACTAATGTGGCTTGATATTTCTGTTGCGCGACGTAAGTTCCAGATCCTTGAACTCTAACGAGTATCTGTTCAGCAGTTAGTTCGCGAAGCGCTCGATTAACGGTCATTCGAGCAACATTAAATTGCGCTGCTAAGGCCAATTCCGTAGGAATAAGATCGCCCTCGAGTAGGTTGCCTGATCGAATTTCTCCAAGAATATAGTCTTTGATGCGCTGGAAAATGGGTGGCAATTCTTGCCGATCTTGGGCGGTCATACTTTCCTCTGTTTTTAGTCACTAACTTAATTTATTGCAACTCATTCGGGTGTGATGTTTTCAGTCGCTGCATTATAAGGCGTTTGTATATGCATATTGAATGTAGTAACGACGAGGTTTTTTGTTGAGGGTAAGAATTACAGAAGCTGAATGTCTACATCTCTGTAATTTTTTGAGACGACATCTATAAAAAAGAACAAATATTATGATCGATATTTTTGACCGCCTTTGGATTAATGTAAACCTTGCAACGATGATGGGTGACGGATGTGGCGAGATAGTTGATGGAGCAATTGCGACAAAGGATGGGAAGATTTCTTGGATTGGGTTCAGAGAGAAATTACCTCCGGCTCTAACTAGCAGCTTCCATCCTCATCAAATCGTAGATTGCGGCGGAGCCTGGATGACACCGGGTTTGGTAGATTGCCATACACATCTCGTCTATGGCGGCCAGCGCTCAACGGAGTTCGCTATGCGCTTAGAGGGCGCAAGCTACGAAGAAATCGCGCGTGCCGGCGGAGGAATAATCTCTTCGGTTAAGGCTACGCGTGAAAGTAGTGAAGATGAACTTTTTAAGGCCGCTTCCGAACGCTTGGCGTTTCTAATGAATGAGGGTGTCTGCGCCATTGAAATAAAGTCTGGTTACGGGTTGAACCAAGAGGATGAAAGAAAGCAGCTTCGGGTGGCACGACGGCTCGAAGAGGCGCACCAAATTACAGTCAAGAAGACGTTTTTAGGTGCACATGCTCTTCCGCCCGAGTACAAGGGGCGTAGTCAGGAATACATAGATTTGGTTTGTCGTCACATGATGCCGGCATTGGCATCCGAAGGTCTTATCGATGCAGTGGATGTTTTTTGTGAAACTGTTGGATTCTCTATCTCTGAAACCGAGCAAGTCTTCAATGCAGCCTCGCGCTTGTGCTTGCCGATAAAAATTCACGCTGAGCAACTTTCAGATAGTGGCGGTGCTGCGCTCGCCGCTCGTTATGGCGCCTTATCTTGCGACCATATTGAATACCTTTCCGACGACGGAATCGCTGCGATGAAGAAGGCTGGCACGGTCGCTGTTCTTTTGCCAGGAGCGTACTACACATTGCGAGATACACATCTCCCTCCTATAGAAAAACTGAGAGAGGCCGGTATCCCTATGGCCGTCTCGACTGATCATAATCCAGGCACGTCGCCAGCACTGAGCCTACTACTAATGGCAAATATGGCATGTACATTGTTTCGCTTAACGGTGCCTGAGGTGTTGAAGGGAATCACATGCAACGCAGCGAAAGCACTCGGAATCGAGCAGATGCACGGTTCACTAGAAATAGGACGGTCGGCCAACTTCGTAGTGTGGAAGATTACTGAACTAGCCGAGCTAGCTTACTTTTTTGGACATGTTCCACGACGTACGGTTGTACGACAAGGACGTATCGTAAAAGATGATGCGGAAATAATATCAACAGCCAAGATACTTTAGTGTTTGAGAAGCTGCCGTAGATAGATTAGGTTAATTATGTCTTTTGAGAGTGCCAATTCCCCTATTGACCGAGTGTTACAAATCTTGACGTCTGTCGCCTATGCAGGACATCCACTTAAGGTTCATGAAATTGCGGAGGAAGTGAAGCAACCCACGAGCACGGTCTATCGCCATATTGCATCCTTAAAGAAGTGGGGTTTTTTGCAAGAAGTCAGAAATTCGAAAGCCTTGATTCCCGGGCCCATAGGAGTAAAGCTTGCGTGGGGTGATTTCACGATTTTGCAGCTTATCGAGAAAAGTGGTGGAGCGCTTCTGGAATTGGCGAAGTTGAGCCGAGAGAGTGTTGGAGTGTTTACTTTCTGGAATGGCGATTTTATATCTGTGGCGTTGGAGGAAAGTGACGAATGTTTAAGGTGTACATTTCCGATAAAAAGTAGAGATTTACTGCACGAAGATATTTCCGCGAGGTGTCTTTTGGCATTCATACCTGGCGCCCAGAAGGACGAGATCACAACTGATTGGAATAAGAAGTACAGCATTGATTTGCTAAAACTTGAGAAACAACTTGAATCGATTCGAGCTAAAGGATATGCGGTCAGCGAACATGATTCTTGGGACGGTATCTGGGAGGTCTCTTTTCCGCTATCCACAACCTCGGATGGGAAAGCGAATGGAGTCATTACATTAGCCGCCCCTGCCTGTCGTGCTGCCGGCCGTGGCGCGGACCTAATCCAGATGACGAGAAATAGTGCGTGGGCTATATGTCGGAATTTTGACGTTGAATAGAACGACGTCATCTGAAAATTGAATCTTAATTCATCCGTTGGTTGACCATCGTGAATCAAGAGTTCAATAGAGAAAGCGCCGAGGATAAATTGCCTGGAGTATTGAGGACTGAAGTCAAAACACGTATGGACATTTGTATATCCAAAAAATAGATTTATCTGCGAAATCGAAGCGGGGCTTAGCAGTTACCGCTGTAAAGATCAGTAGAGCCCCATATCAACATATAGAATTTTTTACATAGTAGGACTACCCATGAATCTCACATACAACGAAACCCTTGCCTCTAAACATCAGGACTTACTATCTTTCGAAAGAAAATTCAAAGACATTCAGTTTTGGAATTTGCCGCCGGATTATGCAAGGTTCGTGTATGCATCTGAGCGTCTATTATCGGAACTTGGAGTTCGCAGCGGAGATATTGAAAATCTGCAATTGAGTACCCTGACTCCGAAAGAAATCTGTCTCGTGGTTAATAAACTAATTGTGACGATGAATAAATTAGGGCAACGTTCTAGCCATGTTGAAATGGCCAGTATGTAAAATAAATCGATAGATTGAGCTTCTAGTTTGGTTTTTTTCGAATGATAGAGACATGGTGTCCATGCCGAACGAGCCTTCCCGCCAAGACAAGATGCGCCTCGCGCTAAAACTCGTCTCGCCAATTCATGCCCACAGATTTACTGAGATGGATACGACACTACCGCTAGGATGATCCAACTAAGGTTTCATCCAATTTAGATGCGGAGATTTGTCATGAATATCTCTTTGATAGATTGTCAGTCCAATTGCGTTGCCGCTTTTGATTCAACTTCATCCGAAATAAGGTTCGCCGGCGGATAAATTGCGATGGGTGGATAATTCATTTTGCAACTACTCACTGTCCCGGTGTTTAGGCATGCTTCAAATCCTCTTGCCAACGCTGCCGAGGCAAATACGTAGATCACGTGGCCTATCATTATTTCATTTTTGTTCATTTCCATCATATTGCCCCCCGTCTGACCTTCAATCTTACCAGCTAGAGACAACTCCAAGGTCGCTATAGTCGGGCGGTGGGATGTATGCGAGCCAAGGCAGATGGGTTTGATCCTCTTACACCCGTCTCCGACCCGATCCTCAATGCACCAGAGCTGCGTCGGGACAGCTATCGGTAGGCACTTATAGTGCTACCAGGGAGGGCCACCAGGAGATGTAGGCACAGCTCTTGGACTCTCCATCTTGGTGCGCACGACTACTTCTACGCCAAGCACATTCAACAATTTAAGAACCCTCTCTGTGCCGACCGACCCAGGATTGCGTTCCAGGGCAGAGAACGCCTGTTGATTGATGCCGAGGCGCCGAGCGGCTTCTCTCTGGGGCATCCGCGCTTCCTTCTGGTAACCATGATGACCGCCGATGCTGTTTCGCTCTGTTGATAACATTTATGAGAAGGTTGAAGACAGTCTCGTTGTCCAAGTTTTCTTCAGGCTGGTCTAGGACGATGGGAAAGCGGTTACGGTCAACAAAATGATGCTTAAGGAAGAGTTGCTTAAGACATTCACTCATTCCTTGGCGCTGTCGGTCACGCTATGCAGCGTCTCTTTCGAAAGTCCTTGAAAATTTAGACTGGGGTACTTTAAATGTACTTTAGCCGCTGGTTCTCGAAGGCGGGCTTTTTCCTTCAAGAAGGGTCACTACAGAGGCATTGAGCTTACGTTCCTCAATGCTTCCTGATTCATAGCTGATTTTTGTGCATGTATTTCGGCGAAAGTGGTCAGTCAGTTTGCAACGTGGAAATCTCCAAGTCGGCGAGCTGGACCTCAAGCAATCTGAAAGGATTTAGATATCCCCAGAATGTCGAGCTAGACTAATCCGTTGCAAGTCAGCACTCCAAGCTAAAATGTCCGAAAACGGCCAATAGCAGCCGTTGATCAATTCAATGAATGTTGATAATGGCGCACTTTAGATAGTTAAAGGTACTATGCGCTACACAATGCTCAAGCAAATAGGCATGCCTTACCAGAGTTGCCTCTTGTCAGGATCTGAGTATTGCATTCGATGGTATAGCTATCACTTTTAACAAACAAATATTGCGAGCACCCATCTATGAACTTCGAGATTGCTAGTATGAGCCGTTGTCGATCTCGGCGGATTATGTAAATTCCGCATTGAATAGATCGCTATTTAACATCTTATTGGGACGTTGCTCCCGTGTTCGTAGATGCTCGAGCGGCCGAACATGTACTCTTCTCAGACGGAAGACATCAGGCGTACGATTTCTTTCCATAAGAAGTTGGCTGCAGGACTCAGCTTTCGTCCCACGCGAGTTGCAACGTATCGATCGAACGTATGGGCGATCGGGTGTTGAATCGGCACAGCCACCACGAGCCCTGCATCCACCTTTTCCTTTGCAGCCCATTTCGTCATGAATGCAATGCCCATTCCTTCAGCCGCAAGCGACGACGCGACCGTGAAAAGATCGCAGATGAATGTCGGCGACACGCTCAGGTTGCTATCCCAGAACATGGCGCTGACATAACCCTGCACTGCAAATTTTCCAGACATAAAAATGAGCGGATCGTAGATCAGGTCTTCGATGCATACGAACGTTTTCGAAGCCAGTGGATGGTCCACTGGAATGATCGCACACAGCGGTTCTCGCTGAAAAAGTCGCGCATTCAGGAGGGGGTCGCGCTCAGTACCAACGGACACGCAGATATCTGCCTCATCGTCTCGAACCATGCGAATCAGATCCTGCAACGGCCCCGTCCGAATATCAATGGCGATATCCGGGTACTTTTGATGGAAACGTTTAAGCACTACTGAAATCAGGCTGCCGGCCAATCCTTCCCCAACTGCCAGCGTTACGTGTCCGCGGCGGAGGTTTCGATATTCGGCAAGTTGAGTGTGAAAGCGCTTTGCATGACGCTCCAGCTCCTGGCCGTACTCAACGGCGGCGAGTCCCACTTGCGTGAGCGAAATACTTCTCCCTCGTCGCGACACCAGCGCCATCCTCAGTTCACGTTCTGTCGAAGCTATCTGACGGCTTATGGTCGATACGTTCACGCCCAGAGATTCGGCGGCTTTTCGCATTCCGCCATGCTTTTCTACCGCACGCAAATACTCAAGCGTTCGCTTGCTGATTCCCTCATCCGCGATTGCCATTTATCTCTCCTGTTGCGTCAGATGCAACATTGTCGCACACCTTGGCGTCAGTTTTTGCGTCGCTTCTGGCGCATACTAAGCGTTCAAATATCGGGCCCAATCATTGTCAATTCGGACGGCTGGTGCCCCCCATAAAACCAGGTGAGGAGACATCATGAGGAGTAATCAAATCCCGTCCGGCGCAGCGAAGACAGACTCGCGCGAGGGCTTGCAGCATAAGCACACAGCGATCAGCCCTTATGTGTTGCTGTTCTTGGTACTGCTGGTTGCGACTATCGCTACATGGATAGTTCCGGCCGGGGAGTTTGATCGCGTGCTCAAGAACGGCGTCAGCTTCGTGATTCCGCATAGCCTCAAGAGTGTTCCGCAAAGTGGAGTTGGTCTTGGAGCGGTCTTCATGGCGGTCTCCAAAGGCATGATCGATTCGGCGCCTATCATCTTACTGATTATGTTTACCGGGGGCGCACTTGCCGTGTTGGAGAAAACCGGAGCGGTGAAAGTTGCGCTTGGTCGCATCGGAACCGGATCAAATGTGCAGGACGTCTCGATTATTTGCACCATCTGCATTATTTTTTCACTTTTGGGCACCGTGGGTGTAGTAACAAACTCGGTGGTGGCATTTGTGCCGCTGGGCCTCCTCATCGCGCGTTCGCTCCGCCTGCCGGTTGTCTTCGGCGTGGCCCTCATTTACCTTGGGACATACTCGGGTTTCAATAGCGGCGTTCTCAATCCGGTAACAACCGGGCTGTCGCAGCGCCTGGCAGAATTACCCATGTTTTCCGGGATTGGGTTTCGCACTGCGGTGTATGTGCTCTTCACCCTCGCGACGATCGGATTTCTCATTTTCAACGTCCGGGCATATCGACGTAATCCCGATGCACCGCGATTCTTGATAGCAGAACAAGATTTCGTCATGGTTACACCGCCAGAAGGTGGTGGACAACTGACACGACGACAAATTGCTGCTCTCGTGTTCTCCACCGCCGCGCTCGGCATCTTTGTCTTCGGGGCAGTGGAGCGACACTGGGGAGAGGCTGAGATGATCTCCATGTTCATGATTGTCGCCATCGGCTCAGGTCTGATCTGCGAAGTACGGCCCACCCAGATTGCAGATGAGTTTCTGGCTGGATCCGGAAAGCTGGTCCATGGGGCACTCATAGTTGGTCTTGCGCGCGCCATTTCCACCGTGCTGAGCAATGGCAAGATTCTCGATCCTATCGTCAATCTTCTTTCCGAGATACTCGCTCCCCTTCATCCCATGCTTGCGGCCATAGGTATGTTCTTCAGTGCGGCGGTAATGCATATCGCGATCTCGTCAGGATCGGGTGAGTCGGCAGCATTGATCCCCATCTTTGCACCGCTGGGAGATGCACTTCATCTGACGCGCCAGGTGACAGTGCAAGCCGTACTCTTGGGTGAAGGCGTTATGAATTGCTTCAATCCGACGTCGGGAGTCTTGATGGCCGTACTCGCGACTGCTCGGATTCCTTTCGGACAATGGGTACGTTTCATCATGCCGCTCATTCTCTTGTGGACCGTCATCAGTATTGGCGCATTGATAGTCGGTGTCCTCATTCATTGGGGGCCGTTCTGAACAATAATTGTTCACTTTACGTCGCGATAAAGACGGTGGCAGTACAACTGCAATTGCCGTTATCAATCAATCGTTCACAGAGATACTCTTATGTCGTCCAAAATTTTTACGTCTCTGACTGATATCGCTCCCCACGAGACGGATCTCACGCGTCTGCGCCATCAGTTGCATTGCAACCCGGAATTGGCTTTTTGCGAGAACGAGACCTCCGATATCGTGGCCGAGCAGCTGCAAGCATACGGCTATCAGGTTCATAGAAATATCGCCAAGACGGGCTTAGTAGGAACACTCACGGTCGGCGAGAGCGGTCGAACGATCGGCATCCGGGCCGATCTCGACGCGCTGCCGATCAACGAGGCCAACACGTTTGCACACGCGAGCAAAAATCCAGGGAAAATGCATGCGTGCGGTCATGATGGCCACACAGCGATGCTATTGGGCTCGGCGAAGCATCTGGCGCAAACACGACGGTTTGACGGCACAGTGAACCTGATCTTTCAACCTGCGGAAGAGCGTGGATTCGACAGTGGCGCCAAGCAGATGATTGCCGAAGGGCTATTCGAACGATTCCCGTGTGATGCGGTGTTTGCCTTGCACAACCATCCTGGAAAGCCGGTTGGCACCTTCATGTTTCGCAGAGGGGCTTTCATGGCTGCAGGAGATCGCGTATTTATCAAAATCGTGGGTCAGGGCGGACATGCGGCCAGACCGCATCTCGCGCACGATCCTATCGTTGCGGCATCAAGTATTGTGATGGGGTTGCAGACTATTATTTCTCGCAACGTGGATCCCACAAAGGCTGCAGTGATCACGGTCGGAAAAATCGCTGGAGGAGATGCTCCCAATGTCATCCCCGGCCAGGTTGACCTGAGCCTGAGCGTACGATCATTTGATCCTGAAGTTCGAACCTTGTTGAGGAACAGAATCATTTCTCTCGTCAATTCTCAGGCGAAGAGTTTTGGAGTCGATGCGACCATCGACTATAGGGAGGGGTACCCAGTTGTAAGCAATACCGATGAGGAGACGCGCTTTGCTATTGAGGTCGCAAAAGAACTAGTAGGGACCGACGCCGTGAATGACAACATGGAAATGCTTATGGGCAGCGAGGATTTCGCCTATATGCTGCAAGTTCGACCTGGATGTTTTTTGCGCATCGGGAATGGCCCAGTTGATCATGGACGTGCCTTGCACAGCCCGCACTACGACTTCAATGATCAGAACCTTGCGGTTGGTGCTGCGTTCTGGTCCAGGCTTGTCGAGCGCTATCTTGATCCGGACCGCTTGACGACTTGACGACCAGCTATATGTGGCGATCGCAATCAAATTTCCGGATCAGCACGAAAATCGTCGCTAATACGATTAGACATACCAAGGCCAGGGGGGCGAAATGTCTGCCAGATTAGGAACTATCCAACTGCCGTCGGCGTTACCTCGCCCTGCGTCGGTAACGTCCATTCATTTCAATGATCTTTTACATATCGCCGTCCCGATGTTGCTAATTGCCGTGGCGATTGTCTTTCAAGCAAAAAACTTGCAGCTGAGTCACGAGCAATACAAGGACCGCGCTCGCCTAAATGCACTAAATCTAGGCTCTACTATTGCGGCGAGCATTGCCGGTTCATTCCAAAATATCGACATCACCCTTTCCGCCGTAACCGATCACGCTCGACAGCAACAAGGTTTGAAGAGTGTCGACAAGCAAGCTTTCAACACCATGTTGTCAGAGATACGGCGTCGGGTTCCGTCTCTGAGCGCGCTGCGCGTGACCAACGCGTCTGGTGAGGTACTGTTTGGACTTGAAAATGCTGTCGGGCTTAACGCGGGCGACCGGGCCTATTTTCAACAGTTGAAGGCGAATCCGAACGCCGGCATGGTGATTTCCGAACCTGTGTTTGGCCGAGGGTTAAAGAAGTGGGTGGTGATCTGTGCACGCCGATTTAATTTACCAAACGGCGAGTTCGCCGGAGTTGTATTTGCTGCTGTTGAACTGGACGGTATGGCTGAAAGACTTTTAGGAAAGGAAATGAAATTGGGCGATCAAGACGAATTTGTCTTGTTCGATAATGATCCGCGGGTAGTTATCCGATACGTGCATGGAAAGCAAGACATGCAGGTCAGTGGAAAAAAAATTATATCGTCCAATCTGGAGAACTTTATAAGTTCTACCGAGAGTTCCAGATTCGCCGTAAAAAATTCCTCCATTGACGACATAGAGCGTATTTTTTATGTCCAGCGTATCGCCGGGCAACCATTGGGCTTGGTCGTTGGTTTGTCGACGGACGATGTATTTTTTAACTGGCGGCGCGAAGCCTGGAATGCCTGGATAATCACAAGCATTTTCTCTTTAGTTGTTTTGGTAGGCGCTTATCTAACTTATCGGGCCAATCATAGATTGGCTCAATTGAGTACGACCGATGGCTTGACTGGGCTCCCGAATCGCAGAGAGTACGTCAATATCGGAGAGCTCGAATGGCAACGCGCCATGCGGAATAAAGAATGGTTTGCCGTGGCAATGGTCGATATCGATCATTTCAAAGCATATAACGACCACTATGGGCATCAGGCTGGTGACCAATGTCTCTGTGCTGTTGCGCAGACCCTCGCAGCCGGGTTGCGTAATAGTAGCGATTTCATAGCTCGTTATGGAGGCGAGGAATTCATTGTCATTCTACCCGGACAAGACGCTCTGCACGCATACGATGTGCTCGATCGATTGCGCCGCGAAGTTGAAGCATTGGCGTTGCCTCATGCAGCGAATAAAGGCTCGTCGATCGTCACGTTTAGCGCGGGTGTAGCAGCCGTCGTTCCAAAGCATGGCTCGACGCTGGCCGCATGCGTGGAAGTAGCCGATCAACATCTATATGAAGCTAAGCGCAAGGGACGGAACCAAATTTATGGCGCCTGATTTAGATTCCAAGCAGACTTTTAACGCGCTAGCCGTAGCATATTTTTATTGCTTCTAAGTTTAGTCATGCGGTCTGCGATGCTTGCGCAATTTAGTACTACAAAAATTTAACCATATCACGGCTGCTTTGGCTGGAAGTGGATGGTTACTGTGATGAAATCCATCTTCATAGGCGAAGCTGATATGACCAACGAAACATGACGGAGGTCTCATGACATAATCTCACCCCATTCGTGTCGGGATGCGGGCCTAAATACAGGAGAGGTAGGTCGTGAGTATCAAAAGCGTTGAGGCACTGGAAGTTGCAAAAAAGACAATGGCAAAAATGTGTCGGCGAGCAGGATATTAAACATGCCTTCTGCTACATTACTAACGAGAATAAACATTATTAATGACCTCCAGTGATATCAGCCATCAGGAATGGCTCGCGAAACATTCATAAAACAAATAACAGCTGAAACCCGCACCGGAGCATATAATGGAATTAGCGCACGATTTCTCCCGCAAGCCGATCATTTTGATTGTCGACGACAGCCCGGATAATCTGTTGCTGATGGCGAATCTTCTCAAGGAAGGCGATCGCTACACAATCAAGGTAGCCAACAATGGCGAAAAGGCATTGCGTATCGCCCAAGCCGATCCGCTGCCTGACCTGATCCTGCTCGACATCATGATGCCCGGCCTGTCGGGGCACGAAGTGGCGCAGGTCCTGAAGAGCGACCCGCACACACGGGACATCCCCATCATCTTCCTGACCGCGATGGCATCGACTGCCGACGAGACGCTTGGACTTACGATGGGTGCCGCGGACTACATCACTAAACCCATCAGTCCACCGGTCGTGCTGGCGCGCGTGGAGACGCAACTCAAGGTCAAGGCGGCGGCAGATTTCCTGAAAGACAAGAGCGACTATCTGGAGCAGGAAGTCGCCCGGCGCACACTCGAAGTCCTGGCCATTCAGGATGTGACCATCCACGCGATGGCCTCGCTGGCCGAAACACGCGACAACGAAACGGGCAACCACATCCGCCGCACCCAGTACTACATGAAGATATTGGCCGAGCATCTGCGCGACCATCCGCGCTTCCGTCATTTTCTCGATGATGAAACGATCAAGCTGCTGTTCAAGTCGGCGCCTTTGCACGACATCGGCAAGATCGGCATTCCCGACCGGATTCTGCTCAAACCGGGCAAGTTCACGCCGGAAGAATTCGAAATCATGAAGACGCACACCACCCTTGGGCGCGATGCGATCGCGCATGCCGAGCAACAACTGGGCATGAATGTCGAATTTCTGCATCTCGCAAAGGAAATCGCCTACGGCCATCAGGAAAAATGGGACGGCTCCGGCTATCCCGAAGGCAAAGCGGGAGACGACATCCCCATTTCCGCGCGGCTCATGGCGGTGGCGGATGTCTACGATGCCCTGATCAGCCGGCGCGTTTATAAAAATGGCATGTCGCACGAAGAAGCCGCACGCATCATGCGTGAAGGACACGGCAAGCATTTCGATCCCGACGTCTGCGATGCTTTCTTCGCCTGCGTGGATCAATTCCGGGCGGTCGCGGCACAATTCGCCGATTCCGATCACGACATGGCGCAAAAAGCCGCCTCCCTGCAATTCATTTCCGGTTCCGAATGAATTTTCCGCTGACTGCATGAGATGGGAGCTCGCATGAGTTCGGCTTTTCAGATCCTGGAGCGCTTGCCGCTTCGTCATAAGCTGGTGGTTGGTTTTGTGTCGCTGTTGCTGTTTTCCCTTGCCCTCGGCATTCAAAGTCTGCAAACGCAGGCCGACCTGAGCAGGGACCTGAAGCGGCTGCAGGAAGAAGGCATCATCGGCATCGCCAGGGTGCAGGAGGGCAGAATCCATTTTGCACACATGGTGCTTGCGGCCCATCGCATCGTCAGTGCGGAATCGGTGGGAGAACGCGACGAGGCCGTGCAAGAAATGGACGACGCATACCAGTACGTCCAGCAAGCCATTCAATCGACCCGCCCCACGCTATTCAAATCGGACAATGTCGAACGTCTGGACCAGTTCGAGATACTCCTCTCCCGCATGCGGCGGACCATGTCGGAGGCGTTGGATCTCTCCAAGCAAGGCATGCGACGCGAAGCCGCATCGTTGGTCGAGAGCATCAGCTTCAAGGAAGTCAACCGCAGCGCCGATAGGCTGCTGGCGGAAATTGCCACCGTCAAAGAGTTTGGCGTGCGCGACACGGCGGTGAATGTCCAGACTTTCGCCTTTACCCGCAACGTATTGACGTACGCCCTGCTGCTCGGAGGACTGGTCCTGGCGCTGGCCTTTTCCTGGTTGATCAGCAGATCCATCAGGCGCCCCATCAACCGGGTCAGAATCGCGGTGGAAGAGCTGGCCGCCGGCAAGCTGCACCTGGATATCCCGCATACGGATTATCAGAACGAGACCGGCGATCTGGCCCGTGCGATTGCTTCCTTGCAGACTGAATCAATCCAACTCGAGGCCCAGCGCTGGATCAAGTCGCAGGAAGCCATGATTCAGGCGGCACTGCAGCAGGCGGACTCACCGGAAGAACTGGCGGCACTGTTCTTCCAGCATCTGGCCCCGCTGCTGCATATCGGCCAGGGCCTGCTCTACCGCTGGGACAGCGCACGCGAAGTACTGATCCTGGCGGGCGGCTACGCCGTCAGCGGCGATCACGCGCCAGCCGGAAAAATCGAACCGGGCGTCGGCCTGCTCGGCCAATGCGCCAGAGACCGGTTGCCCAGAACAATGCAGCAGGGTGGCGACGGCGCCTGGCACATCCACTCGGCGCTTGGCGAGATTGCCCACAGCGAGATCATGGTGCGACCCATTCTTAATGGCGACAAGCTGGCAGGCGTGCTGGAGCTCGCCTGCTTCGAGACGGCAGACGACAGCGCCAGGTCCTTGCTGGAAGAAGTGTTGCCGCGTCTCGCTATCAGCATGGAGATACTCGATCGCTCCCTGACCGTACAACATCTGCTGACGCAGTCACAGGAGCAGGCATCGCGTCTGGAAGAGCAGGCGACCGAACTGGAAGCTCAGCAAGCCGCTCTCAAAGAGACAGAAGCCTGGTTTCGCGGTGTGGTGGAGTCGGCCCCGGACGGCATGCTGGTGGTCGATGAACACGGCAAGATCATTCTCGCCAATACTCAGCTTGACGGTTTGTTTGGCTATGAGACCGGCGAACTCCTCGGCCTGTCCGTGGAACAATTGGTGCCGGCCTCGGTTCGTCCCCGTCATGCCGGGCTGCGTAAAGGTTTCACTAGAGAAGAGGGCACCCGACAGATGGGCGGAGGCCTGATGGATCTGCAGGGTGTTCGCAAGGACGGCAGCCTGTTCTCTGTCGAAATCGGTCTGGCTTCGTTGCCAGCAGTGGGCGAATACGGTCAGTGCGTTTGTGCGTCGGTGCGTGACACGAGTGAGCGCCGCGCCATGGAAGCCAAGGTTCAGGAAAGCGAAAAACGCATGCGCCGGGTGCTCGACAGCAGCCCCGTGGCCATGTCCATCGAACGGCAAGACGACCGTTCGCTGATCTATTGCAACCGGCAGCTGGAAATTCTTACGGGCATGAGCGCGGACGAATTGTCCTTCAGGGACAAGGCATCCGGCTT
>NZ_JBXANR010000011.1:0-25230 GCF_058801885.1 Herbaspirillum sp. GW822-FHT03A08 | reverse complement strand
CCAGATCTCAAGGTCTGGGGCTTTTTGCTGTGCGAGCAATATTCGCTGCCCCCTCTCATCACCCTCTCATCACCCTCCAGCATTCCTTTCCACATCACCCCGCATTCCCCTGCACTCTTCAACGCACTCTTCAACGCACTCTTCAACGCACTCTTCCTCTTCGCCGCTCTTCTTCGCGATAGACGTCTGCTCAATGCCGTTCCTCGCAATTTCGAATCACAGCGCGCAAGAGCTCTCGGTCTAACTCGCCTTACCTAAACGCATCAAGCGCAAACCCGCCACCATCGCCGTATACAGACGGGAATAGCGAAAAAATCTCTCTGCAAAATTTTCCAGATAAGCCTATTATCTGCAAACGCAATCGAGACGGAATCCAGTCTAAAAAACAGACTGACAATCCGCTACCGCCACATTCTCCGCAGTACTCTCGATCGCGCCAGGCAAGGATATTCGGATGGATTGACGTCTTCCCCGATGTTCTACCCAACAGGACGTCGGAGGAGTTAAAAGATGACAACCAGCTTTAACCTCAACGGTAAGCAAGTCACAGTCAAGGCGGAACCGGATACTCCGCTACTCTGGGTGATCCGCGATGAAATCGGTCTCACCGGCACCAAGTTCGGTTGTGGCATGGCCTTGTGCGGCGCCTGTACCGTGCAGTTGGACGGCGCTCCGATACGCTCTTGCCAAACGCCGGTATCGGCAGCTGCCGGCAAGAAGGTCGCGACAGTCGAGTCCCTCTCCAAAGACAACACCCATCCTTTGCAAAAAGCCTGGATCGCACATGACGTGCCGCAATGCGGCTATTGCCAGTCGGGACAACTGATGAGTGCGGCCGCTTTATTGCGCACCAACAAAAATCCATCGGATGCCGATATTGAAAACGCCATGAGCGGCAACATTTGCCGCTGCGGCACCTACAACCGTATCCGCGCCGCGATCAAGAGCGCCGCAGCGGAAATGCGGAAGGCCTGAGGAGACCATCATGACAACTACACGGCGCGATTTCCTCAAGGTCTCGGCAGTAGTCGGCGGCGGACTTACGCTGGGCGTCAGTTTGCCCGGTGCGGTGAGTGAAGCACAGGCGGCCGGCACACTCTACACGCCCAATGCCTGGGTGCACATTGCCGACAACAACACCATTACGCTGATATCTGCCCGTTCAGAAATGGGGCAGGGCGTCTACACCTCCATGCCGATGCTGATTGCTGAAGAACTGGACGTCGACATTCGCAAAGTGAAAGTCGAGATCGCACCGGTCGGCGACGTCTACATCAATTCGCTGCTAGGCGGCCAGCTCACCGGCGGTTCAACTTCGGTGCGCGAAGGATGGGAAAAGCTGCGCGTGGCCGGCGCTCAGGTGCGCACAATGCTGGTCAGTGCAGCCGCAGAAAAGTGGCAGATCAGTGCCGATAAATTAAGTGTCAGCAACGGCAAAGTCATCGGACCGGGAGGACGCAAGGCGACCTACGGCGAACTAGCGGAAGCAGCATCGAAACTGCCAGTTCCCAAGGACGTTGTCCTGAAGGATCCCAAAGATTTCAAAGTCATCGGCAAGGCCACCAGGCGTCTCGATACACCTCCCAAAGTTAATGGCACGGCGATCTACGGCATCGACGTCAAATTGCCCGGCATGGTGTACGCCTCGCTCGAGCAGTGTCCTGTCATTGGCGGCAAAGTTACCAGCTTCGACGCCAGCAAGGCCAAGGCCATGCCTGGTGTGATTGATGTCGTGCAGATTCGCGATGGCGTTGCGGTGGTCGCCGACAGCTATTGGCACGCCAAGAAAGCGCGCGAAGCGCTGACTATCACCTGGGATGAAGGCCCGGTCGCAAAGATCGACAATGCCTCCATGATGGAAGGTATCCGCAACGCCGGCGATGCGCCGACGCCGATCAAGAAAACCGGCGACGCCGACGCGGCGATGAAGACCGCCGCCAAGACCATGCAAGCCGAATACTGGTCGCCGCTGCTGGCGCACGCCACCATGGAGCCGCAGAACTTCACTGCAGATTACAAGGACGGAAAATGCCTGGTCATCGGCCCGGCGCAATTTCAGCAAGGCACCCAGGGTAATGTCGCGGCGGCGCTCGGACTTAAGCCGGGAGACGTCACCGTCAAAACAACCTTCCTCGGCGGCGGTTTCGGCCGGCGTCTGGAATACGATTTTGCAGTGCAGGCGGCAGAGATTTCCAAAGCCGTCGGCAAGCCCGTCAAATTGCTGTGGAGCCGGGAGGACGACACCACGCACGACTTCTACCGGCCGATGGCCTTCCACCGCATGGCGGCAGGATTGGACGCATCCGGCAAGCCGGTGGCACTGACCTTTCAATTGACTTCGCAATCGGTGACGCAGCGCGCCTTCGGCCTGCCCAAGGGGACACTGGACCCGTTCATGGCGGAAGCATCCGTGGTGGGCTACGACATTCCCAACATGACGCAGGAACTCATCGAACACGACAGCGGCTTGCGCGTCGGTTACTGGCGTTCGGTCAGCCACGCGCTCAATGCCTTCGCCAACGAAAGCTTCATCGATGAACTGGCTGCGGCTGCCGGCAAGGATCCTTATCAATATCGCCTGGCCTTGCTCGACAAACAGCCGCGCTACGCTAACGTACTCAAGATCGTTGCGACTAAAGCCGGTTGGGGCAAGCCGCTACCGGCAGGACATAGCCGCGGCATCGCCTTGATGGAAGGCTACGACACCTACATGGCGCAGGTCGCAGAAATATCGGTGAAGGACAACGAAATTACCGTGCATAAAATCTGGGTCGCCGCCGACCTGGGGCAAATGGTGAATCCCGACACCGTGGAAGCACAATTGCAGTCGAGCATCGCCTTCGGCCTGTCTTCCACACTCGGCGCCGAAATCACGCTTGATAAAGGCCGCGTGCAGCAGACCAACTTCCACGACTATCCGGTCATCCGCATGTCGCAGATGCCGCGCATTGACGTGACGCTGGTCAAGAGCAACGAGAAACCGGGCGGCATCGGCGAGCCGGCGACAGCCTTGGTCGGTCCAGCTGTGGCAAACGCCTTGTTTGCCGCTACCGGCAAACGTGTACGTAAAATTCCACTATCGCCGGACAACATCAAGTCGGCCTGATTGCAACGGGTAATATCACGGCACTCCCGTCCATGGCGGGAGTGCCGTTTTGATTTCTGCATCAGCAATCGAAAATGCAGAAATATTCACAGCGCATCATGAAAGATCACCCCAACCGTATAGCGACTGCCTGATCGCAAGCGGCTCACGCCGTGCCGCATCTTCACCCGATAGAAGCCGCGCGTGCCTCGCACGGGGCGTTCATTGACGGCAAACACGACAGCATCTCCCTTACGCAATGGCACCACTTCAGCGCGCGACTGCATGCGCGGCCGTTGCTCCGTCATGACAAATTCGCCGCCGCTGAAATCACGTCCCGGCTCCGACAGCAGGATAGCAATCTGCATCGGAAAGACGTGCTCGCCGTACAAATCCTGATGCAGACAGTTATAGTCGCCTGCCTGGTACTTGAGGATCAGCGGCGTCGGCTTTAATTGCCCGGACGCATGACAGCGCGCGATGAACTGTTCGTGTGCGGGAGGATAACGCACGTCGATGTCCATCGCTTCGTTCCAGCGATTGGCGAGCGGTGCCAGATGCGGGTAAAAGGCGTTGCGTAATTCGCCGATGATTTCCAGCAAGGGATAGCTGAAATACTTGTACTCGCCCTGGCCGAAACCATGGCGCTCCATCACCACGCGGCTGCGATAGATTTCATCGCGGGCATAGCGCGCAATCAGCGCATCGCATTCCTGCGGTGTGAGCAAAGCCGGGAAGCGGGCGCAGCCATATTGGTTCAGCTCGGCGCCGACTTCTTGCCAGTGCAGCGCATGCGCGCGTTGCGCAATGGTGTTGGAACGTTCCGCAACGGTATTCATCGATCATCCTTTCACATGTCAGCGCACAGTGTAGAAAGAAGATGCCACGGCAACACTCCGCCGCTTGCTTTTGAATCCGCCGGGATCGGCGACCCGCTGATCCGGCGTCAACGCATCATTACAGCATCTCTAGCGGTCGGCGTTTTTTCGGTGGCGGAAACGCCTTGTCAAGCTCGGCGAAATCGGCGGCGCTCAAGGCCAGATCCAGGCATGCGCGATTGTCTTGCACATGCTGCAAGGTGGATGCCTTGGGAATCGAGATCACGCCTGGGCGACGTAACGTCCACGCCAGTGCGACCTGTGCCGGCTTGACGCCGTGGCGCCTGGCGATGGTCGCCAGCGTCGGATCCTTGAGGATGCGCCCTTGTTCGATCGGCGAGTACGCCATGATGGCGACGTTCTGTTCAGTGCAGTACGGCTGCAGATCGAACTCGATGCCGCGTCGCGACAGGTTGTACAGAACCTGATTGACCTGCACGTGATGGCCGTTGTCTTGTTCCAGCAATTCGGCCATGTCGTCGTTGTCCAGATTGCTCACGCCCCAGGCGCCGATCTTGCCCTGATCGATCAGGGTTTCCATGGCCTCGATGGTGGCGGCGAACGGCGGCGTGCCGCGCCAGTGCAACAGATAGAGATCGATGCGATCAACCGCGAGACGTTTCAGACTGGATTCGCATGCCTTGATGGTGCCCTGGCGCGATGCATTGAACGGCAACACCTTGCTGACCAGATAGACCTGGTCGCGGCGACCGGCAATGGCTCTGCCGACAACTTTTTCGGCGCCCCCGTCGGCGTACATTTCAGCGGTATCGATCAGCGTCATGCCAAGTTCTATACCGTGCTGCAGAGCGCGGACTTCATCGGCGGCGCGCGCGGCCGATTCGCCCATGTTCCAGGTGCCTTGGCCAAGTACAGGCACGCGGTCGCCGTTGCTGAGAGTAATCGTGGGGATGGGATTCATGCGGAGTCCGTTATGCAAGATAGCGAGAACCTACAATGTAGCGCAGCTCGCGCCAATTTGCCGACGAGGAAATTTTTGACATTGCAGGTGCGCTATCATCTACACGCTGCAAAATTGTAACTGAACCGACACATTCATGAACTAAGATGAATCGCGCCGGCTCACTCTGGTAACTATGACCCATTGAATCATGTACCCATTCCGTCATCTGTCATTCTTCATATTGTTTGCGGGATTCGCAGCGAGCTTGCCAGCGCAGGCAGCCAATCCCGACGCGCTATGGCAGATCGTCAGCCAGCAATGCGTACCCGGCAGCGAGAAGACCGGGGATCCCAAGCCGTGCGCCATGGTCGACCGCGAGCGCGGCTTCATCATCCTCAAGGACATCGTCGGCGCAGCGCAGTACCTGCTGATTCCGACTGCGCGTTTGTCCGGCATCGAAAGCCGCGAGCTGCTGCAAGCCGATGCGCCGAACTACTGGCAATACGCCTGGGAGCAACGCCACCGCGTCGGCGAGGCGCTCGGCCGCCCGCTGGAACCGAGCCAGATCGGGCTTGAAGTGAATTCCGCGGCAGCACGCAGCCAGCTGCAACTGCACATCCACATCGACTGCATGCGCGCCGACTTGCCGCAGATGCTGTCGTCACATCGCCACGATCCGGTCGGGCAATGGATGCCGCTGGCGCTCGATGGCCACGTCTATTCCGTCATGCGTCTGAGCGGCGATGCCTTGCGCACACAGAATCCGTTCAAGCTGGCGGCGGCGCACAGCGCGCATGCTGCGTCGTCCATGGGTGCGCAATCGCTGCTGCTGACCGGCGGACGTTTTGACGGCGGCGACGAAGGCTTCTACCTGATCAACATGCCGGTCAACTTCGACAAAGGCGAGCATGGCAGCGCCGAGGTGCTGCTCGACCACAGCTGCGCCATTGCGAAGTAAGTTGCCACGCAACTTCCGGCTGGGCGGTCATCACACCTGCGCCATGCCGCCATCTACAAACATCTCGGCGCCGTTCATGTAGCTGCTGTCATCCGAGGCCAGGAACACCAGCGCCTTGGCGATTTCTTCCGGCTCGCCGACACGGCCCATCGGCACCTGGCTTGCCAGATAATCCAGCAGACCTTGCTGCTGCGCAGGATCACTACCGGCCAGTTCGACTAATCCCGTGGTGCGGATCGGGCCGGGGCTGATCACGTTCACGCGCACGCCGGCTTCTTTCAGGTCCAGCGTCCAGCTGCGCGCCAGATTGCGCACGGCGGCCTTGGTCGCGCTATAGATACTGAAGGCGGCAGTACCCATGGCGGTCGTGGTCGATCCGCTGAGGATCACCGACGCGCCGCGTGACAGCAGCGGCAATGCCTTTTGCACGGTGAAGACGACGGCTTTCACGTTGCGGTCGAAGGTTTCGTCAAAATGTTCTTCGGTGATCTGGCCGAGCGGCAGCATGTTGCCGCCGCCGGCGTTGGCAAACAGCACGTCGAGACGGCCAGCTTGTGTGCGGATGGCGTCGAACATGCGATCGAGGTCCGCCAGTTTGGTCGAGTCGGCTTGCACGCCGACGGCGTTGGCGCCGATTGCCTTGACCGCTGCATCCAGTTCCGCCTGACGGCGGCCGGTGACGAAAACCTTCGCGCCTTGCTCTGCGTAAGCCTTGGCGGTTGCCAGGCCGATACCGCTGGTGCCGCCGGTGACGAGGGCGATTTTGTTGTCCAGTTTCTTGCTCATTTCGTTCTCCTGAGGAGTGGTTAAGGTGTAGAAGAACGATATAACTATTCAATTGGTGAATAAATATGCTATTTATTAAATAATAATTTCTATATGTGAATAATTAAAATGCGACCAAGCCGCTGAAAGCCGAAAAGGAAGACCAATGGATCAACTACTCGCCCTGCGCGTCTTCGTGCGCATCGCCGAAGCCGGCACTTTCACCAAAGCGTCCGATTCGCTCGATATCCCCAAGCCGACCGTCACCAAACTGATTCAGGAGCTGGAAAGCCATCTCGGCACCAAGCTGCTGCAACGGACCACGCGCCGCGTCACCGTTACGCCGGAAGGCGCCGCTTACTACCAGCGCGCGCTGCGTCTGATCGGCGAGCTGGAAGACATGGACGCCGCCGCCGGCCGTGCCCGGGCGCAACCCAAAGGGCGTTTGCGCATCGACATCGGCTCGTCGCTCGCCAGTCTGATTCTGATCCCGGCGCTGCCGGAATTTCGCAAGCGCTATCCCGACATCCAGCTCGACCTCGGCGTCAGCGACCGCTCAGTGGACATGGTCGGCGACGCCGTCGATTGCGTCATTCGCGGCGGCGCCTTGCAGGATTCGACGCTGGTGGCGCGCCGCATTGCCGAACTGGATTACGTCACCTGCGCGACGCCGGCCTATCTGAAAGCGCGCGGCAAGCCCAAAGATCCGTCCGAGTTGGCGTCGGCGCACGACATCGTGGGATATTTTTCATCGCTGACAGGGAGACCGTTTCCATTATTGTTCGCACGCGAGGGGGAGACGTTGGAAGTGCAGGCGCCGACGTCCGTCGCCATCAACGAAAGCACCGCCCACATGACGGCGCTGCTGTCAGGCCTCGGCATCGGCCAGACCTTCGGTTTCATGGCGCGTCCGTACATTCAGCAAAAGATGCTCGTGCCGGTGCTGCAGGACTGGCATCGCGACAAGCACCCGCTCTACATCGTCTATCCGCCCAACCGTCATCTCAGCGCCAAGCTGCGCGTGTTTGTGGATTGGGCGGCGGAGGTGTTTGCGAAGTGGAGTTCAACCTGAATCAACGGATGCCGCACTGATATGCCTAGCGCACCACCGGTTTCTTTCCCGGTCGTGCATTGGGCGCATGCAACTGCGTTTTCATGCGCCTGGCCATCGCGGATGGATCAATGCAACCGCCGGTCGCCCAGCTTTCAATCAGCGTTTTGCGCATCATGCGCAGGTCCTGGCGCTGAGTCTGCAAGGCCGCAATCATCTTGTCCATCTCGCGCAGCCGTTCGTCGACGCTCTGCAAGGTTCCATCGTCAGGACCGGCCGGCGTCGCCTCGAAAAAGATGCGGATGCTGTCCAGTGGAAAACCCAGGCTTTGCGCAATGCGAATCACATAGACGCGCTGCACATCGATCTCCGAATAGCTGCGGTAGCCGTTGCGGCCGCGCTCCGGTGACGGCAGCAGGCCGCTGCGTTCATAGAAGCGGATGGCCGACGCCGTCAGCCCGGTTTGTTCTGCGAGTTCACTGATTTTCATGAGATGTTTTGACCGCTTGACCTTCAACCTGACTTCAAGCTTAGTATCCCTGTGTCCCGGCGTCCAGCGGTATTCCGCGCGGCGCTCAACACTGAAAGGAAAATCATGGCGAACGGCGAACTGGTATTGGTCACAGGCGGCTCCGGATTCATCGGTGCGCATTGCATCGTGCAATTGCTGGAGGCGGGGTATCGCGTGCGCACCACCTTGCGTTCGCTCTCTCGCGAGAGTGAAGTACGCGCGATGCTGAAAGCCGGCGGCGTGCAATCCGACGCCTGCCTGAGCTTCGTTGCTGCCGATCTGCTCAAGGATGCCGGCTGGGCAGATGCTGTAGCCGGATGCGATTTCGTGTTGCATGTTGCCTCGCCGTTTCCCGCCAGCGTGCCGAAGCACGAAGATGACCTGATCCTGCCCGCGCGCGAAGGTACGCTGCGGGTGCTCCGTGCGGCACGCGACGCCGGCGTCAGGCGCGTAGTGCTGACCTCGTCCTTTGCCGCCGTCGGCTATGGCGTGCCGGTCACGTCGCAGCCCTTCACCGAAGAGAGCTGGACCAATCCCGACGCCCCGCAAGTGGCCGCTTATTACAAATCCAAGACCCTGGCCGAACGCGCCGCCTGGGATTTCATCGGGCGTGAAGGCGGCGCACTGGAGCTGTCGGTGGTCAACCCGGTCGGTGTGTTCGGGCCGGCCTTGGGTGCCGATGTTTCCACGTCGATCGAAATCATCCGGCGCCTGATGGATGGGGCCATGCCCGGTCTGCCGCGCATCACCTTCAGCATCGTCGACGTGCGCGATGTCGCACAGTTGCATCTGCTGGCGATGACCGACCCGGCGGCAAAGGGGCAGCGCTTCCTTGCCGTTGCCGGAAAGAGCATTCCCTTGCAAGAAGTCGCACTGATGTTGAAAGCGCATATGGGCAAGGCCGCCGCGCGCGTGCCGACGCGCTTGCTGCCGGACTGGCTGTTGCGCGTGTTTGCGTTGCTGGATCGCTCGGTGGCGCTGGTGGTGCCGGAGTTGGGCAAGGTGCGCCAGGTCAGCAACGACAAGGCGCGACGCATGTTGGGATGGACGCCGCGCTCGAACGAAGAAGCCATCATCGCGAGTGCGCAGAGCCTGATGGCACTGGGTCTGCTTAAAAAGCAGCAGGCATAATATCTCTCAGCGAGAAAAGCGCTTGCGATAGTCGCGCGGCGACACGCCGAGGTTGCGTTGGAAGGTAACCCGCATTCTTTCTTCATCGCCAAAGCCGCACTTGCCGGCGACCTGGTCGATGTTGTGATGTGAATCCTCCAGCAGACGCCGCGCTGCTTCCAGGCGAAAAATCTCGACGGCCTTGGCTGGTGTGCGGCCGGTTTCCTGTTTGTAGGCACGGGCGAAATTGCGTGGACTCATGCGCACGCGTTCGGCCAGCGCTTCAACGGTGAGATTCTTGTTGCCGAGATTGCTGCCGATCCAGGTGTGCAATTCGTCGAATGCTGAACTGCCCTGCGCCTGCGATTGCAGCAATTCGCTGAACTGGGCCTGACCGCCGGGACGCTTGAGGAACACCACCATCTCGCGCGCCGCCTCCATCGCCACTTCGCGCCCGCAATCCTGCTCCACCAGCGCCAGCGCAAGGTCAATGCCGGCGCTGACGCCTGCGGATGTCCACAGGCTATCCTGCCGCACGAAGATGGCGTCGCGGTCAATGTCGATTGCGGGAAAGCGTTCCATCAGCATGTCGCACATCGCCCAGTGTGTCGCTGCACGCTTACCGTCCAGCAAGCCCGCTTGCGCCAGCAAGAAGGTGCCGCTGCATACCGACGCCGTGCGCGGCACAGTCGAAGACGCCTGCTGCAACCAGGTAATCAGCGTCGCGCAATCCTCCAGCACCTGCACGATATGCGGCGAGCCGGGCACCACGATGGTGTCGATGTCGGCCAGATCGAAGTCGTCCATACGCGCCGTATCGATGGCGGCGCCTTCCGCCGTTTGCATCAGCCCGCCGGCCAGACTGGCGATATGGCGGAGGTAACCGGGCAGGCCGCGCTTTTCCATGGCCTTGGATGCCGCCCAGAACACCGTTTGCGGCCCGGTCGCATCGAGCAGGCCCATGTCCGGATAGGCGACAAACAGGACCTGGCGCGGCTGGATGCGATTTGGCAGAAATTCAGGGTTATGTGTCATTTCCGCGAAATTCTTTCACACTTAGGATGGCAAGGTCAATGCAAGGTTAATGCAGCCCGGCGCGCATTGCCGCTGCGGGACGTCCACGTTGAGCATGTCATCTCCGCCTGCCTCACGGGTGAAAAATCTAAAGCGAATTGTTTAAAGGGTAAGTATGAAAATCGTTGTTATCGGCGGCACCGGCCTGATCGGCTCCAAACTCGTCAATCTGCTTCGCCAGCGCGGCCATGAAGTCCTTGCGGCATCGCCGGCGTCCGGCGTCAATGCAGTGACCGGCGAAGGCCTGGCCGCAGCGCTGGCCGGCGCGCAAGTCGTGGTGGATGTCGCCAACTCGCCTTCTTTTGAAGACAAGGCCGTGCTGGAGTTCTTTGAAAAATCCGGTCGCAACTTGCTCGCTGCCGAAGCCGTCGCCGGCGTGCAGCATCACGTCGCCCTGTCGGTGGTCGGCACCGACCGCCTGCTCGACAGCGGTTATTTCCGCGGCAAGATGGCGCAAGAGACTCTGATCAAGGCCGGCGGTATTCCGTACACGATTGTGCACTCCACGCAGTTCTTCGAGTTCCTCGGCGGGATTGCGCAATCGGGCGCTGATGGCGACACCGTGCGTTTGTCGCCGGCGCAGGTGCAGCCGATTTCATCCGATGATGTCGCTGCCGCCATGGCGGACTACTCCTTGGCCGCGCCGGTCAACGGTACCGTCGAAATCGCCGGTCCCGAGTGCTTCAGCCTGGCCGCGCTGGTGCAACGCTATCTGAGCAATCTCGGCGATGCACGCGCCGTTGCCGCCGCTCCTGAAGCGCTGTATTTCGGCGTCAAGCTCGACGACAAGTCGCTTATGCCCGGTGACAAGGCGCGTCTGGGAGCGGTGACCTTCGCCACCTGGTTCAGCCAGTTGAAGAAGCCGGCGTGACGGTCCGGCCATGATGCAGAGTTACCTCATGGCGGCGCGGGCACGACGCATTCCTCCGACGCTGTGGCTGCCGCTGGGTTTCAACATCCTCTTCCTGAGCATGAACGGCGTGTTCATGCTGATTGCGCCCAAGACGTGGTACGAGGTCATCCCCGGTGTAAATGAGACAGGGTTCTTCAACCAGCATTTCGTGCGTGACATCGGCATCGTGCAGTTGTTTCTCGGTGCGGCATTTGTCGTGGGCGCCGTGCGTCCGGCGCAGCGGCCGGCCTTGTGGGCGGCCGCGACGGTCTGGCTGATCGCGCATGCTGCTTTCCACGTGTGGGAAGTCGCCGCCGGCATTTGCGCGCCGTTTGCACTGCTAAGGGATTTCGCGGCGGTCAGCCTGCCGGCGCTGATCGGCGTGACCCTCGCTGCCTGGGCTTTCCTCAATCGTACAGAAGCATAGATGGACAGATGCACAAGCGGTAAGTGAACAGTAAGACTCCCTGTCGGATCATCGTGTCGCAATATTTTTTTTCAACACGATGCATCCGATCCGGGAGTCTTCATGCGGCACTACCAGTCCTTCTTCAACATCCTCGTCCTCGGCGTTGCAGCAAGCTGCGCTTCCTTTGCGCATGCGCAAGATGTCATCGGCAACATCGACGCCAATGCCGATAGCCAGGCCGATTTTCAAGCTGATTCTCAAGCTGGCGCAACAACATGGGGTCTCGGCCTGGGCGTCGGTATTCAGCGCAGCCCGTATCGCGATTACGGCAACAAGACTTCTGCACTGCCTATCCTGCTTTACAACAGCAAGCATTTCCGCGTCGCGGGCACGACAGCAGACTTCAAACTGGGCACGGCAAGCCAGTTCGATTTTTCGCTGCGCGCCAAATATTCCAACGACGGCTACAAGTCCGGCGACGCCAGCAGCCTCAACGGTATGGATGAGCGCAAGGACGGCTTCTGGCTGGGCGGCGCAGCTGCCTGGCGCGCACCATTCGCCAGGTTCACGCTGGAGTGGCTCAAGGCCGCCGGCAACAGCGACGGCCAGACCATCAAGCTGGGCGCCGAGCGCGGCTTCACCGTCGGCCGCGTCAAGCTGACGCCGCATCTGGGTGTGACCTGGATGAACAACGACTACGTCAATTACTACTATGGCGTAAAGTCGACGGAAGTGCGCTCGACGCGCGCGGCCTATACCGGCAAGTCGACCACCAATACCAGTGTAGGATTACGCACCGACTACAGCCTGACCAAGGCGCAATCGATGTTCCTTGACCTGAGCGTGACCCATTACGGCAGCGGCATCACCGACAGTCCGCTGGTGGACCGTTCCACAGCGCCGGGATTGCGACTGGGCTATATCTACAAATTCTAGGCTCCGAGGTTGTCATGAATCGCATCGCGCTGTTGGAAGATCATGAACGGATGGCAGCGTTGATCGTGAAAGCGCTGGCCGCATCCGGCATCGAGACCGACGTCTACGCCACCATCGCGCACGCGGCCGATGGTTGCGCACAAATGGCGTATCCGGTCCTGGTGCTGGATCGCAGCCTGCCCGATGGCGATGGCCTGGATCTGGTGCGGCAACTGCGCGCGCGCGGCGTGCTTACTCCCTGTCTGATGCTGACGGCGCGTGATGCCTTGCATGACCGTGTGGCCGGGCTGGAAGCCGGCGCCGACGACTATCTGCCCAAGCCTTTTTCCATGGAAGAGATGGTCGCGCGCGTGCGGGCGCTGATGCGGCGGCCCTCGCAGTTGCAAAGTCTCTCTCCCGAATTCGCCGGTCTGTGCATAGAGCCGGACGCCGGCTGCATGCGCCACGGCGATGAATCGGTGTCGCTGGCCGCCGCCGAGATGCAATTGATGCTGGTGCTGGTGCGCGCGACCGGCAAGACGGTGCGGCGCTCCGCGCTGGAAGCGGCGGCATGGGGATTGTCCGAACCGGTCACGCCGAACGCGCTGGATGTCGCATTGCATCGTCTGCGCCGCAAACTCGCCGCCATCGATTCCACGCTACAGATCGCCAACATCCGCGGCCACGGCTATGCTCTGGTGGATGCGGAAAAGCAAACGCAAGTCCCATCATGAAAAGCCTGTCCTTTCGCTTACTGACCACTGCCGCGATCGTGCTGACGTGCATCAGCGGCATCATCGTGCTGGCGCTTGCCCTGCTGCTGCGCTGGGGGCCGGACATGCTGGTCAACCTCGAACTCAGCCGCAATGCCGAACGCATCGTCGGCAGCCTGCATTTCAACGCCGCCGGCATGCCAGACAGCGTGCAGTTGAATCAAAAGATGACGGCGGTCTATGGCGTGCTCCAGCAGGATGCGGCGTACCGCGTACTCGACCAGCACGGCGCAGTGCTGATGTCATCCGACAGCGGTGCGACTGCTTACGTGCCGCAGGGCGAAGACTTCAATCCGGGGCGCAGCCGCTTCGGGATGATCGGCGGAGCCGGCATGCTGCAAGTGATCACCGTGCCGTTCACGCATGAAGACCGGCAGTTCTACGTGCAGCTGATGCGCAGCGAGCGCATGCATCGGGTCATGATCGGCAGCGATAGCGAAAAGACGCAAAAGATCGTCATCGCCGCCGCCATCATCGCCATGTTGATGTTCAGCCTGATCGTAGTGTGGACGCTGCATCGCGCGCTGAAGCCGCTGCGCAAGGCGTCGGCGGCGGCAGAGCAGATTCAGGTCGACAATCTGTCGGCGCGGCTGTCACTGGAGGGCGTGCCCAGTGAACTCGCGCCCTTGTTTAACGCCTTCAATCTGGCGCTGCAACGGCTCGACGACGGCTACCGCGTGCAACGCGAATTTCTCGCCACGGCCGCGCATGAGCTGAAGACGCCGCTGGCGCTGATTCGCGGCCAGATCGAACTGGAGGGCGGCAGCGGCGACGGGCAAGATCGCCACGCCTTGTTGCGCGATCTCGACCACATGGCGCGTCAGGTGCATCAGCTGCTGCATCTGGCTGAAGCCAGCGAGCGCCAGAATTACGCGATGGAAGACATCGACGTCAAGGACGTCGCCGCCGAAGCGGCCGCGCAACTCGAACGTCTCGCCCTGCGACGCGACGTGCATGTCGTCGGCATCGCCAATGATGAGCCGGTCATGGTCGCCGCCGATCGCGGCGCCTTGTTTGTCCTGCTGCGCAACCTTATCGAAAATGCCATTCATCATGCGCCGCCCGGCAGCGCCGTCGACATTGACATCAACCGGCAAGGCATCACGGTGAGAGACCATGGCGAGGGCATTGCCGCCGAGTCCATGCCGATGCTGTTCAAACGATTCTGGCGCGGCGAGCACCGGCGCGATGAAGGAGCGGGCCTGGGTTTGTCGATCTGCGAAGAAATCGCGCGGACCCATGGTTGGACGCTCCGGGCGGAAAACACGGTGCCCGGCGCGCGCTTTCAGGTCACATTCGCCCCGAAATGAGCCGTCGGCGAGGGATTTTGTTTGCTATTTAGGCAATTTTCCCGCAATGCGGAAAGTTGCCGCCAAGGTATCTGCTTTACTACAGACACGCGCCGTGCTTTTCTATATCATCCCGCCTTTGCAAAAATACGGCAGGGATAAGCATGTCAGACGCTTGCGGCGTGGATTTCGGAACGTCCAATTCCACGATGGGATGGAGCAGGCAGGGGCAACCTTCCTTGCTGGCGCTCGAAGATGGCAAGATGACCTTACCTTCGGTGGTCTTCTTCAACGCCGATGAAAACGAATTCAGCTACGGCCGCGCCGCGCTGTCGACCTATCTGTCCGGCTACGAAGGCCGCCTGATGCGTTCGCTCAAGAGCCTGCTCGGCTCCGGCATGATCGACGGCCAGACCGAAGTCGGCGGCCGCGCGTTGCCGTTTCGCGCACTCCTGACGCAATTCATCGGTGAACTCAAACAACGCGGTGAACGCTCCGCCGGCCGCCGCTTCGACAGCGTGGTGCTCGGCCGTCCCGTGCATTTTGTCGACGACAATGCCGACGCCGATCAGCTGGCGCAAGACACGCTCGAAGAGATCGCGCGCGCCGTCGGCTTCAAGCACATCGACTTCCAGTATGAACCGATCGCTGCGGCGTTCGACTATGAATCCACCATCGCCCGCGAAGAGCTGGTGCTCATCGCCGACATCGGCGGGGGTACTTCCGACTTTTCGCTGGTGCGCTTGTCGCCCGAGCGGGCGAAGAAATCCGAACGCCGCGACGACATCCTCGCCAACGGCGGTGTGCACATCGGCGGCACCGACTTCGACAAATACCTCAGCCTGGCCAGCGTCATGCCGCTGCTCGGCCTGGGCAGCAAGCTCACCAGCAACAGCGAAGTGCCGTCCGGTTATTACTTCAACCTCGCGACCTGGCATACCATCAACCTGATCTATACCCGCAAGTCCTGGCAGCAATTGCAGGACGTCTATCGCGAAGTCAGCGAGCGCGAGAAGTTCGCGCGCCTGCTGGATCTGGTCGAACAACGCGCCGGCCACTGGCTGGCGCTGCAAGTGGAAGCGGCCAAGATCGGTTTGTCCGCAGGCGAGTCGGTGACGCTTGAACTCGATCGTCTGCGTCCGCCGGAATCGCTGCAATTGCAGCGCGCCGATTTCGACGCCAGCATCGATCATCTGGTGGAGTCGGTGGAGCAAACCGTCGGCAAACTGCTGAGCGACGCCGGCATCAAAGCCGATGCGATTGATTCAGTGTTCTTCACCGGCGGCTCCAGCGGCGTGCATCTGCTGCGTCGGCGGATTGCTGCACTGGTGCCGAATGCGCGGCAGGTCGAAGGCGACTTGTTCGGCAGCATCGGCTCAGGTCTGGCGCTAGATGCCGTGCGGAAATTTTCTTGATTCTCGCTGACCCGTAAAAAACACGCCGTCGTCCCAGCGCACGCTGGGATTCAGCGTCGTTCATCATTTCAAGCCTCCTCCGATACTCTCAACGTCACTGGATCCTGACTTTCGTCAGAACGGCGGAGCGTGAGACGACTGTTGTAGCGAGGTGCTTCCCTGTAAATCACGTTGTGATTCGCCATGACTGCTGGCATCATCGCAACAAATAAATCTCAGGGGAAAGCTGTGGTGCGTCGTCTCTTCGCAAAACACGGAGCGCGCTGGTTGCTGGCGCTGGTATTGACGCTGGTGGCAGGCGCGCAGGTGATGGGTTACCTGCCCGGCTTGCTGACCGACCGCATCGATCTGTTCTTCTACGACATGCGCATGCGCATCGCCAAGGTCGAGACCGACCCGCGCATCGTCATCGTCGACATTGACGAAAAGAGCATCGGCGAAATCGGCCGCTGGCCATGGAGCCGCGACGTCGTCGCCGCGCTGATCAGCAAGATGACCGACAGCTACGAAGCGCAGACCGTCGCCTTCGACGTCCTGTTCGCCGAACCCGACAACAGCTCCGGCTACGCCACCCTCGAAAGCCTGGCCCACAGCGAACTGAAATCGCTGCCGCAATTCGGCCAGCAATTGCAGGCGCTCAAGCCCAAACTGGATTTCGACGCACGGATGGCCGCAGCCATCAACGGCCGTCCGGTGGTGATGGGCTATAACCTCTCCAACGAACCGGACGCCATCGCCAAGGGCGAGCTGCCCAAGCCGGTCTTTACCACCGCCGCGCTGGGCGGCCGCCGTCTCGACGTCACAAAATGGAAAGCCTACGGCGCCAACCTGCCGCAGTTGCAGCAGGCGGCCGAAGCAGGCGGCTTCTTCAATCCTCTGCTCGACAGCGACGGCCTGATCCGCCGGGTGCCGCTGATCGCGCAGGTCGGCGACAACTTCTATGAATCGCTGGCGCTGGCAAGCGCGCGCTCGGCGCTCGGCGCCACGCGCATGAAGCCGATCTTCCTGCAGCAAGATGCCGTGATGTCGGAGCAGCAGCTGCGCGATTACGGCGCGCTGGAATCGATTGCGCTTGATACCAAACCGCGCCCGACGTTCATCCCGGTCGAGCGTCACCTGACCACGCTGGTGACCTATCGCGGCCGTGGCGGCATTCACGGCGGCGCATTCCGCTATGTGCCGGCAGTGGACATCCTCAAGGGACGCATTCCCAAAAACGATCTGGCCGGCCGCATCCTGCTGGTCGGCACCACCGTGCCTGGCCTGTACGACTTGCGGGCCACGCCGGTGAGTCCGAACTATCCCGGCGTGGAAATTCACGCCAACATCATCGCCTCCATCCTCGATGGCGACTTCAAGCAGCAGCCGGAATTTTCGGTCGGCTTCAACGTCGTGCAGATCGCCGTGATCGGTCTGCTGCTGGGTTTGCTGTTGCCTTTGCTTGGTCCGCTGTGGGCCATCGTATTGGCGGCCGGTACGGCGTTCGGCATCGGCGCCTTCAACTTCTGGCTGTATGACAGCGGCGGCCTGGTGTTGCCGATGGCCACCGCCTTGATCCTGATCGCCGCGCTGTTCATCTGCAATCTGGGCTGGGGCTATCTGTTCGAGTACCGCAACCGCCGCGCCATCGTCAACCTGTTCGGCGAATACGTGGCGCCCGAACTGGTCGCCGAAATGGCCGCCAATCCCGCCAGTTACAACATGGAAGGCGAGAGCCGCGAACTGACCGTGATGTTCTCCGACGTGCGCGGCTTCACCACGATTTCGGAAGGCCTGCAGCCCAACGAATTGCGCGAGTACATCAACGCTTACCTGACCGCCATGTCGGAAGACATCCGCGGCAACCGCGGCACGCTCGACAAGTACATCGGCGACGCCGTCATGGCGTTCTGGGGGGCACCGATCGAGTTGCCCGACCACGCCGCGCGCGCGGTGACGACGGCGCTGAAGATGCAGCAAAGCTGCGTCGTACTCAATGCAGAGTTCGCCAAGCGCAACTGGCCGCCGCTGAAGATCGGCATTGGTCTCAACACCGGCAACATGCGCGTGGGCGACATGGGCTCCAAAATCCGCAAGGCGTACACAGTGATGGGAGATGCCGTCAATCTGTCGTCGCGTCTGGAATCGATCACCAAGGTCTACGGCGTCGGCGTGCTGGTTGGCGTGGCTACGCGCGACGCAGCGCCGGAGTTCGCCTATCGCGAACTCGACAGCGTACGCGTCAAGGGCAAGAACGAGCCGGTGCCGATTTTCGAACCGCTCGGACTGGCGTCGGAACTGACGCCGACGCAACGCGAGCAACTCGACAAATGGACCGCGGCGCTCGCCTTCGTGCGTCAGCAACAATGGGATCAGGCAGAGCAAATCATCCTTGCTTTGCAGCAAGAAAATGCACACGGTTTATACGATCTCTACTTGCAACGCATCGCCTATTTCCGCGAGCATCCCTTGCCGGCGGATTGGGATGGCGTGACCACCTTCGAGACCAAATAACAACAAAACGATAACCGCTGCAGTGCCCGACAGACAAGACTTTCACGATTTTATTTCTACATGGAAATGATAATGACAGGCCGTTGTCAGTTAAGCGAAAACGCATACACGTTATTGCGGATTTTTGTCGACAGGCAATAGGCTCTCTATCTATACTCGCAAGTATGTCGCGCTGTTCGGGGTGGGTGGCGCGGGCACGGCGGTTGTCGTCGCAATATCGTCTGCATCGTAGGTAATTCGCATTAAGAAGAACAAGAAGTCTGCGAAATCGATGCAGCGCCTGCGGCGATGCTAATTGCCGTCGTACAACAAACTCTCCGAAGAATAAACAAGGCCGGAAATCCCGCGATGATCGTGTGCTTCCGGCTGTCGTTGCGGGTTTAGCATTTATAAGCTGCGGCAGTTCTGCATGGGCAAAATTCAGGCGGCACGCAGTGGCAGTAAGCAGCAAAGCCGGACGCATCCAGCATGCGGCGGCAAAAGAGGGTAGGGAATTCATCATAAATCGAGACGATGTCGTGTCAGTCGGCCAGTGTAGGCCTGCGTCTGAAGACTATCGTCCTGAGAAAGAACGAAAAAATGAAACAACGTTTTCTGCAATGTGTATTGGGGATGACATTGACAGCCGTGGCCGTGAGCGCGCTCGCCGCCGACGACAGCTTCAATATCGTGCGCTTCCAGATCGAAGGCAACACGCTGCTGTCTGCGGATGAAGTGCAGCGTCTGGTGGCGCCGATGGTTGGCCCCGGCCGTGTTTATGGCGATGTGCAGAAAGCGCTGGAAGCGCTCGAAGGTGCATATCAGAAAGCCGGCTACAGCGCAGTGCAGGTCTACGTACCCGAGCAGGAACTCACCAGCGGTGTGGTCAAGATCCTGGTGACTGAAAGCACCGTCGGCAAGATCACTGTCAGCGACAACAAATATTTCAGCGAAGAAAATATTCGTACCAGTGTGCCGCAATTGCAAAGCGGAAAATCTCCCAATCTGCGTGACATTTCGCAGGCGGTGCAACTGAGCAACGACAATCCCGCCAAACAGATCAATGTGGCGCTGAGCGTGAGCGAAGAAGACAGCGACAAGGTCGATGCCGACATCAAGGTGGTGGATTACGATCCGCTTCGCATCTTCCTGACCCTGGACAACACCGGCGCCGCCGCGACCGGCAACTGGCGCACAGGTGTGGCGATCCAGCATGCGAACCTGTTCGGCCGCGACCAGGTCGGCACGCTCGCCTACACGACTTCGCCGGACAGCCCGCACGGCGTCAAGGTGGATTTGTATTCGCTCGGTTATCGCATTCCGTTGTACAGCCTCGGCGATAGCATCGATTTCATCTACGGTAAATCCAGCGTCAATTCGCCGGGATCGTCGCCGACTCTGGGCGGCGTGCTCGGCTTCACCGGCAAGGGCGATGTTTACGGCTTGCGCTGGAATCACTTCTTCGCCCGAGAGGGCGAGAACACCAGCAAGCTGGTATTCGGTTTCGACTACAAGAAGATCGATTCGCGCTGCAACGTCAACGGTGTCGAGTTCAGCATCGCGCCGCCGACACCGCCGGTTGCATCCTGCGTACCCTACACCACCGCGCCGATCAGCGTCACATACAGCGGCCAGTCGCGCAGCGCCACGCAGAACATTGACTACAGCATCGGCATCGCCCGCAACTGGGGAACCGGTACGTCGTACACCAACCCGGATCTGAACAATTTCTCCGCCCCGGGCCGTACCGATCGCTATTCCTATCTGACGCCAGGCAGCCGTAACACCGTCGACGATTTCATCATCTTGCGCGGCGGCGCGTCCATCTTTAAGGCGTTCGCCAACGACTGGCAGATGCGCATTGCCGGCACCGCGCAATATGCCAAAGATCCGCTGGTTTCGGCAGAACAATTCGGCCTGGCCGGTTCCACCGCAGTGCGAGGCTTTACCGAGCGCGCGGTCGCTGCCGACAGCGGCGTGATCATCAACGCCGAAGTCTATACGCCGGAACTGGCGACCAAAGGCAATTTGCGGCTGCTGGCTTTCTATGACATCGGTCGTGGCTACAACAACAACGTCGGCACGACCGGCATCCCTTCCAGCACGACGGTGGCGAGTATCGGCTTTGGCGCGCGCTATGCGCTGGGGCGTGATTTCAACGTCAAACTGGACGTGGCGCGCGTCGCGATATCAGGCACATCGATCACAGAAAAACGTGGTGATCTGAACGCGCACGTCAGTGCGACACTGGGATTCTGAAATGACACATACGACGGATCACAACCGGTCAATCCCAGCACGTACGCCCCAAGACGCCGCACGCATCGAACTGCTGCCGCCGTCCTTCACGATGCGTGCAGGCAATCGCCGGCTGACGATGAGCTGGCGTCCCCGCAAGCAGGTTCCGGTATTGCTGGCAGGTTTGCTGCGGCGCTCATGGCGCGCGATGTTCGGCAAGACCTTGCGCATGTCGATGACGGCAGCGGCCATCTGCGGTGCGTGGAATGTCCCGGCCATGGCCGCGGGTATTGCCGACAATGCGCTGCCGACAGGATGGAATGTTGTCAGCGGCTCAGCCAGCTTTGCCCAAGTCGGCAACACGCTCAACATCAATCAAAGCAGCGCGCAAGCCATCACCAACTTCAGCAGTTTCAATATCGGCAAGGATGCCACGGTCAACATCTCGCAACCGAACTCGGCAGCCAACTTCCTGGCGCGGGTGAACACCGGCTCCGACCCGTCGCAGATTTACGGCCTGCTTAAGGCCAACGGCGGCGTCACGCTGATCAATCAGAACGGCATCCTGATCGGACCGGGCGGCAAGGTCGACGTCGCCCGCTTCATCGCCAGCACGCTGGACATCAGCGATAGCAATTTTCTTGCGGGCCGCATGACGTTCAACCGGGCAAATGTTCCGGGCACGGTGGAGAATCAGGGCGAGATCAAGAGCGCCACCGGCGGCAGCGTCTATCTGATCGGCGCCAACGTCATCAACGGCGGCGTGATCAACAGTCCGAACGGCGAAATTCTGCTGGCGGCAGGTCAGAGCGTGCAACTGGTCGACACCGCCACACCGGGTGTCTCGGTCAATGTCACCGGCAGCGCCGGCAAGGTCACCAACCTCGGCACCATCAGTGCGGAAGCGGGCCGCATCGGCATTGCTGCGGGCCTGATCAACAACAGCGGCAACATCAACGCCAGCAGCGTGGTGAGCGAAGGGGGGCGTATCTTCCTGCGCGCTTCGCAAAACCTGACGACGACGGCGACATCGAAGATCACCGCGGATGGCGCCACCAAGGGCGGCAGCGTGGTGCTGTATTCGGATGGCGCAGCGTATCTCGACGGCGACATCTCGGCACGCGGTGCAGCAGGCCAAGGCGGTTTTATCGAAACATCGGGCCTGAAATCGCTGGACGTGGTTAAGATGCCCGACGTCGGCACTGGCGGCGAATGGCTCATCGACCCCTACGACCTGACCGTCATCGCCAGCGGCGTATACGGTGTCAGCAACAGCGGCAACGTGATTACATCGACCGCCGGCGGCGCGACGATTGAAGCCGGCACCATTGTCAGCCAGCTCAATCTCGGCAACAGCGTCACGCTGACGACCGGCACGGGCGGCCCGGCGAATGGCGGCAACATTGCCGTCAACGCGGCGATCAACAAGACAGGCGGCTCGGCTGCCAGCCTGACGCTCAATGCGAACAACAGCATTGCCATCAATGCCGACATCACCAGCAGCAGCGCAACGCTGGGTTTGAATCTCAATAGCAATCTCAGCGGCATAACCGGTGACCATACGGTACAGGTCAATGGCGCAACCATCATGCTTAACGGCGGCATCCTGAATGTCAGTGACGGCAGCGGGAACAGCGGCAATGGCAATATCGCCATCAACAGCGGCGCCACGATTAACTTGAATCAAGACGGTACGCTGTATGCCGGCACGCTCACAGTCTCCAGTGGCGGTTCGCTGACGAGCGTCTATAACGCCGGCGTGACTCTGCTTGGGAATCTGAACAATAGCGGCACCATCAACCTCGCGAACTCCCACATTACCGCCGGCGATAAAATCAACAACGCCGGACAGTTCACAACGGCTAACGTCTCAATCAATACGGTCAATGGCTTCGTCAACTCTTTGGGAGCGGTAGCCAATCTGAACTATATGAGCAATTTCCAAACCGGCAGCTTCACCAATGCCGGCACGGTATTTGCCAACGGCAACAGCGGTGCCGTCACATTCGAGAGCGGTTTCGTCAATTCCGGGGTGATGAATCTCCAAGCGACGGTCATGAGCAACGGTTCTGCCACCAATGCAGTGGGCGGTATCCTGAACTTGGGCACCGGCGGTGTGGTAACAAGGCTCCAGGGGAGCGGGGATTGGAACAACAGCGGCACGATGACGGTCCTCGGTTCGGTCAATGCGGTCCAGATCGACGGTAGTCTGAACAATACGGGCACGATATTGGTGTCGGGCAGTGTAAACAGCCTCACCGCAGGGACCTTGACCAACGCAGGAACACTAACCATCGCTGCCGACAATTCCGTCACCGGCAACACGATCACCAATACCGGCGTCATCAGCATGACCGACGCCACCATGACCTTCGGCACGTTCACGAATGATATCGGCGGCAATCTGTCGGGCACCGGCGCGATCACCTCCAACGGACAATTCACCAATAATGGCGTCATTTCGCCAGGTGGTGACGGCACGGTAGGCCAGTTGGGCATCAACGGCAATTTTACGCAGAGCGCGACCGGCGTACTGAACATCGATGTCGCCAGCGCTTCCAGCTATGACACCTTCTATCTCAATGCGCCGACCACGGTGCAACTCGGCGGTACGCTGCAGAGCAAGTTACTGGGCAGTTATGTACCAGCACTGAACGCGCGTCTGGCTCCGATCGTCCTTACGAATAGCAATGCCGGTTCCAGTTATTTCCGTCATGTGCTTGGCAACGTGATCGGTAGTGGTGACAACCTGCAAATGCTCAAGGTCGACTACACAGGTACGTTGGCACTGGTCATGAGCGGCTCGGAGACGTTGACCTATTCCGGCAATTCAGACAGTCACTGGGGTAACGCGCAGAGCTGGAATGGCGGCGTCTTGCCGACCGCAATCGATAACGTGATTGTGGCTGAGGGATCGACACTGTCGCAGGCATCCGGCGACGGAGTGGACATTGTCAAGAGCATCACCTTGAATAATGGCGCCCGTTTATCCATCAGTAGCGGCAATACGGTCAATGTCGGCAACATCAGCTCCATAGGCTATGGCACCGTTATCGTCAGCGGTGTCGCCACAGAAGGAGAGGGCGAAGGCTTCAGTGGATTCAGTTATACCGGTGGCGGGACCACTGCGGCCAACGCCGGCGTGCTGAACGTGTCCGGTAGTGCGCGCATCAGCAATCTGTCGTTGTCCAACGGAGGTATCGTCAACGGCGGCAGTAGTTCTGTACTGAACGTGACCGACGATTTCTCGCAAACCGGCGGGAGCATTATCAACAGCAGCGGTACGGTAGCACTGAGCAGTAGTACCGGCGATCTGATGGTAGGTAACATTACGGCGCGCAACCTGGCGCTGGAGTCGCAGACCGGCGGCATCGGACAGCAGGACTCCGCGCTGCACGTTACGGGGCAGTTGCTGACTTCGTCCGTCACCGGCACCTCGCTGACGTCCGGCTTCAACCGCATCGCGGCGTTCGCCGGCAATAATCGCGGTTCAGGCAACATCATGCTGGTCAACAACCTTGAAACCGCGGATACCCCGGTGGTTAAAATCAACGGTGTCACCAACGCCAACGGCAACATCAACATCGTCAACACCGGCGGTGCAATCACTGCTGCCATAGGCAGCGACGCAGACTTCCTGGGATCACTACCGAGCGAGACCGGTGCGCAGATTTCCGCTGCGACGCGCCTCGCCACGCTGGGCATCGTCACCGACGGCAGCATCAGGGTGGCTGGTGCGGGAAGCAGTCTGAACCTGGAAACGCATAGCCCGCTGACTATCGGCGCCGGTGGCGTCAGTGCTACAGGCAACATTAATCTGACGGCAGGCAACAGCGGTTCACCGCTTGATAACCTGGTCATCAACGGCGCGGTGACATCTGCCGCCGGCAACGTCACTCTGTTTGCCGGCAACAACATGTCAGTCAATGCAAATATCTCCACCTCGGCGCCGGGACGGGCGCTCTTCACGGTGGTGAATGGGACGGTAAGCTATGCGCCTGGGGTCAGCATCACCGATGCGAACGGCACAAGCATTCCTGTTGCGGCCATCGTCAATCAAGTTATTACGCCTGCGCTTGCTCCGATTGTCCAGCCGTCGGTTGCACAGATCGTGACCAGCACCATCAAGGTGACGACGGCGGGACAGAATATTCCGGTTCCACCGGTCTTCACGGCCAGCACCAATCCGGTCTCGACGCCGTCGGCTACGCAGACCATCGGCGGCACGGCAGGCACCTTCGGCGGTGACGACACGCCTGCCGGCAATGCGAACGCGCCGAAGAAGCCGTTGCCGGTGTGCACCTGATGCCGCGAGGAAAAACGATAATGAAACACGCCATCCACACGGGATATCGCGGTATGAATCAGATGATGAGCAAGGGCTGGCGCCTGCTGGCGCTGATGCTGTTGTTGGGCTGGGGTAGCCTGGCCTGTGCACAGGTGGTCGGCACGGTCACCAACTTGTCGGGCGTACTGACGGCGCGTCACCCT
>NZ_JBXANR010000010.1:0-39472 GCF_058801885.1 Herbaspirillum sp. GW822-FHT03A08 | reverse complement strand
TCGGGCCTGATCACCATGACCGGCGACGCCAAGGAGATGCTCAGCGATCCGCGCGTCAAGGCGGCTTATCTGGGTGAAGGCTGACGTAAAGCTGACAATGGCAGCGCAGGTGTACCAGGTAGCATTCAGATACATTCTTTAAGGAACCATGCCAGGTGTTAAGGGCTCCATATAACGGTCCCGCTGCATTCGCAGTGCATATGCTTTGGCAACAGTACTGCGCAGCGGGTTTCTGCATTATTGATATCGTAAGGAGCCCCTCATGAATAAGAAATCCATTGTCTCCTCGGTTCTCGCCCTGACGCTCGGCGTCGGCGCTTTGCCTGCTGTTTATGCTCAACAATACGGCCGTGATGACGGCCGTCCGCCACAAGGCCATGATGATCGCCGCGGCCCGCCTGATCGTCACGACGATCATCGCAATGACCGCCGTGGTCCGCCGGATCGCCATGACGAACGCGGCGCCGGTCCGAATCACGCCTTCCATCGCGGCGATCGCTTGCCGCCGGAATACCGTAACCGTCAATACGTCGTCAACAACTGGCGCGAACATCGTCTGAGCGCGCCACCGCGCGGCTATCAATGGGTGCAGACCGGCGGTGACTATGTGCTGGTTGCGATCGGCACGGGCATCATCATGCAATTGTTGCTCGGTAACTAAGCCGAGTAACTAAGCCGTCTGGCGCAATCAGCCAGAGAGACTTTTCAGCTTCATCCGACACCCGTCCCGCGACATCAGGACGGGTGTTTGCTTATCAGGAAAAGTTAAAAATTGGAAAGAATATAATTCTGTAAAAATATATTTATCTTAATTTAATTTGTAATTAATGTTGTAAATGCAGAATTAATATTGGCTTATCCCGCATAAAATCGCAGCAAGCAAAAACCGTGTTTTGCCGACTTTTCCGAGACAAACCAATATGAACAACGCCTCCCACCCGTCCAGCGCTTTTACCTTTCTTCCCGCCTTTACCGCTTTTCATCACGAAGTGATGGCTGAGCAAACACCCTTGCGTGCAGCGATCACCGCCGTCTACCGCCGCGATGAACGTGGCGCCGTGCAGTGGCTGCTGTCGCAGGTGCAAAGCAATGCGACCTGGACCGAGGCGACGCAAAAGCTCGCACGCAAGTTGGTGCAGGCGGTACGCACCAAGCGCACGCGCTCGTCCGGCGTGGATGCGCTGATGCACGAATTCTCGCTGTCGTCGGAAGAGGGGGTGGCGCTGATGTGCCTGGCCGAAGCTCTGCTGCGCATCCCCGATCATCAGACTGCCGATCGTCTGATCGCCGACAAGATCAGCAAGGGTGACTGGCGCAAACATCTGGGCGAGTCGCCATCGCTGTTCGTCAATGCCGCCACCTGGGGCTTGCTGATCACCGGCAAACTGGTCGGCACCAATAGCGAAAGCGGCCTGGCCTCGGCGCTCACGCGTCTGATCAACAAAGGCGGCGAGCCGCTGATCCGCAAGGGCGTCGACCTCGCCATGCGTATGCTGGGCAACCAGTTCGTCACCGGCCAGACCATCGCCGAAGCGCTCGACAACAGCCGCGACAACGAGAAGCGCGGCTATCGCTATTCCTATGACATGCTCGGCGAAGCGGCGCTGACCGAGCACGATGCCGCCTTCTATTACAAGTCCTACGAAGAAGCGATCCACGCCATCGGCCGCGCCTCCAATGGTCGCGGCATCAAGAACGGTCCAGGCATTTCAGTCAAGCTGTCGGCGCTGCATCCGCGCTATTCGCGCGCGCAACATGCACGTGTGATGAACGAATTGCTGCCGCGCCTGAAGCAATTGCTGGTGCTGGCCAAGTCCTACAACATCGGCCTCAACATCGACGCCGAAGAAGCCGACCGCCTGGAGCTGTCGCTGGATCTGATGGAAGCGCTGGCCTTCGACCGCGACCTCGACGGTTTTGAAGGCATCGGTTTCGTGGTGCAGGCGTATCAGAAGCGTTGCCCCTTCGTGATCGACTACCTCGCCGACCTGGCGCGCCGCAGCGGTCGCAAGCTGATGGTGCGTCTGGTCAAGGGCGCGTACTGGGATAGCGAAATCAAGCGTGCTCAGGTCGACGGCCTGTCGGGCTATCCGGTCTATACGCGCAAGGTGCACACTGATCTGTCCTATCTGACTTGCGCGCAAAAGCTGTTGGCTTCCACCGACGCCATCTATCCGCAGTTCGCCACGCATAATGCCCACACGCTGTCCGCGATTTACACCTGGGCGCAACAGCACAAGATCGATGACTACGAATTCCAATGCCTGCACGGCATGGGTGAGACTTTGTACGACCAGGTGGTCGGCGCCGATCAGCTCGGCAAGGCTTGCCGCATTTACGCGCCGGTCGGTTCGCATCAGACGCTGCTGGCGTATCTGGTACGCCGCCTGCTGGAGAACGGCGCCAACTCGTCCTTCGTCAATCAGATCGTCGACGAAAACGTCGCCATCGACACACTGATCACCGACCCGATCGTTGCCGTGCAAAAGTCCGGCGGCGAGCCGCATCCCCAGATCGCCTTACCGCGCAATCTGTACGGCGAAGAACGCAAGAATTCCACCGGCATCGATCTCAGCAACGAAGACAGCCTGCGCGAACTCGACCGCATCTTCGTGCAAGCTTCAACGCATCAATGGCAGGCCGCACCGCTGTTGCATGATGGCGCCAATTCCACCGGCGAGCTGCAGCAGATCTGCAATCCAGCCGACCGCCGCGATGTCGTCGGTCAGGTCGTCGAAGCCGCGCGCGCCGACGTGGAAAGTGCGCTGGAAGCAGCGACTGCTTTCGCTTCGGAATGGCAATCAGTCTCGGCATCCGACCGCGCGCAAATGCTGGAGCGCGCTGCCGACCTCTTTGAAACACATCAGCCGGAACTCATGGCGCTGGCCGTGCGCGAGGCGGGTAAGTCGCTGCCGAACGCGATTGCAGAAGTGCGCGAAGCAGTCGACTTCCTGCGTTACTACGCGCTGCAGACGCGCCACGACGGCAATGCGCTGGCCTGGGGGCCGGTGGTGTGCATCAGTCCATGGAATTTCCCGCTGGCGATTTTTATCGGCGAAGTCAGCGCCTCGCTGGCTGCAGGCAATGTCGTGCTGGCCAAGCCTGCAGAGCAGACGCCGCTGATCGCGCATCGCGCCGTGCAATTGCTGCATGAGGCCGGTGTGCCGCGTGCCGCGCTGCAATTTTTGCCGGGCCGCGGCGAAACCGTCGGTGCCACGCTGACCGGCGATGTGCGCGTCAAGGGCGTGATCTTCACCGGCTCGACCGAAGTCGCGCAACTGATCAACCGCACGCTGGCGCAACGCATCAAGGACGAACACGGCGACATTCCATTCATCGCTGAAACCGGCGGCCAGAATGCGTTGATCGTCGACTCCAGCGCCTTGCCCGAACAGGTGGTGCAGGATGTCCTGAGTTCGGCCTTCGACAGCGCCGGCCAACGCTGCTCGGCGCTGCGCGTGCTGTGCCTGCAGGAAGACATCGCCGACAAGACCATGACCATGCTGAAGGGTGCGATGCAGGAGTTGCGCGTCGGTCGTCCGGATTGCCTGGAAACCGATATCGGCCCGGTCATCGACATCGAAGCGCGCACGCAATTGCTGGCGCACATCGAGCAGATGAAGCAGAACTGCAAGGTCTATCAACTGCCGCTGGACGAACGCCACGAGCAAGGCACCTTCGTCGCGCCGACCGTGATCGAAATCGACTCTATCGCCCAGCTCAAGCGCGAAGTCTTCGGTCCCGTGCTGCACGTGCTGCGCTATCGCCGCGACCAGTTGCCGCAGCTGATCGACACCATCAACGCCAGCGGTTACGGCCTGACGCTGGGCGTGCATTCGCGCATCGATGAAACCATCGACTTCGTCGCGCAGCGCGCGCATGTCGGCAACATCTACGTCAACCGCAACATCGTCGGCGCTGTGGTGGGCGTGCAGCCTTTCGGCGGCGAAGGCAAGTCGGGCACTGGTCCCAAGGCCGGTGGTCCGCTCTACCTGAAGCGCCTGCAGCGCCATGCTGAAGTCAAACTGTTCAATGATGACAAGAGCGCCGCGTCTGCGCCGTTGAAAGCATTGCTGGATTGGGCCGCCACGCATGGGCATGCCAAGCTGGCGCAAGTAGGTGCGACCTATGTGCAGCAAAGCCTGCTGTACAAGACGCTGACCTTGCCGGGCCCGACCGGCGAGCGCAACACGCTGTCGTTCGCGCCGCGCGGCAAGATTCTGTGCGCCGCCGACGAGGTCTCGGCCTTGCTCAATCAACTGGCGGCCGTGCTTGCCACCGGCAATACAGCGGTGGTGCCGGCAGTGCAAAGCAAGCTGATCCCTGCCGGTTTGCCGCAAGTGGTGCATCAGGCGATTGACGTCAGCGGCGACATTGCGGCGGCAGATATTCATCTGGCGCTGGTCGATGCGCCGGTCATCACGCAATGGCGCAATGTGCTGGCGGCGCGTGACGGCGCCCTGGTGCCGCTGGTGCCGACGGCGGAAGATGCGCCGATTGATCTGTGGCGTCTGGTGGCAGAACGCGCGCTGTGCGTCAACACGACTGCCGCAGGCGGCAATGCGAGCCTGATGACCTTGTCAGTTTAAGCTGATAACAAAATTACCGTCGTCCTGACGAAAGTCAGGACCCGGTGTCGTCAGGACGGTTAATACGACACTGGGTTCCAGCGTATGCTGGGACGACGGCATTTTTATATTTCCGTCCGTGTTTCATCTCTCTTCTTCAAAGTAGACAGATTGTCATCTGTCTATGTCCTATTCGCCCTCCATTCTGTTTCGCCCAGCCCCGGCGGCGTAAAATACGGTCTCCAGACTAGGCGCGCCCACGCATTCCGCAAGCTCCTTGCAATCTGCGCGGCCGACCCCATTTCACCAGAACAAGCAAGACGGTAATTCAGCAGAACCCCACCATTTGAGGCATTAGCATGGAACAATTTCACGGCACAACCATCCTCTCCGTCCGGCGCGGCAATACCGTGGCGCTCGGCGGCGACGGCCAGGTGACGCTCGGCAACGTGGTCATGAAGGGCACTGCGCGCAAGGTGCGCAAGCTCTATAACGGCAAGGTCCTGGTCGGTTTCGCCGGCGGCACGGCCGATGCTTTCACTCTTCTTGACTTGTTTGAATCCAAGCTGGAAAAGCATCAGGGCAATCTCATGCGCGCGTCGGTTGAACTGGCCAAGGAATGGCGCACCGACCGCATGCTGCGCCGCCTCGAAGCCATGCTGCTGACCGCCGACCGCGACAGCACCCTGGTGATCACCGGCAACGGCGACGTGCTGGAACCGACCGACGGTATCGGCGCGATCGGCTCGGGCGGCACTTTTGCTCAATCGGCCGCCAAGGCGCTGCAAGAAAATACCGAGTTGTCGCCGGCCGACATCGTCAAGAAATCACTGGTGATCGCAGGCGAGCTCTGCATCTACACCAACCTGAATCACATTATCGAAACTCTCGATTAAGCCTCGGACATTGCAAAGAACATCACCATGAACATGACTCCCAAAGAGATCGTTTCCGAACTGGACAAACACGTGGTCGGCCAGGGCCGCGCCAAGCGCGCCGTCGCCATTGCGCTGCGCAACCGCTGGCGTCGCCAGCAGGTCGCCGAACCGCTGCGTCACGAAATCACCCCAAAGAACATCCTGATGATCGGCCCCACCGGCGTCGGCAAAACCGAAATCGCCCGTCGCCTGGCCAAGCTGGCTGACGCGCCGTTCATCAAGATCGAAGCCACCAAGTTCACCGAAGTCGGCTATGTCGGCCGCGACGTCGACACCATCATCCGCGACCTGATCGACATCGGCATCAAGCAAACGCGTGAAGGCGAAGTGCGCAAGGTGCGCGCCCGCGCCGAAGACGCTGCCGAAGACCGCGTACTCGACATCCTGCTGCCGCCGGCGCGTGATTTCGGCTTTACGCCGGAAGGCAACAAGAATGCTGCCGCCTCTGGCGACGGCGTGGAAGAAAAGGGCAGCACCACGCGCCAGACTTTCCGCAAGCGTCTGCGCGAAGGCGCGCTTGATGATCGCGAGATCGAAATCGAGTTGTCCGACGCCGCGCCGTCCATGGAAATCATGGCGCCGCCGGGCATGGAAGAAATGACGGAACAGATTAAGTCTATGTTTTCCGGCATGGGTAACAACCGCAAGAAAACGCGCAAGATCAAGATCAAGGAAGCCATGAAGTTCCTGATCGAAGAAGAAGCCGGCAAGCTGGTCAATGAAGAAGAGTTGAAGCAAAAGGCGATCGCCAACGTCGAGCAGAACGGCATCGTCTTCCTCGACGAAATCGACAAGATCGCCACCCGCTCGCAAGGCAGCGCAGACGTCTCGCGCGCCGGCGTGCAACGCGACCTGCTGCCACTGGTGGAAGGTACGACCGTCAACACCAAATACGGCATGATCAAGACCGACCATATTCTGTTCATCGCTTCGGGCGCTTTCCATCTGGCCAAGCCGTCCGATCTGATTCCGGAACTGCAAGGCCGTTTCCCGATTCGCGTCGAACTGGATTCCCTGTCGATTGATGATTTCAAAACCATCCTGACCGGCACCGACGCTTGCCTGACCAAGCAATACCAGGCCTTGCTCGAGACCGAAGGCGTCAAGGTGGAATTCGACGACAGCGGCATCCAGCAACTGGCGGAGATTGCATTTTCGGTCAATGAAAAGACCGAGAACATCGGCGCCCGCCGCCTCTATACCGTGATGGAAAAGCTGCTGGAAGAGATTTCGTTCTCGGCCGGCGAAACCGGTGCGCAAACCATCGCTATCGATGCCGCCTACGTCAAGGATCGCCTGGGCGAACTGGCGGTCAATGAAGACCTGTCGCGTTACGTGCTGTAAGCGCAACAGGACAAAACCGCAGAGAAGGAGCGCGCAGCCATGGCGAACAAGGCATTGGCAACGAGGCAAAAGATGAGCTTTCGCGTTGAGCCTTCGCAAAAGCTTGCCAAGCCGCGCAATCCGGTGGCAGTCGCCGCCAAGCAGCGCGCCGCCGGCCCGCATCGCAAAACGGCCTCAGCGCTGCGGCAGTCGGCCCGGCTCGAAGTGAAGAAGAAACTGGATGAGCCGGAACAGGAGTGAAGCTTCTGCTTTTGCCGACTAGCTGCAATGAAAAAGCCACGGATTTTCCGTGGCTTTTTTTCGTCCGGGACAGTGAGCAGCTCAGTAACTGAGCACCTGACGACTGCGCAACGGAGCGATCAATGCTTGCTACGGATCACGCCCGGGTTGTCGTCGCCTTCATCCGGGCCATGCGCACCAAATGAAAACACATCGAAAGCGTCGCCTTCGCTGCTGAGGCGGTATTGATAGGGGTGGCCCCAAGGATCACGCGGCAGGCGGTCGATGTAGCCGCCGATCTTCCAGTCTTTCGGGACCGGTGTGCGGGTCGGTTTGACGATCAGCGCCAGCAGGCCTTGCTCGGTGGAGGGATATGCGCCGGTATCCTGCTTGTAGAGCTGCAGTGCCTTTTCGATCTCGCCGAGGTCTTGTTCGGCAGTGACGATATCTGGATTGTGAGCATGATTAACCGCTGTCATCAGGCGCGGTGCGGCCACGATCGCAATGATGGCGATGACGGCAACGGCTGCAAGCAGCTGGAATTTCGTCAAACCGCGTTGCCATGCAGTGCTGGGCAAACGAGGGGCGGGTTGCGTGGTCGTACTGCGCATTGAACGTGCTTTCCAGAATTGCTGTGAGTGTGACAAGATGCGAGAGTATAAGGCACGGCATGCATCGCGGTGGAGCGTCGCAGCGGGAAACTTCGGAATTTTTCGCGTGAGGTTGCTTCGGACGATACTGATATTGCCAAAATAACACGATTCATGCACACGGCACCGCCGTCGGAGGAAGACATGTCGGAGCAGTACATCCTGGCGCTCGACCAGGGCACCACCAGTTCACGCGCGATTCTGTTTGACCGCGCCGGCCATATCGTCAGCACGGCGCAAAAGGAATTTCAGCAGATCTATCCGCATCCGGGCTGGGTCGAGCACGACCCGCAGGAGATCTGGTCTACGCAGGCCGGCGTCGCTGCCGAAGCGGTCACCAAGGCCGGCCTGAATGGCGCCTCGATCGCCGCCATCGGCATTACCAACCAGCGCGAAACCACCATCGTCTGGGATCGCGACAGCGGACGTCCGTTGTACAACGCCATCGTCTGGCAAGACCGGCGCACCGCTGAGTTTTGCGACGAGCTGAAATCCGCTGGCCATCAAGAGTCGATTCGCACCAAAACCGGCTTGCTGGTGGACTCCTATTTCTCCGGCACCAAGATCCGCTGGATACTCGACAACGTGCCCGGCGCGCGCGATCTGGCCAAGGCGGGGAAGCTGGCGTTCGGCACCGTCGACAGCTGGCTGATCTGGAATTTCACACGCGGCGAACTGCACGTCACCGACGTCAGCAACGCTTCGCGCACGATGCTGTTCAACATCCATACGCTGGAATGGGACGACGAGCTGCTGGCCTTGCTGGATATCCCGCGCAGCATGCTGCCGCAAGTACGGCAATCGAGCGAACTTTACGGCCACACCAAGACTACCGTTTTTGCGTCGAAGATCCCGATTGCCGGCATCGCCGGCGACCAGCACGCGGCTTTGTTCGGCCAGATGTGCACTGAACCGGGCATGGTTAAGAACACCTACGGCACCGGCTGCTTCATGGTGATGAACACTGGCGACAAGCCCATCGTGTCGAAGAACAATCTGCTCACCACGATTGCCTGGCAGGTCGACGGCAAGGTGCAATACGCGCTGGAAGGCAGCATTTTCATCGGCGGCGCGGTGGTGCAGTGGCTGCGTGACGGTCTTGGCATCATCCGCAATTCGCGCGATGTGGAAGCGCTGGCGCGCAGCGTGCCGGACAGCGACGGCGTCTATCTGGTGCCGGCCTTCGCCGGACTGGGTGCGCCGCATTGGAATCCGCATGCACGCGGCGCCATGTTCGGCGCCACGCGCGGCACCACTTCTGCACATCTGGCGCGCGCTGCGCTCGACAGCATTGCTTATCAGACCATGGATGTGCTGAAGGCGATGCAGGCTGATGCCGGATTGGATATCGCGCAATTGCGCGTGGACGGCGGCGCCACCGCCAATGACCTGTTGATGCAGTTCCAGGCCGATATTCTCGGCGTCGAAGTGATCCGTCCGGAAGTGACGGAGACCACTGCACTGGGGGCGGCCTATCTGGCCGGACTGGCGGTCGGATTCTGGCCGGACCAGGAAACGCTGCGCCGGCAATGGCGTCAGGACGCCAGCTTTACACCGGCGTTGGAAGAAGCGCAGGTCAGCAAGCTGGTGCGCGGCTGGCAGCGCGCGATTGCGGCTGCCAAGTCGTGGGCCGACGACAGCTAATGCTGGTGCAAAGTTACGTTACGGTGCGCTCAGTGTGACCGGGAAGCCGGCCTGTTCGGTGACCGAGGCCGACAGCGTGGCGTACAGCTCGGAGCCGTCGCGCGCGCTCAGCCATTGCTTGCCGTCATATTTGAAGTGATAGCCGCCCGACTTGGAAGCCAGCCACAGTTCCTGCATCGGCGCCTGGCTGTTGACGATGATTTTGGAACCGTTGTCGATGCATTCGATTTCCAGCACATTGCCGCTGCGGCTGCACTCGACATCGAGGTCGGTGTCGTCGGTGGCCTGCTCCAGTGCGGCTTCGATCGCGTTCAGCGCGGAATCCGCGAGGGCCAGGAATTCTGATTCTGTCATGCTACACTCCGAGACATTGATGTAAACCCGTGATTCTATCGTGAAGTCTCCATTTCATTTTTCCCCGGCCCGTCCGGTGTCCATCGCACTGAGCGCTGTTGCGTTGATCGTGCTGCTGACCGGCTGCGGTCAGAAGGGACCGTTGTACCTGCCGAAACCGCCGGCCCCGCATCCTGTCAGGACTGTGCCTGCTCCAGACGCTGATGCCGGCGCTGCTGCCACTGATAACACTGGCGCGGCGTCCTCGGCGACTGCCGTTCCTCCATCAAAATAATTCTCGCCGTCTCTACTTTATGTCTCATTTTTCCTATCGCGACGGCGTCCTGCACGCCGAAAATCTGCCGCTGAACGCACTGGCCGGGCAATTCGGCTCGCCGCTTTACGTGTATTCCAAGGCGGCATTGACCGCCAACTATTCCGCCTACGCCGATGCCTGCAAGAAAGCCGGCCGTAGCGTAGATGCCGGCGACGGCGGCGCGCTGGTGTGCTATTCGGTCAAGTCCAACTCCAACCTGGCGGTGCTGAACCTGCTGGGCAAGCTCGGTTCCGGCTTCGACATTGTCTCGGGCGGCGAACTGCTGCGCGTGATTGCCGCCGGAGGCGATCCGCGCAAGGTGATCTTCTCCGGCGTGGGCAAGGGCCGCGACGAAATGCGTCTGGCACTGGAACACGACATTCTGTGCTTCAACGTCGAATCGATTCCTGAAGTCCATCGCCTCAACGAAGTCGCAGGCGAAGCCGGCAAGCGCGCGCGCATCTCGCTGCGCGTCAATCCCAACGTCGACGCCAAGACCCATCCGTACATTTCCACCGGCCTGAAAGAAAACAAGTTCGGCGTCGCCTACGAAGATGCCTTGACCTGCTACCGCGATGCGGCGGCGCTGCCGAACATTGAAGTGGTCGGCATCGACTGCCACATCGGTTCGCAACTGCTGGACGACGCACCGCTGCTGGAAGCGCTCGACAAAGTCATCGAACTGATCGACCAGCTGGAATCCGAAGGCATCGCCATCCACCACCTCGACATCGGCGGCGGCATCGGCATCACCTATGACGACGAGCAACCGGTTCCGGTCGGCGACTACCTGGGCCGCCTGTTCGCCCGCGTCGATGCCTGGCGCAAGCAGAAATACGACGGCCGTGCCATCAAGGTCATGTTCGAGCCCGGCCGTTCCATCGTCGGCAACGCTGGTCTGCTGATCACCGAAGTGCAATACCTGAAGCACGGCGAAACCAAGAACTTCGCCGTGGTCGACGCCGCCATGAACGACCTCATGCGTCCTGCCTTGTATGAAGCCTGGCACGGCGTGCAAGCCGTGCAGCAGCGCAAGGATGCGGCGCAGACCTACGATATCGTCGGTCCGGTGTGCGAATCCGGCGACTGGCTGGCGCGCAACCGCGAACTGGCGCTCGCGCCGGGCGACTTGCTGGCGCTGATGTCGGCCGGTGCTTACGGCATGACCATGGCCTCCAACTACAACACCCGCGGCCGTGCTGCGGAAGTGCTGGTCGACGGCGACAAGGTGCATCTGATCCGCAAGCGTGAAAATCCGGCTGATCTGTTTGCGCTGGAAGCCATCGCCGACTGATCGATGAGTGCTCCACGCTGAAAACGGGGCGAGTTCCGAAAGGACTCGCCCCGTTGCCATTCGATGATTGATTCAATGGCCTATCGGATTACTCTTGCTTCAGAGAGGACGACATGGACGTTGATCTCGAGGGAAAACAAAATGCGTAAAGCTCCCCCTGCCATTACCCGCTTCACCATGCTGGACAACAGTTTTTTCGACCGGGACAGTCCTGCACTGGCGCGCGCCCTGATCGGCAAAGTAATACGCCGGCGCTGGAAGGGCCAGTGGCTCTCCGCCCGCATCATCGAGACCGAGGCTTATTGTCTCGACGAGCGCGGCAGTCACGCTTCGCTGGGCTATACCCACAAACGGCGCGCGCTCTTCATGGAAGGCGGCACCATCTACATGTACTACTCGCGCGGCGGCGATTCGCTCAATTTCAGTGCCGCCGGCCCGGGCAACGCCGTCCTCATCAAATCCGCCTATCCCTGGATCGACGCCATCGCCGGTCCCGAGGCGCTCGCCGTCATGCAGGCCGAAAACCCCGATGCGCAGGGCGCCGCGCGGCCTCTGCACCGGCTTTGCGCCGGACAAACCTTGCTGTGCAAGTCGTTGGCCTTGCGTGTCCCCGATTGGGACGCGGGTTCCTTCGATCCCGAAGGATTGTTCGTCGACGATGTCGGCGAAACACCGCAGATGCTGATCGAAACGACGCGGCTGGGAATCACCGCCGGACGGGACGAACATCTCCCCTACCGCTACGTCGACCCCGCGTACGCCCGCCATTGCACGCGCAACCCGCTGCGCAAGGGGCAGACCGCGCCGCTGGACTATCGCTGGATCGATCGCGATGGCAACGTAGCCGCCATGCAACAATTTCCGTCGGGTGTGATCCCCGTGATGCGCTGATTTCGCAGTCTGGCGTTTTCAGCTTGCCGGGATTGCATGTTGCCATCGCCGTTCGCCGTGGGGTGGTTGATCTTTACGCTTTTCGCCGGTGGCGCGAAATTTGCTGACGAATGGCTGGCAGGGTGGAAAAACATGCCGGTAATGCCGTTATAATGCGCGTTTTCGCTTACTAGCCCTCCCACTTTTCGGGCCTTTTTACAGCCCTTTTGCGTAAGGAAATTGCATGAATGCCCTGATCTGGTTCGTCATACTTTATTGGGTGATTTCAGTCGGTATCGGTCTTTACGCAACCAAGTTCGTCAAGAGCGGCAAAGACTACGCCATTGCCGGCCGGGCGCTGCCGATGTCGGTAGTGACGGCGACCGTGTTCGCGACCTGGTTCGGTTCGGAGGCGGTGCTGGGCGTGTCGTCGACCTTCCTCAAGGAAGGCCTGGGCGGCATCGTCGCCGATCCCTTCGGTTCATCGCTGTGCCTGATCCTGGTGGGCGTATTCTTCGCCAAGCCGCTGTACCGCATGAACCTGCTGACCATCGGCGATTACTACAAGAAACGCTTCGGCCGCGCGGCTGAAATGCTGGTGACGATCTGTATCGTGATTTCTTACCTCGGCTGGGTGGCGGCGCAGATCAAGGCGCTGGGGCTGGTGTTCAACGTCGTGTCGGGCGGTTACATCCCGATGCACTGGGGCATGATCATCGGCGCCGCCAGCGTGTTGATCTACACCCTCATGGGCGGCATGTGGGCGGTGGCGATCACCGACTTCCTGCAAATGATCATCGTGGTGGTCGGCATGCTGTACATCGGCTGGGAAGTCTCCGGCATGGTCGGCGGTCCGGCGGTGGTGATCCAGCATGCGGCGGATGCCGGTAAATTCAACTTCTGGCCTTCGCCCACGCCCAAGGAGGTGCTGTGGTTCTTTGCGGCATGGATAACCATGATGCTCGGCTCGATTCCGCAGCAGGACGTGTTCCAGCGCGTGATGTCGTCGAAGAATGAAAACATCGCGCGCAATGCCTCGATCCTGGGCGGCGTGATCTATTTCATGTTTGTGTTCATCCCGATCTTCCTGGCCTACTCGGCCACGCTGATCGATCCGGCGATGGTGTCGCGTTTGCTGGAAACCGATTCGCAGCTGGTGTTGCCGACGCTGATCATGGAAAAGATGCCGGTGTTTGCGCAGGTCATGTTCTTCGGCGCGCTGCTGTCGGCGATCAAGAGCTGCGCCAGCGCAACCTTGCTGGCGCCGTCGGTGACCTTCACCGAAAACGTGATCAAGGAAATCCGTCCATGGAAGAGCGACAAGGAATTCCTGTTTTCCATGCGCGTGGTGGTGCTGGTCTTCACCATCGCCGTCACCTCGCTGGCGTTGAACAGCCAGTCCAGCATTTATCAGATGGTCGAAAATGCCTATAAGGTCACGCTGGTCGCCGCCTTTACGCCGCTGGCCTTCGGCGTCTACTGGAAGCGCGCCACGCGTCAGGGCGCGCTCGCCGCGATGATCCTCGGCCTGGTCTCGTGGATCACGCTGGAATACACCGCGCCCGAAGGCATGTGGCCGCCGCAGCTGGTCGGTTTGCTCATGAGCATCGGCGGCATGGTGGTCGGTTCGCTGATGCCGCAACTGGTGGCGCCGATTCCGCAGACGCCCGTGCAAACGGTGTTGAGCACCGATGGTCAAGGCGGCTAAGCAGCGCGCCCTTGATGTCAGACGCTGCCTCATAAGCTACTTCACGCAACACCGATAGACAAGCTTGCGTCCTTAGTGCACAACTGACTTTTTCTCTTCCTTACCCTCGGGCGATTCGCATTTTCCAAGAAATGCATTGAATCGCCCGAGCGGCGCAGCTCTCCCGCGTTCACCTTCCTTTGTCGTTTTTTTGTCGATCTTCCCTATCGGTTGCCTCGCTTTTTCTATCCGAGTTGTTTAAAGAAAAGTGTCCGCTGACAGCGGGTCAATTGTCGAAAAACCAATTGGAACTAATTGGTATTAAATCGACCTCACAAAGCATGTCTCTGCAAACTCATGAATACGACTTTGTCGCTGATGCACTGTTTCTGGACTTCGACGGCACCCTCGTGAATCTGGCTCCCGAGCCCGACAGCGTGGTGCCGGCGCCGGACCTGATCGACATGTTGCAGCGGCTTCAAGAACTCTCGCACGGCGCGTTGGCGGTAGTCAGCGGCCGTCCGGTGGAGCAGCTCGACCATTATCTGGCGCCGCTTCATCTGCCCGCGGCTGGTGTACATGGACTGGAACGGCGCGATGCGACGGGGCGGCTGGTCCAATTGGCTGCGCCCGACACGGCGCGCCTGATGGAACGTCTGGCGCCGTTGGTGGCGCGTCACCCCGGCCTGCTGCTGGAACCCAAGCGCGGCGCGCTGGCGCTGCACTATCGCAAGGCGCCGCATCTGGAACAGGCTTGCATCGAAGCTATGAACCACGCGGTGTCGCGCGTCCCCGGTTTTACGGTTCTGCACGGCAAGATGGTGGTGGAAGCGAAAGCTGCGCTGGCCGACAAGGGCGACGCCATTGCTTCCTTCATGCGTGAAGCGCCGTTTGCGGGGCGTCGTCCCGTATTTGTCGGCGACGACGTGACCGATGAAGCAGGCTTCGACTGGGTGCAATCGCACGGCGGCGGCTTCGGCATCAAGATTGGCGAAGGGCCGAGCAAGGCGAACATGCGGCTGGATAACCCGGCCGCTTTGCATCAATGGCTGGAGCAGGCGCTGAAAGCGGTAGACCGGCGTCTTTAGGCGTCGCCTCTATTATTCAACGGGATTTAACAGGAACATTTTTTCACGCACCCGAAGTCGAAACGGCAAGCCGGCGCCGCTCAGGCAAGTCTGTCGGCAGCAATTCGGGCAACAACAAAAAGAGTAAAGAGAGGAAAGGCAGCATGAGTACGTCATCTACGTCATCCATCGACACTCCCAGCAACGATACCTCCACTGGCGTCAGCAACGACGGCGACCGGCCTTCCACCTCATCCCTCGATCTCGGCGTCATCGGCAACTGTTCCTACAGCGCGCTGATCGACAAGCTCGGCCGCATCGTCTGGTGTTGCCTGCCGCGCTTCGACGGCGATCCGGTGTTCAATGCTTTGCTTGATCCGGGCGAGAGCGGCAGCCTGTGGAGTTTTGAACTCGAGAATTTTTCGCGCAGCGAGCAGTGGTACGAGCCGAATACCGCCGTCCTGAAAACGCGCCTTTACGACACGCTGGGGCAGGGCGTCGAGATCACCGATTTTGCGCCGCGCTTCCCCAGCCGTGGCCGCTTCTTCCGGCCGCAGACGCTGGTGCGCCGCGTGTTGCCGCTGAACGGCGCACCGCGCTTGCGCGTATTGCTGCGTCCGCGTTTCAACTGGGGCCGCGAGATGCCGGAGATCACCCGCGGCAGCAATCACGTGCGCTACGTCGGGTCGGAAATGATCCTGCGCCTCAACACCGATGCGCCCATCAGTTATCTGCTGGATGAGACCGCTTTCGTTATCAGCCGGCCATTCAACTTCCTGCTCGGTCCCGATGAAACGCTGACCGGCGGCATCGGCGACACCGCGCGCAGCTTCGAACAGGAAACCGTCACCTATTGGCGCAACTGGAGCCGCAGCCTCGCCACGCCGCTGGAGTGGCAGGCCGCCGTGATTCGCGCCGCCATCACGCTCAAGATGTCGGTGTATGAAGACACCGGCGCCATCATCGCCGCCATGACCACCAGCGTGCCGGAAGCCCCGGGCAGCGCACGCAACTGGGACTATCGCTATTGCTGGCTGCGCGACGCCTTCTTCGTGGTGCGCGCGCTGAACAGCATCTCCGAGCTCGGCACCATGGAAGATTATCTGCGCTGGCTCACCAACGTCGTGGTGCGATCGGCTGGCGGCCACGTGCAGCCGCTGTACGGCATCGGTCTGGAAGAAGCCTTGCCGGAGCAAATTCTCGATCACTTGCCCGGCTATCGCCACCATGCACCGGTGCGCGTCGGCAATCAGGCCTACGAGCATTTCCAGCACGACGTCTACGGCAATATCATTCTCGGTGCCGCACAGGCCTTCCACGATGTCCGCCTGCATCACCGGGCCGGCATCGAACAGTTCAAGCATCTGGAAGCAGTCGGCGAACGCGCCTTTGAAATGTACGACCGCCCCGATGCCGGCATGTGGGAGCTGCGCACGCGTTCGCGTATCCACACTTCGTCTGCGCTGATGAGCTGGGCTGCTTGCGACCGGCTGGCCAAGATTGCAGTACGGCTGGAGCTGACCGACCGCGCCACCTACTGGATCGAGCGCGCCGACATGATCGGCAAGCGCATCCTGACCGAAGCCTGGAATGAAGAACGTCAGACCTACGCCGAAAGCTTCGGCGGCCGCGACCTCGACGCCAGCGTCTTGCTGATGGTGGAGGTCGGCCTGATTTCTCCGACCGACAAGCGTTTCATCGCCACTGTCGACGCGCTGGAAAAATATCTGTGCGACGGTCCGTACATGCGCCGTTACGAAGCGCCCGATGATTTCGGCCGTCCGGAAACCGCCTTCAACATCTGCACCTTCTGGCGCATCGACGCGCTCGCGCGCATCGGCCGCAAGGAGCAGGCGCGCGAGATTTTTGAAGCCATGCTGGCGGCGCGCAATCACGTCGGCTTGCTGTCGGAAGACACGCACCCGGTGACCGGGCAGATGTGGGGCAATTTTCCGCAGACCTATTCCATGGTCGGGATCATCAATTGCGCGATGCGACTCTCCGCATCATGGGAGTCAGTCATTTGATCGTTTCCCCAAAGTTTGTGCGTTCTCTCTTCCCACACAACAAAAAAGGAGCTTCACCATGTCCCGCCTCGTCGTAGTTTCGAATCGTCTCGCTGATCCGCGCAAGCCGGCGGCCGGGGGACTGGCGGTGGCGCTGGGTGAAACCCTCAAACGCACCGGCGGTGTCTGGTTCGGCTGGAGCGGCAAGGTCGTCGAAGACGGCACGCCCGGCGAAGGCGCTTTGCACGTCAGCCAGGCCGGCTCCGTCACGCTGGCCGAACTCGATCTGTGCGCTGAAGACCATGACGCCTACTACCGCGGCTACGCCAACGGCGTGCTGTGGCCGGTGTTTCACTACCGGCTCGATCTGGCGCATTTCGAATCCGGGCATCTGGGCGGCTATCGCCGCGTCAACCAGCTGTTTGCGCGCAAACTGATGGCGCTGTTGAAACCCGACGACCTGATCTGGATTCACGACTATCACCTGATTCCGCTGGCGGCAGAATTACGCGCAATGGGCTGCGGCAACCGCATCGGCTTCTTCCTGCACATCCCGCTGCCGCCGCAGCAGATTCTGGCGGCGATTCCTTCGCATGAATGGCTGATGCGCGCCTTGTTCGCCTACGACCTGGTCGGGTTTCAGACCGAGGCCGACCTGCTGCATTTTTCGCACTACGTCAAAGCCGAAGCCACCGCCGAGACCGTCGGCGTCAGCCAGTTCCGCGCCTTCAACAGTACGGTGCAGGCCAAAGCGTTTCCGATCGGGATCGATGTCGACGACTTCCAGCGTCTCGGCCGTGCTCGTGAAGCGCGCGAGACCTTCGAGACTACGCGCAAGGAATATTCGCGCAGGCGGCTGCTGATCGGCGTCGACCGGCTCGACTACTCCAAGGGCTTGCCGCATCGCATCCGCGCCTTCCGCGAGCTGCTGCAGCAGTATCCGGAAAATCGTCACAGCGCGACATTGCTGCAGGTCGCTTCGCCCAGCCGCGAAGACGTCGATGCCTACGCCGACATCCAGCGTGAACTGGAAAGCCTGTGCGGCTCCATTAACGGCGACTACGGCGACTTCGAGTGGATGCCGATTCGCTACATGCATCGCACCGTCGCACGCAAACGCCTGCCGGGCTTGTACCGCGCGTGTGCGGTGGCGCTGGTGACGCCGCTGCGCGACGGCATGAATCTGGTCGCGAAGGAATTCGTCGCCGCGCAGGATGAGGAAGATCCCGGCGTGCTGGTGCTGTCGCGTTTTGCCGGCGCCGCCGAGCAGATGAAGGAAGCCTTGCTGGTCAATCCTTACGACACCCACGGCACCGCGCAGGCGATCCAGCATGCCTTGCAGATGCCGCTGGCGGAACGCAAGGAACGTCATGCCGCCTTGCTGGGGCGGATCCGCGAGTTCGACGTGCATTGGTGGTGCCGCAGTTTCTTGCAGACTCTGGAACAATCTCGCAACGATTTCTAGTTTTTTCCTTGTTTCACAATAATCAACGGCATTTGTTGCTTTTAAGAACGTCTGCCGAGGCCTCGTCCTCCCTTGGCGGGCCTGACTTGCAGCGGACTCGTAAAAGCGGCTGAAAAACCTTTATAATTCAGGGTTTTGGACGATTTTTGCCGGAGTAATTCATGCCGATTTACGCGTATCGCTGCGAAGCGTGTGGTTTTGCCAAAGATGTGCTGCAAAAGATGTCTGACGACGCGTTGACCGTTTGCCCGTCCTGCAACAAGGACAGCTTCAGGAAACAACTGACCGCCGCCGGCTTTCAGCTCAAGGGTTCGGGCTGGTATGTGACCGATTTCCGCGGCAATGGCAGCGGTGTCGCCAACAGCACCGGCGCCACCGGGACCGCCTTGCCTGCGACCGAGGCGCCAGCCTCTTCTGACGGCGCTGCCGCATCCGCCCCCGCGGCTGCATCTACCACTGCTGCTGCACCGGCCGCCGCTTCTGCTGCGCCTTCTGCCGCCGCCCCGAGTACGCCGGGCGCCTCCAGCGCTCCAAGTACGCCCAGCGCTTCCTGATCGAAACCGCGAAAACCCATCCCATGCGCAAATACTTCATCACCGGTCTGCTGATCCTTGTCCCGCTGGCCATCACGGTGTGGGTGCTCAACCTGATCATCGGCACGATGGATCAGTCGCTGCTGCTGCTGCCCGTAAGCTGGCGGCCGGAAGCGCTGGTCGGTTTCCGCATTCCCGGCCTGGGCACCATCCTCACGCTGCTGATCATCTTCCTCACCGGCCTGGCCACGCGCAATTTCATCGGCCGTCAGGTGGTGTCGCTGTGGGAAGGTCTGCTGACCCGCATCCCGGTGGTCAAGTCGATCTACTCCAGCGTCAAGCAAGTGTCCGACACGCTGTTCTCGTCGTCCGGCAATGCCTTTCGCAAGGCAGTGCTGGTGCAGTATCCGCGGCAAGGCTCATGGACCATCGCTTTCCTGACCGGCATTCCCGGCGGTGAAGTGAAGAACCACCTGCAAGGCGTCGACTACGTCAGTCTCTACGTGCCGACCACGCCGAACCCGACCTCAGGATTTTTCCTGATGGTGCCGCGCGCCGATACCATCGAGCTGGACATGAGCGTGGACGAAGCGCTTAAGTACATCGTCTCGATGGGCGTGGTCGCGCCGGAAATGCAGGCGGACAAGAAGATCATCACGGATATCGCCGCCGATGCGGCCAATCATAATTGACGGGGCGTTCAGCGCTCTTCAAGATCAACAGCGCTGTTCTGCCCCGCCTTCGCCCTGCCAGCAACAAAGAACACACAAGAACACAAGCACTGAATCAAACGAAACTGAAAACGGAATAAACGGAACCTGAATATGTCCATGCGAACTCAATACTGCGGCCTCACCACTGAGGCACTGCTCGGCCAAACCGTCAGCCTGTGCGGCTGGGTGCATCGTCGTCGTGACCACGGCGGCGTGATCTTCATCGACCTGCGCGACCGCGAAGGCCTGGTGCAAGTCGTTTGCGATCCTGACCGCGCCGACGTGTTCAAGAACGCCGAAGCCGTGCGCAACGAATTCTGCCTGCGCATCACCGGCGTTGTGCGCAACCGTCCTGAAGGCACCGGCAACGCCAACCTGAAGTCGGGCAAGATCGAAGTGCTGGCGCACGAGCTGCAAGTGCTGAACCCATCGGTGACGCCACCGTTCCAGCTGGACGACGACAACCTGTCGGAAACCACACGCCTGACACACCGCGTGCTGGACCTGCGCCGTCCGCAAATGCAAAACAACCTGCGCCTGCGTTACAAGGTCGCGATGGAAGTGCGCAAGTTCCTCGACGCGCAAGGCTTCATCGATATCGAAACACCGATGCTGACCAAGTCGACACCGGAAGGCGCGCGCGATTACCTGGTGCCGTCGCGCGTGAACGCCGGCGAATTCTTCGCGCTGCCGCAATCGCCGCAACTGTTCAAGCAGCTGCTGATGGTTGCCAACTTCGACCGTTACTATCAGATCACCAAGTGCTTCCGAGACGAAGATCTGCGCGCCGACCGTCAGCCTGAATTCACCCAGATCGACTGCGAAACCTCGTTCATGAACGAACAGGAAATCCGCGATCTGTTCGAAGGCATGATCCGTCTGGTGTTCAAGAACGTGCTCGACATCGATCTGCCGGACCCGTTCCCGGTCATGGACTTCGCCACTGCAATGGGCATGTACGGTTCGGACAAACCTGACATGCGCGTCAAGCTGGAGTTCACCGAACTGACCGACGTCATGAAGGATGTCGAATTCAAGGTCTTCGCCGGTGCAGCCAACAGCGAAGGCGGCCGCGTGGTCGGTCTGCGCGTGCCTGGCGGCGCAGAAATGCCGCGTTCGGAAATCGACGCCTACACCCAGTTTGTCGCCATCTACGGCGCCAAGGGTCTGGCTTACATCAAGGTCAATGAAAAGGCCAAGGGTCGCGACGGCCTGCAATCGCCAATCGTCAAGAACCTGCATGACGCCGCACTGGCCGCCATCGTCGAGAAAACCGGCGCGCAAGACGGCGACCTGATTTTCTTCGGCGCCGACAAGACCAAGGTCGTCAACGATGCGATCGGCGCGCTGCGCGTGAAGATCGGTCACAGCGATTTCGGCAAGAAGAACGGCCTGTTCGACGACGTCTGGCGTCCGCTGTGGGTGGTTGACTTCCCGATGTTTGAATACGACGAAGACAACCAACGCTGGGTCGCGCTGCATCACCCGTTCACCTCGCCGAAGGACGGCCACGAAGATTTCATCTCGACCAATCCGGGCGCTGCCATCGCCAAGGCCTATGACCTGGTGCTGAACGGTTGGGAAATGGGCGGCGGTTCGGTCCGTATCCACCGCGCTGAGGTACAAAGCAAGGTGTTCCGCGCACTGAAGATCGACGACGAAGAAGCACGCCTGAAGTTCGGCTTCCTGCTGGACGCGCTGCAATACGGCGCGCCTCCGCACGGCGGCATCGCCTTCGGCCTGGATCGTCTGGTCACCATGATGGCCGGCGCAGAATCGATCCGCGACGTGATCGCTTTCCCGAAGACCCAGCGCGCACAGGATTTGCTGACGCAAGCACCATCGGCGGTCGACGAGAAGCAGCTGCGCGAATTGCATATTCGTTTGCGCAATGCGGAGCCTGCTATCAAGGCTTAAGTCTGGCAATACCGTCCGCGCCTTGGCCCTGATTGGCGCGGACAAAGAAAAAAGGCGCGTGCAGCAATGCATTGCGCCTTTTTTCATAGGCGCGGTTTTTGCCGTCCTTGCGTGTTTGCGCTTCGCTATAGATGGCCCGGCGTCTGCGCATCCGGCATGCTGATGCGGCAATTCGGTATAAATCTTTTACGCATGCATGCGCTGCAAGCATGGCGACATGCGCAGATATCATTTCCGGCTTGCTTCTTGCTCGCCCTATCATCGGACGCATGTTTATGTATTCATGTGTTTCTTTAAGGGGGGAATCATGCAAGCCAACACTGCTTATGCCGCTGCACTGCCAGCGGTCAGCACCAACCAGCGCCGACGCGCCATCATCGCCACCGTTATCGGCAACGGCCTTGAGTGGTTCGATTTCACGGTCTACAGTTTCTTTGCAGTCATCATCGCCAAATTGTTTTTCCCGACCGGCAATGAGCTGACCTCGCTGCTGCTGGCGGTGGCGACTTTCGGCGTGGGTTTCTTCATGCGTCCGGTCGGCGGCATCCTGCTCGGCATTTATGCCGACCGCGTCGGTCGCAAGGCTGCCTTGTCGCTGACGATTCTGCTGATGGCGGCCGGTACGACGCTGATCGGACTGGCGCCGACCTATGAACAGATCGGCCTGTTCGCTCCTCTTATCATTGTGGTCGCGCGCTTGCTGCAAGGTTTCTCCGCCGGCGGAGAAATGGGCAGCGCCACCGCCTTTCTCACCGAGTACGCACCGGTCAAGCAACGCGCTTACTATTCCAGCTGGATCCAGGCCAGTATCGGCGTGGCCGTGTTGCTGGGCGCCGCGGTCGGCACTTTCGTCACCAGCAGCCTGAGCCCTGAGGCGCTGGCAAGCTGGGGCTGGCGTCTGCCTTTCCTGCTGGGCATCATCATCGGCCCGGTTGGTTATTACATCCGCCATCACCTCGATGAGACACCGACTTTCCTTGAAGCCAAGGACAAGACCGATTCGCCGCTGAAAGAAATCATTCGCAACTTCCCGCGTGAAACCACGGCGAGCTTTTCCATGGTGATCCTGTGGACCGTCTGTACTTACGTGCTGCTGTTTTACATGCCGACCTATTCGATCAAGGTGTTGAAGCTGCCGCAGTCGACCGGCTTCATCGCCGGCATGGTGGGTGGTCTGTGCATCATGGTGTTTGCGCCCATCGTCGGCCTCATCGCCGATCGCTTCGGCCGCCGCGGCTTGTTGTCTGGCGCAGCGCTGCTGATTCTGGTGCTGGCGTATCCGATGTTCGCGTACATCAATGCGACGCCAGGTCTGTTCTCGCTGCTGATTTTCCAGCTGGTGTTCGGCATCCTGATCGCCACCTACACCGGTCCGATTCTGGCGGCATTCTCCGAACTGTTTCCGGCGAAGGTATTGTCGACCGGTTTGTCGGTTGCCTACAACCTGGCCGTGACTATTTTCGGCGGCTTTGCTTCCTTCTTCATTACCTGGCTGATCGCAGCGACGGGCAGCACCATGGCGCCGGCGTTCTACGTCATGATCGCCGCCGCCATCAGTCTGGTCGGCACCCGCTTCGTGCGTGAACCATCGTATCTGCAACAAGCTTAATTTTTAGATTTGATTTCCATGACCAAGATTCTCCTGCAGGGCGGCAACGTCCTCGATCCGGCCCACGGCAGCCTGCTGCTGCGCCACGACGTTCTGATTGAAAACGATCGCATCATCGACGTCTCGCCGACACCCATCGATGCCCCCGATGCCCGCCGTATCGATGTCACCGGCAAGACCGTCATGCCCGGCCTTATCGATTGTCACGTGCACGTGCTGGCTTCGCTGGCAAACCTGGGTGCGAATGCGCTGCAACCTGGCTCATTGACCTCGATTCGCGCTTTGCCGATTGTGGAAGCCATGCTGAACCGTGGCTTCACGACGGTACGTGATGCCGGCGGCGCCGACTGGGGACTGGCGCAGGCCATCGCCATCGGCCTAGTGCCGGGCCCGCGTATTTTTCCATCGGGCAAGGCCTTGTCGCAGACCGGCGGCCACGGCGATTTCCGTCCGCGTTCCGATGTGCTGGAGCCGTGCTCCTGCGCCTTCCGTGCCGGCGCGATTGCCCGCGTGGCGGACGGCGTCGATGCCGTGCGTCTGGCGGCGCGCGAAGAAATCCAGAAGGGTGCAACGCAGATCAAGATCATGGCGTCCGGCGGCGTCGCGTCGCCGACCGATCCTATCGGCAACACGCAATACAGCGAAGACGAAATCCGCGCCATCGTCGCTGAAGCGGAAGCGGCACAGACCTACGTCATGGCGCATGCCTACACCGGCCGCGCCATTTCACGCGCCGTGCGTTGCGGCGTGCGCACCATCGAGCACGGCAATCTGGTGGATGCCGATGCTGCGCGCGTGATGCGCGAGCATGGCGCCTTCGTGGTGCCGACGCTGGTGACGTACGACTCGCTGGCGCGCGACGGCGCACGCCTCGGCTTGCCCGCAGATTCGGTGGCCAAGATCGAATCGGTGCGCCAGGCCGGACGCGATTCGCTGAAGATTTATGCCGAGCACGGCGTGCAGATGGGCTTCGGCTCCGATCTGCTAGGCGAGATGCATCAAGACCAGTCGCAGGAGTTCGTCATTCGCGCCGAGATTCTCGGCAACCTGGAGGCGATCCGTTCGGCAACCTCGATTGCCGCCGCCATCCTGCAACGCGACGGCGAACTGGGCACGGTACGCGCCGGTGCGCGTGCCGACCTGATTGTGGTCAATGGCAATCCGCTCGACGACATCGGTTTGCTGGCGGGGCAGGGCGAGCATTTGTCGCTGGTCATGCAGGGCGGCTATCTGCATCGCAGCAGCATCTGATTGACGTAACAATCGGGTAGCAAAAATGCATTGGTGTTGAGCGTGCAAGTTTTTCAGGCATGCTTTTCGCTCTATGATGGGGTTCTGAGTAGTTTGTCCCTTTGTTTGACCACGGACCCCCATCATGCGTATTTCTCCGCTTCCTCCCTTACCGTCGCTGATCGCGTTTGAAGCTGCCATGCGGCACAGCAGCTTCACACGCGCGGCGGCAGAGTTGCATCTGACGCAAAGCGCCATCAGCCGCCAGATCGCGCAGCTCGAACGTTTCCTCGGCAAGAAACTCTTCATCCGCGAACCGCGCGCCTTGCGGCTGACGGTCAGCGGCCAGCGCTACGCCGAAGAGGTGCAGCGCCTGCTGGTCGGTTGCGCAGAAGTGACCGAAGACATCATGAAGCGCAAGGGGCATAGCGAACTCACCGTCGCCTGTTCTTCCGGCGTCGCCGTCCTCTGGCTGACGCCGCGTCTGGCGCGCTTCCGTGCGCTGCAGCCGGAGTGCCATCTGCGCCTGATCGTCAATGACAGTCTGGCAGCCTTGTCGGAAACCGATTTCGACATGGGCATCTACTTCCTGCGCGACGGTCCGCCATCCGGATTGGCGGCGCGGCGGCTGTACGATGAAGAAGTGTTTCCCGTCTGCTCTCCGGCCTACCTCGCCGGGCGCACGCTCACGCCGAAAGATTTGCTGCAAGAGACTTTGCTCATGCAGGAAGACGGTCAGCGCCAATGGCTGTCGTGGCAGAACTGGATGGCGCAGAATAATCTCGCCGACGTGCGCATCGAGCACCAGATCCTTTCCAATCAATATCCGATACTGTTGCAACTGGCGATGGAAGGCCACGGCATCGTGCTGGCGTGGCGGCACATGATCGACGCCTGCATGCGCGAAGGCCTGCTGGTGCGCGCCTGTGAAGCAAGCGCCAGCCTCGGCGGCGGTTATTACGCGGTGTGGCCGCGCGACCGCATCGAGCATGCGGCGGCGCGCAGCTTCCGTAACTGGCTGGTGGAAGAGAGTGCGGCGTCCATGGAAGCAGACTGAGCGCACCGCAGAGTCGCCGCTGGCGATACAATGAGCGCTGGCAACGTTGTCACATGCTTAAGAAAAATGAACCGCCCATTTAAAATTCCCGAGTCCGTCCTGGTCGTTATCTACACGGAACAACTCGACGTCCTGTTGATCGAACGTACCGACAAGACCGGTTACTGGCAGTCGGTGACGGGCTCCAAGGACACGCTGGACGAGCCTTTGACAGAAACTGCCCGGCGCGAAGTGGGCGAAGAGACAGGGATCTTTGTCAGTGACGAAATCAGTGTTTCGCCGACAGCCGCCAATCGCGTTCCGTGCGATCATCTGAGCGACTGGCATTTGTCCAATGTGTACGAGATCTATCCGGTCTGGCGGCATCGTTATGCGCCAGGCGTGACGCGCAATACCGAGCACGTGTTCGGCTTGCTGGTGCCGCAGGGCATTCCGGTGACGCTGGCGCCGCGCGAGCATACGCGTTACCAGTGGTTGCCGTATCGCGAGGCGGCCGATCAATGTTTTTCACCGTCGAATGCAGAGGCGATTCTGCAATTGCCGCAATATGTCTCCGCAGGATCAGATCGTTCCCAATAACCAGTTGTGGCTGAGATAGCCCATCTGGTAACACTAACAAGGGGTTTTGCCGATCTATGAAGTTACGCATAGCCACTTACAACATCCACAAGGGCGTCACCTCCTTTAGCGGGCGCCCGCGCATTCATGCGTTGAAACAGGCGCTGACCCAGCTCGACGCCGATCTGCTGTTCCTGCAGGAAGTGCAGGGGCGGCACGATCGGATCGCCATCCGCCATGCCGCGCATTGGCCGCAGCAGGCCCAGCATGAATACCTCGCCGGCGAGTCGCACCATGTCGCCTACGGCATGAATGCGGTGTACGACCACGGCCATCACGGCAATGCCTTCCTCTCGCGGTTTGCGATTGCTTCATCGCGCAATCAGGATGTTTCCGACCACGCTTACGAGTCGCGCGGCATCCTGCATTGCGTGGTCGACATCGACGGCGCCGAAGTGCATTGCTACGTCATTCATCTGGGTTTGTTTGCACGCAGCCGGCATCGCCAGACCGCCGCGCTGATCGAGGCAGTGCGCGCTTCATCGCCGCCCGATGCGCCGCTGATCATTGCCGGCGACTTCAACGACTGGGGCAACAAGCTGAGCGATTTCCTGCGGATTCGTCTGGGGGTCACCGAAGTCTTCGAGCAGCAATCCATGCCGCATGGCCTGATGGGTTATCTGCGCAAGCTGGGCGGCATGCGGCAGGTGGTACAGCCGGCGCGTACTTTCCCGGCATCGATGCCCTGGCTGCGGCTGGACCGCATCTATCTGCGCGGGTTTGAAGTGGAGTCGGCGCAGGTCATGCGCGGCGGATTATGGGCCACGCTGTCGGATCATGCGCCCATCGTGAGCACCTTGCGCTTAAAATGACGCCAACGCCACTTACGCTGGTTTCTCCCTTGCCGAATTTGCCCACTCTGACGTCGATCTTCACCCGCTTTCCGGCTCCGCCATGCGCGTAATCAGCTATAGCGGCGACAACAACATCACGCTGCTGCGCAGTGGCGCTGAGTTCTTTCCGGCGCTGATTGCCGCCATCGACGACGCCCACGTCGAGATTTATCTCGAAACCTATATTTTCGCCATCGACGATACCGGGATTCTGGTGCGTGACGCCTTGACGCGCGCGGCTAAACGCGGCGTGATCGTCAGCGTCATCACCGACTGGGTCGGTACAGGCCGGGTTGCCAGCAAGCAGGTCAAGGCCACGCTGGTTGACGCCGGCGTGCAGCATCGCTCGTTCAATCCCTGGTTTCGGCGCGGCGTGGCGCGCAGCCATCGCAAGCTGTGCGTGGTGGATCGCAAATGGGCGTTTGTCGGCGGACTGAACATCATCGACGATTTCATCGATGATGCCAGTCACTCGGTCTTGCCTGCGCCGCGCTGGGATTTCGCAGTGCAGCTCAACGGCCCGCTGGTCGAAGCAATCCACGAAGAAATGCAAAACCAGTGGATACGCACCGGTAAGATGAAACTGCGCGCACGCTGGGACAAATTCAAAATGGCGCGCTATACCCGGCACGGCACGGAGCCGGGGCAGGCGCTGGCCGGTCTGGTGGTGCGCGATAACCTGCGCAATCGCCGCACCATTCAGCGCGCCTATCTGCAGGCGCTGGGGCGGGCGCGCGAAACGGCTTTTCTTGCCAATCCCTATTTCGCACCGGGCCGCAAGCTGCGCCGGGCGCTGGAAGAGGCTGCCAAGCGTGGCGTGAAGGTAACCTTGCTGCTGGGCGTGGGACAGTTTTATCTGCAGGATGCGGTGGCGCATTCCTTTTATCCGAAACTGCTGCGCGCCGGCGTGCGCATCATCGAATACACCAAAACCCAATTGCACGCCAAAGTCGCCGTCATCGACGACGAATGGGCGACGGTCGGTTCCAGCAATTACGACGGCCTCAGTCTGTTCGTCAACCAGGAGGCCAACGTGGTCGTCAGTGACATCGACTTCGCCCACACCCTGCGCAACGAGATCGAAGTCGGCCTGAGCGAAGGGCGGCTGGTGCAGTTGGCGGATTTCGAGCATTCGGCGTGGTACAAGAAGCTTTGGTACGGCGCGGCCTTCCTGTTCTATCGCGGCGTCATCCACATCATCACGATGGGACAGGACGCCTGATCTTCGTTTTGTAATTGTCTTTAAACAAGATTGCGCCATAATGCAGTTTCAAATTTGCCTGCTGTCCGGCAAATTTGCCCTCGTAATGAAATTCCTATCTCATCAATAAAGACAATCAATTTCTTAAATTCAATTGATTTCGTTAAAGTTCATGCAGCACCGCATCACGCTGGATACAGATGCGGGTCTTCTAACCTGGATTTTTTAAGGGATGTGACATGAGCAACAAGTTAACTACTTCCGCAGGCGCGCCGGTCGCCGACAACAACAACATCCAAACTGCAGGCCCACGCGGCCCCGCTTTACTGCAAGACGTCTGGTTCCTCGAAAAGCTCGCCCACTTCGACCGCGAAGTCATTCCCGAGCGCCGCATGCACGCCAAGGGTTCGGCAGCATACGGCACCTTCACCGTGACGCACGACATCACGAAGTACACGAAAGCCAAGATTTTCTCTGAAGTCGGCAAGAAAACCGATCTGTTCCTGCGCTTCTCGACGGTTGCCGGCGAACGTGGTGCTGCCGATGCAGAGCGCGACATCCGCGGCTTTGCGATCAAGTTCTATACCGAACAAGGCAACTGGGATCTGGTCGGCAACAACACGCCGGTGTTTTTCATGCGTGACCCGCATAAATTCCCCGACCTGAACCGCGCCGTCAAACGCGATCCCAAGACCAACCTGCGCAGCGCCAACAACAACTGGGACTACTGGACGCTGTTGCCGGAAGCCCTGCATCAGGTCACCATCGTCATGAGCGACCGCGGTTTGCCGCGTTCGTATCGTCACATGCACGGTTTCGGCAGCCACACTTTCAGCTTTATCAACGCCGCCAATGAGCGCTTCTGGGTCAAGTTTGCCTTCAAGACTCAGCAAGGCATTCAGAACCTGACTGACGCCGAAGCCACTGAACTGGTCGGCCATGACCGCGAAAGCTCGCAGCGCGATCTGTTCGACTCGATCGAGAACAAGGACTTCCCGCGCTGGAAACTGTTCGTGCAGATCATGCCCGAGAAGGAAGCCGGCAGCTATCACATCAATCCGTTCGACCTGACCAAAGTCTGGCCGCACAAGGACTATCCGGAAATCGAAGTCGGCGTGCTGGAGCTGAACCGCAATCCGGAAAACTACTTCGCCGAAGTCGAGCAGGCCGCTTTCTCGCCAGCTAACGTCGTTCCTGGCGTGGGTTTCTCGCCGGACAAGATGCTGCAAGGCCGCTTGTTCTCGTACGGCGATGCGCACCGTTACCGTCTGGGCGTGAACCACTACCAGATCCCGGTCAATGCCGCGCGCTGCCCGGTTCACACCTCGCACCGCGACGGCGCCATGCGCGTCGACGGCAACCATGGCGCGACCTTGGGCTACGAGCCGAACAGCTACGGTCAATGGCAAGAGCAGCCTGACTTCCGCGAACCGCCGCTGGCTCTCGAAGGCGCCGCCGATCACTGGAACCACCGTGTCGACGACGACTACTATTCGCAGCCGCGCGCCTTGTTCCAGCTGATGACGCCAGCGCAGCAACAGGTGCTGTTCGAAAACACCGCACGCGCCATCAACGGCGCATCGGAACCGGTCGTGCAGCGTCATATCGACAACTGCACCAAGGCTGATCCGGCGTATGGCGCGGGTGTGGCGAAGGCGATTGCTGCGCTGAAGGCCGGCAGCAAGTAGTCAAAGAAGCAAAGGCGCAAGACATACTGCCCGGAAGGCCAACATGTCTTGCCCCAAGATGCAGAGAAAACGCCGCTGTCCCACAAGGACGGCGGCGTTTTTTTATAGACAAAGATCTTTGAATAAATGCGGTCTTCATACCGAAAATCCACCGTATCGCATTCGCCGTTGAAATGGACTAAGATGGACATCCCGGATTTCAACAAGCAAGTCAGTCCACCCCCGGAAAGACTTCGGATATTTAATCAAAGGAGTGAAACATGGATGACGTCGTTATTGTTGCAGCACAGAGAACAGCAGTTGGTAAGTTCGGCGGTTCCTTGTCGAAAATTGCCGCCTCGGATCTGGGCGCGCAAGTCATCAAAGCATTGCTGGCGAAGACAGGCATCAAGCCTGAAAGCATCAGCGAAGTCATCCTCGGCCAGGTGCTGACAGCCGGCGTCGGCCAGAATCCGGCGCGCCAGGCAGTGATCCGCTCCGGCCTGCCTGACATGGTGCCGGCCTTCGTGGTCGGCAAGGTCTGTGGCAGCGGCCTGAAGGCCGTGCAACTGGCGGTGCAGGCGATCAAATGCGGCGACGCACAGATCGTCATTGCCGGCGGCCAGGAAAACATGAGCGCTTCGCCACACGTGCTGAACAATTCGCGCGACGGTTTCCGCATGGGCGACGCCAAGCTGACCGACACCATGATCGTCGACGGCTTGTGGGACGTTTATAACCAGTACCACATGGGCATCACCGCCGAAAACGTCGCCAAGAAATACGACATCTCCCGCAAGGAGCAGGACGAATTCGCCGCTGCTTCGCAAAACAAGGCGGAAGCTGCGCAAAAGGCCGGCAAGTTCAAGGACGAAATCGTCCCGATCGAAATCAAGAGCAAGAAAGAAACCGTCCTGTTCGACACCGATGAGTTCATCAAGCCGGGCGTCACCGCCGAAGCGCTGGGCACGCTGCGTCCTGCTTTCGACAAGGAAGGCACCGTCACTGCCGGCAACGCTTCCGGCATCAATGACGGCGCTGCTGCGGTGATCGTAACCTCGGCCAAGCTGGCGGCAGAACTCGGCCTGCCGGTGCTGGCCAAGATCAAGTCGTACTCGTCGGCCGGTCTGGACCCAAGCATCATGGGCATGGGCCCGGTGCCGGCGTCGCAACTGACCTTGAAGAAGGCCGGCTGGACACCGCAAGATCTGGATCTGATGGAAATCAACGAAGCCTTTGCGGCGCAAGCGATCGCGGTCAATAAGCAAATGGGTTGGGATACCAGCAAGATCAACGTCAACGGCGGCGCCATTGCGATCGGTCACCCGATCGGCGCATCTGGTTGCCGCGTGCTGGTCACGCTGCTGCACGAAATGGTCCGCCGTGACGCCAAGCGCGGTTTGGCCAGCCTGTGTATCGGTGGCGGCATGGGCGTGGCGCTGGCAGTCGAGCGCTGATAGCGGAGCGTTGATGCGGTTTGCCGGCGGCACATCGCCGGCAATACCGGTAGCGCGTGCAATACCTGCTGCAGACGTGCCGGCCTTGATGAATGCGAGGCCGGCATTTTTTATTTTGTATCGATTCAGGGCATGGCGGACTATGGCTGACGTTACACGCATCGACAAATGGCTTTGGGCGGCGCGCTTCTTCAAGACGCGTTCGCTGGCCACCGATGCCGTCGAGCGCGGCAAGGTCAAGTTCAACGGCGACCGCACCAAGCCGGCGCACAATGTGAAGATCGGAGATACCTTGCTGATCGATAATGGCGCCACCGAATGGGAAGTGGTAGTCTGCGGCATCTCCGACAAGCGCGGCTCGGCCGCCGTGGCGCAGACGCTGTACGGCGAAACCGCCGCCAGCCTTGAAAAGCGCCGATTGCTTTCCGAGCAGCATCATTTCTTCCGCGAACCGGCCTCTGCCCTTAAGGGCCGTCCGACTAAGCGCGATCGCCGTTTGCTGGATCAGTCTTCTTCCTGATTTCTCCCGTTTTTTCTTTTGCAATGCGTCGGGCCGTGCGGTTCCGGCGCGCTTTTCCGTATTTTCCATATTCTCGCCGGTACTGCCGTCAGCGCTTTTTCAGCGTGGTGATGGCAATTTTGCGACGCCGTCATTTTTCGTTTGACATTTGGCATGCAATGAATAATAGTACGACCGTTCGCATAAAAAATTTTGAGCTGCCCAGGTAAGCTGAATACAACAATAAAAACCGGTGCAGCACGTAGCAGTTGGCGTTTTTCGAGATACAACAATGATTGAGACATCATCCTCCGTGACACGGCCGAAGTTCATGCGCAAGGGCGAGCTAACGCGCGCCGCCATTCTTGACGTGGCGCTGGAGCTGTCCAGCCGCGACGGCCTGGAAGGACTCACCATCGGTTTGCTCGCCGAGAAAATGAAGATGAGTAAATCCGGTGTGTTCGCGCATTTCGGCTCGCGCGAAGATCTGCAGATCGAAGTGGTGCGCCTGTACCACCATCGTTTCGAGCAGGAAGTGTTCTATCCCAGCATCAAGGAGCCGCGCGGCCTGCAGCGCCTGCAAGGCATGTTCGCGCGCTGGGTCAAGCTGGTCAGCGTGGAAATCGCGCTCGGCTGCATCTACATCAGCGGCGCGGTCGAATACGACGACCGTCCGGGCGCCATCCGCGACCATCTGGTGGCGATGGTGCAGGCATGGCGCGACGCGCTGCATCGCTGCATCAACCAATCCATGGAAATGGGCCACCTGCGCGACGACATCAACGTCGAGCAAATGGTCTATGAAATCTACGGCCTGATTCTAGCGCTGCATCACGATGCGCGTTTTCTCAAGATCCCGGGCAGCGTGGAACGCGCGCAGGCCGGGTTTGACCGCCTGATCGACAGCTACCGCAACCCGCAGGCACCGCAAGTTTCGGCGGCCGCCAAGGCGGCCGGCAGCAAAAGCACGAAGAGCACGAGCGCGGCTGCCAAAAAAGCCGCTTAGTCAGTTTGAGATTTTAGTTTCGAATTTTCAGTTTTAAATATTACTGAGCCATTTCACGGCTCATTTCTTGATTCATCAGTTCTGCCGGAGACAAAACATGCCCCAATACAACGCCCCCCTTCGCGACATGCAATTCGTTCTGCATGAATTGCTGAAGGTAGAAGACGTCCTCAAGACCTTGCCGGCGCACGCCGATACCAACCGCGAACTGATCGACCAGGTGCTGGAAGAGGGCGGCAAGTTCACTTCGCAGGTGCTGTTTCCGTTGAACCATTCGGGCGACCGTGAAGGCTGCACCTACAACAAGGAAACCAAGACCGTCACGCCGCCGAAGGGCTACAAGGAAGCCTACAAGCAATATGTGGAAGCCGGCTGGGCGGCGTTGTCCTGCGATCCGGAGTTCGGCGGCCAGGGCTTGCCGCTGGTGATGAACAATTCGTTCTATGAAATGCTGAACTCGTCGAACCAGGCATGGACCATGTATCCAGGCCTGTCGCACGGCGCTTACGAATGCATCCATGCGCATGGTTCCGAAGACCAAAAGGCGCTGTACCTGCCGAAGCTGATTTCGGGCGAATGGACCGGCACGATGTGTCTGACCGAAGCGCACTGCGGTACCGACCTGGGTTTGCTGCGCTCGAAGGCCGAACCGCAAGCGGACGGTTCGTACAAGATCACCGGCAGCAAGATTTTCATCTCGGCCGGCGAACACGATATGTCGGACAACATCATCCACCTGGTGCTGGCGCGTCTGCCGGATGCGCCGCAAGGCTCCAAGGGTATTTCGCTGTTCATCGTGCCGAAGTTCATGCCGAATGCGGACGGTTCGCTGGGTTCGCGTAATCCGATCGCTTGCGGCGCCATTGAAGAAAAGATGGGCATCCACGGCAACGCCACCTGCCAGATGAATCTGGACGGTGCAGTCGGCTGGCTGATCGGCGAGCCGCACAAGGGCCTGAATGCGATGTTCGTGTTCATGAACGCCGCGCGTCTGGGCGTCGGCATGCAAGGCCTGGGTCTGACCGAAGTCGCCTATCAGAACGCGCTGGTCTACGCCAAAGACCGCATCCAGATGCGCAGCCTGTCGGGCGTCAAAGCACCGGACAAGGCAGCCGATCCGATCATCGTGCACCCTGACGTGCGCCGCATGCTGCTGACTGCCAAGGCCTACGCCGAAGGCGGCCGCGCATTCTGCTCCTACGTCGCGTTGCAACTGGACAAGGAACTGAATCACCCGGACGAAGAAGTCCGCAAGGAAGCCGCCGACCAGGTCGCGCTGCTGACGCCGGTCGTGAAGGCCTTTATCACCGACAACGCCTGGATCGCGACTTCCGAATGTCTGCAGGTCTACGGCGGCCACGGCTACATCTCCGAATGGGGCATGGAGCAATACGTGCGCGATGCCCGCATCAACATGATTTATGAAGGCACCAACACCATCCAGTCGCTGGATTTGCTAGGTCGCAAGATTCTGATGGACAACGGCGCCAAGCTGAAAAAGTTCGGCGCGCAAGTTCAGGCTTTCATCGAAGACAACGGCACCGACGAAGCGATGTCCGAGTTTATTTCACCGCTGGCCGACATCGGCGACAAGGTCAGCAAGCTGACCATGGAAATCGGCATGAAGGCCTTCCAGAATCCGGATGAAGTCGGCGCCGCCGCCGTGCCCTACCTGCGCGTCGTGGGCCATCTGGTCTACGCCTACTTCTTCGCGCAAATGGCGAAGATCGCACTGGAAAAGCAGGACTCCGGCGACAACTTCTACAAGTCCAAGCTAGCGACTGCGCGTTTCTACTTCGCGCGCTTGCTGCCTGAAACTGCGACCCTGATTCGCCAAGCGCGTTCCGGCTCGGCCAACCTGATGGCGCTGGACGCTGATCTGTTCTAAGTATCCACAACCAGGCTGCAAGCGTGACGGCGAGGCAAGTTTTCGAACCTCGCCGTCACGCCAGTGTCATCACAGCACAGCATGCTGTAAAAAATTGCGGGAAGGCGTAGAGTGTCGCAGACCGTTCGGTTTTTTTGCCGGGTTTTCATCGTTCTTTGCGACCTGCTTCCTGATTAGCCAGACCTCATTTCTGCATCATTAAAGGAGACACGCGTGTCCAACTTCATCGTCAAAAAAGTAGCCGTCCTCGGCGCGGGTGTGATGGGCGCCCAGATTGCAGCGCACTGCATCAACGCCAAAGTGCCGGTCGTGCTGTTCGACCTGCCGGCCAAGGAAGGTCCGAAAAACGGCATCGTCCAGCGCGCCATTGAAAACCTGAAGAAGCTTAGCCCGGCGCCCTTGGGCAACAAGGAAGACGCGTCGCTGATCCAGGTCGCCAACTACGAAGACGACATCGAATTGCTCAAGGGCTGCGACCTGATCATCGAAGCCATCGCCGAACGCATGGACTGGAAGCATGATCTGTACAAAAAAGTCGCGCCGCACATCGCGCCGAACGCCATCTTCGCTTCCAACACTTCCGGCCTGTCGATCACCGCGCTGTCCGAAGGTTTTGATGCTGAACTGAAAGCGCGCTTCTGCGGCGTGCACTTCTTCAACCCGCCGCGCTATATGCATCTGGTCGAACTGATCCCGACCGCCACCACCAATCCGGAAATCCTCAACCAGCTCGAAGCCTTCCTGACCACCACGCTGGGTAAAGGCGTTGTGCGCGCGTTCGATACGCCTAACTTTGTCGCCAACCGCATCGGCGTGTTCGGCATCCTGGCCACTGTCATCGAAGCAGAAAAATACGGTCTGTCGGTCGACGTCGTCGACGATCTGACCGGCGCCAAGCTGGGCCGCGCCAAGTCGGGCACCTTCCGTACTGCGGACGTGGTCGGTCTGGATACCATGGGTCACGTCATCAAGACCATGCAAGACAACCTGAAGGACGATCCGTTCTTCTCGTCGTATGCCACGCCGCCGTTGCTGGCGAAGCTGGTCGAACAAGGCGCGCTGGGCCAGAAGAGTGGCGCCGGTTTCTACAAGAAAGTCGGCAAGGACATCCTGCGCATCGATCCGGCCAAGGGCGATTACGTCCCGGGCGGCGGCAAGGCCGACGACATCATCGCGCGCATCCTGAAAGAAAAGGATCCGGTCAAGCGCATGAAGGCGCTGCACGATTCCACCAATCCGCAAGGCCAGTTCCTGTGGGCGATCTTCCGCGATGCCTTCCACTACATCGCCGTGCATCTGGAAACCGTCGCCGACAACGCACGCGATCTCGATTTCGCGATGCGCTGGGGCTTCGGCTGGAGCGTCGGCCCGTTCGAGACATGGCAGGCTTCCGGCTGGCAGCAAGTCGCCACCTGGATCAAGGAAGACATCGACGCCGGCAAGGCGCTGTCGACAGCGCCGCTGCCGGGCTGGGTGTTCGACGGACGTGAAGGCGTGCACAGCGCACAAGGTTCTTACTCGCCATCGAAGAAGGCCAACGTCGCCCGTTCCGAACTGCCGGTGTATCAACGCCAGGCGTTCCGCGCACCGCTGGTCGGCGAAGGCGCTGCCGACGGCAAGACTGCCGGCACCACCTTCTTCGAAGACGACTCGGTCCGCATCTGGCATCAGAACGATGACGTGCTGATCTTGTCCTTCAAGACCAAGATGCATGTCATCGGTCAGGGCGTCATCGACGGCATGAACAAGGCCATCGACGAAGCCGAGAAAAACTTCAAGGGCCTGGTGATCTGGCACGCGGACGCAGCCGAGGGTGGCGCATTCTCGGCCGGCGCCGACTTGCAATCGATGTTGCCGCTGTTCATGTCGGGCGGCGTCAAGGCCATCGAGCCGGTCGTGCATCATCTGCAGCAGGCGCATCAACGCCTGAAGTACGCCAACGTCCCGGTCATCGCTGCGGTCGCTGGCCTGGCGCTGGGCGGCGGCTGCGAATTGCTGCTGCATACCGCTAAGCGTGTGGCTTCGATCGAGTCTTACATCGGTCTGGTGGAAGTCGGCGTCGGCCTGATTCCTGCCGGTGGCGGTCTGAAAGAAGCGGCCGTGCGCGCCGCCAAGGAAGCCAAGGGCAACGACATCCTGCAATTCCTCAAGGACTACATGCTGGCGGCCGCTACCGCCAACGTTTCCAAGTCGGCGCTGGAAGCGCGCAAGCTGGGTTACCTCAAGGCGGATGACGTGATCGTCTTCAATCCTTATGAGTTGCTGCATGTGGCCAAGGTCGAGGCGCGCGCGATGTTCGACTCCGGTTACCGTCCCGCACTGGCGCCGCAAGTCTCGGTGGTCGGCCGCTACGGCGTTGGCACCATCATGGCGCAATTGGTCAACATGCGCGATGGCGGCTTTATCTCCGCACATGACTTCAAGCTGGGTCAGATGATCGCTGAGATCGTCAGCGGCGGCGAAGTCGAAGAGGGCAGCGTGGTCAACGAGCAATGGTTGCTGGATCTGGAGCGCAAAGCGTTCATGGAACTGCTGAACCATCCGAAGACCCAGGAACGAATCATGGGGATGATGCAAACCGGCAAGCCGGTTCGTAATTAATGCACGTGAATGCACGCATCCACATAAAAAATCAGGAGCCATAAATGACCAAACAACTTCAAGACGCCTACATCGTCGCAGCGACGCGCACTCCGATCGGCAAAGCGCCGCGCGGCATGTTCAAGAACGTGCGCCCGGACGACCTGCTGGTGCGCGTGATTCAATCCGCAATTGCGCAAGTCCCGGGTCTCGATCCGAAACTGATCGAAGACGCCATCATCGGCTGTTCTTTCCCGGAAGGCGCACAAGGCCTCAACATGGCGCGTAACGCCGTGCTGCTGGCCGGCTTGCCGAACACCATCGGCGGCGTGACCATCAATCGCTACTGCGCATCCGGCATCACTGCGGTCGCGATGGCGGCAGACCGTATCCGCGTCGGCCAGGCCGATGTCATGATCGCCGGCGGCGCCGAGTCGATGTCCATGGTGCCGATGATGGGCTTCCATCCATCGATCAACATGGGGGCCTTCAAGGATGAAAATATCGGCATGGCCTACGGCATGGGCCTGACCGCTGAAAAAGTCGCCCAGCAATGGAAGGTCTCGCGCGAAGCGCAGGACGCTTTCGCTTTAGCCTCGCATCAGAAGGCGATTGCTGCGCAGCTGGCCGGCGAGTTCAACGATGAAACGACGTCGGTCGACATCATTGAGCGTTTCCCTAACCTGGCGACCGGTCAGATCGACATCAAGACCCGCACCGTCAACAAGGACGAAGGCGCGCGCGCCGACAGCACTATCGAAGCGCTGACCAAGCTGAAGCCTGTGTTCGCCGCCAAGGGCAGTGTCACCGCCGGTAACAGCTCGCAGACTTCCGACGGTGCCGGTGCATTGATCCTGGTCAGCGAAAAGATCCTCAAGCAATTCAACCTGACGCCGCTGGCGCGCTTCGCCTCGTTTGCAGTGCGCGGCGTTCCACCGGAAATCATGGGCATCGGTCCGAAGGAAGCCATCCCCGTCGCCCTGCGCGCGGCCGGCATCACTCAGGATCAGTTGGATTGGATCGAGCTGAACGAAGCTTTCGCGGCGCAAGCGCTGGCCGTGATTCAGGATCTTGGCCTGGATCCGTCCAAGGTCAACCCGATGGGCGGTGCGATTGCGCTCGGCCATCCGCTCGGCGCGACCGGCGCGATTCGTGCGGCGACTACCATCCACGCGATGCGCCGCAAGAACCTGAAATACGGCATGGTCACCATGTGCGTGGGTACAGGCATGGGCGCGGCAGGTATTTTCGAACGCATGTAAGTCAGAATCAAAACGACAAGTTTAGGAATCAAGCCGCACAGTCACTGGCCGTGCGGCTTTTTTTATCGGAGACATATGGACATTCAAATCACCAAAGAAAATGGCATCCTGACCATCGGCTTCAATCGCGAGGAAAAGAAGAACGCCATTACCGCCGCGATGTACCAGCAGTTGGCTGACGCCATGAAGGACGCCGAAGCCGACAGCGCCGTGCGGGCTATTCTGTTCATCGGCAAACCGCAGGCCTTCAGCGCAGGCAACGACCTGGAGGACTTCCTTAAGAATCCTCCCAATAGCAAGGAGGCGCCGGTGTTCCAGTTTCTGTGGGAGATCAGCCACGCCAGCAAGCCAGTGGTCGCGGCCGTTTCCGGCGTTGCCGTCGGTATCGGGACGACGCTGCTGCTGCACTGCGACCTGGTCTATGCCGCAGACAATGCCAAATTCTCGATGCCGTTCACCCAGTTGGGGCTATGCCCCGAGGCTGCGTCGTCTTTGCTGTTGCCGCATCTGGTCGGTTACCAGCGCGCTGCCGAGAAACTGCTGCTCGGCGAGGCTTTCGATGCGGCGGAGGCGCGCGACATGGGTATCGTCAATCGTGTCATGACAGTGGATGAACTGCTGCCCTTCGCTCAGAAGCAGGCGGCCAAGCTGGCGGCGCTGCCGGCGAGTTCGATTCGCATCACCAAGCAATTGATGAAAAAGAACCGCGTCGCCGCGACTGAGACGCAGATGGGGGCGGAAATCGATCACTTTGCCAAGATGCTGACTGCGCCGGAGGCGAAGGAGGCTTTTACGGCCTTCTTCGAAAAGCGCAGGCCGGACTTTACGAAGTTCGCCTGATTGCTTTGTGGGCGCGGGGCCGCAGTTATTAAGCGTTGAGATTCGTGCCGTGCGATGTCCCCATATATAGAGGTGCATATCGATGTAAAAAACTAAGCCCATCCCGTCAGGGATGGGCTTAGTGCTTTTGGGTTTGACTTTTGTTTGCGCTGTAATCCAGT
>NZ_JBXANR010000009.1:0-87310 GCF_058801885.1 Herbaspirillum sp. GW822-FHT03A08 | reverse complement strand
GAACCGTAACCGATGATGGTCACGTTCTTGTTCTTGATCAGGGACAGGTCTGCGTCTTTGTCGTAAAAAACTTTCATAATCTTCCTAAATTTTCCTCAGTATCGGAGCGGAGCTCTTCTGTTTTGTCATGGATGTACGGCACAAGTCCGCGCTCTGCCCCCGGCGTTCTGCGTGCCGATGCAAAGCGACAGTGACTATAGGTGCAGCGCGAATTTCAATCAAACGGCAAATCAAGCCGCCGCGTATGCCGGCATCGCCTGATCGCGCACATGCGGGATATCCAGTTGGCGCAATTTGCGATACAGCGAGGCGCGGCACATTCCCAGTTGGCGCGAAGCGGCGGAAATATTCCAGCGACTGCCGACCAGCGCATCGATAACGCGCGTGCGCTCGTCCCCGAGCGGGCCGCCTGGTTGGCGAGGAAGGATGTCGGCAACACCGGCTTGTGGCACGATGCTGCGAATGTTGGACACTGAGTTAGAGGCTGAAACAGTATTCAGCCCCACAAAATGATGAGAGGCGGGAACCGACGTTGCAAACGACTCCATCAGCTCTTCCGGCAAATCGGCGACTTCAATCCGGTCGCCGTTCATGACGGCGCAGCAGTAGCGCACCACGGCATGCATCTGGCGCAAGTTGCCCGGCCACGGATACGCCAGCATTTGCTGCAAGGCTTGCGGTGCGATGATGCGCTCATCGATGTCTTGCCCCGGCATCTCGTCGGCGATCATCTGCATGATCAGCTCACGCTTGTCGGCGCGTGTACGCAGCGACGGCAGACGCAATACGCCGCCGGCGATGCGGTAATACAAATCTTCGCGGAAGCGGCCCTGCGCCACCAGCGTCTTCAGGTCCTGATGCGTGGCGCAGATCAGATGGACGTCGACCGGCACCGGATGCGCCGCGCCCAGCGGAATGACTTCACGCTCCGACAGCACGCGCAGCAAGCGCGTCTGCAGCGAGAACGGCATGTCCCCGATTTCATCGAGGAACAGCGTGCCGCCATCGGCCTGCTGCACCTTGCCCTTCATGCCGCCCGGCAGCGCGCCGGAGAATGCGCCCTTGCAGTAGCCGAAGAGTTCACTCTCGGCCAGGCTTTCCGGAATCGACGCACAGTTCACCGCCACCCAATTGGCGGCGCGGCGCTCGCTGTAAGCATGCAGCGCGCGCGACAGGTACTCTTTGCCGGTGCCGGTTTCGCCGAGGATCAGAATCGGAATGTTCTTGTCGATCAGGCGCTTGCCGCGCGCGATCAGGTCTTGCATCTGCGGATCGCCGCCACAGAGTTCATCGAGTGAGCGATAGCGTGCGCTATTGACATATCTGCGCGCCGTAGCGAGGTCTACCGTGGATGTCGGCATGATTTGTCTCCTGTCTATGAACTGCTTTTTCTTATGTGGCGTCTGTCCGGCTTATGGCCGCTTGCGCCTTTGAAATTCTCTTCCCAGCCAGCTGAAACAGTGAAGGATTTCTGTGAGCCAGTCGCAAGTAAGCTGACTCTGCGGCAAAGAATAGCCAGCTTATCTGATAACTTCCAATACAATATAGACACACAATTAATACCTTAAAGGTATCAAATGATTGAATTGCGCCACCTCACCTATTTCCGCACCGTAGCAGAAACCCTCCATTTCGGACGCGCTGCCGAGCTGTTGCATATCTCGCAACCGCCGCTCACACGGCAGATTGCGGCGCTGGAGAAAGAGTTGGGCGTGCAGTTGTTCGACCGCAGCAAACGCAGCGTGCAACTGACCGAAGCGGGCAAACATTTCTACCGGGACACTGCTGAAATTTTTCATGCACTGGAGCGCGCCAGGCGCAATGCCGTCAGCACAGGGGCCGGTAAGAGCGGCGCGCTGCTGGTCGGTTTCATGATGTCGACGGCCTATAACATCCTGCCGTCGGTGACGCGCCATTATTCAGCCAATTATCCGGAGGTCGACATGCGGCTGACGGAGCATGTGCCCAATCTGCTGGCGGTAGATATCAAGGAGGGAAAGCGCGACGTCGGCATCATGTATCGCCCCGAGGATTGCAGCGGGCTGGACAGCCGCACCATCTTTTCCGAGCCGCTGGTGGCGGTGCTGCCGAAAAACCACCGGCTGGCCTCACGTGAAAAGATTTCAGCCAGAGATCTGGCCGACGATCCGTTCGTCAGCATCCCGCGCGCGATTGCGCCGGTGGTCTACGACCTGATCGTCAATTGCTGCCAGGCTGCCGGCTTCCGCCCGCGCATCAAGCTGGAAGCCAACCTGCAGCAGACCATCGTCAACCTGGTCGGCGAAGGTCTGGGCGTGGCAATGGTGCCGAATTCGATGCAAGCCATGCATCTGGAAACCACGGTCTTCAAGCCGCTGACCGATGCCCCTGTCGTGGAAGTTGCGGTGATCTGGAACAAGGACAACCGCAATCCCTGTATCCAGACCTTTGTGGAAACGGCGGAGGAAGTCTGGTCCGCCTTGCGCCGCGGCCAGACTGCCTGACGCAGCAGGGTCATCTCTGCAGTGATTGCATCAGACGCATTTGAGGCTCAGCCCGCCGTCGACGATCAGATCCACGCCGGTCACATAACGCGCAGCATCCGATGCCAGGAACAAGGCCGCATGCGCCACGTCCCATGCGTCGCCCATGTGTCCCATCGGACATTGCGCGTGACGCTTGCGGCGCATCTCTTCGATGTCACCGCCGTAGGATGCCTTCAGCGGTTCTCGAATCATCGGCGTGTCCATCAGTCCCGGCAGCACGCAGTTGGCGCGAATGCCGAGCGGTGCGTATTGCATCGCGATGTTCTTGGTCAGCGCCAGCATCGCCGCCTTGGACGCCGAATAGGCGACGTAAGGAAAGCCGACCCAGCGAATCGCCGCCAGTGACGAGATGTTGACGATGGCGCCCTTCTTTTGTTTTTCCATCACCGGCAGGACGTGCTTGCAGGTCATGAAGACGCTGGTCTGATTGATGGCGATGACGCGGTTCCAGCTCTCTTCGCTGGCCTCGACCGGGCCGCCGGTTTCGGCGATGCCGACGTTGTTGTGCAAGACGTCAATGCGGCCGAAATGATCGAGCGCGGCTTGCACCATGGCTTCGATGTCCGGCGTCTTCGACACGTCGGCGGCGATTACTTCACATGTGCCGCCTTCGCTGCGGATCAGGTCGCAGGTTTCCTGCGCAGCCTGCAGGTTGCGGTCGACCGCCAGCACGCGCGCACCTTCGCGCGCGTACAGCACCGCCGCCGCCTTGCCGTTGCCCCAGCCTTCGCCGACCGAACCTGCGCCGCTGACGATGACGACCTTGTCTTCCATTGCGCGTGCCATGGGTGTGCTCCGTTCAGATGTCGAGGATGCCGGCTGCCACGAAGCCGCCGTCCACCGGCACCACGTGACCGGTGATATAGGACGAATCGTCGGCCGCCAGGAAAGACACCGCCGCAGCGATTTCATCGGTGCTGCCGTAGCGATGCATGGGCACGCCGTCGGTGAAGCTCTTGCGCGTTTCCGGCGAGTGCACTGCTTGCGTCAGCGGCGTATCAACCGGACCGGGCGCGACACTGTTGACCGTGACGCCATGTCCGGCGAGTTCGATGGCCATCTGTTTGGTCAGGCCGATGACGGCGGCTTTCGATGTGCCGTAAGCCGTGCGTCCGGTGCCGGCGCGGATACCTGAAACAGAGGAAATATTGACGATGCGGCCCCATTTTCTGCGCACCATCATGCGCGCGGCGTGCTGGCCGCACAGCATCACGCCGGTGACGTTGATGTTCATCGTCAGCAGCCAGTTATCGAGCGGGTAGTCGAGGAAGGGAAACGTTTTGGCGACACCGGCATTATTGACCAGCACATCGCAGCGGCCGTAGTCCTTGTCGACGTTGGCGAAAGCAGCGGCAATCGATTCCGCCTTGCTGACATCCATCGCCAGCGCCGCAGCTTTGCCGCCATCGGCGTTGATCTTGTCGGCGGTCGCTTTGGCCGCTTCCAGATTGATGTCCGAGACCAGCACGGTGTAGCCGTCACGCGCCAGACGCTGGGAAATTGCGGCGCCGATACCCATGGCTCCGCCCGTCACGAGCGCCACGCGGGCGCCGCTATCATTTTGGTTCATGTTGTCTCCGTGAGGATGGCGGCTTGCGGAGGAAAGGTGCAAGCCGCCGTTTTTAGATATTTTTTTTGTTAATCAGTGTTCCAGGAAGCCGATGGAAATCCAAGGCACCGCAGCCACCACCAGCAAGGCCACCACCAGCGCCGCCAGATAACTCCAGACCCGGTTGAAGACCTTGTCCGGCGACACCTTGCCGATCGCGCAGGCGGCATAGAAGCCGACGCCGAACGGCGGTGCGAACAAGCCGATGCCCATCGCCAGAATCACCACCATGGCGTAGTGCACGTCATGGATACCGAGTGAACGCGCAACCGGGAACAGCAGCGGCCCGAACAGCACGATGGCCGGAATGCCTTCCAGGATGCTGCCCAGCACGATGAAGATGACGATGGTGATCAGCAGGAAACCCATGCCGCCGCCGGGCACACCCTGCATCAGCGCCACCAGCTTGGCCGAGAAGCCCGACTGCGTCAGCGCCCACGCCATCGAGGTCGCCATGCCGATGATCAGCAGGATCGCGCCCGACAAAGTCGCCGCTTCCACCAGCATCGGGTAGATGCGCCTGAAGTCGAGATGCTTCATGAAAGCGTGCATGATCAGGCCGACAATGACGGTGTAGGCCACGCCAATCGTCGCCACTTCGGTTGCGGTCGCCACACCTTCAATCACCGCCACGCGGATCAGCATCGGCAAGGCCAGTGCAGGAATCGCGGCGATGAAGGTTTTACCGATGACGCCGATGGTGGCGCGTTTGACATCCGGCATCGGTTCGCGGCGGGCGCGGAACCAGCAGATGATGCCGATGGCAATGGTCGCAATCACCGCCGGCATCAGGCCGCCGATGAACAAGGCCGTGATGGACACGCTGCACACGGCGCCGATGGTGATGAGCACCAGACTCGGTGGAATGGTTTCGGTCATGGCGCCGGAGGACGACAGCAAGGCCACCAGTTCTTCCGGCTTGGAGCCGCGCTTCTTCATTTCCGGGAACAGCGCCGGGGCAATCGCCGCCATGTCGGCCGCCTTCGAGCCGGAGATGCCGGACACCAGGAACATCGCACCCAGCAGCACGTACTGCAGGCCGCCGCGGACATGGCCCAGCAAGGCCGCCATGAAATCAATCAAGGTGCGCGCCAGACCGCTGATTTCCAGCAAGGAACCGAGCAGCACGAACAGCGGCACCGACAGCAGGATCAGACTGGACATGCCCTCGTCCATGCGGCTGACCACAATCATCATCGGCGCGCCGGTGGCGATCGTCAGATAGGCCATGGTGGCAGTCCCGAAGGCAAACGCAATCGGAATCCCGCCCGCCACGCAAACACCGATCAGCAGCACGAAGAACACGATCAGGTTGTAGTTGCCCATCGCCAGCAGAGCCGGCTTGCTGATCCATAAGACTGCACCGATCACCGCCACCACCGCTATCGCAGAAGCCACCTGTTTGATGCTGGACCGGCTGGCCATGCGCGCAATCGCCGCCAGGAACATCAGGATCGCGCCGACCGGCAAGGCTGCCGCACGCAAGCCGTCAGGAATTTCCAATGCAGGCGTGGTGATCGCCATCTGCTCCGACGCATGATCGACAGCCGGATGGATGATCATCAGCACGAAGATGCAGACGATCAATGCCGCCACGGTCTCCAGCCAGATACGCCATTTATCCGAGAGCCGGTTGACGATGGCGGTCAGGCGCATGTGTTCGCCACGGTCCAGCGCCAGCACCGCACCCAGCATCGACAGCCAGATGAACAGCGTCGAGGCCAGCTCATCGGACCAGATCAGCGGATCGTGCAGCGCGTAGCGGTAGATCACGCCGGCCAGCAGCACCGCGGTTTCCACCACCACCAGTGCTGCGGCAACGGCGGCGACAACGTGCATTACGCCGCGGTTGACGCCCGCCAGCAGACGCGCCAGCGGGTTGGTCGGCGCCGATGCAGAAGGCATTCTCACTTCGGTCATCGCCGCTTCCATTTACGCCAACTTTCCGGTGTATTTCTCCAACAGCGCCCAAGGTTCGTCGCCGAACTTCTTGTGCCACTCGGCGTAGAAACCGGCGCTGCGCAGCTTGGCGCGGAAGGCTTCATTGTCGGTGTCGTTGAAGGCCAGGCCCTTGCCCTTCATTTCAGTCGCCAGCGAATCGTTCAGCGCCTTGACGTCGGCGCGTTGCTTCATGCCGGCTTCATTGACGTTGCGGGTAACGATTTCCTGCAAGTCCTTCGGCAAGCGCTCGAAGGACTTCTTGTTGGCGAGGAACCAGAAGCCGTCCCACATGTGATTGGTCATCGAGCAGTATTTCTGCACTTCGTACAGCTTGGCGGTCGAGATGATCGCCATCGGATTCTCCTGGCCTTCGACGATCTTGGTCTGCAGCGCAGAATATACTTCGGCGAAGTTGATGCTGGCCGGAGCCGAATCGAAAGCACGGAACATCGAAGTCCACAGCGGGCTTGGCGGCACGCGCAGCTTCATGCCCTTGAGGTCTTCCGGCTTGTTGATCGGACGCGTGCTGTTGGTGATCTGGCGATAGCCGTTGTCCCAGATTTTTTCAAATGCGAAGACGGTCGACTTGGCGTCGATCTGCTTGCGCACGTGTGCGCCGAGCTCGCCGTCCAGGGCGGCCCAGACCTGGTTGTAATCCTTGAAGGCGAAACCGACGCCGCTGATCTGGGCGGCCGGCACCAGCGTGCCGAGGATCAGTGGCGACAGTGTGAAGAAGTCGACCGCGCCTGAGCGTACCTGGCCCAGCGTGTCGGTATCGTTGCCGAGCTGGTTGTTCGGATACACTTGGAAGTCGATGCGGCCCTTGGATTCGGTCGCGATCTTGGCGGCCATCTCTTTGGCGCGCACGTTCATCGGGTGAGTTGCCGGCAGGTTGTTGGCGTACTTCAGCGTGAACTCAGCGGCGGCGAATGCCCGGGTCGACATCATGCCGGTGGCAGCAGCCGCCGAGGCAACGGAAACAGTCTTCAAAAAACGACGGCGAGTGATGCTAGCAGTTGGGTTACCCATCTGTTTGTCTCCTGATTTTAGTTTTGGTTAATTTATGTTGCCGATACTAGTAACGACTAATTCAGCACTGCTTATGCGTCCTAGAGCAATTTGGATGCCAAGTCGTCGACGTGTGCCCACAGACTTGCGCGCCCCTCCCTGAAGTCGGCATTGCAAGTACATTCTCTGCGATAAACGCCTGCTTCGACAAGGGATGTAAGCGGTATATCGGGTGTTTATTTTCCTGCGACACCTGTCGCATGCCTTATACAGTTGCCATACAGTTGTCATCGTTTCAGGCGCCAAATTCATCCCGCAGCGCAGCAAATCCAAAGCCGCTCGCGACGTGCTATGTTTACCGCCATCACGGCCTGCAAACCGCGTCATCTCAGGCCAGTCACACCCGGCCGACACCATAAAAATCAACGCAAGCGAGACAGCGGCGGGCTAAAAAAATCGTGGCATCGTTTTTGCATATTGCTGTTCCAACACACTCTTTTCAGGAATTCACATGACTGCGCACATGACCGCATCCTCACCCTGCATCACCGGCTGGAACCACTCCCAATTCGGCAAACTCGACGGCATCGATCCGGAGGCGCTGATAGGCCAGGTCGCCAAGGCAGCCATCGAACACGCCGGCCTGACGCCGGAAGACATCGGCTCCATCCATATCGGCACCTTCAACGGCGGCTTTCTGTATCAGGATTTCCCCTCGTCGCTGGTGGTCAACACCCTGCCTGCGCTGCGCTTCAAGCCTGCCGTACGCGTCGAGAACGCCTGCGCCACCGGTTCGGCAGCCATCCACTCGGGCATGCAATCGATTTTGTCCGGCCAGGCCAAGCACGCGCTGGTGATCGGCTTTGAAAAAATGACCGAGCTCGCCACGCCGCAAGTCGGCGAAGTGCTGCTGAAATGCTGCTACGCCAAGGAAGAAGCCGGCATCCCCGGCGGCTTTGCCGGCGTGTTCGGCAAGATTGCGCAGGCCTACTTTGATCGCTACGGCGATCAGTCGGACGCGTTGGCCGCCATTGCCGCCAAGAATCACAAGAACGGCATGAGTAATCCTTACGCCCACATGCGCAAGGATTTCGGTTTCGATTTTTGCCGCAATGTGTCGGAAAAAAATCCCTTTGTCGCCGGCCCGCTGAAGCGCACCGACTGCTCGCTGATCTCCGACGGAGCTGCCGCGCTGGTGCTGAGCGCCGCCGACGTCGCCAAGACCATGCAACGCGCCGTGACCTTCCGCGCCGCCGTGCACGTCAACGATTTTCTACCGCTGTCGCGCCGCGACCCGACACGCTTTGAAGCCGGAACGCTGGCATGGCAGCAGGCATTGAAACAAGCCGATCTGAAACTGTTGGATCTGTCGCTGGTTGAAACGCACGACTGCTTCACCATTGCAGAGTTACTTGAGTATGAAGCCATGGGCCTGGCCGAACCCGGCCAGGGCGCACGGGCGATTCTCGACGGCGTCACTGCCAAGAACGGCCGCCTGCCGATCAATCCTTCCGGCGGCCTGAAGTCCAAGGGCCATCCGGTCGGCGCCACCGGCGTATCGATGCACGTAATGGCGGCGATGCAGGCCAGCCATGATGCGGGCGACATGCAGATCCCGAATGCGCGCTATGCGGGTGTATTCAACATGGGCGGCGCAGCGGTCGCGAATTACGTCAGCATTCTGGAACGCGTGCATTAATCTACCGGCGAAAATCTTTCTCCGTCATTCCAGCACACGCTGGAATCCAGTGTCGTGAAAGCGATCGATGACGGCACTGGGTCCCAGCATGCGCTGGGACGACAGCAGTAGGTGCAGCAAGCAATAGCGGCAGCAATATCAGTAGTACAGACCACATAAAAAAATACACACGAGCGAGACGATGTTAACCAAAGTAATGAACCTGGGGCGGCTTCTATCCGACGTCGCCCGCCGCTTTCCCGATGAACCCGGCCTGATCATCGGCGACGGTACGCCGGACGGCAAGGGCGACAAAATCGCCACCTGGAAACAAATCAACGACCGCGTCGACACCCTCGCCCACTCGCTGCAAAAACTGGGCGTGAGCAAGGGCGACAAGATGCTGGTTCACTCCCGCAACAACCTGCAGATTTTTGAAAGCGCCTGGGCGGCATTCAAGCTGGGCATGGTATGGGTCCCGACCAACGTGCGAATCACGCCGCCGGAAGCTGCGTATCTCGGCCAGTCCAGCGGCGCCAGCGTGATGCTGTACGATCGCGGTTTCGCCAACTACGTTGACGCGGTAAAGGAAGTTTCTCCCGCACTGAAACACGTCATCGCGCTGCAAGAGCCGCGCGCGGGAGAACTCGATTTCGAAACGCTCGCCACTGCGGCGGGCGCGCACCAGTCTTTCGACGAAGTAGAAGTCGATTACGAAGACCCGCTGTGGTTCTTCTACACCTCAGGCACCACCGGCCACCCGAAAGCAGGCATGCTGTCGCACGGCCAGATGGCCTTCGTCGTCACCAATCACCTCGCTGACTTGCTGCCCGGTCTGACGCATCAGTCGCGCTCGCTGGTCGTCGCGCCGCTGTCGCACGGCGCCGGCATCCACGCTGTCGTCAACACCGCGCGCGGCGCAGCCAGCATCCTGTTGTCGACCGAACGCCTGGTGCCGGAAGAAGCCTGGCAACTCGTACAACGTCACCGCGTCGACAACATGTTCACCGTGCCGACCATCGTCAAGATCCTCACCGAAGACGAATCCGTCGACCGCTACGATCACAGCTCCCTCAAACACGTCATCTACGCCGGTGCGCCGATGTACCGTGCCGATCAGGTGTATGCCCTGAAGAAACTCGGCAAGGTGCTGGTGCAGTATTACGGCCTCGGCGAAGTCACCGGCAATATCACCTTCCTGCCGCCGTACATGCACGAAGCGGATGACGCTCATCCGAAAGCGCGTGTCGGTTCCTGCGGCATGCCGCGTACCGGCATGGAAATCGCCATCCTCGATGACAGCTGCAAAAAATTGAAGGCATTCGAAACCGGCGAAATCTGCGTGCGCGGCCCGGCCGTCTTCATGGGCTATCACAACAATCCGGACGCCAACGCCAAGGCCTTCAAGGGCGACTGGTTCCACACCGGCGACCTCGGCCACGTCGACGAAGACGGCTTCCTCTACATCACCGGCCGCTCATCCGACATGTACATCTCGGGCGGCTCCAACGTTTATCCGCGCGAGATCGAAGAAGCGCTGCTGACGCATCCGTCGGTGTCCGAAGTGGCGGTGCTCGGCGTGCCGGATCCCAAGTGGGGCGAAAGCGGCATCGCCGTCATCGTCGCCAAGTCCGGCCAGACCGCAGACGGCGATGCGCTGTTGTCGCATCTGGAGAGCCGCATCGCCAAATACAAATGGCCGCGCCGCTTCGTGTTCTGGGAGACCATGCCGAAATCCGGTTATGGAAAGATTGTCAAAAAGCAGATCAAAAGTTTGCTTGAGGAGAAAGGTGACTATCGTTTATGAAAATTTCCAACAAGTCCGCCGACGGCCATCCGGGCTTTGTCGAGGTACGCAAGTTTCTTCACGCCGGCCAGCAGAGCTACCCGCGCACGCTGGATCTGGAAGCCAATCCGGCGGAAGAATTACGTATCACGCTGCAACCCGGGACCAAAGTCGGCGAAGCCCTGCGTGAAGTACTGAACCGTTATGGCCAACGCGGTGGCGTCGGCCGCATGTGCGGCGGCACCGCGCGCAAGCTGCACTACCACCGCATCGAAAACACCCGCGACGCCAACCGTCCGTACGACTACGGTCCGCCGCACGTATTGGAAGGCGTGATCACCTTCGTCACCGGAGCGATCACGGTCGGCCAGAATCAGGAAGGAAAAATACTGCTGCATTGCCACGCCGGCTTCCTTGACGGCGATGGTGCGATTCACGGCGGGCATTTATTGCTCGACACGGTGGAAGTGGGCGACGATCCGCTCATCATCCGCCTGTGCTTGTTTTCCCAGGGCGCTTTCGTCGTCAACAGCGATGAAGAGACGCTATTCAGTCTATTGCATCCGACACCCATGGAATCATGATGACGACATCGACACTGACAAAAAATACAGAGACACTTACTAACGACAACGACATTCAGGTAGAAGAAGGCACACTGGGAAAACTGGTGATGGCCCGACTCAAGCCCAATCAGGACCTCACTGAAAGCGTGGAAGCGCTATGCCGCCAATACGGCATGCAAACCGCCATCGTGCGCGGCGCCATCGGCAGCCTGATCGATGCGCATCTGGAATACGCCACGCCGACCGGCTGGCGGGAAATGGAAATCAACGGGCCTGGAGTGGAGATACTGAATGTCTTCGGCGAGATCGGATTTTCCGGCGGTAAGCCGCATGCGAATCCGCTGCAAGGTGTGGTGGCGGATGTGGAGGGGAAGATTTTTGCGGGGCGTTTTGTGCGGGGGGCGAATCTGTCGTTCATCACGATTGAGATTACGCTGCAGGAGTGGATTCCCAAGCATGGGCAGCAGGTTTTGCATGCTTGATTTTTTCTTGCCTGGCTGATGAAGGCGGCTCTCTTTTTGGGCCGCTTTTTGTTTGCGTGCAGCTTGTTCCGTCACGCTGCTTAGGCAGGTTGGATTTTTCTTTCTTCGGACGACCGTGCCGGGGGTAGCCCGGCGGCTACTCTCAAGCGGACTTCGAGACTGGCTCGCTTCGCATCGCCAGGGGACGAAAATAGTTTCATCTTATCTGACCTCCTTGGCTTTTTCGTTCCAACGCAGGTTGGAACCCGGCGTCGTGAAAACGATTGAATGATGCGCTGACGCCACTGGGTCCCAGCGTTCGCTGGGACGACGAAATAATTAGCTACAGAGAATATTGAAAGCGCGATGCCGAAGGCGAGCCGGTTTCGCCTTCCGCTTATGAGCTGCCGTTGGCGACGCGCACAAATCGGAACCGCTCACGCTCCCACCAACGCTGCATCCAACAACTCAATCCAATGCTTCACCGGCGTATCCGTCCCCGACTGCAAATGCGTCAGACACCCGATATTCCCCGACACAATCATGTCCGGCTGAGTCGCCTGCAAATTATGAAGCTTGTTGTCACGCAAACGATAAGACAGCTCCGGCTGCAACACCGAATACGTCCCTGCAGAACCGCAACATAAATGACTGTCAGCGCACAGCTTGACGTCGACGCCGGCGCTGCCAAGAATCTGCTCCACCTTGCCGCGAATCTTCTGCCCATGCTGCAAAGTGCACGGCGGATGATAGGCCACGCGTTTACCGATCTTGCCCTTGAGTTTGCCGGCCAACTCGGCTTCGAAGTCAGGCAGGATCTCGCTGATGTCGCGCGTCAGTTGCGAGATGCGATGCGCCTTGGCGGCGTAGGCAGCGTCGTGCTGCAGCAGATGGCCGTATTCCTTGACGGTGGCGCCGCAGCCGGAGGCGTTCATCACGATCGCTTCGACGGTGAATCCTGCCGAGCCGTCCACATACGGCCACCATGCGTCGACATTGCGGCGCATGTCGTCGAGGCCGCCATCCTGGTCGTTGAGGTGATAACGAATCGCTCCGCAGCAGCCGGCTTTCGGCGGAACGACCAATTCAACGCCGAGTGCATCCAGCACGCGTGCAGTTGAGCTGTTGATGTTGGGCGACATGGCCGGTTGCACGCAGCCGTCGAGCATCAGCATCTTGCGCGCATGGGTGCGCGTCGGCCACTGGCCTGCGTCCTGTTTCGGCGGCACCTTGTTCTGCAGCTTTTGCGGCAGCAGCGGGCGCACCAGCTGACCGGCCTTCATCGCCGGGTTGAACAGCCACTTGTTCGGCAACAAGGTTTTGAGCGTCGTGCGCACTACGCGCTGCGCGAACGGACGCGGCACCTGATCTTCGACCACCTTGCGGCCGATATCGACCAGGCGGCCGTATTGCACGCCCGATGGACAAGTGGATTCGCAATTGCGGCAGGTCAGGCAACGGTCCAGATGCGATTGCGTGGCGGCGGTGGCTTGCTTGCCTTCCAGCACTTGCTTGATGAGATAGATGCGGCCGCGCGGGCCGTCCAGTTCGTCGCCCAGCAATTGATAGGTCGGGCACGTCGCCGTGCAGAATCCGCAGTGCACGCAGGAACGCAGAATGGCATCGGCTTCCTTGCCTTCGGGAGTGTCGCGGATGAAATCGGCCAGATTGGTTTGCATAGATTAGAACTCGCTGTACATGCGACCGGGATTGAAAATGCCGGACGGGTCGAAGGAGGCTTTGAGATTGCGGTGGATTTTGGCAACTGCGGGCGCGAGCGGATGGAACACGCCGACGCTCTTGTCGCCGCCGCGATACAGGCTGGCGTGACCGCCTGCCGCGACCGCCGCAGCGCGAATCGCCTCCGCGCTTGCATCGCCGCGATACCAGCGCTGCGCGCCGCCCCATTCAATCAGTTGCGCACCGGCTAACGGCAGAGGTTGCGCTACCGATGGCAAGGAGATCCGCCACAACGGCGCCGCGGTGTCGGCAAAGAAGCTGTGACTTTGCTCACGCAAATCGCGCCAGAAATCGTCGCCGTTGGTCAGCTCCGTGCCGCCCAGTTTTTTCTGCGCGGCATCGACGGCAGCCTGCGCCCCCGACAGGCGTATGGTCAGCACGCCGTTGACCCAGGCGCTGGCCGACACCGGCAGCGGCTGGCCGCCCCATTCGTTGAGCAAACGGATCGCATTGGCCTCGTCGACCTCGAACACCCGCGTGCTGCTCGCAAACGGCTGCGGCAAGACCTTCAGCGAAACTTGCAGAATCAGACCGAGCGTGCCGAGCGAACCGGTCAACAGACGCGAGACGTCATAGCCGGCGACGTTCTTCATGACCTGGCCGCCGAAGTGCAGGACTTGTCCTTGCGCATCCATCAGATCGGCGCCGAGCACGAAGTCGCGCACCGATCCGCTGAACTGGCGGCCCGGTCCGGACAAGCCTGCGGCGACCATGCCACCGACGGTCGATATGCCGCCGAAGCGTGGCGGCTCAAATGCCAGCACTTGATTATTGGCGGCTAACGCCGCGTCGATCTCCGACAGCGGCATACCGCAACGCGCGGTGATCACCAGCTCGGTCGGCTCGTAATCGACGATGCCGCTGTAGGGTCGCGTGTCGAGCACTTCGCCGCGCAGTTCCTGGCCGTACCAGTCCTTGGTGCCACCGCCGCGGATCTGCAACGGCGTTGCGCTTGCCGTGGCCGCGACGATGCGTTCTTTGAATATGTGCAATGGTTCGGTCATCTTCAGAATCTCGGCAAATCCGGGAATTTGATCTGGCCGCGCTGCACATGCATCTTGCCGTACTCGGCACAGCGATGCAGCGACGGGATCGCCTTGTCGGGGTTGAGCAGGAAAGCCGGGTCGAAGGCGCGCTTGACCTTGAAGAAGGCTTCTCGTTCTTCCGACGAAAACTGCACGCACATGGAGTTGATTTTTTCGATACCCACGCCATGCTCGCCGGTAATGGTGCCGCCGACTTCGACACACAGCTCGAGAATTTCGGCGCCGAACAATTCGGCGCGGTGAAATTCATCCGCGAGGTTGGCGTCGAACAGAATCAAGGGATGCAGATTGCCGTCGCCCGCATGGAACACGTTGGCGCAGCGCAAGCCGTACTTGCCTTCCATCCTGGCGATGCCGAGCAGGACTTCCGCCAGCTTCTTGCGTGGAATGGTGCCGTCCATGCAGTAATAATCCGGAGAGATGCGGCCCGCCGCCGGGAAGGCGTTCTTGCGGCCCGACCAGAAGCGCAGGCGCTCAGCTTCGGATTGCGATACGGCGATGGCGGTAGCGCCGCTGGCGTTGAGCACTTCGCTCATGCGGCCGATTTCTTCCTCGACTTCTTCGGTGGTGCCATCGGACTCGCACAGCAGGATCGCTTCGGCGTCGATGTCGTAGCCGGCCTTGACGAAAGGCTCCACCATCCGCGAACTGGTCTTGTCCATCATCTCCAGGCCGGCCGGGATGATGCCGGCGGCGATCACGTTGGCGACGGCGTTGCCGCCCTTCACCACGTCGTCGAACGATGCCATGATCACGCGCGCCTGCTGCGGTTTGGGCACCAGCTTGACGGTGACTTCAGTAACGATGCCGAGCATGCCTTCTGAACCGATGAATACCGCCAGCAGATCAAGGCCGGGAGCATCGAGGCCGGCGTTGCCGAGTTCGACCACATCGCCTTCGATGGTGACCACGCGCACGCGCAAGACGTTATGGACGGTCAGGCCGTATTTGAGGCAATGCACGCCGCCGGAATTTTCAGCAACGTTGCCGCCGATGGAACAGGCAATCTGCGAAGAAGGATCGGGCGCGTAGTACAGGCCATAAGGCGCGGCCGCTTCCGAGATCGCCAGATTGCGCACGCCGGGCTGCACCACGGCAGTCCGTGAGTACTTGTCCATGCTGACGATCTTGTTGAACTTGGCGGTCGACACCACCACGCCGTCGGCAATCGGCATCGCGCCGCCGGACAAACCGGTACCGGCGCCGCGCGGGACGATCTGGACTTTCAGATCATTGCAAGTCTTGAGGATGGCGACCACCTGCGCTTCGTTCTCAGGCAAGACCACGACCATCGGCAACTGGCGATAGGCGGCAAGGCCGTCGCACTCGTAAGGACGGGTGTCTTCTTCGTCGAACAGCACGCAATGCGGCGGCACCACCGCTTTCAGCGCGGCAACCACCTCGCGCTGACGCGCGGGAGAAAATAAGGGAGCAACTGGGGCGTTCATGCGTGACCTCGTTTGGCTTTGGGCTGGGACGCGGCGATGACGGTAGTTTTAGTGTCGGCTTATGGTTGCCGATATTGAATGCTTGTCTCGCTGTTGTCTTCGCAATGCCTGAAGTGTAGCGAATTTCGGCTCGGGATAGCGAAAAGCGTGGCTTGGGTGCACTGAAAAGAATTCACGCCGCGCTATGAATAACTTTCAGGGACTTCACCCGTGCCGACGCGTGAAGAAAGCGTCGCTGGCAAGGCGCAGCGACGCAGACAGTGCGCGAGCACGGCAAGGAGTTGCAACGCGGCCAGCGGCGGTTTCTTCGCGCGTCAGATGTTCTTGAAGGCGTTCTGCAGCCAATCGATGAAAGCATCCACTTCCGGCCGCTCGCGAATCTGCTTCTCATACACCACGTAATAGGCATGCGGCGGCGTACGCAGGCGGACATCGAACAGTTCGACGATTTCACCGCGTGCCAGCAGTTCTTCCGCGAAATGCTGACGTGTGAGGCCGACGCCGTAGCCGTGGCGCACCGATTCCAGCAACAAGCCGAGATCGTCGACGCGCAGGCCGGTAGACGGTTCCGGCCAGTCCTTGAGGCCTGCGGCTTCGAACCATGGCTGCCAGGGTTCCAGCGCCGAGCGCAGCAGGTTGGCGTGTTGCAGGTCTTGCGGCGTCTTCAGCGGTGCGATGGTCTTGAGATAGACCGGGCTGGCGACGGCAAAGGCGGGTTCTTCGAACAGTTTTTCGGTGACGAAGTTGGGATAGTTGCCGGCGCCGAAACGGATTTCGACGTCGCTTTCGGACAGGCTCAGGTCGTACAGCGGCACCGACAGATACATCTCGACGGTGATGTCGGGAAAGCGCTGCGTGAACTCGGCGATGCGCGGCACCAGCAAGTGGCGCGCAAAGGTCGGCGGCAGCATGATCTTGACCTTGGGCTGCACCGTCGCATTGCGATGCGGCATCGGGAAATCGGTCAGCGTGCGCAGCGCGGAACGCACGACGTCGAGATAGCGGCGGCCGAATTCCGACAGGCCGATGGAACGGCCGTCGCGATAGAACAAGCGCTCTCCGACAAAATCTTCCAGCAGGCGAATACGATGCGACAGCGCCGAAGGCGTGATGCAGAGTTCTTCGGCCGCGACGGCGAACGAGTTGTGACGCGCCGCAGCTTCGAATGCTGAAAGGGCATGGACGGGAGGGAGGCGTGTTGCCATGTCTTGTTTTACCTGCTGTTGTGCTGTTGCGCTGTTGTAGTGCGGGACGGCCTCATGTCCGATGGCGCGTCCCGGTGTACTGCCTGATGATGTTTAAGCGACGATAGGTCTGACTACCAACGAACAATCTTGCCCGGGTTCATGATGTTCTTCGGGTCGAGTGCATGCTTGATCGCGCGCATGACGTCGATGGCGCCTTCGCCGTGCTCCTGCACCAGGAAATCCATCTTGTGCAGGCCGACGCCGTGTTCGCCCGTACAGGTGCCGTCCATTTCCAGCGCGCGTGCAACCATACGCGCATTGACGCCTTCAGCGCGGGCGATGTCGGCCGGATCGTTGGGATCGACCATCATCTGCACGTGGAAGTTGCCGTCGCCGACGTGGCCGATGATGGCGTGGATCAGGCCCTGCGATTCGCAATCGGCTTTGGTCTCCAGCACGCATTCGGCCAAACGCGAAATCGGCACGCAGCAGTCGGTGGAAATCGCGCGTGCGCCGGGACGCAGTTGCAGCAGTGCAAAGTAGGCGTTGTGACGTGCGGTCCACAGACGCGTGCGGTCCTCCGGACGTGTAGCCCATTCGAAGCCGAGCGCGTTGTTGTCGCTGGCAAGTTCCTGCACCATCTCGGCCTGCTCTTTGACGCCGTTCTCGCTGCCGTGGAATTCAAACAGCAGCAGCGGGTTCTCTGGCAGCGTCATCTTGTCGTGGGCGTTGATCGCCTTGACGCCGTTTTCGTCCAGCAGCTCGACACGCGCCAGCGGCACGCCGACCTGGATCGCCTGGATCACGGTGTTGACGGCATCTGCCACGCTCGGGAAAGAACAGATGGCCGCAGAGACCGCTTCCGGCTGCGGGTAGAGGCGCACGGTAACTTCAGTGATGATGCCGAGCGTGCCTTCGCTGCCGACGTAGACGCGGGTCAGATCGTAGCCTGCGGAAGATTTCTTGGCGCGCGTGCCTGTCTTGATGATGTTGCCGTCGGAGGTGACCACCGTCAGCGCCAGCGTGTTTTCGCGCATGGTGCCGTAACGCACGGCGTTGGTGCCGGAGGCGCGGGTCGAGGCCATGCCGCCGATGGAAGCGTCTGCGCCCGGGTCAATGGGGAAGAACAGACCGCTATCCTTGATTTCCTGGTTCAGCTGTTTGCGCGTGACGCCGGCCTGCACGGTGGCGGTCAGATCTTCGCCGTTGACGGCCAGCACCTGGTTCATCTGCGACAGATCGATGGTGATACCGCCTTGCAGCGCCAGCACGTGGCCTTCCAGCGAAGTGCCGGTACCGTATGGGATCACGGGGACTTCATAGCTGCTGCACAGCTTGATGAAGGCGGCGACTTCCTCGGTGGTGTGGGCGAACACGACGGCGTCGGGCAGCATCGGATCGTAAGAGGATTCATCGCGGCCGTGATGCTCGCGCATGGCCTGGGTGGTGGAAAAGCGGTTGCCGAACAAGGCCTGCAAGGATGTCAGCAGCGCCTCGGGAACTGGCTTGCGCAGTTTCTGCGCATCAACGATATGGTTCATTGCTTGTCTCTCTGTCTGTTGGAATAGTGACGCAAGGGAATATTGCTCCATGCCGGAAACGCACCGGAACGCTGATGCAGCGGCCCGCCCTCTCGTCAAAACCTCTATGGGATTTTACTCTCTTGCCGCAGACATATTTTATATTTGTCTGACAACTTGAGCTTTGAACGCAGATTTTTGGCCTATCCTTAAGACTTTTGTTTGCAGAGAAAAGTATGGGCAATCGACTTTCCAAAATCGCAACGCGCACCGGCGACGACGGCAGCACCGGACTCGGCGACGGCAGCCGCACGGCGAAAGATCATCCGCGTATTCATGCGCTGGGCGAGGTGGACGAACTCAACTCGCACATCGGCCTGCTGTTGTGCGAAGACTTGCCGGCGAGCTTGCGCGAGGAATTGCTGGCGATCCAGCATGACCTGTTCGACCTGGGCGGAGAGCTGTGCATTCCCGGCTACAGCCTGATTACCGAGACCCAGGTGGCGCGGCTGGATGCGCTGCTGGAGAAGTACAACGCCGATTTGCCGCCGCTGAAAGAATTCATCCTGCCCGGCGGTTCTCGCGCCGCGGCGCAGATGCATGTGTGCCGCACCGTCTGCCGCCGCGCTGAACGTGCCGTGGTGACGCTGGCGCAAGCCGATGCGGTGAATCCACAGCCGCGGCAATATCTGAATCGTTTGTCGGATCTGTGTTTCGTGCTGTCGCGGGTGCTCAATCGCTATGCGGGCGGCAGCGATGTGCTGTGGCAGAAAGGTCGTACAGAAGACGAAAAACAGTAATGATATAAATCATAATAAAAAAGCGGCCGAAGCCGCTTTTTTTACGTCGTCATTCTCGTACTCAAAAACTACTCAAGCGTTGTTGACCACCAGACGCGGCTCATCCTTGCCGAAGCGCTGCACGATCGATGCCGCAATACCTGCACCGTCAAGGCCGCAAGCAGCCAGCAGCTGCGTTGCATCGCCATGATCGATGAAGCGGTCCGGCAAACCCAGATGCAGCAAAGGCTTGACGATGCCGGCTTCGGCCAGCGCTTCTGCCACCGCAGCACCGGCGCCGCCCATGACGCAGCCCTCTTCCACCGTCACCAGCGCGTCATGGCTGGCGGCGAGTTGCCTGACCAGTTCGACGTCCAACGGTTTGATGAAACGCATGTTGGCGACCGTCGCATTGAGCTGATCGCCCGCGGTCAGCGCCGGCGCCACCATGGTGCCGAATGCGAGAATCGCGATGCCCTTGCCTTCCCGGCGCACTTCGCCCTTGCCCAGCGGGATGGTAGTCAATGTTTTCTCGACTGCTACGCCGGTGCCGGAACCGCGCGGATAGCGCACGGACGCCGGACCTTTGTATTCGAACGCAGTCGACAGCATCTGACGGCATTCGTTTTCATCCGACGCCGCCATGACGACCATGTTCGGGATACAGCGCAGGAAAGCCAGATCGTAATTGCCCGCGTGCGTGGCGCCGTCGGCGCCGACCAGGCCGGCACGGTCCAGCGCAAACGTCACGTCCAGATTTTGCAGCGCGACGTCATGAATCAGTTGATCGTAGGCGCGTTGCAGGAAGGTCGAGTAAATCGCCACGACCGGCTTCAACCCCTCGCAGGCCATACCGGCGGCAAAGGTCACGGCATGTTGTTCAGCGATGCCGACGTCGTAATAGCGATCGGGGAATTTCTGTTCGAACTTGACCATGCCCGAACCTTCGCGCATCGCCGGCGTGATGCCGACCAGGGTCTTGTCCTGCGCGGCCATGTCGCACAGCCATTCGCCGAAGACTTGCGTGTAGGTCAGTTTGCTGGCCGCAGCCGGCTTGATGCCTTCGGCCGGATTGAACTTGCCGGGACCGTGGTACAGCACCGGATCGGCTTCGGCCAGCTTGTAGCCCTGGCCTTTTTTGGTGACCACGTGCAGGAACTGCGGGCCTTTGAGGTTTTTCAGGTTTTGCAGCGTCGGGATCAGCGAATCGAGATCGTGGCCGTCGATCGGGCCGATGTAGTTGAAACCGAATTCTTCGAACATGGTGGCCGGGACGATCATGCCCTTGGCGTGTTCTTCGAGGCGCTTGGCCAGCTCCAGCATCGGCGCCGGCAGCATGGACTTGCCGACGTTCTTGGCCTTGGCGTAAAACTGCCCGGACATCAGCCGTGCCAGGTAGCGATTGAGCGCGCCGACGGGCGGCGAAATCGACATGTCGTTGTCGTTGAGGATCACCAGCAGATTGACGTCTTCGCAGATGCCGGCGTTGTTCATCGCTTCGAATGCCATGCCGGCAGTCATCGCGCCGTCGCCGATGACGGCGATGGCGTGGCGGTCTTCGCCCTTGGTCTTGGCGGCCAGCGCCATACCCAGCGCGGCGGAAATGGAAGTCGATGAGTGCGCGGTGCCGAAGGTGTCGTACTCGCTCTCGGCGCGGCGCGGGAAACCGGAGATGCCGTCGAACTGGCGCAGCGTCGACATCTGGTCGCGGCGGCCGGTGAGGATCTTGTGCGGATAGGTCTGATGGCCGACGTCCCAGACGATGCGGTCTTCCGGCGTGTTGAAGACGTAGTGCAAGGCAATCGTCAATTCCACCGTACCGAGATTGGACGAAAGATGTCCGCCGGTCTTCGATACCGAATCGAGCACGAAGGCGCGCAGCTCGTCAGCCAATGGCTTCAACTGGGTGCGCGGGAGTTGCCGCAGATCGGCTGGACTGTTTATCGTATTAAGCATGCTGGGTTGATCACCGTTAATTTGCTACTGCGAAGATGGCGTGGGCCGGGTCATGTTGTTTTGCTGCGGTCACTGCACTCTTCGTACTCTTTGCGTACTCTTTGTTCTCTTCGCTATCTTTGCTATGCCTTGCGCTGCACGATCAGATCGGCCAGCTCATGCAGGCGGCGCGCCTTGTCGCCGAACTGCTCCAAGGCCCGATGCGCATCGCCGCGCAGCTTTTCCGCCAGCGCCTGCGATTCGCTCAGACCGAGGATCGATACGTAGGTCGGCTTGTTGTCGGCGGCATCCTTGCCAGCAGTCTTGCCGAGCGTAGCGGAATCCGCCGTCGCGTCGAGAATATCGTCCACCACCTGAAACGCCAGACCGATGGCGCCGGCGTAGGCTTCCAACGCGGCCGTTTCCGCCGTCGACAGCAACTTGCCGCTGTAGGCGCCGAGCAAAATCGATGCGCGCAACAGCGCTCCTGTTTTGAGCCTGTGCATCTGCTCCAGTTCCGCCAGCGACAAAGTCATGCCCACACTGGCCAGATCGATGGCCTGACCGCCGCACATGCCTGCCGAACCTGCGACCTCGGCCAGCAGATGCACCATCTTCAGCTGACGCGCGGCCTGCTGTTCATCAACGATCTCCGCCAGCACGGCAAACGCCTGCGCCTGCAAGGCGTCACCGACCAGCAAGGCAGTCGCTTCGTCGTATTTCACGTGAACGGTGGGCTTGCCGCGGCGCAAGGCATCGTCATCCATGCAAGGCATATCGTCATGCACCAGCGAATAGACGTGAATCATTTCCACCGCGGCAGCGGAACGCGCCAGCAGTTGCTCCGAAGCATCGAACAGTTCACCGGCGGCATAGACCAGCAACGGCCGCACGCGCTTGCCGCCGTCCAGCGCCGTGTAGCGCATGGCCTGATGCAGGCGGGCCGGCATGTGGGCTTCCGGCGGCAGGTAGGTGTCGAGCGTGGTTTCCATGCCCGACTGGATATGTTGCATCCAGTCCAGAAAGGACGAAGTGGCACCGATTCTGGCGTTCATTCTCGATCCTCATCATCGGCAGAACCGGCGACACCGCCGGCCAGCGGCTTGAGCATGTCGCCTTCGAGTACTTTGACCTGGCTGTCGACCTTGTCCAGCTGGGCGGCGCAGAACTTGACCAGTTCGGCGCCCCGCTTGTATGCCGCGACGGAAGCTTCCAGCGGCAGTTCGCCCGCTTCCATCTGGACGACCAGTTGTTCCAGCTCTTCCATCGCTTCTTCAAACGAGGCGGGCGAGCTGGCTTTGACAGGATTCTTTGGCATAGTGGCTATTTTCGAATATAGCCCGTTATTTTAGTGCAAACCGCCACAGATAGGCGTCCGACCGCGAATTTGATCCTCATTTACGCGGTCGAACGCCCCAGATACCCCGGTTTTATGGTACTATCCGCGGTTCTGTCCAAAATTTCCTCTTCATATTATTTGAACCCAGGTTTTTGCGGATTCTTTCTCTCTTAGGTTGGTGCAAATTAATTTGGGGGCGGGGATGTCCGATCTTGCTACTTTTGCCAAACTGGCGCGCTCAAACGCGCAATTGCCAGTAGACGTCTATTTTGACGCGGCGCTTTTCAAGCGCGAAATTCACCAATTGTTTCAGAAGGGCCCGCGTTACGCCGGCCATGAATTGATGGTGCCCAATGTCGGCGACTATGCAACGCTGCCATGGGAAAACGAAGGTCGCATGCTGGTGCGCAACGCGCAAGGCATCGATCTGCTTTCCAACGTCTGTCGCCATCGTCAGGCCAAAATGCTGGACGGCCGCGGCAATGCGCGCAATATCGTCTGCCCGCTGCATCGTTGGACCTACGACCTCAAGGGTGATCTGATCGGCGCGCCGCATTTCGGCGAAACGCCGTGCCTGAACCTGTCCAAAACGCCTCTGCAAAACTGGAACGGCCTGCTGTTCGAAAACAATGGCAAGGACGGCGTCGACGTCGCGGCGCAATTGCGGCAACTGGGCGTGAGCAAGGATCTGGATTTCTCCGGCTATCTGTTCGATCACGTCGAAGTTCACGAATGCGATTACAACTGGAAGACTTTCATCGAAGTCTATCTGGAAGACTATCACGTCGAACCCTTCCATCCCGGCCTCGGCAGCTTCGTCAGCTGCGACGACCTGAAGTGGGAATTCGGCAAGAACTACAGCGTGCAGACCGTGGGCGTCAATCACGGCCTGGCCAAGTCGGGTTCGCCGACCTACAAGAAGTGGCAGGAGCAGGTGCTGCGCTTCGGCAACGGCCAGCCGCCGAAGTACGGCGCGATCTGGCTGACGCTGTATCCGAACATCATGGTCGAGTGGTATCCGCATGTGCTGGTGGTGTCGACGCTGTGGCCGAGCGGCCCGCAGAAGACCACCAACGTCGTCGAGTTCTACTATCCGGAGGAAATCGCACTGTTCGAACGCGAGATGGTCGAAGCCGAACGCGCCGCCTACATGGAAACCTGTGTCGAGGACGACGAGATCGCCCTGCGCATGGATGCAGGTCGGCGTATACTGATGGATCGCGGCACCAGTGAAGTCGGTCCGTACCAATCGCCGATGGAAGACGGCATGCAGCACTTCCATGAATGGTACCGGTCGCAGATCGCAGTGCAGGAAAACTGAATCTCTCAGGAGCAGACATGCAGAAAGCACCGAAGATGCGATGGTCACGATGTAGCTTCATGACATCCATAATTTCAGACGAATTCTGCATCACCTCCGACTAACGCAATATCCGAAGGCAGCGCCGGCACCAGCTCGCGCTGCCTGTTTTTTTGTCATCGTTTTTGAATAGAGTACCGTCATGCAATCCCTCTGGATGCTTGTTGCTTCCTTCCTGTTTTCCATCATGGGCGTCTGCGTCAAGCTGGCCGGCGATCACTACTCCACCGCTGAAATCGTGCTCTGCCGCGGCATCGTCGGCGTCAGCTTCATCTACGGCCTGATCAGCATCAAGGGCGGCACACTGAAGACCCCCTACCCGCGCGACCACATCATCCGCGGCGGCGTCGGCGTGATCTCGCTGTGGCTGTGGTTCTACTCTTTCAGCCTGCTGCCGGTGGCGACCGCCACCACGCTGAATTACATGTCGTCGATCTGGATCGCCGCGATGCTGTTCGGCGTCGCCTGGTGGCAGGGCAAGAAGCGCTTCGAATGGGGTCTGGCCGGTACGGTGCTGCTCAGCTTCATCGGCGTGGCGCTGCTGCTGCGCCCCTCAATCAATTCAGAAGAACTGTTCGGCGGCGTGATCGCCTTGTTCTCCGGCGTGCTGTCGGCGCTGGTCTATCTGCAAGTGCGCAAGCTCGGCCTGCTGGGAGAGCCGGAATATCGGGTGGTCTTCTATTTTTCTTTCACCGGCCTGCTGGCCGGAATCGCCGGCAGCATCGCCACCGGCCGCGTGCCGTTCTGGCATGCGCACAGCGTCAAGGGCGTTGCGCTGATTCTGACCATCGGCCTGACGGCGACCATTGCGCAAATCGCCATGACGCGCGCTTATCGCCTCGGCAATACGCTGGTCACGGCCAATCTGCAATACACCGGCATCGTGTTTGCCAGTATCTGGGGTATGCTGATCTGGAAAGACGCGCCGGGCTGGCTGGGTTTTGCCGGCATCGCCATCATTTTGATGAGCGGCATCGTCTCCACGTTCTACAATCAACGTTCACAACAAACATCGAAGAATCTGCCGGCGATCGATCCGATTGCCACTGAAGTTTAGGAAAAATCATGACCTACGCTACGCTCATTTCCGCTGCCGAACTCGCCGCTCACGCCGACGATGCCAACCTGCTGATCGTCGACTGCCGCCACGACCTGACCAACCCTGAAGCCGGCCTTGATGCCTATCGCGCCGGACATATTCCGAACGCGCGCTTTGCGCATCTGGACCAGATCCTGTCCGGCGCCGGCAACGACGGCAAGTTCAAGGGCCGCCATCCGCTGCCGGAACGCCAGGACTTCATCGACGCCATGCGCGTCATCGGCGTCAATGCCAACACCCAAGTGGTTGCTTACGATGCCCACGGCGGCATGTTTGCCGCGCGCCTGTGGTGGCTGCTGCGCTGGGTCGGCCATGTACAGGTCGCGGTGCTGGACGGCGGCTTGCAAGCCTGGCAGGCGCAAGGCGGCGCAGTGACGACGGAAATGCCGGCAGCCACGCGCGGCGACCTGCAAGAGCAGTCTTCGCTGGTCACCACCATTGATGCCGATGGCGTGCTGGACAACCTCGACAGCAAAGCCATGACCGTGGTGGATGCGCGCGCAGCAGATCGTTATCGCGGCGAGAACGAGACGCTGGACGCCGTTGGCGGCCACATCCCGGGCGCGAAGAATCGCTTCTTCAAGGACAACCTGGCCGCCGACGGCAGCTTCAAATCACCGGAAACACTACGCGCCGAGTGGAGCGCAGTGATCGACAATCCGCAAACCGCCATCATGCAATGCGGTTCAGGCGTCACCGCTTGCCACAACCTGCTGGCGCTGGAAATCGCCGGTTTGCCGGGTGCAAAACTGTATCCCGGCTCGTGGAGCGAATGGAGTTCCGACTCGGTGCGTCCCGTTGCTACCGGTCCGCAACCCTAAGGCAGATTGCTGATCTAGATCGGCGTCGCTGCCTTCGGCGACGCCGACAATCCGGCGATAACGGCGATGGCGGCGATCTCCGCAACAAAAGCCTGCACAAACTGATCGACCATCACCGACGCGCCACGCCGATGCATCAGCACCACGGCGGACTGGAAATCCTCTTCCTTCAGATCGATGAAATGCACGCCGGAAACGGCGATAGCGCGCATGCTGTCGGGCACGATGGCGATACCGAAGTTGGCGTTGACCAGACTCAGCAGCGAGGCCTTGCGCGAAGTGGCGCGCGCCGGTTTGGGAAAGAAGCCGTGCGCAATGCAACGCTCCGCCACCAGATAACTCAGGCCGCCGCGATCGCGATGCGGCGTCGAGACGAACAGCTCGTCGCGCAAGGCGGCGATGTCAATGATGCTGTGCTGCGCCAGCGGATGCTGCAGCGACACGGCGGCCACCAGCTTTTCCTCGTACAGGGTGACGGTTTCCAGATGCGGATGCTTGCGCAGGATAGGAATGCGCGCAAGACCTAGATCAGCGCGCCCTTCTTCGATCTCCAATGCCTGATGTTCCGACGACGCTTGCGAAATCTCCAGCGTGACGCCGGGAAAACCCTCCAGTACCGTATTCAGACATGGCCCCAGCGGCGGCGACAGCGGCACCGAGCTGGAGTGCAGCAAGCGAATTGCACCCCGCTCGCCCTTGTCAATGTAGCGCGCCTGCGAAATGGCGTGCTCCAGATCCTCCAGTATCTTGCGGGCCTTGTCGTAGAACTCCTGCCCCGCCAATGTCAGCTCGACCTGCTTGGCATCGCGCCGCAGCAGCACGACGTCCATGTCCGACTCAAGCTCCTTGATCTGCCGGCTCAGCGCCGACTGCGCAATGTACAAACGCTCGGAAGCGCGCGTGTAACTACCGGCGGCGACTATCTCGACAAAGTACCTGAGCTGTTTGAATGAAATCATCGTGTCCGCATTGTGAACCGATCCTGCGCCTGCCGCTATGCCGTTTTGAGATAACAGCACGGCACATTTGATATTGGCGCAGGCGGTGCCGGCGGGACTACAGTAACGGCACGCCATCCCGGCAGCAGCTTAGAAAAAAGACAAGAAAGGGACTATCGTGTTTGAAACGCTACTTGTTACGCTCGGCTTCTTCGGCCTGCTCATCAGTGTGGTCGTCAAGCTGATGTGCCGTCCCGTCAAACCCCGTCCGGACGCCGCCAGGCGCTGATCCTGGCCCTTAATGCGCGTGCGCGTGGCGGGTCAACACCAGCACAATCACCACGCCGAGCGCAATCAGGATGACCTGCGGAATAGTTTCGCGCAACGTCGCGCGGCGTTGCATTTGTGGCATCAGATCACTGACGGCGATGTAGATGAAACCGGATGAGGCAAACACCAGCACGTAAGGAATCCATTCCATGCCGCGCTCCAGTGTGAAGTAACCCAGCACGCCGCCCAGCACTGCCATCAGACTGCAGATCAGGTTGTAGATGTAGGCGCGGGTACGGGAGAAACCGGCATTGAGCAGCACGATGAAGTCGCCGATTTCTTGCGGGATTTCATGCGCGATGATGGCCAGGCCGGTCACCAGCCCCAGATGCGGATCCGCCAGAAAAGCTGCCGCGATCAGGATGCCGTCGGTGAAATTGTGCAGACCGTCGCCGACCAGGATCATCCAGCCGGCCTTGCCTGCTTCGTGTTTGTCGTGGCCGTGATGATGGCCGTGACCGTCTTCTTCGTGATGATGCGAATGCCGCAGGATAGACAATTTTTCCAGCAAGAAAAACGCCAGCAGCCCGCCCAGCAATACGGCGAACAGCTTGTGCGGCTCCGCCGAAGATTCAAAGGCTTCCGGTAAGGCGTGCAGCAGCGACGTCGACAGCATGATGCCGACCGACAGGCTGACCAGGCGTTCGACCATCTTCGACAACAGCGCGAACGAAAAAATCGCAGCGGCCGTGATGCTGAACACTCCGGCAATCGTCGTGGCAAGCAGGATGGAAATCAGAGTGGAATTAATTTGTAGCCCCAATCGTCAGAGGTAGCGCTGTCTATATGGCGGGATATGGTGAGAAGTGGCAGATTAGACCATAGCTGCTTTTTTTCGGCAAATCGCTCACTTTCCCGGGTTCTCCGCCTGCGACGACGCAAACAACACCTCGCCAATCCAATGCTTGGGCTGCTCGCTCTCGTCGCCGATCAAATGCCGGATCATTTTCAAAAGAACGTCGTCCTGATAGGGCTTGCCGAGATATTCGTTGACGCCAAGCTCCATGGCGCGCTCGCGATGCTTGGAAGCAGTACGCGAGGTAATCATGATGATGGGCAGTGTGGCAGTGCTGCTCATGTCACGAATATTGCGCGTCAGGTCAAAACCATCCATGCGCGGCATTTCGATATCGATCAGGGCAATGTCGGGGCGCATGTCTTGCAACTGATGCAAGGCATCGACACCATCCGCCGCCAACACGACGTGGTAACCCTCGCGCGTCAACAAACGCTGCATGACGCGCCTGACTGTCAGGGAATCGTCGACTACCAGGACGGTCTTTTTGCCACTGCTCTTGTCCACTGCGGCCGGTTCAACCTGCCGCAATATTTTCTGGTAACCATGGCGCTGCGCCAACTGGATAGGATTGAGAATCAGCGCAATGCTGCCGCTTCCCAGCACTGTAGCCCCCACAACGCCGACCATGTGCGCCAGCTGTGGTCCGATGTTCTTGGTCACGACTTCGCGGTTGCCGATGATGCGGTCCACCAGAATGGCAAGGAAATCGTGGCCGCTCTTGACGACCAGAATCGACAAAGTCTGCTGCACCGGCACGCCCAGATCTTCGCCCAGCAAGACGGGCAAATAGTGCATCGGCAACTTGCGGCCCTGCCAGTCCAGAGTACCTTCACGAAAAATGTCGGCCTGATCGGCGGCTTTCAATTGCAAGACCTGTTCAACCAGCAGCGACGGAATGCCGTAGGTCTGTTCGCCCAATTCCAGCAGCACGACTTGCGTGACGGCCAGCGACAAGGGCAGATGGATGATGAAGGTCGCACCTTTGCCTGCCACCGTGTCAATGCTGATGCGGCCACCCAGCGACGCAACCTCGGAACGCACCACATCCATGCCGACGCCGCGTCCGGCAATCGTAGTCACGTTGGCGCTGGTCGTGAATCCAGGTTGAAAGATGACGCCGGTCAGTTCGGCGTCCGATAACTGCTGATCGGCATCGATCAATCCGAGCCGCACGGCTTTTTCATGAATGCACGCCAGATCCAGCCCCTGTCCGTCGTCGGCGAGGCGAATCATGACTTCATAGCCTTCCTGCCTGACTTCCAGCGATAACGTCCCGGCCGCCGGTTTGCCGGCCTTGCGGCGTTGTTCAACCGTTTCAATCCCATGAGCCGCAGCGTTTCTCAGCAGATGCTCGAAGGGACCGACCATTTTTTCCAGAATGCTGCGATCCAGCTCCACGGCGCCGCCTTGAATTTCCAGCTCCAGCTCTTTACCGGTTTCCTTCGCCATCTGGCGCACCAGCCGGTGCAGACGTTCTTCCACACCGCGGAACTGCACCATGCGCGCCTGCATCAATTCCTGCTGCATTTCGCGCGTGAGTCTGGCTTGCTGGGTCAGACTGTTTTGAGTGTGATCGACAGTTTCCAGCAAATTCTTCTGCAGTGAAGCGACATCGTTGACGCTTTCCGCGAGCATGCGCGTCATCTCCTGCAAATGAGTAAAACGATCAAACTCCAGCGGATCGAAATGCTGATCATTCGGCTGACGCTGATTGGAGGCCGCGATCTGGATTTCGGCCTGAATTTCCACTTCACGCAATTGCGTCGTTAATCGGGCGACGTTGCCGCCCAAATCTGCCAGATGCTGGCGCAGCACGTTGACCTCCGACTCCAGTCCCGATCGCGAAATGGAAATTTCGCCGGCCTGATTGAGCAGGTTGTCGAGGATGCCGGCACGGATGCGCACCAGCGGCGCTGCACTGATGTTCTTCCCGATGTCGGCCTCGGATGCGCCTCCCCAATCGGCGCCGGTTACGGGGAGCAGAGGTTTCGTCTGTACTGCGGGTTGCTCGGACGATGCCGGCAGAGGTGTTGGCGGCGGCGCCTGCAGCGCCTCAAAAAGTTGCAGGCCGCGATCGTAGCGCGCCAGCAAATCGTCGATTTGCGCGACGGACGGTACGCCGTTGCGTACGATCTCATCGATGCTGCTTTCCAGCTCGTGCATGTGCTGACCCAGACGCATTGCTCCGGCCATGCGGGCGCTGCCTTTGATGGTATGCAGCGGCCGCAGGACATAGCGAATCAGATCGCTGTCATCCGGCGTTCTTTGCAGCTTGTGCAGGCTTTCGCCGATCAGGGGCAAGAGATCGCGCCCTTCCTCCAGAAAGATCTCCAGCAGCTCCGGATCGATGAGATCGACGCACATATCGGCGTCATCCTCTTCCGGCGGATCGGCTGCAATCCGGTGGCCTTGTTCCTGGGCCATCGCGCCACGCGAGGTATCGTTGCGGCGCATCTGCAACCGCGTCAGCAACGTCGCAAGCTGCTGTTGCAAATCAACACGCGCGGGCGGCATCTGGCGAGCTGCAAACGTCCGCTGCATGGCTTGCAGTTGCCGTACAACCTGCGACAGCTGCTGGCAGATATCCGCATCCAGTGCTTCGGCGGAATGTTCCAGATTCTGCATGATGTCGTCCAGCGTTTGCGCCGGCATCTGGAGCACAGTAAAGCGTACAGACGCTGAACTGCTCTTGAGTGAATGCGTGGCGCGCAGCATTTCCGGGGCAATCGTCTCCGGCAAGGCGCGCTGCCATTGCGCAAGATAAGTACCGATGGTCTCCAGCAAGTCTGCCGATTCTGCACAGTAAATCTGATGCAATGGCGCGGCAATGTCGACATCGCCGATCCGAAGATATTGCGCAGCCTCCGGAAGGGATAACGCCGGCCTGGCCTCAGCCGCTTCTTCTTTGATGCCAATGCTTTTGCGCCACCGGGCTTTCTCGACGGCAGCGATCATTCCATCGGGATCCCGCCGCGACTTCCCACGCTCCCGGATCTCCTCGACCCACTCCGCGACTTCCTGTTTTGCATAATCGAGCAAGACATAATCGGTCTCGACTCCGGGCACAGACTCCGCCAGCCAGTCATTGAGAAAACTCTCGACCGCCATGACGCCGTCACTCATCGCGTTCAGCCCAACCATGCGACAGCTACCTTTCAGCGTATGAAAACCGCGCCGCAGAACAATGACGTGCGCCATATTGGCGGGCTCACTACGAGAAGCATTCAATGCTTTTTCCAGCGTACTCAGAATGTCATCGGCCTCGATCAGGAAAACGTCCAGCAACTCGAGGTCGATATCTTCTTCTGCCGGCTCTTCCGCCACCACATCTTCGGGTAAGTCAGGCGCGGCCTGCTCCAGCGGCTCAACCTTCTCGGCGTGTTCAGCTTGCACGACCGGCACCAGGACATCACTCTCGCCTCCAGCCATATCGTCTTGTCGGCCTCGATAAGGCATTACGGAGCCATGCCGCATCAGGGGCAGAGACAAACTCAATGCGGCGAGGTTGTGCACGGTGTTTCTCACCGCGGAAGACTCCATGGTCACCGCTTCGCCGGCATCGGATATTTTTTCGATGCTCAGAGCATCTGCACTCAGCAAGGTCGCGGATTCGTCAAACTGCAGGCGGCCGGCCATGACAGCGAGCTCACGCATTGCTTTTACAACTTCGGCCCAGCTGCGTTCGCCATTGAAACTGTCCTCCGTTAACGCTTCCACACGCGCCAAGGCAGTCGCCAATTCCGTCAGCGCAGTTTCGCGGGGGTCTTGTAAAAACCTTGCGGAGCGTTCCGGATCGGGGGCCGCATAGTAAGACTTCTGATAGTCGGTCTGCTGCAGATCAGGCAAAGAATTGGCCTGCTTGATCATACCTGCTGCGACATTCGATGCCGGGGCCAGTGCGATGAAAAACAAGCCTTCGCGCAGTAGTCGCGGATCGCCTTCGCATGTTCCACCGACCAGGCGCCGTAGTTGTAAATTAACCTGGCCAAGAAATTTCTTTGCGTACTGATCTACTTCCACGTCACCGTCAGCAAATAAGGTAACGACGGTGTTGATAACACGCCAGAAATTCCTGTGAGAAGTAACTGCTGGTGTATTGACTACGTTGCCGACAATCTCTGCCATGCACCGAAGAATCTTCGCATCACTTTTTATCTCAGCGGTCCGCAGATAGTTAAGCAGATGGCCCTCGAATCCGGTGCGGCAAGCTGCCAGATCTACATTTGACGATACCGGATCTGCCTCGCCGGAGGCCTCGAAACGCACGTCGTTTTCGTCAATGCCAGTTGGCAAAGTTGGAAAAACCAGATCGGCAGGGTGAAGCTTTTCCTGGCCTCTCGCCACCAGCAGCATTTTATAAATGCTGAATAACCGTAGAGTGGACGGCGCCGAGATTCCATTCACTTCTTCGAGATAGTGCAGCAAGGACTTACAAGCCGTTACAGCGGCATGTACTTTTCTGGCGGGGATAAGCTCTGGGTTCTCCTCCTCGAGTACCAGATCGATGGCGCTGACAAAAGTTGCCAGCGGCTGCTCATCGACAAAGCACAGCGCCTTCGCAACGGTTTGCATCGTGGTGCGAATGGGAACAATGTCTTCACTCGTCTTTGCCGCTTCCAGCGAACGGCATGCCTCAACGATCGCCGCCTTCAAACCTGCCGCAAGCAGAATCAGGCCATCTGGAGCACCCCGCGCCTCCATTGCAGGAAAATCACGGCTGGCGGCATCGGTATTCATCGCGGCATCAGGAGATCGTTACCCGGAACCGAGAAACCGAGTTCTTGAGCAATTCGGCGAGATCGTGCAGCTCATTGAATAGTGAAATCACTTCCTCGCGGCGCTCCTCAATGCTTTCGTTTTCGCTGAGAATATTCTGAATATTTTGCGCCACGCTGTTGGCGGACGTAGCCTGGTTGCCGGTGGAAGAAGAAATGTCCTGAATCAGTTCCGCCAGTTGATTGGATACGCGCCGGATATCCGACAGCGATGCGCCGGCGGCATCTGAAAGTTTTGCGCCTTCGACCACACCCGCGGTTGATTTTTCCATCGCAGCAACGGCATCGTGCGTATCCGCCTGAATCATGCGCACCAGTGCGCCGATCTGGCGGGTCGCAGCACTGGAGCGTTCCGCCAGCCGCTGCACCTCTTCCGCCACCACGGAGAATCCGCGTCCGGCCTCGCCCGCGGAAGCAGCCTGGATGGCGGCATTGAGCGCCAGCACGTTGGTTTGCTCGGTAATGTCGGAAATCAGCTCCGTAATTTCCCCGATCTCCTGCGACGACTCGCCAAGACGCTTGATGCGTTTCGACGTTTCCTGAATCTGTTCGCGGATTTCATTCATGCCCTTGACGGCATCTTCCACCGCCTTGGCGCCGCGTTCGGCCACCACCACCGAATGCCGCGCGACGTCGGCGGACTTGTTGGCCGAGATCGAGACGTCGGTGATCTGGATCGACATCTCCAGCATGGATTGTCCGGTTTCCAGAATCCGGCGAGCCTGAATCTGGCCTGCGCTGGTGAGTTCCTGCGTATTGTTGCGGACCTGGTTCGATGCCGCCGCTACCTGCGACGCCGTGCGCGTGACCTGGCCGACCAGCCCGCGCAAGGCTTCGACGGTATAGTTCACAGAATCGGCGATGGCACCGGTGATGTCTTCCGATACCGTGGTGTGCACCGTCAGATCGCCGTCCGCCACTTTCTGCAATTCGTTCATCAATCTCAAAATGGCCGCCTGGTTGATGGCGTTGGTGCGCATGGCGCGCTCTTCCTGCTGCTGTGCGTGCAGTCGCTGCGCTTCAGCATCCTGACGCCGCAATTCCGCTTCTTCGGCATTGCGCCGGCTGCTCTGCAATTGCACCCAGGAGATACCAATGCCGCAAATCAACGCGGTCGCCATGGACAGCAGCATGATCCAGAACGTCCAGGAACGCGTCTCCTGCGCCAGCCGATAATCATTTTGCAAGATGGTCAGATGTTGCTTGAGTGTTTCATTCTCCAGAAAGACCAGTTGTTCGGATTGCTTGGCAGCGATGAAATTTTGCAGATTGCCGAGGATGCTGGCGACCAGCGGCTGATACTCGCCGAAGACTTTTTCCAGTTCGCTCAGCTTGTCGCGCACATCTTTGTCGCGAACGGCAGTCAGGCCGAGGATTTCGCTACCGTTCATAAAGCCATCGATGATGTCGTGGAAGGTGTTGACGTCTTTTCCGAGCAGGAAGGCCGTCTCGGGGTTGACACCTTCAGAAGTCAGAAATTCATTTGCGCTGCGCCCCAGCCGCAGCGTCAACAGGACCAGTTGCCCGGCAGCGGCAACTTCGCGCGGAGAATTTCCCCCCTGCGATTGCTGCATCGAAATCTGTTCGCTGAGATCCAGCAGATTGGGGGATAGCAGACGCAAGCGCGCCAGGGTGGCGCCGAAGCCGGTGAGCTCGGGTTGCAGTTTGAGTATGGTGGCGGCGGCTTTGTCGGTGTGGCCCCAGATTTTCTGCACATCAGTCAGCACCGTGCGCATCTCCGGCTCCGGCTTGCGAATGGTATAGCCCTGGTATTCGCCGCCTTGCATCAGCACGTTCATGCCTTGATTAAATTCCTTTCGGCTTTCAGTGAGCTGGCTGAAGGCCTCGCGATTGCCTTGAATGGCGTTGGGTACGGCTTTACCGATGCGCTGGGAATGCATGACCAGATCGCTGGTAATGTGCGCCTGAAGGCTGGCGTGAATGTAGTGCTTGGATCCCAGCCACAGAAAGAAAAACGTCGAGATCAATGCGAGGATCAACAGCAGCAGCAAAATACGTGTCTGCGCGCGCAGCGAGTGGCGGCCAATGAAAGGCAAGCGCGTGTGCTGATAGCGCTGCATGTATTTTTCTGCCTTGGAGCTGACGGTCGTTGCCATACTCGCCGGACTTTCCGTGGGCGCGGCCGTTTTATTTTTTGACATCTGCGGCAGCTTGAATGCCATAAGTGAGACTCCTTGTTACCTGCGTTTCCCGGCAAGCGGGCAGCGCACGCCGTTACAAACCGACCTGCAAAAAGCGCGCGTCGCCGATGATGGCGGCGAGGCTGATTTCCAACCATTCCTGCCGGTTGCGATCAAGATAGCGCCGCCCTGCGCCGATGTCCGACACTTCACCGGCGTCCTGCAACAAACTCATTTCCTGGATGTGACGCAACCCCAGCACGCGCGACACCAGGAAGCCGCTGGTTCCAGACAAACCCGCAGAGACAACGATGACGCGACTTTCCTTGCCCGAGGCCTGCAATCCACCGCCAAGAAAACGCTCCAGATCAACCACGCCAATGAGGTTGCCGCGCACGTTGGCAAGCCCCAGATACCAGTCTTTGGTCAGCGGCACTTTGGTGACGGACAAGAAATTGGCGATTTCACTGGTTTCACGCAAGTCGAGCAGGCAGTGCCGGCTCCCCACGACGACGCCGAGACGGCTGTCGCGCATGCCGGAGCCGTCGCGCGCGGCCTCCATGCGCTCCAGCAGACGTGCCTGGAATTCACGCAGACGGTTGCTCTTCCATTGTTCCGACGGTGAAATCATTGCACCCTCTTGCATCATCACGTCTCTTTTCCATCTTTTACCGGCACCAGCCCCCTCGTTACGCGAGGGCGGCGATTTTGGCGACCAGTTCGTCGGCATTGACCGGCTTGACAATATAGTCGCAAGCTCCCTGGCTCAGCGCCCAAATGCGATCGGTCTCCTGACCTTTGATGCTGCAGATCATTACCGGAATATGTTTCAGATCAGGATCGCGCGCAATCTGGCGCGTGATCTGAAATCCATTTTTCCCCGGCATGACGATATCCATCAAGATCAATTGCGGCTCAAATAATCGTATTTTGTTGAGAGCCACGTCGCCATCATCCGCAGTTTCAACCTCGAATCCTTTTTTGATCAAGATATCCGCCAACAAATATCGATCCGTTGGCGAATCGTCGACGACAAGTATTTTCTTTATCCTCATTAAGCCCTTGCTCCACGCTTTGAAAAATACGCTGATCAGGACTCAACGGCGGTGTAGCGTCCTTTCGCATATGTATTGACGGCCTCCAGCAAACCATCCTGCGAAAACGGTTTGGTCATGAATGCGGCCGCACCTACCACTGCAGCGCGAGCACGATCAAACAGCCCGTCCTTGGACGACAGCATAACGACCGGAGTTGCATGAAATCTTGCATTTTTTTTAATTAATTCACAAGTCTGATAGCCGTCCAGCGTGGGCATCAGAATGTCACAAAAAATAAGAGCGGGGTTGCTCTCCGCGAGCGCGGCGAGCGCATGAAAACCGTCCGTCGCCAGGATAACCCTGTGACCGGCCTGGCGCAGAAACAGGTCCGCCGAGCGCCGTATGGTGCCGCTGTCGTCAATGACAAGGATAGTGAGGTGGGCTTGCGGTGCAGTATCGGACATCGATTTCCCTCTGGAATGCCGCCCGATAGGGGCCTGTCCGCCGACTATAGCAAAATGACAATCAGGCCATAAACGGAACAGGCCTGCCTTCCCCCCTCATTTGGCGGGAAAGCAGGCCTGCCGATGCAGCAGACGTCTGCTGCAGGATAAATTGCCGGTTTAGAGGGCAACCATCTCAAAATCTTCCTTGCGGGCGCCGCATTCAGGACAAGTCCAGTTGATCGGCACGTCTTCCCAGCGCGTGCCGGGAGCAATACCTTCATCCGGCAGGCCGGCCTCTTCGTCGTAGACCCAACCACAGATCAGGCACATCCAGGTCTTAAATTCTGTTTTGCTATCGCTCACGGCTGACTATCCCTCAAATCAATCAAGTAAAATGGTAAACCAGATATCTTAATCTACTCGTCGTGCAAAACCAAACTTCTCCTCTGATATTAACTTTTGGCGCAGCCGACCCAGTCGGGGCAACCGGCATCCAGGCCGACCTGGCCACCTTTGCCGCCATGGGCTGCCACGGCCTGTCCATTATCACGTCGCTGCTGGTCAGCGATACGGCGCGTATCGAAGATATTCAGGTCATCGATGTGGACTGGATGGCCGATCAGGCCCGCGTCATCCTCGAGGATATGCCGGTAGCCGCGTTCAAGGTCGGCGCGGTCGGCAGTATTGAAAACATTTCGGCCATCGCCGAGATTGTCTCGGATTACCCCGATATTCCGCTGATTCTGGATCCTTTCATCACCGCCATGCCCGCACAGGATGGCGATGATGACGATAACCTGATCGCCATCCGCGAGCTGCTGATCCCGCAAACCACGCTGATGCTAGCCTCTGCGGTCGAGCTTAACCGCCTGGCGGAAACCTGGCGCGAGCCGGTGCCTGGCGACGCGTTGCAACTTGACGCCACACGCATCGTTGAGATGGGCTGTGAGTACCTCTTTGTCACCGGCATGCCGGGCGAAATGCATGAAGTCGTCAACGCACTGTTCGACGACACGGGCATCATCCGCCGCGACAGCTGGCAGCGCCTGCCGGGTTCGTTTACCGGTGCCGGCACGACCCTGTCCGCAGCCATCTGCGCCATGCTGGCCAACGGCCTGGAAATCCCGGAGGCCGTCTCCGAAGCACAGGAATTCACCCTTGCCGCTCTTGCCCATGCGCAACGCCTGGGCATGGGCAAACTGATTCCCGACCGCTACTTCTGGGCCCGCGAATCAGACGAAACCAACTGAACCGACTACTTTCTCCCACATTCTCGTATGAACCAGAAAAGCTCCGGCACCACCAACGAATCCCTGTTCGCGCGCGCTCAGCAAACCACGCCCGGCGGCGTCAACTCGCCGGTGCGCGCCTTCCGCTCCGTCGGCGGTACGCCACGCTTCATCACCAAGGCGCAGGGCCCTTATTTCTGGGACGCTGAAGACCGCCGCTACATCGACTACATCGGCTCCTGGGGCCCGGCGATTGTCGGTCATGCCCATCCTAAAGTCGTGCAGGCCGTACAAGAAGCCGCCGCGCGCGGATTGAGCTTCGGCGCGCCGACCGAAGGCGAAATCGAGATGGCAGAGGAAATCTGCAAACTGGTGCCGTCGATTGAGCAGGTGCGCCTGGTCTCCAGCGGTACCGAAGCGACCATGAGCGCCCTGCGCCTGGCGCGCGGCGCCACCAAACGCGACAAGATCGTCAAGTTCGAGGGCTGCTACCACGGTCACGCCGACTCTCTGCTGGTGAAAGCCGGCAGCGGCTTGTTGACGTTCGGCAACCCGACTTCCTCCGGCGTACCTGAAGATTTCGTGAAGCACACGCTTGTGCTGGACTACAACAATACGCAGCAACTGGAAGAAGCTTTCAAGGCCGCCGGCAATGAAATCGCCTGCGTGATCGTTGAGCCGATCGCCGGCAACATGAACCTGGTGCGCGCAACACCGGAATTCCTGCAAACCATGCGCCGCCTCTGTACCGAGTACGGCGCCATTCTGATTTTCGATGAAGTCATGTCAGGCTTCCGCGTAGCGCTGGGCGGCGCACAATCGCTGTTTGGCATCACGCCGGATCTGACCGCATTGGGCAAGGTCATCGGCGGTGGCTTGCCGGTTGCCGCCTTTGGCGGTCGCGCTGACATCATGAAGCATCTGGCGCCGCTGGGAGGCGTGTATCAGGCCGGCACCCTGTCCGGCAACCCGGTGACCGTCGCAGCAGGCCTGACAACGCTGCAGATCGTCCAGGAAGCCGATTTCTACACTAAGCTGAGCACACAGACGCGCAAGCTCGCCGACGGTCTCTGCGAGGCTGCCAAGGCCGCCGATGTGACGTTCTCGGCCGATACCGTCGGCGGCATGTTTGGCCTGTATTTTGCGCCGGGCGTCCCAACCAGCTATGCGGAAGTCATGCAAGGCAACAAGGACAAGTTCAACGTGTTCTTCCACGCCATGCTGGATGCGGGTATCTATTTGGCGCCGTCTGCGTTTGAAGCGGGATTTGTTTCGGCTCAGCATGACGATGCAGTGATTGACGCGACTATCACCGCTGCACGCGGCGCTTTCGCAGCGATCAAATGAGCATGCAAAAAATGCAGCAAATAAAAAAGGACGCTTAAGCGTCCTTTTTTACGTCTGGAGAAACAGTTGAAACTGTTGTTTCCCGGTCAGATTATCCTGGCAAATTAAGCCGAGAACGACGAACCGCAACCGCAAGTGGTAGTTGCATTCGGATTCTTGATCACGAATTGCGCGCCTTCCAGATCATCCTTGTAGTCGATCTCTGCGCCGACCAGGTACTGGTAGCTCATGGAGTCGATCAGCAGCTGGACGCCGTTCTTGGTCATGGTGGTGTCGTCTTCGTTGACGATTTCATCAAAAGTGAAACCGTACTGGAAGCCCGAGCAGCCGCCGCCTTGCACGAACACGCGCAGCTTCAGGTCTGGGTTGCCCTCTTCTTCGATCAGTTGCGCAACCTTGGCGGCGGCGCTGTCGGAAAAGATCATTGGCGATGGAATCGAGGTTTCTGGAATTTCTGCAACGGCATTCATATTAAGCTCCTGCTAATCAGCGGACAATGGAGTGATTATAAGGCCTATGGAAAATTCATGCATCGCCGCCAGCCGAAGCCGCCAGTTTGAGCACCGGCGCCTCTTCGGTCTGACCGTGGCTGAGCTTGCCGGACACCAATGCGCCGCCGTGCATTTCCAGAGCCTTGTAATAGACATCTCCAGTTATGCGGGCTTTTGGCTGTAATTCAAGGAGTTCGACTGAATGTACGTCACCGATAATTTCACCGTTGACGATCAGGTGCACAGCGCGGATCTCGCCGACGATCTTGGCGTGCTCCGAAATGACCAGCACGCTAGGCTGGCCCGCTTCGGCGTTGATGTTGCCTTTGATATGGCCGTCAATACGCAGGCCGCCCTTGAAATTGACGTCTCCCTGGATATTGGTGGAAATGCCGATCAGGCTGTCGATGGTGCTTTTGGATTTACGTCCCAACATGATTCACCTCACAAATTCACGGATTGTTGAGCTCGCATCTGGCCTCTTTCGAGAACGCGAGCCTGAACCGCCTTGATGGTTGCACCTTCGGGAAGCGTTAAGACTCCGTCAACCCGTTGATAGTACTTGAATGCGAGCTTATAGCGCGCGAGATCCGTGGCGTTTTGCTCGGGGAAGTTGATAATAACACTTTTGCCGCCCTGCAACACTGTTACGCTGAACTGCAAATTACCAACGAATTGCCGGCCTTTTTCACCCTGAATAGCGAGCAATTGGTAACGCACCTGGTTCGGCGCGACAATCTCGGCTTTCAATCTCTGGATGGTGACGCCATCTGCGCCAACGTTGGTCGGGAGCAAGCTTTGGAAGAAAGAGAGATCTTCTTTCAGCTTAGCATTTTCCGCCTCCAGTGTCTTGATCTGTCCGGCCAGTTGCGCCTGCGCCGAACGCTCGATATTGAGCTGGCTTTCCGCAGCATTGGCCGTCGTCGAAAACTGATCGCGCTCGGCGTTGAGCTTCTTGACCTGTTCTGACAGCGCCTCCACGTGGTCGCGCATGCCGTCAGGGTTCAAGCCCGAAAAATTATTGCGCCCCAGGTCGTAAGCCCACATCGCCATCGCACCGCCGACCGCGATCACGACCACCAGTATCAGCGCACGCAGCGGCCACGGCATGTGGCGCTTGATGGTCATCTTCGGCGCAGAAATCGACATGCGCCGAACCCATAGCTTGTATTTCACGGTAAGACTGGGACGTGCATCAGACCGGTGGTTTCTTCCAGTCCGAACATCAGGTTCATACATTGCACCGCCTGGCCGGATGCGCCCTTGACCAGATTATCCTGCACTACCAGCACGACCACGGTGTCGCCGTTGTCGGGACGATGCAAGGCGATGCGCAGCATGTTGGAAGCACGCGTAGTGCGGGTTTCCGGATGCGAACCGAACGGCATGACGTCAACGAAAGGCTCGTCCTTGTACGCGTCTTCGAACAAGGCCTGCAGCGTGGCGTTATCGATGTCTTTGGTCAGGCGCGCATAGAGCGTGGAATGCATGCCGCGAATCATCGGCACCAGATGCGGCGTGAACAGCAGGCCGACCTTGTCGTCCGTCAGCTTACCCAGTTGTTCCAGGGTTTCCGGCGAATGGCGATGGCCCGAGACACCATAGGCTTTGAAATTGTCCGATGCTTCCGAAAACAGGGTAGCGATTTCCGCCTTGCGACCGGCGCCCGACACACCTGATTTGCAATCGGCGATGAGATGCGACGCATCGATTACGCCGGCCTTCAGCAGCGGCGCATAACCCAGCTGCATGGTAGTCGGATAGCAACCGGGATTGCCGATCAGGCGCGCCTTCCTGATGTTTTCGCGATTGAGTTCCGGCAGACCGTAAGCAGCTTCTTTCAGCAGCTCAGGGCAGCTGTGCGGCATCTTGTACCACTTCTCGAACGCTGCGATGTCTTGCAAACGGAAGTCCGCCGCCAGATCGATGACCTTGACGCCGGCTGCCAGCAGCTCCGGCGCCTGCGCCATCGCAACACCATGCGGCGTTGCAAAGAAAACGACGTCGCACTCGGTCAACTTGGCATTGTCAGGCGACGAGAAAGCGATATCGACACGGCCGCGCAGCGATGGGTACATTTCAGCGACCGGCATGCCATCTTCTTTGCGCGATGTCACTGCCTGCAACTGCACTTGTGGATGCATGGCGAATATACGCAGCAACTCCACGCCTGTGTATCCTGTGCCGCCGACGATACCTACCTTGATCATGTTTTTTCCTTGCTGAAAGAGCGTGCCCGAGAGCGTTTTATTTTAACAGGAGAATATTTCTGTCACATTACCCCAAACTACAGCGATTCAAAGCGCGAATAAGGCGGAAAAATGACTTTGATACTGAAATGAAGTCTGGTCCTACGCTACCGATACCCGCGCAAACAGGTCCGCAAAATACAAAAAGCCGCCAAGCTTGAAGGCTGGCGGCTTTTTGGTGTGCTGAAACAGCACGCGTCGTGATTAACGCTTCGAGAATTGCTTTGCGCGACGTGCTTTGCGCAGACCAACCTTCTTACGTTCGACTTCACGTGCATCACGTGTAACGAAGCCTGCCTTGGACAGTTCTGGCTTCAGTGTTGCATCGTAGTCGATCAGAGCGCGGGTGATGCCGTGACGAACAGCACCAGCCTGGCCGGATTCACCGCCGCCATGGACGTTGACCATGATGTCGAAACGCTCAACATTGTTGGTCAGTTCCAATGGCTGACGAATCACCATCAGACCGGTTTCGCGCGAAAAGTATTCATTCGCTGGCTTGCCGTTGACGACGATCTTGCCCGAGCCGGACTTGATGAAAACGCGAGCCACTGCACTCTTGCGACGGCCGGTTCCGTAATTGTAGTTACCGATCATGTCTATTCCTTAGAGTTCGAGTGCTTTAGGTTGCTGAGCAGCGTGCGGATGGTTGCCATCTGCATAAACCTTCAGCTTCTTGATCATCGCGTAGCCGAGCGGGCCCTTAGGCAGCATGCCCTTGACCGCTTTTTCCAGCGCGCGACCTGGAAAACGCTGTTGCATTTTCAGGAAATTGGTTTCGTAGATGCCGCCTGGATAGCCGCTGTGACGGTAGTACGTCTTTTCAGTTGCTTTAGTGCCAGTGACACGCAGTTTGCCGGCATTGATCACGACGATGAAATCGCCCGTGTCGACGTGCGGAGTAAATTCTGGTTTGTGCTTGCCGCGCAGTCGGAGTGCCACTTCGCTGGCAACACGTCCGAGGACTTTGTCCGTCGCGTCAATCACGAACCACTCGCGCTTTACCTCATGGGCTTTAGCGGAAAAGGTTTTCATGATGACTTCCTAATGTAATTAAATAAACGCTCAATTTGGCGGTTCTGCGGCTACCGAAACGATGCTGATCCTATGCTTCGTATTCGTCATACCGACGCAGACTCTTCCTTGTTGTCTTTCCAGAGCGCACGGAAAGCCGAGAATTATAGCCTTTTCAAGGACTTAGCGTCAAACCCTTTCTTCGCCCAGCCGCGCGCCATGGGCTTTTCCGCACATTTGCCTATGAGAAGATGTTCTGAACACAGGGGAGCTAGGGACAAAAAAAACCCGAAACGAGGGTTTCGGGTTTAAATCCACACCAAAGGAGGAGGGTGGAGGAGACTCGGTTTGATTGCGCCGGAACGTCAATCAGTGAATTCAATATAGCAAACGGAATTGTGCAGCGCAAGATTTAATTTTTACTATGTAGCTTGATACAAAGTTAAATAAAAGTAAGTATTTTTGCTGCTTTGCAATATGCATATTTTTGCCTATTTCCTTATCCATTCCCGCCATCGAAATCAAACGCGATTTCCCGGAAAAGCTACAATAGCCGCCTCCCTCTAATTACCCTGTGAGAACGCACATGGAATGCACAGTACGCTGGACCGGTCTTTCCGGCATGACCTTCTTGGCTGAAACCGGCTCCGGCCATGTTGTGGCAATGGATGGCGCCCCGGACGGCGGCGGCCGCAACCTGGCGCCGCGCCCGATGGAAATGGTGCTGCTCGGCACCGGAGGCTGCACTGCTTATGATGTGGTGGTGATTTTGCGCAAAAGCGGCCAGGATATTCGCGGCTGTGAAGTAACGCTCAAGTCGGAACGTGCGGAACAGGATCCCAAAGTTTTTACCAAGATCCATTTCCACTTCACGGTGCGCGGCCGCAATCTGAAGACCAATGTTGTCGAACGCGCCATCAAGTTGTCGCATGACAAATACTGCTCCGCCTCGATCATGTTGGAAAAAACTGCAGAAATGACACACTCTTTTGAGATCGTGGACGATCTGAGCGATGAAGTACAGGTTCAGGCACAACAATAACTGCCCCCCTCTCTCGTCCTTCGCTGTAGTCGACGCAGCCGGCGAAATGAAGGATGCAAAACAAAACAGGGCTTCACGCCCTGTTTTTTTATACCCGATAAGCCACCGCGGTCATGACTTTTGACATCATTTTCATGACGCCGCGAATCGGCGCCGGCATCTCCGCGGCGCCTAACGCCTTGGCCGCCTCGCCGTGCGCCACCTCATCCTTGCGCATCTGATCGACGATGGCGCGTGATTTGGCGTCTTGCGGCGGCAATTTCTCCAGATGGCTGATCAAGTGCAGTTCAACCTGGCGCTCGGTCTCGGCAACGAAACCGAGATTGCGCGCATCGCCCACGCGTGCAGCAATGGTGCCCAGCACGTAGGAACCCGCGTACCACAGGGGATTGAGCAGACTGGTGTGCGAACCGAGCTCACGCAGGCGCTCGGCCGTCCATGCCAGATGATCTTCCTCTTCAATGCCCGCATGTGCAAACTGCTGCTTCAGCACCTGCGCCTGGGCAAAACGCCCTTGAGCATCGTACAACGCCTGTGCGCACACTTCGCCGACATGATTGACGCGCATGAGACCCGCGCTGTGCAGCTTCTCCGCATCGCTCATGGCGGCGTCGCCGATCTGCGCTGCGGGATTCGGACGCGATGACGCGACCACGCCGCTGACTACGCGCAAGGCCTTGTCCAGATCAGTAATCAGTTGATCAACGAATTGCATGAATACAAATTCCAGTAAGAATTAATGCCGAGCGAACGATAAGGCAGGCGACTCCGCTCAGACCATCTTCCAATTGATTGTTTCCCCGCCATTCAACGGCACGACCGTCGCATCGCCCATCGGCAACTCGGCCGGAATCGTCCAGTTCTCGCGACGCAAGGTAACGGTACCCTCGTTGCGTGGCAAATTGTAGAAAGCCGGACCGTTGAAGCTGGCAAAGGCTTCCAGCTTGTCCAGCGCGCCAGCCTGATCAAAGGCTTGCACATACAGCTCCAGCGCATGCAACGCGGTATAGCAGCCGGCACAACCACAGGCATGCTCTTTCAACCCCTTGGCATGCGGCGCAGAATCGGTGCCGAGGAAGAATTTGTCGCTGCCGGAAATCGCCGCTGCCACCAGCGCCTGGCGGTGCGTCTCACGCTTCAGGACAGGCAGACAGTAGTAATGCGGACGGATGCCACCCTTGAAGATTTCATTACGGTTGTACAGCAGATGATGCGCTGTGATCGTTGCCGCAGTCGGTCCTTCGGATGCCATGACGTAGTCAGCGGCGTCTTTGGTGGTGATGTGCTCGAAGACGACTTTCAGCTCAGGCATGTCCTTGCGCAGCGGCGTCATGACGCGATCGATGAAGACGGCTTCGCGGTCGAAAATGTCGATCGCCGGATCGGTGACTTCACCGTGAACCAGGAACGGCATGCCAACCTCCTGCAAGACCTCCAGCGTCTTGTAGCAGTTGCGCAGATCGGTGACGCCGGCATCGGAATTGGTCGTTGCGCCGGCTGGATACAGCTTGACGGCTTTCACGAAACCGCTTGCCTTGGCCTTGCGGATTTCCTCCGGCGGCGTGTTGTCGGTCAGGTAAAGCACCATCAGTGGTTCGAACTTCACACCGGCAGGCAATGCGGCAAGGATGCGGTCGCGGTAGGCGCTGGCCTGCTCAGTCGTCGTGACCGGCGGCTTCAGGTTCGGCATGATGATCGCGCGCGCGAATTGATGAGCGGTATGCGGCAATACGCTTGCCAGTGTCGCGCCGTCGCGCAAATGCAAATGCCAGTCGTCCGGACGGGTAATGGTCACTACGTCGCTCATCGCTCTTCTCTTCCCTCAGAATTAGTGCTCGTGCGAGTGCACGAAACCCCTTATTTTACCGCAAGGGCCAACATCTCCGAATTGCGGCGCATCAAACCCAGCCCTGAAAAACAAAAACCGCCGCGGCCTGAACCGGGCGGTTTTCGTCAAACGGCTGAACTGGCTGAATGGGCGCGGACAACCGTACCCATTCAGCAGATCTGCAGCGTCTTAGTGCGTAATGATCTTGGCCAGGAAGTCGCGGGCGCGTTCCGAGCGTGGCGAACCGAAGAAATCTTCCTTCTTGCAGTCTTCCACCACCAGACCTTTGTCCATGAAAATGACGCGGTTGGCAACCTTGCGTGCGAAGCCCATTTCATGGGTCACGACCATCATGGTCATGCCTTCTTGCGCCAGGCCGACCATGACGTCCAGCACTTCATTGATCATTTCAGGGTCGAGCGCCGATGTCGGTTCGTCGAACAGCATCGCGATCGGGTCCATCGACAGCGCGCGGGCAATCGCCACACGTTGCTGCTGGCCGCCGGACAACTGGCCTGGGAATTTATCCTTTTGCGCGATCAGGCCGACGCGGTCCAGATACTTCAGACCCTTTTCGGTCGCTTCCTCAACGCTGCGGCCCAGCACTTTAACCTGGCCGATAGTCAGGTTCTCGCGGATCGACAGATGCGGGAACAGTTCGAAGTTCTGGAACACCATGCCGATGCGCGCACGCAGCTTCGACAGATTGGTTTTCGGATCGCCGACGGACACGCCATCAACAGTGATCGTGCCCTTCTGGAACGGCTCCAGACCGTTGACGGTCTTGATCAGCGTCGATTTGCCCGAACCCGACGGACCGCAGACCACGACCACATCGCCCTTGGCGACGCTGGTGGTGCAATCGGTCAGAACCTGGAAGCTGCCGTACCACTTGCTGACGTTATTGAGTTCAATCATTTATTTCTCCTAATTCCTGAATACGGTATCAGCCGGCCATGCATCTGATATGTGCTGGCCGGCGTGTGTCGGTTAGCGAATGATGGCGATCTTGTGCTGGAAGCGCTTCACTGTTTGCGACAGTACGAAACTGAGCACAAAGTAGACAACGGCGACGAACAGGTACATTTCCACCAGACGGCCGTCACGCTGAGCGATCTTAGAGGCGCTGGTCACGAAGTCCGGCACCGAACCCAGCACGTACACCAGCGACACGTCCTGGAACAGCACGATGGTTTGTGTCAGCAAGATCGGGGTCACGTTGCGGAAAGCCTGCGGCAGCACCACGTTGCCCATCATCTGCCAGTAGTTCATGCCAATCGCGTAGCCTGCAAACACCTGGCCGCGCGGAATCGACTGAATACCCGAACGCATGATTTCGCAGTAGTACGCAGCTTCAAACAAGATGAAGGTAATCAATGCCGACTGGAATGCGCCGACCTGAATTGGTTCGCTGGCGCCGATCACCCAGGCGCCGATGAACGGCACCAGGAAGTAGAACCAGAAAATCACCAGCACCAGCGGCACCGAGCGGATCAGGTTGACGTAGGTCGTCGCCACGAAAGACAGCGGCTTATTGCTGGACAGGCGCATCATCGCCAGCAAAGTGCCGAGGATGATGCCGCCGACCATTGCAGTAATGGTCAGCACCAGCGTGAACTTCAGACCGGTCGTGATCAGGTAGAACCACGAACGCTGAATGATATCGAAGTCAAAATTAGAAAACATAGTTTAATGTCCTCCCGTACTGGAGCTGCCCGTCGTGATGTAGCCAGGCACGGCGGTAACTTTTTCCAGGATGCGCGCCAACAGCAGCGCAATAACGGAAATGATGATGTAGATGATGGTGGCGCCGGTGAGCGATTCGAACGTCTGGAACGTGAATTCGCGCATCGAGTAAGTCGCCGCTGTCAGCTCGACCAGACCGATGGTCAAGGCCACCGAGCTGTTCTTGATGATCGCCGCAAACTCATTGGTCAGTGCCGGGATGATGATGCGGAAAGCCATCGGCAGCAGCACGTAGCGGTAAGTCTGCACAGGCGTCAGGCCCAGTGCGGCGCCGGCCATGCGCTGGCCGCGCGGCAAGGCGTTGATACCGGTGCTAACCTGCACGGCGACCCGCGACGAGGTAAAGAAACCCAGCGCCAGGAAGGCAGTGACGAACGACGCTTCCGGCAGGCTCTTGAGCCAGTCGCCGATTGCAGCAGGCACCAGCTCCGGCATTACGAAGTACCAGAGGAACATCTGGACCAGCAGCGGGATATTGCGGAACAGCTCAACGTAGCCGTTGGCGATGCGCACAGCCCATGGTTTCTGGGTCGTGCGGATGGTGCCGACGATCGTGCCGAGAACCAGCGCCATGATCCAGGCCAGCACGGCCGTGGCGATGGTCCATTTCAGGCCGATCAGTAATGTATCGATATAGGGGATGCCATCGGGAGACTGCTCCCAGAATATGCCCCAGTTCCAGTTGTAATGCATAGATGCCCTCGTCTTCTCGTCTCGACTCGTTTGCGATCAGGAACGCCGCATTGCCACGACACTCCCAGGCGGCCTGCACCGGATTACAGGGATGTAAAAACGGTTTTCTGAGCAGGTCTTGCTTTCTTCGCCAACTTAAACAAAACGGGGGACAACTCCCCCGTTTCGTTTTTCATGCTGTGCAGCAATCAAATGCCGCACTTCTGACTCACTTCTGAAGCTTATTTCTTCTTCGAAGATTGCTTTTGCGCTTCTGGCACAGCTGCGTATGCAGATGGTTCGCCGGAATCGGTAGGCTTAGCAAAGACGGCTTGCAGTTGTGGGCTCATCGGCACGTTCAGGTTGACACCCTTTGGTGGGATAGGCGACTGGAACCACTTCGCATAGATCTTCTTGATGTCATCGCCCTTGTAGACGTTGATCATCGCATCGTCGACAACCTTCTTGAAGGCTGTATCGCCCAATGGCAGGATCAGACCGTACGGCTCAACCGACAGCGCTTCGCTGGAAACGACATAGTCGCCAGGCGCCTTGGAGTTGGCAGCCAGCGAAGACAGCAGAATATCGTCCATCACGAACGCGACTGCACGGCCGGTTTCAACCATCAGGAAAGCTTCGGCGTGGTCCTTGGCAGCCAGGATGTTCATACCCAGGTTGCGTTCGGTGTTCAGCGTAGTGATTTGCTTCAGGTTGGAAGTACCGGAGGTCGACACGATGGTCTTGCCCTTCAGGTCGTCCAGAGTCTTCAGGTTAGCGGCTTTCTTCGACAGGAAGCGGTTAGCTGTAACGAACTCGGTCACGGCGAAAGCAACTTGCTTTTGGCGTTCCATGTTGTTGGTAGCCGAATCGCAAGAGATGTCGGTTGTGCCGTTGGCGATCAGTGGAATACGGGTTGCCGAAGTCACAGGAACCATCTTCACGTTCAGCGAAGTCAGGCCCAGCTTCTTCTGGATCGCCGTTGCCGCTTTCAGGCACAGGTCGATCGAGTAACCTTGGTACGATTGTTTGTCATCGAGGTAGGAGAACGGGATCGATGCATCGCGCACGCCCAGTGTCAGCGTGCCGGTTTCTTTGATCTTCTTCAGACGACCGGTGAACTCTTCGGCGTGGACCGAGCCCATCAAAACACTTGCCCCAACCAATACCCCTGCTAGCTTTAATAACTTCATGTGACCTCCTGGAAAAATTTTTACGTAGTGTACCAAAAGCCATTCTTCAAAAATAGTCTTCATTCCTGAAAAGAGGCTATTTTGCCCTTAAATTACCTTAGTTTTCGAAAACTTTCCTGCTTCGCAGAATCCAGCTCAAAAACCGTTATTTCATGCGGAAATTCCGCCAAATTCATTCATCCGCGACTTTATCCGTCGGATAGCGCAGCGTGTCGCGCAGCAGATACCCCATCGGCATGTCCATTGCAGGAATCGTGGCGCTGATCGGCTTCATGAACCACCGGTCGTAAATCCTGAAAATCTCACCCGACCGAACCGTCTTCACCATCTGCAAATCCACGTAGCGCTTGAACTCCGGATCGCCTTTGCGCATCATGATGCCGTAAGGCTCCAGGGACAGCGAATCGCCGACCACCGCGTAACGTTCAGGGTGCGGCACCGATAGCAGATAGCGGCGCAACAGCACGTCCTCCATCACGAAGGCATCCGCCATGCCCTTTTCCACGCTGTTGAAGGCTTCTTCGTTGAAGGCCACCTCCACGATTTTGATGCCGAGAGAACGGATACGGCTGCGTTCTTCAATCTGCTTCACCATCGGCGTATTGCGCGGCACCACCACCGTTTTGCCGCGCAGGTCTTCCCAATTGCGAATTCCCGAGTTGGCCTTCACGAGCATGCGCACCGAAGCGAAGAAATGCGGCACGGTAAAACTCTCAATCTTCCGGCGCTCCGCATTGTTCGTCGACGTGCTGCACTCCAGATCTGCCTTGCCCTGATCCAGCGCAATAAAGCGCGTCACCGTATCGACCTCCATGAACTGCACCTGCAACTGCGGTAATTTAAAATCCTTCCGAATCCCTTCCGCAATTTTTCGGCACAACTCGATCGCATAACCCGTCACCTGCTTGTCGTCATTCACAAACGCGAACGGCATCGTGCCGTTCAGGTAAGCAATCACAAACGTGTTCGTGCGTTTGACTTTATCGAGCGTTCCCTCCGCCTGCGCTTGCAACGACATACAGATACTCAATGCAAGGACCACCCAACCGCACCATCGTTGCCTGACCGCGCTCTTCGTCATTTGCGACTCGCATGCCAGCTTTTCGGCTGGAGAAATTCAATGAGCAAGTATCATGCCAGAAAATCAAGCAAACAATCTTGCAATCAACAGCATAATTCACGTCCAATCCGGCCATTCGCGCATGCATAGGACACGCGCAAAAGTCTGACTGCCATAGCCGGAATGCGATTTTTAAAGGGATGTTTTGCCGCCTTCGAGAAGCACTGCAAACGACATGGCGCAACTGCGTGCGCAGGACATATTTGCAGCGAGCACAAACGCGCTCGCGCGGACAACGATATCGTTGTTGTCCACATGTTTCGAATGTTGGGCGTAGACATCTCCTCCTTACGCACAAATTACACGGTATCGGCATGCGCAAAAAATGCGATAAAAACGCACACGCGCTTTTCGCATTTTTCATCAGGCCGATGCAGGCATGCCTGCAACCGTCACTTATCTTTTTCTATTTACGGCAGCAAGGAACATTGATTTTATTGTCTTCCCTGCCGCCGCTTATTTCAGTTACCTGCCATCGATGGCATCAAGGATACAAACCGCGCATTTCACGCGCTTGCAACACGCGCGTACATGCCACGATGAATGCCGCTGTGCGCAAGGATACCTTCTTCTCTTCCGCCAGTTGCCAGACGGCCGCAAACGCTTCGCGCATGATGCGAGTGAGGCGCAGATTAATCTCGTCTTCGGTCCAGAAGAAGCTCGAGAAATCCTGCACCCACTCAAAGTAACTCACGGTCACACCGCCTGCATTGGCGATCACGTCAGGCACGATCAGCACGCCTTTGTCGGTCAGAATATCGTCGGCTGCCGGCGAAGTCGGACCATTGGCGCCTTCGAGAATGATCTTGGCACGAATGGATGGCGCATTGTTGACCGTGATTTGCTGTTCAAGTGCAGCAGGCACCAGAATGTCGCAATCGGTTGCCCAAAACTGGGCGCGGTCTTTTACTTCATCAGCGCCCGGGAAACCGGCGACGCTGCCGTGTTGCGCAACATAGGCCTGCAACGCAGGCACATCGAGACCGCTGTCGCGCACCACTGTCGAAATATGATCTTGCACCGCGACGACCTTGGCGCCGGCTTCAGCAAACAGACGCGCAGCGATGCCGCCGACGTTACCGAAACCTTGCACGGCGATGCGTGCATTCTTGATGTCGAGATTGCGTTTTGCGGCGGCTTCGCAACCAACCACAAACACACCGCGACCAGTCGCTTCGTGACGACCGAGACTGCCGCCCAGCGAGATCGGCTTGCCGGTAACAACACCGGAAGCGGTACTGCCCTGATTCATGGAATAAGTGTCCATCATCCAGGCCATGATCTGCGAATCGGTATTGACGTCCGGCGCAGGAATATCTTTGTTCGGTCCGATGATGATGCCGATTTCGCTGGTGTAGCGACGTGTCATGCGCTGCAGCTCGCCGCGCGACAAGGTCTTCGGATCAACGCGGATACCGCCTTTGGCGCCGCCGTACGGCACGTTCACCGCCGCGTTCTTGACCGTCATCCAGGCCGACAGCGCCATCACTTCGGACAGTGTCACGTCCTGGTGAAAACGCACACCGCCCTTGCCGGGACCGCGCGAGGTATTGTGCTGCACGCGATAACCTTCGAAGTGCGCAATGGTACCGTCGTCGCGTTCAATGGGAACATCAACGATCAGCATGCGCTTCGGGCGCTTCAGGGTTTCGACCCAGCGCGCCAGCGAGCCGAGGTACGGGGTAACGCGGTCGATTTGTTCGAGATAATCACCCCATGGACCGATGCCATGCGGAGTAAGGTAGGAAGGGACTTCGTGTTTGACTGGTTCGTTCGACATGATGCAATCGCTCCTTGATGTTGCCACGCTTTAGCCATGCTGGCCGACGCTGCTGCAAAATTAATCAAACCGCGAAACTCAGGGTTACGCCATCCTACTCCTTCCGGAGTCGGAGTTGTCGCGCGATGTTGCTTAATTTTTCAGCCGCCGGCGAGGAAGAAACCTCGCCAGGCGTGTGGACATCTCTGCACAGGAAAACCGCGCAAACCAGACTCCAGAGCACGCCATCGACAGCGACGCCATCGTAGGGCAATGCGATGCACCAATGCTAATGCTTTGTGCGCATGCAACTATGCAATCCATGCATAACCTCAAAGGAGGCCTTGTATTACGCGCCTTTCGGAGGTTTTTTTGCCCGCGCCGCCGCAGTTTTGCGATTCTCCTCCAGTTCCTGGAGGTAATCCCACAAGCGCGCGACCACGACCTTTCCGCTGCGCTGCGGCGTCGGGCGTTCCCGATAAAGGCGGATTTCCATCTCGACCTCCCATTCGCCGTTGGCGCCGTCGGCGCGCGCCAGCTGTTTATTGCGCACTTCGCGGATCACCGACGACTCCGGCAAAAAGGCCACCCCATGCCCTTCCAGCGCCATCATCTTGAGACTTTCCGACATGTCTGTCTCGTAGTGTTTTTCCAGATGCAGCGGCTTCTTGGCGTCCGTCAGGATCAGCTCAACCATGCGCCCCAGATAGGCATTCGGGGTGTATGACAAGAACGGCAGCGGCGACTTGGAGCTGCCCGGAAAAACGTAATCCGGCTTGCCGCTGCGGTCGCAGCGCGAATACGGGCGCACGCTTTCACGCCCCATGGTCAGCATGTCGTAGCGGCTGGAATCCAATTGAACCGGCTGGCGCGGGTGGTGATAACACAGCAGCAGATCGCAGCCGCCTTCGACGATGGTCATCACCGCATCATGCACGTTGAGCGCGATCAGGCGCGTATTGAGCGCGCCGAACCCTGTCTCCAGAGAACCCAGCCATTTTGGAAAATAGGTCAGCGACAGGGTATGCGGTACCGCAAAATCGACTGTGGTTTGCGCCGCCGGCCGCTTCCCTCGCAACAGGGCGCGCGTGTTATTGATCTGACCGAGCATCTCCACCGCCTGCTCGTAGAACACTTCTCCCGCCGCCGTCAGCCGCGTCGGATACGACGTGCGGTCGATCAGATCGGAACCCAGCCACGCCTCCAGCGACTGGATGCGCCGCGAAAATGCCGGTTGCGTCACGTGCCGCAATTCTGCGGAACGGCTGAAACTGCGCGTCTCAGCCAGGGAAATAAAATCTTCCAGCCACTTGGTTTCCATTCTTCCTACCCCGCCTCAGGAGAGCATGATGCCGACAATGCTTCGTATTGTTGTAGCTTAAGCCAGTTGCAGCGATGGCGAAGGTTCGGACGCGCCCTCATCTTCGTCGTCATCCTTGGCTTGCTGCCGCGCCCACATCTGCGCATACGCGCCGCCCGATGCCAGCAATTGCGTGTGCGTGCCGCGCTCGATAATGTGGCCGTGTTCCAGCACCAGAATCTGATGCGCATCGACGATGGTCGACAGGCGATGCGCGATGACCAGCGTGGTGCGGTTCTGAGCGATCTCGCTCAGTTGCTCCTGAATTGCCTGTTCCGATTTGGAATCGAGTGCAGAAGTCGCCTCATCGAAAATCAGCACCGCAGGATTCTTCAGCAAAGTACGCGCAATCGCCACACGCTGCTTTTCGCCGCCCGACAATTTCAGGCCGCGCTCGCCCACGGTTGTCGCATAGCCATCCGGCAGCGATTCGATGAAATCGTGCACGTAAGCAGCCTTGGCGGCAGCGATGATCTCTTCCTTGCTGCTGCCGGGCTTGCCGTAGGCGATGTTGTATTCGATGGTGTCGTTGAACAGCACCGTATCCTGCGGCACGATGCCGATCGCCTGGCGCAGCGATCCTTGCGTGACCTTGCGCAGATCCTGGCCATCGATCGTGATGCTGCCGGCATCGACATCGTAAAAACGATACAGCAAGCGAGAGAGAGTCGACTTGCCTGAACCGCTGTGACCGACCACCGCCGTCGTGGTGCCCGCGACGATTTCAAAATCGACGCCGAACAAGATCTGGCGCTTGCTTTCGTAGCTGAAATCTATGTTTGAGAAACGCACTGCCGCACCGTCGGTGACGAGCGGTTTGGAATCCGGCGTATCGGCGATTTCCTTGTTCTGCTCCAGCAGTGAAAAAAGGCGCTCCATATCGGCCAGACTCTGCTTGATTTCACGATAGATCACACCAAGGAAATTCAGCGGAATGTACAACTGAATCATGAAGGCATTCACCAGCACCAGATCACCCAGACTCATGGTGCCGTTGATCACCCCCTGCGTTGCGCGCCACAAAATCAGCGTCACGGCGATCGCGATGATCGCCGATTGTCCCGAGTTCAGCAGCGACAGCGAGGACTGCGATTTGATCGCGGCCGTTTCGTAACGCTGCAGTCCTTCGTCGTAACGGCGTGCTTCGAAATCTTCATTGCTGAAATACTTCACCGTCTCGTAGTTAAGCAGTGAATCGATCGCCTTGGAATTGGCGCGCGAATCGAGATCGTTCATCGTGCGGCGGAAGTGCGTGCGCCATTCGGTCACAGTGATGGTGAAGATGATATACAGCACCAGCGCGCCACCCGTAATGACGGTGAACCAGATCTCGTAATGCAGCACCAGATAGACCATCACCAGCGCGATTTCGATCAGCGTCGGCAAGATGCTGAACAAGGCATACGACACCAGTGTCGACACGCCCCGTGTACCGCGCTCAATGTCGCGCGTCATGCCGCCGGTCTGGCGATTCAGATGGAAGCGCAGCGACAGCGAATGCAGATGGCGGAATACTTGCAAGGCAATCGTGCGAACCGCGCGCTGCGTCACTTTCGCGAATACGAACTCGCGCAGTTCGGTAAAGACCGTGGTCGCCAGACGCAACGCGCCGTAAGCTACCAGCAGCGACAGCGGCAACACCAGCAAGGCCTGAGGATTGTTCGGCCCGATCGTCATGCGATCGACCAGTTGTTTGAGCAACAACGGCACGCCGATATTGGTCAGTTTGGCCCCGACCAGAAAACCCAGCGCCAGCAGCACGCGCCATTTGTAGGTCCAGAGATAAGGCAACAGCGTGCCCAGCGTTTGCCAGTCGCTGTGCGCAGGAACAGAAGTACCGCGCTCAGCTTGCGGCGCGGAAGATGGCGGATATCGACGCATGAAAGAATTGACCGAAAAAATTTGTGCTTTTGTTTGGTGGCGGGGGCGACGCAGGACGCGGTAGTCCTATAAACTAGACCTTTCGCCACATGCACGCTTCTTCCACATTATAAGAGTCCGCAGGACTTCACGCTTTGAAAAGGGAACGCAATGACAAGCCAGCATAACACCTCGCTGCCGGTAGGAAAGATGCCGCAACTGCGCGTCATGCCGATGCCGGCCGACGCCAACGTCTACGGCGACGTCTTCGGCGGATGGATCATGGCGCAGGTCGACATCGCCGGTTCCCTGCCCGCCACCAAGCGCGCCAACGGCCGTGTCGCCACCATTGCTGTCAACTCGTTCTTATTCAAACAACCTGTCTTCGTCGGCGATTTGCTGTCGTTTTACGCCGATATCGTCAAAGTCGGCAATACCTCGATTACCGTCAACGTCGAAGTCTATGCCGAACGCAATCGCCTCCAGACCGAGATCGTCAAGGTGACCGAAGCGACCCTGACCTATGTCGCCACCGACGAACATCGCCAGCCCCGCGCCTTGCCTCCGCTGGCGCCGGGCGACAGCGTTCCGATCACCAGCGGCCTGCAGGATCTGGGCGGCGGCTGGTCCGCAGCCTGATGCTGCAATGATGATTTTCTGATTTTTCCGGGACAGGCCCGCCTGCTGCGACCTGTCTTTTTATCCACTGCCAAGACATTTCCATGACCTCCACTTCCGCACGTCCCGATGTTCTCATCGCCGCCAGCCTTCCTCCACACCTGAGCCAACGCCTGCATGAGCATTTCAATTGCCATGACATCAACACCCTGAGCGAAGCCGAACTGGCCGCCATTGCACCGTCCATCCGCGCCATTTCTTCCAAGGGCGAAACCAAAGTCACGCGCGACTTCATCGCCCGCTTTCCCGCACTGGAAGTCATCTCAGTGTTCGGCGTCGGCTATGACGGCGTCGATGCCGTCGCCGCACGCGAACGCGGCATCGAAGTCACCAACACGCCCGACGTGCTGACGGACGACGTCGCCGACTTCGCCATGACATTATTGCTGTCGACTGCACGCCAGGTCGTACACGCCGATCGCTTCGCCCGCAGCGGCGAATGGAAAAAAGGTCCGCACGCGCTGACCACCAAGGTCACCGGCTCGCGTCTGGGCATCGTCGGCCTGGGCCGCATCGGCAAAGCCATCGCCAAGCGCGCCGAAGCCTTCGACATGAGCATTGCCTATCACAACCGCTCGCCGCAAAGCGACGTCAGCTACCGCTATGTCGCCGATCTGAAGACACTGGCCTCCGAAGTCGACTTCTTGGTGCTGTCCATGCCGGGCGGCGCCGGCACGCGTGCACTGATCAACGCAGAGATCCTCGAAGCGCTCGGCCCCAAAGGTTTCCTGATCAACGTCGCACGCGGCTCGGTGGTCGATGAGACGGCGCTGATCAAGGCCCTGCAGGATGGCAAAATCGCCGGCGCCGGTCTCGACGTGTTCGAGAACGAACCGAATGTGCCGGAAGCGCTGGCCAAGCTCGACAATGTCACGCTGACGCCGCACATGGCCAGCGGCACCGTGATCACACGCACCGCAATGGCAGATCTGGCGTTCGACAATCTGCAGGCGCACTTCAGCGGCAAGCCCTTGCTGACGCCGGTGCCGCGTTAAGAAGAAAGCGACAGCATGAGCACAACCCGACTGATCGCGCTCGACTGGGGCACAACATCATTGCGCGCCTATCGCCTTGGCGACAACGGCGTGGTCCTCGACAAGCGCAGTCTGCCGTGGGGCGTCATGAACCTGCCCGTGGCCGACGCTGCCGACGTCGCCGATGGCAACGGCAGCCGCCATGCCGGTTTCGTCAAGGCGTTCGACGAAGCCTGCGGCGACTGGCTGCGCAACGCGCCCGGCGCACCCGTCATCGCCGCCGGCATGGTCGGCAGCGCTCAGGGCTGGCGCGAAGCGGCCTATGTCGACATGCCGCTGGCGGTCGCCGACGTCGGCAAGCAACTGACGCGCGTCGATGTCGGCGGCGGACTGGTGCTGCACATTGTGCCGGGCTTGCTGCAACGCGCCGGCTTGCCCAACGTCATCCGCGGCGAAGAAACACAAGTAGTCGGGATTCTGGAATCGCTGCAAGGCAATGCCGAAGTTCTGATCGGCCTGCCGGGTACGCATTCAAAATGGGTACGCGTGCAGGAGCGGCGCATGACGCATTTCGACACCTTCATGACCGGCGAGGTGTATGCCGTCCTCAGCCAGCACACCATCCTCGGCCGCACCATGGAACGCGGAGCTGATCCCGACCACGCAGCTTTCGAGCGCGGCTTGCGCGTGGCGCAAAGCGAAGAAGGAAGCGCCGGCGTGCTGTCGACCATCTTCAGCAGCCGCACGCTGGGCCTGGTCGGCGAACTCGGACCGCGCAGCCAGCCGGATTATCTGTCCGGCCTGCTGATCGGCCATGAGATCGCCGCCCTGAAATCGACCCGCGAGGCCGCCGGATGCGCACCTTCGCCGCACATCATCCTGATCGGCGACGACAAGCTCTGCGCCCGCTATCAGACCGCCCTGAATCTGTACGGCTTGCACCATATCGACATCGCAGCACAAGCCACCGAAAACGGCTTGTGGAAAATCGCCCTGCAAGCCGGCCTGCTGAGTTAAAGCCCGGCATCACTGGAGACGCATCATGTTAAAAGAAGCACTCAAACAATGCGGACTGATCGCGATCCTGCGCGGCATCCGTCCCGACGAAGTCGAAAGCATCGGCAAGGTGTTGTATGACGCGGGATTCCGCATCATCGAAGTACCGCTTAATTCTCCCGAGCCGTTCGAAAGTATCCGCGTGCTGCGCAATATCCTGCCCGCCAATTGCATGGTCGGCGCCGGTACCGTGCTATCGCCTGCGCAGGTCCTGCAGGTCAAAGATGCGGAAGGACAGCTGATCGTCATGCCGCACAGCGATCCTGAAGTGATTCGCGCCGCGACTGCCGCCGGCCTCGCCAGCGCACCGGGCGTGGCGACGGTGACCGAGGCATTTGCCGCACTGGCCGCCGGCGCCGACATCCTCAAGATGTTCCCGGCCGAACAGCTTGGCCCTGCGATCGTCAAAGCCTGGCGCGCGGTGATTCCGGCCAGCGTGATGCTGGCGCCGGTCGGCGGCATCACGCCTGCCAGCCTCAGGGAATTCGTTGCGGCCGGCGCATCGGCATTCGGTCTTGGCTCCGCGCTGTACAAACCCGGCATGAGCGCAGAGCAAGTGAAGCAAAATGCCGAAGCCTTCGTCAGCGCATGGAAGCAAACGCAGGCCTGATTCAATTGAATCTGACCGGCGTCACTTCACAGCCATAAAAAACGCGACCGGCAAGGTCGCGTTTTTTGTTTTTGCTGCTCAAAATCCTCAACCTTAAAATCAGGCTGCCTTCTTTTCTTCTTTTTTCTCATCACGCAATTCACGGCGCAAAATCTTGCCGACGTTGGTCTTCGGCAGTTCATCGCGGAACTCGATGTACTTCGGTTTCTTGTAGCCGGTGAACTGCTCCTTGCAGTAAGCCATCAGTTGCTCGGCCGTCAGCGACTTGTCCTTGCGCACCACGAACAGTTTGACCGCTTCGCCGGTATGTTCATCCGGCACACCGACGCAGGCGCATTCGAGCACGCCGGGATGGGCCGCCACCACGCCTTCGATTTCATTCGGATAGACGTTGAAGCCGGACACCAGAATCATGTCCTTCTTGCGGTCGACGATGCGGGTATAACCGCGCTCGTCCATGATGCCGATGTCGCCAGATTTGAAGAAGCCGTCCGGCGTCATGACCTTCTCGGTTTCGTCGGGACGATTCCAGTAACCGGCCATCACTTGCGGTCCGCGGATGGCAATTTCACCAGGCTGGCCCAGCGCCACCGGCTTGCCGTCGTCATCCAGGATTGCCATGTCGGTTGACGGCAGCGGCAGCCCGATGGTGCCGGTGTATTCCTCGATGGTGCAAGGATTTGCACTGGCGATTGGAGAGGTCTCCGACAAACCGTAACCTTCGATGATCGGACAGCCGGTGATCTTCTTCCATTTGTCCGCCACCGACTTCTGCACCGCCATGCCGCCGCCGACGCAGCAGCGATAGCCGGAGAAATCCAGCTTGGCGAAGTCGGGATGGTTCAGCAGCGCGTTGTACAGCGTGTTGACCGCCGGGAAGGTGTTGACCTTGTACTTGCCCAGTTCCTTGATGAAGCCGGGAATATCGCGCGGATTCGGGATCAGCACGTTGAGCGCACCTTCACGCGTGCCCAGCATGTTGCAGACCGTCAGCGCGAAGATGTGATACAGCGGCAGCGCGCAGATGAAGACCAGTTGATCCAGCTTGGCGCCTTGCTTGAGCGCCGGCATCAGCCACTCTTCAGCTTGTAGCACGTTGGCAACCAGATTGCGATGCGTCAGCACCGCGCCCTTGGCGACGCCGGTGGTGCCTCCGGTGTATTGCAGGAAGGCGATGTCGTCATGGCCGATCTCGACCGGCGATGGCTTCTTGCCTTCGCCCAGCGCCAGCGCCTTCTTGAAAGTGATCGATTGCGGCAGCGAGAACGGCGGCACCAGCTTTTTGACATGGCGCACCACCAGATTGACGATCGCGCCTTTGAGGCCGCCCAACAGCTCGCCCATGCTGGCGACGACAACGTGTTTGACGTCGGTATTGGCGATCACCTTGGCCAGCGTGCAGGCGAAATTTTCCAGCACGAAGATGGCTTCGGCGCCGGAGTCCTTCAACTGATGCTCAAGCTCGCGCGGGGTGTACAGCGGATTGACGTTGACCACCGTATAGCCGGCACGCAGGATGGCGGCGATGGCGATCGGATATTGCAGCACGTTCGGCATCATGATCGCCACGCGTGCGCCCTTTTTCAGGCCGGTGCTTTGCAGCCACGCCGTCAGGGTCGTGGACAGCTTGTCCAGTTCGCCATAGGTGAGGTATTTACCCATGCAGGCATAGGCATTGCGGTCTGCGTATTTGCCAAAAGCTTCGTCAATCAGCTGAACCAGCGAGCGGTAGCGGCTTGGGTCGATGTCGGCTGGGACGCCTGCGGGGTACGATGCAAGCCAGAATTTATCCATATTGTTCCTTTTGTCTCCGATTCAGAGCGCAGCCTGGCTGTATTCTCAGGACTTGGATGCACTCCGCAAAAAAAAGCACGGTTGTGTTTTTATTTATTGCAGATGCTATCCACCAATCTCATTAAGGGCAAGTATTTTGAGAAAATTTAAGAAAATTTTCTTGTTTTGCCGCCAGCCGGACCTGTCGGCTGATACCTTGCGCCATCTTTTTCAAACTGGCAACTTTTTCTGGCGATACGCAGCTATTTTCACAAATAGTCAATCCGGTAACAACATTTCCACGTAAACACATCTCGCCACTGTAGCACTGACGACTGCTTATTTTGCCGCCGTCGCCGATGCGCCCTGCAAACGATCCAGTTGTTCGTCGCGCTGCGGCTTGTCCAGTTTTGCCAGCGCTTTCACACGCTCGAAGAAGTCAGCGAAATCGCGGCTCTGACGAAACAAGGCGCGAAATGCAGGTACGCGGTCATGATAGGTGCCGACCAGCGCGAGGTGCGCATTCGACAGCGGCATGGCGAACCAGCGGTCATAGCCGCTGAATCCACCCCAGCGTACTTTGAGCTGCTGGTAGTCGGCGCGCAAGGCGTCGAAGATCGCTGCCTTGCGCTGCAGCTTGCCGGCGTCGCCTGTATCACTCTGATAATTGGCCTCCAGTTGAGACCGGTATTTCAGCAGGAGTTCCAGAAAATCTTCCTTGCGCGCGGCAAAAACGCGATAGGCCTGCGCCAGTTTGTCGTCGTGCCGCGCTTGCAGCCAGCGGTCCAGACCCAGCTCTTCCACCGTGGTGGCATAGGATTCGTTGAATTGCGAGTCGCCTTTGACGTAGACCACCTGATGGCCCAGCTCGTGGAAAATCAGCCGCGCCAGTTCGCCATCGGGATAGTTGACGAAGGTCGACATCACCGGATCATTGAACCAGCCCAGCGTCGAATACGCGGGCACGCCCAGCACCTGCACGTCATAGCCTTGCTTCACCAGACCGTCGGCATAATCCTGAGCGTCCTGCTGGCTGTAGTAGCCGCGATAGTCGACACACCCGGCAATCGGGAAGCACCACTGCTTCGCCTGCAAGGACAAGGCCGGCGCCGCCACCACATTCCAGACGACATAAGGACGATGCAGCTGCGCGTAGTTCTTGTAGCTGCCATTGTCAGGCAAGGACAGTTGCTCCACCGCGAAGCGGCGGATCTCGCGCACGGTCTGCAGCTTCGCGCGCAAGCGTTCGGAGGTCGCCGGATCGGCCAGCCAGTCGTCGATAGGCTTGGCCTGCGCCAGCAATGAGAACTGTCCGTGTGCTGCCTGTGCGTAATAACCCAGCGAAGAACAGCCGGCCACCAGCAGACAGGCTGCAGCGACGCCGGCCATCAGAGTAATTTTTGCTATGCGCTTCCTGCGCATGCTTCCACCTGCACCAGCACGTCATAGAACGTCGGCGCATTGCCCATATCGGTCAGACGCTGGCTGGTCACTTCATTGGCATTCTTGCCGTCGGCGGAAAATTTCTTCCACCAGATCGACAATCCCACCACCAGGCCGGGACGCGCCTTCGGCGTCACGCGCACCTTGGCCAGCATGCTGCCGCGGTCGTTGAAAATACGCACCGCGCCGCCATTGGAGATGCCGCGTGCAGCAGCGTCATCGGGATGCATGTCCAGATGCGGCTCGCCTTCGGTATCGCGCAGACTCTGCACGTTGACGAACGACGAATTGAGAAAGTTACGGGCCGGCGGCGAAATCATCGCCAGCGGATATTTTTCGGCCAGCGCCGCATTGCTGGCGACCGATTCGTGCGGTGCGATGTAGGCCGGCAACGGATCAAAACCATCGGCCAGCATGCGTGCAGAATAAAATTCGCACTTGCCCGACGGCGTGCCGAAGCCACCGTTGGCGAACGGCGCCACGGGCATGTTCAGACGCTGCCAGCCCTTTTCCTTGAGACGCGTCCAATCGTAATCGACGGCACGCTCGTTGCGGCGATCGAACGCCTGCGCCGCGATCGCGTCGTCGCTATCCTTGAAGCAGTCGTCATCAAAACCCATGCGCGCTGCCAGCAGGCGGAAGATTTCCGTATTCGACTTCGACTCGCCCAAAGGGGCGATAGCGGCGTTGTTCGCCATCATGTAGACATGGCCGTAAGTGGCGTGGACGTCGACGTGCTCCAGCTGCGTTGTCGCAGGCAAGAGGATATCGGCGTAGTCCGCGGTATCGGTCTGAAAATGCTCCAGCACCACCGTGAACAAATCCTCGCGCGCAAACCCTTGCACCACTTTTCCCGACTCGGGAGCGACTGCAACCGGATTAGAGTTGTAGACAATCATGGCTTCCACGCGCGGGCCAAATTCTTCGGAAGCATCGCGCAGCAGATCGTCGCCGATGGTGCTCATGTTAATCGTCCGGATAGCCACATCATGCTCCCGCAAAAAATCAGGACGCTGCAAGAAAGCGCTGTTCTTCGGGAAAGAATCCGACGTCGACAATTGCAAACCGCCGCCTGCGTGCCGCCAGGCACCCACCAACGCCGGCAGGCAAGCCACATTGCGCACGGCCATGCCGCCGCCGTGCACGCGCTGCAAGCCGTAGTTGGCGCGGATCATGGTGATCTCGCCACGCTGCGCAGCGCCGCCGTATTCGCGCGCGAGCTGGATCACTTCTTCGGCGCTGATGCCGCACACTTCCGCTACGCGTTGCGGCGGCCACTCCTGCGCACGCTGCTTCAACTGATCGAAGCCCAGCGTATATTGCGCGATGTAATCGGTGTCGAGCAGGTTTTCGTTGATCAGTACATGCATCATGCCCAGCGCCAGCGCAGCATCGGTGCCGGGCAACAGTGCAATGTGCTGATGGCATTTGTCGGCACTCAGCGAGCGATAGGGATCGATGGCGATCAGCTTGGCGCCGCGCCGTTTTGCTTCCTGCACGCGTGTCCAGAAATGCAGGTTGGAAGCAATCGGATTGCCGCCCCAGATGATGATCAGTTTGGCGTCTTGCACGTGCTCGGTGTCGGCGCCGATGCGCGTGCCGATGGTGTATTTGTAGCCCACGCCGCCGGCCGATGCGCAAATCGTGCGATCGAGCAGCGAAGCGCCAATCTTGTTGAAGAACCGCATCGACATCGATTCGCCCTGCACCAGGCCCATGGTGCCGGCATAGCTGTACGGCAGGATGGCTTGCGGGTTGCGCGCGGCGACGTCTTTCAGGCGCGCAGCGATGGTGTCCAATGCCTCGTCCCAGCTGATGCGCTCGAACCTCCCTTCGCCCTTCTTGCCGGCACGCTTCATCGGATGCAGCAGACGCTCCTTGTGATAGGTGCGTTCGGTATAGCGCGAGACCTTGGTGCACAGCACACCCGCCGTCGTCGGATGATCCGGATCGCCGCGCACTTCGGTGGCGACGCCATCTTTGACGGTGACCAGCAAGGCGCAGGTATCGGGACAATCGTGCGGGCAGGCGCCACGGACGATGACGGGACCGGCGCTGGAAGCAACGGGATTCGAAGCAGAGTTCGGTACGGAATTCATGACAATTAGGAAACTGAGAAGAAACTGAAGGCGGATTAGGCTGCAAGATGCTTACTTTATCTTAAAATGCAGCATCCCTTTCAGAAGCTTTCATCATGCAGGCTCAAGACTCCCTGGTTCCGGATAGCGCTCCCGCAGTCGAGTTCTGGCGCGATCCGGCATTGCCTTTCTTCGAAGGCCGGTGCGCCGTCGGCAGCGTCAGCTGCTATACGCCGCACACGCATCCGACGTTTTCCATCGGCATCGTCGATGCCGGGACGAGCACATTCTCGCTGCCGGGCCGCGAAACGTCCATCCATCCTGGCGACGTGGTGTTGATTGCCGCCAGCGAAGTGCACTCCTGCAATCCGGCGCAATGGGAGAGCTGGAGCTACCGCATGTTTCACATCGATCAGGAGTGGCTGTGCGCGTTGCTCGGCGAAGCGGGCCTGCAGCCGCGGACGGCACTGGTCTCGCAGGTGCTGCGTTCACCGCGCGCCCGCGCCCTGATGGACGGCATCAGCGACGCCATGCGCAACGGCGAAGACGCCTTGCAAAAAGAGACCGTGCTGGTCGATGCATTGTGCGAATTATTTGCTTCGTTTTGCACGTCGTCATCGGATGAAATGAGCGGCGCCCATACCGATGCAGCGATGGAAGATTCCGACCTGCGACCTGCGCACGACTATCTGCTGCACTATTGCTGCGACAAGGTTGCACTGGACACGCTGGCGCAACTGGCCGGCACCGGCCGTTATCAGCTGATCCGGCAGTTTCGCCGCCGCTACGGCATGACGCCGCATGCGCTGCAGCTCGACATGCGCATCAACCTGGCGCGCGATTTCCTGCGACGCGGCGCATCACTGGCAGATGTCGCTTACCGCACCGGCTTTGCCGACCAAAGCCATTTCCATCGCGCCTTCAAGGCACGCGTCGCCGCAACGCCGGCGCAATACCAGCTCGGTGGCTAAACGAAGAGCGTCACGGCCACGATACCCAGTGCAGCGACCAGCAATACCACGCCCGCCAGCCATTCCGCACGCGAGAAATAGCGCGCAATGCGCGCGGCGATGCGCTCGTTGGACACCGCCAGCACCAGCGCCGCATCCCAGGCAAAGACCGCCGCAAACATCCACGCGCCGTACAGCATCTTGATTTCCATGCCGGTTGTGGCGCCCACCATCAGCGTGAACAGACCCAGATAGAACAAACCGTTCTTCGGATTCAGGCCGCCGGACAGAAAGCCGGCAGCGAAGCCCGTGAAGAAGCCGTGATGTTCTCCCGTTTCGCGACCGGCATGCTGCCATGCCAACGGCTGCAGACTGCGGCTGGCTCGGATGAAGGCCCAGCCGATATAAGCCAGATAGCCGCCGGCCAGCAATTTCATCGCCAGCAGCAAGGCAGGACTGCGTTGCAGCACGCTAAAACCGGCCAGCGCCATCACGATGTATACGCCGTTGGCGCAGGCAATGCCAAGACTGGTGCCGATGCCGTTGCGTCGGCCATGACGCAAAGCGTTGCGCAACAGCAGAAGAAAGTCAGGGCCGGGACTGACCAGCGCCAGCCAGTGCGCCGTCGCCAACAGGAGAAATTCGTGCAAGACCATGGTTCGCTATCCGGATGTGTCGATTGAAATGGCGATGCTAGGCGCGCGCGTGCCGGCCGTATTGAACAAAATTGCGCAGCAGCCCCTGTACGTGCGAAGCCTTGTTGCGTTACTCTACGTTTCCCCACCGCAACACATTCTTATAACGAAGGAGACACTTCCCATGACATTCCGCCTTCCTCCCTTGCGCCATATCGCCTGCGCGGCAGCGCTCGCAACCTGCGGCAGCGTCTTTGCCCAGACGCAAACCCTGACGCCGGAACAGCAGCGCTTCCACGCGATTTACAAAGAGCTGGTTGAAATCAACACCACTCATTCGGTCGGCAGCACCACACAAGCAGCACAGGCCATGCAAGCCGTGTTGCTGAAAGCCGGTTTCAGCAAGGAAGAGATGCAGATCATCGAACCCTTCCCGCGCAAGGGAAATCTGGTGTTGCGCTGGAAAGGCACAGGCGCGAAACAGCCGATGCTGCTGATGGCGCATATCGACGTAGTCGAAGCCAAACGCGAAGACTGGAAGACCGATCCCTTCAAGTTGCAGGAAAGCGACGGCTATTTCACCGCGCGCGGATCGATCGACGACAAGGCGATGGCGTCCTCCTTCGTCTCCGTGCTGGCGCAATTGAAACAGGAAGGCTTCAGGCCCACGCGCGACATCATCATGGCGCTGACCGCCGATGAAGAACGCGGCGACGTCGAAAGCAACGGCGCCATGTGGCTGCTGAAGAACAAGCCCGAGTTGCTGAAAGCGGAATTCGGCATCAACGAAGGCGGCGGCGGTGAGCTGCGCAACGGCAAGCCCAATCTGCATCGCGTGCAGATCGCCGAGAAGCTGTACACCACTTACGAATTCGAATTGCGCGACGTCGGCGGCCACAGTTCGCTGCCGACCGCCACCAATCCGATCTACGGCATGTCGGAGGCGCTGGCGCGTCTTGGCGCTTACCGCTTCCCGGTGATGCTGGCCGACGTCACCAAGACCTACTTCAGCCGCACCGCGCCGTTGATGTCGGGCCAACTGGCGGACGACATGCGCGCAGTCGGCAATGGCAGCACCGATACTGCCGTCATCGATCGCCTGTCGAAGACGCCGCTGTATAACGCGCAGCTGCGCACCACCTGTACCGCCACCATGGTCAACGCCGGCCACGCCGAGAACGCCTTGCCGCAATCGGCCAAGGCCGTGGTCAATTGCCGCATGCTGCCGTTCGACGATCCGGATAATGTCGAGAAGCAGTTGAAGCAAATCATGACCAACAACGGCGCCAACGACAAGATCACCATGCGCCAGTTCGCCAAGCCGACCCGCAGCCCGGTGTCGCCGTTGCAGGGCGAGATGTTTTCGACCATCGAAACACTGACCAGGGAAATGTGGCCTGGCGTGCCGGTAATTCCTTTCATGAGCACGGGCGCCACCGACAGCCGCTTTGCGCGCAATGCCGGGATTCCGATGTATGGCGTCTCAGGTTTGTTCTTCGATCCGGCCGACCTGCGCACGCACGGGCTGGATGAGCGTGTGGAAATTCCACGCCTGTACGACAGCCGTGAATTCATTTTGAAGCTGGTGAAGAAGCTGGCCTCGTAGTGCGCAGATGTTCTGACGCTTGAAAAAAACGCCGGCATGATCGCCGGCGTTCTTTATTGTGCGTCGTTGAGATGGCACGCGGACATGTGGCCCGGCGCGATCTCTTTCAGCAAGGGCTTGTCCACCGAGCAGCGCGGCATCGCATGCGGACAACGCGGATGAAAATGACAACCCGATGGCGGATTGAGTGGCGACGGGATCTCACCCTTGACTGCAAAATACGTCGCCTTGCCTACTTCCAGTTTGGGCGCCGACGCCAGCAAAGCTTGCGTGTAAGGATGGTTGGCATGGGCAAAAACGGCGTCGGTCGGCGCCGACTCCACAATGCGGCCGAGATACATGATCAGCACGCGGTCGGAAATATGCCGCACCACGCCGAGGTCGTGGCTGATGAACAGGTACGTCAGGTCGAGTTCGTCGCGCAGCTTGATGAACAGATTCAGCACCTGCGCCTGAATCGATACATCGAGCGCCGCCACGGCTTCATCGCACACCAGAAACTTCGGCTTCACCGCCAATGCGCGTGCGATACCGACCCGTGCCCGCTGGCCGCCGGAAAACTGATGCGGGAAACGACGCAACATGTCGCCGCTCAAACCCACGCGCTGCAAGAGCTCCGCCACGTATTCCTGCTGCTGTCGCTTGCCGATGAGGCCGTGTACCACCGGCGCCTCGCCGACGATGTCGACTACGCGCAGACGCGGATTCAACGACGCATATGGATCCTGAAAGATCATCTGGATGGCCAGTTGGCGCTCACGCTTTTGTTGCGGCGACAGTTTGTCGAGATCCTCGCCCTGCCACAGCCGCGTTCCTTCACTCAGGCTGTGCAAACCCACAACCATGCGCCCCAGCGTCGACTTGCCGCAGCCGGATTCGCCGACCAGACCGACCACCTCACCGGCGTTGATGTGCAGGCTGACATCATCGACGGCGTGCACGACCTCTTCCTTCAAGACGCGACCGAATGGCTGCGTAAACAAGTTGGCTGTTTTCGCAGCGCTGTCGAGTGGTTTGACGAAACGTTTGGCGACATGCTGCAGTTCAAGCAACGGCTGCGCATCCACGTCCTTGTGCACGGCTTGTTCTTTCAATGTCATGGCGTCACCTCCAACGGCGCATCCGCCATCGGGTGGAAACATCGCAAGGCACGGCCGTCGACGATACGGGTCTCCGGCGTCTGCGTGCATTCCGCCGTAGCGTGCGTGCAGCGGTCGCGGAAGGCGCAGCCGGACGGGAGGTTCAGCAACGACGGCGTGCTGCCCGGAATCTGGCGTAGCGCCTGGCCGCGCGGGTTGCGCGACGGCGCCGAGGCGATCAGGCCGTAGGTGTAGGGATGGCGCGGCTGCGTCAGTACTTGCGCCACGGCGCCGCTTTCAACGATGCGACCGGCGTACATGACGCTGACGGTATCGGCCAGTCCGGCGACCACGGACAAATCGTGCGTGATCCAGATCAGGGCCGTGCCGGACTCGCGGCACAGCTTCTGCATTTCAAACAAAATCTGTCCCTGGATGGTGACGTCAAGCGCGGTGGTCGGCTCGTCGCAGATGATCAGGTCCGGCTTGTTGAGCAAGGCAATGGCAATCGCGACGCGCTGGCGCATGCCGCCCGAAAACTGATGCGGATAAGCATGCAGCCGCTCATCCGGAGCAGCAATGCCGACCCGCACCAGAGCATCGCGCGCCAGTGCCAGCGCGGCATCCTTGCTGATGTCCTGATGCGCCAGTACGGCTTCGACCATTTGCGTATCGATGCGCAACACCGGGTTCAGGGTCATCATCGGATCCTGAAAAATCATGGCAATGCGATTGCCGCGGATTTCGCGCATCCGGTTCGCCGGCATGGTGCGCAGATCTTCGCCGTTGAGCAGGATGCGGCCGCCGACCACTTTGCCGGGTTCATCGATCAGGCCCATGACGGAGTAACCGGTCATCGACTTGCCCGAACCGGATTCGCCGACCAGGCCCATCACCTGCCCCGGCTCGACCGTGAATGAGACATCGTCCACCGCGCGCGCAATACCTCCGCGCGAAAAGAAATGCGTCTGCAGGTTTTCTACTTGTAATGTGGCCGTCATCGCATTGTCTTCCTACTGTCCTTGCAAACGTGGATTGAGCACATCGCGCAGCTGGTCGGCGACCAGATTGATCGCCACCACCGTCGCCAGCAAGGCCACGCCGGGGAAGAAACTGATCCAGTATTTGCCCGACAGCAGGTATTGAAAACCGTTGGAAATCAGCAAGCCCAGCGATGGCTCGGTCACCGGCAAACCCAGCCCGAGGAAAGACAACGTCGCCTCCAGCGAAATCGCCGATGCCACCTGCAAGGCGGCGATCACGATCAGCGGCGGCAGGCAGTTGGGCAGCAGATGGCGGAACATGATGCGCAGCGGCGACAGGCCGAGCAGACGCGCGGCTTCGATGTATTCCTTCTTGCGTTCGACCAGCGCCGTACTTCTGGTTGTGCGCGCATAGTAGGCCCATTGCACGGTAACCAGTGCGATGATGATCTTGTCGATGCCCCGCCCCGTCAACGCCAGCAGAATCAGCGCCACGAGAATGGGCGGAAACGCCAGCTGGATGTCCGCCACGCGCATGATCAGCGCTTCGATGCGACCGCCGGCATAGCCTGCCAGCAGGCCCAGCGACAAGCCGATCGCCAATGCGATCACAGTACTGGTGACACCGACCATGACCGAGATACGCAAGCCATAGAGGATCGCCGACAGCATGTCGCGGCCCTGATCGTCGGTGCCGAGCAGGAAGGTCATGCCTTCCATCGACGTCTTGCCCGGTTCCAGACGTGAATCCATGACGTCGAGATGCTCCAGGTCGTAAGGATTTTGCGGCGAAATAATCGGTGCAAAAATCGCCGCCAGCAGAATCAGCAGCAGCAGAATGAAACCAAAAGTCGCGATGCGGCTGCTGAAAAAGCCTTGCAGGAAACGCGTGAACGGCGTGTCGGCCTGTGTGATTTTCCCGGTTAATTTCGAATACATATCAGCCCTTCGCCTCCGACAGCCGCACGCGCGGATCCAGCACCGAGTACAGCACGTCGACACACAGGTTGATCAGGATGAAGATGACCACGATCAGCGACAGAAAAGCGACGATTACCGGCCGGTCGAGCACACGAATGGAATCGATCAACAGCTTGCCCACACCCGGCCAGGCGAAGATGGATTCGGTCACGATGGAGAATGCGATGATGGAACCGAACTGCAGCGCGACCACGGTGACGATCGGGATCAGGATGTTTTTCAGCACATGCACGCTGACGATACGGCTGTTGCGCAGACCCTTGGCGCGCGCGAACTTGATGTAGTCCTGCAGCAGCGCCTCCTGCGTGCCGGCGCGCGTGAGACGGATGATCAGCGCGATGTTGAACAGCGACAGATTCAACGCCGGCATGAACAGATGCTTGAGGCCGTCCCAGGTGAGAAATCCGACCGGAACACCGAGCAGCATCACCGTCTGGCCGCGCCCGCTGGTAGGCAGCCAGCCGAGTTCGACCGCAAACACCATGATCAGCATCAGCCCGACCCAGAACGTCGGCAGCGAAAAACCGAAGATCGACACCGTCATGATGGTCTTGCTGGCAATACTCTTGGGCCGCAGACCGGCCCACAACCCCAGCGGCAAACCGATCACAATGGCGATCAGGATGGCCGAAATCGCCAGCTCCAGCGTGGCAGGCAGGCGTTCCAGGATCAGGCCGAGCGCCGGTGTGGCATAGACGAAGGAGCGTCCCATGTCGCCTGCCAGCGCGTTCTTGATGAAATAGAAGTACTGTACCCACAGCGGCTGATCCAGCCCGAAAGCGGCAATCACGCGCGCCCGTTCGATCTGGTCGGCGTCGGCGCTGATAAGGATGTCGATGGGATTGCCGATGGCGTAGACGCTGACGAAGACCAGCAGCGACATCAGGAGCAGCACGGCGACACTCTGTACGCAACGACGGATGATGAAGACGAGCATTGGCTGTTTTGGCTAGACTATAAAAATGGCTGGAGCGGCAATCTGCGCACGAAGTTGTGATGGTGCATAAATCATGCCGGATAAGCAACTACATTTATCGGGACTGCTTAGGCCTGAGAGTAATATAAGCGCAATGCCAGCGCATGATCGGCGTCCGGGGTATCCTTCAGGTACCCCGTTCACGCCGGACTGGTTCGGTCAAATCCGAACCAGTGGCAGCACATGGCGAAATGACAAGACAGAAAACGCTCCACAAGTTTTACCACAAGGTACGCATCATGAAACTCATCGACCCGATCACCCAATTCCATTCCGAACTGCAAAAAATCCGCCGTGACATTCACGCGCATCCCGAACTGAGCTATGAAGAACAGCGCACCTCCGACGTGGTTGCGCAGAAACTGACCGAATGGGGCATCCCGGTCGTGCGCGGCCTCGGCGTCACCGGCGTTGTCGGCATCATCAAGAACGGCAGCAGCACGCGCGCCATCGGCCTGCGTGCCGATATGGACGCACTGCCGATGCCGGAGCTGAACACTTTCCCGCATGCGTCCAAGCACGAAGGAAAGATGCACGCCTGCGGCCATGACGGCCATACCACCATGTTGCTGGGCGCGGCGCATTACCTGTCGCAGCATCGCGATTTCGACGGTACGGTGTATGTGATTTTTCAGCCGGCGGAAGAAGGCGGACGCGGCGCCGAGCGCATGATCCAGGACGGCCTGTTTGAAAAATATCCGATGGATGCCGTGTTTGGCATGCACAACTGGCCGGGCATGAAAGCCGGCACCTTCGGCGTGACGCCGGGCCCGATGATGGCGTCCAGCAATGAGTTCGAAGTGGTTGTCAAAGGCAAGGGTTCTCATGCAGCACAACCGCATAAGAGCATCGATCCGGTCATGACGGCGGTGCAGATTGCACAAAGCTGGCAGACCATCGTCTCGCGCAACACCAATCCCAACGATTCGGCCGTGGTATCGATCACTCAGATCCACGCCGGCAGCGCGACCAACGTCATACCCGACAATGCCACACTGATTGGCACGGTACGCACTTTCAGCACGGCGGTGCTGGACATGATCGAACGCCGCATGAAGGAAATCGCCGAGCACACCTGCGCCGCCTTCAATGCTGAAGTCGATTTCACCTTCAACCGCAACTATCCGCCGCTGGTCAATCACGCCAAAGAAACCGCTTTTGCGGTCGAGGTGATGCAAAGCATCGTCGGTGCTGACAACGTCAATGCGACCGTCGAACCGACCATGGGCGCAGAAGATTTCGCCTTCATGCTGCAACACAAACCCGGTTGCTACGTCTTCATCGGCAACGGCGAAGGCGGGCATCGCGACAGCGGTCACGGCCTGGGTCCGTGCAATCTGCACAATCCGAGCTACGACTTCAACGACGACCTGCTGCCGATCGGCGCGACATATTGGGTGCGCCTGGCAGAGGCTTTCCTGAAACAGAAATAATCCTGCATCGGAACCGTTGCTCTCTCAAGGCAACGAAAAAAGGCGAGCTTGCATGCTCGCCTTTTTTATTGCTGCGGCGACAAATTCCACCTAGTGCTGATGTGAGGGATTGTTGCAGCTTGCTACATGACCGGCATCGTTCCATGCCGATCCGCGGATGATGCTGCAGAAATTCAGGCGCTTGTAGGCCGGATCCTTCAGCGCAAGTACGTCGGCATTAACTGTGCCGAAAGTCGACAAAGGCTTGTGCAGCATGCCGCCGGCAAAGGCGTCAATGATGCCCTCTTTGAAATGCTCACCGCGCGGATGTGCGGCCACCACGAGCTTGCGCTGTTCTTCGCTGAATTCGTTGTACGCCAGGCCGAGCACATCCATTTCCACACCTGCGGTGACCAATGCTACGACGGGCTTTTTATGCTCTGGAATACCGGGCGTGGTATGCAGCGCAATCGCGTCCCAGACCAGCTCGACATCAGTCTCGGCGACGCCGTGCTGGCGCAGGAAATTGCGTGCTGCGTTGGCGCTGTCGACTTCGAATCTATCCTGCGGGCTGCTGAATTTTTCGGTCAGACCCATGTCATGGAACATGGCGCCGATGTAGAGCAGCTCGGGATCGAAGTCGAGTTGCTTGCGTTGTCCAGTCAGTGCACCGAACAGAAAGACACGGGTGGAATGATGAAACAGCAGATCCGATTCCGTGTCGCGCACGAGCTGTGTCGCTTCGCGCGCCATGATGCTGTCGGGAATCCTGATGCCGGCAATGGTAGTGGTCATGTTTGCTCTCCTGAGCGATAGTGCGCAAGCTGCAACCGGCTGCGTGACGGTAACCTGAAACGGTGAAGTCAGTATGGCAGCGGCGCATTGCGGAAACTACCACCGGGAACGGTGGATACCCGCCAATCACAGGTGTTTTACGGCCATCGTCCGATGCAGCCGATAACGCTATCCGGCGTCATGGGGAGTAATGGGAAAACACGACGGCACACTGTGTGCGCCATCGCGTTTTTTAACATTGCATCACCGCAGAGATAACAACTCAATCGGCAAATCAGTCGGTAAGAATCGCCACCGCTTGCTTGCCGTAGGCAACGATGTAACCGCCGTTCTGCTGCTGCCATTCGCGCGCGGCCTGCTCGTCGCTGAACCAGTTCTGCCGGAAGTCGCCGAATTGGCCTTGCTCGAAGCGGTAGCGATCCAGCACTTCGATGCCGCAACGATCGATCTCCTGCTTGCATGCTTCCCAGCCGGAAAAGCCCAGTTCGCGGCCCAGCATGTGCAGGACGTGCTTGAGCTGCAGCGTGTCGCGCACGGCGTAGAGATCGGTGACGCTCAGCTCCGGCATGACGCCGGTGTCGATGACCCGGCGCAGTACCGGCAAGGCTTTGCTGGGCTGCGCATCGCGGCCGCTGCGTACCAGACGGCGCGCGTGGCGACGCAGGAATTCGCTGTTGCTGCCGGGTTCGCCGGCGCCATTGCCGATGGCGCTGGTAGTGCCGGGGGATTTAAAAAGAGGATGGGAGGTAGACCACATAACGTTCCTTTCATAGTGCCCGCTCTCGCAACGGTCATGATCAAGGTTGTACGTCAGGGTTTATCCGAAAAAGGAAGTACCGCTTCGACATCGGCAGGTGCATCAGCTTTCGCGAGAGCGGGCCTCCTGTCAGGCCCGGCGCTATTCTAGCCCCGGACTCGCATGCAAGGCAATGCCTGTTCAGAAACTGTTGTTTCGGGCATGATCGGCGCTTACTGCTTATCTTACTTAGCTGCTCAACGATAACAAGGAGAAACAATGAAACTGGTCGCCGATTTCCTGGTAGGACTGATCGCCGTGTTGCACGTCTGGATTCTGGTGCTGGAGATGTTCTTGTGGACCAGGCCTTTTGGCCTGAAAACCTTCGGACAGTCGCGTGAAGCGGCCGAGGCATCCAAGGTGCTGGCGGCGAATCAGGGCTTGTATAACGGCTTTCTGGCCGCCGGTCTGGCGTGGGGACTGATCAGCGGCGACGGCGCCGTTAAACTGTTCTTCGTCGCTTGCGTGCTGGTCGCCGGGATCTATGGCGGCCTGACAGCCAAGCGCTCGATTCTGTATGTGCAGGCATTGCCGGCGTTGCTGGCGCTGATTGCGCTGCTCGCATCCCGCTAGATCAGTGAGCGATTACTGCGCCGTCGGCTGCGCTTCTGGCGCCTCTGATTTCGCAGCGACGGTGGCCTGGCGCAGCAGACGGATGTCGCCGTACCAGGCTTCCACTTTCTCTTCGGTATTGTCGGTATCGGTCAGCACGCCGACGCCGATCAGCCGTCCCGGTTGTTCGCCGTAAATCTTCACGTAATCGTCAACGATATTGCGCTGATAACTGACCCACTTGCCGACGTTGGTCGCCCCGCTTTCGGCCACCAGCATCTGAATACGCCCAGTGCGCGTATTGGAAATGACGGTTTCCTTCGGCGCCTTGTTTTCCCAGATGTACATCAGCGTCGCATAGGGAAAGTCATGTCCCGACACCAGCTTGGCGGTATCGAACAGGATGGTGTCCATGAAGGACAGCTTGCTCTTGTCGCCGTCGAAGGCCAGCACGATGCGCACCGGTGAATCTTCGGTATCACGATGGTAGTTGTCGGCGGTCTTGATCAGGGCCGAGGTCTTCCAGCTCCAGGTCAGCCACGGTTGTTTGACGGGATCGATGTTGACCTCATGGCGCAAGCCTGAGGATGCCTTGTCGGCATAGGCGCGCAAGACGGTTTTGTCGCCATCCTTGACCAGCATGTAATCGGTGGTCTTCTTCTTGCGCATCAGGATCAGCGGTTCCCACTCATTGGGCAGGCCGCCCGCCGGATTGGTCGAGAACAGAGCCAGCGCCTGATCGAGACGAATCTGCTTGGCTACCGGATCGTGGGTCTTTTGGGTATTGGCGCATGCCGCGAGCAGCGCCACGATACTTGTCAATACGGCCAGACGCAACGTTGAGGGAACTGAAGAAACTGAGCGAGGAACAACTGACTTCATGAGCTTCTTTACAATATTTGAGAGGTGATGCGGTCGCTGGCCTGGGCTCAGTTTTGCTGACGCAGGATATTGATGAACATCTTGCCGATCGAGGACAAGGTGGCATTTTTGCGGGTCACGATACCATAGTGCTCGATGCGGGTCTTCAAATGCACGGGCAGGATGCACAGCATTTGCTTGGCGGCGAAGAAGTGCGCAATGTCGAGCGGCATCACGGCCACCATGTTGGATTGCGCCAGCAAAGTGACGGTAACGAAAGGCGATGCGGTCTCGATGACATTGCCGGGCACCTTCAGGCCTTCCAGTTTGAATTCATGCTCGATCCAGATTCGCATCGGCATATTGCTGGAGTACAGAATCCACGATGAACTCATCAGTTCCTGCAGGCGCACCTTCTGCGCCGTCGCCAGCGGATGCTCAAGACCGGTGACGATGCACATCGGCTCGCCGCGCAGCATTTCATAGTTGTACAACTGCGGTTGCGAACTGACCGATGAACGCCCCACCATCAGATCGATACGCCCCTGATCCAGCAGCAGCAGCTGGCGCGCGCTGGTGTCTTCGGTAATTTCGATCGAGACTTCCGGCTGTACTTCGCGCAGGCGAGTCAGCGCGCGCGTGACCATCGGTGCGGCGCCCATGATGGTGCCGATCGACAAGCGGCCGCCCTGCCCGGTCAGCATGCCTTGCAACTCGTCGCGCAGATTGCTGATGTCGCTCTGGATCAGGCGCGCGTAACGAATCACGCAGCGGCCCAGCTCGGTCGCTTCAATGCCCCGGGGCGAGCGGTCGAACAAGGTGACGCCCAGCGCCGATTCCATTTCATGCAGGGCCTTGGTCGCGGCCGGCTGGGTCATGTGCATGACTTCGGCGGCTTTGTGCAAGGACCCCTGCTCGTCCAGCGCGGTCAGCAAGGCGACCTGCTTGAAGCGCAGGCGGCTGACGATGGCGCTGACCGACGGCAGCACGGATGGCGCATCCTGCGGTGTTTGCGGCAGATGTGACTCGTCCGCATCGTCCTGCCCTTGCAGTTGGTTATCACCCGATGAATTAAGGTCATTAGACATCGTTGGGGAAGCCTCTTATATTCTGATCCAGCAAAACCACAATGCTAACGCATCCATCCCTAATACTCATAAGGATGCGAATAATTTCATCGAGACATTTGCGAAATTAATCTGAGTTTGACCTCAATCGATTGATTTCTTCCTCTTGCAGGCGCAACGCAAAATATTTGCTGCGCCACAGCATCAGATGCATTTTGCAAATTTCTCGCTATAAAAGACGGAGACACCGTGAGACTGATTCAATTCGAAGACCGCCAGGGCGGCCGCAAAGTCGGCATCGTCAATGGCAAGGCCATCAACGTGGTTTCCCAGATCAGCACCATGCACGAGCTGGCCCTGCTGGCGATTGCCGAAGGCAATTCGCTGGAACGCCAGGCGCAACTGCTCAATAGCAACACCCAGGAAGACTATGCCGCGATCCTGAAGGAAAACCGCATCCTGGCGCCACTGGACCACGAAGATCCGGCGCACTGCCTGGTCTCCGGCACCGGCCTGACGCATCTGGGCAGCGCCTCCACCCGCGACAAGATGCACCAGAAGCTGGACGATGACGAAAGCGCCATGACCGACACCATGCGCATGTTCAAATGGGGCCTGGAAGGCGGACGTCCGGGCCGCGGCAAGGTCGGCGCGCAGCCGGAATGGTTCTACAAGGGCGACGGCGATATCGTGGTCAATCCGGGCGCCCCCTTTCCGATGCCTGAGTTTGCTGAAGATGCCGGCGAAGAACCGGAACTGACCGGCCTGTACATCATCGACAACGACGGCCAGCCGCATCGCCTCGGTTTTGCCATCGGCAATGAGTTCTCCGACCACGTGGTCGAACGCAAGAATTATCTGTACCTGGCGCATTCAAAGTTGCGCTACTGCTCTTTCGGCCCGGAACTGCTGGTCGGCGATCTGCCCACCAACCTGGTCGGCATGAGCCGCATCCGCCGCGACGGCCGCGTGATCTGGGAGAAGGAATTTCTCTCCGGCCAGGACAACATGTGCCACGCCATCGAGAACCTGGAGTATCACCACTTCAAGTACAACCAGTTCCTGCGTCCGGGCGACATCCACGTGCACTTCTTCGGCACTGCGACCTTGTCGTTCGCTGACGGTGTGCGTACGCAACTGGGCGATTGCTTTGAAATCAGCCTGCCCGATTTCGGCGAACCGCTGGTCAACGGCATCGCGCGCGAGCAATCGCGCGTCGCCATCGACGGCATCAAAGTACTTTGATTTTCAGATAGCAAGTTTCAGGAATTTTGTTTTAACCCACAGAAAAGCGTCCATCAAGAGGCGATTGCCGATACGCTCTGCAGACCGGACATTCGATCCGCAGAGCGCATCACCATAATGAACGGTCCTGTGCAACGGACATTCCCGGTCCGGCGCCAGGCCTCAGCAAGGAGACCCAGCAATGCCACAACACTTCCATCCGACGTGCGCGTCAACGCGCGCACCGGCGACTTCCAGTATTTCATCCATTCTGCCGCAGCCGTCTGCCGCAACGCGACAGGCACGGTAACGCGCAGCAGCGTACGATCGCGGCCGGCATTGTCTGACGACGACCGGCCTTCACGCATCAGCTGCTGTCCCGAAGACTTCTGGAGACTTCATGCATTACACCTTTGATTTCATGAGCGTGTTCGTCAACTGGCCCCGTTTGCTCGAAGGCGCCTGGCTGACGGTACAGTTATCCGCGCTTTCCATCGTATTGGGCTTTGTGGTCGGCACCCTCTGCGCCATCGCCTTCAAGAGCAAGAGCTGGCTGCTGCAGGCGCTGGTCAAGGCTTATGTCGAGATCATCCGCAATACGCCGCTGCTGGTGCAGGTGTTCCTGGTCTATTTCGGGCTGGCGAGCATCGGCCTGAAACTGACTGCGGAAACCTCCGCCGTGATCGCGCTGACCGTCAACGTCGGCGCCTACACGGCAGAGATCATGCGCGCCGGCATCAACTCCATCCATCCCGGCCAGATCGAAGCGGCCGAATGCCTGGGCATGTCGAAGTTCCATGTCTACTGGCATGTGGTGTTGCTGCCTGCGGTGGAACGCGTGTATCCGTCGCTGACCAGCCAGTTCATCCTGCTGATGCTGGCCTCGAGCATCACGTCGCAGATCTCTGCCGAAGAACTGACAGCTACCGCCAACCTGGTGCAGTCGGAGACCTTCCGCAGCTTTGAAGTGTATGTGGTGATCGCCGTTGCCTACCTGGCCTTGTCCTTCCTGTTCCGCGCCGCCTTCTGGCTGATCGCAAAGACAGCGTTTGTGCGCAAGCGCAAGCTCGGCACCAATCTGTAAGGAGACCACGTGACCTCATTTACCTTTTTACACGTCGAATACCTGCTGCAGGCGGCGGTCTGGACCATTGTCCTGTCGCTGGTGGCGTTCGTCTTCGGCGGCGTGGCCGGCTTCGTGATCGCGCTGTGGCGCGTGTCTCCCAACAAGACACTGCGCGCCATCGCCAGCTGGTACATCCAGATCGTCCAGGGCATTCCGCTGCTGGTGATTCTGTTCGTGGCCTACTTCGGCCTGGCGATTGCGGGCTTCAAGCTGTCGCCGCTGGTGGCTGCCGGGATTTCGTTTGCGGTGTATTGCGCCGCCTTCCTCGGCGAAATCTGGCGCGGTTGCATCGAAGCGGTGCCGAAAACCCAGTGGGAAGCCTCCGAATGCCTGGGCTTCAACCGCTTCGAACAATTGCAGAAAGTGATCCTGCCGCAAGCGTTCAAGATCGCGATCCCGCCAACCGTCGGCTTCATGGTGCAGATCGTCAAGAACACGTCGCTGGCGTCGGTGATCGGCTTCGTCGACCTGTCGCGCGCCGGCCAGATCATCAACAACTCGACGTTCCAGCCGTTCACCGTGTTCGGCTGCGTGGCCCTGATTTATTTTTGTCTCTGCTATCCGCTGTCGGCGCTGAGCAAGCACTTTGAAAGGAAATTGAATGTCAGCAATCGTTAGCATCAACAATCTGCACAAGAGCTTCGGCACGAACAAGGTGTTGAACGGCGTGTCGCTGGATGTGCAGAAGGGCCAGATGGTCGCGATCATCGGCCGCAGCGGATCGGGCAAGAGTACTTTGCTGCGTTGCCTGAACGGGCTGGAGCGGATCGACTCGGGCGACATCAACGTCTGCGGCCACGACATCCATCATCCCGACAAACTCAATCTGCGCGAACTGCGCAAACAGGTCGGCATCGTGTTCCAGAGCTACAACCTGTTCCCGCACGTGACCGTAGAACGCAACATCACGCTGGCGCTGACGACCATCAAAAAGATGGCGACAGCGGAAGCGAAAAAAATCGCGCACAATGTCTTGACGCTGGTCGGTCTGGAAAACAAGAAAGATGCATACCCGGAACAACTCTCCGGCGGCCAGGCGCAGCGCGTGGCGATTGCCCGCTCGCTGGCGATGGCCCCGGAACTGATGCTGTTCGACGAAGTGACCTCGGCGCTCGATCCGGAACTGACCGGCGAAGTGCTGAAGGTCATGGAAGATTTGTCCAAGCAAGGCATGACCATGGTGCTGGTCACGCACGAAATGGCGTTTGCGCGCAAACTGGCCGATATTCTGGTGTTCATGCATCAGGGCAAAGTCTGGGAAATCGGACCGCCGGATGAGCTGTTCACCAATCCAAAAACCGCTGAGCTGGCGAAGTTCGTCAGCAGCGATTTGTAATCACGGCAATATCAGCAATACCGTCAGTAACATTGTCAGTAACTTCACCTAGCAGTAAAAATCTATACATCAGGAGACAACATGAAATCATTACTGAACTTCACCAAAAAAGCCGCCGTCGTCATGCTCGGTCTGGCGTGTTTCGCCCAGGTCGTCCACGCTGACACGCTGGCCGACATCAAGGCGCGCAAGAAAGTGCTGATCGCCGTCGACCTCGGCGCACCCCCGTTCGGCATGACCAACGCCAAGCTGGAGCCGCAAGGTTCTGACGTGGAAACAGCGCGCGCACTGGCCAAGGATCTGGGCGTGGAATTGGAAATCGTGCAAGTCACCGGCCCGAACCGCGTGCCTTTCCTGATGACCGGCAAGGCTGACATGGTGATCGCAACGTTCAGTATCACGCCTGAGCGCGCCAAGGTCATCACCTTCACCCATCCGTACGGCGCTTCGCAGTTCGTCGTTGCCGCACCGAAGGGCACTGCAATCAAGGGCCTGCCTGACCTGACCGGCAAGCGTATCGCTGTCGTGCGCGGCAACATGCAGGATTCGCTGCTGACGCCGCTGGCGCCTAAGGGTGCGACCATCGTGCGTTTTGACGATGACGCTACTGTGACTGCCGCTGTGGTGTCGGGCCAGGTTGACGGTCTGTGCACACCGAATGCGCTGGCTGCAGCAATCGCTCGTCAGAATCCGACCAAGGGCCTGGAAACCAAATTTGCAATCAAGGACATCCCTTACGCCATCGGCATCCGCCAAAATGAACCTGAGCTGCAAAAGTGGCTGAACGCCTGGATCGACACCAACACCAAGAACGGCCGTCTGGGTCAGATCTATCAGCAATGGGTTGGCACACCAATGCCTGACCTGGCGCAATTTGCAACCAAGTAAGCACCAACACATTGCGTGAGCAGCAACATGTACAGCACGACCGGTGTTCCGGCATCAGAACACACCGGCCGGCTTGCGTGACATTCTCTTAGTTGTCGATACTTAGTTGCCAATATTTACCGAGATCATCATGAAACCAATTTCTCCCGTCATCCGATTGAATCCTGTCGATGATGTTGTCATTGCGCGCCGCCAGCTGATCACCGGCACCATTCTCGAAGAAGAGAACGGTCTGAGGGTCGCGGCCCTGATCCCTGCCGGTCATAAGATGGCGACACGCGCCATCGCCGCCGGCCAGCCGATCAAGCGCTATGGACAAATCATCGGCACCGCCAGCCAAGCCATCGAGCCAGGTCAGCACGTGCACACGCACAATCTGGCTATGGCGGAGTTTTCGCGCGAACACTCCTTCGGCGCCGATTTCAAACCTGTCGACTATGTCGACGCACCGGCGACCTTCATGGGCATCAAGCGTCCTGACGGCCGCGTCGCCACGCGCAACTACATCGGCGTGCTGACCTCAGTGAACTGCTCGGCCACCGCCGCGCGCGCAATTGCGGATTACTTCCGCCGCGACATTCATCCGGAGGCTCTGGCGGATTTCCCCAACGTCGACGGTATCGTCGCGCTGACCCACGGCCTCGGCTGCGCGGTCGACTCGGAAGGCGAACCGCTGGCAATGCTGCGCCGTACCTTGGCTGGTTACGCCAAGCATCCGAACTTCGCCGCCGTGCTGATCGTCGGCCTCGGCTGCGAAACAAATCAGATCTCGGGCCTGCTGGAAGCGCACAACCTGAAAGAGAACGAATACTTCCACACCTTCACGATCCAGAGCACCGGCGGCACCGCCAAGACGGTTGCGCTGGGTATCGAGAAGATCAAGAAGATGCTGCCTAAGGCCAACGACATCAAGCGCGAGCCGGTTCCGGCCAGCCATCTGACACTGGGTCTGCAATGCGGCGGTTCCGATGGCTATTCGGGCATCACGGCCAATCCGGCGCTGGGCGCCGCAGTCGACTTGCTGGTCAAGCACGGCGGCACGGCAATCCTGTCGGAGACGCCTGAAATCTACGGTGCGGAACATTTGCTGACCCGTCGCGCGGTCTCGCCGGAAGTCGGCGAAAAACTGCTGGCGCGCATCGCATGGTGGGAAGAGTATTGCGCCAAGAACGGCGCCGAGATGAATAACAATCCATCGGCGGGCAACAAGGCCGGCGGCCTGACAACCATCCTGGAGAAATCCCTGGGCGCCGTTGCCAAGGGCGGCACGTCGAATCTGGTGGACGTCTACAAGTATGCAGAGACGGTAACGGCCAAGGGCTTCGTTTTCATGGACACACCTGGCTACGATCCTATCTCTGCAACCGGACAAGTCGCCGGCGGCGCCAACATGATCTGCTTCACCACCGGCCGCGGCTCCGCTTATGGCTGCGCACCGTCGCCGTCGCTGAAGCTGGCGACCAATACCGCGCTGTGGCAACGCCAGGAAGAAGACATGGACATCAACTGCGGCGAGATCGCTGACGGCATGGCCACGCCGCAGGAAATCGGCGCCAAGTTCTTCCAGATGATCCTCGACACGGCATCCGGCAAAAAAACCAAGAGCGAATTGCATGGCTACGGCCAGGATGAGTTCGTGCCTTGGCATATCGGCGTCTATACCTGATCGTTTTTTCTCCTTGCTGCTGCCGGCGTTGTATTTGCCGGTGGCAGTTTTTACTGCAAGGGTGTTGCGGCATGCTTCAGGATTCCGGCAGTTTTTCCTGGGAGCATTTCTCAGCATCTCATTCGGGCGGAGATCGTCGCATCTCCTCCGGTATGTCGATATTCGACTGACCTTCATCTGGAGCAGGCATGGCACAAGCATTCACAATTCAGGCACATCTGCCTGAGGATCACCAACAAGCGACCCTGATCGGCCGCATCTGGCAACCTGACGTCGGACCGGTGCTGGTCAAAGTGCAGGCCGACGGCGTGTACGACCTGAGCGCCATCGCAGCGACGTCGAGCCAGTTGCTGGAACTCGACAACCCGGCCGCAGCGGTGGCACAAGCCAAGGCGCCGCGCCTGGCTTCGCTGGAAGAATTGCTAGGCAATGCCGATGCCGCCACGCGCAATACCTCGCGTCCATGGCTGCTGGCGCCGATCGATCTGCAGGCGGTCAAGGCCAGCGGCGTGACGTTCGTCGCCAGCATGCTGGAGCGTGTGATCGAAGAGCAGGCGCGTGGCGACGCCGGCAAAGCCGAATCCGTACGCAAGGCCATTACCGCCGTCATCGGCGACAACCTGTCGAGCGTAGTGCCGGGTTCAGACGGTGCAGCCAAGCTCAAGGAGGTGCTGCTGGAACAAGGCGTGTGGTCGCAATATCTGGAGGTCGGCATCGGCCCCGATGCGGAGATCTTCACCAAAGCGCAGCCACTGTCTTCCGTCGGTCTCGGCGACGAAGTCGGCATCCATCCGAAATCGGTCTGGAACAATCCCGAACCGGAGATCGTCCTGGCCGTCAACAGCCGCGGCGAGACGGTCGGCGCGACGCTGGGCAACGACGTCAACCTGCGCGATTTTGAAGGCCGCAGCGCCCTGCTGCTGGGCAAAGCCAAGGACAACAATGCGTCGTGCGCAGTCGGGCCTTTCATTCGTCTATTCGATGCAAACTTTTCAATTGACGATGTACGGCGCGCCGAACTTACAATGCGGGTAGACGGTACGGAAGGCTTTACGCTCAAAGGCAGCAGCTCGATGTCGATGATCAGCCGCGATCCGCTGAACCTGGTGGAACACGCGATCGGTCCGAACCACCAATACCCTGATGGACTGGTGCTGTTCCTCGGTACGATGTTTGCGCCGACGCAGGATCGTTTCGGCCCGGGACAAGGCTTCACGCATCAGGTCGCCGACATCGTGACCATTGCAACGCCGAAATTGGGCGCGCTGGTGAACAAGGTCAACTTTACCGACAAGGTCTCGCCGTGGACATTTGGACTGACGGCGCTGATCAAGAATCTCGCACAACGAAAACTCATTTAAAGGAAATCCTCCATGTCGCAATCGCAATCTTCTGGACGCCTGGCCGGCAAGACCGTATTGATCACTGCTGCTGCTCAAGGCATCGGCCGCGCTTCGACCGAATTGTTCGCCAGGGAAGGCGCCCGCGTCATCGCGACCGACATCAGCAAGCAGCATCTGGACGAGCTGTCGGGCATCGCCGGCGTGGAAACCCGCCTGCTGGACGTGACCGACGATGCCGCTATCAAGCAACTGGTAGCCGACATCGGCGCCGTCGACGTGCTGTTCAACTGCGCGGGCTATGTCGCTGCCGGCAATATCCTGGACTGCGACGACAAAGCCTGGGACTTCTCCTTCAACCTGAACGCCAAGGCGATGTTCCACACCATTCGTGCGGTGCTGCCGGGCATGCTGGCCAAGAAGTCAGGTTCCATCGTCAACATCGCGTCCGCAGCATCGAGCGTCAAGGGCGTAGCCAATCGCTTTGCGTACGGCGCCAGCAAGGCTGCGGTGGTCGGCCTGACCAAGTCGGTAGCCGCTGACTTCGTCGCGCAAGGCGTGCGCTGCAATGCGATCTGCCCAGGCACCATCGAATCGCCTTCGCTGAATCAGCGCATCACCACGCAAGCCAAGGAAAGCGGCAAGAGCGAAGAGGAAGTACGCCAGGCATTTGTGGCGCGTCAACCAATGGGCCGTATCGGCAAGGCGGAAGAAGTGGCATTGCTGGCATTGTTCCTTGCCTCGGAAGAGTCGGCTTTTACCACCGGCGCCATTCACATGATTGACGGCGGCTGGTCCAACTGATTTTTTGCGAATGTATCCGATGATGTAGTTTGCTACATCGCTACGTTGTTTGACTGAATGCACTTCAGAAGGTTGTATGTAGCGCATCCTGTAGTAAAGCTTGTCATTGTCCTGCGGCCTCCACCGATAGCACTATCGCCGGAGGCCGCAGTGTTTTGGGTGCCGTTGTGAATGCTGTCGGTGCATTCCGCCTCATGTTTTTTCTTGGCCATTTGCGTCCGCGGCGTTGTGTCATCCGAGGCAGAGTGGGCATAATGCTGTTTCTTCTCACGGATAGCCCGCCATGTCTTCAACTGAAATCCAGGTCGCCTTCGAACCTCCCATGCAACTTGGCGAATGCCCACTGTGGCACGCCGGTGAGAACGCCTTGTATTGGATCGATATCCCGGGCAAGGCGGTGCATCGTCTGCACATCGCCAGCAAGGCGCATCTCTCGTGGCCGGTGCCGGAAGAACCAGGCTGCATCGCCATGCATGCTGACGGCGGTCTTGTGGTCGCGTTACGCAATGGCTTGTTCCGGCTCGATACGGAGAGCGGCAGCCTGATCCTTTTGCACAGCGCCCCCTACGACGTGAGCAAGCTGCGCTTCAATGACGGTCGCTGTGATGCGATGGGACGCTTGTGGACCGGAACGATTTACGAACCGCGCGATCAGCAACTGGGCAGTCTGTTCTGTTTCGAACGCGGCGAATTGCGGGACGCAGCGCATCCTGTCACGACATCCAACGGCGTCGCGTTCAGCACAGATGGACGCACCATGTTTCATTCGAATACGCCGGCACACCGCATTGACGCCTACGATTTCGATCTCGCCAGCGGCAAGACGAGCAACAAGCGCTTGTTCAAGCAGTTCGATATGGATAAGACCGTGCCCGCTTACGGCGGCCGCCCCGACGGCGCTGCGGTGGATAGCGAAGGCGCCTATTGGTGCGCCATGTTTGAAGGTGGGCGTGTATTGCGTCTCTCGCAGAATGGCGAGATTTTGCAGGAGATCAAACTACCCATCCGCTGCCCCACGATGGTTGCATTTGGCGGTGAAGACCTGCGCACGCTCTACATCACCACCGGCAGAAATGGCCGCAGCGAAGCGGAGCTGGAACAGTATCCGCTGTCGGGGTGCGTTTTATCTGTACGAGTTGATGTCGCCGGTTTGCCGGAATTTGCTTATCGGAGCTGAGTGAGAGGGCACGCCTGTTTTCCGGTTGCGGTCTCTGTCGGAATGCTCTCCCTCTTCCTGTTGGATGGAACCCAAGCTGAGGATCCATTGCATGTTTGCCAATGGAATACCGGTATTCTGCTGCATCGCCTGCAAAGCTGTGCAATTTCAGCGACAATCACGGTCACGCTTGTTGCAAGACTTGCTTTCTTTGCTAGTTGTTATGAGAAAATACATCCAAGTGTTCACGGATCTTATTCCTTCTCAGCACAACTGATTCCATTTCGATATTCAACAATATTTACTCTAGCGAAAATTCCATGTCGATGAAAAAATTTGCCCTCAAACTCACAGTTGCCGCCGTCGTCCTGATCGGCCTGCAAACTTCCAGCTACGCTGTTGACTCCGTGTCTGTCGAAGCCGGCGCCGGCTCCAAAGTGCAGATGCTGCGTCTGGGTGCACAATGGGATTGGAAGAACACAGCCTGGTGGCAATCCAACGGCACCCACATCGGCGGCTACTGGGATCTGACCGTGGCAGAGTGGCACGAAAAGCGTTACAACAACACCGACAGCAGCAAGAACTTCACCGACATCGGCTTTACTCCGGTCTTCCGTTTCCAACGTGATGACAAGAAGGGTTTCTACGGCGAAGCCGGCATCGGCGTTCACCTGTTCTCCTCTCTGTACAACAACGACACCAAGAAGCTGTCGACCGCATTCCAGTTCGGTGACCACCTCGGCACCGGCTACGTATTTGCCAACGGCCTGGACGTCGGCCTGAAGCTGCAACACTTTTCGAACGGCGGTATCAAGCAGCCAAACGGCGGTGTGAACTTTGCTGTGCTGAAGGCTGCTTACAAGTTCTGATCAGCTGAACAGCCGATCGTCCGTCGCGACGGTTGATGCGTTAAAAAGAAGCCGGTCAATGACCGGCTTTTTTTCGTCTGTACGTTGCGAATTGCAAGGCAATCGGCAGGATTGAGACGAATAGTCGGGAGTGTCTGGCTGAGGTTGAGGTGGGGCTGTTTTGAAGCGAAGAAGAGCGACGAAGAGGAAGAGTGCGTTGAAGAGTTCGGGGGAATGCGGGGTGATGTGGGAGGGAATGCTGGAGGGTGATGAGAGGGTGATGAGAGGGTGATGAGAGGGGGCAGCGAATATTGCTCGCACAGCAAAAAGCCCCAGACCTTGAGATCTGGGGCTTAAGCTTAATTAATAGCCTGACGATGACCTACTTTCACACTG
>NZ_JBXANR010000008.1:0-236126 GCF_058801885.1 Herbaspirillum sp. GW822-FHT03A08 | reverse complement strand
CATCGCTCCGATCATCAGCACGTCCCCGTGCGCAAAATTGATCAGGTTCAAGACCCCGTACACCATCGTGTAACCCAGGGCAATCAGGGCGTACATGCTCCCCAATACCAGGCCGTTGATGATTTGCTGGATGAATATGTCCATAAGAATACCTGTTTCCTAAATTCGTAACGTCAATGAGATATGTCGATACAAGATGCCTGAACATCTACGATTGCATGCGAGCTGTAGAGCAAAAACTGTTCCCGATCGGAGAATCGCCGTGAATGGTCGATGGCCTTGCCAGCCAGGGCTTTCAGCGCTGAACGCTATGAATGCAGAGAAGACGGGAAGCCAAAGAAACGCGTCAAGATGGAGCGCGCGCGGGCAAGCTGGGGCAGATAGTTGAAAGTGCTCATGCGGATGCTCATGATCGGTTGCGCTCCCTCTTGGTCGAAAGATCTGTAATGTGGATAAAGCGAGCGCACCTTGTGGGGACTCGCCGGTTGGAGCGGGATTATACCTAAGCCGCTCCCACAATACGAGAATAGACGCAACTGCACGTCAGTACTGGATATCCGCCCGACGGAGGACGCAAAAAAAGCGCAACGAAGTGCGCTTTTTTGCTTCGAACTGGACTGCGGGCACAGACGTCAATTGCGAACTACACGGCATGTGTCCGCGATTGCCGGTTTAGCCCGAATTCAGCCGAACTTAACCTGAATTTAAGCGCCACTGACGATGGAGCGCCCGCCACCCAGGCCTTTGGGCATGGGGAAGGTCACGTTCTCTTCAATCCCGTCGAGAATGCGAACGCTGCGCGTCGCGCCTTCCTTGAGTCGGTCGATGACAGCCTGCACCAGTACTTCCGGGGCTGAAGCGCCGGCGGTAACGCCGATGCGCTTCTTGCCTACCAGCCAGTCGGGGTTGATCAGATCGGCGTTGTCGACCATGTAGGCCGGCACGCCCTTCTTCTCGGCCACTTCCCGCAGGCGATTGGAATTGGAGCTGTTGGGGCTGCCGACCACGATCACGACGTCGACTTGCGGCGCCATGAATTTGACGGCTTCCTGACGATTGGTGGTGGCGTAGCAGATATCGCCTTTTTTCGGTTCTGCGATATTGGGGAATTTGTCTTTCAGTGCAGCGATGATGTCGGTGGTGTCGTCAACCGACAGGGTGGTCTGCGAGACGTAGGCCAGCAAGTCGGGATCGGTGACATTGAGCTTCACGACATCGTCGACGGTCTCGACCAGATACATGCCGGCGTCGGTCTGACCCATGGTGCCTTCGACTTCAGGATGGCCTTCGTGGCCGATCATGATGATCTCGCGGCCTTCGCGGCGCATCTTGGCCACTTCCATGTGAACCTTGGTGACCAGCGGGCAGGTAGCGTCGAACACGGTCAGGCCGCGCTCCTGCGCTTCCGCCTGAACGGCCTTGGATACGCCGTGCGCGGAAAAAATGACGGTGTTTCCGGCCGGGACGTCGGCCAGCTCCTCGATGAAGATGGCGCCCTTGCTGCGCAGGTCGGCGACGACATAAGCATTGTGGACGATTTCGTGGCGCACGTAGATCGGTGCGCCGAATTGCGTCAGCGCGCGCTCGACGATTTCAATCGCGCGATCGACACCGGCGCAGAAACCGCGCGGTTGAGCCAATAAAATTTCAGGTTCTTGCTTGTCCATATCGAGCACCTTACAGAATCCCGATGATTTTTACTTCAAATTTCAGCGTTTGTCCGGCCAACGGATGATTGAAATCGAACAGCGCGCCCTCCTCATCAATCTCGCGCAGCACGCCGGCAAAGCGTCCGCCGCCGGGTGCGGCAAAATCGACCAGGTCGCCGACGCGATAGTCTTCGTCCATGGACGAGTTTTCTTCCAGCGTGGCGCGCGAGATGCGCTGAATCAATTCCGGGTTGCGCGGTCCAAAAGCCTTCTCGGGCGACAGCTCAAACGTCTGATGCGTGCCCTCTTCCAGTCCCAGCAGGCAAGCCTCCAGAAACGGCGCCAGTTGGCCTTGGCCAAATTGCAGCGTGGCGGGCTTTTCCTCAAAGGTGCTGACGATATTTTCGCCGGCCATGGATGCCAGACGATAGTGCAGTGTGAGGTAGGCGTTTTCGGTGACGACCGGGAGAGATGCGTTGGACATGAAGAATATTCAGTAAGCGTGACAGCCCGCTATTGTAAGCCACCTTGCCCGACTCCGTAAAAACAAGCCTCGACTTCAGACCGCTGAATTCATCCACTCACATTCACGAACCAAGGACTCCATGGCGATTACCGACTGGCCGGAAGACCAGCGCCCGCGCGAACGTTTGATCAAACAAGGCGCCCATACCCTCTCTGACGCCGAATTGCTGGCGGTGTTCCTGCGCGTCGGCGTGACCGGCAAGAGTGCGGTGGACCTTGGACGCGACATGGTCGGTCATTTTGGCTCGCTGCAGGGCTTGTTTGCCGCCAGGCTGACCGAGTTCTCCCGCATTAACGGCCTTGGCCCGGCCAAGTATGCTCAGCTGCAGGCTGTGCTGGAACTGGCCCGGCGCGCACTGTCGGAAGACTTGCGCGCGGGAACGACACTCAGCTCTCCGCAGGCGGTGAAGCAGTATTTACAACTGTTGTTCCATGGAAAAACCTACGAAGGTTTCATTGTCCTGTTCCTCGACGTCAAGAATCGCCTGATTGAGTCAGAGGAACTGTTTCGCGGGACATTGACGCACGCCAGCGTTTACCCACGCGAAATCGTCAAGGCAGCGCTGGCGCACAATGCCGCCAGCCTGATCCTGGCACACAATCACCCGTCCGGAGAGGCGGAGCCGAGCACGGCCGACCTGCACCTGACAGCCAACCTCAAACAGGCGTTGAGCCTGGTCGACATCAAGGTACTGGATCATATTGTGGTGGCAGGGCGACAGACTTATTCTTTTGCAGAACACGGGCAGCTATGAGAACGCCTGGGTAAGGAACGGGATTCAGGTGCACAAACGCAATTGTTAAATTAAGAAATAAACAGAGACACAATTGTTTTTCGCAAGTCATTGAAAAATCAGAGTTTTCTGTATATACTCACTTTTTTTCCAATTTCTGGAATTTTTAAGGAGTACTAACATGGCACGTGTCTGCCAAGTCACCGGGAAGGGGCCGATGGTCGGCAACAACGTTTCCCATGCGAACAACAAGACCAAGCGTCGCTTTTTGCCTAACCTGCAAAACCGTCGCATTTTCGTTGAGTCGGAAAACCGCTGGGTTTCCCTGCGCTTGTCCAACGCTGGTTTGCGCGTAATCGACAAAGTCGGCATCGATGCCGTTTTGGCCGACATGCGTGCTCGCGGCGAAAAAGTCTAACTAGCAGAGTAAAGGAAATCTATCATGGCTAAATCCGGCCGCGACAAAATCAAGTTGGAGTCGACCGCAGGTACAGGTCACTTCTACACCACGACAAAGAACAAGCGTACAACGCCTGAGAAGCTGGCGATCATGAAGTTTGATCCCAAGGCACGTAAGCACGTCGAATACAAAGAGACCAAGATCAAGTAATTGATTTTCTCTTGTAAGTAAAAAAGCCCCGCGATGCAAATCTGCGGGGCTTTTTTATTGCCTGGTGCATTCGTCGTGCTGTTGATGCTGATGACTCAGGCTCCGCCAGGCATCTGCGCGATCAATTTATCCTACCAGTTTTCAATCTGCTTGCAGTCCTTCAGGAGGGGTTCTGCGTCCTCACCCAGCGTTTTATCCGCCAGAAAGCCTTCCTTGCCCTTGCTCCACCAGATGTAGTTGCCGGCTACATACTTCACGCCGGAAGCCGCCACCACGCTGACAAACAGCAGTCTCTTGCCGCCCGCAGGCAAATAGGCCAGCGAGCCCGCATCCGTGTTCAGATAGCGCACCGGCAGACGCACGTCGCCCGCACAGCGATAAATCACGCGCTGTTGGCTGAACAGTTTGATACCTGGGAAAGTAAGGCTTGAAGTTTTCGCCAGCGTTGCGCCGGGAAGTACCGCTAAAGCGGCGACGGCCGCGAGCAAAACCGAAGAATAGATTTTACCCACAGCCGACAGAGACAAATTAAGCGTAGCTACGCAGGCGCTGAGCGAAGTCGCGCAACGCATGAATGCCGGAGGCTTCTGCACGCACGCACCAGTCCTGCAGCTGATGCAGCAGCTGTTCGCGTGTCGAGTTGGAGCGGCCCCAGATCGAGCCCAGTTCCACACGCATTTCATGCATGGTCTGCAGCGCCTTGCTGTGAGTGAACAGTTCGGACAATTGCTGCTTCTGACCGTCTTCCAGCTTGGCCGGTTCACGTTGCAGCAACTTCTTGGAGGACTTCAGGAAACGCGATTCCAACTTGGCCTTTTCAGCCAGATGTTCCAGCTCATCAGCCCATGCGCGCTTCAGCGACTTGGCGTATTTGGACATGACGTCGTAGCGGTTGGCGATCACGGATTGCAGCGTATCGAAGTCGGCGACCAGTTTCTGGCGATCGAACTTCGGCGCCGGAGCAACCTTCTTGACCTTGGCCAGACCCATCATTTCCAGAATACGGATGTACATCCAGCCGATGTCGAACTCATACCACTTGGACGACAGCTTGGCCGATGTACCGAAGGTGTGGTGGTTGTTGTGCAGTTCTTCGCCGCCGATGATGATGCCCCATGGGAACACGTTGGTCGCAGCATCGTTGCAATCGTAGTTGCGGTAGCCCCAGAAGTGCCCGATACCATTAATGATGCCGGCGGCGGTGATCGGGATCCACAGCATCTGTACGGCCCACACGGTCAGACCGATAACGCCGAACAGCATGACGTTGATGATCAGCATCAGGCCGACGCCTTGCCAGCCGAATTTGCTATAGATATTGTGCTCGATCCAGTCGTCCGGGGTGCCATGGCCATACTTTTCCATGGTTTCGGCGTTCTTGGACTCGGCGCGATACAGTTCAGCGCCTTCCAGCAACACCTTCTTGATACCGCGGACTTGCGGGCTATGCGGATCTTCTTCGGTTTCGCATTTGGCGTGGTGCTTGCGGTGAATCGCAGCCCACTCCTTGGTGACCATGCCTGTGGTCATCCACAACCAGAGACGGAAGAAATGGCTTGGAATGGCGTGCAGATCCAACGCACGGTGCGCCTGGCAGCGATGCAGGTAAATGGTCACACCGGCAATCGTGATGTGAGTCATGATCAGGGTGTAAAAGAAAATCTGCCAACCGGTTGCGTGCAGCAAACCGTTCGAAAGAAAGTCCAGGATCGAATCTACTGTCATTACCACTCCAAAAGAAATACTTCACGGCAATTGAACTTGCCAAGCTGAGTCGCCAGCCGATATGGGCGACAAGGTTAGAACCCCGTTGCAAACAAGAGTTGCAAACTTAAGTTGCAACCATTTACCACTCATATTCTTTTATTTTCCGGCATTGTACGCTGATTATGCATCCTTGTGCATGAAAGATGCAGAACCGACAACACTTTGTTCAAAACTGCGCTGATCCATGACACGAATGTCGCGTTTTGGATGCGCCACCTGGATTCCCTGGGTTTTAAATACCCGCCAGATCGCCCTGTTAACGTCTGAGAGCACATTCAGACGACCGTTTTCGGGGTCGGTGATCCAAAAACCTATTTCCAGCTGCAAACCGTCCTCGCCAATCTTGATCAGCAGAGCCTGCGGCAGGATCTGGTCGGAAACGCGCTCCACTCCAATTGTGGCCTGCTCCAGCATAGACAAGACCGTTTCGATATCGTCCTGATACAAAATAGTAACTTGTGTTGCCAAACGTATAATTTTTCGATTCAGCGAATAGTTCTGCACCGGGCTGGACATGAACATTTCGTTCGGCAATACCGACTCGATACCATCCAAGCCCTCCAGAATAGTGTAGCGCGTATTGATCTGGGTGACTTTGCCAAAATAGCGGTCGACGTTGACCATGTCGCCGATCGCCAGACTACGCTCCAGCAGGATTACGAATCCCGATACATAGCTGCTGGCGATCTTTTGCAAGCCCAGACCAAGGCCCACGCCCAGAGCGCCGCCGAACACGGACAACACCGTCAGATCGATGCCGACCAGCGACAGGCTGACCAGAATCGCCACCAAAATCAGGATCGCCCGCACCAGCCGCGCTACCACTGTACGCAGCGACGAATGCATGGTGTTGAGCTTCATCATCCGCTCTTCCAGCATCGCTCCGGTCCACATGGCGATAATCAGCGTCACCAGCACGGACGCGGTCGCCTGCAAGATAGTCAGCAGCGAAGTCTTGTGACGCCCCAGCGGCAGCATCGTGGTATCGAGATAGTCGACCAGATCGGGCCACAGTCCGGTGATATACAGCAGCACACAAATCCAGACCAGCACGGCGAAGGCTTTTTCGAACAACTGAAGGAAGGCGCCTGCAGTGGCGTCCTTGATGAAAATCCGGCGCAACACATAAAAGACGAAGCGCATCGCCACTTGCGAAATCATCAGCGGCAGCATGACCTGCCACAGCGTCACCGGCAATTTCAGGCGCATCAGCACCAGCCGCGCCAACGCCAGCAAGACCAGGATCAGCAGCGGCGACAACACGCGTACGAAACTCTTGACGCCGATCTGCATTGCGCTGTCTTCGCTGCCGGAAACCTTGAGCAGTCGGCGCAACCAGCGCGATAAACCCAGCCCGACCAGCACGCACATGAGGATGACAATCGCCTGGCGCACCAGCTCCAGCGGAGCGAGGTCGCCAAACAGGTATTCGTAGAAATCGGATAACAAAGTCGACATGGTCCTTGTAGCGCGACAGGCGCGCTAAGTAGTCAATCTTATTGGTAAGCCTCTGCGTCCAGGAAATGGCGCATCCAGTTGGCGGCATATTTGGCGGCGAGAGGCGGATTTTTGCGTGCGACCAGGATGTTTTCTGCGTTCTTGTTCTGCGCAGTCCAGGTGAAATTATAGCTACCGGTGATCACCGTAGCGTCAGCATTGTCAGCATCGATGACAATCACTTTGTTATGCGCGTTCTTGTATTTGGTTTCTTGCCGGACCTTGACGCCGGCATGCAGCATCTCCGCAATGCGATCGCGACCGGACTTGTTGAGCTGGTCGGCGTCGACCAGCACACGCACGTCCACGCCGCGTTTGCGCGCGGCGATCAACGCTGCAGTCAGCGGTTTGCTCGTCAGAATATAAGCCTGAACGAGAACCTGGGTGCGCGCCTTGTCGAGCGTATCGGCGATCAGGCCTTCGATGTCGTCGTCCGGCGTGAAGGCAACCTGCAAGGTCCCCTGCGCGGCTATCGGTTTCGACACCCCGCCATCGAAAGCCCGCGCCGTGCCGCAGGCGAGCAACAGTGCCAGCGCCAGCGACGACAAAATAGCCTGGCGCGTTGGCCGCATCCCTGCCCGCATTACTTCTTGCGTTCCAATACAGCAGCGAAGAAACCATCGGTCTGATGCAGGTTCGGCAGCAGCTTCAGGTAGTCTCCCATTTCCAGCGCAATCTTTTGCTCTTCCAGCACGGCGCTCATCGGCACCAGCGTGAAGTCGGGACTGTTTTGCAGGAATTCGGCGACCACGTCTTCGTTTTCTTCATTCAGAAAACTGCAGGTGCCGTAGACCAGACGACCGCCGGCCTTCACCAGACGCGCGGCGCTGGTGAGGATCGCGACCTGCTTGGCGTGCATCTCGGCGATGGTTTCCACGGTCTGACGCCACTTCATGTCGGGATTGCGGCGCAAGGTGCCCAGACCGCTGCACGGCGCATCAACCAGAACGCGGTCGATCTTCCCAGCCAGGCGTTTGACCTTGGCATCGTTCTCGTGGGCGATCATGACCGGATGGACGTTGGACAAACCACTGCGCGCCAGGCGCGGCTTCAGCTTGGCCAGGCGCTTTTCGGATACGTCGAAGGCATACAGACGGCCGGTGTTGCGCATGCTGGCGCCGAGCGCCAGTGTCTTGCCGCCTGCACCGGCACAGAAATCGGCGACCATCTCGCCGCGCTTGGCGCCGACGATCTGCGCCAGCAACTGGCTGCCTTCGTCCTGCACCTCGATCGCGCCATCCTTGAATAGAGGCAGATTTTGCAAAGCAGGCTTTTTGATGATGCGCAAACCCAGCGGCGAATAGGGCGTCGGCTCGCAAAGAATCGGCGCTGCCGCCAGTTCAGCTGCGACGTCGTCGCGATTGGCCTTGATGGCGTTGACGCGCAAATCCAGCGGTGCAGGCTGGTTCATGGCGTCGGCCAGTTCCATCGCGGCAGCTTCGCCGTCGCGGGCAATCAGTTTGTCCAGCAGCCACGGCGGCAGGTTGGCGCGCATCGCCAACGGCAGTTTGTTGCGATCGATCTGCGCGGTGCGTGTGAGCCATTCGACTTCTTCCGCCGACAGGCCGGCGATCGATTCGATGCTGACGGTGTCCGTCAGACCCAGCAGCGCCATACGGCGCATCATAGGGCCGACGCCGGACTCAGCAAAATTGGTGTAGACCGACTTGTTGCGCAACAAGCCATAAACCGATTCTGCGATCACGCCGCGTTCACGGCCGCCCAGCTTGGGATTCTCGCGAAAATAGCGCGATAGCGTCACATCGGCCGGGCCGGTAAAACGCAAAATTTCACGCAAGACTTCTTCCGTGTGGGGAACGATTGCGGGTGGCAATCTCATACTGCTTCCTTCAAAGTGATATTCAGACTTGCTCGGCGGACGGGTCGATATGAACACGACCGTTGTCCAGGCGCAGCTTGCCTTCGACGAACCAGCGCACAGCGCGCGGGTAAATTAGATGTTCCTGTTGCAGCACGCGTTCAGCCAGCACTTCTTCGCTGTCGGTGCTCAGCACCGGCACCGCCGCCTGTATCACAATCGGTCCGTGATCCAGATCGGGCGTGACGAAATGCACCGTAGCGCCGTGCAACTTGACGCCCACCGCCAACGCCTGCCGGTGCGTTGCCAGCCCGGGAAAGGATGGCAGCAGCGATGGATGGATGTTCAGCATCCGTCCAGCATAGTGCTCGACGAAAGGCGTTGTCAGGATACGCATGAAACCGGCCAGCACCACCAGATCGGGCGCAAACCCGTCAATGACGGCGCGCAAGGCGGCATCGAACAGCTCGCGTGTGGGATAGTCCTTGTTGGCGACGACCGCAGTTGCAATACCATGCTGCCGGGCGAAATCGAGACCGGCGGAATCGGCCCGGTTGCTGATGACTGCTGCGATGGAAACAGGCCAATTCTCAGCCTGTGCGGCCCGGACGATGGCTTCCATGTTGCTGCCGCGTCCGGAAATCAGGATAACAATGCTTCTCATGGTCGGCATTGTAACCGCTGCCCGTGGTCGAATTGACGAAAAATCGGCAAAAACGCAACTACGGGCGGGTAAATGTTACTGAAATGAGTAAAAAACGCGGAAGGCAACTTTCTTGTCGGCCCAGAAATCCGCCGCATCGCGGAACACATCCAGCAAGGTTTCGCGGGCTTCCTTGTCGAATTTTTGCGTATTCGGCAATTGCTCAATAACAACAATAAAGCCAGGCTGCGGACCGGCCTTGTGCGTCAGATCGGTCAGGCAGTCACCGAGCGCATCGAAGTTTTTGCCGAAATGGCGGGGGAAATGAAAAGCGCCGGCAATGATCGCCAGAACCTGCTGCTTCGTCATTGCCTCGGCGCAATAGGCGTACAGAAAGTGCTGGCCAAGACGAGCAGCCTCTTCCTGCAAGTCGCCGACGCGAAAGGCGCGGATGGACTGCACAACATTTGGCGGCACCGTTTTAAATAAACTCATTTCTCCCTCAGATTTTGCAATGGATGCTGCAACCAGAATCTGCTTGTTCATTCCCTGATGCGCTGGAATGTCTGATAGTGATCCTTGGTGTAATAGTACTCACCCGACGTTTGCGGATTACCGCCGGAGATGATCCGGCGCGCGCCGCGATTACGCGCTTTCGGCGTTTTCACGGTGAATTCGTGATAATACCCGCGCTTCTGCCTGGGCAAAACCCCTTCGTAGTTGCCAAACACGACACCGTCCTTGGCATACGGATACGGACCGCCCTGCTTGATCAGAGCCAAAGTCTGCTGCGCTTCCGGCGGTAAGGTGCCTGCGGCGATGTTGCCGACGCTGCTATCGGGCGAGCCTTTGGCGAATACGGAAAACGATAACAACAGTGCTGCGAGGAATACACACCACTGTTTCAGAAAGGTTGTCTTCAAGAGCAGGCTCGCATTATTTTATGTTGCACAAGTATTAATTTTTCGCAATACCATTGCGTAGAGTAACGTTTTGCTTCAAACCAAGCAACCCGTATCTGCGTTCTGTAAGGTAGGTGCGTGAAGCTCAGGCTTGGAGCGCCAGGGCACGATCTGGTTCAAAAAATGCAAGAACCTGGTCGCGCATGGCATAGGTATCGCGTTCGCCGAGGGCGATCAGCTCGCGCGTAAAACTCTGTTCGAACAGGAGATACGATGCCAGCGCCGCACCGCGTACTTCGGTGGCGCCGATACCGCCCAGCATCACCCGCACCGGGCGCGGCAGGCTGTTGACGTGACGGCTGGCGATCTCGTCAATGCGTTCTGACGGCGAAATCACCAGCACTTCGATGGGACGCAAGGGCATCTTGGCGCGCTGCTCGGGGGTGAGCATGGACAAGGTTTGATTGACACGGTTGGTACGCTCGATGTCCGCAGCCAGTCCATCGAGGAAGATGCTCGACAAGGCATGACCGGCCACCTGCGCCAGGCTGGGGTATTGCGCCAGCTCGGTCGGCGCTTCGGAGCGCTCCCCCATGCGGCCGGCGCCGATCACCAGGATCTTGCTGGAGCCCAGATGAATCGCCGGCGAAATCGGCGCAATCTGGCGCATCGAACCGTCGCCAAAATATTCGCGGCGACCTTCGTAAAAAATCGGAATTGCCGGAAAGATGAAGGGAATCGCCGACGACGCCAGCAAATGCTCAACGCCGATCTGGTCGCGGATGGCGCCGCGCTGGGTGCGCCGCCACGGCTCGATTTCCTGCATCGATTGATAAAAGGTCAGATGCTGGCCGCCGGTGTAAGACGAGGCCGTCACCGCCAGCGCATGCAAAGTGCCGTTGGCCAGCGCATCGTCCAGCCGCGGCAGATCCAGCAGGCGATGCAGCATCGTGACCAGCGGCGTGTTGTCCAACAGGGAATTGGGCGGATTGGCACGCCACTTGCGCAGCAGCCAGCCGAAGGAAAACAGCGACAGCCAACGCGCGCCGGAACGGATCACGCCGAGCGAATCAGCGCGGTAGACCTGTTCGACGCGGAAATTCGACCAGACGCTCATCAGCTCGCGCACACCCTCGCCGAAATCATCAGCGCGGCACGCCAGCGCCGTTGCATTGATGGCGCCGGCTGAGGTACCGCAAATAATCTGGAATGGATTCTGATGGGCCGGCCAGCCGGCTTCCATCAAAATCATGGACAAGGCATTCAACACGCCGACTTGATAAGCCGCGCGTGCCCCTCCGCCAGTCAGGATTAATCCCGTTTTTTTATCTGTTGACTCCATGCCAACAGCTTAGCAGGGCGCACGCGCTTTAGGCGGAATTTAGACGGCAAAAATGCGAGATGTTGCCAAAAATACGCAAAGAGAAATTACGTAATTTTTCTATTTTGGCGGCATGCGAATGGCGCCGTCGAGACGGATGGTTTCGCCGTTGAGCATGAGGTTCTCAATGATGGTCCTGGCGAGGTGAGCATATTCCGTTGCCTTGCCCAAGCGTGGCGGAAAAGGCACCGCGCCGCCGAGCGAATCCAGGACTTCTTGCGGCATGGACATCATCATCGGCGTCTCGAAAATGCCCGGCGCAATGGTCATCACGCGGATGCCGCTGCGCGCCAGGTCACGCGCCATCGGCAGCGTCATGCCGACAATCGCCGCCTTGGACGCGGAATACGCCGTCTGCCCGATCTGGCCGTCGAACGCCGCTACCGAAGCGGTATTGATGATCACGCCGCGTTCACCCTGCTCCAGCGGATCTTGCTTGCTCATGGCGTCCGCCGCCAGGCGCGCCATATTGAAGGTACCGACCAGATTGATATTCAGCGTCTTCTGGAACAAGGCCATGGTATGCGGGCCGTCCTTGCCGATCAGCTTGGCGCCAGGCGCGATGCCGGCGCAATTGATCAGACCGCGCAGACTGCCCAGCTGTTTGGCCGCTTCGATCGCTTTCAGACCGTCTTCTTCCGTGGTCACGTCGCAGCGCACAAATTTGCCTTGCAGCTCAGTCGCCAGCTTTTCACCGGCTTCCTCCTGCAAATCGGCCAGCACCACCTTGCCGCCGTTTTCCGCCAGCATGCGCGCGGTTGCCGCGCCCAGTCCCGATGCTGCGCCTGTTACTACAAACACTTGTCCAGCAATCTGCATGTCTCTGCTCTCCAATATAAAGACCGGCATGGAGTACCCATGCCGGTCGTTTTTGTGATCATCCTTGTGGGATGGGAAAGGCTATTTTCCCACGGGGACGCTCACAACAACAGCGGTTGTCTCAGTGACAGCGGCGGGAACAACCGCCGATGCAGCCGTCAACGCCGGTGCCGGCAACAAGGGCACCAGCAGCAAAGCCACGATGTTGATGATCTTGATCAGCGGGTTGACCGCGGGACCGGCCGTGTCCTTGTAGGGATCGCCCACGGTATCGCCGGTGACTGCCGCCTTGTGTGCGTCGGAACCCTTGCCGCCGTGATGACCGTCTTCGATGTACTTCTTGGCGTTGTCCCAGGCACCGCCGCCGGTAGTCATTGAGATAGCGACGAACAGACCGGTGACGATGGTGCCCATCAGCAGACCTCCCAGCGCCGCCGGCCCGAGCAGCAGACCGACGATGATCGGCACGATCACCGGCAGCAAGGACGGGATGATCATTTCCTTGATCGCCGACGAGGTCAGCATGTCGACGGCCTTGTCGTACTCGGGCTTGCCGCTGCCGTCCATGATGCCTTTGATCTCGCTGAACTGGCGTCTCACCTCGATCACCACGGCGCCGGCTGCACGCCCCACCGCTTCCATCGCCATCGCGCCGAACAGATAGGGAATCAGGCCGCCGATGAACAGGCCGACGATTACCATCGGATTGGACAGATCAAAGGATGTACTCTTGCCTACCGAGTCCAGCGCATGGGTGTAATCAGCGAACAGCACCAGCGCTGCCAGCCCTGCCGAGCCGATGGCGTAACCCTTGGTCACCGCCTTCGTGGTGTTGCCGACGGCATCCAGCGGATCGGTAATGGCGCGCACCGATTCCGGCATGCCTGACATTTCGGCGATGCCGCCGGCGTTGTCGGTGATCGGACCATAGGCATCCAGCGCCACGATGATCCCGGCCATCGACAGCATCGACGTCGCAGCAATCGCAATGCCGTACAAACCCGCCAGCCAGTACGAAGCCAGGATCGCCACGCACACCGCCAGCACAGGATACGCCGTCGACTTCATCGACACGCCCAGCCCGGCGATGATGTTGGTGCCGTGGCCGGTGGTGGAGGCTTCGGCGATATGCCGGACCGGCTTGAAATCGGTGCCGGTGTAGTACTCGGTGATGTAGACCATCAGACCGGTCAGCACAATGCCGACTACCGCCGAACCCATCATCGGTATGCGCAGCTCAGGCGGCATCACGGTCCACGTGACAATCGCGAAACCGACCAGACTCAATCCTGCCGCCCACCACAAGCCGGTGTACAGCGCCGACATGATTTTCTTGCCCGGCGCCACCTTGACCATCATGCAGCCGATGATCGACGCCAGAATCGACACGCCGCCAAGCAGCAGCGGATACAACACTGCCAGCACTTCCGCCCCCTTGAGCAGCAGGCTGCCGAGCAGCATGGTCGCAATCAGCGTAACCACATAAGTTTCGAACAAGTCCGCCGCCATGCCGGCACAGTCACCGACATTGTCCCCGACGTTATCGGCGATCACCGCCGGATTGCGCGGATCGTCTTCGGGAATCCCCGCTTCGACCTTGCCCACCAGATCGGCACCGACGTCCGCGCCCTTGGTGAAAATGCCGCCGCCCAGACGCGCAAAAATGGAAATCAGCGAAGCGCCGAACGCCAGACCGATCAGGGGCTGGATGGCATCATGCAGCGACGGCGCATTGCCGACGCCACGCAGGAACAGCCACCAGAAAAACAGCACCACGCCCAGCAAGCCCAGCCCGACCACCAGCATGCCGGTGATCGCGCCGCCGCGAAACGCCACGTTGAGCGCCTCGTTCATGCCTTTGGTCGCCGCCTGCGCGGTGCGCACATTAGCGCGCACCGAGACGTTCATGCCGATGAAACCGCACGCGCCCGACAATACCGCGCCGATCAGAAAACCGAGCGCCGTAATCCAGCCGAGGCCGGGAATCAATGCGATGACGATGAAGAGCACCACGCCGACCAGCGCGATAGTGCGGTATTGACGCGCCAGATAAGCTGCGGCGCCTTGCTGAATGGCGGCTGCAATGTCCTGCATGCGCTGGTTGCCGGGGTCTTGCTTGAGAATCCAACTGCGGGAAATGAGACCGTAGATCACTGCGACGACGCCGCATGCTACGGCAAACCATAAGGCTCCTGCCATCATGTCTCCTCCTTGTTATCACGACAAAGTAAACAATCACGACCTTCTGCATCGCCGCTCTTCTTCGGCTGATGCAGACACTGCGCACTGCAAAACTTTACGTCGCCCTTTTTCTTATGGATCTTTTATGTGATGCCGGGCTATACCCCTTTGCTGCTTCTGCCTGCTCCCTGCTGATGTTACCGCTGCGTCCCGATTAGGGGCGTAAAAAAAGCGGACACATGGTCCGCTTCATTTTATGCCGACAGTGCCTTAAATGCACTCTCTCTGATTTGCTCTACCGGTCCGACGCCGGCGATCTTGCGATATTGCGGCGCGCCGGGTTGACCCGACTCTGCCCATTTGCCGTAATAGCCGACCAGCACTTCGGTCTGTTCGTGATACACCGACAGACGCTTCTTGACGGTTTCTTCCTTGTCGTCATCACGCTGGATCAGCGCTTCGCCGGTAACGTCGTCCTTGCCTTCGACCTTCGGCGGATTAAACTTGACGTGGTAAGTGCGGCCCGAAGGCTGGTGCACGCGACGGCCGCTCATGCGCTCAACAATGGCGCTGTCGGGAACGTCGATTTCCAGCACGTAGTCGATGGTGACGCCGGCATCCTTCATGGCGTCGGCTTGCGGGACCGTGCGCGGAAAACCGTCAAACAGGTAACCGTTGGCGCAATCAGCCTGCTTCAGGCGATCCTTGACCAGACCGATGATGATGTCGTCGGACACCAGACCACCTGCGTCCATGACCTTCTTGGCTGCGATGCCCAGCTCCGTTCCGGCAGCGACGGCGGCGCGCAGCATGTCTCCGGTCGAAATCTGCGGAATGTTGTATTTTTCCTTGATAAAAGTGGCTTGCGTACCTTTACCGGCACCAGGCGCTCCTAGAAGGATGAGGCGCATATTTTTTCCTAAATTGAAGTTTTGAATTCTGTTGCGATGGCCACTGAACGTACCAACTTATCCAATTGCTGCCATCGAAGGCGATTGTCTCTGTTGACGCCGTGTATCTCTGCTCTGTACGAAACTTACCACAAAATCTTACCAGATCATGACAAACGCCTATTTTTTAGGCAGCCTGTTTCACTGAATTATCACTGGTGAGAATGACAGCAGACTTACAAAGCCGCAGCCGATGAATACGCAGAAACGATACGAATCGTATCGAAACGGGCGCATCAGCGATAAAAAATTACAAGGCGGAAATTGCCGTGACCAGCGGGCTGTCCGGCGGCGCTTCGAAATGCTTGCGCACGCGTTCCAGATCTTCCGGCGTATCGACGCCGGCTTCCGGCAGCAGCGATGTCACGTGCACTGCAATCGAATAGCCGTGCCAGAGCACGCGTAATTGCTCAAGCGCTTCGATGCGCTCCAGCGGCGACGCAGTCAGCGTCGGATAGATCTGCAGGAATTTGTTGGTGTAGGCGTACATGCCGATATGGCGCAGCGGCGCGAACTCATGGCTGTGCAGCTCGGACAGGCTTTCCTTCGACTGCGCAAAACCGTCGCGATGCCAGGGAATCGCCGCGCGCGAGAAATACATGGCGCGGCCTTCCTTGTTCAGCACCACCTTGACGACGTTGGGATTGAACATCTCCGGCAGCAGTTCGATGCTGTGCGCTGCGGTCGCCATCGGCACATCCGATTTGATATGACCAGCGGTAGCCGCGATCAGGCCCGGATCGATCAGGGGTTCGTCGCCCTGCACATTCACCACCACGGCGTCGTCGGCCAGATCCAGCGCAGCCGCCACTTCAGCGATGCGATCAGTGCCGGAAGGATGATCGGCGCGCGTCATGGCGACGTCAATGCCGTGTTGCTCGCAAGCGGCGTAGATATCACGGTGATCGGTTGCCACCACGATACGCGCCGCACCCGACAAGGCCGCCCGCTCCGCCACGCGCACGATCATCGGCTTGCCGCCGAGATCAGCCAGGGGCTTGTTCGGCAAACGGGTGGAAGCAAGGCGCGCGGGAATGATGACGGTAAAGGACATGGCAGGTGCAATCAGACGGTCAGCAAAACAGAAACGGGACTAAGGGCAGACAGGTGTTTATTCGGCAGCCGGCGCAACCGGAGCAGCCGCTATCGCGGGTGCGGCGCCGAGATCGCGCGCTTCGTCGGCCCACATGATAGGAATGCCGTCGCGGATCGGATAAGCCAGCTTGTCGCCGTTGCAAATCAGTTCCTGGGCTTTTTTGTCGAACTCGAGCGGTCCCTTGCAAACGGGGCAAACGAGAATATCAAGCAGTCGGGCGTTCACGGAGTTTCTCCACTATATGTTCAGCCAGCGCGCCGTCTATGCGCGCCGTCACGGGCACGACCCAGATACGCGGGTCGTTTTTGATGGCCTCAATTGCCCTGCATTTTACTGCATCCTTCTCGGTGATCAGGATCAACGCGGCTGACAGGCCGGCAAAAGGGTTCTGCGCGAAATCATAGTGATCTGGCAATGCAATCGCTTCAAAGTTCAGACCGGCCTGGCGCAGCGTGGCAAAAAAACGCGACGGATTGCCGATGCCGGCGACGGCGGCGATGCCTTCGGCCTGACTCAATGCTTCCAGCGGCTGTTTGCAGGAACGGTCCTGCAACAACTCCACCTGACCGGTCACCAGCTGCATGGCGACAGAACCGGCGGGAGCAGCGGTCACATCGCCGTCGCTGCCGACATTGCACACCGTGAAGTCGCGGCGGCGCGAAACAGGTTCGCGCAGCGGCCCTGCCGGCAACAGCCAGCCGTTGCCGTTGCCGCGCGCATCCGACAAAACGATCTCGACGTCGCGCGCCATGGCGTAATGCTGCAGGCCATCGTCCGACACGATCACATCCACCTCGGGATGCGCCGCCAGCAAGGCCTCAGCAACGGCGACGCGCGCGCGTCCGACCATCACCGGGCAAGCGGCACGTTCAGCGATCAATAAGGGTTCATCACCGACATCCTGCGCCTGCGATGCGGAAGTCACTTCACGCACCTCCCCCAGCTTGGAGCCATAGCCGCGCGAAATCACGCCCGGCGTGTAACCGGCCTGACGCAAGGCTTGCACCAGCCAGATCGTCAGCGGTGTCTTGCCGGTGCCGCCGACAAAGATGTTGCCGGCCACAATCACCGGCACCGGCAAACGCGTCGCCTGTTTGAAGCCAAGCCGATACAAGGCGCGCCGCACCAGTGCAATCAGCCCGAACAGCAGCGACAGCGGCCACAGCAGGCAGGCCAGCCAGCCGCGCCGCATCCAGGCGCGCGTCAATGCGGATTCAAGGGAAGCGTGATCGGACAAAAGTGGGCCTGGTCAGAGAAACGGGGGCAGTGGCGCAATTACTTATTACTTGCCGCTGCTGCTTTGCGCAGCAAACGTCACCCGCGAAAAACCGGCCGTGCGCGCCGCTTCCAGCACGTTGATCACGGTCTGATGCGCTGCCAGCGCGTCGGCGTTGATGATCACTACGGGATCAGCCCTGGCAGTGCCGGCAGCAACATTGGCTTCATTCGCCTTGACCGCGCTTTGCAATTCCCTGGCGATGCCGCTGACGTCGCGCGCAGCAATCTGCACGTTGTTGATGGCGTAATGCCCCTGCGCGTCGACGGCGACGTTCAGCTCAAACGGCTGCTCCAGCGCCTTCTCGGCGTCGGCAGTCGGCAGCGTGATCTGCAAGGCGGTGAACTTGCTGTAGGTCGTAGTCACCATCAGGAAGATCACGATCACCAGCAAGACGTCGATGAAAGGGATCAGGTTGATTTCCAGATCTTCCCGTCCGCGGCCTTTGCGAAAATTCATGGCGATTCCTCTTTACTGACGCGCGCCGTGCACAACGTCGACGAACTTGACCGCTTGCTGTTCCATGTCGACCACAAAGCCGTCAACTAACGCGCGGAAGTGGCGGTAAAACACCAGCGCCGGCATCGCAATCGCCAGGCCGAAACCGGTGTTGTACAGCGCAATCGAAATACCGTGCGCCAGTTGCGCAGGGTTAGTGCCGGCGGCGTTTTGCGAGGCAAAGATTTCGATCATGCCGATGACCGTGCCGAACAGCCCCATCAGCGGCGCCAGCGAGGCAATCGTGCCCAGCGTGGTCAGATAACGTTCCAGACGGTGCGCGGCAGCCTGGCCGGCTTCTTCGATGGCTTCCTTCATGACTTCGCGCGGCGCATCGACGTTGCGCAAACCGGCGGCGAGCACCTGGCCCAGCGGCGAATTCTGCTCCAGCTTGTCGATCACATCTTCGTTGACGCGGCCAGACTCATAGACACGCACCACTTCCGGCAGCAGGTCTTCAGGAAGGATGCGCGAGCGGCGCAGGTACAAGAGTCTTTCGATGACCAGCGCAAGGCCGATGACGGAGGCGATCAACAACGGCCAGATCGGCCAACCTGCGGCTTGGATGATTTCGAACAAGAGAGACTCCTTTGTGAACTGAACGGACTGGATACAGATTAGATACGGCTGACTACGAACTGAATATATACGGATTAATTTTCCGGTGCAGAATGTAACGCGTTGCCCCCCTGCCCGGCAAGGTCAAGATGCATTTTGCCGGACGCCGCGCTCAAACAGCTTTAGAATCGCGCTTTGCAAGCCTGTGCACTTTACCCACATTTTCTGTGCATAACTTTGTGAACAAGCGCGTGGCAATGCCTTAAGCCCCTTGATTTCAAAGCGTTTTTTAAAACTGAGCAGAAACGATGCACAGCATGGACAACACGACCGCAAGACTACCCGATCCCACGCCAGCACCATGACTTTCGACGATTTCTCCAGCCCTTCGCCATCCGCCGCGCCTTCCGGTCCGCCGGTGCTCGCCGTCTCGGCGCTCAATCAAGCGGTAGCGCGCGTGCTGGAACGGACATTTCCGCTGGTCTGGGTATCGGGCGAAATATCCAATTTTACCCGCGCTGCATCGGGCCATTGGTATTTCACGCTCAAAGATGACGCCGCCCAGGTACGCGCCGTGATGTTCAAGGGCCGCGCACAGCATGCCGGTTTTTCGCCGCGCGAAGGCGACAAGGTCGAAGTGCGCACGCTGGTCACGCTCTACGCGCCGCGCGGCGACTATCAGCTCAACGTCGAAGCGATCCGCCGCGCCGGAGTCGGCAATCTCTACGAAGCCTTCCTGCGTCTGAAAGAAAAGCTGGAACACGAAGGCCTTTTCGATCCCGGCCGCAAGCGGCCCCTGCCGGTTTTCCCGCGCTGCATAGGCATCGTCACCAGCCCGCAGGCAGCGGCGCTGCACGATATCCTGACCGCACTGCGCCGCCGCGCCCCGCATGTGCGCGTGATCCTGTATCCGACGCCGGTGCAAGGTGAAGGCGCCGGCGCCAGAATTGCGCGCGCCATCCAGACTGCGTCACAGCGCGCCGAATGCGACGTGCTGCTGGTCGGTCGCGGCGGCGGCAGCATGGAAGACTTGTGGGCCTTCAACGATGAAGCCGTCGCCCGCGCCATCGTGGCTTGCCCGGTACCGGTGATTTCCGGCGTGGGCCACGAGACCGATTTCACAATTGCCGATTTCGCCGCCGATCTGCGCGCGCCGACGCCGACCGCCGCCGCTGAATTGTGCGCCACGCCCCGCACTGAATGGCTGGCCGAATTGCACAGCCATGCACTTGACCTGACACGTGCCTTCAAGCGCCAGTTGACCGAACGCAGCCAGACCGTTGACTGGATGTCGCGCCGCCTAGTCAGCCCGACCGCCTACATCACGCATGAGCGCGTCAAACTCAACGCGCTGCAAGCCAGACTGGAACACGCCACCCGCACGCCGGTCACCAAAGCACGCTACCAGTTGCAACATCTGCAGATGCGCCTGCAAAACCGTCTGCCCGACACGCGCGCCGCGCGCCTCGTACTGAGCGACCGCCAGCGCCGCATCGGCAACGCCGTCGCCCGGCTCAACCAGCACCGGCGCCAGTTGCTGGCAGCGCAAAACGCCCAGCTTGAATTGCTCAATCCCCAACGCACGCTGGAGCGCGGCTACGCCATCGTCACCGACAGCAAAGGCAAGGTCTTGCGCGCGCCCTCGGAGCTGCAACCACGCAGCAATGTGACGCTGCGCCTGGCCGAAGGCAGCGCCGAGGTGGGTATCGCCAGCGTCCAGCCGACGCTTGATTGAGGCCTGATTGAGAATCATCACGTTTTACAAGGACGATGCGGGCCGCATGGGGACATTTCCTACATTAAATACCGACAGTCGATACCTGTTTGCGTAGGCTGCGGAGAGTGCAAAGAATCGCTATCCGCTTTAGAATCACAGACTCAGAATAAAAACCTTGTTTTAATCAACAAACCCGAAAGGATTCACCATGGCGCATACCCTACCGGCATTGCCTTACGAACTCGACGCACTGGCACCTACCATCTCCAAGGAAACGCTCGAATATCACTACGGCAAGCACCACCAGACCTATGTGACCAATTTGAACAACCTGATCCCTGGTACTGAATTCGAAAACCTGTCCCTCGAAGACATCATCAAGAAGTCCTCCGGCGGCGTGTTCAACAACGCAGCACAAATCTGGAACCACACTTTCTACTGGAACGGCCTGACCCCAAAGGGCGCCGGCGCTCCAAGCGGTGCACTGGCTGACGCCATCAACGCCAAGTGGGGTACTTTCGACGCGTTCAAGGCTGAATTCACCAAGCAAGGCCTGGCCAACTTCGGTTCCGGCTGGACATGGCTGGTCAAGAAAGCCGACGGCACGCTGGACATCGTCAACACCACCGGCGCCGGCACACCGCTGACCACCGACAGCAAGGCGCTGCTGACCATCGACGTCTGGGAACACGCTTACTACATCGACTATCGCAATGCACGCGCGAAGTATGCAGAAGCATTCTGGGGCATCGTGAACTGGGATTTCGCAGCGAAGAATTTCGCATAAGCAAATCCGTTTTTCGCTCTTGAAAAAAGCCTGCCTGCGTGCAGGCTTTTTTTACGTCCGGTGAAAACTTGAAAATGGAATGTGCAACAATCATCCATCCCCATCCTGCATTGAAGGAGAACACCATGGCGACCATCCACCTGCACAACGACACCGGCTACGCACAACGCATCCGCGCCCGCACCCACCAGTTGCAAGCGGATGAACCGGCCAACAATGGCGGCACGGATACCGGCCCGGCGCCTTACGAGCTGCTGCTGGCTGCGCTGGCCGCCTGCACCTCGCTGACCTTGCGCATGTATGCCGACCGCAAGGGCTGGGATGTCGGCACCATCCATATCGACGCGCGTTTTTCGCGCGACGACTGCGGCCTGGAAAACATTGAACGCACCGTCACCTTCGGCAATGCACTGACGCCGGAACAGATCACGCGCCTCGGTGAAATTTGCGAAAAGACCCCCGTCACCAAAACCCTGCGTGAAGGCACGCCGATACGCACTGCCTTCGTCTGAAATCATGCGGCCTCATCCGGCATCCGGCATCCGGCATCAGGCCGATGGATTTTCGATTCTCATCGAAAATAATGATCAATCACATACAAATTTCATGTAATCAGCACCAAAATACGGCCTAGATATAAAAATTAATCGTTTATTATCAATCACTTATAAATATCATCGAATTATTCGATGATAGCCCGCAAATCTTTCCGTTTTTCTTTTCATTTCGCCCCGCGCATACTCCGTTCTGTCCACTTAATCATGCAAACAAGAAGGCAGTTTTCCAAGGTGGAAAACGCCCTTGCCAGCACTAACCGACGGAGAAAATCATGCTTCAAATTCGCAAAAGCAACGAACGCGGTGTCGCCGATCACGGTTGGTTGAATTCGCACCATACATTTTCATTCGGCCATTACTACGATCCGGAACATGTCGGCTTCGGTCCGCTGCAAGTCATCAATGAAGACCGCGTGACACCAGGCATGGGCTTCGGCACACACGGCCACAGCGACATGGAAATCATCTCCTATGTCCTCGATGGCGCACTGGAACACAAGGACAGCATGGGCACAGGTTCGGTCCTGCACTATGGCGACGTCCAGCGCATGAGCGCCGGCAACGGCGTGCGTCACAGCGAGTTCAACCACTCGAAGACGGAGCCGGTGCACTTCCTGCAGATCTGGATCCAGCCGAACGTGAAAGGTATTCCGCCAAGCTACGAAGAGAAGAATTTCACTCCGGAGCAAAAGCAAGGCCAGCTGCGCCTGATCGCTTCGTCTGATGGCCGCGACAACTCGGTGCTGATCCATCAGGATGCATCGATCTTTGCCTCGATCCTGAACGGCGATGCCAAACTGGAACACGCACTGGCCGCCAAACGCCTGGGCTATGTGCACCTGATCCGCGGTCAGCTGACCGTCAACGGCAAGCAATTGTCCGGCGGCGATGCGATCAAGATCAGCGCAGAAAGCCTGATTACGTTCGAGAAGGCGGAAGCGGCTGAATTCCTGCTGTTCGACCTGCCTTACTAATCCATCAACGCAAACAAGTCATGCACTGCCACTGCGGCGGTGCATGGCTTCCTACACCCAAACACAACGCACACTCAAGGAAAAATCATGGCAAACATTCTCTTCATCAACAGCAGCGCACGCAGCACCGGCTCGATCTCGCGTCAGGTCGCGGGCGAATTCGTCGCCAAGCTGCAAGCATCCCAACCAGGCAGCGTCGTGGTCGAACGCGATGTCGCCGCCAACCCGATTCCTCACCTGGATGAGCAAAAGCTGGGCGCGTTCTTCACCCCTGCCGACAAGCGCAGCGCCGAGCAGCAAGAACTGGTGAAAGTTTCTGAAGAACTGATTGCTGAAGTCAACGCCGCCGACATCATCGTCATCGGCGCACCGATGTACAACTTCTCGATCACGTCGACGCTGAAGACCTGGATCGATCACGTGGCGCGCGCCGGCGTGACATTCAAGTACACCGAAACCGGCCCGGTCGGCCTGATCCAGGGCAAGAAGGTTTATGTCTTCACTTCGCGCGGCGGCGTGTACAGCGAAGGTCCTGCCAAGGTCATGGACTTCCATGAAACCTATCTGCGCGGCGTGCTGGGCTTCATCGGCATGACCGACATCACCTTCGTGCACAGCGAAGGCCTGGGCATGGGCGAAGCGGCTGTTGAAAAAGCCATCGCACAGACCCGTGAAACCATAGTCACGCTGGTTGCTGCCTGATCGATTTGCCGCCTGGTCGAGCCGACAGGCGCCCATAAAAAAAGCGCGGCAGCCACAAGCTGTCGCGCTTTTTTACGTCTGTTCAGGAGCGGCTACAAACCGCCGTCGGCAATCTGCGACAGCATGCGCCTGAGGATGTCGGTTTCGCGCATGCGCTTGAGCCACCAGCTCAACGCCGCGCCCTCTTCACCCACGCGCCACGCCAGCGAGAAAGTTTCTTCCGCGCGCGGCTCTTCCACTTCCTTCACGATCAGCGCGCCGGAGGCAATCGACTTCTGCACGCACGGTTCCGGCAAGAATCCAAAACCTACGCCGGCCAGTTGCAAGGCGTACTTGCTGCGCATGTCCGGCACCGTCAAGGTATCCTGCCCGAACAGCAGCCCGACGGTGCGCGGCGGCATCTTGCGTGCCGAGTCCGCCACGCTGATGGCACGATACGGATGCAGGTCGGCCTTGCTCAGCACCTTGTTCATTTTTGCCAGCGGATGATGCGGCGCGACCACGAAGACGAATTTCACCGTACCGATTTGCTCGGCGACATAACCGCCGCCAGCCGGACCTTCACCCGGCGCGGCGATAAGCAGATCGACGCGGCGATCGAGCAAGGCTTCCCAAGTGCCGGCCAGCGATTCGCGTGCGATGCGCAGGCGCGTGCGGTCGGCGACCTGGTAGAAGGCGACGATGTCAGGCTCCAGCGATGCCGCCGAATACAGCGAATCGAGGCCGATCGTGAATTCTGTTTCCCAGCCCGAGGCCACGCGGCGCACGCGATGTTCCAGATCCTCCGCGGCCTTGAGCAGATAGCGCCCCTCTTTCAGTAATTCTTCGCCGGCGCGCGTGAGCACGACCTTAGGACCTTGCCGCTCGAATACCTGCACGCCGAGGTCTTGCTCCAGCTTCGATACGGTGTAGGAAATCGTCGACGGCACGCGATGCAACTCAAGACCGGCGGCGGAAAACGAACCGCGCCGATCGATAGCATCGAGGATCAACAAGGCGTCGAGACTGATTCTGAACATGGGAATGAATCGAAAGAGAGATGAAAAAGCCGATCAGGCTTCAACGGAATAACCGGCAGCGACCCAGGCGTCGATACCGCCGGTCAACGGCCGCACACGCTTGTAGCCGCGCCGCATGAGCGCTTTGGCAACCAGCGCGGCCGAGGCTTCATTGGGACAGGCGCAATAGACGATAACTTCATCCTCCATCGGCGCATCGAAGGCAAAGGTCTGGATCTCCTGATTGGAAATCGTCACCGCGCCCGGAATGCGTCCGGCTTGTTGCGATGCCGGCGAACGCACGTCGACGATGGTCGGCCGCACGCCGCTCTTGAGCAAACCATCCAGTTCACCCACGGAGATGCGTGCCATATCCAGCGATCTGCGAAAACGGCGGCGCTGCCACCACTTGCTGGCGACGAACACGGCAAACCCGACCGCCACCAGAATCATGCCGTATTGACCAAGCTCAGCCAGCACGTTGAGCACATCGTCAATCGCGGTATTGAACAAGCCGCCGAGGAAAATCGCTACGCCGGCCCACAAGGCCGCACCGATGCCGTCGTACAAAATGAATTTGCCGCGCGAGGTACCGACTGTGCCGGCCAGCGCACTGGCAATCGAGGCAAAACCGGGGATGAATTTCGCCACCAGCAGCGAGCGCGCACCCCAGCGCGCATAGATGGATTCGGTCTGGCGCACGCAGGAATCGGGAGAGAGAGAAATGCGGCACAGCGTCGACATGATGCGGCGGCCGTAGCGCCGCCCGGCGAGATACCAGACATAGTCGGCAATCAGTGCGGCCACCACCGCCACCAGCAACAGCAGTACAACGGGATACTGGCCGCGGTAGGCCAGTGCGCCGGTGATGACCAGCGTCGGATAAGCAGGGATCGGTGCGCCGAGCTGTTCAGTCAGCACGTTCAGGAATACGATGATCAGACCGTACTGTTCAATCAGGTGATACAAATAAGTCATCGCCGCACCGCTACCCTTGTCTGTCGATCTGCAGTATGACCTGCAGATCTCTATTTTTGACGCCCGAATTCAGCCCAGGCGCTCATTATAGGGTTGAAGACGTTGCCGCTCCCGACTTTCGTCCCGGATATTCCGCCCAGATCATTGCCACCAGAATCGCTGCAGGCAGCAGCAAAGCCAGAAACAAGGCAGAACGATAGGCAAATGCGCCGCCGATAGCACCCACGCCGAAGGCGACGATGGGCCAGAAAAATTTAACGCAGCGCTGGTGCACGCTCTGATCTCCCGCACCCCGCACGATATCCACGACGTCGATCACCAGTTGCGTGACGTTACCGGTCATGACTGTACTTGGCGCCGACTGCGGCAAAATCAAGCGCGCCGCAGCGTTCTGCACACCCATCGCCGCCGCGCCGAACATGCCTGCCAGCAAGGCTGTCGTGGCTCTCGCATCGGCCACGCCGACCGGAGCAATGCTCTGCCCCAGCCCCATGAACACCAGCAAGAACAGCAGTTGCAACCCCAGAATATAAGGCAGTGCCGGCTTGCCGCTGCGCTCCAGCCAGAGCACCGCCATCCGCGTCAGGATCACCGATCCGATAAAGGCGGGAAACGCCAGAAACTTGATCAGCACACCATGCGAAGGATTCGCCAGCTCGCTGCCGATCAGCACGAAGTTGCCCGTGACGTGCGCCGTGAACAATCCGAACAAGGCGACAAAACCCACCGTATCCACATAACCTGCCAGGAAACTCATGGCGACGCCCTGGCAGGTCGCACGAGGAATGTTGCGGATCGCGTTCATCTCAGTCCTCGGCTTTTTGGCTCAATGCGGCATCAATCGAAAACCTGCCTGCGCCCATCAGTGCAATGCTGCCGAACACGATCATCAGCAACCAGCCGAACTGACCTTCGGCGATGCTCCAGTCGGCATGGACCAGAAACATCGACACGCTCAGCAGGACCAGCACGGCGACACTGGCCAGACGCGTCAGGATGCCGGGCACGATCAGCACCGGACACAGGACTTCAGCGAAAATTGCAAAGCCCAGCGTGAAGGCGCGGCCGACATGCAGCGGGTCATCGATGTGCTGCAGCTCGCCGGCGAAGTTGATGATCTTCGGCAGGCCATGCACATACAGCAACAGCAAGGCGCCGGAGAGGCGCAGGAACAGCAAGCCGAGATCCTGTGCCGGCGCCCACAGCAGGCGCGGCAGCCAGGTTTGTTTTACAGCCTGTGCGGCTGATGCGGTTGATGCGGTTGATGCGGTTTGATACGTTTGCATGATGATGCTCCTTCGTTGGAAATCAAAAATCAGAAATTAAAAATGACCAACCAGGACAAACCCGGCGACCACATAACCCAGCGTCATTGCCACCACCAGCGATGCACCGACCGGTGTCGGCGGCGTCGGTGACGGCAAACCGAACCAGCGGCAGACCGCACCGATCAGGGCGCCCAGCACGGCGCCGGTAAAGAGCGCGCTCATGCTTTCACCTCTGCGGCCTTGGCAGTACGCGAAGCCAGGTAACGATCCACCAGCCAGTAGCCGCTGCTCATCGTGAAGACCAGCAACGCACCGCTGAGGACCGGCGGCGACGGCACCGGAATCTGCGCCAGATGGCAGCAGAAGCCGACTACAAAGGACAGAAGCAGTCCCCAGATCACTTTGGAATAAGACATTTTTTTAATCTCCAGATCAGAAAGCGAAGCAGCTGCAACCGAGCGCGCCCCAGAAGCCCGAGAAGTTCGAGGCGGGCACCGACGAGCGGCGGGCGACATCATGCGAGTGGGCGTGCACGCTGCAGGCGCCCGCGCATTGATGCGGCATCGCGGATTGTTTTTGTTGAGCGCCCGCCGACTTTGCCACCGGACGGTAGTGGCCAGGCACGGTCTTCACCGGCGACCAGTCAGGCAAGACCGGGATCGGCGGCGGCGCCAGCGGATCGAACTCGGCAGCACCGTAGACGATCTTGCCGCCAACCACGGTCATTACCGATTCGATGGCCTTGATGTCCTCTTCCGGTACGCTGAAAAAGTCCGAAGACAGCACCACGAGATCGGCCAGCTGACCGTCCTTGATGCGGCCTTTTTTGCCCTGTTCGTTAGAGAACCAGGCGCTGCCGGCGGTCCACAGTTCGAGTGCAGTTTCACGCGGCAAGCCGGCTTCAGCCAGTTGCAGGCCGCCGACGGTCTTGCCGGACACCAGCCAGTACAGAGCAGTCCACGGGTTGTAGCTGGCAACGCGGGTGGCATCGGTGCCGGCGCCGACAGGTACGCCCATGTCGAGCATGCGCGCTACAGGCGGTGTTGCCTTGGCGGCTTCCTTGCCGTAACGGTCAACGAAGTATTCGCCCTGGAAGGCCATGCGATGCTGGATCGCCAGGCCGCCGCCGAGCTCACGCACGCGCTCGATGTTGCGCGGCGAAATGGTTTCGGCGTGGTCGAACATCCAGTGCAGGCCATTGAATGGAATCTCTCGGTTCACTTTCTCGAAGACGTCGAGCATGCGGCTGATCGATTCGTCGTAGGTCGCATGCAGGCGGAACGGCCAGCGGTTCGACACCAGATGGCGCACCACCTTTTCGAGTTCGTCTTCCATGCCGACGGCCAGTTCCGGACGCGGCTCCAGGAAGTCTTCAAAGTCGGCCGCCGAGAACACCAGCATTTCACCGGCGCCGTTGTGGCGATAGAAATCGTCGCCCTGCCCCGGCGTAATCATGTCGGTCCAGCGCTGGAAGTCTCCCAGCTCCTTGCCTTTGTTCTGCGTGAACAGGTTGTAGGCAATACGCACGGTGAGTTGCTGCTCGCGCGCCAGCTGGTCGATGATGGCGTAGTCTTCCGGATAGTTCTGGAAACCGCCGCCGGCGTCGATGGCGCTGGTAACGCCGAGACGATTGAGTTCGCGCATGAACTGGCGTGTGGAATTGACTTGCTGGTCCAGCGGCAGCGACGGACCTTTGGCCAGCGTCGCGTACAAAATCATGGCGTTGGGACGGGCGATCAGCATGCCGGTCGGATTGCCGCTGGCATCGCGCTGAATTTCGCCGCCCGGTGGATTCGGTGTGTCCTTGGTATAACCGACGGCGCGCAAGGCGGCGCGGTTGAGCAAGGCGCGGTCGTACAGGTGCAGGATGAAAACCGGGGTGTCAGGTGCTGCGGCGTTGATTTCGTCGAGCGTCGGCATGCGGCGTTCGGCAAACTGGAATTCGGTCCAGCCGCCGACCACGCGCACCCATTGCGGATGCGGAGTGCGCAGAGCTTGTTCGCGCAACATGCGCAGAGCGTCTGCCAGCGAAGGCACGCCTTCCCAGCGCAGTTCAAGGTTGTAGTTCAGGCCGCCGCGGATCAGGTGGATGTGCGAATCGTTCAGGCCTGGCACGACGCTGCGGCCGTTGAGGTCGACCACCTGGGTCTTGCCGTTGCGGTGGCGCATGACGGCTTCGGCATCGCCGACAGCGAGGAACTTGCCGTCCTTGATCGCTACGGCACTTGCCAGCGGTTGTTCTTTGTCGATGGTGTGGAATTTTCCGTTCAGCAGAATCAGGTCGGCGCTCATGTTCACTCCTGGAGGTAGTCGTTATGGTTTGTCAGGGGGATTTCTACAACTGCGGGATCCTGATGTTGATTAAATCAGGATCCCGCCTGAAGCTCAGCAAGGATTAATGGCCTTCCGAAGCATTGAACATGGTCTTTGCATAAATCAGGCCCAGACCGTAAGCGCCGCCGTTGGCAATCGCAGTTGCCACGGTCTCGTTGTAAGTCTCGGTGCGTGCCCAGTCGCGTTGCAGTTCGAGCAGGTATTGCAGCGAGGTCATCGGACGTGCGCCCAGCTGGATCATGCGCTCAATGGCGCGTTGGTGCGCTTCATTCGAGACGTCACCGCTGGCGTCGGTGATCACATACACTTCAAAGCCCTGATCCAGCGCCGACAGTGCAGGACCGACGATGCATACCGAAGTCCACAGGCCGGCCAGCACGATTTTTTCCTTGCCGATGGCGTTGACGCGGTCCGCGATGCGTGGGTCTTCCCAGGTATTCATGCTGGTGCGGTCGATCACTTCTTCGTTCGGGAACACCGATTTGATTTCATCGAAGATCGGGCCGGAGAAGGACTTTTCGGCGACGGTTGTCAGAATTGTCGATACCTTGAATTCCTTCGCGGCCTTGGCGACCAGGGCGACGTTGTTGCGCAGGGTGACCATATCGATCGAGTGCGTCGCAAACGACATCTGCGACTGATGGTCAATCATGATCAGGGTGTGGTTGGTTGGGTTCAACAGTGTTTTGCCTGGTTGTGCTTTTGCGATTGCCATGATGTTCTCCTGAGGTATGTGCGATTAATTCGATAAGGGTTAGTGCTTCGTTTGGTGTCCGTCTTTCTCTGTGCCGTTCACCATGGAGCGAAGTATGGGCGAACAAGGAACGAATGAAAAACGGAAAGATTGGGGATCAATTATCGAAATATTCGAAAATAGATTTCAAACCGCTCAGCGTGAATATATTTGCCTCGCAAGCAATAAAGTTTTGCTTTCCACCCTATTTTTGCAACAGCTCTTTGACCCCATACTTCAATCCATGCAGGGGCCTACAAACACTCCCCCTGTCTCCACCATTGCGCCGGCCTGCGTCCGCGCTTCACCTCCATAAAGGAAAACCATGAACAACATTCCCGCTTTCGGCCTCGGCACCTTCCGCCTGAAAGACCAGCAAGTCATCGACTCGGTCACTAACGGCCTGGAACTCGGCTATCGCCATATCGACACCGCCCAGATCTATGGCAATGAAGCCGAGGTCGGCAAGGCGATCGCCGTCGGCAAGGTGGCGCGCAAGGAGCTGTTCGTCACCACCAAGATCTGGACCGGGAATCTGGCCAAAGACAAACTCATCCCCAGCCTGAAGGAAAGCCTCGCCAAACTGCAGATGGATCAGGTCGATCTGACGCTGATCCACTGGCCGGCACCGAACGACAGCATCGCCGTCGCGACTTATATGGAAGCGCTGGCCGAAGCCAAGGCGCAAGGCCTGACGAAGCTGATCGGCGTGTCGAACTTCACCATCGCGCATCTGAAGCAAGCCATCGACGCCGTCAGCGCCACGGAAATCGCGACCCAGCAGATCGAGATCCACCCTTTCCTGCAAAACCGCAAGCTGGTTGACTTCACACGCGGTCAAGGCATCCATCTGACTGCATATATGCCACTGGCTTATGGCAAGGTGATGACCGACCCGGTGATCGTCGAAATCGCCAAGGCCCATCAGGCCAATCCGGCGCAGATCGCGCTGGCGTGGTCGCTGCAGCAAGGTTTTGCCACCATCCCGTCGTCGACCAAGCGCGCCAACCTGGAAAGCAATCTGGCGGCAAAAGATATCCGCCTGACGGATGCGGAGATGGACGCCATCTCCCGGCTTGATCGCAACGACCGCCTTGCCAATCCCGACTTTGCGCCGCAATGGGATTGAGCTGAATTCGCAACGACCGCCTTGCCAATCCCGACTTTGCGCCGCAATGGGATTGAGCTGAATGCCAGGTTCTCTTCCCGCCTGGCGGATGAGAAAGCGATACGCACCCCGCCTGTATGGCTGATGCAGGCGGGGTTTTGTTTTTGCCGCACTGTTTTTTCCCGGCCCTGCTTTTACCCGGCACTCCCTTCTCAACATGTTGCGTGTTGTATTTTTATTTTTAAATTGCTTGCAATTTAATTTTCATCAATTTAATATTCACCCCATGCACTAACCGAACGAACCGGTCGCCGACGACAGAGCGGCCCCAACGAAGAGGATGGCGCATGCATCACGCATTGCAATACTGAAACACCAAATATATTGCGCACAATTTAATTGCTTGATTTAAAACTACCTCCGACCCCGAAAGGAAACATCATGAAATCGATCAAACAACTTCTCGCCCTCAGCGCCGTCGCACTGGCTGCAGCTTCCACCGCGCAAAGCGCCACTGCCGCTTCGGTAGAACCGCAGACTCAGGGTTTCCTCGACGTGCTTTCCGCAGCCGGCGGCCCTCCGATCTACACACTGACTCCTGAACAAGCCCGTAATCTGCTGGCAGGCGCACAGGCAGGCAAGGTCGCCAAGCCAGCCGCCGACATTGAAGACCGCGTGATCCCGGTCGGTCCGACCGGCAGCACACGCATCCGCATCCTGCGCCCGCAAGGCAACAAGGAAACCCTGCCGGTGGTGATGTACTTCCACGGCGCAGGCTGGGTGATGGGCGACGTCAATACGCATGATCGCCTGGTGCGCCAGATCGTTGACGGCGCCAAGGTCGCCGTGGTGTTTGTCGATTACGACCGCTCGCCGGAAGCTCGTTATCCGATTGCCATCGAGCAGGACTATGCCGCAACCAAATACGTTGCCGAGCACGCTGCCGAATTTAACGTCGATGCGAGCCGCCTGGCGATTGCCGGCGATAGCGTGGGCGGCAACATGACTGCGGTCGTTAGCCTGTTGGCGAAAGAACGCAAGGGTCCGGCGATCAAGTATCAGGTGCTGTTCTATCCGGTGACCGACACCAATTTTGAAAACGGTTCGTACAACCAGTTCGCCAACGGCCCCTGGCTGACCAAGGAAGCGATGAAGTGGTTCTGGAACGCCTACCTGCCGGCCGGCGCCAACCGCAAGGATCCGCATATCGCGCCGCTGAACGCGACACTGGAACAGTTGAAGGATCTGCCGCCGGCACTGGTCATCACTGATGAAAACGATGTGCTGCGCGACGAAGGCGAAGCCTACGCCGCCAAGCTGGCCAAGGCAGGCGTACCGGTGACACAAGTGCGCTACCTCGGCACCATCCATGACTTCGTGATGCTCAATGCGCTGGGCGATACACCAGCGGCGAAGAGCGCTGTCGATCTGGCGACTTCCAGCCTGCGCAAAGCGCTGGCGAAGTAATCAAAGCCGGGCAATAAAAAAACCGCCCGCTCCTTTTCAGGACGCGGGCGGTTTTAGTGGGATCGCCTGCAGAGTTACGCTGCTACTGCCACCGGCTTGCCGTGCTGCTCACCCTTGATGCGCAACACCATGACAGCGCCGATCAGACAGGCCACGCCCATCAGTATCGACGACGCCGTGTAATCGCCGAGGTTGGCGCGCATGAAGCCAGATATCGTCGTGGCGGCAGCGGCGCCGAGCTGATGGCCGGCGACGATCCAGCCGAATACGACAGGCGCCGCCAGACGACCGAACACATCATTGGCCAGACGCACGGTCGGCGGTACGGTAGCGATCCAGTCAAGTCCGTAAAAGACTGCGAACACGGTCAGACCGAAATAGTCGAGACCAAATGCGTACGGCAGGAAGATCAATGCAATACCGCGCAGACCGTAGTACCAGAACAGCAGCACGCGTGGATTAAAGCGATCCGACAACCAGCCCGACAAGGTGGTGCCGACCAGATCGAGCATGCCCATCGCCGCCAGGATGCTGGCGCCGCCGACTTCGGAAATGCCATAGTCGTTGCACATGGCGATGAACTGCGTGCCGATGTAGCCGTTGGTGCTCATGCCGCAGACGAAGAAGCTGAAAAACAGCAGCCAGAAGTCGCGCACCTTCATCGCCTGACGCAGCGAATCGAAGGCGATTGCCAGCGGATTGCGCTGCTTGACCTCGGCATCGGCAGGCGCATCAGCGGCCTGGCCGTAACGGCGCAAACCGACGTCGGATGGACGCTCCGGCAGGAACAGCGCCACCAGCGGCACCGCCACGGCAGCCACGATGGCGACCAGGAAAGCCACCGAACGCCAGCCGTAATGTTCCACCATCGATGCCATCAGCGGCAGAAAAACCATCTGTCCGGTCGCCGCGCTGGCGGTGAGCAGACCCATGGCCAGACCGCGGCGCATTTCAAACCAGCGGCTGACAATTGTCGCACCCAGCGTGTTGGCCGCGACACCGGTACCCGAGCCGACCAGCAGACCCCAGGTCATGACCATATGCCATGGCATTTGCATCAGCGTACTCAGGGCCGTGCCGACCGACAGCAACACCAGCGCGCCCATCACTACCGGACGAATGCCGAAGCGCTGCATCGCTGCCGCTGCGAACGGTCCGATCAGGCCATACAGGGCGATGTTGAAGGAAATCGCCAGCGAGATGGTGGAACGATTCCAGCCGAACTCATGCTCCAGCGGCAGGATCATGACCGACGGCGTGGCGCGGATGCCGGCCGACGTCAACAGGACAAGGAAGATGACGGCGACCACCACCCAGGCATAACTGAATCGGTGTGAGGTGCGCGTGGCGATGGCTTGCGTGACTTTATTCATGACGCTCAATCAAAGGTGGAATAAAAAAGATGAATAAAAAACCATCAATGCAGACTGCATTGATGGTGCTCATGGCGATGTACTGCAAACGACCCGGTCACGGCCGGATCAGGCTTCCTGCAATTTGTCGTAGGCGTTGTCTACCATGTTCGACAAGGCTTCATGCATGTCTTCACCCAGCAAACCATCGATCTCCAGCTGCGCCTCTACCCAGTTATGACGAGCCGCTTCCAGCTTGGCCTTGCCGGCCGCGCTCAGGGTCAGCCCGAACGAACGCTTGTCGACGTGCTCGTCCGGCGGCATGTCGACAGTAGCAATCCAGCCGGCGGTCATCAGCGGCTTGATGTTGCGGCTCAGGGTGCTGCGATCCATGCCCATCTCAGCCGCCAGGCGGAGATTGGCGATGGAGCCGTGCTTGCCCACCCGGCTCAGCAGCGAATACTGGCTGATAGTCAGCTCGTCCGGCAGCAAATGGCGGTCGTAAATCGACGTGATGCGGCGGGTAAGCCTGCGCAAACGGGTACAAGTGCACTGGTTAAACATGATTCATCCGGCTTTCTGAACAAAGCTTTTCAACTGGTCTCAATTTCAATTTATCAATGCATATGCATTGATGTATATGCATAGTAGCGATCGAACAAGAGGCTGTCAAGCCCGCTCGTTATGCACCTCGGTATCGGGGACAAAAAAATGGCGCCTTAACAACGGCGCCAGGGAGACGAAAACGAAACTTGCGCGCTCCGGCGCTTTCTCAGGCGCTCTTCTTCGCTGCCGCCTTCTTGCGCGGCGCTTTGGCAGGCTTGGCAGGTTCGGCTGCCGACGGTTGGAGCGCGGTATCGGCGCCCGCACCATCATTGGCAGCCTCGGCGGCACGTTCACGCGCAAAGTTGATGCGGCGGATCATGCTCTCGTTGGCTTGCGGGCCCGGAGTGAAGACGAATTCAGGCGAGGTCAGCGGCTTGCCGCTCTTGCGGTCGACCATGATCGGCTCGGCCACTTCGCCCGAAGTCGAATCGACCAGCAGCACGCTCGGACCTTCGGGGGCAAAATGCTTGTTGCCCCAGCTGTTGAGCGCGACCAGAATGGAACGGAAATCGCGGCCCAGGTCGGTCAAAACATATTCATAGCGTGGCGGACGTTCGCTGTACTGGCGGCGCTCCAGCAGGCCGGACTCGACCAGCGAGTTGAGGCGGCGCGTGAGCATGTTGGGCGCAATGTCCAGGCTCTTCTGAAACTGGTCGAAGCGCGTCAGCCCGTGCATCGCATCGCGCAGGATCAGAATGCTCCACCATTCACCCACGCGTTCGAGCGTGCGGGCGACCGGGCATTGCATGTTGCCAAAGCTTTTACGTTCCATAGACAAGTCCCATCAAGCTGATTATCATTCGACTGAACAACTTACTATCATTTTGATACCTACATTATAAAACAACTCGAGGGAGACTGCCATGCCTGAAATGTCCAACGCGCCACTGTATCTGGAAGACTTTACCGCCGGACAGAAATTCAGCGTCGCCGCGACCGAAACGCTGAGCGCCGGCGACATCAAAGCCTTCGCCGCCAGTTACGACCCGCAGCCCTTCCATATGGATGAAGCGGCAGCGGCGCAGAGTTTTTTTGGTGGCCTGGCGGCCAGCGGCTGGCACACGGCGGCGCTGACCATGCGCCTGCTGGTGAAGACGCTGCCGATCAAGGGCGGCGTCATCGGCGCAGGTTTTGAAGAGTTCCGCTGGCCGCGTCCTACCCGTCCGGGCGACGTCCTGCGCGTCGAAGTCGAGGTGCTCGAGTTGAAATTCTCACAGTCGAAACCGCAGCAGGGTTTTCTCAAGCATCGCGTCACGACGTTCAATCAGAACAACGAACCGGTGCTGGTCATGACCGGCAACCTGCTGGTGCCGCGCCGGCCATCGAACTGATTGCCTAGTTCTCGAAGATGAACTGGGTCGCCTTGTCGGCCGACAAGGGACGGCCATAGAAGTACCCCTGAATCTCGTCGCAGCCCCAGGCGCGCAGCAACTCGCGCTGGCTGGCTGTTTCGACGCCTTCGGCGATGACCGACAAACCGAGATGGTGGCCGAGGTTGATGACCGCCTGCACGATCGCCGCGTCTTCGCTGTTGGGGCGCAGATGGCGAATGAAGGACTGGTCGATCTTCAGCTTGTCGATGGAGAAGCGTTTGAGATAGGCCAGCGAAGAATAGCCCGTACCGAAGTCGTCAATCGCCAGCGTCAGGCCGCGCTTGCGCAGATCTTCCAGCAACTCGATGGTGCGTTCGACATCGCGCATGACGATGCCTTCGGTAATTTCCAGTTCGATGAAGGACGGATCGATCTGGCTTTCGCTCAAGGTCTCGGTGACGCGGCGCAGGAAGGATGGATGGTGGAACTGGCGCGGCGAAATGTTGACCGCGATGACGAACTTGCGCGGCGTCTCCAGACTCCAGATCTTCGCCTGACGGCAGGCCTCGGCCAGCACCCAGTCGCCGATCGGCACGATCAGACCAGACTCTTCGGCCAGCGGGATGAAGTCGGCCGGCGAAATCAGCTCGCCGTTGCGGCGCCAGCGCACCAGCGCCTCGAAGCCGACCAGCCGGTCATCCGTCAGACCTTGCTGCGGCTGGAAGTGCAGCTCCAGTTCATTGCGTTCGATGGCGTGACGCAGTTGCGCTTCCAGTGCCAGACGCTCCTGGGCGCGCGTGTTGAGCGCATTCGAATACTGCACAAAGCAATCGCCGCCGGCGTCGCGCGCCGCCTGCAACGCCGCATCTGCATTCTGCAGCAGATGCGCGGGTTCGGCGCCGTCGCGCGGATACTCGGCGCCGCCCATGCTCATGCTGGAAAAAATCTCATGCTGGCCGAATTCAAACGGCTGGCGCATGTATTCCTGCAGGCTCGACAAGGCTTCCTGAAAATTCACATGGTCGCCCTTGGACTTGTACAGGATCGCGACATTGGCGCCGTTGAGACGGAACACTTCGCCGCCGTGGCGTTCTGCCGCGCGCTTGATACGGCCCGCCATCTCCTGCATCAGGCGATCGCCAAAGGCGTGGCCGAGACCGCCGACGACGCGCTCAAAACGGTCGATCATGCCCAGTACCACCGTGTGCGGCTGATCTTCCATGGTCTTGAGACGGCGCTCGAACGAGCCGCGGTGCGCCAGGCCGGTCAACGGATCGTGAGCTGCTGCAAAAGCCAGCGCATTCTCCGAGCGGAAGCGCGCCCATACGTGATACATCATGAACAAGGCCACCAGCAGCATACCTACGCTGTACACGTGCACCAGCCACGAAATCTGATCGACACCGGAGTTCGCCATCTCGCCGACACGGTATACCGATCCCTCGACGTCCAGCTTGGCTTTGTCGAGCAGGTTGCGAATCGTGTTGGTTTTGACGTTGAGATCGCTCAGCAAGGCGCGCGCCTGATCGCGATTGGCGGTTGGCGTCAGCAACAGCTTTTCCAGCGCCGGCCCCATTGCCAGCACGGCATCATAGTTGCTGACCAGCGCCGACATCTGCGCCGTCTGCCGCAGGTCGCGGCGGACGAACTCGAAATTGGCGCGCATCTGTTCGGCGGCGACGGATTCAATGTGATCGAAGCGATCGCGGCCAACGGAAGCCACGTAGTATTTGTTCAGCGCCAATTGATAGCGCAGCAAGGCGCTTTCAAAATCCGAGAGATGACGCAGGGTCGGAATGTTTTCCTTCAACAGCGGGGTTGTTGACGAACGAATATCATTGGCCGTGCGCGCCATGGCAAAAAACAGCGCGATGCCGGCGGCAATCACGACCACCAGCAAACCGTAAATCGCCCAGCGATAACGTCGGCTGACTACTTGCATAAAAAGAACCCCAGCGAAGAGACCCACCCCCGGAAGCCGCGTCGCCGTCGATAGTATAAGGGCGCGACCAGCTCCGGATCGCACCACGCCAACCTAAGGCCGGCGCGAGAACATATCTGCGGCGGCTTGTTGTTCAGCGGGACGATATACGGCAGCGCTCCCTGCTCCCCATTTACGGCGAAACTGTATTTCCCTGAGTCAGACTTGATCATTATTGGCAGGCGCCTCAGCGGCCCCTGCATCATTGCTTTTATCCACAGCGCTTGTCGGAGCGTCTTGTTATTTTGATTCGGTAGCTTAGCGAGGAAAATTATACCGGCAATACTGTCGGCAACCGTAATTCCGGCAGGCGGCTGTGTCAATAGAGAAAGATATTTGGCAAATTTCCAACAAGAATGCCGGGATTCGTTTTTGACGCCAAAAAGGATGCTCGTTTTTGGGGCAAAGCGGCCATGGGAATAGCATACCGGTCGAAAGGTATTACCGGCTGATCACCCCGGATCCGGGCCTGGGCACGTATAGACGCCCGGACCGTTTCCGGCAATGAAAAATGTCAGGCCGCGTCGGGCTGTGCAGAGGGTTGCGCCAGTTGAAACGCCTTGAGCTGGCCGCAGGCGTCGTCGATGGCCGCCAGCGTCGGATAAGGAGTCATGTCGACTTCAAAACGGCGCGCATTGAAGATCTGGGGAATCAGACAGCAGTCCGCCATCGTCGGCGTGTCGCCAAAACAGAAACGTCCGCGCTGCGGACTCGCCGCCAGCTGCTGCTCCAGCGCCGCGAAACCGAGCTTGACCCAGTGCTGTATCCACTGCTGCTTGACCTCTTCGCTCACGCCCAGCTCCTGCTTGAGCATGCGCAGCACGCGCAGGTTGTTGAGCGGATGGATGTCACAGGCGATCGCCAACGAGATCTCGCGCACATGGGCGCGGTCAAGCAAACCCGAGGGCAGCAGCGCCGGCGTCGGAAAGCGTTCTTCCAGATACTCCAGTATTGCCAGCGACTGCGTGATGTGACGCCCTTCTTCTTCCATCACCGGCACCAGCGATTGCGGGTTCAGGGCGCTGAATGCCGGTGCGAATTGTTCGCCGCCATTATTGACCAGATGAACCGGCACGGTGTCGTAGGACTGCCCTTTCAAATTCAGGGCGATGCGCACCCGGTACGACGCCGAGCTGCGGAAGTAGCTGTAAAGATGAATCGTCATTCCTTCGTCTCCTTGGTATTTTTTATCCGGGAATCATCACAGCGAACGCGCCGGCAACACCGTGCCTGCGACGCCGCCGAAACCGATGCGCGGCAAGCCGTCGCGCCCGGCCCAGCCGCGCATGATGACGGTATCGCCGTCTTCGATGAAAATGCGCGTCTCGCCGTTGGCCAGGCTGATGGATTGCTTACCGCCGGCGGTCAGTTCCAGCAGCGAACCGGCTGACTCCGGCGTCGGTCCCGACAACGTGCCCGACCCCAGCAAGTCGCCGGCGCGCAGGTTGCAGCCGCCGACGGTGTGATGCGCCACCAGTTGCGACACCGTCCAATAAGCGTCCTTGAAATTGCCCAGCGACAGGCGCTGCGGCGCCGTGCCCGCTTCGCGCATGGCCCTGGTCTGCAACAGCACCTCCAGCTGCACGTCGAAAGCGCCGCCCGCGCGCAGATCGGCCGAGTCCAGATACGCCATCGGCTGCGGATCGGCTGCATCGCGCGTCCATGCGGCGCGATACGGCGCCAGCGCTTCAATCGTGACGATCCACGGCGAAATGGTCGAGGCGAAATTCTTTGCCAGGAAAGGACCCAGCGGCTGGTATTCCCACGCTTGTATGTCGCGCGCCGACCAGTCGTTCAACAAGCACAGACCGAACACGTGCGACTCGGCCTGGCCGATGTCGATGGCGTCGCCGATGGCATTGCCCTGTCCCATGAAGACGCCGACTTCCATTTCGTAATCGAGACGCTTGCACGGACCGAACACCGGATCGTCGGCAGTCGGCGGTTTGGTCTGCCCGACCGGACGGCGGAACTGCTGGCCCGACACCGCAATCGAGGACGAGCGGCCGTGATAGCCGATCGGCACCCATTTGTAATTGGGCAGCAAAGGATTGTCAGGACGGAACAATTTACCGATCGCCGTCGCATGATGAATCGAGGTGTAGAAATCGGTGTAATCGCCGATCTGCGCCGGCAACGCATGCTCGGCTTCGGCTTGCGGCACCAGCGCCGGCTCCAGCTGCGACTGATGCATCGAAGCTTCACGCAGCAGCGTCGACAAAGCGAGGCGCAAGGCCGACCAGCTTGCGGCATCGAGCTCCATCAGAGGATTCAGATTGCTGCCCGCCGTCGCTGCAACGATAGCTTTGTGAACAACTTCGCCGAAGCCGCTGAACGCGCCGCTTTCAAAGGCTGCGCGCAAATCGAGAATCTGATCACCGATGGCGACGCCGGCGCGGAAGGCTTCCCCGCCATGGTTGCGGCGAAACACGCCGTACGGCAGATTCTGGATCGGAAAATCGCTGCCGGCAAGATTGGCCGAGGCCACCCAGCTGCGCAGGGCGATGTCGTGGGTTTCGTTCAGATTCAAAGAGGGGCTCATTGTTGCTCCGGAGCTTGTTGTGGATTGAAGTGCTTCTTGATGTCCATCCAGCACTGATAATAATTTTTCTGCAGCGTCGGCGAAGTCAATGCGTGACGCGTCGGCTTGATGATGTTGCGCGTCTCGAACATGAAGGCCATGGTATCAGCGACCTTGTTCGGCTTGCTGGTGTCGCTGCGGCTGGCCTTCTCGAAGGTCGCACCGTCGGGGCCGTGGCCGGTCATGCAATTGTGCAGGCTGGCGCCGCCGGGACGGAAGCCCTCGGCCTTGGCGTCGTACTCGCCATGGATCAGCCCCATGAATTCGCTCGCGACATTGCGATGGAACCAGGGTGGGCGGAACGTATGTTCGGCAGCAAGCCAGCGTGGCGGGAAGATCACGAAATCCAGCGTGTCCACGCCCGGCGTATCGCTCTGCGCCTGCAGCACGAGGAAGATCGACGGATCGGGATGGTCGTAGCTGATCGAGCCGATGGTATTGAAGTGGCGCAGGTCGTACTTGTACGGCGCATAGTTGCCGTGCCACGCCACCACGTCCAGCGGCGAATGGCCGATCTTCGCCTGCCACAGATTGCCGCCGAATTTGGCAATCAGGCGGAAGTCGCCTTCGCGATCTTCGTACCAGGCCTGCGGGGTGAGGAAGTCGCGCGAATTGGCGAGACCGTTGGAGCCGAGCGGCCCCAGATCCGGCAAGCGCAGCAGCGCACCGAAGTTTTCGCAGACATAGCCTTGCGCCTGCCCGTCCGGCAGTTTCACCTGAAACCGCACGCCGCGCGGAATCACCGCGATTTCCTGCGGCTCAATCTCGATCACGCCCAGCTCGGTCAGCAATTGCAGGCGGCCGGCTTGCGGCACGATCAGCAACTCGCCATCGGCCGAATAGAAAAAGCTGTCAGTCATCGACTGATTTGCCGCATACAGATGAATCGCACAACCGGTCTGCGCATCGGGCGAGCCGTTGCCTGCCATGGTGATCAGCCCTGCGACAAAATCCGTCGGCGCCGTCGGCATGGGATGCGGGTCCCAACGAAATTGATTGGGCGGCGTCTCGACATCGTCGAAGCGCGCGATCAGGCCGTTGTCGATGCGCTCGAACGGCTCGTGCATCGCCGCCGGACGAATCCGGTACAGCCAGGAACGGCGGTTGTGGCTGCGCGGCGCGGTGAAGGCCGTACCGGAAACCTGTTCGGCATAGAGACCATAGGCGACCTGCTGCGGTGAATTCTGATTGCGCGGCAAAGCGCCCGGCAAGGCCTCGGTAGCGAACTCGTTGCCGAAGCCGGATTGATACCCGGACTGACAGCGCGCCGTATTCACGGTTGCTTTGGCGATGGAGGATTCTGCAAGCGTATTCATGATTTGCCCTTCTCAAAACAAAAGCTGGAAACTACTGCGGCCGATACCAATGCAGGCGCGCCACCATCAGCGCCGAGATGATCGCCGGTACGGCAGCCGCGACGAACAGCGAACTGTTGGCCCATTGCATGGCGATCAGCTGACCGCCGATCACCGGCCCCAGCACCGAGCCGATACGGCCGATGCCGAGCGCCCAGCCGATGCCGGTTGAGCGCAGTTGCGTCGGATAGAACGTACCGGCCAGCGCATTCACCGCAGGCTGGCCGCCGACTACGCAGAAGCCCGCCACCACCACGCTGATGAACAACAGCACCGGCATGGTCGCCACATGACCGATCAGGGCGATGAACACGCAGGCAACCACGAAGCAGCTTCCCAGCACCTTGGTAAAGCCGAAACGATTGATGAACCAGCCCAGCGTCAAGGTGCCGACGATGCCGCCGACTTGCAGCGAAGTGCCGATCAGCACCGCAGTGCCGGTCGAATAACCCGCATCCTTGATCAGCGTCGGCAGCCAGTTGGAGAGGAAATACAGATTGATCAGATTCATGAAGCTGATCAGCCACAGCAGCAACGTCACGCCGGCGCGGCCTTCGCGAAACAGCTCGGCCACCGGCATGCCGTCGTTCTTGGCTTCCTTGACCACGACGTTGCTGCCCTCATGGACTTGCAAACCCGGCTGTACCTTGTTGAGCCAGCGCGCGACCTGTTTCATCGGACGTTTACGCAGTACCAGAAACTGAATCGACTCCGGCAGCCAGACCAGCATCGCCACACCCAGCGCCGCCGGAATCAGACCGCCGGCCAGAAACACCGAACGCCAGCCGAAAGCCGGAATCAGCGCCGCGCTGACAAAACCGCCCACCGCCGCGCCGACCGTGAAACCGCACGAGACCAGCATCATGCGCGTCACGCGCTTGCTGTTGGGGCTGAACTCGCCAACCAGCGCCATTGCATTCGGCATGATGCTGCCGAGGCCGAAGCCGGTAATAAAGCGCAGCACCAGCAACTGGTCGATAGTTTCGACACGCGTGGTCAGCAGCATGCAGACGGCAAAGAAAAAAGTGGAAACGATCAGTACCGGACGCCGGCCGTACTTGTCGCCGACCGGCGTCAGCACCAGCGAACCGAGCAGCATGCCGAACAAGCCTGCGCCGAACACGGGGCCGAGGCTGGCCTTGTTGACATGCCAGTCGCCGATGATAGCCGGTGCGACATAGCCCATGGCCTGGATATCGAAGCCGTCGATGATCAGGCACAGGCCGCACAGCAGCAACAGCCCGAATTGAAACGCGCCGAAACGGCTCTGCTCGACCACCTGATCGACATTGATCACGTCAGATTGCATCTGTGCTCCTCCAGATTGGTTGTGGATGTGCGCCGATTGTCCGTATGGCAACGTGGCGCTTTTTTATTGGTGTAAGACTGTAGTGCAATGATGCGACTTTTACGATATAAATGGATCAATGTAGTTCATTGATATTATGAATAGTGATGCCTTGGTAGCACGGACGACACAGACATGATCGAACCCAAAGATATCGACCTCAATTTGCTGGTGGTGTTTCAGGAAGTCTTCCAGGACCGGCAGATCTCTTCCGTGGCGCGCCGCCTGAACCTGTCGCAGCCGGCGGTCAGCAATGCGCTGGCGCGCCTGCGCCGCACCTTCGGCGATGCGCTCTTCGTCCGTACGGCGCAAGGCATGCAGCCGACGCCGTTCGCGCAGCAGCTGGCCGAACCGGTGGCGTCGGCGCTGCTCCATGTCTCCAAGGCGCTGAACCGGCAGGAGGCTTTTTCCCCGGCGACCAGCGAACGCCAGTTCACGATTGCCATGACCGACGTCGGCGAGGTGTATTTCATGCCGCTGCTGATCGAGCAATGCAGCCTTCTGGCGCCCGGCATCCAGATCGGCACGGTGCGCGCCGGCACGATTGATTTAAAGACCGAGATGGAATCGGGCCGCGTCGATCTCGCCATCGGCGCTTTCGACAATGTCTCCAGCGCCTTGTACCAGCGCCGCCTGTTTCGCCAGAACTATGTCAGCATGTTCCGGCAAGGCCATCCGCTGGCGGACAAGAAGGTCACCATCAAGGAATTCCTGGCGGCGCGGCATCTGGTGGTGTCGTCGCTGGAAAGCCCCTACGACCGCATCAATCAGAATCTGGAAAAAGCCGGCATCCGGCCCAACGTGCATTTCCGCGTACCGCACTTCACTGCCGTGCCGTACATTGTCAGCACCACAGACCTGATCGTGACAGTGCCGCAAAAACTGGCCGAGAGCGCAGCGCAGCCGTTCAACCTACAATACATTCGTCCACCGCTGCGCCTGCCGTCTTTGCAAACCAACATCTTCTGGCACCGCCGCTTCAATCAGGACGAAGGTAATGTGTGGCTGCGCGGGTTTATCTCGGAACACTTTGCCGAATAAGAATACTTGGGAGACAGTAATGCACTACCTGCACTACGACCGCGAACAACTCGACCGCCAATACAACGTGCGCGCCGGCATACCGCGTTTTCAGGATATCTTCGACCGCTGGAATCGGCAGGCAGACGTGTATCGCCAGCAATTGACCAGACTCCCGCCGGTGCGCAGCAATCTGCACTACGGCACGCACCGGCTGCAAACCCTGGATTATTTCCCGGTGGCCGACACCGCTGCGCCGCTGCTGGTTTTTGTGCACGGCGGCTACTGGCGCTCGCTCGACAAGAACGACTTCAGCCATCTCGCCGAACCCTACCGGCAAGCCGGCATTGCCGTAGCCATGCTCAACTATCGCCTCGCACCGGAAGTCGACATCCCCGAAATCGTGGCCGACGTGCGCGCGGCGTTCGGCTGGCTGTACCGCCAGGCATCGTCGTTCGGTTTCGATGCCGAGCGCATGTATGTCTTCGGCCATTCCGCCGGCGGCCACCTCGCCGCTGAACTGGCGAGCACCGACTGGCGCAGCGCGGGTCTGCCGACCGACGCGATCAAAGGATTGTGCGGCGTCAGCGGTCTCTACGATCTGGAACCGGTACGGCTGTGCTATCTCAATGAGACCTTGCAGCTGGATGAGCCGCAAGTGCAGCAATACAGTCCGCTGCATCACCTGCCGGCAATAAAAATGCCGGTGATCCTGACGGCCGGCGGTGCGGAGTCGTCTGAGTTCCATCGGCAAAAAAACGCGTATGCGCTGGCCCTGCATACGGCCGGTTTTCCGGTACAGCAGATCAAACTGGCAGACGGCCATCACCTGGATGTCATCGACAAACTTGCCGACGGCAACGGCGAGCTGGCGCACGCCATCATCGCCATGGCCGGCAAGTAACCGGGATCCGATTGCAAGAATGAAAAACGGCGGGTGGTATCATCCCCGTTCTTCACGTCGCGTCTCCGGTGGCATCCTCCTGTCATGGCGAACCACTGCATGATCAGAGACCACGCTCCGCTTTTTTCACCTTGTTACGCGCTCTGCCTGTCTTCCTGCGCAAGCGCCTGATTCAGTTTCCGAGTTTCATTCATGTCCCGTCCTCCCCTGCTGCAAATCATTCCTCTGGCCGCGCTCACCGGCGTCGGCATGCTGGCGACCGATCTCTATCTGCCGGCATTGCCGCATCTCGCGCACGATCTGGGCACCGACGTACCGACCGTGCAGGCGACGATTTCGTCTTTCATGATTGCGCTGGCGCTGTCGCAGTTGTTCTGGGGCGCAGTGGCCGACAAACTCGGCATGCGCAATACGCTGCTGGCGGGAGTCGCCCTGCTGGCGGCGACCGGCGTCGCCTGCGCACTGGCCTCGGACGTTGACGCGCTGATCGTCTATCGCACGATCCAGGGCATCGGCGCGGGCGCTGCGACGGTGGTGGTGCCGGTATTGCTGCGGCGGCGCTTCGCCGACGCCGATGCGGTACGCGCGATTTCCTGGGTCAGCATCGCCGAATCGGTCATCCCGGCGATCGCACCGGTGATCGGTACCGGCATCCTGCTGGTATCAGGCTGGCGCAGCAACTTCTGGCTGGTGGCCGTGCTCGCGCTGATCCTGCTTCCCTTCATCCTGGCGCTGGTGCCGGGACGGCAGGTATTGCACTCACCCGACGAAACCGTCAGCTACCCGGCCCTGCTGCAAAATCGCGCCTTCCTGCGCGACGCTACGGTCTATGGACTGACCTTCGGTGCGCTGGTTACTTTCGTCGCCAGTGCGCCGCACCTGATCGAACAATGGAGCGGGCGTGGCCCCGGCACCTTTGCATTGATGCAAGTCTGCGGCGTCTCGTCCTTCATCGTCGCCGCTTCGCGCGCGGGCGCCATGGCGCATCGCTGCGGCACCTACAAACTGATGAAAGCCGGCGCCATCGTCCAGCTCTTCTCCGTCGCCGGACTGATCGCACTCGGGATACTGGACGCACGGCATGTTGCGCCGCTGATTCTGTGCTGGATGCTGTTCTGCGCCGGCCTCGGCCTGCGCGGCCCGTCTACCGTGACGCGTGCACTCTCTGTGCCGAAGCCGCTGACCAGCCTGGCGTCGGGCTTCCTGATGTTTCTGGCGCTGACCCTGTCCGGCATCGGCACGCAGATCGCCGGATTCCTGCTGCATTACGGCTTACTGCCGGTGGCGTTGCTGGTTGCCGCCATGATTCTGGCCAGCATGATGTTGCAAAAAGACACATCTGGCGCCTGAAAACGGCTTGCCAGAACCGGATTGATACATTCAGGAATAATTCTCATTCTCTTGATCATCTATAATAGAGCGCTTTAGCAAAGCGCCTTCCGCCAGCTGGTTTCGGCCTCAGCCTGCCGCCAGCCAATAAGAGAAAAAACATGTTCAAGAAAATCTGGTTCCAGATCCACTGGTTCATCGGCATCACCGCGGGCACCGTGCTGATGTTCATTGGCGTGACCGGCGCCATCCTGTCTTTCCGCGAAGAAATTACCGACTGGCTCAATCCCGGCATCGTCCACGTGGCAGTGCGCCAGCAAGCTCCGCTGACGCCGCCGCAAATCCTTGAGCGCCTGCGCGCAGAAGTGCCGCACGAACGCGTTGCCGTACTGATCGCATCAACCGAACCGGGCGCTTCCGTTCGCATCAATTTCGCGCCGCCGCCGGGTGTACGCCGCGGCGAAATGCGCTACGCCGATCCTTATACCGGCGCTTTGCTGCCGCCGCTGGCCGGCAACGAGTTCTTTGAATTTACTGAACGCTTCCACCGCTGGCTGCTGCTGCCGACCGACACCGGCAAGATCGTCGCCGGCAGCCTGTCGATGTGCCTGCTGGTGCTCGCACTGTCGGGTCTGTACATGCGCTGGCCGCGCCGCGCACTGAACTGGCGCGCCTGGTTCAAACTTGACTTCGGCCTCTCCGGCCGCTCCTTCCTGTGGAACCTGCACTCGGTGATCGGCACCTGGGCGCTGGTGATGTATGTCATCTTCACGACCACCGGCATGTTCTGGGCGTTCGACTGGTTCCGGGCCGGCGTCAATACGCTGGCCGGCCAGGAAACGCCGGTGCGCGCGCCCCAGGCCAAACGCGACAAGCCCAAAGGCATGGGCATGAACATGGAAAAAGAGAAGGACAAGTCCGAGAAAACCGAAGCCGCTCCGTTCGACCTCACCCTGGCCTGGGACACCTTCGTGCGTGAAGCCGGCCCCTACACGCTGGTCAATATCCGCATTGCCGAAAAAACCACCCAGCCGGTCCAGTTCAACTATCTGCTGCCGGGCGCCTCGCATGAACGCGCGCGCAACCGTCTGAACGTGTTGCCGCAAACCGGAGAGATCAAGCTCAACGAACGCTTCGCCGACAAGAGCACCGGCGGCCTTTTCATCGGCGCAATCTATCCGCTGCACATGGGCACCTACTGGGGCTTGCCCGGCCGCATCATCATGACGATCGCGGCGCTGATCATGCCGCTGTTCGGCATCACCGGCTGGATGCTGTATCTGGATCGCCGCCGTAAAAAGCGCGCCGTCCGCGCCGAACGCGCGCTGCTCGATCAGAGCAAGACTGCGACAACCGGTACACCAGGCGACAATAAGGAAACCGTCCTGCTGGCCTACGCCACGCAAGCCGGCCAGTCCGAACGCATCGCCCTGCATACAGCGGCGGCATTGCAAAAAGCCGGCGTCGCCGTCACCGTCCAATCGCTGGCGGCACTGGATCCGGAACGCCTGCGCCATTTCCATCGCGTACTGTTCGTGGTCAGCACCTTCGGCGAAGGCGAACCGCCCGACAACGCGCGCCGTTTTGCCCGGCAACTGGCGCGTCAGCAAGGCAGCACGCTGGGCCATGTGAAATACGGCATGCTGGCGCTGGGCGATCGCCATTACGAAAAATTCTGCGGTTTCGGCCACACGCTCGATCACTGGCTGCGCAGCCAGGGTGCGGAAGCATTCTTCCCAATGATCGAAGTCGACAACAACGCCGCAGCAAGCCTGGCCAAATGGCAGCACGAACTAAGCGTGCTGACCGGCGGCGCGCCGCTGGAAACGGAAATCTCTGCACCGGTTGCGCAAGAAGCCGCTTATGGCGCCTGGACGCTGCGCACGCGCACCCTGCTCAATGCCGGCAGCTGCGGTCAGGGCATCTACCATCTGGAATTCGACGCACCGTCGGCGAACGCGTTGAACTGGCAATCGGGCGCGCTGGTGGAAATCCTGCCGCGCCATGCGGGCGATCGGATCGCGCTGTTCCTCTCGCGCACTTCGCTCGACGGCAACACATCGGTGCAGCATCAGGGTTCACCGCGCACGCTGGCCGATGTGCTGGCGCGCAGCGTCTTGCCCGCCACCGGCAGCCTGCCTTCCGGCATCACCGCGCAGGCATTGACGGACGGCTTGCAGGCGCTGGCTTCGCGCAAGTACTCCATCGCCTCGATTCCGGCAGACGGCCGCGTGCACTTGCTGGTGCGCCAGGCGGTGCATGAAGACGGCCTCGGCATCGCCTCCGGCTGGCTGACCGAATACGCGCCGCTGGGCAGCGCCGTCGACATGCGCCTGCTGGAAAACAGCAGCTTCTCTCTGGCGCCGGAACCCGTCCCGGCCGTCTTCATCGGCAACGGCTCCGGTCTGGCCGGCCTGCGCAGCCATCTGCGCGCACGCGTGCAACTCGGCCTGCGCCGCAACTGGCTGCTGTTCGGCGAACGCAAGCGCGAACACGATTTCCTCTACCGCGCCGAGATCGAACAATGGATGCAGGACGACATGCTCAGCCGCGTCGACCTCGCCTTCTCGCGCGATCAGGCCGAGCGCGTCTACGTACAGGACAAACTGCGCCAGGCAGCCGACATGCTGAAAGCATGGATAGAAGAAGGCGCCGTACTGTATGTCTGCGGCAGCCTCGACGGCATGGCTGCAGGCGTCGATGCAGCGCTGGCCGACATCCTCGGCGAAGCCGCGCTGGACGATCTCATCGCTCAGGGCCGCTATCGTCGCGACGTGTATTAAAACGTGTGTTGAAAATCAGTGAGTCTTCACCTGCCGCAGGCTGAACTCTGCCTGCGGCAGCGCCCACATCACGGCATCCATCACCATCGGCACGGCCTCCGCCTGTACACACAGGCATAGCTCCATACGCGTCGCATGATCCAGCGGCGACATGCGCATGAAGCACACGCAATGGCCGCAGCTCTGCATCACGACCTGGCGCAGGTGCGTGACTTCCGCCCTCTCCACAGTGATATGCATCATGCGTTCGCGCTGTTTCGGCAGCGTCGGCCGGCTGTCCACTTTGTACGATGCGGATGAAATCTCTCTCCCCAGACCGGCGCTGGCGGACCCCGCCGTCAACGACGGCAAGAGTTCGGGAAACAACAGCTTGCTCACCAGAGAAGAACGCTTGCGCCATACCATCGGATTCATATCAGCCCCGTTCCTTATTGTGTAGGGATTGCGATCGGATTAACCACGCAGCAAGCTTAGCCACGGTCACGTAAAGACGATCTAAAAAGAATGCCGGTTCAGGTAAACAGGCCATAAAAATACGCTGCGCCGCCGCAAGCCGTGCCGGACTTGTCAGCCCTCGCCGCGTTTTGCTGTAGGAATCCGCCGTTTCGTGGGGTGAACGCCGTCAGCATGCAGCAAGCCTCCAAAAACTGGGCATATACTCAGGCTGTCATTATTTTCCCCCAGCATTTGTTGTACCCCGACCAGGCCGGTCATCGCGTTTTGCAGGACATTGCCGGATATGAAGATGCCACAAAAAAAACTCAGAAATCTCATCGATCATTGCTCCGCCCGTCTGGGCCGGCTCACGCTCGTGCTGCCCCTGCTGGTGGCCGGCTGCGGATCGCTGCCACGCATCGTGCCGGACATGGACACCCAGTCCGCCAAGGTCATCCAGATCAAGGGCGGACGCGGCATCCTGACACCGGAGCAAAGCCAGGCTGCGCTCGACAAGCTCAAGAACAATAAGCAAGACAACCAGGACAATCTGATCCTGGAGAAACATCTCGCCGTTGAAGAAGCCGTCACCGGTTCGCCGCTGGTTGCCGGCAACAAGGTCACGCTGCTGATCGATGGCCCGGCCACCTACGCCTCCATGTTTGCCGCGATCCGCGAAGCGCGCGATCACATCAATATGGAAACCTACATCTTTGAAAGCGACGACACCGGCAAGCAATTCGCCGATCTGCTGATCGACCGCCAGAAACACGGCGTGCAGGTCAACCTGATGTACGACAGCGTCGGCACACTCAGCACGCCGCGCGAGTTCTTCCAGCCGCTGATCGATGCCGGCGTGCAGGTGCTGGAGTTCAATCCCGTCAATCCGGCGCAAGCGCGCAAAGGCTGGGAAGTCAATCAGCGCGATCATCGCAAGCTGCTGATCGTCGATGGCAAAACCGCCTTCGTCGGCGGCATCAACATCAGCAGCGTGTACTCCAGCGGCTCCTTCCGCAAACGCAAGCCCAAGGAAGACGACGACGCCAACAAAGTGCCGTGGCGCGATACGCAGGTACGCATGGACGGTCCCGTAGTTGCCGAATTCCAGAAATTGTTCATCGATACATGGCAGAAGCAGCACGGGCCTCAACTGGCCGAGAAAAACTATTTCCCCAAGGTCGCCAATCAAGGCAGCGAGATCGTGCGCGGCATCGGCAGCTCGCCGGACGATCCCTACAGCGTGATTTATGCGACCTTCATCTCGGCCATCCAGCATGCCGAGTCCAAGGTCTACCTGACCAACGCCTATTTCATCCCCGATCCGCAACTGCGCGAAGCCCTGAAGGATGCCGTCAAGCGCGGCGTCGACGTGCGCCTGGTATTGCCGAGCAAGAGCGATTCGGCGCTGGTGCTGTATGCGTCGCGCTCCTTCTACACCGAATTGCTGGAAGGCGGCGTCAAGATCTATGAGCGCCAGGACGCGCTATTGCACTCCAAGACCGCAATCATCGACGGCGTCTGGTCGACCATCGGCTCCACCAACCTCGACTGGCGCAGCTTCATTTACAACCAGGAAATCAACGCCGTCATTCTGGGCCCGCAATTCAGCGCGCAGATGCAATCGATGTTTGATCGCGACATTGCCGCATCGAAAGAGATCACCCTCGAAGCATGGAAAGACCGTCCCATCAGCGACCGCATGAAGGAATTCGGTGCCGGGCTGTGGGCGCGCTGGCTATAACTCACATGCGGATACACATGCTACACATGCAGATGCAACAAGGATTTCGTATGCACCACTTCAAACACCGACCGTCGTCAGATGTGCTTTTACGCTTCTTCGCTGCGCTGGTTGCAGTATGGCTGGCATTCTGCGGCGCGTCCGCCGCCGCTGCGGATACGCCATCCGGCGCTGCCGCTCTGCAAGAGAAATACCAATCCTTGCAACCGCAACTGGCGCATAACCAGTTTTCTCGCCCGGTTTATCTGAACTCGTCTGAGAGTTCTTCCACCATCAAAGGCGACATCTATGCGGTCGTCGATTATCCGTTCGCCCAGGTGCACAGCGCCTTGACTGCCCCCGTGAACTGGTGCGATGTGCTGATCCTGCACCTCAACACCAAGTACTGCCGCGCCAGCGCCAACAAGGCGCCTGCGACGCTCAGCATGCGGGTCGGCAAGAAATACGACCAGGCGCTGGACGACGCCTATCGGCTGGACTTCACCTACCGCGTGAACGCCGACAGCGACGACTACTTCGACATCCGCCTCAACGCCGACAAGGGACCGCTGGATACGCGCGACTATCGCATCCAGCTGGAAGCCGTTCCGATTGCAGACGGCCGCAGCTTTCTGCATCTGACGTACTCCTACGGCTACGGCTTCGCCAGCCGCATGGCGATCGGCGCTTATCTGGCGACGGCGGGCAGCAGCAAGGTCGGCTTCACGCAGCTGGAGAAATCGGACGGCGGCAAGCCCGCTTATGTCGGCGGCATGCGCGGTACCGTCGAACGCAACACCATGCGTTACTACCTTGCCATCGACGCCTACCTCAGCGGACTGGCAACGCCGCCGGCGCAACAGCTGGAGCAGCGTCTGCAAACCTGGTTTGCCGCCACCGAGCGCTATCCGCGCCAATTGCACGAAGTCGACAAGGCCGAATACCTGGCGATGAAGCGCAAGGAGTATGCGCGCCAGAATACGGAATAGACGCCCGGTTCAATATCTGCAGCATTGAGTCGCCAATTCATCAGCGTAAAAAGCCGGCCTCCAGGGCCGGCTTTTTTATGGTGCTGCATCAATGCGGCAGATCAGTCGAAATACAAATCCGCAAAACTGCCGCGCAAACCTTCCGCCGTCGGCGCGTAGTTCTTCACCTTTTTCGCGGCAATCGTAATGCTCGGATTGGCGCCGAATTCAATCGACGGAATGTCGTCATGCACCACCTTCTGGAAATCCAGGAACAACTGGCGGCGCTTGTTCTCATCCACTTCCACCGATGCAGCTTCCAGCAAACGATCCGCTTCGGGATTCACATAGTGCGGCGCATTCGAAAACGGCAAACCGACCTTGAAGTTCTTGGACCAGAACACGCGCTGTACACCCACGGTCGGATCGAATACGTTGGCCAACGCCTCCAGCGTCAGGTCGAAGGCGCGCTCCGTGTAGGCTTTGGTGACATACGTCCCGAAGTCGTAGTTCTCGATGTTGGCGTCGATGCCGATACGGCTCAGCGACTGCCGCACGAAGTCGGCCGCACGGCGCTCCTGGAAGGGGTTGTACAACAAGCGCAGGCGGAACCGCACGCCATCCGCGCCACGCTTGAGACCGGCGGCATCCAGGGCGGCTTCCGCTTCCTTCGGGTTGTACGAGAAATATTTGATATCCGGATTGTGATATTTGCTGTTGAGCGTGCCGATCACGGATGCCGAGACCTTGCCGTAGCCGTACCAGACCACCTTGTTCAAGGCATTGACGTCAATCGCCTGCGAGATCGCGCGGCGCACTTCCAGCTTTTGCAATACCGGGGTGTCGAGATTGAAATACAACTGCTGCTGCAGGCCGATGTACGCCCAGTTGGTGGTGTCGACATTGATCTTCGGCAGCTTGCTGAAACGGGTGACGTCCGATAACGGGATCGCTTGTCCGGCCAGGTCGGCGGCACCCGACTCCAGTGCGGCGGCACGCGCCAGCGCATCGGGAATGAAGCGCACGATCACCTTGTCGAGATACGGCTTGGGCTTGTCCCAGTAATTGGGATTGCGCTCCAGCACGATATGGCTGCCCTTGACGAATTCCTTGAAAATAAACGGTCCGGTGCCGACCGGCGCGCTGTTGTATTTGCTGTTGAGGATATCGGTCTTGTCGTAGAGATGCTTGGGCACGATCGGCGACTCTGCGCCGGCCAGTGCCGTCAACAGCGTCGGCGATGGTTTCGACAGCACGATGATGGCGGTGAAGGTATCCGGCGTCTGCACTTCCGTCACGTTGGCAAAGGTGGCGCGGCCGCGAGGATGCACTGTCTTCAGCGTGAGAATGGAAAAGGCCACGTCGGCGGAAGTGAAGTCCTTGCCGTCATGCCATTTGACGCCACGGCGCAGGTTGAAGCGATATTGCAGGCCGTCCTTGCTGATGCTCCATGATGTCGCCAGCAGCGGCTTGGGATTGAGATTGAAATCGTAAGTCAATAAACCTTCGACGATCTTGGGACCCAGTTCGGTATTGCCGCCTGCGGTTGTCGTCAGCGGCAAGATCGACGACGGTTCCGGCGTAACGATCCAGGTCAGCGTACCGCCCTGCTTCGGCTCCGCTGCATTGGCGAGCTGGCCGAGTCCTGACAACGCTGCTACAGCACCTGCGGCAACTACGGCCGCAGCAGCCATCACGCTGCGTGCAAATGTTCTTCTTCCCCACTTCTTCATGCTATCCCCGAGACATTAATAAAACATGCCATCTTAGTAAGCGGGGAAAAGCACGGTCAACGAACAAGAACGTGTTTGCTTAGTCGTTTTATTTATTCCCAGTGCCGGCGCGAACGCATGCGGCCACAAGACAGCCGTCAGGTCTCGGCTTGCGCACCGCCCAGATACCAGCGCGCTTCGATCTCGCTGGCTGACAATGGCTTCGAATGCAAATAGCCTTGCACGATGTCGCAGCCGGCCGCGCGCAAAAAGTCATGCTGCTCCTGCGACTCCACGCCTTCCGCAACAACTTGCAGATGCAGCTTGTGCGCAATCGCAATGATCGCTTCCGTGATCGCGATGTCGTCAGCGTCGCCGGGAATGCCCTTGACGAAACTGCGGTCGATCTTGAGCGTGTCCAGCGGATATTGCTTAAGGCTGGCCAGCGAGGAATAGCCAGTGCCGAAATCATCCACCGAAATCGTCACCCCCAATTGACGCATGCGCTTGAGCAGCACCACCGCCTCCTGCGGATTCTGCATGATCGCGCCTTCCGTGATTTCCAGCTCCAGCATGGCCGACGGCAGGCCGCTATGCGCCAGCGCATTGTCGATGGTCGACAGCAAATCATCGGATGAAAACTGGCGCGGCGACAGGTTCACGGCAATACGTCCGAACTGGTAGCCGCGGTCGAGCCAGGCCTTGCCCTGGCGGCAGGCTTCACGCAGCACCCACGCGCCCAGCGGCACGATCAGACCGGTCTGTTCCGCCAGCGTGATAAAGCTGCCCGGCGCCACCAGGCCTCGCGTCGGATGTCGCCAGCGGATCAGCGCTTCGGCGCCGCAGATGGCGCCATCGCGTGCAGAGAATTGAGGCTGATAATAGAGTTCGAATTCTTTGCGCTCAATCGCATGACGCAGGCTGTTTTCCAGCAGCATCTGCTCCAGCGCGTGATTGCTCATTTCCTTGCTAAACAGCTGGAAGGCATTCTTGCCGCGTTCCTTGGCGTGGTACATGGCGATGTCGGCGTTCTTCAGAATCGCGATCGCATCTTCGCCATGTTCCGGGTAAGCGGCGCTGCCGATGCTGGCACTGATGAACATCTCGTGCCCGTTGATCACGAACGGCCGCAAAATGCTGTTGATGAGACGCTGTGCAATCGCCGCAATCATCTCCTGCGGCGGTGAACCGCCAAGGATCACCACGAACTCATCGCCGCCGAAACGCGCCAGCACATCGTCCGGACGCAATTGTTCACGCAGCCGCTCCGCCGCCGCCACCAGCAACTGGTCGCCGGCATGATGGCCGAGCGTGTCGTTGACGGTCTTGAAGCGGTCGAGATCGATGAAGAACAGCACCAGCGTTTCGCCGGAGGTCTGCGCCGCCTCGATCTGCTGCGCAAAAATCCGCATCAGGCTATTGCGATTGAGCAGGCCGGTCAGGCTATCGTGGTCGGCGAGAAAGGCCAGTTTGTTCTCGGCTTCCTTGCGTATCGTGTTGTCGGTAAACACGCCGACGTAATTGGTGATGCCGCCCTGGTTGTCGCGGATCGCTGAAATCGACAGCCACGCCGGATACCAGCTGCCGTCCTTGCGGCGGTCTTTCATTTCACCCTGCCAATGGCCGTCGGATGCCAGGCGCTGCAGCATGCCGCGGTTGATTTCAGCCTGCGCGCCGGGACCGGTCATCATGCGCGAGCGCTTGTCCATCGCTTCTTCCGGGTGATAGCCGGTAATGCGTGTAAACGCCGGATTGACGGCCAGGATGCGGAACTCGGCATCGGTGATGAGGATGCCTTCGCTGGTCGATTCGAACACGCGGTCGGCCAGGCGCGACTGCCATTCGGATTGCACCTTCTGGTTGACGTCGAGCGCCATCTCCACCAGCGCGGTGCCGCCGTCGTACTGGCACACGCTGCCGTGGACTTCCACCCAGCGGCGCGTGCCGTCGCGGCTCAGGATGCGGTGGGTATAGCGCACGTGTTCTTCCACGCCGGTGAGGCGCGCGTGCAAATTCTCTTCCAGCAGCGCCAGGTCCTCGGGTGCGGTGAGGTTGGCGATGTGCAGCCCGATCAGGTCGGCGGCGCATTCGTAACCGAGCATATTGGCCATCTTGTCGTTGGCGTGCAGGATGCTGCCGTCGCTGCGCAACATGTATACGCCCACCAGCGACTGATCGGCGAAGTAGCGGAAGCTGCGCGCCAGATCGGCCGACGGCGCGCGCACCTGCTGATGGAGGTGGCAGGCGTAGGCGTGCGCACGCGCATGCGCACCGCGAGCGCGCGCCGAACGGCCGTAGCGTGCCTGAATGGCGACGAACGCATTCGATAATCGTCTTTGCAATGCTCTCAAGCTTTTTCCTGTATCAGGCCCGGCCGCGAACCTGTTGCCGGTTGCGTGCCATTGCCTGTGTCTCCGATGATTTTTTTATGCGTCTTCCGTTTTGGAAGATGGCCGGCCTGTCTTTGTCGCCGGTGCGGCGCCGCTGCACGGTATCGCCCTGATGCGGCTTGCCGTGCGCCATGCTTTTATCGTGCATTTTGCGCGCAGGCGCTAGATTAGCACGCCCGCTGCGCCCTCCTCACGATTCCACGCCAAAATAGCAGCGCCAGCTTACGCCGGGCTTGCGGAGTTTCCCTGCATCACTATTATCACTATGAGAGGCAGCTTATTGGAGGTCTTCCAGGCTGAGAGAAATATATTGGCGCAGGACAGGCTCGGCCAGCTTTTTCTTGACCGCGTCGGCGATGCGCGCGCGGTGTTCGGTATACAGTGCAACGATGTTGTTGCTGGTGAGGCCGCCGATGGAAATCAGCGTGGCGCGTGCCACGAAGCCCGGCAGCACGGTGCCGTTGTTGCGGATGATGAAGGTCACGCGGTCGTCGCCGGTATCCTTGGGGCTTTCAAGCAAAAACTGTTGTTTCGACATGCAACGGCATCAACTGAATCATGAACGGGCCGCATCGTAACATACCGACGCCGACATCGCACTACGAAAAATGCGCGGCCAGGATGCAAGCCGCCAGGCCTGCGCCTGGCTTTTTTATTGTCTGTTTTTTTGCTTGCCATGGCTCATCGTTGTATACGTTAAAATATAGCGAAGTTATCACCATACCATTCCCGCCGCTGCGGCCTGGAAGATCGTCAATGCAACAGGAAAAAACCATGAAGAAAGCGCTGGCGCTACGCCATGTCTCGTTTGAGAATCTGGGACAACTGGAACCCCCGCTGAAGAAGCGCGGCTTTGAGGTCAGCTATTTTGAGGTGGGAGTGGATTCCTTCCCGGCCATTTCACCGCTCGACGCCGATCTGGTGGTGGTGCTCGGCGGCCCGATTGCGGTGTACGACATGGACGCCTATCCCTACCTGCGCGCCGAGATAGCCTGGCTGCGCGCGCGCCTGCTGGACGACCTGCCGACGCTGGGCATCTGTCTCGGCGCGCAGTTGATGGCCGCGGCGCTGCATGCGCGTGTCTATCCGGGAACATCCGGAAAGGAAATCGGCTGGGGCACATTGCAGGCAGGCGAACACGCTGCCGAAATCCCCTGCATCGAAGAACTGATCGGCAACGGCACGCACGTGCTGCACTGGCATGGCGACACCTTCGACCTGCCGGCCGGCGCAAAGCATCTGGCCTCGACCGACCGCTATCGCAACCAGGCATTCTCGTGGGGACGCAACTGCCTGGCGCTGCAATTCCATCCGGAGTTCGATGTGCGCATGGTGGAGCAATGGCTGATCGGCCACGCCCATGAAATCGCCCATACACAGGAAGTCAGCCTGGCCGGACTGCGTTCGGGCGCGCTGCAATACGGCCGCAGTTTTCAGAACGCTTCACATGCTTTCTGGAACGGCTGGCTGGCCAGCATCAGCACCCCGGCTAAGGCTAAGAGAACGACCGCCGAGCAAGCCGGCTAAGTCGCCGCAGCATCTCTAGCCTGCGGCGACTTAGCCGGCCTGTTGCTGCAGAACCTGCTTCACCAGATCCGGCAGCTCGTCGAGATAGTCCTGCGTTTTCGGCAAGACATGCGCAATACCGCAGTTGAGCGCTTCACTGACGTGCGCATCGTCGGAAAATCCGCTGCACATCACCGCAGGAATATGCACGCCCTGCTCGCGCAGTTCATTGTAGAAATCCAGGCCGCTCATGTTGTCATCAAGCTGGTAATCAATCACCAGCAAATCGAATCCACCGTCGCGCAACAGACTGCGCGCCTGCACAATGCTGCTGGCGGTGCCCACCGTGTAGCCGCGCTTTTCCAGACGACGCCGCGCCAGCATGCGCAAACCTTCATCGTCATCAATAATCAAAATGGCGGGGTCGGATGCAGTCATGTGCCGTTGCGTCCCGCAGCCGGTACTTTGATGATTTGCAGGAAGAAGCCGAGACGGCGCACCGCTTCGATGAAGGCTTCGTACTCCACCGGCTTGGTGATGTAGAGATTGCAGCCATAGTCGTAGCAACGCTCGATCTCGCGCGGATCATCGGTGGTGGTCAGCATGATGATGGGAATGGACGCGGTGGCCTCGCTTTCCTTGAGGCGCTTGAGTACGTCGACGCCGCTCACACGCGGCATGTTGACGTCCAGCAGCACCACGATGGAGTCGAAGCCTGGTTTGTTCGGCGCACCGTCGCTATTGAAGAAATAATCGAGCGCCTCCTGCCCATCCTTCAAGCGCAGAAAGCCATTCGACAAACCGGCGCGACGCAGGTTCTTCTCCACCAGCAAGGCGTGGCCGTCGTCGTCTTCGACCAGCAGGATGCCTACTTCTTCGCTATCAGCCATGAGTTTGTTCTCCTTGAGCAAGTTGGCTTGCAGGACTGTCTGCCGGCGTAACCGGCAACGAGGTGTAGAAGGTGGTGCCGGCGCCTTCGGTGGACTCGACCCAGATCTTGCCGCCGTGCCGCATCACGATCCGCTTGATCAGCGCCAGACCCACGCCCTCTCCTTGAGCCACGTCTGCATGCAGACGATTAAAAGCCGAAAACATTTTTCCGAGATAATCGGCCGGAATGCCCAGGCCGTTGTCCTTGACGTAATAAGTGCGGTAGCCGGGCTGTCCGGGATCCGACGGCAGCACGCCGATCTCCACCGTCCCCGGCCGCTTGGGATCGAGATAATTGACGGCGTTGCCGATCAGGTTGCCGAAAATCTGTTCCACAGCAGTCGGATCGCCGTAGCACGGCGGCAGCGGCTGCGCCAGCACCAGCGCCTCACGCTGACGGATGGTGGAGCTCATGGCATCGATCACGCGGCCCACGACCTCGTTGACGTCGGTCAGTTGCGACTGATATTCGACACGCCCCACACGCGACAGACGCAGCATGGAATCGATGATCGATGCCGAGCGTGAAACCGCCGTGCGAATGAACTTGAGCGACACTTCCACATCGTCTTCAATCAGATCGTGGATGCGCTGCTTGTCCTTGTCGTTGAGGTTGCTGTCAGAAATGGTGTCGTGCATTTCCCTGATCGAGTGATGCAACTCCTTGCTGAAACCCTGCAGATTCACCAGCGGCGAACGCAAGTCATGCGACACGCTGTAGATGAACATTTCATTGTCCTGCGTCTGCCGCTGCAGATCGTCATTGACCAGCGCAAGTTCGCGCGCGTGGCGTTCCAGCTGCTCACGATAAATCCGGGCATTTTCTTCCGCCTGCTTGAGACGGCCGTGGGTCTCGTGCAATACCTTATCCAACGCCGTGATCTCGTCGTTGCCGCCAACCGCCGAGGCCAGGGTGCCGCCTTCGCTGAGTTGCCGCGCGTTGTCAGTCAGCACGGCGAGCCGGCCGCCGACATCCTTGCTGAATATTTTCGCTGCAATGGCCGCCGCCACAATCGAGCCGGCCAATGCGATCCACAATGCAATGTTCTGCAGCCTGCGTGCTTCGATGACGCGCTTCTGGCGCACATCGTCCAGCGCTTCTTCAACCTTGATGAACTCCACCAGTTGCCGCTGAATGACCTGGATCAGACGCAGCGCCTTGGGGTCGCGCAGGGCGGCCACCAGCTCGTCGCGGCGGCCGCTCTTGAGCAACTCGGTTTGCAGATCGGTCCAGGCGCGGTATTCCTTCACCGATTCACGGATCTGTTCCGTGAGGCGCAGCTGCGGCGGATTGTCTGCGACAAAATCACGCAGCTCATTGACCTCTTTGTCGATGCTTTCCCACAGATCGTTTTTTTCAAGACCGCTGGGATCGTCAAGAATAATGGCCGCACGCAGACGCGCCGATTGCAACAATACCGGCTCGCGGACTTCCGCAGCCTGGATGATGACGTCCTTGGTATGCAGAGCCCACACCTCGGCCTGCGTGGCGTTCTCCTGGCTCTTGTACAACACCCCCAGCAAACCCAGTTCAAACAGGCCAGGAATTGCAACCAGCAACAGACCTTTTTTGAAGAGCTTCATAAACGGCTTCTCTCTCCGGAAAAACACGTCAATAAATGAATCGGAACGTCCCCCCGGTGCAAACCTTCTGTCCCGGACAATTTGTACTTTATTATTTTAAGGAAGCATCCGGATTCGTTCGAATTAATCCCCACATCTTGCATTTACGTTACTGAAAGTTACGCTCATGCCAACAAGTTATTTAATGGCATCGTCTCATAAACAATTTCAAACCGCTATTGATTTTTGTGCGATCCACGCAAGGAAGACAACGCGCCACGCCCCGCAACGCGGCTTGCACGAACGACAACTATTGTTCTCTTCTCAACAAAACAAGAAGGTGGACATCCGCCACCCGACCACCTCCGGAGTCGCTCAGAAGTCGAATGGCAGTGCATCAAGGAATGCAGGCAAATGCGTGAAATCAATCCGGCGACGCGGTTGGCTTCATCGTTTTGCTGCCTGCATAGCGCACATGCCAGGACAAGGCCTCGGCCAGCACGTGCGGGGTCTGGCCGCCGCTGGCGTCGCAGGCGCGTGAAAAATATTCATGCAAGGCTGGACGATAATCGGGATGGACGCAACGTTCGATGATCAGCGGCGCGCGTTCGCGCGGCGCCAGTCCGCGCAAATCGGCCAGGCCGTATTCCGTCACCAGCACATCGACATCGTGTTCGGTGTGATCGACATGCGACACCATGGGCACCACGCTGGAGATATCGCCGCCACGGGCAACCGACTTGGTGACGAAGATCGACACCTGCGCGTTGCGCGCGAAATCTCCCGAGCCGCCGATGCCATTCATCATGTGAGTGCCGCCGACATGCGTCGAATTGACGTTGCCGTAGATGTCGAACTCCAGCGCCGTATTGAGTGCGATAAGACCGAGTCGGCGCACCAGCTCTGGATGATTGCTGATCTCTTGCGGCCGCAGCACGATGCGCGAACGGTAGCGATCGAGATCTTGCATGAACTTCGCATTCATCGCCGACGACAAGGTGATCGACGAGGCCGACGCGAACGCCAGCTGACCGGAGTCGAGCAATGCAATCGCGCTGTCTTGCAACACTTCCGAAAACATCGTCAGGTTGCGAAACGACGATTGCGTCAAACCATGCAACACCGCGTTGGCGATGGTGCCGATGCCGGCCTGCAGCGGCGCCAGTTCAGGCCCCATGCGACCGGCTGCCACTTCGCCTTCGAGGAAAGTGATGACGTGGCGCGCGATGGCGTTGGTTTCTTCATCGGGCGGCAACACGCTCGAGGGGCTGTCCGGCGTATCGGTGATGACGATGGCGGCGATGCGTGACGGGTCGACGGGAATCGCGCGCGTGCCGATGCGCTGGGCCGGATCGGTCAGCGGGATCGGTTGACGCGACGGCCGCGCGGCCGGCAAATAGATATCGTGCAAACCGGCCAGCGCCAGCGGCACGCTTTTGTTGAGTTCGATGATGACCAGCGGCGCCTGCTCGACGAAGCTGGCCGAGTTGCCGACCGACATGGTCGGGATGATGCCTTCGGCCGTGACGGCCACCGCCTCGATGACCGCGATGTCGATCTTGCCCGGCATGCCGGCCCGCAGCTGCTCGACCGTTTCGGACAAATGCTGGTCGATGAACATCACCTCGCCGGCATTGATCTTCTTGCGCAAGACGCTGTCGACCTGGAACGGCAAACGGCGGGCCAGTAATCCGGCTTCCGCCATCAGACCGTCGCTGTCGTTGCCCAGCGAGGCGCCGGTGACAACGGTAAAGTGCAAATCTTCGGTTTTGGCACGCTCGGCCAGTGCGCGCGGAATGGCCTTGGCGTCGCCGGCGCGGGTGAAGCCGCTCATGCCGATGGTCATGCCGGTGTGGAACAGGCTGGCGGCTTCGCCGGCGGACATGACTTTGTCCACCAGCGAAGACGGGATGCGCTCGCAATGCATGTGGTTCTCCAACTCGATTTTAGACGGGATAAAGATGGTTCTCCGCCATCTTTGCGAACGAGTATAGAATCGGAAATACATGCACTTCATGATTTAAATGCGCTGCATGCAGTCGTTTTCCGAATACCTGATTTCTCTCATTTTTTACTCTCGCCATGGACATTCGCGCACTGCGTTACTTTTCGGAAACCGTCAGACTGAACAGCTTCAGCCGCGCCGCCGATGCGCTGCATGTGACGCAGTCGACGGTCAGCAAGATGGTGCGCCAGCTCGAAGACGAAATGGATGCACCACTGCTGATCCGCTCGGGGCGCAGCCTGCAGCTGACCGATACCGGCCGCATCGTCTATGAACAGGCGCAGCAGATCCTCGCCAATGTGCAGCGCCTCAACACCGAGGTCCACAACACCCGCAATCTGCGCCAGGGCCATCTGGAAATCGGCATCCCGCCGATGGTCAACATCCTGTGCACGCCGGTGCTGAAGGCCTTTCGCGATCGCCATCCGGATATCGCCATCACGCTGGTGGAAGATACCGGCCCGCGCATCGAACAGCGCGTCGCCGCCGGCACGCTGGAGATCGGCATGACGGTGCTGCCCATAGATCCAGAGCTGGAACTGAGCCTGACGCCGGTCGCGCGCTACCCGATCTGGGCGGTGGCGCAAGCCGGACGTTTCCAGAAACAGCGCAGCACGCTGCCCTGCAAAGCACTCAAGGACATGCCCTTGCTGCTGCTGAACAACGAGTTCGGCCTCACGCGCACCTTGCGCAGCATGTTCCGCGACGCCGGCATCGAACCCGGCATCGCTGCTCAAAGCGGCCAGTGGGACTGGCTGGTCGGCATGGCGCTGGCCGGCATGGGCGTGGCGCTGTTGCCGGAACCCTTTGTGCACCGTATCGCCACCGACCAGTTGCAGCCGGTGCGGCTGACCGAGCCTGAAGTGCAGTGGCAAGTCGCCTATGTCACGCGCGGCGGCTATCTGTCGCATGCGGCGCGCGCCTGGCTGGCGCTGAGCGAAGAACTGTTTGCCGGCGGCAAGACAGCCTGAACGCATCGCTGCGCAGCCATGAAAATTCCGACTGGCTACCGCGCATTTAAGTCATACCCGGCATAGCGGCAGTTTCTATACTGCGAAGACCGACATCCGTCTTTTGCGTCTTCCCGTCTTGTGACGGCTACCGCCCTTCCGCCAGCATGCCGCGCTCTCTTCGCCATTCCGCCTTTACGTTTTTCGCGATGCCCTTGCGCCGCTGGGCCGCCGCTTTTCCGCTGCGCAACGCCAGCCTGTCCGAAGGACTGCGCGCCGCCTTCGGCGCAGGCACCATGCTGATGCTCGGCGAATGGCTGCACAATCCGCTGTTTTCGTGGGCGGCCATCGGCGCCTTCCTCACTTGTCTGGCCGACAGCGCCGGATCGAATCGCGCACGCCTGGCCTCCATGGGCGGCTTTGCAGTCGCATCCACTGTGGGCGGCATGTTTGCCGCAACCTTGTCCGGCATGGGCATGCCGGTCGGTTTGCTCGCCATCATGTGCTGCGCGGGGATTGCCGGTTTCGCCCGCATTTACGGCGCAGCGACCGGTCTCGTGCTGATGCTGGCGGCAGGCGTCTCGGCGATCCTGGCCGATTTCCCGGTAGTGCTGTGGCCGGTGCAGCATAGCCATGTTCTGATTTATTTTGCCGGCTGCCTCTGGGCGGCCTGCCTGGGACTGACTGTCTGGCGCATCCATCCGTTTGCACCGGCGCGCCATGCGGTAGGCCGCGTCTACGGCTCGCTGGCCGAACTGACGCGCATCGCCGGAGCCAACGCCGCCGACCCCGGCTTTCAGGAAGAAAACGCCGCACAGACGCGACGCCATGCGCGCGCCGATATCGCGGCGGCAAAGTCGACCTTGATGGCGATCGCTGCTGACCGCGCCGATGCCCGTCCGCTCTATGAAAATCTTCTGATCAAACTGGCGCGCGCCGATGCGCTGCTCGACTGCATCACGGTGCTGGGCGACCTGCGCATGTCCGCTTATGCAACGCCGGCCTCACGCCTGCGGCTGGGCCGCGTGTTGCTGGCAATGGCTTTACTGCTGGAAGAAATCCAGCGTAGCCTCGTTGCGTCGCGCTATCGCATGAGCGAAGTCGACGATGCTCGCGCCGTGCTTCGCCTGCGCCAGTTGATCGGGCGCATGCCCTCCAGGGCAGCGCAATTGCTGCAGCTTCCCGACTTGCACGATGAGGCCGGCCTGTCCGTGCTGGCCGATTGGAAACGCGCTGCGCGCAAAGAACCCTCCGCGCCGGCCTTGCATGACAATGTCATCGACATGCTGCGCGTCGCCGCGTCACATCTGCGGACCGGTTCTGCCGAAGTACGGCATGCGCTGCGTTGCGCCGTGGCCGCCGGCGCCACTTATCTGATCGTACATTTGCTGGAGCTGCCGTTCGGCTATTGGGCAACGATGGCGACGATGCTGGTCATGCAGCCATCGATTGCCGACAGCTGGTCGCGCAGCATGGAGCGCGCTGTGGGCAGCATCGTCGGCGGCGTGCTGGCGGTGTTGCTGTGTGTAATGATCCATTCGCCGCTGGTGCTGGCCTTGCTGGTGTTTCCGCTGTCGCTGCTGGCGATGGGATTGCGTCCGGTCAGTTATGGTTTGTATGCGACCTTCCTGACGCCGGTCTTCGTGCTGGTGGCGGACGTCGCCAGCGATCCGCAACAGCAGTTGAGCAATGCCCTGCTGCGTGCCGGCAATAACGTCATCGGCACGATCGTGGCGATTGTCGCCACCTACCTTCTGTGGCCGCGCCGGCAGGAAGCCAATCTGCACCGCAGCCTGTCGCACATGATCAGCGTCAATCTGGCCTACCTGCGCAGCGCGCTGGATACCTCCCACAATACCGCGCAGATGCACGCGCATCGCCGCACGGCCTGCGTCGTCAATATCGAAAACGGATTGCTCTTGCAGCGTCTGCTGCGCGAACAGGACATGGATGGCATGAAGACCCATCATGCACGCGTCAGCGTAGCCTTGTCGCGCCGCCTGGCGAGTGCGGCGACGCATATCTGGATGCATGGGGAACAGGAAAAGAACGAAGACACCCCGCACATCGAATTGAATCAGTGGCTCGACCGCATGGATGACCTGTTTGCGCGCCAGCTGACCGTCAATGCTTCCTGCGCCCGGCTCCTGCAGCAACGCCCGGTAATGCAGGATATGGCGCAGGCCGATGCGGTGGAAACCCTGTGCCTGCTGGCGCTCGCCATGTATCCGGAATTGCAGCGCACTGGCGAACCGTAGTCCGCCGATCGGAATAGCCGGCGCCTTTATTCCGCAGGCTGCTCCAGCAATTGCTGCATCACGTCGCGCGTAGGCGGCATGGGATGCGTGGCGATCTTGACCATCGAACCCCACTCGACCCAGTCGCGGGCAGTGCGGTCGCAGATGGCGATCACATGATCGACTTCACCGGCCAGCGGCAGCCCGGCATCCAGCAAAGCTTGCAAGGCGGCCAGGCGGTCCGCTTCGGCAGCGACGCAGTAGTCGGCCACCGCGCCCGCCACGTGCAGCATCTGCGCCAGCCGCAACTGGCGCGACTCGTCATGCAGGCCCGATTGCTCCGGCGTCTCGTGATGCAGCACCGCTTCGCAAAACAGGCGTGGAATATCCCAGTCCTGCATCATCGCTGCGGCCAGCTCCAGATGGCTGTAGCCGAACCGTGTTTTTTCCGCAGCGCGGAATTGTTCAGGATCGACGCCCTCTCCCAGCAGCGCCGAATAAGCGTCCGGACGCGCCGATGCAAGACCGAGGCGACCGATATTGGCCAGCAGGCCGCTGGCAAACATTTCGCTCGGCGGTGCATCGCCGTAGTAATCCGCCAGGGCCTGCGAGGCACAGGCCATCGCCACCGTGCGTGCCCAGAATGCGGCGTAATCGAAGCCGGGACAGCCATCGTCGCGCCGCTCGGTCGTCAGCGAAATCGCCAGCGCCAGTTGACGCACCGCATGCAAACCGATCATCAGCAAAACATCCTTGCTGATCGCCACAATCGGCCGCCCCTTGTTGATGGAAGCGCCGTTGCCGATCTTGATGATGCGCCCGGCCAGCACCGGATCGGTCTGAATCTGCGTCACCAGCTCCGGCAGGGAAACGTCTTCCTGCCGGCACATGCGCATGATGTTGAGGCGCACGCCGCTGGGCGACGGCAAGGTGTCGTCCTGTTTCAGAGCTTCGAAATCGATGGGATCAATGAAGTTAGTCATAAGGGACCATTCCAATCGGCGCCACACATTTACTGGCGCAATCCACCGATGTTATCAGTTACTGCAGCCGCAAGGCTATGCAATAAAAACGCACGAGGCATCCGTGCCTCACTATTGCAAAAAAGAAAACTTTGACACGCTATGCCTGCACCGCGGCTGCCGCCGGCTCCCGGTGCAGCGACGCGCACCACAACACACCGCTGACCAGGCAGACGATCGCCAGCAGTTCCAGCCGGGTCGGCAGGCGTTGCTCCCAAAGGAATCCGTAGAGCAACGCAAACAGGGTTTCGAAGATGATCATCTGGCCGCTCAGCGTCAGCGGCAGCAGCCGGCTGGCGCGGTTCCAGAAGGCGTTGCCGACCACCGATGCGAAGATCGCCACAGTCGCCGCCACTGCCCAGAAGCGCAGCCAGTCGGCGGCGCCGTGGCCTTCCATGCCGTGCGAAAACGCTGGAATCACCAACACCAGCGCCAACGCGCCGGTGACGATGCCGGTCAGCAGCGACCAGTCATGCGAGGAGATGTCGGGACGGCGCGACAGCCAGCGGCTGTTGCGTACCGAATAGGTCGACCATGACGCCAGCGCACCGAAACCGCACAGCAAACCCGCAGCGCGCGTAGCCATATCGCCTCTGGCGGTTTCCGCCGACAAGGCTTCAACGCCAACCAGCCCGACGCCGAACAGGCAGAGCGCCATCGGCGGCAGCAGCGCACTCAGTTTCAATGCGCCTTCGTCGCGGGCGCCGATCACGCTCACCACCACCGGCAACAGGCCGATGATCAGCGAAGTCGAGGCGCCGCCCGCCCACTGCACGGCGCTCGCGAGAAAGAGGTAATAGAGAATGTTGCCGAGGAAACTCAGGTAGACCAGCGCGATCCATTCCTCGCGGCCGAGACGCGGCGCCAGCGCACGCCAGCGCGGCAACAGCAGCAGGACCGCGACCAGTCCGTAGGCCAGATAACGCGCCGCCGACAATTGCAGCGCGCTGAAATTGCCCAGCATCTGCGGCGCCAGGAACACCAGTCCCCAGAACGCTCCGGCGGCGACGCCGTTGCCTACGCCAATGAGAATCTTGCCCTGCCCTTTGTTTTCCATCCTGCACCTCGTTTCACTATTGTCATGCAGGATAGTGAAATGGCCCGGGGATGTATTGACCGCGCCTCGCCAAAAATAGGCCGAGGCTACTGACAATGCTATTTGCGGTGTTGGCTGCGGTGCTGGCTGCGATATGCGGCGGGAGTCAGCCCGGTAGTCCGTCGCATGGCACGCGTCAATGCGCTTTGATCTGAATAGCCGGCGCGCAGTGCCAGCTCGGCCAGCGGCACGTCGGATTCCACCAGCGCTTCCTGCACCAGGCGCAGACGCAGAGCCGACAACCACTCTTGCGGCGTCTGCTGCAACTCGGCCTTGAATAGAGCGTGCAGGCGACTCACGCTGAGATTGGCGACCCGCGCCATCGCCGCCGCGGTCCAGACGCGTCCGGGCGCAGCTTCGATCCGGCGCAACAAGGCTTGCAGACGCGATGCGCGTTGCGGCATGGCGGTCAAGGCATCGAGCAGCAGCGGCGTGCAATGACGCGCCACCGTATCAGGCAGTTGCCCCACGGGACGATCCGTGCCGATGCTGAGATCGATGAAGTCGAGCAGGCGCCGGACCGCTGCCGGGATCGGTAAAAAAGTTTGCAGCCGCAAGCGCTCGGCATCGTCTTCGCCGATGTCAGCGAGATCGCAGTCAAGAATCAGGAAGCGATTTTTGCCGCTGGCGGATTGCACATGGCTGGTGTCGGGCGCCACGAAAGCAGCGCGCGCGATGTCGAGCTTGTCGCCGCGGCCGTCGACTTCGATCTCCATTTCCCCTTGCATGGGCAAGACGATCTGGACGTGCTCGTGCCGATGCAGGACGCCGTCGCCGCCATAGGTGCGAAAAGTCAGAGGATGAGAAATTGCCATGCGGGTATTGTAGTACCGCACAGACTTCGGGGATTATTTTGCGCCGCAGGGGCTTAAGGAAATTCCTGATACCGTTGTCAATTCGATCATCTTAAACTCCTTTCCATCCCCACACGACATCCTCAACGGAGCCACGATGAACGCCACCAGCAACGAGACCACCAACGATATTTCTCTCAGCTACTGCATCGCCAACTATGCAGTGACGCTCGACATACTGGCATTGCTGGTGAGGAAGAATTACCTGACGCGCGAAGATGCGCTGGAGTCGGTACGCCGCGCCCGCAAGCTGGCCAGCCTGTCCAACGGCACGCCCGGCGAATACGACTACATTGCCGCTGCGAAAGAATGCATGGAAGTGATCGACCAGGTGTTCAAGGCCGACACCTCGCATCTGTCACCGTCGGCGGCAACCGTCGCCAACACCGTCGGCAGCATGGAAGCTCAGGCCTCCTGAGCGTGCTTCGCGAGCGTCTGACGCTTCGCCCGCGAACCGAAATTGTTGGCGTAGATCCAGGTGAATTCTGCGCCCAGCAAAAAGATCTGCGACGAGTAGTAAATCCAGGCCAGCAGCAAGGCAAATGATCCGGCTGCGCCGAAGCCTGAGCTCATGCCGGTGCGCCCCAGATACAAACCGATCAGCGACTTGCCGATCAGGAACAGAATGGTCGTGGCAACCGCGCCGATCCGCACGTCGTGCCAGGACAGATCGGCGCGCGGCATGAATTTGTAGATCGCCGAAAACAGCGCCGTAAAAACGCCGAAGGAAATCAGCAGATTCAGAACCTGCATGAAGATTTCCCAGCCTTCGATCCAACCGCCCCACCACTTGCTCAACGCCGCCAGCGCGGCGCTGACCACCAGCGACACCATCAGCATGAAACCGAGGCCGAGTATCAGGCCGAATGACAACAGCCGCGTACGGATCAGCAGCCAGATGCCGTTGCCTCGGACAGCGACCGGCGTACGCCAGATACGATCAAGCGCATTTTGCAATTCGGCAAAAACCGCCGTGGAGCCGATCACCAGCGTGATAACGCTCAGCGTGGTGGCGATGGCGCTATCGGACGACACGCTGACCGAGCGCAGCAAACCCTGCACGGCAATGGCTCCCTCTTCTCCCACGATACTGCGGATCTGCCAGACGATCTCGCCTTGCGCCGCATCCTGTCCAAAGATCATGCCCGCGATTGCGATGGCGATGATCAGCACCGGCGCAATCGAGAATGCCGTGTAGTAGGCAATCGCCGCTCCCATGCTTGGCGCGAAATCATCCAGCCACGCATTGACGGCGGCACGGCTCAATTGCCATGCCATCTGCCAGCGGTTGCCGGGCGTGATCCTGACGACGTCGGCGTCCAGCAACTTGTCTTGCTTCGCGGGCAACTGCGCTGCCTTGGCTTCAATTTCAGTAGCCAGCGTCACTGCTTTTCTGGAGTGTTCCTGCGCTTCTTCCTGCTGACGTTTGGCACGCCATGAGGCGAGCATTGACAAGGCGCTGGTCAGCACCGGCAACAAATCATGCATGAGCCTGGCGTCAGGCTGCAGAGATGGAGGTTGATGCGCATGGCGTTCTGACGAAGGCGATGCCGGTGCAACGGTTTGGGTAACCGCATTGCGCTTGCCCTGATTTCGATTTTTGCGACGGCGTCCCAGCAACACGCCCAGCACCGTGACGGCAGCGGCGCCGATCAGGATATTTTTTTCCGTAGCAGACATCGGTGCCGCCGGTTGCCGGGAAGATGATTGCTGCGGATGATCGCGGCCTTCCATCGTATCTCCTATTTTTTCTCTTGCTGCGATTTTTGCACTTCGCCCTGTGTCACCGGTTTGGCGGGCGCAGCAGTCGGTTCCGATTTGGGATCGGCGCGTGTCTGCGCCGCCTTGACCAGGGCGCCGGCACAATCGGCATCCTTGACATTGCCCATGTTGACCAGCGGCAGCACGGCAGCCAACGGGGAAGCGATGGCCAGAGCCGCAGCCGCCCCCGCCTTCAGCGCCAGCGGCCCCTTATAGGGACCGACGTCGGGATGCTTGAAGCTGCCCTTGGCGTACAACGGCGTACGCAGCGAAAAGATACGCACCCCCTTGGTCTTGGGCCGGACGTCGAGGTTGAGCAATTCCCGGGCGAGATCGATGTCGCCGGTGACGTCAACCCGCGCATCGTCAGTGTCCACCAGGAACTGGCGGATACCGGCACGGCCATCCTTGACCTCGAAGTCGCTGGCCAGGCAGTTGAGATGCACCTGCTTGTCGCCGAATACCTTGGCGAAGACAGCATTGGCGACGTTCAACCCGGCCGCTTCGAGAATGAATTTACTGACGGATCCTTCGCTGACCACGGCGCCAAGCTCACCGTTGGACGAGCCCAGCATCGCCGAGATGGAATTGCCGTGGCCGGTCAGCGCGGCGTCGGCGTTCACTTCACCAAAGCTTGCGCTCATCGATTGCAGCGCAGGAAACAGCTCGCGCACTTTCAGTTTGCGCGCCGCCAGTTTGACTTGTGCATTGATGTTTTTCTGGCGGCCGTCGAGCGAGATGTTGGAGGTGACATTGCCGCCTGCCATGCCGAAATTGAGCGGCGTCAGGCTCAGCACTTTGTCCTTCATGTGGATTTCGGCGACGATGTCTTGCAGCGGAATGTTTTCGCTGCGCACCAGCTTCTTGCCCTTGAAGGTGACGTCGGCATCCAGCGCACCCCATTTTTCGGTATTGAATTGTTCGACCGGCAGCGCCTTATCATCCGGCTGCACAGCCGCCTTGCCGCGCGCCTGCTTTTGCGCGTTGCTGTCCGCGCCTACGGCCGGACCCAGGTCTTGCAGACGCAATTGCTTCGAAGTCACTTCCCCGCGCAGCAAGGGACGCGGCTGGCGCGGCAGATATTGCACGGTGCCGGCCAGATCGCTGCTGCCGACGGTACCGGTAAAGTTCTGATAGGTCCAGTTCCAGACCTCGCCGTCCTTCTTGCCGATCAGGCGGCCGCGGGTGGCGTAAGGCGGTGTTTCCGGCAGCAGCACGCCGGTCAGCGGATACAGATTGGCCATACTGGAACCGCCCAGCGTCAATTGCAGATCGATGCCCGACAGCGAACGCGGATCGGTCAGCGTACCGTCGACGCCGACCTTGTTTTCGCCGAGCTGGGCATTGGCCTGAATCGGATAGACGGTGTCATCCTGCTCCAGTGTCATGACGGCGCCGGCCTTGCCGGATCCACTGACCTTGGCTTTGCGATAGGTGCCGCCCAACTCGAATTGCAGACCGAACTTTTCTACCGAATTTGCGGGCGCAGTAGTCTGTGTCTGTACTGCTGCCGCCGCCGCAGCTTGTCGCGCCTGCGCTGCGTCCACCTTGTCGGCAATGGATGACACCCTGGCCTGCAGATCGAGCGCGATGATGCCGTCGACGTAGCGGATGGTGCCGCTGGAAAATGCCAGGCGCTGCACCTCGACGCTCCATGCCGAAGGTTCCGAAGAATTCTGCCTGAAGGTCCAGGTATTGCTGCCATCGGCGCGGCGTTCCAGTGCGACGGCAGGCGCATCGAGGACGACGTCGGTCAGCACCACCGTCTTGCGCAACAGGTCGAGCGGATGCAGCGCGATATCGACACGGCGCGCGACAAACATCTGCGGTCCGGCGCTGCTCCACGAAGGATTGGAAAGATGCACATCGCTGGCGCTGATCTGCGGCCGCGGCACGTAGCGTCGCCAGCCATGCTCGGTGCGCAAGCCCTGATGAAAACGGACTTTGAGATCGCCCTGGATGGCGAAGTCGCGGCCGGTGAGCGCCGACACCTCGCGGTTAATGAAGGGCCGCGCCAGGTTCCAGTCGAAGACTGCAATAAAGATGACGAGGGCCGCGACGAGCAAAAGTATCGCCAGCAAACCGGTCAGGACGTAACGCACTATCGGGTGTCTCATTCGCGAGCCTATGAAGAATGTTTTTTGACTTCTCGCTACTGGGGTGAAATAGAAAGCGTGCAAAGCATACAAAGCGGCGCAAAACCCGCGCCTCGACCATAGCGTACGGACAAGCCGCGACCGGCGGCATAAGAAGACGCCTTCTTTACTTGTAAGACTTGGGGAAGGATGCGTGCGGAAAACGCGAACTACGGACAAGAAAATGGCCGGCTTGCTAAGGGCCGGCCACTTCTGTTGAGTTCCGCTTGGTATTGCAGCGGTGACAACCCGCTGATTGGTTTTTTGCGATCAGCCGCGTGCAGGGATCGCCAGGCCCTTGGTCACGGCAGGCCGCGCCACAAACGCCGCCAGTGCGCGCGCCACATGGGGGAAGTCCTTGAAGCCGACCAGTTCGCCTGCCTCATAGAAACCGATCAGATTGCGCACCCACGGGAAGATCGCGATGTCGGCGATGCTGTAGTCGCCCATCACCCACTCACGCTCTGCCAGACGCTGGTCAAGCACCCCAACCAGACGGCGCGATTCGGCGACGTAACGGTCGCGCGGACGCTTGTCCTCAAATTCCTTGCCGGCGAAACGATGGAAGAAACCGAGCTGGCCGAACATCGGACCGATGCCGCCCATCTGGAACATCAGCCACTGGATGGTCTGGTAGCGTTCAGCCGGATCCTGCGACAGGAACTTGCCGCTCTTCTCGGCCAGATAGATCAGGATCGCACCCGATTCGAACAAGGTCAGCGGCTTGCCGCCGGGACCGTTGGGATCGATGATCGCCGGGATCTTGTTGTTGGGATTGAGCGAAAGAAATTCCGGCGAAAACTGATCGTTGGTTTCAAAGCTGACCAGATGCGGCTCGTAAGCGAGGCCGGCCTCTTCCAGCATGATGGAAACCTTGACGCCGTTGGGCGTAGGCAGCGAGTACAGCTGGATACGCTCTGGATGCTGGGCCGGCCACTTGGCGTTGATAGGGAATGCAGACAATGCGGACATAAAAACTTACTCCAGTATGGGATCGACTTCCTGGACGAATTTTTCAAAATCTTCCAGGGGCAATGGCCGGCAGAAGAAGTAGCCCTGATAGGCGTGGCACCCTGCATCGGCCAGGAAACTGCGTTGCGCATCGGTCTCGACGCCTTCGGCGATGACTCCCAGTCCCAGACTTTGCGCGAGTGCAACAATGGTCTTGGCGATGGAGGCATCGTTAGGGTCGACGAGAACATCGCGCACAAACGACTGATCGATTTTAAGCTGGTTCAGCGGCAAGCGCTTGAGGTAGGACAAAGACGAGTAACCGATACCGAAGTCGTCCAGCGAGAACTCGACGCCCTTGGCCTTGAGCGCGTACATCTTCTGGATGATGTCTTCGACGTTGTCGACCAGCAGGCTCTCGGTCAGCTCCAGCTTGAGGCGCTTGGGGTTGGCGCCGGTCCTGGCGATGATGCCGGAAACCGTCTCGACGAAATCGCTTTCGCGGAACTGCTGGGCGCTGACGTTGACCGCGATGGTCAGGTGCGAAGTCTCGACGCGTTTGGCCCACACCGCGAGTTGGGCGCAGGCGGTTTCCATGACCCAGTTGCCGAGCGAGAGGATGAGACCGGTCTCTTCGGCCAGCGGGATGAATTCACCCGGCGGCACCGTGCCGCGTTGCGGATGCTGCCAGCGCACCAGCACTTCGGCGCCGGTCACGCGGCCGCCTTCGACCACCTGGGCCTGATAGTGCAGCACCAGCTGGCCGCCTTCGATGGCCTTGCGCAGACCGGCTTCCAGCGCAGCGCGTTCCAGTACAACGGTCTGCATCGCAGGATCGAAGAAACTCATCGCATTGCGGCCGGTTTCCTTGGACTTGTACATGGCCAGATCGGCCTGTTTGAGCAATTCGTCGATGGATGCCTGGCGGCCGCGGAACACGGTTGCGCCGACGCTGGCGGTGGTGCGGTATTCGACGTCTTCCAACTGGTACGGCTCGTCCAGCACACTGAGGATTTTTTCGCCGATGGCCTTGGTCTGGGTCGCTGCCTCCTGCGGACTCTTGTGCAGACTTTCCAGCACCACCACGAATTCGTCGCCGCCCACGCGCGCCACGGTGTCGTTGGTGCGCACGCTCAATGCCAGGCGCTGCGCCACTTGCTTGAGCAACAGATCGCCCTTGTCATGGCCGAGCGTGTCGTTGAGCGTCTTGAAATGATCGAGGTCGATGAACAGCAACGCGCTGCAGGTTTTGTTGCGCGCACTCACGGCGATGGCTTGCTTGAGGCGGTCGAGCAGCAGCGTACGGTTCGGCAGGCGCGTGAGCGCGTCGAAGAAGGCCAGCTCCTTGATGCGTTCTTCGGCGATCTTGCGTTCGGTGATGTCGTGGTGAGTGCCGACGTAATGCGTGATGCTGCCGTCGTCGCTCTTGACTGCCGAAATGGTCAGCCATTCCGGATAGACCTTGCCGTTCTTGCGGCGTGTCCAGACTTCGCCCTGCCAGCCGCCGAAGCGCTGAATGGTTTCCCAGATCTCGTCGTAGAACTGCGGGCTGTGGCGATCCGAACGCAACACATCGGGCGTCAGACCGATGATCTCGGCGGCGGAGTAGCCGGTCATTTTGGCGAAGGCGTTATTGACGCGCAGGATGCGGCTTTCCGCGTCGGTGACCATGATGCCTTCGAGCGAATCGAACGCCACGGCGGCGATGCGCAGCTCGGCTTCGACCTGCTTGCGTTCGGTGATATCGCGGCCGCTGGTACGGTAGCCGGCGAGGGCGCCGTTGGCATCGTGAATGGGAATCCATGACGCCGACAGCCAGAACAGCGAACCGTCCTTGCGCACGCAGCGGAATTCGAGATCGTCGCCGCGTTCGCCGCGCAGCCCCTTGTCCAGCTCGGGTCCGACGCGCGGCAAATCTTCGGCGTAGATCATCTGCGCCCGGAGATCGTCCATCGCCATGCATTCTTCCACCGTGTAGCCGGTGTACTCTTTGACGGAAGGATTGATCCAGCGCGGCTTGCCGTCCATGCCCCACCAGATTTCCCAGTTGACGGTGCAGTCGGCGATGGCGCGGAACTGTTCTTCGCTGGCGCGCAGCTCGCGCGTCATCTTGCCCGCCAGGCGAATCGCGCGGCGGCGGCTGGACATCAGCGCCCATGCCAGCAAGGCCAGCAACAGAGTCAGGCCGATGCCGGTGACGGCCGTCTGCGCCTCGGCATTGCGGCCGTAGCGCGCATTGAAGTCGTCCATGGTGTTCATGGTCAGTGTCCAGTTGTGACCGGCCACGACCAGATATTCGGTCGCAGAAATCACGTCCTTGCCCTGGGCCCCGTCAGATGCTCCAGCGCCGGCAGAACGATACAACACTGCATCCGGAGACGGTTCCACGCCGTCGTAAATGGAAAACGCCACACCCATCGGCTGTTCGCCGTACAAGCTGGCAATCACGTCGCTCATGCGGAACGAGGCATGCACCCAGCCGATCAGATTGGTGCGGCGCTCGGCGATGGTGGATTGCGGCATGCCGCGTGCGAACACCGGCAGATACATGAGGAAACTGGCCTGCGACTCATTGCCGTTGTCGATGTCCAGCAGCACCTTGCCGGAAATGGCCGCCATGCCGGAATCGCGCGCTTTTTCCATGGCGCGGCGGCGCTTGGTTTCGGACCATGGATCGTAGCCGAAGGGTGCGCGGTTGGTGCCGACATAGGGCTCGCGCATGATGATGGGCGCATAGTCGACGCGGTCGCCTGCAGGGCGGATGGCGTAGTCGGCGAAACCGAGCTGGTGCATGCGCGCGATGTGAGCGGTCTTGTCGCTGTCGAGAATCCATTCTTCTGCGCCGATGGCCTGGATGCCGGAGAAGTTGGCGTCCAGGTTCAGCGAGGCGACGTAGTCGTGAAAGGCGGTGCGATCGAAAGTACCGGACGCGGCAAACAGGCCTTGCACGCCATGCAGCATCTGCTCATAGCTGGCGATACGCTGCTCGACGCGGCTGACTGCCTCGCGCAAGGAAAAATCGAACTGCGCGTGCAACTCTTTCTGCGACGCCTGGCGTTCGTGATCCCACGCCAGCCATGTCACGCTGAAGCCGGCGATCATGATCGCCAGCGGTAGCAAGATCTGCCGGATCCAGTTCACGGCTCCGCCTGGAATTCAACCATCGTTGCAGCCAGCGATGGCGAGAAATATTTTTCGAAGATGCGGCGGATGGTGCCGTCGGCGCGCATCTCGTTGACCAGCGCGCGCCACTTCTCGCGCTCGGATTGCGACAAGGCTTTCTTCGACATGATGAGACCGTGCGGTACTGACGGATCGTTGAATTCGATGATCGAGGTCACGTCGCGGATGTGTTTCTCTTCCACTACCGGATAGTCGAAGGGCTCCATGATCATGCCCTGAATGCGGTTGGCCAGCAGCGCCTTGTACAAAGGATCGAGACCGCCGGCCTGGGTGACGCGATTGGCCGCAGTCAAGGTATCAACCAGACGGTTGGCCGAATCACTGTAGCGGAAACTGCGGATCACACCGAGACGGAATTTTTCGCTGCGCTCGAACTCCGCCAGTTGGCGCATACCGGCATCTTTGCGCACCAGCAGATAATACTTATTGCTGAAGTACCAGGCAAAGGAAGCGAAACGGCGACGTTCCGGACTGGCGATGCCCGACAGGCTGAAGTCGAGTGCGCCCGATTCGATCAGTTGCCAGATGCGTGCCCGCGACATCAGGCTGACGCCGACCTTGCAGCCGCTGCGGCGAATCAGTTCATCGGCAAAATCCTTGTCGATACCGGTGTCGGTATCGGCCGAGTACAACAGGCCGTGATCATGCAAAGCGAGGGTATAAGGGCGCGAACAATCGGGACCGCCGGCATTGGCGGCACCCGGCATCCAGGCCGCGAACAGCATGCTGCAAGCACAGGCAATACGGACAAAGCGGCGGCGGATCACCGTCCCCCCGGCGGTAAAAATGACAGAAATACGGCCCCCTTCGTGTGCATCCGTGTGCATACCTATTATGGTTTGCTGCTCATGTGCTGATGACTTGTTGACTATCGGCATTCGTTGTTCGTTGATTCGTTTGTCTGAGCGTTATTTTTTATTGCCTCAGACCAACACCGTGCCGTCATGAAAAACGACGCATCGCAACAGTGATCGGATTGCTGATCACTGGTGTCATGGTCGGCTGATGTTACCCGACGACCCACTAAACTGCAACCGAGGAAATGGGCAGGTAAACAGGCTGTTTACGCCGGATGCAGAGCCGACGGACACCCTGAGAAAGTTCAGCAGAATGTCAGCATCGCAGCGAAACGGAATGCGACAATGCGCGTCTTGCCTCATTGCCACACGCTTGCATATTTGCCGTGCATCTGCTGCGTATTTGCTGCATATGTCGAAGAAAGGAAAGTCCATGCCGCCCGTCCGCAGGCTGATACCGGGAATAATTTTCTGTGTAGCGTTATGTCATTCCGCCCGCGCGGCGGAGATCGATGTCGTCAACAGTCCGGTGCCAGTCGTGCTGCAAGACCGTTTTCATGTACAGACGGCAAGCGGTGCAGGCGACATACCGATACGCGTCTCGCGCGACTGGGAGTTTGCGCAAACGGATATCACACGCGCCGTCATCATCATCCACGGCTGGCCGCGACGCGACATTGATGCCGACAAGGATCTGCAGCAGCGTGCCGGCGATCTCGCCGCCCATACGCTCTTCGTCACGCCGCAATTTCTGACTGCAACCGATGTGACCGCACATCATCTGCCCGCCGCAATGTTGCAGTGGCAGGAAAGCGGATGGCTGCAAGGCTACGATGCCAAATCACCAACCCCGGTCAGTACCTTCAGCGTGATGGATGCGATCTTCGCGCGGCTGGCCGACCGCAAGCTATTTCCCAATCTGAACGACGTCGTGCTCGCCGGTCATTCCGCCGGCGGCCAGTTCGTGCAACGCTATGCAGTTGCCGGCCGCGCCGTGCAGGACCTCGCCGCTATGGGTATCCACGTGCGCTATGTCGTCGCCAACCCTGCCTCTTATCTGTACTTCGACGACAAGCGGCCGCAAGCGGATGGCAGTTTTACGGATGCGCGCGCAAACTGCCCGAGCGTGAGCACCTGGAACAATGGATTGGCAAACAAGCTGCCTGGCTATCTGCAACAGCCGGTGTCCTCCGCCGCATTGGAAAAAGACTATCTGCAGCGCGATGTCGTGTATCTGCTCGGCACCGCCGACAACGATCCCAACGCCGATGCGCTCGGCATGTCCTGCGCGTACAAGAGCCAGGGCGCAACACGCCTGGAGCGCGGACATGCCTACTTCCGGCATATCGCTGCAGCCGCTGAAGCCGCCCGCTTGCCGCAACGCCATCGCCTGCTGGAAGTACCGGGCGTTGCGCATCGCACCTTTGCCATGTATCACTCGGCTTGTGGCTTGGCAGCGCTGTTCGACAAGCCCGGCTGCAATGAGGGACTAAAATAGATCGTCACTCAATCGCCCCACAAGACCATCATGAGCAAACTGAAGAACATCGTCTCGTCCGGCCCGCAGGCAGCCTTGCTGGCGGCATTGCTGTTCGGCGCAGCCACACCGCTGGCCGGCATGCTGTTGACGAATAATTCGCCCTGGATGATCGCCGCCCTGCTCTATCTCGGCTCCGGTCTTGGATTGACAATCTACCGCCAGCTAAGCGGCGCCCGGCAAGCCGTGCCGGAGCGCACTGAACTACTGTGGTTCGCCGGCGCCATTGCCTGCGGCGGCGTCCTCGCGCCTGTGCTCCTGATGATCGGTCTGACGGGCATGCCTGCATCCTCGGCATCCTTGCTGCTCAATGCAGAAGGCGTTTTCACCGCACTACTGGCATGGTTCGCCTTCAAAGAAAATGTCGACCGCCGCATCATGCTCGGCATGCTCGCCATCGTCGTCGGCGCCGTCATCCTGAGCTGGCCTGCGCAGACCGGGCCGGTCACGCTATGGCCGATGCTCGCCGTGCTCGGCGCCTGCCTGGCATGGGGACTCGACAACAATCTCACGCGCAAGGTCTCGCTGAACGACGCCACCTGGATCGCGTCCGTCAAAGGCCTGGCCGCCGGTGGCACGAACCTGGTGCTGGCCTTGTTATCCGGCGCACATTTTCCGGAGGCGCCCGTGATCGGCGCCACCCTGCTGGTCGGTTTTCTGGCTTACGGCGTCAGCCTTGCCCTGTTCGTCGCCGCGCTGCGCCATCTTGGTACGGCGCGCACCGGCGCTTACTTCTCCGTCGCGCCTTTCTTCGGCGCCGGTCTCGCCCTGCTCACCGGAGAACAACTGACACCGCCACTCGTTATTGCCGGCCTCTTCATGGCCTGGGGCATCTGGCTGCATCTTTCGGAACGGCACGCCCATACGCATCACCATGAAGAAATGGAACACGATCATGAACATACCCATGATGAACACCATCTGCACGACCACGACGTCGCGGTCGCACCCGGCACCACGCATCGTCATCGGCATCAGCACGCCGGGCTGACGCACTCGCACGCGCATTACCCGGATGCGCATCATCGGCATCAGCATTGACGATCCGAAAGTTACTGAAATCATGAGTCAACACGACGGCACCATCAGCTTCGCCCCGGCCACATCGTCCGATCTCGATGAACTGGTTCTGATCCGCATCGCCGCCATGCGCGAAAGCCTGGAACGCGTCGGCCGGTTCGACCCGGTGAGGGCGCGTGAGCGGTTTGAGTCGGGATTTTCGCCGCGGCATACGCGCTACATCCTGTCGAATGGCCTGCGCGTCGGATTTGTCGTGATGAAACAGAACGACGGGCATCTGTTGCTGGATCACCTGTATCTGCATCCTGACCATCAGGGCAAAGGTATCGGCAGCGCGGTGCTGGTTCAGCTCGTCGCTGAAGCGGATGCGGCCATGCAGCCTGTCCGCGTCGGCGCACTGAAACAAAGCGAGGCCAACCGCTTTTATCAGCAGCATGGTTTTGTACAGATTGATGAAGGCGAATGGGACATCTACTACGAGCGGCCCGCGCAATGACTTGTATTTGCAACTGCCCGCTGCGGCGTACAATTCGCTGATCCGATGATTTGTTCTTATCGCGCATTCCAGCGCAACTGAAGAGAGGCCGCCATGCACTACGTTCTTTTTTACCGCTTCGTCAAAGACAGCAAAACCGTCAAACTGCCGTTCCGCAACGACCATCTCAAGTTCGCGTGGGAAGCCGCCGAACGCGGTGAGCTGATCCTCGGCGGCGCGCTCAGCGATCCGGAAGATGAGGCGATGTTGCTGTTCACCGGTAACTCGCCCGAGGTTGCTGAAAACTTCGCCAACAAGGATCCCTATGTGCTTAATGGCGTTGTCACGCAATGGCAAGTGCGCTTGTGGACGACGGTGGTCGGAGAAAGCGCCGGTACGATCGTCCGGCCGAGCTGACCTATGCCCGCCGGCGCCAGCCCTCATGTCAGTATGCTACGGCGGCACCGGCGGCCATGAGAGAATCATTGCCGCCGACAATAGCGGCAATTGCAGAGACCGGGTCTAGTCAATATCGGTCGGCGAGATACCCATTTTCAGCAATGCATCCAGACTTGGCACGAAATACACCGCAGACGACAAGGCGGTGGAAAAATTCAGCAGCTTGTCGGTCTTCGAAACGCCATCGTCGCCGACCCCGTACATCTGTCTGAGCATTCCCATCGTGACGGTGATGTCATTGCAAAAGCCGACAAACATGATTCCCGCTTCTTTCGCGTTCCCATAATTGGCATTCCTGCGGACAATATCTATTTCCTCACCGTTCCTCCGGAATTGATTTCTTCCGACATGAGAATCTTCCGGCAAAGGCGATAGCTGGTGACTTCCAGCTTTGGTTCTACCCCATACGTTCTCGGCCTCGTGTACGGAAAGGCCCCTCAGTTTCTCGACGTCCATTCTCCATTTCTGGATCAGCACAGTTGATCCGCCCTCGCCTCTTTCACTATCAGGAATGATGGCAACACTATTGGCGCGAAACAGATTGGGATTGGCAACCCCATCGGCGAATCCGTCGAACGTCACATTGTTGTGATAGGGAAAACAGACCTGCTCGCTGACGACATCGGCAAAAGGATGCAGCATCGCTACTGCTTTGCTCATGCTGTCATAAAGTGTTGCGGCGTTTGACTGCGTGATCCAGATCCAGAGGTCGCATTGCGTAGCGGGTGCGATCATGCCGCCGGCACTGACGATGTCTTGACGGAAAGATTCCAGATTACCGGGTGTTCCTTCCGGATCGACCTCGCGCCAGAGTTCAGGCTTAAATCCCAGGACCACATTCGCGGTGCCGCCCGTCCTTTGATGATGCTCATTGAGCGTCGGATCGGTAATGCCGGTTATTTCAGGCTCCCAGAGTTTTCCGAGCGTCGCGAAAAGTTGTTGAATATCGACATTCGCTTTCAATGAAAACTGCAAATGCACTTCGTCGCGAGCGACTACGGAGAGCATCGTTTGTGGAGTAGCCATTTTATCTTCCCTCTTTTCTATTCTTTATTTTTCTGTTGATGCAGGATCGGATTTTACGTGGAGAACTCAGGCGATGTCGAAGCTAATTTCCGCCATCTGACGTCAGCGCGAATAAAATCCTAGCGAGATCCCAGCGAGATCCCAGCGAAAATTTCACTCTGGCAAAAATGGCGTCTGCCGCCATCCTCATGCTTTCTCGACATAACCCTCGGCGCCATTCTCCGACTAAGCTACAATCGCGCTCGCACCATGTTGGTGCCGCTGTATGAATCCCCTTAGCTCACTTTCTGCATGAACCATCCTGAAACGGCGCGCGGCATCGCCCTGTCCGTCATCGCGTCGACGCTGTTCGCCCTGCTCTCCGCCTATACCAGCTGGCTGACGCCGCTCAATGGCCTCGACATCTTTGCCTGGCGTATCGTATGGACGCTGCCGCTGGCGTTCGCGCTGATCGGCTGGCGCAAGCATGGCGTGCAGTTGCGTGATGCCGTTCTTGCATTGCTGCACAATCCTTTGCAAGCGCTGTTGTTTGTGGCAATGACTGCGATGCTGGGTGTGCAGTTGTGGCTGTTCTTGTGGGCGCCGTTGAATGGACGTGCGCTGGATGTGTCGCTGGGGTATTTTTTGCTGCCCCTGGCGATGGTGCTGATCGGGCGCTTCTATTACGGTGAACGTCTGGATGTATGGCAGCGCATTGCGGTGGCGTGTGCGATTGCGGGCGTGTTGCATGAGCTGTGGATGACGCGGGCGTTTTCGTGGCCGACGGTGCTGGTGGCGCTGGGGTATCCGCCTTACTTCATGTTGCGGCGACGCCTGAAGCTGGATTCGATGGTGATCTTCACGATGGAGGTTGCGCTGCTGACGCCGGTCGCGCTGTATACACTGGCGATCAGTCCGAATCTGTCGGCGGTGTGGCAGCGGCCAGACATGTATCTGATGCTGCTGCCGGGACTGGGTCTGCTGAGTACGGCAGCGCTGGATTGCTTTTTGCGCGCGAGCCGTTTGCTGCCGATGGGCCTGTTCGGAATTCTCGGTTATGTCGAGCCGGTGTTGCTGGTGGTGGTGGCGATCATCCTGCTGGATGAGACGCTCACGTCGGCGCAGTTGTGGACGTATATCCCGATCTGGATGTCGGTCGGCTTCACGGCAATTCATAGCGTGCGATTAATGCAGCGGCGCTGATCTGTTTCCCCGTCGCCGGTCTTCTGACGCCGCCTTCAGCGCTACGCTGATAGGCGGCGTTATTGTTTGGGCGCAGGATGATTGTTCTGCCGGCGCGGCGGCATGTTCACATGCACGCGTCGGCCATCGCTCACCGGAAGCTCACGCTTCCTTTTATGGAGAAATCATCATGGCCAATCCATCTTCATCCACTCATTCAACACGCGTCGCCATCCTCGCCACCGACGGCTTTGAACAAGCCGAATTGCTGGAACCGAAAAAGGCGCTGGAAGCAGCCGGCCTGCAGGTCGACGTGATCTCTGCCAAAAGCGGCACGCTGCAGGGTTTCAAGCACGTCGATAAAGGCGAGCAGGTGAAGGTCGACAAGACTTTTGCACAGGCGCATCAGGAGGACTACGCGGCCGTCGTCCTGCCGGGCGGTGTGGTCAACGGCGACGCCATGCGGCTGGTGCCGGAGGCAGTGAAGTTTGTTCAGCAAGCGAATGAGGCGCACAAGCCGATTGCTGCGATCTGCCATGGCGGCTGGCTGCTGATTTCCGCGGGACTGGCGAAGAATCGTACAGTCACCAGTTGGCCGAGCTTGCAGGATGACTTCAAGAACGCTGGCGGCAAGTGGGTTGATCGCGAAGTGGTGCAGGACGACAACTTCATCACATCGCGCAAGCCGGATGATATTCCTGCGTTCAACAAGACGCTACTGGCGGCGCTGAAGAAAGCGGCGTAACGCCTTATCTGCTGCTGCATGAAAAAAGGGACTTGCATCGCAAGTCCCTTGTCGTTTCAGCATCGGCGAAACACCAGCCGCTTGCGCGCTTACTCTTTGTGATAACCGGTCACGCGCTCGACTTCATTCTTCGAACCGAGGAACACCGCGACGCGCTGGTGCAGCTTCTCAGGCTGGATGTCGAGGATGCGCTGATCGCCATTGGTCGCAGCGCCGCCGGCCTGCTCGACGATGAAAGCCATCGGGTTGGCTTCGTACATCAGGCGCAGCTTGCCTGGCTTGTCCGGTTCACGCGCATCGGCCGGGTACATGAAAACGCCGCCGCGGTTGAGGATGCGATGCACGTCGGCGACCATGGAGGCGATCCAGCGCATGTTGAAATCCTTGCCGCGCGGACCGGTGGAGCCGGCCAGCATTTCGTCGACATAGCGCTTGACTGGCGGATACCAGTGACGCGCGTTGGAGGCGTTGATGGCGAATTCCTTGGTGTCGGCAGGGATCTGCATGTCGCGCTGGGTGAGCACCCAGGCGCCCATTTCGCGGTCCAGCGTGAAACAGTGCACGCCGTCGCCGGTGGTCAGCACCAGCACGGTTTGCGGACCGTAGACGGCGTAGCCGGCGGCGACTTGCTTGGTGCCGGGTTGCAGGAAGTCTTGTTCCGACGGCGTGGTCATGCCGTCCGGCGCCTTCAGTACGGAGAAGATGGTGCCGATGGAAACGTTGACGTCGATGTTGCTGGAGCCATCCAGCGGATCGAACATCAGCAGGTATTCGCCTTTTGGATAACGATTGGGAATCGGGTGGATGGTTTCCATTTCTTCCGACGCCATGCCGGCCAGGTGGCCGCCCCATTCGTTGGCTTCGAGCAGGATTTCGTTGGAGATGACGTCCAGTTTCTTCTGCACTTCGCCCTGCACGTTTTCACTGCCGGCGGTGCCCAGCACCTCACCCAGCGCGCCCTTGCCGACGGCATGGCTGATGCTCTTGCAGGCGCGGCCGACGACTTCGATCAGGAGGCGCAGTTCGGATGGGATCTTGTTGTGCAGGCGTTGCTGCTCAATCAGATGTTGGGTCAGGCTGATGCGTTTGGTCATGATGCTCTCTCTTAAAAATCAAATCTGTGGTGCGTTCGCTGCGCGGTTTCAATTGGACAGCGACTTGGTGATCACTTCGGCGACATCGCGCGACAGGTTCGGCGTATCGGCCACCTGACGCAGCGCGGCGCGCATTCTTTCCTGCAGCGCCGGCGAATACTTGCGCCAGCGGTCCATGCTGCGCGCCAGACGGGCCGCGACTTGCGGGTTGCTGCCGTTGAGCGCGATGACTTGCTCCGCCCAGAAGGTGTAGCCGCTGCCGTCGAGCGCGTGGAATGCCGATGGATTGCCGTTGCAGAAACTGAAAATCAGGCTGCGTGCGCGGTTCGGATTTTTCAACGTAAAGGCCGGATGCTGCGCCAGCGCGCGGACCATTTCGACATCCGCAGTGCGCGCGGTGGCTTGCAGCGTGAACCACTTGTCGATAACCAGCGCCTCTTGCTCGAACTCGGTGTAGAAGGCTTCCAGCGCTTTACCCTTGCCTTCGGCGCGGCTGTTGGTCAGTGCCGCCAGTGCAGCCAGGCGGTCGGTCATGTTGTTGGCGTCGTCGCATTGCTGTTGCGCCAGCGTGTGCGCTTGCTCGTCGTCGAGTTCGGCCAGATAGGACAGTACGACATTCTTCAATGCGCGCTTGCCGGAAGCGGTCGCGTCGGGGCTGTAAGCGCCCTTGTTCTGGTTCGCTTTGTAAGCCGCCAGCAGATCGGCGCGCAAGTCTTTGGCCAGCGTGCGGCGCAGGAACTGGCGCGCGGCGTGGATGGCTTGCGGATCGATGACTTCCATCTGCTCGGCGATCATGGTTTCCGACGGCAGGGTCAGCACCAGTTCGCGGAAAGCCGGGTCGAGCGAGTTGTCGTTGAGCGTGGCGCGCAGCGCATTGGTCAGTGCGTCGTCCTGCTGCAGATTGCCAAGCACGGATTCGACCGACACCACGTGACCGGACTGGCGCGCAGCCTGCACGGCGATGGTCAGGTTGAGCAGACGGCGTGTCGCCAGACGCTGGCCGGCTTCCCAGCGATTGAAGGCATCGCTGTCATGCGCCATCAGGAAGGCCAGCTCGGCGTCGCTGTATTCGTATTCCAGCACCACCGGCGCGGAGAAACCGCGCAGGATCGACGGCACCGGTTTCTCGTCGACGCCGGTGAATTTGAAGGTCTGTCTGGCTTGCGTCAGCTCCAGCACGCGCGTGGTCTGCGCTGACTTGGCCGCCTTGTCGCCGGACAAACTCAATGCCATATCCTTGCCCTTGCTGTCGAGCAGGCCGACGGCGACGGGAATGTGGAACGGCAGCTTTTTCTTTTGTCCTGGCGTGGACGGGCAGGATTGTTCCAGCGTCAGTTCCAGCGTCCTGGCCTTGGCGTCATAACGCACCGAAGCGGCGACGCGCGGCGTGCCGGACTGGCTGTACCAGCGCTCGAATTGCTTGAGGTCGCGCTTGTTGGCATCGGCCATGGCGGCGCGAAAATCGTCGCAGGTCACTGCCTGGCCGTCGTGACGCTTGAAGTACAGGTCCATGCCCTTGCGGAAGCCGTCACGGCCGAGCAGGGTCTGGTACATGCGGACGACTTCGGCGCCTTTTTCGTAGACGGTGACGGTATAGAAATTGTTGATCTCGACGAAGGAGTCGGGACGCACCGGATGCGCCATCGGGCCGGCATCCTCCGGGAACTGCGCCTGGCGCAGCACGCGCACGTCGTCGATGCGCTTGACCGCGCGGCCGCTGTCGCTGCCGATCATGTCGGCGGAAAATTCCTGGTCGCGGAACACGGTCAGGCCTTCCTTCAACGACAGCTGGAACCAGTCGCGGCAGGTGACGCGGTTGCCGGTCCAGTTGTGGAAATATTCATGGCCGACGACGGCTTCGATGTTGGCGTAATCGACATCGGTAGCGATGCGTGGATTGGCCAGCACGAACTTGGTGTTGAAAATGTTGAGGCCCTTGTTTTCCATCGCGCCCATGTTGAAGTCGCCGACGGCAACGATCATGAAGCGGTCCAGATCCAGTTCCAGGCCGAAGCGCTCCTCATCCCAGCGGATGCTGTTCTTGAGCGAATCCATGGCGTGCTGGGTCTTGTCGAGGTTGCCCTCTTCCACCCACACTTGCAGCAGCACTTCGCGGCCGGATTGCAGCTTGTAGTTTTCTTCCTGGCAGACCAGCTTGCCGGCCACCAGTGCGAACAGGTAGGACGGCTTCTTGAACGGGTCTTCCCATTTGGCGTAATGACGGCCGTCCGGCAGATTGCCTTCTTCGATCAGGTTGCCGTTGGACAGCAGCACCGGGTACTTCTTCTTGTCGGCGCGCAGCATGACGGTGTACTTGCCCATGACGTCGGGACGATCGGGGAAGTAAGTAATCTTGCGGAAACCTTCGGCCTCGCACTGGGTGAAAAAATTGCCGTTGGACACATACAAACCCATCAGCGAAGTATTGCGCTGCGGATTGGTGGTGGTTTCGATGTCCAGCGTGACCTTGGCCGGTGCGCCGGGAATGCGCAGGATGCCGCCCTGCACGCGATAGTCGCGCGCGGTCAACGTCTTGCCGTTCAGGCGCAGCTGGATCAGTTCCAGTTCTTCGCCGTAGAGTTCGATATCCTTGCCGGCTGCGGCAGGATTGCGCTGCATGGTGATGCGGGTCGCAACGCGGGTCAGTTCAGGCTCAAGATCGAAGCCCATTTCGACAGTGTCGACAAAATAGGCCGGAGCAGCGTAATCTTTGCGGTAAATCGTCGGAGGCGTTTCTGTGCGCATGGAGGATATCCCGTGAAATGGATGCAGAGGTGCAGAGTGCAATAGGAACAAAACACGATTTTACCAATCAACCGTATGAATCGGCAGAAAACGGCGAGAATACCAGCCTGCAGATTTCACCGAGGCCGTTTTACCTCACCCAATACTCTTGCCAGAACCACCGGAGACTCACCATGAAACGCTTGCTTGGAGTCCTTTTCCTTGCCGGCAGCGCCCTGCTCACAGGATGCGCCACCACTATCACCAGCGACGTCACGGCCTTCCACGCCTGGCCGGCCGACCTGAAGGACAAATCCTTCGTCTTCGCGCCCGCCAGGGAACAGGAAGGCAGCCTCGAATACCGTAACTACGAGCAACTGATTCGCGCTGAATTACTGCGTCTGGGCTTTATCGACGCCTCCCCGGCCAATGCTGCTGCGCTGAAGGTGTCTTTTGCCTACGGCATGCAGTCCGGCACGATTGTCGTGACGCAGCCGATGTATGACCCCTTCTGGTACGGCCCCGGCTATCCGGGCTGGCGCGGACGCGGGTTCGGACCGTGGGGGCCGGGACCGTTCTACGATCCTTTCTGGGGTCCTCCGATGCAGACCACCGCCTTCCCCGTATTTCAGCGGCGCCTGCATGTGACCATTGCGCGCGCAGCCGGAGATCAGAAGTTGTACGAAGTGACGGTTGACAGCGAGGGTCGCGAGGCGACTTTGCCGATGGCGATGCCATATATGGTGCGCAGCGCATTTTCGGAATTCCCTGGTCCCAGCGGCGTATCGCGTCACGTGGTGCTGAAGCTGGACAAGGCACCGCCGCCTATAGCTCTCCCGGCTGCGGCACCCGCCAAACCCGTCCAGTAATGTCCGTTTAAGCTTTATCCGAAGAAACTGACGTCAGCAACAAAAATCCCGGTCTTGCCACTTGAGCAAGACCGGGATTTTTTTACATCCGGCGCCTGACGAACGATCAGGAATACAACGCTTCGCTGCCGAAAGTGATCGCCACAATCACCAGCACCGCCAGGATCAGCACGATCAGCAGACGCCCGAACTTGGGCGAGCCGTCGGTGCCTGACGGCTGCTCGTCGGGGTGATTCATCGGGCTCTTGCCCGGATCGGAGTTAGTCAAGACCGGTCCTCAGGGAATCAGGATGGTGGAACCGGTGGTCTTGCGGCCTTCCAGATCAGCATGCGCCTGGCCGACGTCTTTCAGCGCATAGCGCTGGTTGATGTCGATGTTGACCTTTTTAGCTTCGACCATGGCGAACAGATCGCCGGCCGTGGCGTTGAGCGCCTCGCGCGTGGCGACATAATTGCCCAGCGAAGGACGCGTCAGGAACAGCGAACCGCGCGACGCCAGTTCGCTCACGCCGAACGGCGATACCGGACCGGAGGCGCTGCCGAAGCTGACCATCATGCCACGCGGCGACAGGCAGTCGAGCGAACCGAGGAAGGTATCCTTGCCGATCGAGTCGTACACCACCGGCACGCCTTTGCCGCCAGTGAGTTCTTTGACGCGTTCGACGAAGTTCTCGGTCTTGTAGTTGATCACGTGCGTGCAACCTGCAGCGGTCGCCAGCGCGGCCTTTTCGTCGGTGCTGACGGTGCCGATCACGGTCACACCCAGCGCCTTGGCCCATTGGCAGGCGATCAGACCGATACCGCCTGCAGCGGCGTGCAGCAGGATGGTCTCGCCGCCCTTGAGCGGATAAGTCTGGCGCAGCAGGTATTGCACGGTCATGCCTTGCAGCATCATGGCCGCAGCGGTGTCGAAGCTGATCGAATCCGGCAGCTTGACCAGGATATCGGCAGGCATCACGCGCGCTTCAGCGTAGGCGCCATTGGGACGGCCGGCATAAGCAACACGGTCGCCGACCTTGAAGTCGGACACGCCGGCGCCGACGGCCTCGATGGTGCCCGCACCTTCCTGGCCGAGACCGCTCGGCAGCGGCTGCGGATACAGGCCGATGCGGAAGTAGACATCGATAAAATTCAGGCCGACGGCGGCGTGGCGGATACGGACTTCGCCGGGGCCGGGATCGCCGACTTCAACGTCGACGTATTCCATGACTTCCGGTCCGCCGGTCTTGAACATTCTGATTGCTTTTGTCATTTCGGTCTCCTGAATGGCGATTGAAGAAAACTTGCTTAAGTCTTTTTGCGCGACAACAAATAAATTCCGGACAGCACCAGCGCCGTACCCACCAACTGAATCGCCGTAATCGGCTCGTCCAGCAGCATAGCGCCGAGGAACAGCGTCGACACCGGTCCGACCAGCCCCGCCTGCGCAGCGCTCGGCGCACCGATGCGCGCCACGGCGATCATGGTCAGGAACACCGGCAGCACGGTGCAAAACACGGCGTTGAATGCAGACAACTGATACACCTCGACCGGCTGCACCAGCGCAGACGTCGGACGCAAGATGAAGAACTGCACGATACACGCCACCGACGACACGCACATGGCGTACGCCACCAGGCGCATCGCGCCGACCCGGCGCACCAGCTCGCCCGAGAAGATCAGATAGAGCGCATACGAAATCGCCGCGCCCAGCACCAGCACGCTGCCCAGCACCACGTTGCTGCCGCCGGTATTGATGTCATGTTGCAGCACAAGCGCCGTGCCGAGGTAGGACACCAGCAGCGCGGCCCACTCCACCAGACCGACCTTGCGCTTGTAAAACGTGAAGGAGATCAGCAGCACGAACGACGGCGTGAGGAACAGAATCAGCCGCTCCAGCCCGGCCGAAATATATTGCAAGCCGAGGAAATCGAGGAAGCTCGACAGGTAGTAGCCGATCAGGCCGAGAAAGACGATCTTCGCATAATCGCGTCCGGCCAGCGGCGGCGAATGACGCGCCTGCCAGACCGCCACGACGGCGAACATCGGAAAAGAAAACATCATGCGCAAGCTGATCACCATGACCGCATCGACGTGATAGCGGTACATCAGCTTGGCGACGATCGCCTTGGCAGAGAAGAAAATGGCGCCGACGACGGCGAGCAGCAAACCGCCGAGATAAGCCTGGCGTTTGGAAATGTTGGGGGAAAGTGTGGCGGAAGACATCGCATGATTGTAAACGCTCCCGGCCCGGAGCGCCGAAGTGCCCTCGCCTTCGGGTTCAGATGGCCCGAAGCGATGCGCTCAGCGGCGCCATCAGCGCATTGAGTTCGGCGGCGTCGAATTTGGGCGCGAGTTCCGCGTCGCTGCCCAGCACGCCTTCAGTCAGTACCGATTTGCGTTCTTGCAACTCCATGATGCGCTCTTCGATGCTGCCTTCGATGATGAGCTTGTAGACCAGCACGGTCTGGTCCTGGCCGATGCGATGCGCGCGGGCGATGGCCTGTTCTTCCACGGCCGGATTCCACCATGGATCGACGAGGATGACGGTGTCGGCCGCCGTCAGATTGAGGCCGATGCCGCCGGCCTTGAGGCTGATCAGCAGAATCGGCACGCCCTTGCTCTGAAACTTCGCCACCACCTCGCCGCGTTGCGCCGGCGGCGTCTTGCCGGTCAGCGACAGCCAGTCGAGCTGCAAGGCGTCGAGTTCGGTTTCGATCAGCTCCAGCATCTCGGTGAACTGCGAAAACACCAGCACCCGACGGCCTTCCGCCACCAGCGACGGCAGCATGTCGCGCAGCAGTTCTATCTTGGCGCGTTCGATGTTTTTGGGTGCGCTTTTTCTTGCCCCTTCCCCTTTCAGCAGCCATGGATCGCAGCATACCTGGCGCAGCTTGAGCAGGGCATCCATGATCGTCACGTGCGATCCGGTGAAGCCCTTGCGCTCCAGCGCGCGGCGCACTTGCTTGTCGGCGGCGACCCGTACGCTTTCGTAGAGATCGCGCTGTGCGCCCGCCAGGCGAAGCAATTTGACGGCAACCGTCTTTTCGGGCAATTCCGTGGCGACATTTTCCTTGCGGCGGCGCAGGATGAAGGGGCGCACGCGCTGCGCCAGCAATTGCGCGCGCAGGGTTTCGCCGTTCTCTTCAATCGGTTTGCGCCACAGCCGTGCAAATGTGGTGGCGTCGCCGAGGAATCCCGGCATGAGGAAATTGAATTGCGTCCACAACTCGCCGAGATGGTTTTCCATCGGTGTGCCGGTCATGCAGATGCGATGCCGCGCGCGCAGACGGCGCACCGCGCTGGCGGCACGTGCCGACGCATTTTTGACGGTCTGCGCTTCGTCGAGGATCAGCAGATGGAATTGTTGCCGCGCCAGCATGTCGAGGTCGCGCCACACCAGCGGATAGGTGGTGAGCACGAGGTCGTAACCAGCCATGCGCGCGAAATCTTCTTCACGCTCCGGCCCCTGCAGCGCCAGCACGCGCAGCCCCGGCGCCATGCGCTTGGCTTCGGCTTGCCAGTTGAAGACCAGCGATGTCGGCAGCACCACCAGCGCCGGACAATCGAGCCGGCCCGACTGCTGTTCGATCAGGATGTGCGCCAGCATCTGCGCCGTCTTGCCCAGCCCCATGTCGTCGGCCAGGATGCCGGCCAGATTGTGTTCGCGCAGGTATTGCAGCCACGCGACGCCATGCAGTTGATAAGGCCGCAGCGTGACGCCGAGTCCTTGCGGCGCGGTAATCGGCGGCGGCTCGCCGGCGGCGCGCAGGCGTTGCGCCAGCGCGCGCAGGCCGGCGTCGCTTTCCATGGTCAGCACGCCGCTGTGCGCGGCGTCGCTGTCGCCCAGGCGCAGGCACATGTCTTCCAGACGGCCGGCGTCCCATGCGGAAATACGCAATGCGCCTTCCTTGCGGCGCGGATCGGTCAGCAGATCGAGCATGGCCGAGACGATCACCTTGAGCGGCGCTGCCAGCGCATCGACGCGCTTGCCGCCCGGTGCGCGCAATGAGATGACGGAGATATCGTCGATGGCGGCGATCTTTTGCACGTCGGTCCAGCGCGCATCGCGGCGCAACAGGTCGGCCAGCATCGGCGCCAGGTCGAAGGACTGGCCTTCGATTTCGATACCCATCGTCAACAGCCACCATGCTGCGCGGCCGGGACCAACTTCACCGAAATCGCCGATGACTTTGTGGCGTCCCTGCTGCAGCCGGCTGGCGACTTCCTTGCCGACTACGGCGCCGGATTCGGGACTGACGATCAGCCGCCAGGCGTCGACCGGAACGCTTTCATGCGCGAAGCCGGGACGCACGACGATGGCCCAGCCCTGCTCCTGCAATTGCGGGACCTGATCGGCCCAGAAATCGCCGAAGCTGTTTTCCAGCAGGAGCGACCATAAGGGATCGTGCAAGGTCGCCATGTCGTCAGCGCGCCATTGCAAGGCGTCGGCAGGCAGCGGCAGCAATCCCGCCGCCTGAATCGCTTCGAGCGCATCGGCCTCAGCGTGCAGGTTGCGGCGCATGACGACCTGCCGCCCTTTCGCATCGAACAAGGTTTGCGTGGCGGCGGCACTCTGGTCCATGAGGCTGGTTTGCGCGGAAGTTTCCCAGCGCAGATGCTCGCCCGCAGAATAAGTCCAGTCGACCTGCGCCACGGTGACGTTGCCGCCACGCGGCCCGAACAGTCCGCCCGGACGCAAGCCGAACACGCCGTCGCCGCGCGTAAGCGTGTGCAGCGTCAGACGCGGGCGAAAACGACCCAGCACTTCAGAGCGTGAGGAATGGTCCTCGGGAACTGCCATGGACTGATCGATCAACGCTTCTTGAGCAGGGATCCGAGCACGCCGCGAATGATTTCACGGCCGACCTGCGAGCCGATGCTGCGCGCTGCAGATTTGACCATGGCTTCCACGGGCGATTCGCGCCGGCTGCTTCCACCCTTGCCACCTGCGCTGTTGCCGAAAAATCCGCCGGCAGCGTCTTTCAGCAAATCGCCGAGCCCGCCGCCGGAAGATTCCGGTTCGCCCGCTACGGTCGTGTTGGAAGGCGCACCGCCAGCAGTTGCATTGCCTGGTTGCTGGGCGGCGCGGCCCTTGAGTTTTTCGTAGGCGGATTCACGGTCGACAACTTTTTCGTAGACGCCGGCGACCACGGAGGAAGCGATAAAGGCCTTGCGTTCGTCATCGGTAATCGGGCCGATCTGCGAGCCCGGCATCATGATGTAAGCGCGTTCGACTATGTTAGGACGGCCCTTTTCATCAAGGAAGGACACCAGCGCTTCGCCGACGCCGAGTTCGGTGATGGCGGTCGCGGTGTTCAGTTGCGGATTGGCGCGGAAGGTTTCTGCCGCCGCCTGCACGGCCTTCTGGTCGCGCGGCGTGTAGGCACGCAAGGCATGTTGCACGCGATTGCCGAGCTGGCCCAGCACGGTGTCGGGAATGTCCAGCGGATTTTGCGTGACGAAGAATACGCCGACGCCCTTGGAGCGGATCAGGCGCACCACCTGCTCAATCTTTTGCAGCAGCGGTTTCGGCGCTTCGTCGAACAGCAGATGGGCCTCGTCGAAGAAGAACACCAGCTTGGGCTTGTCGAGGTCGCCGACTTCCGGCAGGTGTTCGAACAGCTCGGACAGCATCCATAGCAGGAAGGTCGAATACAGGCGCGGCGCATTGAGCAGCTTGTCGGCCGCGAGGATGTTGATCACGCCCTTGCCCTTGGCATCGGTCTGCATCCAGTCTTCGATGTTGAGCATGGGTTCGCCGAAGAACTTGTCGCCGCCCTGCTCCTCGATGCCGATCAGGCCGCGCTGGATGGCGCCGATGCTGGCGGCGGAAATGTTGCCGTATTCGGTCTTGAAAGTGGCGGCGTTGTCGCCGACGTGCTGCAGCATGGCGCGCAGGTCCTTGGTGTCGAGCAGCAACAGACCGTTGTCGTCGGCGATCTTGAACACGAGTTGCAGCACGCCCTCTTGCGTGTCGTTCAGATTGAGCATGCGCGCAATCATCAGCGGCCCCATATCGGAGATGGTCGCGCGCACCGGATGGCCTTTTTCGCCGAAGACGTCCCAGAAGGTCACCGGCAAGGCTTCCCAGGCCGGTTCGTCCATGCCCAGCGAGCTCAGGCGCTCCTTGCCCTTGGCCGACAGCACACCGGCTTTGGACAGGCCGGACAGGTCGCCCTTGACGTCGGCCATGAACACCGGCACGCCGATGTCCGAGAGCGCCTGCGCCACCACTTGCAGGGTCACGGTCTTGCCGGTGCCGGTGGCGCCGGTGATGCAGCCGTGGCGATTGACCAGGTTGGGCAGCAAAGCCAGTTCCTGGGTCTGATTGCGGGCGACGAGAAGTGGATTGATCATGATAGGAATGTAATAAGAACGCCAATAAAGAGGATGGCCGGAGGTCGGCTTTGGGGTCGGACGATATGGTAAAATTCCCGGTCGATTATAACTAGAACGCCTTTCGTCAATCTCCGATATCTGCTGAAAATTCAGCCGACTTCGCGACGATCCGGTTGGAGCGCGTTTCATCAAGGCAGGAAAGATTCATCATGGCTGGACACAGCAAATGGGCCAATATTCAGCATCGCAAGGGCCGTCAGGACGAAAAGCGCGGCAAGATCTGGACGCGCCTGATCAAGGAAATCACTGTTGCAGCCCGCATGGGCGGCGGCGAACCGGACGCTAACCCGCGTCTGCGTCTGGCGGTCGACAAGGCTGCCGACGCCAACATGCCGAAGGACAACGTCACGCGCGCCATCCAGCGCGGCACCGGCACCCTGGACGGCGTCAACTACGAAGAAGTCCGTTACGAGGGCTATGGCATCAACGGCGCGGCCATCATCGTCGATTGCATGACCGACAACCGCATCCGCACCGTGGCAGAAGTCCGCCACGCGTTTTCCAAGTTCGGCGGCAACATGGGCACGGAAGGCTCGGTGTCGTTCATGTTCAAGCACTGCGGCCAGCTGATGTACGCTCCGGGCGTGAGCGAAGACGCCGTCATGGAAGCCGCGCTCGAAGCCGGCGCCGATGACGTCATCACCGACGAAGAAGGCGGCATCGAAGTGTTGACGCCGCCGCACGATTTTGCCGTGGTCAAGGCTGCGATGGAAAAGGCCGGCTTCAAGGCCGAGATGGCCGAAATCATCATGAAGCCCGCGACCGAAACCGTCTTTACCGGTGACGACGCCGTCAAGATGCAAAAACTGCTGGATGCTTTGGAAAACCTCGACGACGTGCAAGAGATTTACAGCAACGCCGTCATCGAAGAATAAAGCCGGCCAACTTAACTTAATCAGTCCATCCCATGAAAATCCTCGTTGTTGGCTCCGGCGGTCGTGAACACGCACTGGCCTGGAAAATCGCCCAATCCCCACGTATCCAAACGGTCTACGTTGCACCGGGCAACGGCGGCACCGCGCTCGATGAGCGTCTGCAGAACGTTGCAATCACCGATCTCAACGAACTTGCCGATTTCGTCGAAAAAGAGCACGTCGCGCTGACCGTGGTCGGTCCGGAAGTGCCGCTGGCCGCCGGCATCGTCAACCTGTTCCGCGCACGCGGCCTGAAGATCTTCGGCCCCACCAAAGAAGCGGCGCAACTGGAAAGCTCGAAGGATTTTTCCAAATCCTTCATGAAGCGCCACGCGATCCCGACGGCGGAATACCAGACCTTCTCCGACGTCAAGGCAGCGCATGACTACGTCGATCAAAAGGGTGCGCCTATCGTGATCAAAGCCGACGGCCTGGCCGCCGGCAAGGGCGTGGTGGTTGCATTGACGCTGGAAGAGGCACACGGCGCGGTCGATATGATGCTGTCGGACAACAAGCTCGGCGACGCCGGCGCGCGCGTAGTGATCGAAGAATTTTTGGCCGGCGAAGAAGCCAGCTTCATCGTCATGGTCGACGGCAAGAACATCCTGCCGCTGGCCACCAGCCAGGACCACAAGCGCCTGCAAGACAACGACCAGGGCCCGAACACCGGCGGCATGGGCGCATACTCTCCGGCCCCGATCGTGACGCCGGCGCTGCACGCCCGCGTGATGCGCGAAATCATCGTGCCGACCGTACAAGGCATGGCCAAGGACGGCATCCCGTTCTCCGGCTTCCTGTATGCCGGCCTGATGATTGACGACAAAGGCAATCCGAAGACGCTGGAATTCAACTGCCGCATGGGCGATCCGGAAACGCAGCCGATCATGGCGCGCCTGAAGACCGACCTGCTGGCCGTGATGGAACACGCCGTGGCCGGCACGCTGGACACCATCGAGCTGGAATGGGACCGCCGCACCGCGCTGGGTGTGGTGATGGCCGCTGCCGGCTATCCGGACGCGCCGCGCAAGGGCGACCTGATCACCGACATTCCGGCGGAAACCGATGACTGCGTTACTTTCCACGCCGGCACCACGCTGACCGGCGACAAACTGACCACTTCCGGCGGCCGCGTGCTGTGCGTCGTGGGTCTGGGCGACAGCGTCAAGGTCGCCCAGAAACAGGCGTATGCCGCAGCAGACCTGATTCACTTCGAAGGTTCGCAACTGCGCCGCGATATCGGCTGGCGCGCAATCAAGCGCTGATCTCTGCGTAAAACGCGGAATCGATGAAAACCTCGCAAAATCTTATGTTTTGCGAGGTTTTTTCTTTGTATTCGCCGTTTTTGCATAAAATCTCACCGCATTTGCAACAAAAAGCGCCACCGAAGAACTAACCCGATGAATACGGCGCCGCCTACGTCATAAATGGCGGCATATACACGGCGTCACTCCCCTCTGCGCGCAACGAATACAAGAAAGGAACATGCATGCAACAACATTTACTGAATCTGGATACGCTGATCAATCTCTATCTGGTGCCGTTCGGCCTCAAGGTCCTCGCCGCGCTGGTCATCTGGATCGTCGGCGGCATGCTGATCGCCACCTTCGCCAAAGTCGTGCGCCGCGTGCTGACTTCGCGCCAGGTGGACGCGACACTGATCAATTACGCCATTTCGGCGATTCACGTGCTCTTGCGCGTACTGCTGGTGATGGGCATCCTCGAGGTCTGTGGCGTACCGACCACTTCGTTTGCCGCCATGATCGGCGCCGTCGGCGTGGCGCTGGGCGTGGCCTGGTCCGGCCTGCTGTCGAACTTCGCTGCCGGCATTTTCCTTGTAGTGCTGCGCCCGTTCAAGGTCGGCGACTACATCACAGCCGCCGGCCAGACCGGTACGGTGACCGATATCGGCCTGGTAACGACCACCATGCTGACCGACAACAATCTGCGCGTGATCATCGGCAACAATAAACTGTTCTCCGACATCATCACCAACTACAACGTCCATCCGACCCGCCGTGTCGATCTGCGTTGCCAAATTGCCTACGGCGTTGACCCGGCACAAGCAATTGCACGCCTGACCGACAAGGTGTCGCGCATTCCCAATGTGCTTGTCGCCCCTGCCATCGCCGTGGTGATTCAGGAGTTCAACGCCATGGGCACGCTGCTGGCGGTACGCCTGTACGCTCCGACGCCGAACTTCGGCCAGGTCTACAACGACACCAACCAGGCCATCGCCCAGACCTGCGCCGAGGCAGGCTGGCCGGCGCCTGCCACCTATCAGGTCAGCGTCGCCACTGCCTCGAGTGCCGCCAGTTCTGATAATGCTGCCGCCGACAAGGCTGCACCTCAGCCCTGATCCAGCCGGCGTGCACCTGATGTGCGCGCTTTTCGCGACAATCTGCTCATAATTCCCTTCCAAAGCCTGCTCCGGAGCCGTCAAAACGGCTCCGGGCTATCCGCTGAAGCCCCTGTCAGGGTACAATCGCGGGGGTAATTTTTCTTGCGTGCACCAGAGCGCCTTTTTACGGCTGCCACCACGCCCCCTACCGACGACACCCCGTGACATCATCCGCTAACGCTGCCTCTACCGTTAAAGCCTATCTGCAAGACCTCCAGCACCGCATCGTCGCGGCGTTGGAAAGTGTTGACGGCAAGACCTTTCTGACCGACTCCTGGGAACGTCCTGAAGGCGGCGGCGGGACCTCGCGCATCATCGAAGAAGGCAATGTGCTGGAGCGTGGCGGCGTCGGTTTTTCGCACGTGATGGGCAAGAACCTGCCGCCCTCGGCTGCCGCCAACCGTCCGGAAATCGCGGGCCGCGAATGGGAAGCCATGGGCGTGTCGCTGGTGCTGCATCCGCGCAATCCTTATGCGCCAACCGTGCACATGAATGTGCGCTTTTTTACCACCAAGGCGGAAGGCCAGGAGCCGGTCTGGTGGTTCGGCGGCGGCATGGATCTGACGCCTTACTACGGCTTCGCCGAAGACGCGACCCATTTCCACCGCAGCTGCCGCGATGCGCTGGCGCCGTTCGGCGACGACCTGCATCCGCGTTTCAAGAAATGGTGCGACGACTATTTTTATCTGAAGCATCGCAAGGAAGCACGCGGCGTCGGCGGGATTTTCTTCGACGATTTCAATGCGCTGCCGTTCGACGACAGTTTTGCGCTGATCCGCAGCGTCGGCGATCGCTTCCTCGATGCCTACCTGCCGATCCTGCAGCAGCGCAAGGACACGCCTTACGGCGAGCGCGAACGTGATTTCCAGGCGTATCGCCGCGGACGTTACGTCGAGTTCAACCTGGTGTTCGACCGTGGCACGCTGTTCGGCCTGCAATCGGGCGGACGCACCGAGTCGATCCTGATGTCGATGCCGCCACTTGTGAAATGGCGCTATAACTGGCAACCGGAAGACGGCAGCCCCGAAGCGCAGCTCTATACCGACTTCCTCCCGCACAAGGAATGGATCTAGTGGCGGCCGCTCTTCCTGCTTTGCCGGCAGCGGCCAAACGCTGCATCGCCATCCTGGGCGGCAGCTTCGATCCCGTCCATAACGGTCACGTTGCGCTGGGCGATCATTTTGTCGACTTGCTGAAGCCGGACGAACTGCGCGTCATTCCGGCGGGCAACCCGTGGCAGAAGCATGGCTTGCAAGCCACGCCGGCGCAACGCGTAGAAATGGTCGAGCTGGCGTTCGGCCATGAACACGTGCCTGTGGTGATTGACCAACAGGAAATCCGCCGCACCACGGCAACTTACACCATCGATACCTTGCAGGCCTTGCGGGCCGAGCTCGGTCCCGAGGTCTCCATCGTTTTTCTGATGGGCGCAGACCAATTGCAGCATCTGGACACCTGGCAAGGCTGGCAACAGCTGTTCGACTATGCCCACCTGTGCGCGGCTTCGCGCCCGGGCTTCGGCATCGACGCCGCACAGGTGCCGGATGTTGTCATGCAGGAATTCACACGCCGTGCCGGCACTGAAAAGGAAATACGCACCACCTCGCACGGCAAAGCCTATCTGGCATCCAGTCTCGATGTCGACATTTCGTCGACCGAAATCCGTTCCTTGCTGCAACGCGGCGAAAGACCGGAGTCGCTGATCCCGGCGAGGGTGCTAGACTATATCGAACAACATCATCTCTATCAAAACTAATGGATATCAAAAAACTGCAAACAGCCGTCGTGGACGCGCTGGAAGACGTCAAAGCTCAGGACATCAAGATCTATGACACCACTCACCTGACCAGTCTGTTTGACCGCGTGGCGATTGCCTCCGGTACGTCGAACCGTCAGACCAAGGCATTGGCCGCTTCCGTGCGCGACAAGGTCAAGGCCAAGGGCGGCCAGGTCGTCAGCGTCGAAGGCGAAGACACCGGCGAATGGGTGCTGGTCGATCTGGGCGACATGATCGTCCACATCATGCAACCGGCCATCCGCGCCTACTATCGCCTGGAAGAAATCTGGGGCGACAAGGAAGTAAAGATGGGCGCCGCCAAGCGTGTCACCTCCACCGCCGCCGCGAAAAAAGCTGCCGAAGGCGAAACACCGACCAAGATGCGCCGCACGCGCGCACAAGCGGAGGCAGTTGAAGCCAGTCAGGCGATTGACGACGACGAGGCGCCGAAAAAGCCGGCACGCAAGCCGCGCGCCACTGCGGCAACGACCGAAGCCAAACCCGCGCCGAAGACAACACGCGCACCGCGTGCATCGACCACGCTCAGCGCAGCCAAGACCAAGGCCGCCGCTGGTGCCGGCACAGGCACGGCTGCCAAGCGCAAAGCACCGGCATCGAAACCGGTCGGCAAAACCGTCAAGGTCGCCACGCCGAAAAGCGCCGTTGCATCGAAAAAGGCAGCGGCCGCCAAGCGTCCGGCACGTCCAAAAGCCAAGGCCTGACGCCGGTTGTGTGAGCCATGCAGCTCATCATTACCGCCGTCGGCCACAAAATGCCGGGCTGGATCGAGTCGGGATTTAATGAATACACCAAGAGAATGCCGGCCGAGTGCCGGGTTCTGTTGAAAGAAATCAAACCGATAGAACGCTCCGGCAGCAGGACCGCAGAAACCGTGATGTCGCAGGAACGCAGCAAGATCGAAGCGGCCCTGCCGAAAGGCGCGCGCATCATCGCGCTGGATGAGCACGGCAAGGACATCACTTCAGTACAGTTGTCGCAGTTGCTGACGCAATGGCAGCAGGACGGCCGCGACGTCGCCTTCGTGATCGGCGGTGCCGACGGACTCGATCCCGGCCTCAAGGCCAATGCCGACATGCTGGTGCGCATTTCCAGCCTGACGCTGCCGCACGGCATGGTGCGCGTGCTGCTGGCGGAACAGTTATACCGCGCCTGGTCGATTACGCAGAATCATCCTTATCACCGCGTGTAAGGATAGAAGAAAGACGTAACAGACCAGGACCAAAAAAGAACACAAGCAAGCACATCGACGCCAGCAATAGCAGTATTAATAGCGCCCATGTACGGATAAATACTGAGAAGTGTTGCTTCATGAAACTTGCTGACAAAAAAATCTACCTCGCCTCCAAAAGCCCGCGCCGGCGCGAACTGCTGCGCCAGATCGGCATCGATTTCGAACTGCTGCTCAACGACAAGGAAGTCGACGAGCAAGTCCTCCCCGGCGAAAAGCCTGCCGCCTATGTCGCCCGCGTCACGCGCGACAAGCTCATGAGCGCGCGCCAGACCATGCTGTACCGGCAATTGCCGATGCGCCCCATCCTGGCCGCCGACACCACCGTCGTCGTCGACGATCTGATCCTCGGCAAACCCGCCGACATGAAAGAAGCCGTCGAGATGATCACGCGCCTGTCCGGCCGCACGCATCAGGTGCTCACCAGTATCGCCGTCGCGTTCCAGGAACAGATGTGGCAAACCACGCAATACTCCGACGTCGTCTTTGAAGCGCTGACCGACGACATGATCCGCTCTTATTGCTCGACCCAGGAACCCTACGACAAGGCCGGGGGCTACGGCATTCAGGGACTTGCGTCGATTTTCATCAAGGACATCGCCGGCAGCCACTCCGGCATCATGGGCCTGCCGCTGTTCGAGACGGCGCAGTTGCTGCAAAACGCCGGCCTGCGCATCCTGCCGCCGGCCACGCTGTGATCGCGCTGATCGCGGCCCGCATTTCCAAGAATTCACATTTTAGGGTCACCAGACCATGAACGAAGACATCCTGATCAACATCACGCCGCAGGAGACGCGCGTCGCGCTGATCCTGCAAGGCGCGGTGCAAGAACTGCACATCGAGCGCACGCTCTCGCGCGGCCTGGCCGGCAACATCTATCTCGGCAAGGTGGTACGCGTCCTGCCCGGCATGCAGTCGGCCTTTATCGACATCGGCCTCGAACGCGCAGCCTTCCTCCATGTCGCCGACATCTGGGAAGCCAAACCGCACGACGGCCAGCATGGCCAGAACGTGCCGCAGATCCCGATTGAAAAACTGCTGTTCGACGGCCAGACCATTACCGTCCAGGTCATCAAAGACCCGATCGGCACCAAGGGTGCGCGCCTGTCGACGCAGATATCGATTGCCGGCCGCATGCTGGTGTATCTGCCGCAAGACAAGCACATCGGCATTTCGCAACGCATCGAAAACGAAGCCGAGCGTGAACTGCTGCGCAGCAAAGTGCAAAGCCTCCTGCCGCCGGAAGAAAAAGGCGGCTTCATCATCCGCACCATGGCCGAAGACGCTTCCGACGCCGACCTGCAGATGGATGTGGAATACCTGCGCAAGACCTGGGCCAGCATCATCGCCCAGACCAAGACCAAACCCGCCGCAACACTGATGTACCAGGATCTGAGCCTGGCGCAGCGCGTGCTGCGCGACTTCGTCAGCGACGACACCTCCAGCATCCAGGTCGATTCGCGCGAAAACTTCCAGATGCTGCAGGAGTTCGGCACGCTCTACACGCCCTCGGTCTTGCCCAAGCTGATGCACTATCGCGGCGAACGCCCGCTGTTCGATCTGTACGGCGTGGAAGAAGAAATCGAGCGCGCGCTGGGACGCCGCGTCGACCTGAAGTCCGGCGGATATCTGATCGTCGACCAGACCGAAGCGATGACTACCATCGACGTCAACACCGGCAGCTTCGTCAATGGCCGCAATTTCGACGACACCATCTTCAAGACCAACCTGGAAGCCGCACATGCCATCGCGCGCCAGCTGCGCCTGCGCAATCTGGGCGGCATCATCATTCTCGATTTCATCGACATGGAAAACCTGGAGCACCGCGCTGCCGTGCTCAGTGAATTGAACAAGGCCCTGCAACGCGACCGCACCAAGATCTCGGTATCCAATTTCTCGACGCTGGGCCTGGTGGAAATGACGCGCAAACGCACGCGTGAATCGCTGGCCCACATCCTCTGCGAAACCTGCCCCGCCTGCAAAGGCAAGGGCCAGGTCAAGACGTCGCGCACGGTCTGCTATGAAATCCTGCGCGAAGTCCTGCGCGAAGCCAAGCAATTCAACCCGCGCGAATTCCGCATCCTGGCGGCGCAAGTGGTGGTCGACATGTTCCTCGAAGAAGAATCCCAGCATCTCGCGATGCTCGGCGACTTCATCAAAAAGCCGATTTCCTTGCAGGTGCAGACCGATTATCAGCAGGAGCAATACGACATCATTCTGATGTAAATTTTGCTGATAACGGAAAAGGCGAGCGGAAAACAATCTGAAGTGGCAGCGCAACTGGCGGAACAAAGCCGATTGCGCTGCCTCTGTTCATTGGTGGCCCAAATGCGGCATGGAATGGCCCGCGAAGAAGCATATCCACAATTGCCCCTCCCCGCCGGATTGCCCATAATTGACGCATATCTGAAACGTTGCGGCAATAGTCCCGCCCAGTTCTCCAACAGCGCTATTGATGAAGCCCTCTGTCTCCTCTGCCCTTCCTGACCTGCTTGCTCCCGGACTCGACGTCGTTTTCTGCGGTATCAATCCGGGAATGCTCGCAGCATCGACCGGTCATCATTTCATGGGACGAAGCAATCGCTTCTGGAAGACCATGCATCTCGCGGGCTTCACGCCGACACTCATTGATCCGGTTGACGACCACAGGATACTTGAGTATCGCTGCGGCCTGACGACAGTCGTCGAACGTCCGACAGCGCGAGCCGATGAACTGCTCCGGGATGAGTTTGTTCTCGCTTCGACGACGCTACGCGAAAAAATTGAGCGGCTCAGTCCCAGGTGCGTGGCGTTTCTGGGAAAGCCGGCGTATCAGGCTATCTCAGGAAATTCAAAAATCATTTGGGGAAAACAGAATGAAACGTTCGGCGGAGCGATGGTCTGGCTCCTGCCCAATCCCAGTGGCCTGAATCGGGGATTCAGCCTGGATGATCTGGTGCAGGCTTATCGGACATTGCGCTGCGAATTTTCGAGCGGCGCATCGTCCGCAGACGTTTAACTGAGCTGGAAGTTCTTCCCCACCGCGGCAGAAGGCGGCATGCTCCTGCCGCCCAGCTCCAGCACCGTGCGCTCAATCTCAGTCGCGATGGCGTCCAGCGCCAGGCAATTGGGCGCAACGCCGAAGGGTTCGGATATCTCGCTGGCGATGGCTTCCAGCGCCAGGAATGTGTACGAGACAAACACTGAAATAACCGGCGTCGCAATGCCGATCGTATCAACCAGGCCGAACGGCAGCAACAGGCAATACACGTACACGGTCCGGTGCAGCAGCACGCTGTAGGGATAAGGGATTGGCGTCGAGGCGATACGCTCACAAGCGCCAAGGATAACGCTGAGTTCGTTGAGCTGATTGTCCAGCATCCAAAGCTGTTCGCTGCACAGGTGGCCGGTGCGGTGAGCGACGGCAATCATGTCGCGCAGCCGGTCGAGCAGCATGACGGGACGATACTGCACCTGCGCGCACTTTGCCAGATCCTCGCCGGACAGCAGGCGCGCCAGGTCGTCATTCCACGCGCTGTGGCGTAACTGATGCTTCAATGCGTACACAAAGGCGATCAGGCGATTTTCAAACAAGACCTGATCGAACTCACCGGCGCCGGGGTTGCCGTAGCGCTGCGCCTGCGATGTCAGCGTGCGCGCCGAGATGAGCAATTGCCCCCACATCTTGCGCGCCTCCCAGAAACGTTCGTAGCTGGCATTGTTTCTGAACGCGAGGAAGATCGCCAGCGCCAGTCCCAGCAACGTGAAGGAGGCAATATTGAGCGGCAACTTTTCGCCGAGCACACTCCCCTTCGTGACGACAGCAAGCGTCGACACGATCGTCATCAACGCCATCTGGGGCAAGATGGAGGGGAGGACCGAACCATCCCAGACCAGAAGCATCCGAAACCAGTTTTGCTGCGGGCGGACAATCATTTTGGGCTCTCTCAGCGATATCAAGGACTCTATGGCTCACAGAGTACGTCCAAACACTCCCTCACGTGGAGTACAGATTTTCAGTCAGGGTCGAGGTACAGCGGGCGACGGCGGCCTGTTCATTCATGCAGAAATGCCGGCGCCTGCATCGATGGCGCCGGCGGAATATGCTCAATGATGCCATCACAAACCCGCTTTCACTGCAGATGCAGCCGGATTGTCAGCAAAAGCGGGCGACTTCATCCCGATGTCGCTACAGCACGGCTATACTTGGAGCTTATTCGTCAATTATTGATGTTTGAATTGTTATAATGACGATCTGCGAATTTACTTAGATAAATCACCACCTACAGGGGCTCAGACCATGACCGTTGATGACGCAATAAAAGCACTTCCAGGCGCCTTTGAAGGAAAGAATTACGAATGGTGCGAGCAAATCTCTACGCAGATACTGGGGATTCAGCCGCACAATCCGGTTGCCTTGTTTTTTTTGGGCTGCGTCAGCGAATTGAAGGGCGATACTGCCCGCGCCGCGACTTGCTTCCAGTCGGCGTCATTGAGCTTTCCACATAACGTCGACTTTTTCGAACGCGCTATCCGCTCCATCGCACCGGAGTCCTTGAGAGACTTCATGCAGGAATATCAGGCGCGCAAAGAGCGGATTGCCGCATTTCCAAACAAACCGGCGCTCGAACTGGTCGACAATCCGGCCGGCAAGATGTTCGTACCGGTCTATCCCGACGATGATGTCATTTCCAAGACCATCCGCTCCGGCGCGATTTTCGATATCAACATCATTCAATGTGCAATGGAAAATATCATTCCAGGCACGACCGTCATTGATGTCGGCGCGAACTTCGGCCAGATGTCTCTGCAGTTTGCAAAAATGGTGGGACCGGACGGATTGGTCGTCTCGGTCGAAGCCGACAATTACGTCCACCATATTCTGTCCGAAAATGTACGCGTCAACGGATTGCAAAACGTACGGACCGTGAATAACGCAGCGCACCAGGAAGCCGGCCTGACGGTCTATTTCCCGGATCAGGATTTCGTTCGTTTCGCCACCTACGGATCGTACGGAATCGATCCGCATGCGCAAACCGGCAGAGCCGTGGAAACCATTACGATCGATTCGCTGAACATTCAGACTCCGGTCAGCTTCGTCAAAGTGGACGTGCAAGGCTGCGATCTGTTCGCCATGCTGGGCGCGAAGGAAACTATCCGCCGCAATCAGATGCCGATCATCTTCGAATACGAAGAACAGTTCCAGCAAGAGTTCAACACAACATTCCAGGACTACGTCGACTTCGTTCACGCAATCGGCTACAAGTTTGTCAAAACCGTGGACGGCATCAACTATCTGATCGCTCCGAAGTAACTTTTTCGGTAAGCAAAAAGACGGCGACACATTGTGTCGCCGTTTTCTTTTCCGTACTCGTTCAGGTGAAAGAAACAAGAGCTCTTGTTCACGACTGCTGAGAGTTGCATTTCTCTATCGCTCAACCCGCCGGCGCATAGCTTTGCGCCAGCCGTATCCAGTATTCCACGCCATAGGCAATGACGTCATCGTTGAAGTCGTAGTGAGCGTTGTGCAGCCGGTGGTTGTTGCCCGGTGCGGCGTTGCCGATCAGGATGTAAGCGCCGGGACGTTCTTCCAGCATGAAGCCGAAATCCTCCGAAGTCATGTTGGCTGGCACCTCGCCGTGCACTTGCTCCGTGCCGAAGCAAGACTCCAGCACGCGCTGGCAGAATGCGGTCTCGGCGACGGTATTCACCGTTGCCGGATAGTACTGAAAGAAATCCAGGACCGCCTTGGCGCCATGCATGGATGCAATGCCTTCGGCGATGCGCGCCATGTCGCCTTGCAATTTCTTCAACAGGGACGACGACAAGGTACGTACCGTGCCGCGCAACTCGGCGCTGTCCGGGATGACGTTATCGGTCTCGCCGGCGTTGAACATGCACACCGAGATCACGGCGGGATCGACGGCGCTCTTGTGCCGCGCGATCAGCGTCTGAAACTGCTGCACGATGGCGCAGGCGATCGGAATCGGATCGATGCCCAGCTGCGGTTGCGCGGCATGCGCGCCGCGCCCGTTGACAGTAATACGGAAGCGCTGGCCGGCGGCCATGATCGGCCCCACGCGCAAACCGAACTGGCCGGCCGGCAAATCCGGCCAGTTGTGCATGCCGAATACCGCCGCCGTCGGGAATTCGTCGAACAGGCCGTCATCCATCATCTTGCGCGCACCGGCGCCACCCTCTTCGCCCGGCTGAAACACGAAATGCACGTCATGCTCCGGCGCCGCCAGGGTTTTCATCAACAACGCTGCACCCAGCAGCATCGTCGTATGGCCGTCATGGCCGCAGGCGTGCATGCGGCCTTCGCAGGAGGAGCTATGTGCGAAGACGTTTTTCTCGCGGATCGGCAAGGCATCCATGTCCGCCCGCAGGAGGATTCCGGGCCCGTCTCGCCGGCCTTTCAGCGTGGCGACGACACCGGTGCCGCCCATGCCCTGGCGCACGGTGTAACCGGCGTTCTGCAGTTCGGCAGCAATCGCTGCAGCGGTACGATGTTCTTCAAAACGCAGCTCAGGATGGCGATGCAGATCGCGCCGGAAGCTGCTCAGAAATGGCAGGTTGGCGGCGATCATGGCGCGCAGCATCTGGCCGTCGGAAAAAGCCGGAGCGTCAATAGAGGTCATGGTAGTGAAAATCGAAATCATGAAAAAGCGGCGCGGCATGCAAGAAGACGTCTCACGATCATCCTCCCTCATGCCGCGCCGCCACGGCGGTTATGCCACTGAATCAGCCTGCAATGACCGGCTGCCTTGTCTGGCGCTGGAGCGCGTCATGGCGGAAACCAGCAGCATGGCGACCACATTCAGCGCCAGCGCCACAACGCCGACGTTGGTGTCCTTCAACGCATCCGGAATGAAGGGAAGCAGATCGGCGATCGTCATCTTGGTCACCGACAGCGCAGCAACGGTTGCTTCACCCACCAGAATGCCGACGATGGCGCCGGCCTTGCTGACCGGTCTGGACGGCAACAGGCTCGCCAGCAAGGCCGGGAACAGTTGCGTGACCAGGCTGTAAGCCATCAGCAGCAGCGACACGATGGTTTGTCCGCCTTGCAGGGTGAACCACAGGCCGGCCAGCATCACCAGCGGCGCCGCCAGTTTGGCGACGCGTCCGATGTGCTGATTGTCGGCTTCGGCGTTGCCTGTCGATGTGCGCCAGGCGCGATAAACATTGTTGGCCAGCAGCGTAGACACCGCCATCAGAATCATCGAACCGGGAACGATCGCTGTCAGCACGCCGGCAGCACCGATGATGCCGACCACCCAGGGATCAAATGTCGCGAGCGAAATCTTGAACAACGCCAGATCGATGTCAGGGCCGGTCAGACCAGGAATCTGCAAGACCGCGGCAAAGCCCACAAAGAACACGAACAACAGCATCATTTGGTAGATCGGCAAGGTGTAGGCGTTGCGGCGCAGGTTCTGCTCGCTCTTGGCGGTGAACGACGCCATGAACATGTGCGGCCACATGTAGAAACCCAGCGTCGTCAGCAGCACGGTGGACGTCATCCACACGGCGCTCTTGCCGGTAGCAGGCAGTGCCAGGAAACCAGGCTTGGCGTGCTCGATTGCTTCAAACATCGGTGTGATGCCGCCGTAGTAGTGCCAAGGCAGATACAGGCCGAGGAAGATCGCTACCGCCAGTACCAGAAAGTCTTTCAACACCGAGGTCCAGGCCGAACCGTGCACGCCGGACACCATCACGTAGATCACTGTCACGACCGCACCGATCCAGACGCCCTGTGTCGAACTCAAGCCGGAGTACGACGCCACGCTGACGATGATGCCCAGACCCTTGAGTTGCAGAACCAGGTAAGGCATCAGCGCGACCACGCCGACCAGCGCCACCAGGATGCCGAGTGCGGGACTGTTGAATTTTTTGGCGAAGAAATCCGGCTGTGACAGCAGGCTGTGCGTCTTGGCGAAGCGCCAGATCGGCGGCAGCAACCAGTAGGACAGCACGAAACTCAGACTGCCGAAGCCCAGCATGTAATACGCCGGACCGCCAACGCCGTAGGCAAAGCCGCTGCCGCCGAGAAACACGAAGGTCGTGTAGATCTCGCCCGCCATCAGCAGGAACACCAGCCCGGCGCCGAAACCGCGCCCGGCCACCGTCCATTGCTCCAGGCTCATGTCCTTGCCGCGCTGTGCGCGAATACCGAGCCACAAGGCCAGCAGCATCGTGCCGAAAATAAGGATGAGGGAAATATTCATGTCACTCTCCTTGCTCGCCAAGTTCAACGGGTTCGACATACGCGGGCGTGTTGCGCGGGTCGAAGCGATACACGATGTACATCACCACCGAGGTCATCGCCAGCGACAGCGCCATCCACGACAGCAGAAACGGCAGGCCGAATAAAAACGGCGTGACGCGATTGGCGAAAAACGGCCCGAGCATGACGGCTGCTACGGGCACTAAAGCAAGATACCGAACTGCACTCATTGAATCCCCCCTTGAATTGACAATTGACAAATGCAAACGACAACAAGCGTGGTCTGCCGCCGATACCACGACATGCGGGCAGCAGAAACAGGCGACGATGGACTGCAAGGTCCTCAGCGCAGATTGGCTGGCGAACCGGACTGACGAACTAACGTGATGAACGCGAACGGCTACATGGCGTTTCCTCCGAGGCAAGGGCAGGACTTAACTTAGCCCAGCAATTTGTGCGAAACCGATTTGACGTGGGTGTAATGCTCCAGTCCTTCGGTGCCGCCTTCGCGTCCGTAACCGCTGTCCTTGACGCCGCCGAACGGCGTCTCCGATACGGCGGACACCATATGATTGATGGCCAGATTGCCGACTTCCAGTTCAGTCGACAGCTTGTAGGCATAGTTCGCCGATTCGGTGAAGGCGTAGCCGGCCAGGCCGAACGGCAGCGCGTTGGCTTTATCGATGGCCTCATCGATGTTGTCGACCGGACTGATCAGGCAGAGCGGACCGAACGGTTCTTCGCGCATCGCCAGCGCCGTCACCGGCACGTCGGCCAGGACGGTGAAGGGAAAGTGATAGCCGGCGCCCGGCAGGCGCTTGCCGCCGCATACGATGCGTGCACCGTACAGTTGCGCATCGTCGACCATGGCGTCCAGCGCCTGCACCCGGCGCACGTTGGTGACCGGACCGATCTGCACGTCCTCGCGCATGCCGTCGCCGACGCGGATCTTTTCGCCGAAGGCGGCACAGGCCGCAACGAAGCGATCATAAATCGCGCGATGGACGAAGAAGCGTGTCGGCGCCACGCACACCTGACCGCCGTTGTTGAGTTTGCCCTGCAAGGAAACCGTCGCCGCCAGTTCGGGATTGGCGTCTTCGCACACGATCACCGGTGCGTGTCCGCCGAGTTCCATGATCACCGGCTTCATGTGGCGCGCCGCCATCGATGCCAGTTGCTTGCCGACCACGGTTGAGCCGGTGAAAGTCACCAGCCGCACCAGCGGATGGCAGATCAGTGTTTCTGAAATCTGCGCCGGATCGCCGAACACCAGATTGAGTACGCCCGGCGGCAAACCCGCATCGGTGAATGCGCGCGCCAGCATGACGGCGCCGGCAGGCGTTTCTTCCGCCGCCTTGAGGATGATGGAACAACCTGCGGCCAGTGCGCCGCCGACCTTGCGCGCCGGCGAACTCAATGGAAAATTCCACGGTGTGAAGGCGGCAACCACGCCGACCGGTTCGCGGAATACGGTATGCCGCATCTCCGGTTCGGCGGGAATCAGGCGGCCATACAGACGGCGGCCCTCGTTGGCGTCCCAGGCGATCAGATCGCATCCGCGCAGCACTTCGGCGCGCGCCTGCGCCAGCGTCTTGCCCTGCTCCAGCGTAATCGCGGCGGCGATGGCGTCGACGCGTTCACGCATCAGGTCGCAGGCGCGCAGCATGATTTCTGCGCGCTTGGCGGGCGCCATGTTCTTCCAGATATGAAAGCCCGCATCGGCGGCCTGCAGCGCCAGTTCCAGATGCAGCGGCGTCGCCATCGGCACGCTGCCGATCACGCTTTCGTCGGCAGGATTGAGTATGGGCTTGCCGGCGCAGTGTATCCAGTTGCCGTTGATCAGGAATTGAATTTCAGGATAGTTGTTCATCGCTCGACCTTATGTTGTTGGGGCTAGGTTTCGTTGCTATCTTTTTCCGTTGGCCAGCCGCATTGCTTCCGGCCGCAAGCGCAGGCGATACATGGCGAGGCAGCCGAGTGCAGGCCCGACCGCCAGCATGCAGAAACCGGCGCGCCAGCCTGCCCATGCCACCGCTTCCGGCACCAGATGAATGCTCGCCAGCGTCAGCAGAAATCCGGCACAGGTCTGTACCGTCAGCAGCGTCCCTGTCATGGAGGCATCACCCAGTTCGGCGACGCTGGCGGAGAACTGGGCCGAGTCGGCGATTACCGAGATGCCCCAGATCAGCGCCACCGGCACCACCAGCCACGGCGTCAGGCCGAACAGAAAAGCAATGAGCACCGCACAGCAGGCGCTGGTTGCCATCGCGGCGATGGTCAGCGTGGTGCGTCCGAAGCGATCCGCCAGCCAACCGCCGCCGCCGGCGCCGATAGCACCGACGGCGATCGCGGCAAACGTCCACAGACTGGCGAAGTGATCCGCACGCGCCATGCCCGCCGCCGCAAAACTCGCCGCCAGAAAAGCAGCCAGCCAGGCCCACATGGCGTACAGCTCCCACATATGTCCGAGATAACCGAGGTTGGCCAGGCGAATCGCCGGATGGCGCCAGGCCTGGGCCATGTAGTTGAAGTCGATACGGCTGCTGCGCGCCATGTTAGGACCAAGCCCGCAGAACAGAATGCCCAGACCGGACAATGCCGCGCACGCGGCAGCTGTCGCATAAATCGTGCGCCACTCGATGCCCCCCAGGGCCGCCAGCAAATGCGGACTGGCCGAGCCGAAAGTCAGTCCACCCACCAGCAAGCCGATCAGCAAACCCATGTCACGCTGCGCCCACGTCACCGCGAGCCGCATGCCGACCGGATACACGCCGGCCATGCACATGCCGGTGATAAAGCGCAACAGGAATACCGCAGGTCCGACCGGCGGCATCAGCGCCAGCAAACCGGTGGCCGCTGCTGCAACCAGCGCGGAGACCATGAACAGGCGGCGCGGATCATAGCGGTCGGCCAGTGACAGCAAGGCGCTGATCACCGTACCCGCGACAAAGCCGAACTGCACGGAACTGGTCAGCAGAGCCTGATCCAGTGCCGGGATAACCTGGGTACGCTTGATGGTCGCCACCACTGCGGCGGAAGAAAACCACACCGCCATCGCGCCGATCTCACATAGCAGCAAGATGAACAGGGAACGCATCTTGCCGGGCAGCGCCGTGGCCTGGTGAGACGGCATGATGGGTGCGCCGGTGGATGTGCAGTCGGGTGATTTTGCGTTCAATTGCGTACTCAGTCCTGTCAGGCCGCGAGCGCTGTCGGCAGGCGATGGAAATTGCGGCCCAGATAAATCAGCGCCTCCATGCCCTTGTTGCTGCGCGCTGTCTGCACCGAGCAAAAGAACACGCTGTGGGTGCCGACTTCCGATACCGAGTCGATCTTGCAATCGAGCGCGACCAGCGCATCGACCAGCACCGGCGCACCGGTTTCAAGGCGCTCCCAGTCAGCCGAGAGGAAGCGTTCCTTGACGTCAACGCCCTTGCTCGAAAACAGGACCGCCAGTTGCTGCTGGCTGGCCGACAGCACGTTGATGCACAAGGCGCCGTTCTCTTTGAAGATGGCATTGTTGCGGCTATCGCGGTTGATGCAGAGCATCAGCGTCGGCGGTTCGTCGGTGACGCTGCAGACGGCGGATACGGTGCATCCGGCCAGGCCTGCAGGACCGTCGCTGGTGATGACGTTGACGGCGGCGCCGAAGCTGGACATCGCTTCGCGAAAAATGGCTTTATCGATCATGACGGGCCTTCTCTATGGTGGAACCGGTGGAACGGACTGCTCGATTGAAATCTGATGCCTGAATCTCTGGGCGTACGCTCTCCTGCGGCACATCGTCGCTAGACGGTGTGCCGGCAGAATCATTGAACGAGAGAACGGGCCTTGCTTTTGCTTGCCCAGCTTTACGGCTTCGGGTGAATCCGGTATTGATTGGCGCTGTGGCTGCCCGGCAGACGTGCCGTGCCGAACAGCTTCTCGCGCAGCGGCCCCTGCTTGTAAGCAGTCTTGTAGACGCCGCGCTCCTGGAGAATCGGCACCACCAGCTCGATGATGTCGTCGAAACACTCCGGCACGACGGTGCGCGACAGGTTGAAACCGTCGACACCGGCCTGCTCCGACCAGCCCATCAATGCGTCGGCCACCTGCTCCGCCGATCCCACCAGCGGTTGCTGGCGGCTGCCGAGCGTCATTTGTTCCAGCAGCTTGCGCTTGGTCCATTGCGGACCGGCGCTGCGTGTCATGGCTTCGACGTTGGAGACGATCGCCTGGCTCTTGCCGGTTTCGATCGGTTCGTCCATGTCGTACTTGGCGAAGTCGATGCCCATGGAAGCGGCGGCGTGCACCAGCGCCGCTTCCGAGCTGACGTAGCGTTGATACTCGGCGAATTTTTCCTTGGCCTGGCTTTCGGTTTTGGCCGTGATGATGGTGGCACCGAGGAAGACCTTGATGTCGGCGGCGGCGCGTCCCAATGCCACCGCCTGTGTACGGATATCGTCCACGATATTCTTGACGCCATCCTTGCTCTGGCCGTTGACGAAGACGCACTCGGCGTGCGTGGCGGCGAACTGGCGACCGCGTGTGGACGAGCCGGCCTGATACAGCACCGGCGTGCGTTGCGGGGACGGCTCCGACAGATGCATGGCGTCGACCTGATACTGGCGTCCACGATGATGGACGACGTGCACCTTGGACGGATCGGCGTAGAAACCGTCGGCGCGATTGACTTGCACCGCACCGTCTTCCCAACTGCCTTCCCAGAGCTTGTAGACCAGTTCCATGTATTCATCCGCCAGATCGTAGCGGTCGTCGTGCGCCATCTGGCCGGAAAGTCCGATCGCCCGCGCGGCGCTGTCCAGATAGCCGGTCACGATATTCCAGCCGACGCGGCCGCCGGTCAGGTGATCCAGCGTTGACATGCGGCGCGCAAACAGGAACGGCGATTCATACACGAGGTTGCTGGTGACGCCGAAACCGAGATGGGTAGTCACGCCCGCCATAGCCGGAATCAGCATGGTCGGATCATTGACCGGCACCTGCACGGCGCCGCGGATGGCGGCGTCCGGGTTGCCGGCGTATACATCATAGACACCGACCACGTCGGCGAAGAAGATGCCGTCGAACAAACCTTGCTCCAGCTTTTTCGCATAGTCCATCCAATAGTGGATGTCGCGATAATCGGCGGAACGGTCGCGCGGATGGCGCCACAAGCCTTGCTGAATATGACCAACGCAGTTCATGTCGAACGCGTTGAAATGGATTTCCTTGGACATCCCGTCTCCTCGATAGTGAATGCTTTTCTTGTTGCTGCAAACGAAACCGGCTGATGCAATTCAGCGCACGGATGCGACTGAATCGTGTTTTTTCTATTTATCTGTCGTTTACTATATTGGACAAAAATACACTATGCAAGATTATTTTTCATATTTTTTAGACTAAATAAAGATGCCCCACATTGATCCGGATCAAGCCCGGTCGTGGTGCACAAGCTTTCCCGAGTTTCCCCGGCCAGGTGCAACGGTTATAATCCGAGCCTTACCGACATCGATCTTTCATACGCTTGAATACCTCTCACGCCCTCATCGCAGAAGACCCCACCCAGGCCATTTCCACCCGTATCAAGATCGAACGTGGAAGCAGAGGCTGGTCGCTGGCGGAGTTGTCCGAGCGCTCCGGCGTGTCGAAGGCAATGATCAGCAAGATCGAGCGCGGCGAGGCCAGTCCCACGGCGACCGTGCTGGGCCGTTTGTCGGGCGCGTTCGGACTGGCGCTGTCGATGCTGCTGTCGCTGGCGGAACAGAATGGCAACCGCCTGAACCAGCATGCGCATCAGAACGTCTGGACCGATCCCGAAACCGGCTATACCCGCCGCACCCTGTCACCACCCGCCGGCGGCATGCTGGAGTTGCTGGAAATCGTCTTACCGCCCAAGGTCAGCGTCCCTTATCCGGCCAGCGCCTTTACCTTCCAGCATGAACAGATCCTGATGGTCGAAGGCCGCCTGCTGTTCCGCGAAGGCGAACAGGAGCATCAGCTCAATCCGGGCGACTGTCTCCAGCTCGGGCCGCCGATGGATTGCGTGTTTACCAATCCGGGCGCCAAGGCCTGCAAATACCTGATTGCGCTGGTGCGCCGCTGAGCGCTGCCGCACGGTTAAAAATACGGCCAGAAAAGTTGCCTTTCAGACAAATTTATTCCTGCCTGCTTTACATGCAGCGCAGGTCAATTCACCCGGCCCTTGCATTACAATGTGCGGTTTCTCCGATTTGCGGCCTGGCTGCGCTTTTGCAGGCGCATTCAGGGGTTTTGCGGGTTGCCGGAACCTACCGACAGGGCCCAATGAGCGGCCCCGTCAGCGAATAGCCGTGGCATGATCGCCCATCGCATTTTCAATTGCAGCAATCAGTAAGGAACAACATGTTTTTGTCCCACAATATGAAGCGCCTCGCCGCTCTGCACTGGCCTCACAAAAAGCGTCTGGCAATAGCGTTTCTCGCCATGATCGTCACGGCGGCGACCGAACCGGTCGTGCCCTACATCTTTCAGGTGCTGTTGGACAAAGGTTTTGTCGGCAAGCCGACCTTCTCGCTGTGGCTGGTGCCGGTGGCGGTGATCGGTATTTTCTTCATCCGTGGCATTGCGACCTTCACCAGCTCATACATGATGACCTGGGTGACGACGCGCATCCTCAATGAACTGCGCCGCCAGATGTTTGCGCGCATGCTGGATCTGCCGGTCAACTTTTACGCCACCAATACGGTCGGCAAGGTAATCAATTCGATGATGTTTGAAGTGCAGCAGATCATCGACATGGTGACCAAGGTGTTCACCTCCATCGTGCGCTCGGCACTGACGGTGCTGGGCCTGCTGGCATGGCTGCTGTATCTGAACTGGGCGTTGACCATCGTCACACTGGTGCTGTTGCCGCTGGTGTCCGTAGTCGTGCGCACCACCGGCAAACGCCTGAAAAAGCTCAACCGCGATTCGCTGGCCGTCAATGCCGAACTGACGCAAGTCATTGAAGAAACCACCCGCGCGCAACAAGTGATCAAGATCTTCGGCGGCCACGACTACGAAAAAGGCCGCTTCCATGAGCGCGCCGAAAACCTGCGCCGCTACACGATGCGCATGACCACCGCGTTTTCCGCGACGGTGCCGATCACACAACTGATGACGGCCTGCGCAGTAGCGATCGTGATCGTGATGGCGCTGATCCAGTCCGGCAACGGCCAGATCACCGTCGGCGGCTTCGTCTCCTTCCTCACGGCGATGCTGATGCTGCTGGCGCCGCTCAAGCAACTGGCAGAAATCAACGGCCCCTTGCAACGCGGCATGGCGGCGGCGGAAGAAGTCTATATCCTGATCGACAAGCCGATTGAGCGCACCGGCGGCGAAATGCTGCCGGCGCGCAGTACCGGCAAGCTGGATCTGGTCAATGTGAATTTCTCCTATCCCGGCCACACGCAGCTGGCATTGCAGAACATCAATCTGAACGTGCAGCCGGGAGAAACCATCGCCTTCGTCGGCATGTCCGGCGGCGGCAAGTCGACGCTGGTAAGTCTGATCCCCGGCTTCTATTCCGCAACAGGCGGCGAGATCCTGCTCGACGGCAAACCGATCGAATCGATTTCGCTGACCAGCCTGCGCCAGCAAATCGCCATGGTCAGCCAGAACACCGTGCTGTTCGACGACACGCTGGCCGCCAATATCGCCTATGGCGATGCGCAACCTGATGCCGGGCGCGTACGCGCGGCGGTGATTGCCGCGCATCTGACTGATGTCGTGGAAGGCATGCCGGAAGGTCTGGAAACCCGCATCGGCGACAATGGTTCGCGCCTGTCCGGCGGCCAGCGCCAGCGCGTAGCAATTGCCCGCGCGATCTACAAGGATGCGCCCATCCTGATCCTCGACGAAGCCACCTCGGCGCTCGATACCGAATCCGAACGCGCAGTACAAGCAGCCCTGGATCGCCTGATGGAAGGCCGCACTACCTTCGTGATTGCACACCGTTTGTCGACCATCGAACGCGCCGACCGCATCGTCGTGCTGTCGCACGGCCAGATCGTCGAAGTCGGCAGCCATCCGCAGTTGCTGGCCAACGAAAGCGTGTACGCCAATCTCTACCGTTTACAATTCTCGCAGCAGGCGGCCTGAGGCCATCCGGCCGGCAACAATACAGAAGAACAGAACATAGCGAAGCATCAGAGAAAAAATCAACCATGCCCCAGACACTCATTCCAGCAGAGTTGCTGAAAAAGTCGGACAAGATCCTGTTCATCGCCCATCTGGCGCTGGGAGATTTCACTTATCTGCAGAACTTCTTCCAGGCTTTCCAGCGCGCCAATCCACATCTGAAAGTGGACTTGTGGGTAGATGAAGTGCGCCGCACCAGTGACGAATCGCAATGGAAGCATCTGCAAAAATACTCGCTGTACGACTGGGTCGCCGCCTGCCCGTTCTTCAACAAGATCTACACCCGCACCTACAGCCCGTCGCTGTATCAGGAATCGATCGCAGAAGCGCAGCAAGAGCACTACCCTATCGTCGTCTCGCTGGCGACCCTGCGTCCGCATCTGTACGCCGCGCTGGCGCGCAGCATCAGCCCGGGCGGACTGGTCATCGGCATGAAGAAGCGCGTGAAGTTCTACCAGCCGCATCATCAGCTGGCTTATCGCAAGTTGAATGCGGCAATTCCGCCTTATACCGTCGACCGCAGCAATCCACAGCACATCAGCGACGTCTATGCGCACTGGTTCCACCAGCTCAGCGGACTGGAAGTCAGCGCGGCGGAGCGTTTTCCGTTTGTCGACATCCCGCCGCAATGGCGGCAGTACGCACAGGAGAAACTGGCTGCGTGGGGTTTTAGAAATACGGAAGGCAATCAGGGGAAACTGATCTTCATCAACCCTTATGCGAAAACCAGGAAACGCTGCTGGCCGCTGGAGCATGTCGCCGAACTGATCATCGCCATGAAAAAGCAGGACAAGTGGCGCGACAGCTGCTTCATCGTCAATGCCGTCCCGCAAGAACTGGCGCACGCACGCCAGGTGATCAGCAGCTATCAGCTGGAACGCACTGAGCTGTTCAGCGCTGAAGAGAACTTCTTCCAGCTACCGGCAATCCTGGAGCAATGCGATCTGATCATTTCGGTGGAAACCGCCGTCATGCATCTGGCCAATGCCGTGCATGTCCCGGTGATTGCGCTGATGCGTCAAAAGAATCCGGAGTGGGTCCCGATCGACCGCGCCAACAGCACCGTCATCACGGCTCCGAGCCGCGGCGACTGGGTCAAAGCCGTCACCGTCGAACAAGTCATGAAAGCCATGCAATGAATCAACCTGTGAATCAAGCTATGAATCAAGCTGCAAATCTGCAAGCAGCGCAAGGAACCACACCTGCCGTGGGCAGCAACGGCAAGCCCTCCTTTCACATCGCTTTCTGCGTGGACAACAATTACTTCCGTGCGATGGGCGGCACGATCGCCTCCATCATCGACAACAACCCCGGGCAACATTTCACTTTCCACGTGCTGGCGTTTGAAGTGTCCGAAGATCATCAGCGCCGCCTGAAACAGCTGGAACAAATGTATGCGGTCAGCACACAGTTGCACCTGCTGGATCTGGCGTCGTTCACGCAGTTTTCGCACTTTCTCGGCCACTCGCACTACTCGCTGTCGATCTTCACCCGCCTGGTGATCCCGACCGTACTCAGAGGACAAACCGACCGCGTGCTGTATCTGGACGCCGACATCCTGTGCGTCAACAAGCTCGACGAAATGGTCGACATGGACATCAGCCAGGACATCGCCGTGGTGGTGCCGGATGCGCCGGTCACACTGCAACGCCGGGTCGCCGCACTGGGCCTGAAGCACAATCAATACTTCAACGGCGGCGTAATCTTCATCAACATCGAAAAATGGATCAGCGAAGACATCACGCAGCAAACGCTGGATGCGCTGCTCGACAGCAAGACCGACATGCGTTTCAACGATCAGGATGCACTCAACATCGTCCTCGACGGCCGCGCGCGTTATATCTCGCCGCGCTGGAATTATCTGTATGACCTGATTCACGACCTGAACGTCAACAAGTTTGCCCTGCGCCCGGTCGGCAAGGCCGTGTTCGTCCACTTTGCCGGCGCCGTCAAGCCATGGACCGACTGGAGCGGCCACGATGCGCGCCACCTGTTCCGCAAGTACCTGTCGCTGACGCCATGGTCGGACATGCCGCTCGATCCGGAACCGAAGAACACCAAGGAAATGCGCATGCACTCGCGCTTCATGTATCGCCAGGGACGCCCGCTGGAAAGCCTGAAGTGGTATATCCGCTATCTGCGCAAGCGCGCCGCCAAGTAAGCCTTGCACGTCACTACTGAACAACGCTACCCGATCTGCCGATAGAAATGCCCATCACCAGCAAACATATACTCATCAGCCGCCAGGACAACATCGGCGACGTTATCCTGACACTGCCTATGGCGGCGCGTCTGAAGCAGCTCAATCCCGGCGTCAAGATCACGCTGCTGTGCCGCGCCTATGCGGCAGAGGTGGTGCGATACTGCGATGACATCGACGATGTCGTTGAAATTGAAAGCATCGAAAACGATCTGATCGGTTACCTGAAACGATCGGACATCGACACGGTCATCCTGGCTCAACCGGACCGTTCGCTGGCGATTGCCTCATTCCGTGCCGGCATCCGTCATCGTATCGGCAATGCTCGGCAAAAGGTGTATCAGCTGATTTACTGCAATCGCCGCGTGCGTTTCAGCAAGGGCTTATCCGAAAACCACGAAGCGCAGATCAATTTCGAGTTCCTACGTCCTTACGGCGACAACCATATCCCAGATCGCGCCGAAATCCCTTCGTTCTATCACTTCAGCATTCCGGACGATGCGGCCAGCACCGCGCATCTCAAACCTTACGCGTTTAACCTAATTCTGCATACCAAATCGAACGGCCACGGCCGGGAATGGCCGATTGAATCGTATGTGGAACTGGCTCGGCAGCTGGCGTCGCGGCCAGAGGTGCACATCTGGCTGACAGGTAGCGCGGGAGAAGGCGAATGGCTGAAAGCCAATGTGCCGGAACTGCTTGCGCTGCCCAACGTGACCAACATCAGCGGCACCCAGACGCTGGCGCAGTTGACCAGCTTCATCCATCAGGCCGACGGGCTGATTGCCAGCGGCACCGGCCCCTTGCATCTCGCAGCTGCCATCGGCCAGCGCACGCTCGGCCTGTTCCCACCGACCCGCCCCATGCACCCCGGCCGCTGGGCCGCAATCGGCCGGCGCGCCAGCAATCTCTGCCTGGCGGAAAGCGGCTGCGAAGGCTGCAGCCGACGCGACAAGATGACATGCGATTGCATGCGCGCCATTACGCCGGCGGCGGTGCTGGAAGTGGTAAAAGGGTGGATGGACGAAAAACGCCTGGAAAAATAATTTTAGGTTCAGGTAGAACAACTACCATTTCATATCAACTGGATCGGGCAAGGCTTCGATTACCCGATCCAGACTAATCTCTTCCACCCAATCATCACGCTGCTCCGTCATCACGACGCGGCTATGTTGTTTGTCTATCGGCACCCATTCCGGGGTCAATTGCCGCATCAGAGCGACAACCGGAACCTGAACCGCATTCGCTAGATGCATGACGGCTGTTTCTACTGAAATGACTAAGTCGCATTGATTCAGCATTGCCGGCAATTGAAAAAAATTGTCGCTCGCACTAAACAGGAACACGTCGGACGCATCTGGTCTACGCTCCAGAATTGCTTTAGTTTCAGCCCATTTCTCCGGCACTGTATTGAGAACATAAGCACTGTGCTTCCACGCCTCTGTTTTTTGCATGGTGGCGATCAGATCCAACGCCTTCTCGACTGACCAAGAGCGTTCGTCCTGCTTGGAAAACGCATTGACGAATACCAAAGGAATCTTGCGCTCCTTTTTATCGCCAATCCCCCATTGCAATAAGCGCTGCAAAGCTTCCGCACGCCACATGTCGGGCAAGATCATCTGCGGAAAGCGGTCTTCAGCACTGATGTCCAGACCGAACAGTTGCTGAAACCATGCCGCGTATATATCGCTGACATGGATTGCGCCGACCGGATAGTCGACAAGCCTGGCATCAAGACTTTCAAAAGTATGACGCTTAAGCAGATCATACGATTTATAACGTTTCACGATGGCTGCCGTCGTCGCGCGAGGGTTGATCTTACGGACCAGACGCGCATAAAACGTGCGGCGCGAAAGTGCGAACGATACAACAATTGGATAAGACTGCTTCTTTGCCTCTCGCAATGAACGTGCAAATACAAACGGGCTATAAGTATCTTTATAAATCTTGTTGAAACAAGGACTTGTCTCCAGCCAATCAAAGAGCGAATACTTTCTGAGTGCTGTCCATTGACGAAAATCATAAGACCGCCTGAGTTCATCAACCCAGATATCAATCTGTATATGTGGGTAAGTCTTGTGAAAAGCCTTGAAACAACTTTCCATATAGGTAAAGTCACCCAGTGCGAGATGGGTAACAAACAAGATCTTATCGGCGCTTCGCAGCGCATCTCTCGAAATTAACTGGTCTGGCATGACGACAATCCAGTCAGCACAAATTGATTCCGAACTACGCTGTTCACCGAACTCTTATCAAGTCGCGTCGCCACAATGTCAAGCATGTTGCAATTCTTCTTTTCGCCGGACGATAAAAGCCAGGAACAGCGCAATGGCCATTGCATAGAAAATATCGCAAACTCTCCACATGAACATGACATCGACCAATCCAAAAATCAAATAACCCAGACAAAGGCTCAGCCCCATTGCCGCAGTAGCTTTTATTTGACGATCCTGGTGTCGCATTTCACGGGCAAAGTAAAAAATCGGGACCAGATAAATAGCCAAGATTCCCAGAAGACCAAACACGCCCAAGATTGCCATGTTATAGAGAACTTCGTTATGCGAGTGTGGATAGGTTGCCGCTTCTGGGGTCAGTACTTTGCGATCCGACAAATTCACCAAAGCTTTTGAAAAACCGCCTCGTCCCACGCCAAACCATGGATTTTCTTTGAACAGAACCCATGACGCATTCCATAACTGAAAACGCGTTCCGACTGATGTGTCGAGATTTTTCTTCTCTGAATAAAGATGAATATCGCTGGCTGCCTGATCAATTCTGGAACGAACAATATTTGTTGTACTGAAAAAACCAGTCAACAGTGCCGCGATCACCACAGACCACATGATTGTTTTAGTGATACGCCTCTGCTTCGAAAAAGCCATGCACGCGAGAATAACGAAGACAGGAATAGCAATCCAGGCTCCTCTGGTCTGAGAGATATAAATATTGTAGAGCCCGATTACGCCGGTAGCAGACAGCAGAATGATTTTGAATATTGCAGTGTTACGCATCCAGATGATAGAGAGCAGCGCAAATATCGCCATCAACAAACTCAATTGCGAATACGCAATAATTGGAACAAAATCGATCAGACCTACTCGTGAATGACCAAAATCCGTACTGATACATAACTTGATCGTTGCAAGTATGGTTCCCACTGCAAAAGTCCAGCGCAAGCTTCGGATGTAATTGATAGGCATCAGCAGAGCAGCCCAGGTGAGAACTCCCAGCAGAGCCATCCTTGACGCATTGTCGTACGAACGTATATTTACGTCGCCGTGGGAAATCTCGTTAATCAGAATGGCAATGGCAGTTCCGGTGCAAGCCAGATAGATCCATTGATATTGCTTCCACGATTCACGGAGAAATGCTTTGTCAGTACGTTTCAAACTGCATGCATGTACCAGCGCAAGCAACATGAGGACATAGAAACTTATATTTCCGATCTTGTTGAACAACAACGAAAAACAGAAAAAAATAGAAAAAGAGACCCAGACGATCCCGGCAGGTACGTTGACTCGGTTCATTTTGTTATTGTGCTCATCTCTATTTAGTACTCAACCGCAACAGCCTCTTGCCCCAGCGACTCTTTTAACGCTACTTGCAATCCATCGCTGGGTACCACACGCCACGCTTCACCTAGCATGACTTCGCATTCAACGCCCGACTGGACGTACTTCATGACGAAGGGTAAACCTTGCTCCTGACGGTATGTTGACAAGGTGTCCCGCAGATACGCCGGATCGATGCTCTTGTTCAGCGACACTACCACCCGTTGCCCATACTGAATACGCGCCGCACCGATATCCATGACTTTCTCGGCGGAGATACGCAGGCCGCCGTTGAAACGGTCTTCCGATACCTTGCCCTGCACGATCAGCAATTCATCTTCCTTGAAGAAAGCTTTGTTCGGCTCGGCCAGTTCGCCGTAGACGGTGACGTCGACCGTGCCGCTGCCGTCGTCGAGCGAAACGATCAGCAGCTTGCCGCGCTGGGTCATCTGTACGCGGATGCCGGTGATGATGCCGGCCAGCGAGCGCGGATCGCGTGAAGGTTCAAGGCTGGAAATTTTGGTGCGCACAAATTGGCGCACTTCTTTCTCATAGGCGTCAAACAGATGGCCGGAAAGGTAGAAGCCGAGCGCGGTCTTCTCTTCGGTCAGGCGTTGCTTGTCGGTCCAGGGACGCACTTCCACATACTCGAGCGGTGTTTCGAGGTCGCTGTCGTCGCCGCCGAACAGGCTCACCTGATTGGCAGAGGCTTCCAGCTGCTCGGCGTTTTCCCAGGCCAGGCCGACCGATGCCTGCAGGATCGCGCGGTCCACGCCGAAGCAGTCGAAAGCGCCTGCGCGGATAAGCGAGTCAACGGTGCGGCGGTTGATCTGCTTCTTGTCGACACGTTTGGCGAAATCGAACAAGTCCTTGAACGCGCCGCCTTGCTGGCGCGCGGCGATGATGGCTTCGATCGCACTCTGGCCGGAGCCCTTGACGGCGCCGAGGCCGTAGCGGATCTGCATGGCCTTCTTGCCCGGTTCGCCGACCGGCGTAAAGCGGTAGTCGGACAAATTGATGTCAGGCGGCAACAAACCCAGGCCGCAGACATCGAGTGCATCTTCGACCAGGATCTTGATCTTTTCGGTGTCGTCCATGGCGAGCGACAAGTTGGCTGCCATGAACGCTGCGGGGTGATGGGCCTTGAGGAAAGCGGTGTGATAAGACAGTAGTGCGTAAGCAGCGGCGTGCGACTTGTTGAAGCCGTAGCCCGCAAACTTTTCCATCAAGTCGAAGATTTCGTCGGCCTTCTCTTGCGACAAGCCGTCCTTGGCGGCGCCTTCACGGAAGATATTGCGATGCTCCGCCATCTCTTCGGCTTTTTTCTTACCCATCGCGCGGCGCAGCAAGTCGGCGCCGCCGAGCGAGTAGCCGCCGACGACCTGCGCCATCTGCATCACCTGCTCCTGATACACCATGATGCCGTAGGTTTCGGACAAAATGCCTTCGGTACGCGGATCGGGATAATCGAACTTTTCGCCGTGCTTGCGTTTGCAGAAATCGGGAATCAGGTCCATCGGACCCGGACGGTACAGCGCCACCAGCGCAATAATGTCTTCGAAGCGGTCGGGACGCGCATCTTTCAGCATGCCTTGCATGCCGCGGCTTTCAAGCTGGAACACGGCGACCGTTTTGGCCTTGGTCAGCAGGTCGTACGAAGCGCGATCGGTCAGCGGCAGCTTGGCCAGATCGAAATCGGCCATGTTCGGATCGAGCTGCTTGATGTAGCGCACCGCGCGATCGAGGATGGTCAGCGTGGTCAGCCCCAAAAAGTCGAACTTCACCAGGCCGACGGCTTCAACGTCGTCCTTGTCGTACTGCGACACTACGCCGGCGTCGCCGCCCTGCGTGTACAGCGGGCAGAAATCGGTCAGCTTGCCCGGGGCGATCAAGACGCCCCCGGCGTGCATGCCGATGTTGCGGGCGATGCCTTCGACCTGTTGCGCCAGGCCCATCAGTTGCTTCACTTCGTCTTCGTTTTCGAGACGCTCTTTGAGCAGCGGCTCCTCTTCGATGGCATCGGCCAGCGTCACCAGCTTGCCCGGTTTGAATGGGATCAGCTTGGAAATGCCGTCGCAGAAGTTGTAGCCCAGATCGAGCACGCGGCCGACGTCGCGCACCGCGCCCTTGGCCGCCATGGTGCCGAAGGTGGCGATCTGCGAGACCGCCTCCTTGCCGTAGCGATCTTTCACGTACTGAATGACGCGGTCGCGGCCTTCCTGGCAAAAGTCAATATCGAAGTCGGGCATGGAAACCCGCTCAGGATTGAGGAAGCGCTCGAACAGCAGGTTGTATTGCAGCGGATCCAGATCGGTAATCGACAGCGAATACGCCACGAGAGAGCCTGCGCCCGAACCCCGGCCTGGACCGACCGGCACGCCGTTGTTCTTGGCCCACTGAATAAAGTCGGCCACGATCAGGAAGTAGCCCGGGAATTTCATCTTGATGATGGTGTCGTTCTCGAACTTCAGGCGCGCTTCATAACGTGGGCGTTCCTTCTCGCGCCGCGCTTCGTCCGGGAACAAATGCTTGAGGCGCGCTTCCAGACCGAGCTTGGTTTCCGCCACGAGGAAGTCGTCGATGGTCATGCCGTCCGGCGTCGGGAAATTCGGCAACTGCGGCTTGCCCAGTGTCAGCGTCAGGTTGCAGCGCTTGGCGATCTCAATGGTGTTTTGTACGGCGCCCGGCAAGTCGGCGAACAACTCCGCCATCTCGGCCTGGGATTTGAAATCCTGCTGGTCGTTGAAGCGGCGCACGCGGCGCGCATTCGCCAGAATTTCTCCTTCGGCAATACAGGTACGCGCTTCGTGGGCGATAAATTCTTCCTGCGACAGGAACTGGATCGGATGCGTCGCCACCACCGGCAGGCCGAGACGCGCCGCCAGGGCAACCGACTGGCGCACCTGGATGTCCATGTTGGGCTGATTGGCGCGCTGGATTTCCACGTAAAACGCGCCGGGAAAGTAGTCGCTCCAGCGTTGGGCGCAACGTTCAGCGGCTGGCACATTGCCGTTCTCGATGGCGATGCCGACGTCGCCAAAATGCGCGCCGGAAAGTGCGATCAGGCCATTGCCGCCTTCTTCGTGGCGCAATTGTTCCAGCCACTCGGGGCGGATCTCGGCGCGGCCGCGATGGAGGTTGGTAAGCCAGGCTTTGCTGAGCAGGTCGCACAGCTGCAGGTAGCCATGATGGTTCTTGACCAGCAGCAGCAGGCGCGACGGCTTATCGCGGTCGTCGTCGTTGCTGATCCAGACGTCGCAGCCGGCGATCGGCTTGACGCCCTTGCCGCGCGCACCTTTGTAGAACTTGACCATGCCGAACAGGTTGGCCAGATCGGTGATCGCCAGCGCCGCCTGGCCGTCTTTTGCTGCTGCTTTGACAACATCGTCGATGCGGACCAGGCCGTCAACAATGGAATACTCGGAATGGAGTCGAAGATGAACGAATTGCGGTGTAGTCATAGGACGATATTTTACCGTGTCGTGACATGCGGCTCAGATGGAATTTACGATTGGAAAACACGAAGCAACACCATACCCGCGAATAAGTAGCGCACCGGACCATTTGATTTGCATCATGCTTCCCGCAAATTGCCGCACGCCGGCGGCGCAGAATAGGCGCGGGGCGTTTATAATGCTGTTAATTCAAAGACTTAGGCAATATCACCATGCAACAAATGCAAGAAACCGCCAATTCGTATGTCAACATCGCGGCCTATAAATTCATCACCTTCAATGACACCGTTGAAAAGCGCCCGGTGTTTCTGGAGTTTTGCCAGCAACACAAGCTGCGCGGCACCGTCATCCTGAGCCCGGAAGGCATTAACCTGTTTCTGGCCGGCAAGCGCGCCGACATTGACGCCTTTTTGACCTGGCTGCGCGCTGACGCGCGTTTTGCCGACATTCAGGTCAAGGAAAGTTTTTCCGAGCACCAGCCGTTCAACCGCATGCTGGTCAAGCTCAAGGCCGAAATCATCACCATGAAGCATCCGCTGATCAAGCCGGAAGAAGGCCGCGCCCCCTTCGTCGAAGCAAAAACGCTCAAGCGCTGGCTCGATCAGGGTCATGACGACAACGGCAAGCCGGTGGTCATGGTCGATACGCGTAACGCCTTTGAAGTCGACGTCGGCACGTTTGAAAACACCATCGATTACCGCATCGAGAAATTCACCGAGTTTCCGCAAGTCATCGCCGACCATAAAGACGAGCTGAACGACAAGACCGTAGTGACCTTCTGCACCGGCGGCATCCGCTGCGAAAAAGCTGCCATCCATATGCAAAATATCGGCTACGACAGCGTCTACCAGCTCGAAGGCGGTATTCTCAAGTACTTTGAAGAAGTCGGCGGCGCACATTATGAGGGCGATTGTTTCGTCTTCGACTACCGCACCGCGCTCAATCCGCAATTACAGGAAACACAAACCGCACAATGCTTTGCCTGCCGCGCCGTGGTGACGCCGCGCGAGCAATTGTCGCCGGCCTATGTGCCCGGCAAATCCTGCCCTCACTGCGCCCCTGAACTGGCTGCGGCAGCGTCGGCTACGGCGCCGAGTACAGGTGCTGCTGCCTGAGTCGCTCTCGCTTTAGTGTGCACATAAGCAAAAAGCCCACCGAAAGGTGGGCTTTTTGCATGGGAAGCGTAAAACTTATTTCTTGAACTGGGCCGCAGTTTCAGCAACGCGCTTGCCGAACAGTTTGGCGGTTTCCAGATCGCCAGGCAGCGGGCCTTCTTCCGGCGAGGAATCCGATGGACTTTGCGCCATCAGACCGGAAAAAGAACCGACAAAATTGATGTCATTGCGTTGCGCCGCCTTGGAGTTGGCAGGCATCAGGCCGGTGCCGACCCAGACCATGCTGTGCTGCATGCCCAGCGTAAACAGGTAGTGCAGGGTCGACAGCTTGTCGCCGTTCATTGTGGCCGAGTTGGTAAAAGCCGCGCCGATCTTGTCTTTCCACTTTTGCGAGAACCATGGCTTGGAGCTGGCGTCGGCGAATTTCTTGAATTGCCAGGACACGGAGCCCATGTAGGTCGGCGAGCCGAAGATGATGGCGTCGGCTGCATCCAGCGTGGCCCAGTCGGCATCGGTGATATTGCCTTCGGCGCTGATGGCGATCAGATCAACGGTAGCGCCGGGAGCGGAGGCGGCGCCTGCCTGCACGGCTTCAGCTTGCTTCTTGGTGTGGCCGTAGCCGGAGTGATAAACGATAGCGACTTTGCTCATGTTGGTTTCCTTGTTGGGGTGAGAGGAAAAACTGACGCCTGTACTAACGGGAGAACTGCAGAAGAAGCTGGAAAAGAATAACTTCTTTTGGCAGTCCCAATGGGAAATTTTCGGGCGTTTGTACAAATTTTCTGTGTGTGCACTACACTATATCCACTTGCTCTCACCGAGATAAGCCTGCCAATTCAGACATATCATTCAAAAAATTTAAACAAGCTTTCCAACACACCTCTTCTGCCTGTTCTCACTGCATGAATCTCACGCTGGAAGCCCTGCAAATTCTCGACATGATCGACCGCAAGGGCAGCTTCGCTGCTGCCGCGCTGGCGCTTGACCGCGTGCCGTCGGCGCTGACCTATAGCGTGCGCAAACTGGAAGACGACCTCGATGTGCTGCTGTTCGACCGCCGCGGCCATCGCGCCAAACTGACGGCAGCCGGACTGGAGCTGCTGACCGAAGGCCGCCATCTGCTGCATGCCGCCGACGACCTGGAGCAGCGCGTCAAACGCACCGCCACCGGCCGAGAGAGCGAATTGCGCATCGTCCTCAACAGCATCATCCCTTTCGCCAAAATGCTGCCACTGATCGCGGCCTTCGACCGCGAGGCCGGCGGCACGAAATTACGCTTCGTCCCCGGCGTGCTGTCCGGCACCTGGGAAGAACTCATGGCCGGGCGCGCCGACCTGGTCATCGGCGCCACGCTGGACGGGCCGGAAATCGTGCGCACCAGCGGCCGTTTCCAGACACGCCCGCTGGGCGTGGTCGATTGGGCCTTTGCGGTGGCGCCGGACCATCCACTGGCCGATGCACCGGAACCGCTCTCACCCGAACTGGTGCGCCAGCATCGCGCCGTGGCCGTCGGCGACAGCAGCCGCAGCAATCCCGGCATCACCATGGGCTTGCTGGCCGGTCAGGAAACGCTGACCGTACCGGGCGTCGACGACAAACTCCGGGCGCAACTGGCCGGACTGGGCTGCGGCCATCTGCCGCGTTTCTGGGCGCAGCACTACCTCGACAACGGCGCCTTGATCGAGAAACAAACCATCATGAGCAAACCGCATGAAAACTTCCTCGTGGCCTGGCCCAAGGCCGATCAGGGGAAGTCACTAAAATGGTTCCTCCACCAACTGTCGCAACCTGCAATCCAGGACTCGCTGCTGGGTCCCGTTATTCCATGAAATCTGCCTCCCCCGCATCTCCCCCTTACGTCGGCCGTTTTGCCCCTTCGCCGTCCGGCCCGCTGCACGCCGGTTCGCTGGTAGCCGCCATGGCCAGTTATCTGGACGCGCGCGTACATAAGGGACAGTGGCTTCTTCGCATCGAAGACATCGACGAAGCGCGTACGGTCGCTGGTGCAGCACAGGACATCGAAGCTGCTCTGCATGTGTTCGGCATGCGCTGGGATGGGCCCGTGCTGGTACAGAGCGAACGCAAGCAACATTATCGCGATGCCTGCGACCGGTTGGGTACGCATGTTTACGCCTGCGGCTGCAGCCGCAAAGAGATCGCCGATTCCCGGCTGGGTGTCGCTGCGGATGGCGCAGCCATTTATCCCGGCACCTGCCGCAACGGCCTGGCGCCTGGCAAGATCGCACGCGCATTGCGTGTGCGCGTACCGGATCAAGGGCAGGATGGTGAAGAAATAGGCTTCGAGGATCGTTGGCTGGGATGGCAAACCCAGCATCTGGCCAGTGAGGCCGGAGACTTCGTCCTGAAACGCGCGGATGGTTTCTGGGCTTATCAACTGGCGGTTGTCGTCGACGATGCCGAGCAAGGCGTGACGCACATCGTGCGCGGCGCCGACCTGCTGGAGTCAACCGAGCGGCAAATCTATCTGCAACGCTTGCTCGGCTATCCGACGCCGTCGTATTTGCACGTGCCGCTGGTCAGACATACGGACGGAGAAAAACTGTCCAAGCAAAACGGCGCGCAGGCCCTGGATCTCACTCGCCCGCTCGACGAATTGCACAAGGCCGCAGAATTTCTCGGACTGGAAATGACAACGGCGACCGAAGTCGCCGCATTCTGGGAGCTTGCTACGTCAGCGTGGCAACGCAAACTGGTGGAGTTGCCAGCTTAATCTGCAAATTTAAGCCTGACGCTTGGGCATGCCGCCCAGCAGCGCAGCGACTTTGTGCTTCGGCGGCTTGCTGCTTACCGGCTTGGCGGCAGCAGCGCCGGATTCCACCGGCGCCGGCGCGGAAGTCGGTTCGTACGGCTTGAGGAACCACGGATCGACCTTTTCCTTACGACCACCACCGTTGCTGCGGCCATAGGATTGCGTGTCGCGCGGTGCACTGGCGCGGTCGCTGCGATCGCCGCCATTGCTACGGCTACTGCTGCGGTCACCACGATCGCCACGATCACTTCTTTCGCCACGTTCTGAACGCTCGCCGCGATCACTGCGCTCACCACGCTGACGCGGCACAAAACCGGTCAGCTCGGAACGCACGAATTTGATCTTGATCAGCTTCTCGATATCGACCAGCAGGCGCTCATCCTTGTCGGAGAACAGCGAGATCGCATCACCCGAGGCGCCCGCACGGCCGGTACGGCCGATACGGTGAACATAGTCTTCCGCGTTGTACGGCAAATCGATATTGATGACGCAAGGCAAATCGGTGATATCCAGACCGCGCGCAGCGACGTCGGTCGCCACCAGGACTTCGACCTGGCCTTGCTTGAAGGCTTCCAGTGCAGCCATGCGCTCGCCCTGGGATTTGTCGCCGTGGATCGCGGAGGCTTTGACGCCGTCGTTTTCCAGCTGGCGCGCCAGTTTGGAAGCGCCGATTTTGGTATTCGAGAACACGATCACCTGCTTGAGCTGACGCTCGCGGATGATGTGTGCGACAGCGTCGCTCTTGGCGTCTTCGTCGACTTTGTAAATGGTCTGGGTCACGCGCTCGGCGGTGGCGTTGCTGCGCGCCACTTCGATGGTGACCGGATTGTTCTGGAAGCTGGCGGCCAGCTTCTTGATTTCCGGCGAGAAGGTCGCGGAGAACATCAGGTTCTGGCGTTGCTTCGGCAGCAGGTTGATGATGCGCTGCAGATCCGGCAGGAAGCCCATGTCAAGCATGCGGTCGGCTTCGTCCATGACCAGGATCTGGGTCTGCGACAGGTTCACGGTCTTTTGCTGAACGTGATCCAGCAGGCGGCCCGGCGTTGCGATAACGATTTCAACGCCGCCGCGCAGCGTCGCGGTTTGCGGCGCCATGTCGACACCGCCGAAGACCACGGTGGAGCGCAGCGGCGTGAAGCGCGAATACGCCTTGACGTTCTCTGCAACCTGATCTGCCAGCTCACGTGTCGGCGTCAGGATCAGTGCGCGCACCGGGTGGCGCGCCGGCGACATGCTGGTGCTGGCATGGGCCAGCAGCAACTGGATGATCGGCAACGAGAAGCCCGCTGTCTTGCCGGTGCCGGTCTGTGCGGCCCCCATGACATCGCGCCCTTGCAACACAACAGGAATCGCCTGCGCCTGGATCGGTGTCGGATGGGTGTACCCCTGCTCCGACAGCGCTTTCAGGATGTCGGGCGACAGGCCGAAGTCTTCAAAACGGACTTCAGGCATTTCAGGTACTGCTGTTTCAGGCAATTGCTCGGGCATGTTAGGGATGAGTCCTCAGGCGAACCCTGCGTGAATCAATGCAATGCGACACAATGTTCTGCACAGCAGATTGCGGCGGGCACATTCGCGAAGAGGCTCTGTTGCTTTCAGTAATAACGGATGTTTGACATATCACGCGGCGCCGACCAGGCATGGAAAACAGGGTGCCCGCGTCAAGAGGTTGCCGAACGGAAACCGACCGGCAAACCGCTATTATACGCCGCTCGGCAATTTGGCTTCATGACAGTTTAATGTCACGTCACCGGGGTGATATAAAAATGACAATGAGGCCATCCCGCCCGCAGTCGCGAAAAGGATGGCGCTCATAGGAGAAAACCGGAGAAAATCAGACAATCGTGACGTTCAGATCGACCAGTCCGTCGACATGGCCCTGCAACTTGTCGCCCTTGACCACGGCGCCTACACCTTCCGGCGTGCCGGTATAAATCAGATCGCCGGGGAACAGTTCGACCAGGCCCGACAGATAAGAAATGGTCTCGGCCACGTTCCAGATCAGGTCCGACAGGTCGCCTTGCTGGCGCACTTCGCCATTGACCTTGAGCCAGATTGCGCCCTTGCCGGGGTGGCCGATCTTCGATACCGGCAGCAACGGCGCGCATGGCGCCGAATGGTCGAAGCCCTTGCCCATATCCCAAGGACGCGCCAGTTTCTTGGCTTCGCCTTGCAAATCGCGGCGTGTCATGTCGAGGCCGACGGCATAGCCGAATACCAGTTCCAGCGCCTTTTCCACGGGAATGTCTTTACCGCCCTTGCCGAGCGCGACCACCATTTCGATCTCATGCTGGTAGTCGTTGGTCTTGACCGGATACGGCACTTCGCTGTCGGTCGGCACGATGGTGTCGGTCGGCTTCATGAAGAAGAACGGCGGTTCGCGATTCGGATCGTGGCCCATTTCACGCGCGTGAGCGGCGTAGTTGCGGCCGACGCAATAGATGCGGCGCACCGGGAAAGGATCGCCGCCGACGACCGGTACGGTAGTGATGGCGGGAACGGGTATGGCGTAAGTCATGACTGAAACTCCGGCTATAAATGTGTTCTTGGATGCTGAGCAGCCCACTGGGCCTCTGCGAGTGTAAAAGAAAACGCCGCAGCATGCTGGCCGCAGACGGCGAAATCCGACATGAGGCCTGGTTTTTTGTGTAGCATCGTGAAACTTAATGCCTTATTACGAACCGTCAACCAGACCTCCAGCTTATGCGGCCCACACCCCAGAATCCAGCCATCGCAGCACAAATCCAGCAAGCCGTCGTCCTGCACCAGCGCGGCGACCACGACAAGGCAGAAGCCCTGTACAAGAAAGTGCTGGCCAAGGCGCCCAAGCATTTCCAGGCGCTGTATCTGATGGGCATGCTGCAATTGCACCGTGAAGATCCTGCCGGCGCCATCGAATGGATCGATCAGGCGCTCAAGATCAACCCGACCCATATCGACGCACAATTCGACCGCGCCACCGCGCTGGAAGATCTGGAGCGCTACCACGAAGCCCTGCGCAGCTACGATCTGGTGCTGGCGCTTAAATCTGATTTCACCGAAGCGCTATACCGCCGCGGCAATGTGCTGCGCGCCATGAAGCGCCATATGGAAGCGCTGGATTGCTACAAGCGGGTACTGGCCGTCAAACCTGATCATGCGCATGCATGGCTCAAGCAGGGCAACTCGCTCAACGATCTGGGCCGCCTGCGCGAAGCCCTCACCTGCTACGAAAAAGCCGTGGAAGCCGAACCGGAATATCCTGAAGCACTGTTCAACCTGGCCAATACGCTCAAGGAATTCGACCGCATCGACGAAGCGATGGCGACCTATGACAAGGTGCTGGAAATCGAACCCGATTTCGCCGAAGCGATCGCCAACCGCGCTTATCTGCTGGCCGCCAGGAATCGTCCGGAAGAAGCCCTGGCCGGATACGACCGCGCCATCGAGCTGCTGCCCGATTATCCAGACATGGCCTACAACCGCGCCGTCACGCTGGAAGAACTGCAACGCTACGATGAAGCCATCGCCGCTTACGCGCAGGTGCCATCCAACGATCCGAACTACCAGTCGGCGCGCTGGAACACAGCGCTGTGCAATCTGAAGCTCGGCAATCTCGAAGCCGGCTGGCGCCAATACGAACAACGCTGGCAGACCGAACAAATGCGCAAGACCCAGCGCCATTTCACGCAACCATTGTGGCTGGGCGACAGCCTGTTGCTCGGCAAAACCATCCTGCTGCATTCCGAGCAAGGCTTCGGCGATACGCTGCAATTCGCACGTTACGTTCCCATGCTGGCCCAACGCGGCGCACGCGTGATCCTGCAAGTGCAACCGGCGCTCAAACCTCTGATGGCCAATATCAAAGGCGTCGCCGCTGTACTTGCAACCGGCGAGCAGTTGCCGCCGTTCGACCTGCAATGCCCACTGATGAGTCTGCCGCTGGCCTGCGAAACGTTTTCACTCAACGACATCCCGGGCGCGAATTACCTGCAGCAAGATCCTGTGAAATCCGAAAGCTGGAAGGCCCGTCTCGGCGCAAAGAGCAAGTTGCGCGTCGGTCTCGTCTGGGCCGGCAGCAACCCGCGCGTCAACAGCCCGGCCACGAAACGACTCGATGCCGCGCGTTCGATTCCATTCAACGCGCTGTCGCCGCTGCTGCAAAACGAGCAGGTTGAATTCTTTGCTGTGCAACCGCAAAACAGCGCTATTTCGTCACTGAGCCTCAACCTCGGCGGTCAATCGTCGAGCCCGGCCACCGGCGGCCAGCGCCTCGTCGACCATACGCGCGAGTTACGCGATTTCTCGGATACCGCAGCCCTGATCGACAACCTCGATCTGGTGATTTCAGTCGATACCGCCGTTGCCCATCTGGCGGGCTCACTGAGCAAACCGGTCTGGCTGCTCAATCGCTACAACCCCGACTGGCGCTGGCTGCTGGGCCGCAATGATTCACCGTGGTATCCGAGCATGCGGATCTTCCGCCAGGACAAACCCGGCGACTGGGGCAAGGTCATCGAAGACGTTCGCGCAGAACTGGAGCAGCAAACGCAGCGCTAAGCGCAGATCGTTTCTTCCAAAAAGAAAGCCCGGCAATCACGCCGGGCTTTTTTACGCCTTCAATGCTCTTCAGCATCAGCCTCCAAATCGCACTTCCGGAATACCCTTCACGCCGTCCAACGCAACAGCAAACAATCCTCCCGACAACGGTTCGCGAGCACGCTGTGCGGCATCCATGCCTTCATGCGCCGTTGTTATGTACAAAGTGTCCAGATCGGGGCCGCCGAACGCCGGACAGCTGGGCTGCGATACCGGCACCGCGATGATCCTGTCGACTAACCCGTCGGGAGCATAGCGCACCACGCGCGCGCCACCCCATTGTGCGTTCCAGAGATAGCCGCGGCTATCGATCGCCGAGCCGTCAGGGCTGCCTTGCTCGCCGCTCAGGTCGACGAACAGACGCTGTCCGCTGATTGCGCCGGTGACGACATCGTAGTCGCAGCACATGATCCTGCCCTGCATCGTATCGCAGTAATACATGCGGGCACCGTCGGGACTGAAGCACACGCTGTTCGGAATCGCCACGCCCGGCAACGGCAAACGCTCCAGACTGAGATTGGTGTTGAGGCGATAGTAGCTGCCGATGGGCGCGCGTCCTTTGTCTTCGTTCAAGGTGCCGAACACGAAGCGTCCCTGGCGATCGCAGCGGCCGTCATTCAGGCGGGTGGTCGGCAGATCGTCCTCGATACTGCAGATCGGCGTGATGGCCTGCGTATCCAGATCGAAAAATGCCAGCCGCGAAGCGAGACCGATCAACAGGCGATTGGCTTGCGCCGTCAGCGCAAAGACCGACAAGCGCTCCGGCATGGTCCAGCTGCGCGTAACGCCATCGGCAGGACGGTAGTTCCACAACACCGAGGCCTGGATATCCGTCCAGAACACCGACTGCGTGCGATCGCACCAGATCGCGCATTCGCCGAGTTCACATTTTCCATCAACGATCAGGCTTGCTTGCATCGGACATCATCTCCATTTTTACTTTTAAGAACACTATGGTGAATCAACTTTAAACGAAAAAAGGCAAGCCGTGGCTTGCCCTTTTCCGCTGCTGCGTTTTACTGCGCTCTGCTGCACATTATGATCGGATCCTCATACGATCAGAACGAGTGAGCGATACCGAAGTAGCCGCCGGTCTGGCTTTGACCTGCCAGTGGCGCACCGGCTTCGTCTGCTTCCAGCGAGAAGGTGCCGTTGCCGCTGTTGCGAACAGTACCAGCGCCGACATACAGCAAGGTGCGCTTGGACAGGTTGTAGTTCAGGCCGGCCATGAACAGGTTGGCAGAACCGCCGTTGTTGTTGGCATTGACGCGAAAGACCGAGCCGATCAAAGTCAACGCAGGCGAGACCTCGTAGTTGGCGCCGATCCAGTAATGATTGACCTTGTTGGTCGAACCTGGAGCAACGTCTGGCGCCTTCAGGTTTTCATAACCCAGGTACATCTTCAGCTTGTCGATGGTGTAAGTACCGCCCAGGATCAGCTCTTTGGAAGAGTCGTAGATATTTCCCGGGACCACAACGCCAGCCTTGTTCGTCGTAACGCTGCCGTACTTGCCGTTGGCGTCACGCGCCAGATCGTAAATCGCGCGCAGTTCCAGACCTTGGTTTTGATAGACCAGCGACACGCCATCTTTGCGGCCCTTGGTTGTGGAGCCGGCCTGCTCGCCCAGACTGGTCTGGAAGGTTGCATTGAAACCACCCCATGTCGGCGTCTGGTATTCAATCACATTGTTGGCGCCGCCCCAGTTGCGGCCATGCACCAGATTGGCGGTGCCGATCCATTGCTGACCGGTCGGATCCAGGAACCAGACGTCATTGTCGATGAACAGGTTCTTACCGAGTTTGATCGAACCGGCGCTGCCGTTCAGACCGACATATGAGCGGCGATTGAACAAACCGGTGCCGTTGAAGTCACCCTTGGTAGCGCCGAAACCCGACTCCAGCAGGAAGAAGCTGTTCAGCCCGCCGCCCAGATCCTCCTTGCCTTTGAAGCCGATCATGCTGGTGCCCCACTGATTGCTTGCAGCGCGGACTTGCGTGCCGGTGTTGCCGTTGGCCTGATGCACATTTGTCTGAACGTCGACACCTGCGACGACGCGGCCGTAAATGGTGACGCTGTCTTCCGCCTGCGCGGATGCGAGACATGCGCCGAACAACGAGGCCGTGCCCAAGGCCTTAAGAATGGTTTTGGTTGAGATGGACTGAGTCATCTGAGGTCTCCGTAGAACTTTGTAGTTTTAACAGGGTGTAGTCGATTGCTGCACCCGCACTTTTTTGTCAAAAGTCACATTAATCCGGCGCGCAAAAAGTCTCCTCGATACCGGTAGTCATAACCGTTCGATAAGCCTTCCAGAAGCGTCATTTCAACGTGAAGATCACAACGTGAAATCGTTGTGAACTGGGCTAGATACTAAGGACTCGCGACATATATTTCTAATGAATTATTTGCCTAAGCTGATACTTGATTTGATATCATCGAAAGATATAAAAAATGGTGGAGACAAATGAAGAACAGCGACCCGAATTGGTTTCTGCGCGCGCGTCTGAAAACACGGCAACTCTTGCTGTTAATCGCGCTAGATGACGAACGAAATATCCATCGCGCAGCCAACGAATTAAACATGACGCAACCAGCCGCGTCCAAGCAGCTCAAGGATCTGGAGGACACGCTCGGCGTGACGCTGTTTGATCGTCTGCCGCGCGGCATGCGTCCTACCATCTACGGCGAAGCCATGATCCGCCACTCGCGCATGGCCCTCACCAGCCTGTCCAAAGCGCATGAAGATATCGTTGCATTGAAGTCAGGTTTGTCCGGCCAGGTTGACGTCGGCGTCATCCTCTCTCCCGGCATGTCTTTGATCCCCGCCGCCATTGCGCGCGTCAAGGAGCACTCCCCGATGTTGCGCATCGGCGTCGAAGTGGAAAGCAGCAACATCCTGCTGGCGCGCCTGTTGCGCGGCGATCTGGATTTTCTGGTTGCGCGCATTCTCGATGAAGAAGTCAGCCACAACCTGCACTACGAAGAGTTGTCAGACGAACCGATCTGCGCCGTCGCCCGCGTCGGCCATCCACTCCACGAACACAAGAACCTGGAGCTGAAAGACATCGTCGACGACCCGTGGATCATGGCGCCCAAAGGCAGCATCCTGCGCAGCCGCGTCGACCTGATGTTCCGCAAGAGCGGACTGACGCCGCCGGCCAACGTGGTCGACACCACCGCCATCCTGACTATCACCAGCCTGCTGCAACAGACCGACTTCCTGTACGCCATGCCGACCGAAGTCGCACGCTATTATTCCCAGGCGCGCCTGATGGATCTGTTGCCGATAGAATTGCCCTGCAAGATGGATGGCTTCGGCATCATCACCCGCCGCGAACATCTTCTCTCGCCGGGCGCGATGATCTTGCAACAGGCGATCAGGGATGTGGCGAAAACGATTTACTGATTTCCTAAATTCCAGCCATAAAAAAAGCGAGACCAAAAGTCTCGTTTTTTTATTTTCAGCAGCAACATTCTCAGAAGCTCGCGAACCTGTTCACGATCTGTAGCGAGAGGCCATCAGCCGGTAGCGGACGGAGCGGAGGAACCGGAGTGTGCTTGAGCACATGAGGATTCCGAGCACAGCCCGATGCCGGATCATGGCCTCTCAGTAAGATCGTGGGCAGGTTCAAGCCCAGCCGGCGTCTACGATGAACTCTTGTGCCGTACACATGACGCTTTCATCCGACGCCAGGAACAACACCATGCGCGCCAGATGCCAGGGCAGCAACTCGCCCTGCAGGCATTGATTGCGCTTGATGTCTTCCTTGCCCTTTTCATCCAGCCACAATTCAATCTGACGCTCCGTCATAACCCAACCCGGCGTCACGGTGTTCACGCGAATATTGTGCGCGCCCAGATCACGGGCCAGACCGCGCGTCAGGCCCAGCACCGACGACTTGGCCGTGGTGTAGACCGGGAAGCCGCCGCTGGAAGTATGCCAGCTGATCGAGCTGAAATTGATGATGGAACCGGCCTTCTTCTTGATCATGCCCGGTGCGATAGCCTGCACCGCGAAGAACGAGGGACGCTGATTGATCGCGATACGGTTGTCCCAATATTCTTGCGTCACGTCTTCCAGCTTGTGACGCTCGTCGTTGGCAGCGTTGTTCACCAGCACGTCGAAATCGCCGAGCTGCGCAGCCAATTCCTTGATGGTGTTTTGCAGCGAGGCGATGTCGCGCAGGTCGCAATAACGGAACGATGGCGCGGCGAAACCGGCGTCGGCGATCTGCTTGCACAGCGCTTCGCTGGCGTCCTTGGCGATGTCGACGAATGCGACCACCGCGCCTTGTTCTGCCAAAGCGCTGACAATCGCCGCGCCGATGCCGGTGCCGCCGCCCGTGACGAAGACGCGCTTGCCCTTGAGACTGGGATAATTCGCCAGTTGGTATGTTGCAGACATGTTTTCTCCAGAATTAGATTTTGCTCAGAGCACGTTGACCTGCGGATGCGGTACATCGTCCAGACTCAGACGATTGCGCAATGCCGGGCCGAATGCGGCGACGTCGATTTCAAACGTCTCACCGGGTGCGACGGTGATGTTGTCCGAGCAGCTCAGCGTTGCCGTGCCGAAGAAGTGGATATGCACGTCGCCGGGACGGCGGAACAGCGGGTACTTGAAGTGATGGTATTCAAGATTGGCAACTGTGTGCGACATGTTGTCTTCACCGCTGACGAAAGGTTTTTCCCAGCGCACTTTGCCGTCTTGCGCGCGGATGCGCGACATGCCCTGCACGTGCGCCGGCAGTTCGCCCACCAGCAGTGCCGGTCCGACTGAACATACGCGCAGCTTGGAATGCGCAAGGAACAGATAATTCTGACGTTCGGTCACGTGATCGGAAAACTCGTTGCCGATGGCGAAACCGAGACGATACGGCTGGCCGTTGTCGCCGATGATGTACAGGCCGGCGATCTCCGGCTCTTCACCGCCATCGAGTGCGAAGTGCGGCATCGCCAGCGGTTCTTCCGCGGCGCGCACGATGGAGCCGTCGCCCTTGTAGAACCATTCCGGCTGCACGCCGATCTTGCCGGCGGCAGGCTTGCCGCCTTCCAGCCCCATGCGGAACATCTTCATGCTGTCGGTCAGGTTGTCGCCGGCGCCGTCCAGCTTCTTGTGCATGGCGTCGCGGCCATCGGCGCTGCCCAGATGGGTGAGGCCGGTGCCGGTGACATAGCAGTGCGCCGTGTCTTCATGGTCCAGCGGCGCCAGCAGGCCGCCGCTTGCAGCGATCTGTGCATAGTCGGCCACGGTTGAACCGAGTACCGCGTTGGTGAAATCCTGCAAAGAACTCTTCTTGGCAATGGCGGCGCGCGCCAATGCGTAGGTGCTGCGATAACCGTCGACGACACGGATCTTCTTGCCGTCGTCGTCGAGAACCCCGACATGACGATTACCGTCGGCTTGTTTGAATTGCACCAGCAACATGCTTGTTACTCCTCAATGTGAATGCTTGGGAACGGCAGCGCCACGGCAACCGACCAGGAAGTCGAAATCGCAGCCTTCATCGGCCTGCAGTACGCGGTCGATGTACAGCGACTGATAGCCGCCCTGCATTGCCGGTTTGACCTGGGCCAGCTTTTCGGCGCGTGCAGTCTGGCGCTGCGCCATTTCTTCATCGCTGATGTCGAGGTGCAGGCGGCCGGCAGCGCAGTCCATTTCGATCCAGTCGCCGTCCTGCACGATGCCCAGCGGACCGCCGGCGGCCGCTTCCGGCGCCACGTGCAGCACCACGGTACCGTAGGCGGTACCGCTCATGCGCGCGTCGGAAATACGCACCATGTCCTTGACGCCCTGCGCCAGCAGCTTTGGCGGCAAGCCCATGTTGCCAACTTCGGCCATGCCCGGATAACCCTTGGGGCCGCAGTTCTTCATCACCAGCACCGAGCTGGCGTCAACGTCCAGATCGGGATCGTTGATGCGCTCCTTGTAATGCGCGAAGTCTTCGAACACCACTGCCTTGCCGCGATGCTTCATCAACTCGGGCGAAGCAGCCGATGGTTTCAGCACCGCACCGCGCGGCGACAGATTGCCGCGCAGGATGCAGATGCCGCCGTCATCGATCAACGGGTTGTCGAGTTTGCGTACGACTTCATCGTTATAGATCGGCGCATCCTGGTTGTTTTCCCACAGCGTCTTGCCGTTGACGGTCAGCGCGTTTTTGTGCGGGATCAGGTCGGCTTCGCCGAGGCGGCGCAATACGGCCGGCAAGCCGCCGGCGTAATAGAACTCTTCCATCAGGAAACGTCCCGAAGGCTGCAAATCGACGATGGTCGGTGTACCACGGCCAACGCGGGTCCAGTCTTCCAGTTCCAGATCGACGCCGATGCGACCGGCGATTGCCTTCAGATGAATGACGGCGTTGGTCGAACCGCCGATGGCGGCGTTGACGCGAATGGCGTTTTCAAATGCTTCGCGCGTCAGAATCTTGGACAAGGTCAGGCCTTCCCACACCATGTCGACGATACGCATGCCGGACATGTGCGCCAGCACGTAGCGGCGCGAATCGACGGCAGGGATCGCCGCATTGTGCGGCAAAGACGTGCCCAGTGCTTCGGCCATGCAAGCCATGGTCGATGCGGTACCCATGGTGTTGCAGGTGCCTGCGGAGCGCGACATGCCGGCTTCGGCCGACATGAACTCGTGAATCGAAATCTTGCCTGCCTTGACTTGCTCGCTCAGTTGCCAGACCACAGTGCCTGAGCCGATGTCCTTGCCTTCGTGCTTGCCGTTGAGCATCGGACCGCCGGTGACGACAATCGCCGGCACGTCGCAGCTGGCCGCGCCCATCAGCAACGCCGGCGTGGTCTTGTCGCAGCCGACCAGCAGCACCACCGCATCCAGCGGATTGCCGCGTATCGATTCTTCGACATCCATGCTGGCGAGATTGCGCGTGAGCATTGCGGTCGGACGCAAATTGGATTCACCGTTGGAAAACACCGGAAACTCCACCGGGAAACCACCCGCCTCGATGATCCCGCGCTTGACGTGTTCAGCGATCTTGCGGAAGTGCGCATTGCACGGCGTCAGTTCGGACCAGGTGTTGCAGATGCCGATGACCGGCTTGCCTTGAAATTCGTGATCGGGAATACCTTGATTCTTCATCCAGCTGCGGTACATGAAGCCATTTTTGTCGGCCGTACCGAACCATGCTGCCGAACGCAGCGTGCGCTTCTTGTCGATAGTCATTTACTCATCCATTGGAATAATGCGGTCGCCACCTCCCGACGTGGCGACACTGATCTAAACCGGCTGCAAGACGCGATACACATTTTGCAGCCACCCCCTCTTGCAGAATTTTTATTATTTATTTTTGTTATAAACGTCGAAGAACACTGCGGCCAACAACACCAGGCCTTTGATCACCTGCTGATAATCGATACCGATACCCATGATGGACATGCCGTTGTTCATGACGCCCATGACAAAAGCACCGATGACTGCCCCCATCACTTTACCGACGCCGCCCGATGCCGATGCGCCACCGATGAAACAGGCTGCAATCACATCCAGCTCGAAGCCGGTACCCGCTTTCGGTGTCGCCGTATTCAGACGCGCCGCGAAGATCAGACCCGCCAGCGCAGCCAGCATGCCCATGTTGACGAAGGTGTAGAAACTCACGCGTTCGGTCTTGATGCCCGACAGCTTGGCCGCTTTTTCATTACCGCCGACAGCGTATACGCGGCGGCCGATCGTGGTGCGGTTGGTGACGAAGGTATACACCACCATCAACGCAAACATGATGATCAGCACGTTCGGCATGCCTTTGTAGGATGCCATCAGATAGCTGAAGGCAATGATCGCAGCAGCAAACAAGCCGTTTTTCAGCAGGAAAAACACAGCCGGCTCTTCCTCCATCCCATGCTTGACCTGCTTGCTGCGGCCGTGAACTTTCACCGCCAGCAAGATTGCCGCTGCCGCCACACCGACCAGCAAGGACGTCAGACGCACGCTGCCGGTATCGGCAAACAATTCAGGAATGAAACCCGAGCTGAGCAACTGGAAGCCGCGCGGGAACGGACCCACCGATTGCCCTTCGAGCAGCGCCAGCGTCAGGCCCTTGAACACCAGCATGCCCGCCAGCGTGACGATAAACGACGGGATGCGGAAGAAGGCCACCCAGTAGCCTTGCGCCGCGCCGATGGCGGCGCCGGCGATCAGACAGATGACGGTGGTCAGGATGAAGTTCATCTCATAGTTGACCATCAGCACCGCCGCCAGCGCACCGATGAAACCGACCACCGATCCTACCGACAAGTCGATATGGCCGGCGACGATCACCATCAGCATGCCCAGCGCCATGATCACCACGTAGCTGTTTTGCAGCACCAGGTTGGTCAGGTTGAGCGGCTGCATCAGTGTGCCGTCGGTCATCACCTGGAAGAAAGCCATGATGGCGACCAGCGACAGCAGCATGCCGTATTCGCGCATATTGTTCTTGAGGAAGCCGGTGTATTCCCGCTTGGCTTCCGGGACCGCGTCGAGCGTAGGTTTCTTGCTCATTTCAGTGTTCTCCATTCTTCACAATCCTCTCGTTCCTGACGATGGAACGCATGATTTTTTCTTGCGATGCATCCGCCGCCGTGTACTGGCCGACGAACTGCCCTTCGTTCATGACATAGATCCGGTCGCACATGCCAAGCAGTTCCGGCATTTCCGACGAGATCATGATGATGCACTTTCCCTCGGCAGCCAGCTGGCTGATCAGGGTATAGATTTCAAACTTGGCGCCGACGTCGATGCCGCGCGTCGGTTCGTCCAGGATCAGCACTTCCGGATTGGAGAACAGCCATTTGCTGAGCACCACCTTCTGCTGATTGCCGCCGGACAGATTGACCACGCGCTGCAGCACGCTGGAGCAGCGGATGCGCATCTTGCTGCGAAAATCGTCCGCCACCTTGAATTCGCGCGCCTCGTCGATCACCGACTTGTCGGAAACCGCGCCGAGATTAGCCAGCGAGATGTTTTTCTTGATGTCTTCGTCCAGCACCAGACCGTCGCCCTTGCGGTCTTCGGTCACATAAGCGATGCCGTGATTGATTGCCTTCTGAATCGTGCTGACGTCGATCTTCTTGCCGTGCAGGTGAACTTCGCCGCTGATCCTGGTGCCGTAAGCACGGCCAAAAATGCTCTTGGCCAGTTCGGTGCGGCCGGCGCCCATCAGACCCGCGATGCCGACGATCTCGCCCTTGCGGACGTTGAAATCGATGTCCTTGATCACCACGCGTTCAGGGTGAATCGGATGATGCACGCGCCACTGCTTGACTTCAAAAATGGTTTCGCCGATGTGCGGCTCGCGCTTGGGATAACGGTCCGCCATCTCGCGGCCGACCATGTTCTGGATGATGCGGTCTTCGCTGATGGCTTCCTTGCGGCAGTCGAAGGTATCGACCGTGGCGCCGTCGCGCAGCACGGTGATCGAATCGGCGACTTTGGAAATTTCGTTGAGCTTGTGCGAAATCAGGATGGACGAAATCCCCTGCGCCTTCAGCTCCAGCAACAACTCGAGCAAGGCGTCGCTGTCGCTTTCGTTGAGGCTGGCGGTGGGCTCGTCGAGGATCAGCAGCTTGACCTCTTTCGACAAGGCCTTGGCGATCTCGATCAATTGTTGCTTGCCGACGCCGAGGTTGGTGATCAGCGTCGATGGCGGATCCTTGAGGCCGACCTTGGCCAGCAGTTCCTTGGCTTTGGCATAGGACACTTCCCAGTCGATCACGCCGCCGGTGGCTTGTTCGTTGCCGAGGAAAAGATTTTCGGTAATCGACAGCAGCGGCACCAGTGCCAGCTCCTGATGGATGATGATGATGCCGACGCTTTCGCTGTCGACGATATCTTTGAATTCGCGCGTCTGGCCCTGATAGACGATGTCGCCGGAATAGGTGCCGTGCGGATAAACGCCGCTGAGGACTTTCATCAGGGTGGATTTGCCGGCGCCGTTTTCGCCGACCACGGCGTGGATTTCGCCGGTGCGCACTGCCAGGTTGACGTTGTTGAGCGCCTTGACACCTGGGAATGTCTTTTCAATTCCGCGCATTTCCAGAATTGTACTCATGTGTTCTGACCTCTTCTTCTGCTCCGGCCTGCCATGATGGTGGGATGCTGCGGGCCGCTTTCCCGGTCCAGGTTGCTGCAAAACCGCCGCAACTGCACCTTCTCCGGAAACACCAACCCCGCGCGCACGGCGCGGGGCTGCTTTTTTGTCCGGTCAATGCATGCCGACCGGACCACACTCATTCAACGCGGCAAGCGAATTATTTCACTTGCGCTTCAGTGTAGTAACCGCTGCCAACCAGCACTTCTTTCCAGTTACTGGCGTCGACACTGACCGGCTTCAACAGATAGGAAGGCACAACCTTGACGCCATTGTTGTAGGTCTTGGTGTCATTGATGGTTGGTGCTTTGCCCGACAGCACGGCGTCCACCATGGAAACAGTGACCTTGGCCAGTTCACGTGTGTCCTTGAAGATGGTCGAACGCTGTTCGCCGCGGATGATGGACTTGACCGAAGGCACTTCCGCATCCTGACCGGTCACGACCGGCATTGGCAGCTTCGGTGTACCGTAGCCGACGCCCTTGAGCGACGAGATGATGCCGATACTGATGCCGTCATACGGCGACAGCACCGCGTCAACGTGCGCATTGCCGTAATAGGCGCTCAGCAGGTTATCCATACGGGCTTGCGCAGTCGCGCCGTCCCAGCGCAGGGTTGCAACCTTGTCCATGCCCAGCTGTTTGCTGCGCACGACCAGCTTGCCCTTGTCGATGTATGGCTTCAGCACCGACATGGCGCCGTTGTAGAAGAAGAAAGCGTTGTTGTCATCAGCCGAACCGCCGAACAGCTCGATATTGAATGGGCCCTTGCCGCCCTTCAGATCCAGCGCCTTTTCGATGTACGAAGCCTGCAGCACGCCGACCTGGTAGTTATCGAAAGTTGCGTAGTAGTCGACGTTCTTGGAGTTGCGGATCAGGCGGTCGTATGCGATGACCTTGATGCCCTTGTCGGCTGCTTTTTGCAGCACGTCGGACAATGTCGTGCCGTCGATCGCCGCGATGACCAGCACTTTCACGCCCTTGGTCACCATGTTCTCGATCTGCGCCAGCTGATTCGGGATGTCGTCTTCTGCGTATTGCAGGTCGGTCTGGTAGCCCTTTTCCTTGAATACCTTGACCATGTTGTTACCGTCGGCGATCCAGCGCGCCGAGGATTTGGTCGGCATGGAGATCCCGATCAGGCCTTTGGTCTGGGCGCTGACTTGCGCGCTCACAGCCATCAGACCCATGCTCAGGCCGAGTGTCAGCCCGGCCAATACCGATTTGAGTTTCATACTTCTGTCTCCTAAGTTGTTTGTTGTTTTACTAGCAATGCAGAACGTGCGGGGGACGTTATATTCTGCAAGGCCTCTAAGATAACCATTAGAGCAATACATTTCTAATGATTTTTTTCATGAAACCAATATTGTTTTCAGCATCACTTTTTGCGCAAACACCGTAATTATCAACAACTCGCGTCTACAGTATTTGCGACTTACGCTGCCTGCGCGGTCGGTTTGACGACAGCGTTGCCGGTATTCGCATCTGAAGCCTTGGCCGCACCCAACGACATTAAGCGCTGCGCCAGACAAAACACGAACAGCAGCACGCCAATCACAATCTTGGTCCACCACGAACTCAAGGTACCGTCAAAGGCGATCAGGGTCTGGATTACGCCCAGGATCAACACGCCGGTCAGCGTCCCTGCCACATAACCATAACCGCCGGTGAGCAAAGTGCCGCCGATCACTACCGCGGCGATGGCATCGAGCTCGGTCCCCTGCGCATGCAAGCCATAGCCCGACAACATATAGAAAGAGAACAATACACCCGCCAGCGCCGCACAGAAACCGCTGAAGGCGTATATCGCGATCTTGGTGCGACCGACCGGCAAACCCATCAGCAAGGCCGAATGCTCGTTGCCGCCAACGGCATAGACCGCGCGGCCGAAGCGTGTGTAATGCGCCAGATAGATCGCCAGCACCAGCATCAGCACGGCGATCACCACACTGGGCGAAATGAAGACATCACCGAGTCCGAACTCCAGCCGCGTCTGCGACATCGCTACGTACAAGGGATCGTCGATAGTGATCGAATTGATGCTGATCAGATAACACAGACCGCGCGCCAGGAACATCCCCGCCAGCGTGACGATGAAAGGCTGCAACTTGAAAAAATGGATCAGCACGCCCATCGCCGCACCGAACAGCCCCCCCAGCACCAGCACGCTGACGATCACCAGCAAGGGATGCCAATGCCAGGCATGCAGCAGGTAGGCCGAAATCATCGTGGTCAGCGCCAGCACCGAACCGACCGACAGATCGATGCCGCCGGACAGGATGACAAAGGTCATGCCGATGCCGATCACCAGCAGGAAGGCGTTGTCGATCAGCAGGTTCAACACCACCTGTACCGAAAAGAAACCGTCGTAGACGACCGAACCCATCGCGAACAGCAGCACCAGTAAGGCGACGGTGATCAGCGAAGTGAAATAAGGCGTCGCCAACACATGATGAAAGGAAGAGCGAAAATTCTTCATGATTTATCCTGAATGCTTAAGCTTGGTTGCCGGATTTGAACAAGCGCAGACGGCGGAATTCAGGCGACTGCGACAGACAAACCAGGAACACCACCACCGACTTGACCACCATATTGACTTCCGGCGGTACGCCCAGCGAATAGATGGTGTAGGTCAGCGCCTGAATGATCAGCGCGCCGATCACGCTGCCGACCAGGCTGAACTTGCCGCCGGCCAGCGAAGTACCGCCCAGCGTCACCGCCAGGATGGCATCCAGCTCCAGCAGCAGACCGGCATTGTTGGCGTCGGCGCTCTTGATGTTGGCGCTGATCATCAGCCCCGCCATGCCGGCGCAGGCGCTGCAAAAGATGTAGACGAAAAAGATCAGCGCCGCCGTGCGGATGCCCGCCAGACGCGACGCCACCGGGTTGATGCCGACCGACTGGATGAACAGTCCCAGCGCCGTCTTGCGCATCAGCAGCGCCAGCACGATGAACATGCCCGCCACGATGAACAGCGAAAACGGCAAGCCGAACAGATAGCCGCTGCCGATATAGAAGAACGGCTTGTAATACACCGTGATGATCTGGCCGTCAGTCATCAGCTGCGCCAGGCCACGCCCGGCCACCATCAGGATCAGCGTGGCGATAATGGGCTGCAAACCCAGCGTCGCCACCAGCAGGCCGTTCCACGCGCCGCACAGAATTGCCGCTCCCATCGCGGCGGCAATCGCCCAGCCCATAGGGATATTGCTGGCGTATTCCTGCACGCCGTTGTGCATCACCATGGTGCCGCCAATCAGCATCGCCGCGACCGTGCCGGAAATCGCCACCACCGCGCCGACCGAAATATCAATGCCGCGCGTGGCGATCACCAGTGTCATCCCCAGCGCCGCCAGCATCAGCGGCGCCGCGCGGTTGACGATGTCGATCACGCTGCCGTACAGATGGCCGTCCTTGAACTCGATGCGGAAGAAGCCCGGAATCATGAAGAAGTCGATCAGCAGCAGCACCGCCAGCGCTCCCAGCGGACGCGCCAGCGGATGGCGCAAGCCGAGCAGCAGGCCGCGCCAGCCGGCGGTATCGTTGTTGTCCTGCCCGGAAACCAGATTTGAATTCATTGATGCACTCACACTGTTTCTCCCGCGTTTTCACCCGCGATCACCTGCAACACCGACGCATCGTCTAGCTCGCCGCGCAGGTATTCGCCGCAGCCTTCACGATCGCGCAGCACCAGCATGCGGTCGCTGCAGCGCAGGACTTCGGGAATTTCGGAAGAAATGAAAAGAATCGCCATGCCTTTGTGGCACAGCGCCATGACGAAATCCATGATCTCCTGCTTGGCGCGCACGTCGATCCCGCGCGTCGGCTCATCCAGGATCAACATGTCGGGATCGGTCGCCAGCCAGCGCGCCAGCAGCGCCTTTTGCTGATTGCCGCCGGACAGCGAGCCGATCGGGGTATCGATGTCTGGCGTCTTGATACCCAGCCATTTGACGTAGTCGGAGGCGATCTGCTGCTGGCGCTTGCGCGGAATCACATGCAGCAAGCCGTTGCGCGCCTGCAGGGCGAGGATGATGTTTTCGCGCACCGACAACTCCAGGATCGCGCCCTCCTTCTTGCGGTCTTCGGAACAGAAACCGATGCCGGAGGAAATCGCATCGCGCGGCGTGGAAAACTTCACCGCCTTGCCCTTGATGCTGATCGTGCCGCTGTCCGCCTTGTCGGCGCCGAACAGCAAGCGCGCCGTTTCGGTGCGTCCCGATCCGAGCAGACCGCACAGGCCGAACACTTCACCGGCGCGCAGATCCAGATCCTGCGGCTCCAGTGCGCCCTTGCGACCCAAACCGCGCGCCTGCAGGAACACTTCGCCGTCACTGGCCGCCGGCGTGATGGCGGCGTTGGCGGCCAAGGCATTACCGGCGGCAGTGGCATCAATCTGCACGCCGACCATCTTGTTGACGAGGTCGAGGCGCGACAATTCGCTGGCGGCGTACTCGCCTTCCCGCACGCCATTACGCAGCACGGTGATGCGATCCGAGATTTCATAAGTCTGATCGAGGAAGTGCGTGACGAACAGGATCGCCATGCCTTCATCACGCAGGCTGCGCAAGACTTTGAAGAGCAGCTGCACTTCCGCCTCATCAAGGCTGGAAGTGGGTTCGTCGAGGATCAGCACGCTGGCCGACACGCTCACCGCACGTGAGATCGCCACCATCTGCTGGATCGCCAGCGGATACGATGACAGCGGTTTTTGTACGTCGATATGCAAGTCGAGCTTGGCCAGCAGCTTGGTAGCGCGGCGATGCATCGTGGCCCAGTCGATGGGACCGAAGCCGCCCCACTTGCGCGGATAGCGGCCGATAAAAATATTCTCGGCCACCGATAAATTCGGACACAGGTTCACTTCCTGATACACCGTGCTGATGCCCAACTGCTGCGCTTCCAGCGTGGAACCCGGCTGGACCGCACTGCCTTTGAGCAGGATGTGGCCACTGTCGGGCGTGTACACGCCGGTCAGCACTTTGATCAGGGTCGATTTGCCGGCGCCATTTTGCCCCATCAGGGTATGGACTTCGCCGGGATAGAGGCGCAGGCCGACATCGGTCAGGGCCTTGACGCCGGTGAATGCTTTGTGAATACCGATCAGTTCCAGCGCCGGTTCGGCGCTACCGGTTGCGGCAGTCGTGGCAACTCCAGACATGGGCGTTTCCAGAAAAGAAAAGGCGGCAGAGCGAAGTCTGCCGCGTAAAGCCTTTTTTTACAGAAGGCCCGACACCATGCCGATGACAGGATGCAGCACTGGCTGGTCAACAGGCAGTCAATGGCATGGTGTCAGACCCTCAAGGCCCAGGGGGATACTCCAGAGGAGGAGAACAAGACCGGAAGCGTCGCCGCCCCCGGCGATACGATCAACACTGATTCAGCGTAGTCGCTGAATCAACATCGATCAATATTTACGGTTAGGGAATTCCTTGGCGGCCACTTCCGCCGGGAATACACCTTCTTCTGTCGTGATGCGCTTCGGCACTTCCTTGCCGGCCTTCACATCCTTGGCAATCGACATCAGTTGCGGTCCGAGCAGCGGGCTGCATTCGACGGTGACGTTAAGCTTGCCTGCCATCATGGCTTCAAACGCGCCCTTCACGCCGTCGATGGAGATCACGAGAATGTCCTTGCCCGGTTTCAGGCCGGCTTCTTCGATCGCCTGGATGGCGCCGATGGCCATGTCGTCGTTATGCGCGTAGAGCACGTTGATTTTCTTGCCGTCTGCCTTGAGGAAGGCTTCCATGACTTCCTTGCCCTTGGCGCGGGTGAAGTCGCCGGTTTGCGAACGGATGATCTTCAGGTTCGGATTGGTCTTGATGGTTTCTTCGAAACCGGCCTTGCGGTCGATGGCAGGCGCCGAACCCACGGTGCCTTGCAGCTCGACGATATTGATGTCGCCGGCAGGCATGGTCTTGGCGCGGTCCAGCAACCAGCGCGCGGCGCGGCGGCCTTCTTCGACGAAGTCGGAACCGATGAAGGTGACATACAGCGATTTGTCGGTGACGTTGACCGCGCGGTCAGTCAGGATGACCGGAATCTTGGCGGCCTTGGCTTCGCGCAGGACGGTATCCCAGCCTGACTCAACCACCGGCGAGAATGCGATCACGTCGACTTTTTGCGCGATGAAGGAGCGGATGGCCTTGACCTGGTTTTCCTGCTTTTGCTGCGCATCGGCAAACTTCAGATTGACGCCTGCCTTCTTGGCGGCATCCTTGATCGAAACGGTGTTGGCGGTGCGCCATTCGCTTTCGGCGCCGACTTGAGAGAAGCCGATTGTCAGCGGTTTGTCCGCGGACATGGCGGAGGACATGACGCCCCAGCCCAGACCCACACAGATTGCGGCACCCAATAGGGTTCTACGTGTCATTTTCATTGCTTGTCTCCGATATGTGAATCACAGATTCTTTTGTTATGAATTGGTGCGTGTTCTTGGCGAACCGCCCATTTTTTGCGACGAATTTCCACTTCTTTGCGTCCTCGCCAGAACCTTGCGTCCTGCGAAATGTGCCGGTCAATATTAGGAGTGTGAGAAATATCTATCCAATGAATTTTTCGCGCTTTCCGATACAAAAACAGACATGACGCTTTACCTGACTACATCCGGACCGGGATGCAGAAATCCAGATCGTTTTTGATATCAATCTTCATTAATTTTTCATTATTCCGCATCAGTAGCCGATGTTAGGATCGGCCCTGTTTTTGCTTGCCCTCGCAGCAAGCCCCCCAAAGCGGAGCAGACCGCACAGCATCCGCCCGAATAATCGAGACAAGTAATCGAGACGCCATGACCACCACATCACCTGCACCGCTGCGCGGCGGCGCCTCTGCCGTTGAGACGCTCACCCTGCAATCCGGGCGGCAGCGCCTGAGCGTATTGCCGGGTCTGGGAGCCAGTGTGGCGGCGTGGGATCTGCAATGGCGCGGCCAATGGACGCCGCTGTTTCGCCCTTGGGCGGGCAGCAAGGATCTCTATACGACGGCGTGTTTTCCGCTGGTGCCATGGTCCAATCGCATCACCGAAGGCGGCTTCATGCATCAGGGCATGCACTACCCGGTGCTCCAGAACCGCGCCGGCGAAAGCTATCCCATCCATGGCGACGGCTGGCTGCAGGCATGGCAAGCCGAGGCCTATACCGACAATAGCGTGGTGCTGACGCTGAGTTCGGAACAATATGACGGCGATCCGTACACCTATTCCGCGACGCAAACGCTGACCTTGCACGACGACGGTCTGGAAATCGACCTGCAAGTCACCAATCGCGGCGCCGAAGAACTGCCGTTCGGCCTCGGCCTGCATCCTTACTTTCCACGCAACGCAGCGACGCGGCTGCAATCGCGCGCCGACGGCGTGTGGCTGTGCGGTGCCGATCCGATTCCGACCGGACATACGCAGGACTTTCCGCCGACCTTCGACTACAACCGGTTTGCGCCGGTGGATTTTCCTGCCGACGGACCGTTGATCGACAACTGCTTTACCGGCTGGGACGGCGTCTCCTATATCAACTATCCCGACCGCGGCCTGCGCATCGAAATGCGCATGGAGGACTGCAACGGCTACAGCCTGATGTATCGCCCGCCCGGTCTCGACTATTTTTGCCTGGAACCGATCACGCATCCTATCGATGCCTTCCACATGCCTGGCCGCGATGGCCTGGTCAATCTGGCTCCCGGTGCTTCGATGCGACTGCTCACACACTTCAAGGTGAGCGAACTCTGAACATGACATCTGCAATGCAAACATCTTCATCCACCGGCCTGATCGCGCTCGACTGGGGTACGTCATCCCTGCGCGCCTATCGTTTCGATAAACAAGGCAAGGTCGTCGGCAAACGCGCGCTGCCCTGGGGCATCATGAATCTGCCGCCTGCTGAAAACGGCGCGGACGACAACGTCGATGCCGGCTTCCGACGCGCGCTGCAAGCCGCTTGCGGCGACTGGCTGCGCGAGGCGCCCGGCACACCGCTGATCGCCGCAGGCATGATCGGCAGCAAACAAGGCTGGCGCGAAGCGCCGTATCTCGACGTGCCGCTGGCCGTGAGCGACATCGGCAAATCGCTGATCACCATCGACACCGGCCTCGGCACGGTGCTGCACATTGTCTCGGGCCTGCTCGAACGTTCCGCTCTGCCCAATGTGATTCGCGGCGAAGAGACGCAGGTCGCCGGCATTCTCGACCAGTTGCAGGTAGAAGACATCCTGATCGGCTTGCCCGGCACGCATTCCAAGTGGGTGCACGTCGCCGGTCGCCGCATCACGCATTTCGACACCTTCATGACCGGCGAGATGTATGCCGCGCTGTCCAACCACACCATCCTGGGCCGCACCATGCAGCGCGACGGCGCTCCCGACGAAGCCGCCTTTCTGCGCGGCGCGGGCGTGGCGAAAACAGCCGACGGCCGTGCCGGCATGCTGTCGAACATTTTCAGCAGCCGCACGCTGGGTCTGACCGGCGAACTGTCGCCGCGTGCCCAGGCCGATTATTTGTCAGGCCTCCTGATCGGCCACGAAATTGCTGCTTTGCTGGCATTGGCCGATGGCCGCCTGCAAGCCCGCATCGCTTTGATCGGCGACGACATGCTGTGCCGACGCTATCGCCAGGTGCTGGCGCTGTACGGCGTCACGCAAGTGGAGATCGCAGAGGCGGCAACCGAACACGGCCTGTGGAAACTGGCCGGACATGCCGGCCTGCTTGCTTCGTCCTAATTATCTGATTGCCTGATCAGATTTCGTCACCACGTTTTTGTCACACAGAAAGCAGAACCATGCTGAAGAATCTTTTCCAACACGCGCTCAGAGACTGCGGCCTCATCGCCATCCTGCGCGGCGTGCGCCCCGACGAAGTCGAAGCCATCGGCAGCGCCTTGTACGAAGCCGGTTTTCGCATCATCGAAGTACCGCTCAATTCACCTGAACCGCTGCAAAGCATCGCCACGCTGCGCCGCACGCTGCCGGCCGATTGCATCATCGGCGCCGGCACCGTACTCAGCCCCGAAGCCGTCTTGCAAGTCAAGGAAGCCGGCGGCGAACTGATCGTCATGCCGCACAGCGATGCGCGCGTCATCACCGCCGCCAAGGAAGCCGGCCTGTGCTGCGCACCGGGCGTGGCGACGGTCACCGAAGCTTTCGCCGCGCTGGCGGCAGGCGCCGACGTGCTGAAGATGTTCCCGGCCGAGCAGCTCGGCCCGCACGTGGTCAAGGCCTGGCGCGCAGTCATCCCGACATCGGTAGCGCTGCTGCCGGTGGGCGGCATTCTGCCGAGCAGCGTCTCGGTCTTTATCGACGCCGGCGCCTCCGGCTTCGGCCTAGGCTCGGCGCTGTATAAACCGGGCCTGACAGCGGCCACCGTCGGCGAAAACGCCAAGGCCTTCGTCAGCGCGTGGCAAACCCGCGCAGCTGCCAGCTCCAGCGTCAGCTGACGGCAGAGAAACATAAGCGAACCAAACAAACGAAAAGACAAAATCCCTGCCGCCAGAACCGGCCAAGTATTTAACCAGCTCTGCCATCGACCATGGCCGGGCGCTACTCAGAGAAACGGAAATCTCTCCGATGAAAATCACCAAACTGACTACCTTTATCGTTCCACCGCGCTGGTGCTTCCTGAAGATTGAAACCGACGAAGGTATCGTCGGCTGGGGCGAACCGGTCGTCGAAGGCCGCGCACACAGCGTCGCCGCCGCCGTGGAAGAACTTGCCGACTACCTGATCGGCAAAGACCCACGCCACATCGAAGACCACTGGACCATCCTCTATCGCGGCGGCTTCTACCGCGGCGGCGCCATCCACATGAGCGCGCTGGCCGGCATCGACCAGGCCTTGTGGGACATCAAGGGCAAGGCGCTCGGCGTTCCGGTCAGCGAATTGCTGGGCGGTCCGGTGCGCGACAGCATTCGCGTGTATTCGTGGATCGGCGGCGACCGTCCTGCCGATACGGCCAAGGCTGCCAAGGACGCCGTCGCGCGCGGCTTCACCGCCGTCAAGATGAACGGCACCGAAGAACTGCAATTCATCGACACCTATGACAAAGTCGAAGCCACGCTGGCCAACGTCGCCGCCGTGCGTGAAGCCGTCGGTCCGAACATCGGCATCGGCGTCGACTTCCACGGCCGCGTACACAAGCCGATGGCGAAAGTCCTGATCAAGGAACTGGAGCCGTACAAGCTGATGTTCATCGAAGAACCCGTGCTCAGCGAAAACTACGAAGCGCTGAAGGAAATCGCACATCTGACCGCGACGCCGATCGCGCTGGGCGAACGCCTGTATTCACGCTGGGATTTCAAACGCATCCTCAGCGAAGGCTATGTCGACATCATCCAGCCTGACGTCTCGCACGCAGGCGGCATCACCGAAACACGCAAGATCGCCACCATGGCCGAAGCCTACGACGTCGCGCTGGCGCTGCACTGCCCGCTCGGCCCGATTGCGCTGGCCGCCTGCCTGCAGGTCGATGCGATTTCGTACAACGCCTTCATCCAGGAACAAAGCCTCGGCATTCATTACAACGAAAGCAACGACTTGCTCGACTACGTCACCAAGCCGGAAGTGTTCAGCTATAAAGATGGCTATGTGACAATTCCGAACGGACCGGGTCTGGGCATCGAGATCAATGAAGAGTATGTGAAGCAGCGCGCAGAAGTCGGTCATCGCTGGAGAAATCCGATCTGGAGACACAAGGACGGCAGCTTCGCAGAGTGGTGAGAAAAACCTGTTCCTGATGTAGTAGCAACCGCTTTCACACCACTGGGTCCCGGCATGCGCCGGGACGACTGCATTTTTGATTTCTGCGACGCGACGGCGCCATCTGAAATAGAAGAAAGCGCCGTCGTCCTGACGAACGTCAGGACCCAGTGGCGTTTGCCGCACTGAAAAAACATTTGCCAAGTAAAATAGCGGTTTTCTCCCCCGCAGTAATTCCACAGGATTTCTCCACCATGCATTGGCCCCTCTTCGCCCTCGCCGTCGCTGCCTTCGGCATCGGCACTACAGAATTCGTGATCATGGGGCTGTTGCCTGATGTCGCTCGCGATCTTGGCGTGTCGGCTCCGGCGGCGGGTATGCTGGTGTCAGGCTATGCACTGGGCGTGGCAGCGGGTGCACCGGTGCTGGCGATCCTCACCGCCAAGTGGCAGCGCAAACGCGCACTGGTCGGTCTGATGTGCCTGTTCATTCTTGGCAACGTATTGTGCGCGATTGCGCCCAACTACAACTTTCTGATGGTGGCGCGCGTGGTGACGGCGTTCTGTCATGCAGCGTTCTTCGGTATCGGCGCCGTAGTCGCCGCCGAACTGGTGCCGCGTGAAAAACGCGCGCAAGCGGTGGCGCTGATGTTCACCGGCCTCACTGTGGCCAACATTCTCGGCGTGCCGTTCGGCACCGCGCTGGGTCACGCCGCCGGCTGGCGTTCGACCTTCGGTGCGATCACGCTGATCGGCCTGGCCGCCGTCATCATGCTGTGGGTCTGTCTGCCGAAGAAGATCGCCATGCAAGGCGGCAGCATTTTCAAGGAATTCCGCGCCATCATCCATCCGCAAGTGCAGCTGGCGCTGCTGACCAGTACGCTGGCCTCGGTCAGCATGTTCAGCGTGTTGACCTATATTGCTTACATCCTGCTCGACGTTACGGGTTTCACGGCACATCAGGAAAGCTGGGTGCTGTTGCTGTTCGGCGCGGGCATTACGGTCGGCGGCCTGATCGGTGGACGTCTCGCCGACTGGCGCCTGATGCCGGTGCTGTTTTCGATGTTCGTCTGCATCGCGCTGATCCTGGTGCAATTCTCGTGGAGCAGCCACTACCAGTTGCCGACATTAATCACCATGTTCATCTGGGGCGCCTTCTCGTTCGCCGTCGTGCCGGCGGCGCAGATCCGCGTGCTGGACAAAGCCAAGGACGCGCCGAACCTGGCCTCCACGCTTAACCAAGGCGCCTTCAACGTCGGCAATGCGACGGGTGCATGGCTGGGCGGCCTGGCGATTTCGGCAGGTCTGCCGCTGACCGACTTGCCGCTGCTGGGTGCCGGCGTGTCGGTGCTGGGTTTCCTGACGGTGCTGACGTCGGCGATGCTGGACCGTCGGGCAGCAAGAGCGCTGGCATAGAAGATTCTGTCGACGCATCAATGAAAACGCCCCCTGGCAATCGCGCCAGGGGGCGTTTTTCATAGCGGTCGCGGAAACAACAGCGACGTCATCTGCGCATCAACGAAGAAAGTGGTTATAGGCCATCAGAACCAGCACCGCACCGATCACCGACAGGATCAAGCCTGCCGGATGGACGAACGAGCCATCAACAGGCTTACTGAACAGACGAGCGATCAGGCCGCCGACGACCGAGCCGACGATACCCAGCACGCCGGTCAGCAAAATGCCGAAATGCTCGCTCCCCGGAACGAAAAGGCGGGCAATCGCGCCGACAACAATACCAACGATGAACATCAAAATGTAGTGCATGGTTTACCTTCGAAAAATAATGGACATGTCGATTACCCTGAAAAAGTCAGGAAATCGACGCCTTGCCTGAGAGATATGCCCTGCGTACATCCTGCGCTACACAGCGCCGCTCCCAAGGACTGGATCAACAACGATGCCCTGTCGACGCGTGTTGACGCTGCAGTTGCGAGAGATTGAAATCCTCTCCGTTAATCGAGAATTTTCTATTTGCTCATCAAAAATGAATGCCCTGTTCAACACGCATGCATCAATCCGCCGTCAACTATCGCCTGTATCAGATTTGAGCGCCCTTTCAGCAAGTGCGGCTATAATTGCCGCGCCATGCGACGCTACCTGATCATTTTCCTGCTGCTGCTCCTGCCGTTCCAGTTCTCCTGGGCGGCGGTCGCGTCGTATTGCCAGCATGAAACTGAAAGCAGCACGCAGCATCTCGGCCACCATGCCACCGATGCCGGCAGCAAGCAGGATCAGACTCCGGAAAAAAAACTCAGCGAAGGCGATGACGCCGATTGCGGCTTTTGCCATTTTTCGTGCAGCAAGCCTGTGAATTCGCACGCGACATGGACGCCGCCTGCGCAGGAAAAGAATAGCTTCAAGCCTTCCTTACCCTCCCAGTATCTCTCCCACATCGGGGAATCCCCTGATAAGCCCGACTGGATGCTCGCCGCCTAAGCCGGCGAGCCGTCCTTCTCTTTACCTCACCACAGCCGACCGCTCGCCGAATTCCTTTCCTTTAATCGGAGAATTCGATGTACACCCGTTTCTATCCGCTGGGACTGGCGCTTCTGCTCGCCTGTCCGGCCTACACGCATGCGCAGGAGGCGGCAACGCCCATCACCCTGAGCAACGCCGTCGCGCTCGCGCTCGACAACAATCCTGAACTGTCCGCCGCCCGGCACGAACTGGAGGCGGTCGACGCCACCGTCACGCAAGCCGGCGCGCGGCCCAATCCCGAACTGTCGACGCTGATGGAAGACACGCGCAAAAGCACGCGCACCACCACCATCCAGCTCAATCAGCCGATCGAACTCGGCGGCAAGCGCGCCGCCCGTATCGGCGCAGCCGAACGGTCACGCGAGGCCGCCCGCATCGAGCTGGCGATCAGGCGCGATGAAATCCGCATCGCCGCCACGTCCGCGTTCTTCGCCGTGCTGACGGCGCAGGAACGCCGGCGCCTGGCGCAGGAATCCGCCGAGCTCGCGCGCAGCGCCGCCGACGCCACCGGCCGTCGCGTCACCGCCGGCAAGATCTCGCCGGTAGAAGAGACCCGGGCGCGCGTCGCCGCGGCTTCTGCACGACTCGAACTGAGCCAGGCCGACGGCGAACTCGATCTCGCGCGCCGCCGCCTCGCCGGCCTGTGGGGCAACGCCCAGCCGCGCTTCACGCTGGCCGAAGGCGCGGCCGGGCAATTGCCGCCGCTGCCGGCCATCGCCGACATTGCGGAGCGCAGCGTCGACGCGCCGCAACTCAAGCTGGCCCGGCTCGAAGTCGAACGCCGCCAGGCACAGAGCAAGATCGAAAGCAGCAAGCGCATTCCCGACGCCACACTGAGCCTGGGCAGGAAACGCGACGAAGAAGCCGGCCGCAGCATGTGGGTAGTCGGCGTATCGATGCCGCTGCCCTTCCTCGACAGCAATCGCGGCAACCTGGAAGAAGCCTTGCGCCGCACCGACAAGGCGCGCGATGAACTGGCCGCCACCGAGACACGCGTGCGCACCGACATCGCCCAGGCGTATGAAAAGCTGCGCAACGCCCATGCCGAAGTCGCCGTCCTGCACAGCGACATCCTGCCCGGCGCGCAGAGCGCCTATGCAGCCGCCGGCAAGGGCTTCGAACTCGGCAAGTTCAATTTCCTGGAAGTGCTCGACGCCCAGCGCACCTTGTTCCAGGCGCGCTCGCAATACCTGCGCGCGATCTCCGACGCCCATCTTGCCTCGGCCGAACTGGAGCGCCTGCTCGGTTCCGCCGGCACCAACCAATAACCGGACGCCATCATGACCAAGAAACAGAAACTCACCCTCGCCGCAATCGCGGCCATCACGGCGCTTCTCGCTGCCCTGATCCTGCTCAGCGGAGCGAGCAAATCGGCGCCGACAGATGCCCATGCCGAAAGCGGCCATGACCATGCCGCAGAGAAAACGACCAAGGACGATCACAAGGAAGAAGGCCACAAGGAAGCCAAAGGTGACCATGACGATCACAAAGACGACGATCACGCTGAAAAGGGGCACGATGAAAAGGGTCACGAAGAAGACGGCAAGATCGCCTTCAGCGAAACGCAACTGAAAGCCGCCGGCATCGTCCTCGCCACCGCCGCACCGGGCAGCATCCGCACCAGCCTGCAACTGCCCGGCGAAATCCGCTTCAACCAGGACCGCACTGCGCACGTGGTGCCCAAGGTCAACGGCGTGGTCGAATCGGTCAGCGCCAATCTCGGCCAGCAGGTGAAGAAAGGACAAGTGCTCGCCGTCGTCAGCAGCAGCACGGTGTCCGAACAGCGCAGCGAATTGCTGAGTGCACAGCAACGCCTGGCCCTGGCGCAATCGACGCACGCACGCGAAAAAACCTTGTGGCAGGAAAAAATCTCCGCCGAGCAAGACTATCTGCAAGCCGGACAGGCGCTGAAAGAAGCCGAAATTGCCGTACGCAATGCGCAGCAGAAGCTGGCCGCCATCGGCGCAGGTAGTGCCTCATCCGGACTGAACCGTTATGAAATCCGCGCCCCCTTCGACGGCATCGTAGTCGAAAAGCACCTGGCGCTGGGCGAAGCGGTGAAAGAAGACGCCAACGTCTTCACGATCTCCGACTTGTCCAGCGTGTGGGCCGAGATCACGGTCGCCGCCAAAGACCTGGCCGCCGTACGCGTCGGTGAAAACGTCACCGTCAACGCCACCGCGTTTGCCTCCAGCACGAACGGCAAAATCGCCTATGTCGGCGCGCTGCTGGGCGAGCAGACACGCACTGCCAAGGCCCACGTCGTGCTGCCCAATCCGGGCAACGCCTGGCGTCCCGGCCTGTTCGTCAACGTTGACGTGCTGGCGCAGGAAACCGAGGCAGCGCTTGCCGTCGCCGCCGATGCCGTGCAATCGGTCGAGCAAAAGCACGTCGTCTTCGTCCGTACGCCTGACGGCTTCAGGAAACAGGAAGTCACACCGGGACGCAGCGACGGCAAGCGCGTGGAAATCGTCAAGGGCCTCAGCCCCGGCGACGTCTATGCTGCTGCCGGCAGCTTCGTCATCAAGGCCGAAATGGGCAAAGGGAGCGCCGAACATGCGCACTGATTTCGCCCCTGGCATAAACAGCAACGTTATCGCTCACCTCCCGCGAGAAGGACACGCTCATGTTTGAACGCATCATCCGCTTCGCCATCGAGCATCGATGGCTGGTCATGCTGGCCGTCTTCGGCATGGCGGCCTACGGCGTCTACAGCTACCAGAAGCTGCCCATCGACGCCGTCCCCGACATCACCAACGTGCAGGTGCAGATCAATACGTCCGCGCCGGGCTATTCGCCGCTGGAAACCGAGCAGCGCATCAGCTACCCGATTGAAACGGTCATGTCCGGCTTGCCGAATCTGGAACAGACGCGCTCACTGTCGCGCTACGGTTTGTCGCAGGTGACCGTGATCTTCAAGGACGGCACCGACATCTACTTCGCGCGCCAGCTGGTCAACGAACGCATCCAGGAAGCGCGCAGCAAGCTGCCGTCCGGCATCGATCCCGCGATGGGACCGATCTCGACCGGCCTCGGCGAAATCTACCTGTGGACGGTCGAAGTCAAAGACGGTGCAAAGAAAGCCGACGGCACACCCTACACGCCAGCCGACCTGCGCGAGATCCAGGACTGGATCATCAAGCCGCAACTGCGCAACGTCGCCGGCGTGACTGAGATCAATTCCATCGGCGGCTACGCCAAGGAATATCACGTCGCGCCCTCACCGGCCAAACTGGCCTCCTACGGCCTGACGCTGCAAAACGTGGCAGCCGCGCTGGAACGCAACAACGCCAACGTCGGCGCCGGCTACATCGAGAAACGCGGCGAGCAATACCTGATCCGCGCACCGGGACAGGTGGCGTCCATCGACGATATCCGCAACATCGTCCTCAGCAACGTGCAAGGCGTCGCGATCCGCATCCGCGACGTGGCGGAGGTCGGCATCGGCCGCGAACTGCGCACCGGGGCCGCGACGGAGAACGGCCGCGAAGTCGTGCTCGGCACCGTCTTCATGCTGATCGGCCAGAACAGCCGCACGGTCTCGCAAGCGGTCGACAAGAAGATGACCGAGATCAACCGCTCGCTGCCGGAAGGCGTGCAGGCCGTCACCGTCTACGACCGCACAGTGCTGGTCGACAAGGCCATCAACACCGTCAAGAAAAACCTGATCGAAGGCGCGGTGCTGGTGATCGCCGTGCTGTTCCTGTTCCTCGGCAACATCCGCGCTGCGGTGATCACGGCGACGGTGATTCCGCTGGCGATGCTGTTCACCTTCACCGGCATGGTGTCGAACCATGTCAGCGCCAACCTGCTCAGCCTCGGCGCACTGGACTTCGGCATCATCATCGACGGCGCCGTCGTGATCGTGGAAAACTGCGTGCGCCGCCTGGCGCATGCGCAGCAGCACCACGGTCGCCCATTGACGCGCAGCGAGCGCTTCCACGAAGTCTTTGCCGCCTCACGCGAGGCGCGCCGCCCGCTGCTGTTCGGCCAGCTCATCATCATGATCGTGTACCTGCCGATGTTTGCGCTGACCGGCGTCGAAGGCAAGATGTTCCAGCCGATGGCCTTCACCGTGGTGGCGGCCTTGCTGGGCGCGATGATTTTGTCGGTGACCTTCATCCCGGCGGCGATTGCGCTGTTCATCGGCGACAAGGTCGACGAAAAGGAGAACGCGTTGATGCGTTTTGCCAAGCGCAGCTATGCACCCATACTGCAACGCTCGATGGCCAACAAGCCGATTGTGCTGTCGCTGGCGGCGGCCGTCATCGTGCTGTGCGGCCTGCTGGGGACAAAGCTGGGCAGCGAATTCGTGCCCAGCCTCAATGAAGGCGACCTGGCGATCCAAGCCCTGCGCATTCCCGGTACCAGCCTGACGCAATCGGTGGAAATGCAGCAGCAGCTGGAACGCACGCTCAAGGACAAATTCCCCGAGATTGAGCGTGTGTTCGCCCGTACCGGCACCGCCGAGGTCGCGTCCGACCCGATGCCGCCGAATATCTCGGACGGCTACATCATGCTCAAGCCGCAAGACGAATGGCCGAAGCCGAGGAAGACGCAGGCCGAATTGCAGGAAGCGATTCAGGATGCGGTAGCTGCACTCCCCGGCAACAGCTACGAGTTTTCGCAGCCGATCCAGTTGCGTTTTAATGAGCTGATCTCGGGTGTGCGCAGCGACGTGGCGGTCAAGGTCTTCGGCGACGACATGGACGTGCTCAACGACACCGCCGCCAAAATCGCCGGGGTATTGGGCAAAGTCCCCGGCGCAACCGAAGTCAAGGTAGAGCAATCGACCGGCCTGCCGATGCTGACGGTAAAGATCGACCGAGAAAAGACGGCGCGCTACGGTCTCAACATCGGCGACGTGCAGGACACCGTCGCCATGGCCGTCGGCGGCAAGGAAGCCGGTGCGCTGTTTCAGGGCGACCGCCGCTTCGACATCATCGTGCGGCTGCCGGAAAACGAGCGCAACGACCTCGACGCCATCAAGCGCCTGCCGATACCCTTAACGCACAGCGACGGCAAGGTAAGTTTCATTCCATTGGGTGAAGTGGCCGACTTCGACATCGCCCCCGGACCGAACCAGGTCAGCCGCGAAAACGGCAAGCGCCGCGTGGTCGTCAGCGCCAACGTGCGCGGACGCGACCTCGGCTCCTTCGTCGACGACGCGGCAGGCCAGATAGCCACGCAGGTGAAAATCCCCGCCGGCTACTGGACTGCATGGGGCGGCCAGTTCGAGAACCTGCAATCGGCGACGCAGCGTTTGCAGATCGTCGTGCCGGTCGCCTTGCTGCTGGTGTTCGTGTTGTTGTTTGCGATGTTCAACAACGTCAAGGACGGCCTGCTGGTCTTCACCGGCATCCCGTTCGCCCTGACCGGCGGCGTGCTGGCGCTGACGATGCGCGGCATCCCGCTGTCGATCTCGGCGGCAGTCGGCTTCATCGCGCTGTCAGGCGTGGCGGTGTTGAACGGCCTGGTGATGATCGCCTTCATCCGCACCCTGCGCGAAGAAGGCCGCTCGCTCGACGACGCCATCTTCGAAGGCGCGATGACACGCCTGCGACCGGTGCTGATGACCGCGCTGGTGGCGTCGCTGGGATTCGTGCCGATGGCACTGGCGACCGGGACCGGGGCGGAAGTGCAACGGCCATTGGCGACCGTGGTCATTGGGGGGATTTTGTCGTCGACGTTGTTGACGTTGCTGGTGTTGCCGTTGTTGTATCGGTTGGTGCATGCGGGGGATGCTGAGGATGGCGATGCAGGCAGAACATCATCAACTTGGCGAAGTTGCTTGCGGGCTTGGCTACGCATCGATAAGTTCAGGAATACTTCGTCGCCATGAAGAAAAAAGCCCCGCAACATAATCGTTGCGGGGCTTTTTTCTTTTGACTGGCTGCTCCTGGCCGATTGGAGACGCCGGAGGGAAGGAAAATTATGGCTTATAACCATTCTGAATGAATTGCCACAATTCCCTTGCGGTTCCTATCTTCCAAGGCGATTCTCCATCCTCTGGGTTCCACAAAATTGCGTGAGACAAGTCTGGAGACCAGCCCAAAAAATTCCCTGTTCCATCGTCCCCAAACCAGATAATTTTTTCGAGCGACACCGGATACCAATCTTCAGCACGTAACCAGATTTGCATCTCTAAGAGTTTCTGCTCCGGCAAAACAAGCCACACCCCAGGAGTAAGCTGATAGCCGTCTGGGAGATTATTCTTAATTTCGTTAGGAAGAGAAGATAGATTCATTTTTTGGAATCCCGATTATTTTGAATGACTGTTACTGGCCGATTGCAGCCGTCGCAAACTATGCGTGTTTCTAGCAGTTGTTATTGGTCAGGGCACGCCGTTATTCCAGCCGATTGAAGGGCTTCTGAAAACTCGTTTGAAAAATCCATGTAGCCACGTCCATTCGGAAGTTTTTCACGAAGAAAACGACCCACTAAAAGTGGAGCCTGTTTTTGAAGCTCCTCTATTCCTAGATTCGTTTCTGTATTTAGCTGAAGAATGTAGCAATCGCAAGCCTCCCCCTCTGGCATGCCAAAAAGCGTGAATTCGACTCCTCCCTTTTTCATCATGAATGCGGGAACTTCGTCAAATCGGTCCGTCTCTTCAAAAACGTTCTCTAAGGTACGCTCGAGTAAATCAGCGGTCTGGCTTAACGAATTCTGCGCACTAAGTTGAACTGTTGCAATTATGGAAATTGAAGATTTGTTGTTCATCATGTGTTCTCAAATTTGACTATGACACTAGACGTCTGCGCCTGGCCGGTTGCGGACCTCTTTAGTTATTCTGATTGCGTATCCACCACAACATCGTTTCCAGTTCCTTACGTTTGTTCTCGTCAGACTCTAGCTTCAATATCTCTCGCAAGCACTCGTTGCAAATATCAGCGCCATATGTGGACGCAAGGTAGTGAGGAAGTTGTTCAACACTACGGTCCCAATGCCCAAGTGCAGACTGAATTATTGCATGCACATCGGCGGCATAAGGAGGTTATAGTTCAACTAAGAGCCGACCACCCAATTCCTGACGCTCATAAGAATTTTCTCGCGTGAAAATATCAATAAGCGCTTTAGCCAATTGCTGTTACTCGCACTTAGCGAGCACGGAGGAAAGAAATGCAAATTGCTGAGGATTCTGAGCGCCGAATCTATCCGCTGATGTCGTCACTCTTTCATAGATTTCGTTGCTATTCATTCTTAGTCTGCCTAGAATATTTCTATCTGAGATGCCTGCTTCTGGCCGATTGCGGTCTTAGGCTACAGGAAGGTCGTGATAAGCCTCGTAGAATTCCTGTTGCACGATTAGCTGCTCGATAATTTTTTGCAGATCGCCGTCGTTGACGGCACGCTGCTTCAGCGGTCCAAGTGCGTAAGTCAATGCCTCTTCGCGGAATGTGGGTGCCGCGCTGACAAGCGATGAGACGATCTCCTGTTGATCGGGATCTTGCGCGGCAAGCCGGCACAATACTTCGATCGCATTTCCTTGTGACCAATCGTACGGGCCGAAGGCTACTTTTTTTACAAGCGGAAGCGCTGGGGAACCGACATAGAACAAGATCTCAAAGATCGCAAACTGTCTAGCTGCTAGCCATTGGCCCAGACCTGGGAATTGCTGCTGAAGATGTTCAGGAGGAACGGATTCCGCGTGGATTTGCGCTTCCATACCCGCCAATTCGTATTCGCCAATATCTTTTGCTACGCTGCTTGCCCGTCGCTCGAATTCAGGAACGTCAGCAATCACTTCAGCTACCCATCGAATTTTTTGAGAGAGAGGGGCATATTCCTCCGCTTTTTTATTGAAGGGAGATATTGATGTCCGACCGAATATGGTTCGGAGAAATCGGATCATAGACAGATTGACGCTCTAGACGAAGATGCGAGGAATTATAGCCACAAAGCTTCTGCCTACTCCATCCGCCACGACCGCTCCTGGCCGATTGTAGGCTCTGCCTATGAACTGAATTGCAACTCTATCAAAAAAATTACTGAGAGCGCATTTAACTAAAATTGGTACTCCTCAACGAATAAGAAAAAAGCCCCGCAACATCACTGTCGCGGGGCTTCTTTTATTTACTTTACTTCAAGCAATCCGCTGCTCCGAAGCCGGATCAAACAACAATGCCTTGGTCAGGTCAAACGCCAGCTTCAACGGCTCATTCGGCAAAGCGCCTGCGCGCGGGTGCGTGCGGCAAGTCACTGGCGCATCGTTGAAACGCGCCACCACCAAGGTATCCGGGCCGGTCGGTTCGGTCAGTTCTACCGTGCAGTCGACTTCTGTCGGGCGGTAGTTGCCGTTGCTCAGTGGATCTCCGTTACGGGCGCTCATGGCGTCGGTGACGTGTTCCGGACGAATGCCGAGGACGATGTCGCGGCCTACCCATTTTGCGACGGCGTCGGTGTGGCCGTTCAGCGGCAGGGTCAGCAAGGTCTTGCGGCCACCGTGGTCGAGTTCGAATGCAGGGGCCGAGCCGTCGGTGGTGAGTTTGCCGCGCAGGAAGTTCATCGACGGCGAGCCGATGAAGCCGGCCACGAACAGATTGCTCGGCGAGTCGTAGATCTCTTGCGGGCTGCCGAATTGCTGGACCACGCCGTCCTTCATGACGGCGATGCGGTCGCCGAGGGTCATCGCTTCGATCTGGTCGTGCGTGACGTAGACGATGGTGCTGCCGAGACGTTGATGCATGCGCTTGATTTCGGCACGCATTTCGACACGCAGCTTGGCGTCCAGATTCGACAGCGGTTCGTCGAACAGGAACAGTGACGGATCACGCGCAATCGCACGGCCCATTGCGACACGTTGACGCTGGCCGCCAGACAGCAGCGCCGGCTTGCGGTCCAGCAGATGTGTAATTTGCAGGATGTTCGCGACGCGCTCGACGATTTCCTTTTGTTCGGCTTTGGGGATCTTGCGGATGCCTAGGCCAAAGGAAATGTTTTCGCGCACGGTCATGGTCGGGTACAGCGCGTACGACTGGAACACCATGGCGATGTCGCGCTCTTTCGGGGCGACGTTGTTGACGACGCGGTCGCCGATCATGATCTCGCCTTCGGAGACGGTCTCCAGACCGGCGATCATGTTGAGCAGTGTCGACTTGCCGCAGCCGGAGCCGCCGACCAGGATCAGGAACTGGCCGTCTTCGATTTCGAGGTCGATGCCTTTGAGGACTTCGTTACCGTTCGGGTAAACCTTGCGTACGTTGCGAATTGATAAGCTTGCCATTTTCTTACATCTCCATGAATTCTTTTCTATTCAGTTAAGCCCAACTGTATAACTGTCGTCCTGACGAAAGTCAGGACCCAGCGTCGTATCGACCGTCTTTACGACACTGGATCCCAGCGTTCGCTGGGACGACAGCCAGGAACTGAGGATTAACTGCTTAACCTTTGACTGCGCCAGCCGTCAGGCCACGCACAAAATACTTGCCTGCCAGGATGTAGACCAGTAGCGTCGGCAGAGCCGCGATGATCGCCGCCGCCATGTTGACGTTGTACTCGGTTACGCCGGTCGAGGTGTTGACCAGGTTGTTCAGCGCCACGGTCACCGGTTTTGCATCCGAACCGCCGAACACCACGCCGAACAGGAAGTCGTTCCAGATCTGCGTGAACTGCCAGATGAAGCACACCATGAAAATCGGCAGCGACAGCGGGAAGATGATCTTGCGGTAGGTCAGGAAAAATCCTGCGCCGTCGATGCGCGCCGCCTTGACCAGCTCTTCCGGCACAGTCACGTAGTAGTTGCGGAAGAACAGCGTGGTGAACGCAATGCCGTAGACGATGTGGACGAAGATCAGGCCGGGCGTTGTATTAGCCAGATCGAACATGCCCAGCAGACGCGCCATCGGCAAAATCACTACCTGAAACGGAATGAAGCAGCCCACCATCAGTGCGGCGAACAACGCCTCCGATCCGCGGAAGCGCCAGTGCGCCAGCACGTAGCCGTTGAGCGAACCGATCAGGGTCGAGATCAGCACGGCCGGGATCGTCATCTTCAGCGAATTCCAGAAGAATGGCGCGAGGCCGCCGCAGTCGACGCCGGTACACGCGGTGTCCCAGGCTTTGCCCCAGGCTGCGGTGGTGGGCGACATCGGCAGCGCCAGCAGATTGCTGGTGCGGATTTCGTCGAGCGACTTCAGCGAGGTAGTGATCATCACGTACAGCGGCGCGAGGTAGTACAGCGCCACCAGCACCAGCAGGATATAGATCAGCACGCGGCCGATGGTGAGCGGCTTGCGCTCCTGGTTCGGCCCGCCTTTGGGCGCAAAAGTATCAACGGCCATTGCGGGTTCCTTTCGTTTCCAGATACATCAAAGGCACCAGCACGGCCAGCACGGTCGCCAACATCATCACGGCGGAAGCGGCGCCCAGGCCGAGCTGTCCGCGCGTGAAGGAGAACTGATACATGAAAATCGCCGGCAAGTCCGACGAGGTGCCGGGGCCGCCTGCGGTCAATGCCATGACAAGGTCGAAGCTCTTGATCGCGATGTGGCCGAGCACCAGCAGCACGCTGAAGAACACCGGGCGCAGCGCCGGAATGACGATACGGCGATAGATGGTCGGCAAGCTGGCGCCGTCAACCATGGCAGCCTTGATGATGGCATCGTCGATGCCGCGCAAACCCGCCAGGAACAGCGCCATCACAAACCCCGACGACTGCCACACACCGGCGATGACGACGGTGTAGATCGCCATGTCGGAGTTGACCAGCCAGTCGAAGGTGAAGTTGGCGAAGCCCCAGTCATGCATCATTTTTTCCAGGCCGAGACCGGGATTGAGAATCCACTTCCATGCGGCGCCGGTCACGATGAAGGACAACGCCATCGGATACAGGTACACGGCGCGCAATGCGCCTTCGGCACGGATCTTCTGATCCAGCAAGATTGCCATGAACAGGCCGATGACCAGGCACAGCAGAATGAACAGGCCGCCGAAGATACCGAGGTTGGCCGCAGCCGTCCACCAGCGGTCGAGGGCGAACAATCGGGTGTATTGATCGAAGCCGGCGAATTCGTAGTTGGGCATCAGGCGCGAATTGGTCAGCGACAGATAGCCGGTGAGTGCGATAAAGCCGTAGACAAATACCAGCGACAAAATGATGGTCGGTGATAAGACCAGGCGCGGCAGCCAGTTGTCGGCCAGCGCGGCGAATTTTCCACTGCGCCGCGGTGCGGCCTTGCCGGCAGCGTTGTTGCCGCCAGTGCCGGTCGACGACAGGGAAACTGTTGAGTTGGACATGCATGTCTCCTGAACCCGGGGAAGCATCGCGAAGCCGGCCGGACAATCTTGCCGGTCTTTCACGAAGATGGGCGCCCGACCGCTGCGCCCGCCCCGTAAATACCCTGTCCGCAGGCGCCGAAGCGCTACGGACAGGTCCTTAGTACATATTACTTATTATTGCGTTTTAGCTGCTTTGGCCAGGGCTTGCACGGCGGCTTGCGAAGTCATGTTGGAGTTCATGAACTTGGCAATCACGTCGAACATCGCGCCTTGAGCGGCCGAGCTGACAGCCATACCGTGGGCCATGCTTGGCTCCAGTGTATTGGCTTTGCTGGAGGCGGCAAAGTCATCCATCGACTTGGTCGCGCAGCTGTCGAACTTGGTGCGCGGCACATCAGGACGGACCGGGATCGAGCCCTTGTTCAGGTTGAAGACTTCCTGGAATTCCGGGCTCATGATGGCAGTAGCCAACGTCAGCTGCGCTTTTTGTGAATCAGGATTCTTGACCTTGAACATGGCGATCGAGTCGATGTTGAAGGTGTAGGACTTGTCGGTGCCTGGTGCTGCTACGCACAGATAGTCCTTGCCTGGTTGCTTGCCGGCTGTCGTGAATTCGCCCTTGGCCCAGTCGCCCATGAATTGCATGCCTGCCTTGCCGTTGATGACCATGGCGGTTGCCAGGTTCCAGTCGCGGCCTGCGGAATCCTTGTCGATGTAGGTCTTGATCTTGCCCAGTGTATCGAAAGTCTTGACCATGTTGGCGCTGGTCAGGGCTGTCTGGTCCAGTTTCACCAGCGCCTTCTGATAGAAATCGGCGCCGCCGACGCCCAGGGCGACGGTTTCAAACACGGTGGCGTCCTGCCATGGCTGACCGCCGTGAGCAACAGCGACGAAACCGGCCTTCTTGATCTTTTCAGCAGCGTCGAAGAATTCGTCCCAGGTGGTCGGAGTCTTGGCGCCGGCTTTCTTCAGCACTTCCGGATTGATCCACAGCCAGTTGACACGGTGCACGTTGACCGGTGCGGCGACATAGTGGCCTTGGTATTTCATCACGCTGGACACGGACTTCGGCAGCAGCGAATCCCACTTGCCGGCGGTTGCGGCGGAATCAATGTTCGCCAACACGCCTTCTTGACCCCACTCTTGAATTGCCGGGCCCTTGATCTGGGCAGCTGTCGGAGGGCTGCCGGCGATGACGCGCGCCTTCAGCGCTGTGGTTGCGTTTTCACCCGCGCCGCCTGCAACGGCGAAATCCTTCCAGGTTACGCCCTTGGCTTCCATGATTTTTTTCAGTTCAGCAACCGATTTTGCTTCACCGCCGGAGGTCCAGTAGTGCAGCACTTCCACTTCCGCGGCATACGCTACGGTGGAAGCTGCGATCAGGCTGGTGGCGATCAGACTTTTTTTAATGGCGTGCTTCAACATCATTTTTTATCTCCTGTGTTTTAAAAATTGCCGGCGACTTGCATCGCGGCAAGGTCAGCGTTCCCGGGGGAGAGAACTTGCTACTGGTTGGCGGTGCCTTGCTGACACTCTTTGCCGGTTCACTTTACTTAAACTACAAAAACTGCCTCAATAAAATTTAATTATTAGGGCGAACTCCCGTCGCTCGCTTGTAATTGTAGTAATGCTACAGTAACATTGCAATATAAGTTTTGTTTAATTACATAGAAATTACATGCACGTCATTCAAGAAGAAGAGACTTTGTTCAATTTCGTCCTGTTTGGAGCGACAGGCGATCTGGCAATGCGCAAGATTATTCCGGCGCTGTTCTCCGCGCATCTTGACGGTAAATTGCATCAACACGGTCGCATCATTTGCGTTTCCAATCAGCAACTGAGTCAGGACGCCTATCTTGACTGGGCGCACACCCAGGCCGGCGCCCATGTCAGCGAAGGTGTTGCCGGTGAGAACGCAAAAAAATGGCAAAGTTTTCTTGAACGGATCACCTACGTCGTGCTGGACGCCACCAACGCCGCCGACTACGCCCTGCTGGGACAGCAACTGAATAGCGACGCCGTCACGGTGTTTTATCTGGCGACTTCGCCCAAGCTGTTTGAGCCGATCTGCAATCATCTGGCGGCCAGCAGCATCTCTCTCGGCAACGCCCGCGTCGTGCTGGAAAAGCCGCTGGGCCACGATCTGCAATCCTCACGCGCGATCAACGACGCCGTGGCGCGTGTCTTCGCGGAAGACCAGATTTATCGTATCGATCACTATTTAGGCAAGGAGTCGGTCCAGAACCTGCTGGCGCTGCGCTTTGCCAACAGCCTGTTCGAACCGCTGTGGCGGCGCGAGTCGATTGAACACGTGCAACTGACCATCGCCGAGCAGCTCGGCGTGGAAGGCCGCGGCGAGTTCTACGACGGCACCGGCGCCCTGCGCGACATGGTGCAGAACCATTTGCTGCAGCTGTTATGCATGGTCGCGATGGAACCTCCGACCTCGCTTGATGCCAACGCTATACGGGATGAAAAAGTTCGCGTGCTGCGCGCCCTGAAACCGTTCAGCCGCGACGACCTGGAATCACACGCCGTGCGCGGCCAGTACGCCGCTGGTGCAGTGCGCGGCCAGCCGGTCGTCGGCTACCACCAGGAAGCAGGCATCCCGAAGCAATCCAAGACGGAAAGCTTTATCGCCCTGCACGCTGAAATCAACAACTGGCGCTGGGCCGGCGTGCCGTTTTTCTTGCGTACCGGCAAGCGCCTGGCGGAACGCACCGCGGAAATCGTGATTACCTTCCGTCCGATTCCGCACGCGATCCTGCCGATGCCGAGCGGCATCCCGACCAGCAACCGCCTGGTGATCCGCTTGCAGCCGGAAGAATCGATACAGTTGCATTGCTTTGCCAAAGAACCCGGCGACGGCATGGCGATCCAGCCGGTGGCGCTGGATCTGGCCTTTGACCAGGCGTTCAAGCAAAAGCGAGCCGATGCCTATGAGCGTCTGCTGCTGGATGTGATCCGGGGAAATCTGTCGCTGTTTGTGCGGCGTGACGAGCAAGAGGCCGCCTGGCGCTGGGTGGAGCCGCTGCTCAATCACTGGCAGAGCACCTCGGCCGCACCGAAATCGTATTTGGCTGGAAGTTGGGGACCCAGTGCATCGTCGGCAATGATGTCGCGCGCCGGCGCGCACTGGCCAGAAGACCGGTGATCGAACGGGTAAAGCAGTCACGCCGGCATGATCAGGCGTTGCAGCCTTACCAAAACGGATTTGCGCAAAGCGAGCTACTATACGCCACTGCGATCTGCAACCGTTCAGAATCACCGATAACGCATAACCGTTTTTATTCGGAAAGTTTTACTACATGTCTTCAGCATCGCTCATACATGGCAGTTACAATTCGTCGAACACCTTCATGGATGGTCCGCGCTTGTTGGCTGATATCGGCGGCACCAATGCCCGCTTTGCGCTGGAACGCGCGCCCGGGCAGATAGACACCATCCAGACACTGCGTTGCGCCGATTACCCGGAGTTTTCGCAGGCCGTCAAAGCCTATCTGGCGACCAACGATCATCCCGCGATTCACCACGCAGCCATCGCCATCGCCAATCCGGTGCAGGGCGACCAGATCAAGATGACCAATCACCACTGGGCGTTTTCGATTGAAGAGACGCGCAAGCTGCTCGGTCTCGATACGCTGCTGGTGGTCAATGACTTCACCGCGCTGTCGATGGCCTTGCCGCATCTGGAACAGTCGCACTGCATACAGATCGGCGGCGGCCAAGGACTGGAAGGCGGCGTGATCGGCCTGGTCGGCGCCGGCACCGGCCTCGGCGTGGGCGGTCTGATCCCGAGCGAGGGCCGTTGGATTGCGCTGGGCAGCGAAGGCGGTCACGTCTCGTTCTCGCCGGCCGATGAAAAAGAAGCGGCGATCCTGCAATATTGCTGGCGCACTTATAAACACGTCTCGGCCGAACGCCTGATCTCCGGCCCCGGCCTGGAAATGATTTACAGCGCCTTGTGCGAGATCAACAAGATCAAAAACGCCGAAGAACTGGCGGCGCCGCAGATCGTTGACCGCGCGCTGAACCAGAAAGACGCGCTGTGCCTGGAAGTGGTCGACTGCTTCTGCGGCATGCTCGGCACGCTGGCGTCCAACGTCGCCGTCACGCTGGGTACGCTGGGCGGGATTTATATCGGCGGCGGCGTGGTGCCGCATCTGGGTGATTATTTCGCGAACTCGGCTTTCCGTGCGCGCTTCGAGAGCAAAGGGCGTTTCGACGCCTATATGCAAAAGATCCCGACTTACGTCATTACCGCGCCCTACCCGGCTTTCGTCGGCGTCGCCGCAATCCTGGCGGAACGTCTGGGCGGCGGCAATGCCGTGCCTTTCCTGGAACGCATCCGCAAGGCGCGCTCGCAATTCTCGCCGGCTGAGGAACGCGTCGCCAGCCTGATCCTGGCGCATCCGCGCGCCGTCATGAGCGAACCGATCTCGGAAATCGCCCGCCGCGCCAACGTCAGCCAGCCGACCGTGATCCGCTTCTGCCGCACGATGGGTTGCCAGGGCCTGGCCGACTTCAAGCTGAAACTCGCCTCGGGCGTCACCGGCACCGTGCCGGTCGCACACAGCCAGGTGCATGTCGGCGACTCGCCGCTGGACGTCGGCGTCAAGGTGGTCGACAACACCATCGCCGCCATGATGGAAGTGCGCGACAGCCTCAATGCGGACACGCTGAGCAAGGTCATCGAAGTGCTGAGCCACGCCACCCGCGTGGAGTTCTACGGCTTCGGCAGCTGCGGCCTGGTGGCCGAAGACGCGCAACAAAAGTTCTTCCGTCTCGGCATTCCATCGACCGCTTATACCGACCCGCAATTGCAGGAAGTGTCGGCATCGCTGCTGAAGAATACCGACGTCGCCGTGATCATCTCCAACTCAGGCCGCCTGCGCCATCTGGCCACCACGGTCGAGGTCGCGGTCAACTCCGGCGCGACTATCATCGCGCTGGCGCCGAGCAATTCGCAACTGGCCAAGCGCGCCGACTTCACCTTGGCGGTCGAGCACGATGAAGGCAGCACCATGCACATTCCGATGGTGTCGCGCATCCTGCTGCTGCTGCTGGTCGATGTGCTGGCGGTCGGCGTGTCGCTGAACCGTTCCAGCCCGTTCGCCGAACTGCAGCGCCAGGCCAAGCGCGGCATCCTGGCGCACATCGCCTCGACGCATGACGTGATCGGCGACAAGGTGTCGGCGGCGGATGACCACTCTGCCGATCGCCATGGCGAAGAAGGCGGCAAACCCAATCTGATCTCGCATACCAAGTAAGCGGGCGCATCGTTTCATCGGCGGAGACAAGGAAGGCAGACGAAACAATAAGCCTTCTGCATAAAAGACAACCGGCAAGACCTTTGGGTCTTGCCGGTTTTTCTTTGCACCTTGCCAGCTTGATGCAAAAGATTGTTTCGCCGTCGTCCTGACGAAAGTCAGGACCCAGTGTCGTATCAACGGTTGTCACGCCACTGGGTCCCAGCGTTCGCTGGGACGACGGTGAATTATGAAAGACGGTAATAAATTTAATCAAACGGCATCAGCCCCTCAGAACCAATGATTGGCCTGCTTGAGGTCGTCGCGCAACTCGCGGAAGCAGTGATCGGTCCATTCGCTGCGACTCACTTCATTACGCCGCATCAGCACGATCTTGCGCTTGAGCGTAGGAAAGCGCAGCGGCGCGACGTGCAGCGTATCGTCGCGCAGATAGCTGGTATACAGGCTCGGCATGATGCCGATGGCGATGCCCGAGCGCACCACGCCGTACAGCGACTCGCTGTGCACCACCTGATAGCGCTTGGATGACGACAAGCCATGCTGCAGCAAAGCCGCCGAGGCGAACTCCCACACGCTGCCCTGAGTAAATAACACAATCTCCTCGCCCGCCATCTGCCGCCAGTGCACTTCCTTGGAGCCGGCCAGCGCATGCTCACGCGACACGATCAGCACCAGTTCGTCCTCGAACAGCGTGACGGTATCGAGCGACGCGGCATCCGGATCGGGCGGCTTGATGCCGACGCAAAAATCCAGCTTACCGGTGTGCAAGGCCGCCAGCAGCGCATCGTTGGGCATGTCCGACAACATGATTTCCACATGCTCGTCATGAGCAGCGTTGTAGCGCGCGATCACGGCCGCGGTCAGCGTGACAGCGGATGGAATCGCGCCGATACGGATGCGATGGCGCCCGGTTCCGATCACGTGCTGGATATCGTTGAAGGTATTGGCGGCAGTATTGAGCAGGTGTTTGGCGTATTCCAGCACCACCGCGCCCTGCGCGGTCAGACCGATCTGGTGCGTGGTGCGGTCGAACAGCTTGGTGCCTAGCTGGTTTTCCAGCTGCTTGATGGAGGCGCTGAGCGCCGGCTGCGTCACAGACAGTTCTTCCGCCGCCTTGCTGAAACTGTTGGTAGAAGCCAACGTCGCCAGCGCCTGCAGATGGCGCAAGGTAACCTTGTTATTGAGCTTGATCATGGCAATGGCCCGCTTTCGCCCGCCCCGTGCGCGTTACATCAGGGATACGCACAGAATGGTTATAAGTTAAATTTATGAAATTATAAAAATAAACAAATTATATTATTTATCTAATTATCATATTCTGCATCCCGGTGGCATAACGCCTAAAACGTATCTTTTATTTTCTCGGGCTCTGCGCCCGATTTCCGGGGGGATGGTGATGATGAAGCAATGGATGATCGGCACGGTGGCAATTCCAGCGTTGCTGGCAGGTGCTCAGGCACAGGCGCAGAGCAAGGTGGAAATTTATGGTTTGATCTCCGGCGGCGTCGGCTATCTGAGCAATCAGGGCGGCCCGCACAATCTGGAAGCCCTGAGCGGCACCAACCAGAATCCACGCATCGGTTTCCGCGGCCAGGAAGACCTCGGCGGCGGATCGAAGGCGATCTTCAATCTGGAAAACGGCTTCAACATGATGAACGGCACCGCCTCTCAGAACGGCCGTCTGTTCGGACGCCTGTCCTACGTCGGCCTCAGCAGCAACAGCATGGGTACGCTGACCGTAGGCCGCCAGTACGAAGCCGTCAAAGACTATCTCGGCCCGGTGGTGATCGCCAGTAACGGTGTGCATATCGGCGACAACGACAACGGCTACAACAACCTGCGCGCACAAAATTCGGTCAAGTACATCAGCCCGACCTTCAACAACTTCAACGTCACCGCGCTGTACGGCTTCGGCGAAGTTGCGGGCGATAGCAGCATCAACCGCGTCATGAGCATCGGTTCCGGCTACAAGAGCGAGCGCTTCAAGTGGGCCGTGGCCTACACCCAGATGGATACGCCCAACAGCGCCCAGAGCCCTGACGGCGCGATGTCCAACGACTACGCCAGTTCGCTGCTGATCTTCAACAAGAGCGCCGTCCACAGCACCGTCGGCGTGCAAAAGCAACGTATCCTCGGCACCGGCGGCTTTTACACCGTGGGCAATACCGACTTCGGCCTGATGTACAGCAACGTCAAATACGACTACCTGGACAACACCAAGCTGACGCTGCAGAACCTGGACCTGAACCTGGTGCACCACATGACGCCGGCGCTGAACCTGGGCGCGTCCTACTTCTACACCGTCGGCAAGTACGACACCATCAACACCAATCCGAAGTGGCATCAGGTCAACTTCCAGGCGGATTACTTCCTGTCCAAGCGCACTGACGTAGCCATCACCTACAGTTACCAGATCGCTGCAGGCGACGCCAAGAACGCCACCATCTTCGGCTTCCCATCGTCGAGCGACAAGCATCAGGGCGTCCTGATGCTGGGCATGCGTCACGTATTTTAAGTAAGACCCGGGCCTGTCTTCCCATGGACAGGCCTAAAATAGGCATCGCATCTGATTATGTCTAAAGGAAATCTATTTTGAAAAAAGCAAGTTTGGCGGGCATGCTTGCCCTGCTCGGTACGGGCCTGCTCACCCTGGCAGTCTCCCCAGCCCATGCCGAGAAACGTACGTTGGTATTGTCCGCCTACCCGATCGCACAGCCGCTGTTCAACAAGTACGTGTATGCGCCGTTCAAGGAAAAATGCGGCTGTGAAATCGTGGTCGAAACCGGCAACAACGCCGACCGTATCGCCAAGCTGGATGCGCGCCGCGACAATCCGGTGGTCGATCTGGTGCTGTTGTCGGACTTCGGCATGCTGGAAGCGTCGCGCAAGGGGCTGATCCAGCCGCTCGACTACAGCAAGCTCAAGAACTACAGCCAGATCTATCCGTTCGCGCGCAATCCCATCGGCGGCAACTACGCCGTCGGCTACACCATTTACTCGGTCGGTCTGGTGTATCGCACCGACAAGATCAAGTCGCTGACCTCGTGGAAAGATCTGTGGCGCGACGACATGAAGGGCCGCATTGCGCTGCCCGACGTCAGCACCACGCAAGGTCCGCTGGCGCTGCAAATGGCAGATATCGCCTGGGGCGGCAAGACGGAAAACTTCAGCACCGGCATGCAAAAGATCCTGGCCATCAAGAACAACGTGGTGACCTTCTCCAAGAACAGCGCGCAGTTGTCTTCACTGTTCGCGCAGGATGAAATCTGGGCTGCTCCGGTGGCGCGCTTCACCTGGGCGCAACTGATGAAGACCGGCATGCCGCTGAAATGGAGTATCCCGGCCGAAGGCCAGGCCGCCGGCATGAACGTGATGGGCATCGTCAACAAATCCAAAAACGCCGACCTGGCTTACCAGCTGATCGACTTCTGGCTGTCGAAAGAGGTGCAGACCGCACTGGCTATGGATCTGGTCGACTCGCCCGTGAACACCCAGGTGGTGCTGCCGAAAGACAAGGCCGAGTTCAACACGTACGGCGGCGAACACATTGCCTCGCTCAAGTTCGTCAAGCCGGAAACTTTGCTCAAGCACCGCTCCGCCTGGCTTGAACAGTGGAACAAGGGAATTAGCAAGTAGGCTGCAAATAAGCCGATGCCCTGAAGCTTCAAGCAACGCCCGGGATCGCGGCCACGCCATCCCGGGCTTGCGCATCTGACGCAGCAAACAAGTAGCAAATAGCAAGAAAACGGAGTCGCAACACATGGTTGCACATGATAAAAAACGCTTAGGCATCCTGCTGGTGACGCCGGCACTGATCTTCACGGTAGTCTGCTTCCTGCTGCCGGTGCTGGCCTTGTTGCTGGACGCCTTCCGCGTCGGCGGTCCCGATAGCGTCGATGGAGCAGCATTGCACTGGGGCGTGGATCGTTTCGTCGCCTTCTTCTCTGAACCGCTCAATCGCCAGGTCTTCATGCGCACCTTGCGCATTGCTGCTCTGGTGACGCTGTTCTCTGCCCTGCTGTCCTATCCGGCGGCACAAGCCATCGTGCGCGTGTCGCCACGCTATCGCGGCCTGGTGCTGGGCATGATGATCCTGCCGCTGATGGTGTCGCCGATTGCGCGTACCTATGCCTGGATCGTGCTGTTCGGCCGTAACGGCGCCATCAATTCCATCCTGTTGCACCTGGGCCTGGCCGATGAGCCGCAACGCCTGCTGTTCAGTGAAATGGCGGTGTTCGTCGGCCTGCTGCAATTGCTGCTGCCGCTGATGCTGATGTCGCTGGTCAGCTCGATGGAAAATCTCTCGCGCGACATCACGCTGGCGGCGTCCACGCTCGGCGCCAATACCTGGCAGGTATTCACCCGCGTCACGCTGCCCTTGACGCAGGAAGGCCTGATCGTCGGCGGCACGCTGGTGTTCACCGGTTGCGTCACCGCTTATGTCACGCCGGCACTGCTGGGCGGCCCCAAGGTGTTGATGCTGGAAACCCTGCTGTATCAAAAAGTCAGCGTCGAAAGCGATTTCGGCACCGCCAATGTGATCGCGGTCATCCTGGTTGCCATGACGCTCGCCGTCAACGCCGGATTGAAACGCATCTCTTCCAGCCGGAGCTCCACATGAAAGAAGGTTTATTTTCCCGCGCCATCCTGTGGCTGGTTTTCCTGTTCCTGCTGGGACCGTTCATCATCGTCTTTCTGGCCGGCTTCAGCGCCGGTGAAACACTGGCGTTTCCGCCGACATCGTATTCGCTGCGCTGGATCTTTGAAGTGCTGGCGGCGGAGGAATTCCAGCGCGCCTTCCAGACCAGCCTTGAAATCGGCTTGCTGGCGACCGTGATTGCCTTGCTGCTCGGCGTGCCGGTGGCCTACGCCATGTCGCGCATGCCGCCGCCGGGCATGGGTGCGATCAAACAAATTCTGACCTCGCCGCTGATCGTTCCGGCGATGCTGGTGGGTCTGGGTCTGCTGCGCCATTTCGTGCTGCTGGTGGATGCGCCGGTGTTCCTCGGCTTGCTGGTCGGCCATATCGGTTTGCTCACACCCTATGCAGTGCGGGTGGTGTACGCCAGCCTGGTCAACCTGCGCGTCGATATCGAAGAAGCCGCGATCACGCTGGGCGCCTCGCGCGCACAGACCTTTTTCCTGATCGTGCTGCCGAATATCCGCAGCGCCGTCATTGCCGCCTTCTTCCTGGCCTTCGTCACTTCGTTCAACCAGGTACCCGTGTCGCTGTTCCTGACCGGCCCCGGCATCAGCACTTTGCCGATCGAGATGCTAGGCCATATGGAAAACAGTTTCGATCCTTCGATCGCCGCCCTGTCGACCTTGCTGGTCTTGTTCACCATGGCCTTTGTGCTGGTGACCGAGAAGGTGCTGGGAATTTCAAAATACATGTGAGACGCGAGAGCACGATGAGTTATCTTGAACTGCGCCAACTGGCGCTGGGTTACGGCAAAAGCAATGCCGCCGTAGAAAATCTGGACCTGTCGGTCGAACAGGGCGAACTGATTTCTCTGCTCGGCCCGAGCGGTTGCGGCAAGACCACCACCATGCGCGCCATCGCCGGCCTGATCGACCTGCGCGCCGGCAGCATCACGCTGGACGGCCGCGACATCGGCCGCCTGCCGCCCAACAAACGCAATATCGGCATGGTGTTCCAGTCATATGCCTTGTTCCCGCATCTGAACGTGTTCGACAACGTCGCCTTCGGCCTGCGCCTGCGCAAGGTCGACGACAAGACGCTGCGCGCGAAAGTGGAAAAGGTCATCGCCGCCGTCGGCCTGGCCGGTTTCGAATCCCGTCTTCCGGCGCAGATGTCGGGCGGCCAGCAGCAGCGCGTCGCACTGGCGCGCGCCATCGTCATCGAACCCAAACTGCTGTTGCTGGACGAGCCGCTGTCCAACCTCGACGCCAAACTGCGCGTGCAGATGCGTGCAGAGTTGCGCCGCATTCAGCGCGAACTCGGCATCACCATGCTGTACGTCACCCACGACCAGGAAGAAGCGCTGGCGCTGTCGGACCGCATCGTCGTCATGAACGCCGGCAAGATCGAACAAATGGATGCGCCGGAAAACCTGTTCCGCCAACCGCGCACCCGCTTCGTCGCCAACTTCATGGGCTTTGAAAACATCTTCGGCTATCGCGACGGCAACTTGCAGGGCAACGGCCAGCAGTTGCCGTTCAACGCGTCCGTGCCGGCCGGCACCGCCTGCATCGGCTGGCGTCCGGAGCGCGTGATTGTCGGCATCGGCACCTACATGGGCACCGTGTTGTCGCGCGGCTTCCTCGGCGACTCGGTCGAATATCTGCTGCAAACCCCGCTGGGCGAAGTCAAAGGCTTTGCCGAAGCGCGCTTTGCGACATGGCGCGAAGGAGACACGGTCTTGTTCGATCTGCCGCCTGACAGCGCCTTGTTTTTGCCGGCCTAAAGCAACAAAAATACAGAACAAGAACAGAGCAGTAAAAAGCACACGCAAGAAAGAACACAACATGCAAAAAATCTGGCTGGATACCGATCCCGGCTTCGACGACTGGCTCGCGATGCTGATGCTGTCGGCCAATCTCGACGTGCAATGGCTGGGCGTCTCGGTCGTCGCCGGCAACGCACCGCTGGCGACGACATACGACAATGCCTTGCGCATCAAGAAGCACTATCACCTCGACGTGCCCGTCTACGCAGGCTGCGACGCCCCGCTGGCAGGCGCACAGGAAACCGCGCAATGCATTCTCGGCAATGAGGGCATGGCAACCACCGGCGAGGCTTTGCCGACCGTCGACATCCGCCAGTCGGAAGCAGAACAAGAAGCGCGCGAGCAACGCAGCCCGCTGCCGCATGCGGTCGATGCCCTGATTGAAGCGGTACGCAAACATCCGGGCGAACTGACGCTGATGTGCATCGCACCGATGACCAACATCGCCACCGCTCTGCAGCGCGCGCCGGACATCGCCGCGCAGATCAGGGAAATCATTCTCATGGGCGGCTCGGCCGACCAGGGCAATCACACCGCCGCTGCAGAATTCAACATCTTTGCCGATCCGGAAGCGGCCGACATCGTCTTCAATGCCGGCATCCCCTTGCGCATGTTCGGCCTGAACCTGTGCCGCCAGTTGCTGGTGACCTCCGCCGAAGTACAGCAAGTGCGCGCACTCGGCACGCCGCGTGCCAAATGGCTGGCGGGATATTTCGATGCCTATCTGCGCATTCGCAGCGCCGACGGTTCGGTGCCGATGCCGATGTACGATCCGGCAGTGGCGATTTATCTGCGCCGTCCGGAGTTGTTTTCCTTCAAGCCGGCACGGGTGGACATTGAAGTGCAAGGCCGCCTGACACGCGGCATGACGGTGTGCGAATTCCGCGTGCCGCGCCGCGCCGAAGCCAATACCGAAGTCGCCATGACCGTCGACGGCCCGCGCGCCATGGAATGCATGATGCAGGAATTGCTGGGCACGCTGTCGTAGTTCACTCCCGGCCACGCGCAAACAGAAAAACAGCAGCAGAACAGAATGGATTCAGGTTTTATGAAAGCAGTTGATTCATCCGTCATCGCCAAGCTCTCCGTGATTTTTGCAACTGAGGGGGCGCGCCATGCATAGCGACAACACAACGCCACTGAGCCTGGAACAATTCGTGCGCGCCATGCCGAAGATGGAATTGCATTGCCATCTGTTCGGCGCGGTGCGCAGACAGACCTTCATCGACTTATCGGAGAAATCAGGCAATCGCGTCTCCCGCGAGGAAATCGATGCCTTCTATACCCGCGGCGAAAAGCCGGTCGGCGTGCTGCGCGTATTGCGCGCACTGGACGCGCATCTGATTCAGAGTCCGACCGACTTGCATCGCATCACTTACGAATATCTGGAAGACCTGCACAGTCACGGCGTGCTCTATACCGAATTTTTCTGGAATCCGACCGGTACGGTGCGCGTGTCCGGCATCAGCTACGCCTCGGCGCAGGCGGCGATTGTGCTGGCGATTCGCGAGGCGCAGCGGGACTTCGGCGTCATCGGGCGTCTGATCCCCAGCATCGACCGCGAAGCGGATCCCTTGGAAGCAGTCGCCATGGTGCGATGGATGGCCGAACATCGCCAGCCGGAAGTCATCGGCATCGGCATGGACTATCGTGAAAACGATCGTCCGCCGGAACTGTTCCTGCAGGCCTATCGCGATGCGCAGGCCGCCGGTTTCAGGACCACCGCGCACGCCGGCGAATTCGGCATGCCCTGGGTCAATGTGGAAACGGCAGTCGAACGACTGAAAGTCGACCGCGTCGATCACGGCTACACCATCGTTGATAATCCCGCGTACATGCAAGAGTGCATCGCTAAAGACATCATCTTCACCGTGGTGCCGACCAATTCCTACTACCTTCGCACCCTGCCGCCGGAGCGCTGGGCACAAGATCACCCGATTCGCGCGATGGTCAACGCCGGCGTGCGCGTGCATCCCAACACCGACGATCCGACGCTGCATCTGGTGACGCCGACACGCGCCTGGCTGATGATGACGGAGTTCGGTTTCGGCGTGGACGACATGCGCAACTTCATGCTCAACGGCCTTGATGCAGCCTGGATCAGCGACGACCAGCGCGACCACTGGCGCACCGAATGGACGGCATCTTTCGACGCCCTGCGTGACAGGCTAACTACCGACTAACTCCGGACCGGCTGTGCAATAAGAATGGTGCGATGGTGAAAATGCGGCGGACATAAAAAAGCCCGCTCAACATCGAACGGGCCAAGAGGGGGAGTTCCTCAGGATGTCACTACACCTACGACTACTCTGCGTTACGTGTGCCGCCCGACTAAAGTACAGCACGTTTGCTGCAGACCCGCGCAGGATGCCCCTGCCGCGACTATTAACGACAGAATCATGCCCGCGAGGACGGTGCCGGGGTCGCGGGACCCCGGGCTTGTCTTACATGAGAACGATTAGAACGAGTGGCTGACGCCGAAGTACAAGGCGTTCATGTTCTGACCGACAGCACCGCCGTTGGTACCGTATTCGACCGAGAAGTCCGAAGTCGAGCTGTTGCGGATCGTACCGACGGTTGCGTACAGCAATGTACGTTTGGACAGGCTGTAGTTACCGCCCAGAACAAACAGGTTGGCGCTACCGACGCCAGCATTGACGTTCACGTGATAGGCGGCACCGATCAAGGTCAAAGCAGGCGTGATCTGATAGTTCGCACCCAGCCAGTAGTGGTTGGCACGGTCCGGTGAACCTGTCGCTACAGAATTCGCACGCAGATTTTCATAGCCGGCGAACAGCTTCAGTTTGTCGATGGTCACAGTGCCGCCGAGTGTCAGCTCTTTCGAGGAAGCAAACAATGACGAGTACTGACCGTTGGTGTCGCGTTGCACGTCATAGATAGCGCGCAGTTCATAGTTCGGTTGCACGAAGGCCAGCGAAATACCATCACGGCTGCCATTGTTCGACACGACGCCTGGTGCAGTCGCCACACCCTTGGTGAACGAACCTGCAGCTTCGCCGAAACCATGCATCACAGTTGCAGTGAAGCCACCTAAGTTTGGCGACTCATAGCTGACCATGTTGTTGGTTTGCGGCCAATTGCGTTCCTTGACCAGCGTTGCTGTACTCAGCGCTTGTTGACCAGTTGGATCCAGCGCCCAGATCGGATCGCTTTGGATCGCCAGGTCTTTACCCATCTTCAGGGTACCCGCAGAACCGCTCAGGCCTACGAAAGAACGACGTGTCCACAAACCGGTGTTGCCGTTGACTTGTCCGTTCGATGCGTCAAATCCGCTTTCCAGTGTAAACAGTGCTTTCAGACCGCCGCCCAGATCTTCATTGCCTTTGAAGCCGAACATGCTGGTGCCCCACTCATTGCCGTCAACGCCCCATTTGCTACCGCGCGAAACAACTGCGCCAGTGGCATCACGTTGAGTGAAGTTGCTTTGATAGTTAACACCAGCATCAATACGACCATAGATGGTCACATTTGTCTGCGCCTGAACGGCAGCGGATGCGCATGCCAGAACGGCTGCAACAGCGAGTGGCTTCGCAATGAATGCGACTTTTGAAGCTTTTTTCATTTCATCTCCTAAATTTGCTTGTGGGACTTCCACTATTTTTCGAGCATTGCACCCGAATTCTTTTTTATGGGCATTGTTTCCGTACAGCCATGTAACGGTCCGTACTTCTTTTTGCCTCTCTACATTTTATGTAGTTTTACTAAAAATTTTATTTAATTCTACACATTAAAAATTTTATTTCCATCACTTTTTTACCTCAACTACAGTGATTCATTAGATTTAATGCGAATTACAACACTCTTTTCCTATGACGACAAATAATATGTGTACTAATGTTACAAGTAGCTTTGCTACTTGCAACTAGTTTTAAAACTACATTTGGACGTATTGGAAAGTTGTTCAGCAGAATGAAAGCTTGCTGTCAGGAATGGATTTGGAGAGAAAACTGTTTTGTTGCACAAAGGCAAGCACTGCGCCCTCTACCTACTTGTGAGAACGTCGGTGAAAAAACAAAGGGTTAGCAGAATCTGCTAACCCTCTTTCCTGCTGATGCAGCGACGACAACAAAATGCCGTCAGGAAAATACCCAGCCGGCAGCTCAGCGCACCGGAGCAAACAACTTGCCGAAATCGATTTCCGCCGGCTGCGTCGGCTCCGCCAGCAAACCCAGCGCATATTCGCCCAGATGATGTTCCATCAACCGCGCAGCCAGCGCCGGCTGACCTTGTTCGATCGCATCCAGGATAGCAATGTGCTCGTCGGCCGAGCAGCTATTGCGCTTGGGCGTTTCATAAAGGCCGATCAGCAATGAGGTGCGTGCGATCAGAGTACGCAGATAGCCGCTGACGATGTCATTCTGATTCACTTCGGCCAGCTTGATGTGAAATTCACCCGAAAGCCGGATCCAGTCGCGCCAGTTGCCGTCTTCGCGCAGAGCATGCTCTTTCTTGATCATCTCGCGCAGCTCGGCGAACGCCTTGCTCTTATTAGCTTGCTTGGCGGCCAGCCCCTTGACCGAACCGACCTCCAGAATGACGCGCGCCTCGAACACTTCGCGCGCTTCGCCGATGTCATGCAAGGCGATGATAGCGCCGCGGTTGGGCTGCAGTTCGATGACCCTCTCATGCGCCAGCTTGACGAAGACGCGCCGCAAGGTTCCGCGGGTGACGCCAAAGGCCTCGCACAATGGCGCTTCGACCAGACGCGTTCCTGGCGGAAGCTTGTGATCGAGGATGGCATCGATGATCGCCATATATATACGTGCATCGACGGCGTCGTTGCTCAACTCCCTGGCCTTTTCTGCTTTGGCTTCGCTCATTCCGCCTCCCGGCGGGCGGTAGAGAGATTGCCCATTGTGCTCAATCGACGCATAAATCGTAGAAAATATTTGTACATATGTTCACAGTATAAGTGCTTCCCTCCAGGCCTGCACGAGACAGCATACTCTGGGCACAGCCTTGCATAACGCCGCAGCAAGCATCACAAGGACAATACGCACCACATCCGAAACCCGCCTGCCCATCCGCACCATAATCTGGATGCAGCTCCCAAATTGTGCACAATCGTGACAAGAAGGTGCACAACGATGTTTTTTGTCAGCCTTCCGACAGCATCCGGTTGAAATTCTCCCGCGAGCAATATCCCACATCCTCTCTCGCATTTCTCCGTGAAAGCCTTTGTCCACGGCGCTTTTCACCACCAAAACAGAATCCTCTGGGTGCTCTGGCACGCTTTTCGCTTATTTCAAATTCCAAGATTGTGCACAATCCTAATTGAAATTGTATTCATCTGAACAAGACTCGCTGATGCCGGACAGTTGGCATCAGCCGGCGCGGCAGATATGCAGCACGCAATACAGGTACCTCAGCAATCCTCGTGACAACGCGTGAAAAGCTGGTCCGGCAGGGAATCGGGGTCGGGCCGATGTGACAAAACCTATTGAAAACATCAATCAAGAGAAGAAGGAAAACATGAGCACTTTCGTCAAATTCGGGGCAGCAGCCATCCTCACACTGGGCGCAAGCGGCGTCGCCTGCGCACAATCGAGCGTCACCGTCTCCGGCGTCATTGACACCGGCTTCGGCTACACCAGCAACGCCGGCAACGGTTCGCAAAACAAGATCGGTGCGCTCAACAGCATCCTGGGCGTGTCCAACGTCGGCTTCCGCGGCAAGGAAGATCTCGGTGGCGGCCTCAATGCGGTGTTCAACCTGCAAGCCGGCTTCAATCCGACCAACGGTTCTCAGTCGGCTACCGGCCAGCTGTTCTCGCGCAATTCGCTGGTCGGCCTGGAAAGCTCGTCCGGTGCGCTGACCGTCGGCAAGCAATGGAACTTCAACGATGACTGGCTGGTGGGCAGCGTGTTCAAGGGCGGCTACAACTCCGGAGCGATCTTCAAGTTCTCCGAGTTCGACGCGGTCAGCGAAATCTATAACAACACCATCAAGTACGTGTCGCCTGAAGTCGGCGGCTTCCAGGGCGGCGTGATGTACGGCTTCGGCGAAGCGGCAGGCAGCCTGCGCACCGGCCAGATGTACAACATCGCGGCCAAATACACGCAAGGACCGTTCTTCATCGGCCTGACTTTCGACCGCGAACAGGACGCCACCATCGGCCTCACCAACACCGGCAACGTGATGAAGCTGACCACCCTCGGCGCCAGCTACACCATCAACGCACTCAAACTGCGCCTGGGTGCAGCGCGCAGCGATGTCTCCGGCCCAGGCTCGTTCCAGTCGATCCCATCGCTGCCGACCGCACGCAAAGCCTATGCCGTGGAAGCCGGTGTCGACTACACCTTCACGCCTGCCTTCACCGGCTCGGCTGACGTGCTTTATCGCAAGAACACTACGCTCTCCAACAACACCAAGGTGTATCGCCTGCTCGGTATCTACAGCCTGTCCAAGCGCACCAGCCTGATCGCCAACCTGGCGTATCTGAGCAACGGCGACGGCGCCACCGAATCGCTGATCAGCACCAACTCGACCGCCATCGGCGGCGGTTACGCCAATCAGCATCAGACCGCGCTGGCGCTGGGCATTCGTCACACGTTCTGACCAGAGCCGCTGCACCTACGGCACATACAGATCGGAAGCGGCACGGCGTGATCCTTGCTTGATTCGCAGCTGACCTTTTATCTGAAAATTTTTGAATCGACTTTTCTGTTTTACATTTTTCAAACGGGAGTAATGATGAACAAACGCATGTCCTTGAAAACCCTGGCCGCATTGACGCTGACCATGTTCGCCGCCGTACCGGCAGCGTACGCCGCCGACAACGTTCTGAAGATCGGCGTCAACGGCGTCATGTCGGGCGCCGCTGCGTCGTGGGGCCTGGTCAACAAATACTGCGCCGAGACCACGGCCGAAATGTACAACGCCAAAGGCGGCGTCGACATCGGCGGCAAGAAATACAAAATCGAAATCGTCGCCCTCGACGACAAGAACGATCCGAAGATCTCCATCTCCAACGCCGAAAAACTCGCCAGCGACGGCGTCAAGTACATCATCGGACCGAACATCGACACCACCGCCATCGCCGTCAAGCCGGTGATGGAACGCGCCAAGGCGATGAACTTCCCGTACGCGTTCTCCAAGGAGCTGTACACGGCGCCTGCCAATGCATCGGTGCTCGGCATGGTGGCTTCGTATCAGGTCGGTCCGGTGGTCTACAAATACCTGATGGACAAGAAAGGCGTGAAGAGCATTTCCTTCGTCGCGCGTAACGAGTCCGACGCCAAGAACCAGCAGGAAGAAGGCGTGGCTGCAGCCAAGAGCCTGGGCCTGAAAGTGCTGGCCGACAAGGAAAGCTACGAGCCGGGCACCACCGATTTCATGCCGATCATGTCCAAGCTGGTACGCGCCAAACCTGACGCCATCGTGCTCTCGGGTGTCGCTCCATCGGATGCGCCGTTGCTGATCAAGGCTGCACGCGACCTCGGCTTCAAGGGCCAGTTGTCGACCGAGACAGGACAGGACGCCAAGATCCTCGAACAAGTCGCCGGTGAAAAAGCGGCAGGCTTCCTCTCCGTCGGCGGCGCATCGACGCCGGCAATTCAGTCCGACTACATGAAGCAATTCGTCGAGGTCTACAAGAAACGCGTCGGCGAATGGAATGACGAAGCCGGCACCAAGGCCTACGCACTGGAGCTGATCCTCGCTGTCTTGCAAAAGAATCCGAAGGCGCTGACCGACGTCGAGCAATTCCGCAAGGAGATGCCGTCGTTCAAGATGACCAATCCGTTCGTGAAGGACAAGACCACATTGCAATTCGTCGGCAAAAAGGATTTCGGCCGTCAGTCGCAGGTGGGCGTGCCGCTGGTGGTCAACGCCTATAAAGGCGGCGGCTTCGAAGCGGTCTACGTCGGCCAGGTGGCGAACTAAGCATGCAGTCGTAAAGCGCGTTGTTGTACCCCGCCACACGTTGTCCCGCGTGCGGCGGGTTTAGTAGAAGCAAAGCAGCAGGTAGTACCAGGTAGTAACAACCGGCGCACGGCCCCGCAACGAGACCATGAGCTGGTTGGCTGTAAAAATAGTCTGTCTCACCCATTGCCTGCACCGGCCTCCCTTCCGGTGTGGGCAATACCCCGACATTCATGCAACGACAGAGGATTCATCAACCGACATGCTGCAAATTCTCATCAACGGACTCATCCTGGGCTCAGCCTACGCGCTCATTGCGCTGGGACTGACCATGGTCTTCAGCATCATGCGCGTGGTCAATTTCGCCCACGGCCAGATGTACATGCTGGGCGGCTTCGTCATGTACTACCTGTACGGACAATTCGGCTTCCCGTTCTGGCTGGCGCTGCTGCTGGCGGGCGCGACGCTGGGCGTGATCGGCATGGCGTTCAACCGCTTCCTGTTCCAGCCGGTACTGGCGACTTCCAAGCGTGAAGAAAGCAGCATGCTGATGGCGGTCGGCACTGCCCTGCTGCTGGAAAACGTCGCCCTCTCGCTGTTCGGCGAAAAGCAGCGCGGCGTGCCGACGCTGATCGACGGCGTGCTGATCCTCAACGACGGCGATGCGTATCTGCCCTATTCCAATCTCGCGGTCGCCGCGATCTCGATCGGCTTCATCGTGGCGCTGCTGCTGTTCGTGCAATACACCAAACCCGGCCGCGCCCTGCGCGCCGTGGCGCAAGACAAGGAGGCCGCGCTGCTGCAAGGCGTCAACGTCAAGTTCATCACCACGCTGGGTTTCGCCATCGGCGCGGCGCTGGCCGGCATCGCCGGCGGCCTGCTGGTGACGCTGTACGGCGTCAACGCCGGCGTCGGCACCAACATTTCCACCAAGGCCTTCATCATGATCATGATCGGCGGCGCCGGCGTGACCTCGGGCGCGATCATCGGCGGCTTCGTGCTTGGCATGGCAGAAGCGGTCGGCTACGACCTGCTGCCGAGCAGCATGACCTACCTGCTGATCTTCGTCGCCATGATCGTGTTCCTGATCTTCAAACCGAACGGCCTGTTCGGCAAACCCTGGGGCTGATCATGACTGCACCTCTTAACGCTTTACTTCCACGAGGCTCCATGAAACTCGACCAACGTCGCGACTTCTCGGCGATCCTGCTGATACTCGGCGTGCTAATCGTCCTCCCGCTCGGCATCGGCCACTCGCGCTATCTGATGTCGGTACTGATGAACTGCGCCGGCGTGGCCGTCATCGCCAGCGGCGTGTGGCTGACCTTTTGCATCGGCCGCATCAACATCTGCCAGGCAGGCTTCGCACTGATCGGCGGCTACGTCACCGCCATCCTGATCGCCAAGGCAGGACTCAGCTTCTGGATCGCGCTGCCGTTGTCGTGTCTGGCGTCAGCCCTGTGCGGCGCGCTGATCGGCAGCGTCATCCTCAAGCTCAAGGGCATCTATTTCTCGATGCTGACCATCTGCCTGACCGAAGCGATTCGCCTCGCCTTCCTTAACGGAGGCGACCTGACGCAGGGTTCCAAGGGCATCACCGGCTTGCCGCAACCATTCTCCGGCGATTCTCCATTGCCCTTGTATTACGTCGGCATTGCATTGCTGGCGATCGCACTCGGCGTGGTCTGGCGTGTGCACTACTCGCGTCTGGGCGGCATCTTCCGCGCCATGCGCCTGAATGAAGATCTGGCTGAGAGCTTCGGCGTCAACGTCTGGCGCTACCGCATCATGGCCTTCTCCATCGCCTGCGCATTGGGCGGTCTGGGCGGCAGCTATTTCTCGGTTTTCACGCAGAGCGTGTATCCGCAGAGCTTCACGGTGGAGCACAGCATCTACTACATGCTGTTCTGCTTCCTCGGCGGGCTGGAGTATGTCAGCGGCGCGATGATCGGTGCCTTCGCATTGACCATCCTGTTCGAGCTGCTGCAGGATTTCCAGCAATACCAGTCGCTGATTTACGGCGTACTGATGATCGTCGTGATGCTGACGCTGCCGAATGGATTGATGGCGCTGCGCGGCTTCTCGTTCTCGCTGCCGTTCCGTAAAGGAGAAGCGAAATGAGCGCCTCCATGAACCCGGTGAGCCCGTCGGTGGTCCCGCCCCCGGACAAACGCGTCATCCTCGAAGCCAGCGGCCTGAGCAAACGCTTCGGCGGCTTGCTGGCCAACGACGACGTCTCGCTCTCGCTAGGCACCGAGACCGGCAAGGTCACCTCCGTGATCGGCCCTAACGGCGCCGGCAAGAGCACCTTCTTCAAAATGCTCGCAGGTTTTTGCACGCCGACGACCGGCAAGGTACGCCTGTTCGGTGAAGACATCACCGGCCTGACGCCGCATAAAATCTCCGCCAAGGGTCTGGTGCGCACTTTCCAGGAAACCACCATCTTCCCTGAACTGACTGCGCTGGAGCACGTCGCGCTGGCACGCCAGCTCTCGCGCAGCGCCAACGACCTTCAGGTATTCGCCAACACCGCATCGGCGCGCCGCGATGAAGACCGCATGCGCGCCGATGCGCTGGAGATCCTGCGTTTCCTCGATCTCGACGGTGTCGCCAACAGCATCGCCAAAACACTCCCGCATGGTTACCTGCGCCTACTCGGCATCGCCATGGGCATGGCCGCCAATCCCAAGGTGCTGCTGCTGGACGAACCCTATGCCGGACTCAATCCCGACGAAACCGACCGCGCCGTCGAACTGACGCGCAAGATCGCCGCCAGCGGTGTTTCCATCCTGCTGGTGGAACACGACATGAAAGCCGTGATGAAAATTTCCGACCATATCCACGTGCTCTACTTCGGCAAGAAAATCGCCGAAGGCACGCCGGAAGAAATCCGCAACAACGACCAGGTGATCGAAGCCTACCTGGGCAAGGAAGACGAGGACATCGGCCTATGAACGCGATACTGGAATCCGCAGCACCCGTCGCGCCGCAAGCAAGCGCCGTCCCGCATCTGCAACTGCAGAACGTCTCGCTCAACTACGGCCAGGTGCGCGCGCTGCAAGACGTCAGCCTGCGTGTCGACCAGGGCAGCGTGGTGGCGCTGATCGGCGCCAACGGCGCCGGCAAGTCGTCGACCCTGCGCGCCGTCACCGGCCTGTCGCCGGTATGCGGCGGGCAGGTGCTGCTCAACGGCAGCAATGTCACCGGCACCTCGGCGCACAAGCTGGTCGAACAAGGCGTGGCGATGGTGCCGGAAGGCCGCCACGTGTTTCCCTTCATGTCGATCAAGGACAACTTGCTCATGGGCGCCTATACGCGTTCGGACAAAGGTGGCATCGCCGCCGATCTGGACAAGGTGCTGACGCGCTTTCCGCGTCTGAAGGAGCGCTTCAGCCAGCAGGCGTCGAGCCTGTCCGGCGGCGAGCAGCAGATGGTCGCCATCGGCCGCGCACTGATGGCGCGTCCGCGGCTGCTGTTGCTGGACGAACCATCGCTCGGCATCGCGCCGCAATTCATCCGCCTGATCGCGCGCACCATTCTGGAGATCAACAAGGACGAAGGCGTCACCATCATGCTGGTCGAACAGAACAGCCGCATGGCGCTGATGATCTCGCGCTACGCCTACATCCTCGCCACCGGCCGCATCGAACTGGAAGGCGTCTCGCGCGAGCTGCTCGACCATCCCGACATCAAGCGCCTGTATCTGGGAGCATGAGTACGAACATCAGCATGAACATCAGCAAGCGCAAGAACAAGACCCCGCATCAACCGCCAAGAACAATCGAGACAACGTGAAAATCAACATCGTCAATCCCAACACCACCACCAGCATGACGGCCAAGATCGGCGACTGCGCGCGCCAGATTGCCGCGCCGGACACCGAGATCTGGGCCTGCAATCCCGCCACCGGACCGGTGTCAATCGAAGGCCACTACGACGAAGCCATGTGCATACCCGGCCTGCTGGCGGAAATCCGCCGCGCCGAAGCCGCTGGCGCCGATGCCCACATCATCGCCTGCTTCGGTGACCCGGGCCTGGAAGCCGCCCGCGAAATCGCCAGCGGCCCGGTGTTCGGCATCGCCGAAGCCGCCATGCATGCCGCCAGTTTCGTCGGCAAGCATTTCAGCATCGTCACCACGCTGGGCAGAACCTGTGGCATCGCTGCGCATCTGGCGGAACGCTACGGCATGCAGCGCTTCTGCCGCAACATCCGCGCCTGTGAAATCGCCGTACTCGATCTCGACAATCCGGCTTCCCACGCTTACGCCGCGATCATGCAGGAATGCCGTCTCGCGTTGGAACAAGATGATGTCGATTGCATCGTACTGGGGTGCGCCGGCATGGCAGACCTGTGCCAGGCCATCAGCAAGGAATTGGGAGTGCCGGTAATCGACGGCGTCAGCGCCGCCGTGACCTTTGCCGAAAGTCTGGTGCGGCTGGGCCTGCACACCAGCAAGCGAGGTGAATGGAATTACCCATTGCCGAAGGTCTATCTGTAAATCTGCAAGAACGCTTACACCGCCAGATAAGCGCGGCGCACGTCGTCGTCAGCAGCCAGCTGCGCCATCGTGCCCTGATAGCGAATGTGGCCGTTTTCCAGCACATAGGCGCGGTCACTGACCAGCCCAGCGAAATGCAGGTTCTGCTCCGACAACAGAATGGACATGCCTTCCCGTTTGAGCTTCAGGATGGTCTCGGCCATCTGCTCGACGATTACCGGCGCCACACCTTCGGACGGCTCGTCCAGCAACACCAGATAGGGATTGCCCATCAGCGTGCGCGCGACTGTCAGCATCTGCTGTTCGCCGCCGCTCATCTGGCCGCCCGGACGCTGCGGCATTTCGCCGAGGTTGGGAAACAGGTCGAACAGTTCTTTCGGTGTCCACGTGTAGGCATCGGGACGCGGCGGCTGACGGCCGACCTCCAGGTTTTCCAGCACTGTCAGGTCGGTGAATATGCGCCGGTCTTCCGGCACGTAACCCATGCCCATGCGCGCGATCTGATGCGGCCGGGTACGGCTGACATCCTTACCGCGAAAATGCACCTGGCCCTGCACCCGATCCAGCATGCCCATCACGGCTTTCATGGTGGTCGATTTGCCGGCGCCGTTACGCCCCATCAGCGCCACCACTTCACCGCGCCGCACTTCGAGACCGACGTCGAACAGAATATGCGCGCGGTCATACCAGGCGTTGAGGCCCTCGGCCTTGAGCAGCACATCACTCATGCCGGCCTCCCTGCATGCAGCGCATCTTGTTTCTCGAAGGTCTTGCCGGAGCCGAAATACACTTCCTGCACCTTGGGATGATTGCGGATGGCGTCACCATTGCCCTCGGCGATCAGTTGTCCACGCGCCAACACGATCATGCGGTCGGCGAAAGCAAAGACTACGTCCATGCTATGTTCGGTAAACAGCACCGACAGATTGCGTTCCACCACCAGTTTCCTGGTCAGCGCCATCAGCGCGTTGCGCTCCTGCGGCGCCATGCCGGCGGTAGGCTCATCCATCAACAGCAGGAGCGGACGATTGGCCAGCGCCACCGCCAGCTCCACGCGCTTGATATCGCCGTACGCCAGCACGCCGCAGGCACGTTCCGCCTGCGCCGCCATGCCGACCTGTTCCAGCAGCGCCATGGCTTCATCGCGAAACAGCGATGCCGCCGGCCGCCACAGCCGGAACAACTTTTTTTCGCGCGAGATGAGCGCCATCTGTACGTTTTCCACTGCGGTCATCGAGGCGAAAGCGGCCGAGATCTGGAACGTCCGCCCGACGCCGAGGCGCCAGATGTCGCGCGGTTTCATGCCGCCGATTTCATGTCCGTCGAGCAGCACCGATCCGGCATCGGGCCGGTACTGGCCGTTGAGGATATTGAAGCAGGTCGACTTGCCCGCGCCGTTGGGTCCGAGCAAGGCCAGCAATTGGCCGGCGGGCAGATCGAAAGACACATCGTCGACCGCCTTGACGCCGCCGAAAGCTTTACTGATATTGCGCACTTGCAGGAGACTCATGCTGCCTCTCCTTCGCGCCGGCGTGCAGCGATGCGTTCGAAAAATCCGGCGATACCGCTCGGAAACAACAACACCAGCGTTAGCATGACGACACCGAGCAAGGCGCGCCAGTAATCGGTCTCGCGCGCGATAACATCCTGCAGCCAGGTGAACACTGCGGCGCCGACCACCGGCCCCAGCAAGGTTTGCACACCTCCCAGCATGACCATCACCAGGCCGTCGACCGAGCGGCCGATGCTGATTGCTTCCGGCGAGATGCTGCCTTTGGAAAAGGCAAACAGCGCGCCCGCCATACCGCAGAACAAACCCGCCACGACGAACGCCATCCACTGCACGCACTTGACGTCGATGCCGATCGCCTCGGCGCGCAAAGGCGAATCGCGGCCCGCGCGCATCGCGTAACCGAAAGGAGAAAACAGCACGCGCCGCAACAGCAGCACGCCCGCAACGCTGAACGCCAGCGCCAGATAATAGAACGCCGTCGGCGACGCCGCCCAGGCCGACGGCCAGATGCCGATCAGTCCGTTGCTGCCGCCGGTGACGTCGTCCCATTGAAAGATGATGGCCCAGACGATCTGCGCAAAGGCCAGCGTCAGCATCGCCAGATACACACCCGACAAGCGTACGCAGAACCAGCCGAACAGCAAGGCGCCTGCCGCTGCAACCAAAGGCCCGGCGACCAGCGCCACTTCCATCGGCAGATGCAGGCCGGTCAGCACCAGCGCGGCGGCATAGGCGCCCAGCCCGAAGTAAGCCGCATGACCGAAAGAATGCATGCCGCCCGGCCCCATCATGAAATGCAGGCTGGCGGCGAACAGTACGGCGATGAGAATTTCCACCAGCAACACGGTGAGATAAGGAAAACTGCCCGACAACAGCGGTGCAGCCAGCAACAGCAGCAAGGCGGCGAGCGCCAGTTTGCGCTGCAGAGGGCCGGCCGCGCGCAAGGGCGCTTCCGACGCACCGCCGCTGCGGCTTACGGCCTGCGGCTTGCCCAGCAAGCCCCACGGACGCACCACCAGAATCACAGCCATTACAAGGAATTCCACCACCAGCGTCAGCTTCGACAGGGAGATATCGATGCCGCCGATGGACACCTGACCCAGCGCCACGCACAGCGCCTTGATCTCGGCAATCAGCAAGGCAGCCAGAAAGGCGCCGCTGATCGACCCCATGCCGCCAACCACCACGACGACGAAAGCATTGCCGATAGTTTCCAGATCGAGCGCCAGATTGGCCGGCATGCGCGGCCCCTGCAAGGCGCCGCCCAGACCGGCGAGAAAGCAGCCGAGCGCAAAGACGCCCGTGAACAGCCACGACTGATTGATGCCGAGCGCGCCGGCCATTTCACGGTCTTGCGTGGCGGCGCGGATCAAGGTGCCCCAGCGCGTGCGATTGAGCAGCAGCCACAACAGGCCCAGCACCACCGGACCGATGACGATCAGCACCAGGTCGTATTGCGGCAGGCGGCGTCCCAGCAACTCAACGGAACCCGCCAGACCGGGCGCGCGCGGACCGAACAGATCCTCCGGTCCCCACAGATACAAGGCGGCATCTTTGAGCACCAGCACCAACGCAAAGGTCGCCAGCAATTGAAACAATTCGGGAGCGCGATAGATGCGGCGCAGGATAACGATCTCGACCGCAGCGCCCAGCAGCGCCACCGCGCAAGCCGAGAGCAAGACGGCAGTCCAGAAACCCAAGCCGCCGGCGCCGATCAGGCTGACCAGCGTGTACGCAACAAAAATACCCAGCATGTAAAACGAACCGTGGGCGAAGTTGACGATGCGTGTCACGCCAAAAATCAGCGACAAGCCTGCCGCCACCAGAAACATGGCGGATGCGTCGGCCAGACCGTTGATCAACTGTACTATCAGACTTGAGAGCGTCATTCCCTGTTCCCTGAGGCGCTGTCGGAGGTGAAAACTTGCAAGCCAGCTATTGTAGTCGCCCGGCAGTACAAGCGCAGCAAGCACTACAAGCACCACGAACGCGGTGGAGCGGTTTTCCGGCTAGAGTATACGATCTCGTTGTTTTTAATCCCCCTTTCAGATGCATCAGAGGCATTTGATGCATCTGATGTTGCCGATGTCACCGATGGAGTACCCATGTTTCTGGATTTTTCTCAGGTTGATCCCCGCCAGGCCTATAGCTGGCTCGCCTCGGCGGTCATTCCCCGCCCCGTCGCCTGGGTGTCGACGGTTTCTGCAGCGGGCGTCAGCAACCTGGCCCCGTTCAGCTTTTTTCAGATGGTTACCGGCAAACCGCCGACAGTCATGATTTCGCCACTGGTACAGCGCGACGGCAGCATCAAAGACACTGTGCGCAACGCGCAGGAAACCGGACAACTAGTGGTCAACCTGGTTGGCTTTGAACTCGCCGACGCCATGAACGAGACGTCCTTTTCTTATGGCGCCGACGTCAGCGAATTCGAACAATGCGGCATCGCCTCCAAGCCGTCATCGCTGGTGCGCCCGCCGCGCGTTGAGGCTGCGCCGGTCAGCCTGGAATGCGAACTGGTCAGTTGCATTCCCTATCCTGCCGACGCGCCGTCCTGCCACATTCTGCTGGCGCGCGTGCTGGCGGCGCACTTTGATGAACGCATCCTCAACGACAAGCAACTGCCGGATCCGGACAAGCTGAACCTGCTCTCGCGCATGGGCGGCGACTGGTACGGCCGCACGCGCAGCGACGCCAACTTTGAACTGGCACGGCCGCGGGGCTGGGCTAAATAAGCCTCCCTCGACGTAAAGAAAAAAAGCGTGCCGTCCGTTCAGACGACACGCTTCCGGCAACGATGCCAGCTCCTCAAGACATCATTACATCAGAATGTATGGCGAATACCCGTCATGACACCCAATTGATTCATGCCGGTACCGACCGTACCGCCGGCATCGACGGCAATCGCCGAGGTGCCGGAATTTTTGATATAGCCGACCGACGTGTACAAGGCGGTGCGCTTGGACAAACTGTAAGTCAGGCGCGCCACCGAGAGCGTGGCTGAGTTCGCCGTGCCCTTGAACTTGAGGCGCGAGATCTGCGTATCGAGCACCAGCGCAACAGTGAACGGATAGCTCAGACCCAGGTAGTACAGATCGGAATCGCTCTTGGTCGCTGTCTGCACCTTGCGGTCCAGCACGCCGAGACCGATGCGCGCATCGCTGATCATGAAGTAACCGTGCAGGCCGATACGCGTATCGGTGTAGCTGCTGCTGTTCATGCCGAAGATCGCATTGGGACCGCCATTGAGCTTGTCGTACGCCAGGTTGACGCCGAAGGCTTTGTTGTCATAACCCAGCAAGCCGGTGTATTGACGGCATGCCTTGCTGTCGCCTGCGGTCTCGCCGGCGCAGTTGGTCGAGGCCGGGCCGCCTGCCGCAGTGGCGTCGCGGCCGAAGCTGTAGGTCGCGCCCACGGTCACGTCCGAGAAGGTGCCGAGATATCCAATGGAGTTATCGCTGCGCGCATTCGGCAAGTAGGCGTCGAGATTGCCGATACTGTGGATATTAGGTCCCATCACGTCGGACTTCAGCGTCGACAGGTAGGTCATGTTGACCTGGCGGCCCAGCATGACGCTTTGCGTCGCGGTCTTCAGGCCGACATAGGATTGGCGGCCGAACAGACGATTTCCCTGTCCCATGCCGCCGGTGTCGACTGCCATCCCGGCTTCCAGAACGAACATGGCTTGCAGGCCGCCACCCAGATCTTCGGTTCCCTTGAAGCCGATGCGCGACGGGAATGAACCGGTCAGCGAGGGCATCTTGACGACCGAGTTACCGGCCGCGTTGGCATTGGTGACATATTCGACACCGGTGTCGATCAGACCGTAGATCGTGACCTGCGATTGCGCCATTGCCGTCGGCGACAACAGGGCTCCCGCGATGCCGGCAACGGCGCCCAGGGTACTCATTGCGCCGAATGCGCGAGTGACGCCGGCGGCGCGTACTGATTTCTTCATTTCTTGTCTCCTCCAGGTATTTTCTGTTTATGTATTCGCTTGGCAGCGGGATCGATCTTGGTGTCGTTGCGCTGCTGCGAAGTCATGCAAGGTGCTGCATTCGTATCGATGATTCAGCGTGAATCATTCTAGCGACGGGCCTGCTCGCCTTTGTTGCCGATTGCCGCGAGGGTCGATCTAATCTGTTTATGACGGCGCGGAAAACGACATTTCTTGGGGTGTATTTTCAAATCCAGAACGATCCGCGCCGCTCGACGAATTTCCATCCCTGTGCGGTGAGGCGCAGGCGATCTTCAAACGTTCCGGGTGCAGGCGGTTTGGATACGGCATCGGCGGCGGCCTCGGACCGCGGCCCCGACAACAGCACAATGCGCGAACGCGCGGTGGCGTGTTCGCGGTCTTCGATCTCTACGATCACATCGGTGCACAGATGGAAGGTGCGCACATCGGCCGGCCGGCCGCGAAACGAGGCGAGGATGGCGTCGCGCCCTACCAGCGGAGTCGCCGGCGCTGAAGGACGATAGAGGATCGCGTCGTCGGTGAACAGGTCGATAAGCGCATCGAAGTTGCGTTCATCATTGAGATAGGCGTAGCGATGGATAAGGCGCTGGCATTCCTGCTCGATCAGCAGGCGTTGAAGTGCATCGAAAGGCATGGCTGTCAGCTCGCGAGTTTGAGGTCGGGTTTCCGCGCAGGTTCGACGGCGCCTTCACTTCCCTGTTCATGCGCCAGGCCGAGCAGCTGGTGCATGGTGGCATCGTCCTTGAGCAGCAGATCGCTGCGGCCGTCGTGCACGATGCGGCCGCGGTCCATGATGACCACGCGCTCGGTCGCTTCCAGTGCAAGATGCGCATGCTGCTCGACAAGGATCAGTGTCAGTCCGCTTTGCTTGAGCTGTTTGACCGCATCCAGCAAGATGTCCATCATCACCGGCGACAAACCTTCCAGCGGTTCGTCCAGCAGTAGCAATTTGGGATTGCCGACCAGCGCGCGCGCCATGGCGAGCATCTGCTGCTCGCCGCCGGAGAGCTGGTTGCCGTAGTTGTTGCGGCGTTCTTCCAGACGCGGAAACAGTTTGTACGCCGCCGCGATATTCCATTCACCGGGACGCGCGGCGACACGCATGTTTTGCTCTACGGTGAGCGATGGAAAGATCTCGCGCTCCTGCGGCACGTAGCCGAGGCCCATGCGATTGCGCTGATAATTGGCGGCGTTGCCGATATTCTTGCCGTCGAATTCGAGACAGCCTTTGCTGACCGTAGTCAGTCCCATCATGGTCGCCAGCAGCGTGCTCTTGCCGACGCCGTTGCGGCCCAGCAGACTGACCGCTTCGCCCTGCCCGATGCTGAACGAGAGATCGTCGATGACGACTGCGTCGCGGTAGCCGGCGCTGAGATTATGGATGTCGAGCAGCTTAGCCATGGCGACGCCCCAGATAGACATTGCGTACGCGCTCGTCGGCGCGGATGTCGGCGGGCGTACCTTCCGTCAGCACGCTGCCCTCCACCAGCACAGTGATTTTTTTGGCGAAGCGAAATACCAGGTTCATGTCGTGTTCGATAAACAGGATGGAAATATCTTCGGGCAGGCGCTCCAGCAGATCGATGATCATGCCGCTTTCGCCGTTGGGGATACCCGCAGCCGGCTCGTCCAGCAGCAGCACTTGCGGCTTCAGCGCCAGCGCGATGGCGATCTCGATCATGCGGCGCTGGCCGTAGGCCAGTTCATTGACGCGGCGCGACGCCAGTTCCAGCAAGCCGAGCTGTTCCAGCAAGGCCGCCGCCTCTTCCACCACGCCGGCATGGTGCGCCGGCTTGCCCCACAGCTTCCACGCGATACCCATGCGCTGGCCGAGCGGAATGGCGACGTTCTCGGCGACGGTCAGCTCGGTGAACAGGGTGTTGATCTGGAAAGTGCGTGCCAGGCCGCCGGCCACGCGCTTTTGCGGGCTGGCTTGCGTGACGTCGCGGCCTTCAAGATAAATGCTGCCGGCAGTGGGAGAAACTACACCGGTCACCAGATTGACGAAGGTGGTCTTGCCGGCGCCATTCGGGCCGATCAGTGCGTGGCGGGCGCCGCGCTCGATGCGCAAGTCGACGTTGCGCGTGACTTCGATGGCGCCGTAGCGTTTGTACAATCCGCAGGTTTCCAACGCACAGGGAAGCGTGGACGTTGCCGCCGGAGATGCCATGTCCGCATACCTTGGCTGCAAGACGGGATTCATTTCTGCTCCTTGGCGAGATTGACGGAAAGACGATTGCGTATACGCTCAAACGCGGTGCCGCCCAGGGCCAGCAAGCCGCCCGGCGCAAAACGCACCAGCACGATCAACGCGATACCTACAAAGAACATCCAGTGAAACGGGTCGATCGCCGCGGCACGATCCAGCAACAGCATGTACAAGGGAATGCCGATGAAAGCGCCATACAGACGGCCGACGCCGCCGATGATGAGCATGATCAGGATGTTGCCCGACAACTGGAAACTCAGCAGATCGAGGCTGACGGTGCGCGTGATCTGCGCGCTCAGGCCGCCGGCGATACCGGCGATTGCCGCCGACAGCGTGTAGGCAAGAATCAGCTTGGCATGCACCGGCGTGCCGACCAGCAGCATGCGCTTCGCGTTTTCGCGGATGCCGCGGATCGACAGGCCGAACGGCGAATTGGCGATGATGCGCACGGCGACAAAGACCACGAACAGCACGCCCAGCGCATACAGATACGCCGTCTTGCCGTACAGGTCGAACGAGAACAAACCAAATAGCGGTGCCGTCTCCATGCCCGACAAACCATCCGCACCGCCGGTGACGCCACGCCAGGTGTTGGCAACTTCATGCAACACGACGGTGGTGACCATGGTCAGCATCAGTAATGCCAGTCCGCTGGTGCGCAACAGCAGCCAGCCCGACAGCAAACCGATCAATGCCGCCAGAGCGGCTGCCACCAGCAAGCCGCTGAACGGCTCCGGCGACACATGCAGCGAGAAGTAGCCTGCCGCGTAGGCGCCGATGCCGAAGAAGGCGGCGTGTCCCAGCGTATTGATGCCGGCGAAGCCGAGCGCGAGATCGAGCGAGATGCCGAAGATCACCATGATCAGGATTTGCGAGCCGATCGACATATAGGTGTCGAAGGTGAAGAACGCGGCCAGCGCAACCACCCATGGCAGAACATCGGCCAGGCGGACACGGTAGAACGGCAGCGCTCCGGGCGGCAGAATGTGGCGGATTGTGGCGGTGGTGATTTTCATGCTGTTTGCCTTCCGAAGAGTCCTTGAGGGCGCACCAGCAGCATCACCAGCGTCGCCAGATAAATGACCAGGCCGCCCGCTTCCGGCAGGAAGTAGCGTCCCAGCGTGTCGATCATGCCCAGCACCAGCGCGGCGATGAGCGTGCCCTTGATGCTGCCGAGGCCGCCGACCGATACCACGATCAGCACCAGCACCAGATAGTTGAGCGCGTAAAACGGTTCCAGCGGGAACATGTCGGCGCCGAGCGCGCCGCCCAGTCCGGCAAAGCCGCAGCCGATGGCGAAGGTGACGGCGAAGAAGGCCTTGACGTTCATGCCGATGCAGCCGGCCATCTTCGCGTTGTCGACAGCAGCGCGCAGCTTGGCGCCGACCTGGGTGCGGTCGAGCACATACCAGATCACCAGCGCACAGGCGCAGCTGACCGCAATGAGAAACAGGCGATAGACCGGCAAGCCAATCGCGCCCACCTGATAGGTGCCGCGCAATGCGCCCGGCACCGGGATGTCCTGGATGGTGGAACCGAACATCGCGTTGGCGGTGGCGATCATGACAAAGGTCAGGCCGATGGTCATGAGCACCTGGCCCAGCTCGCTCTGGACATAGATCCATGAATACACGGTACGCTCCAGCAATGCACCGAGCAGCATGGTGCCGATCACCGCCAGCGGCACGGCAACGGCATACGGCAGCTGCGCCTGCGTCACCAGCATGAAGGTCATGTAGCCGCCGGCCATGGCGAAGCTGCAATGCGCCAGATTGACCACGCGCATGACGCCCATCGTGATCGACATGCCGATCGAGATCAGGAACAGGATCATGCCGAAGGCCAGGCCGTCGAACAGAAGTGAAACAAGAGAAATGGCAAAACGGGATAGCATGGTTTTCCTTGACTGGCAGTCGGTTACATAAGAGTTGCGCGATTCGCAAACGCCAACATCACGGCCACACCCGATGCGGCACGAACACCTGGCCGTCGAGCAGCATGCGCGCGGTGCGCAGCAAACCCGAGCTGACAAAACGCGTCTGGCCGCCGGCGATTTCCGTGCGCAAGGCCACGGTAAATTCACCGGTCGGATGCTCCACCGATATCTCCACCTCGCCCCCTTCGCCTTTCCGTGGCGGTTCGGCGATGCCGTCCATGCCCGCCGTCACCGATCCAGGCAGCAGGCAGGCGCTGGCGACGCTGACCGCGCCGAGCACGCCGATGGCGCTGTGGCAGCGATGCGGAATGAAGGTGCGCGTGGAAAGATGACCGCCATTGATGGCCGGCGAAATGAGGGTCATCTTCGGCACCACCTTATTGCGTACATCGCCCAGTCCCATCAGTTCACCGGCTTGCAGACGCACGGCTTCCAGGCGTTTCTTGAAATCGGCGTCGGCGTCGAGTTGCTGCGGCGTCTCCTGCCCGGTCTTGCCGAATGCCTCTGCACGCATGACCACCACCGGCATGCCGTTGTCGATGCAGGTCGCTTCGATGCCATTGAAGACGTCGCGCGTGCGGCCGGTCGGCAGCAAGCTGCCGCAGGCCGAGCCGGCGGTGTCGCGAAAGGCGATATTGATCGGCGCCGAAGTGCCGGGCACGCCGGCTATTTTTGCTTCACCGTCGTAGACGACTCGGCCGCCGTTGGTTTGCACCAACGCTGTCGCGATATTGCCGCTGTTGACCATGTGGATCACCACCGGCGTCAGATCGCCGCGAACCGGCACCAGCCCGCGCTCGATGGCGAATGGCCCTACGCCGGCCAGCATGTTGCCGCAATTGGGCGAAACATCGACCAGCGGCTTGTCCACTGCCACCTGCGCGAACAGGAAGTCGACGTCGATGCCCGGCACCGACGACGGCGACACGATCGCGACCTTGCTGGTGAGCGTGTCACTACCGCCCAGTCCATCGATCTGGCGCGGATCGGGCGAGCCCATCACCGCCAGCAACACTGCATTGCGCATGGCCGTATCCTGCGGCAGATCGCTGGCCAGAAAGAACGGGCCGCGCGAAGTGCCGCCGCGCATGAAGGCACAGGGAATGGCGCGCTGGGAAGCTTCCATGATCTTCTCTCTTAGCGGTAGACGAGTCCGGCAGCGGCCAGCTTGGCGCGCATGTCGTAGATATCCAGGCCGAGCTCACCGGCAGCGAGACGCTTGCGCTTCTGCTCTTCATTGGCGGCGCGTGCGATGCAGGCCTCGGTGACGGCGCCCAGCTGTTCACGCGGCACGACAGCCACGCCGTCGTCATCGGCCACGATCACGTCGCCGGGCTGGATCAGCTGTTCGCCGCACACCAGCGGCACGTTAACCGAACCGACCGTGGCCTTGACCGTGCCTTGCGCACAAACGGCGCGCGACCAGACCGGGAAATTCATTTCGCGCAAGGTGCGCACGTCGCGCACGCCGGCATCGATCACCAGGCCGAGCACGCCGCGCGCCTGCAGCGAGGTCGCCAGCAAGTCGCCGAAGTAGCCGTCCTCGCAATGCGAAGTCGGACTGACGACCAGGATGTCGCCGGGCTGGCACAGCTCGACGGCGACGTGCAGCATCCAGTTGTCGCCCGGCGCTACGCTGACGGTGACGGCCGATCCCGCGATCGAGGTATCGGCAACCACCGGCCGCAGGCGATGATGCAGCAGGCCGGTGCGGCCTTGGGCTTCATGCACGGTGGCGACGCCGTATTGCGCCAGCGCCGCGACGCGCTCGGCCGGTGCGCGTGAAATGTTGCGCACGGCGACGTTGCGGCTCATGAGAACTCTCCGCAGACTTGCGGGAAGACGCGTTGATAGCCTTCGCCGTACTTGATGTTGCGCGAGGAATTGCGCGATGCCTGCACGCCGCGTTGCAGCGCCACACGGGTGTAGTACTCCCACAGGTGTTCTTGCGCGTTCATGGTTTCGAAAGCGGCTTTTTTCTTTTCCCACACGGAGGAAATATCCAGCAGCACGTCCGGCTTCCAGCCGCATTGTTCAGGCTGATGCGGTTCGTACAGCAGCACCGGCGGCGCGCCGATGACGGCTTGCTCCGGATTGTGGCCGTGCGCCTGGGCGATGATGCGCGCTTCCTGCGCGACATGCGTGGCCAGCGGATGATCAAAGTTGTAGGGATCATGCAGCGAGTGGCTGAGTACGAACTCGGGACGCAGCTCGCGGTAGATGTCGACCAGCTTGTACAGCACCTCGTCGCTGACACGCATCGGGTAGTCGCCGATATCCAGAAATGCGATCTCGGCGCCGAGGATGTCCGCGGCCTTGGCGGCCTCTTCATGGCGCGCGGCCTTGACCTTGTCCAGCGTCATGCCGGGCTGCTTCCACATCTTGGCCGACTCGCCGCGTTCGCCGTAAGAAAGGCATACGACCTTCACGCGATAGCCGCGTTCGCTATACAACGCCACGGCGCCGCCCGATCGCCAGACGAAGTCGGCCGCATGCGCGCTCACCACCAGCAGTGATGGCTTTTGAGTCTTTTCCATGTTTTTCCTGTTGATTCGATAAAAATGAATTGGCTTGTCTCGTGCTTGTTATTTTTTTATTGCTGCCCCGGTGCAGTTTTCATCGTCACCTTATTGCCGGTGTTGACCGCTGCGCAGGGCATCACTGTTAAGTCGATTTATTCTATGGCAGCGCTTGACCGCTCGCGTTTCTCTTTAGCTGATAGCGCATCTAATTTACTTATCGACTGAACGCGTCACACGAAAGCGGCCATAGCAAAAACCGTATCGCACCAGAAAACAGGCGCAAAAAAACGGCGCCCCTGCCATCGCAGCGGACGCCGTGAATGCTCAGAAAGAGATTGATGCCGCTTGTTACATCGCCTGCGATGCTGCGCGTTGTGCCGGTCGTTGCGTTGCTCGTCAGGTTACCCGCTACGTCACTGGCTACGCCGACTCCGGGACACGGCGCGTCTTGAGGAAAGCTTCCAGCGTCTCGCCGCGCATGGACGCATAGACGGCCAGGTTAGACATCTTGACCACGCGCGCGAATTTTTCCAGCACGAAGAAGCTCACGCCGTATTTGATCAGGCCAAGCCAGTCCTGGTTGGTGACCAATGCACGCTCTTCATCATTGAGTTTCAGCTCATCGCAGGCGGCGTTGAAATCGCGGGCCAGCAGCGCACGGAACTCCGGCTCGCGATGCCGCCAGAAGAAACGGTTCAGGCGCAGCGATTTAACGCTCTGGCGGATATCGAAGACATAGGTGCCTTCGATGTCCTCGATACCTTCGAGTTGTGGGTTCATCGTTTGATTCTCTTTCAATCCTTAAGCCTGCTCGTAAATCGCCACGGCCATCGCGGTCGTGGTTGCCAGATAGACGTTCTGGTGGATGCATTTGATCTTGTCATCGAGCGCACCGCGCATGGCCAGCCACATGATCACTTCAACGCTTTCAGCGCCGCCCAGACGCACAAAGTCGGCGTGCTTCAACTTGGTCAGGCTGAGCGGATCGTCGACGATGCGGCGCAGGAACTCATCGTCCCATTCCGGATTGTTGAAACCGGTGCGCTCGCCATGGATCTGATGCGACAGGCCGCCGGTGCCGACCACCGCGACCTTGAGGTCTTCGGGGAAGGATTCGATGGCGCGGCGCACTGCCTGGCCGAGCTTGTAGCAGCGCGCGGCGGTCGGCAGCGGATATTGCAGCACGTTGATTTCAATCGGCACAATCGCGCCCGGCCAGGCTGGCTCGTGCGGCCACATCAGCGACAGCGGCGAGTTGCAGCCATGGTCGAGTGCGCGTTCCTGGAACAGCGTCATGTCGAATTCGTCATTGACCAGGCATTCGGCCAGATGCGCCGCCAGCTCCGGGTGGCCGTTAATGTCAGGCAAGGGACGCTTGCCCGCGCCTTCATCCGCCATTTCAAAACTGGGCGATACGCCCAGCGCGAAAGTCGGGTAACAATCGAAGAAGAAACTGTTGGCATGATCGTTGTAGAACATGACCAGCACATCCGGCGCCTGCTCGCGCAGCCATTCGGCGACCGGCTCATAGCCTTTGAACAGCGGCGCCCAGGCCGGATCATTCTGCCGCCCCTTGTCGTACGCCAGGCCGATGGTGGGCACATGGGACGTGCCGATTCCTCCTACGATTCTTGCCATGTTTTCCTCAATACGCTTTCATTTCAAAACACTCATTACATTCAGTACATTTTTATGGCGATGCCCGGTGGCGTCTCCGCCTGCGTGACTTCTGCTTCTGCCAGCCGCAGCAGCGTCTTGCGCATGGCCAGACCGGGGCGGTCGGGACCGAAACTCAGTTCGTCCGGCGGACCGTCGCCTTTTTCCACTTCTTCCTGTATCCAGGTCAGGGCATCGACGTCTTCCGTGTAAGCCTTGACCGAAGCGGAGGCCAGATATTCGCTGGCGCCGGCATCATCGAGCGCGAAGTCGCGGCTGTTGAACCACCAGTAGTGGATCGTGCCTTGAAACTCCGGCGTGAACAAGTGCGTAATATTCACGCGATAGTCGGTCTGCTCGCCTTCGCGCGGTTCCAGGTTGGCGATGCGTGCAAACGCGATGTGGCCGGCCGGGGAGACGAAACGGCTGTCGGAGAAGCGATCCACCGGACGCCCGGTCAGCTTCATCGGGATACCGTAAATCGGCGGCGGCGGCGAATTGCGCAGCTCGCGGCGAATCCGTACGACGTCGCCTTCGTTGTGGATCTCCAGGCTGGAGCGCGAATACTCTGGTGTGCCGACGGTGTCCGCATGCAGGATCGGAAAGTGGGTCTGATCCAGCAGGTTCTCGTGCATGGCGACGTAATTGGACTTCATGTGGAAATAGCCGGTAACGGTCGTCCACTCCGGCGCATCCAGCCACGAAGTATCGGGAATCAGCGCCGGATCGGCCTTGCTGGCGTCGCCCATCCAGATCCAGATCAGCGGCCCCTTCTCCTGCACCGGATACGAGGCGATGCGCGCATGGGTCGGCGGATTGGCCAGCGACGGCATGTGCACGCACTGGCCTTCGGGGTTGTACTCCATGCCGTGATAGCCGCAGACCACCTGATCGCCATTCAGGCGGCCTTTGGACAAGGGAAACGAACGATGCGCACAGCGGTTCTGCATGATCACCGGCGTGCCGTCGAGTTTGCGGTACATCAGTACGGTCTTGCCGAGCAGCGTGCGTTCCAGCAGGTCGCGCGTGACTTCACGCGACAAGGCGGCAACGTACCAGCAATCCTTGATCAGAGGCGTGGTGTGATTGGCCATCTTCGGCTTGGCGGCAGCAGCTTTCTGAAGCATGGAAAAACTCCTTTAAACGGTATGCGGCGACCTTGGCTTTCGCCGCAATGAACAGGATGCGCGAGGACGAGTCCTACGCTTTGATACTGCTCCTTACTACTGCACCTTCACGCCGGGATCCTTGATCGCAGGATAGGTCTTGAACGGTTTGTTGACGTAGACACCATCAACCTTTTCGATACGGCGGATATAGATGTTCTGCGTCATCTCGCGGGTCTGCGGATCGATGCTCACCGGACCGCGCGGGCTTTCCCACGAATAGCCCTTGATTGCGGCCATAGCCTTGTCGCCATCCTGCTTGCCGCCGGTGGCGCGGATCATTTCATAGATCATCTTCATCGAATCGTAGGCGGCAATCGACGCCACGTTCGGGGTTTTATCGGCGCCGTATTTCTTGCGGAAGGCGCTGACGAAGGCGACATTGGCAGGCGTGGTGCTGGCCGGCGAATAATGCAGCGCCGTCACGATGCCGACCGCGGCATCGCCGTAGGACGGCAGTTCGCTCTCTTCGGTTTCGGCGGTGGCCAGCAGCTTGATGCCGGACTTGTCCAGACCACGCTCGACGAAGGCCTTGATGAAGGCCACCGCCATCGGGCCGACCGGCGTAAACATGTAGACGTAGTCAGGATTGGCTTCCTTGATCTTCTGCATGTAGGTGGAGAAGTCGGAGGTGTTGAGCGGCATCTTCAGCTCGGCCACGACCTGGCCTTTTTCTTCGGTGAAGGACTTCTTGAACGAGGTCAGCGCGTCGGCGCCCGGGGCATAATCAGCCACTGCCAGCGCCACGCGCTTGCCGCCCTGCTCCGCCGTCCATTTTGCCAGGGGCGTCGCCACCATCCATTGGGTATAACCGGCGCGCAGCAGGTAAGGCGACTTGCTCAGGATGCCGGAGGTGCCGGCGTTGATGATGACGATAGGCACCTTGGCTTGCGTGGCGACATCGGCGACAGCCAGCGCCGTCGGCGTGAATTCGAGACCGCTGATGTATTGCACCTTGTCGCGCACGACCAGCTCTTCGGCCAGTTGGCGGGCACGTGCAGGATTGTTGCCGCCGACGTCGCGGTAGATGATCTTGATCGTGTGCTCACCGGCGCGGCCGTTGTTTTGCGCGAGGAACAGCTCGGTGGCGTCCTGGATCTGTTTGCCCCAGTTACTGTACGGACCGCTGAAAGCGGCGATCACGCCGATGCGGATCTCATCGGCATGGGCGGCTGGTGCGGCGGCAAATACGGCGGCGCCGGCGAGCGGCAAGGCAAACTTCATGAATCTGTGCAACATCAGTGGTCTCCTGTTGTATGGAATTTGTTGTCGGCATGAAGCCGTTTTTATGGAAGCATTATCGGGTTCGAACGGTGTCGGCGTTATACATTTAGCCTTCCCATCCCATCTAATTTGCTTATTGATTTTTGGACGGGCGCCGATCGACGCTTGCCAAATGTGTTTTCGAAGATAATTTAAATTCTTTTAAATCAATACCTTATCCACCACCCCCAAGATGAAAATGCGATATCCCGGTTGCTGCAGCATGTCAAACTGACTGATTGAGACGGAATACCCGGCTGGACACGGGCAAGGCGTTTGGATACATTGCATCTCGTTTTTCACCCTTCGGAAGCAACATGAAAACGATTTATTTGCTGTGTGGTTTGCTGTGCGACGACATCGTCTGGGAGGTGCAAGCCGAGGCCCTGCGCAAACAGCGCAACGCCGACGTGCGCATCGTGAGTTTTCAGCAAGACGACTCGATCGCCGGCATGGCGAGCCGCGTGCTGCAGGATGCGCCGGAACAGTTTTTACTGGCCGGTCATTCGATGGGCGGCCGCGTTGCGCTGGAGGTGTATCGCCAGGCGGCGCAGCGCGTGCAGCGCCTGGCATTGCTGGATACCGGCTACGAGGCCGCGACGCCCGGCGAAGACGTGCGCCGAGCGGTGCTGGTCGATCGCGCACGCGCCGATGGCATCGATGCGATCGCCGAGACCTGGGCCATGCCGATGCTGGCGCCGGGCAATCGCGGCAATGCGCCGCTGGTGCGCAGTATTCTCACGATGGTGGGACGCATGTCGCCCGAGATCTATGCCGCCCAGACGCGCGCGCTGCTGGGCCGTCCCGATGCCACGCCGGTGCTGCCGGCGATCACCTGTCCCACCCTGATCCTGTGCGGTGCGGAAGATGCATGGAGTCCGCCGGAGCGGCATGCGCGCATGGCGGCGCTGGTGAAGGGAAGCGTATTGACTGAAGTGCCGGCATGCGGACACATGTCGACCATGGAAGAAGCGGACGCGGTGACGCAGGCGCTGCTGGATTGGGCAGCTTAAGCGAATAACCGCGCAAGTCCCGACGCGATTAACGGCATGCTCGGCGCTACCAGTGACCGTTGTTGGCGGCGCGCTGCTCCATCTGCGCCGTCACCTCGCGAATTGCATCCATCAGCACCACCGCACCCGGCGACGGGTGACTCTCTTCGCGCTGCGTGATGCCGATAATGCGCGAGGTGCGCGGCAAATCGAAGTCGAGCACCTGCAACGCATTGGAGTGAATCTCGTACTCCAGCTGCTGCGCCGAAATCGCCGTGACCATATCGCTGTGCAACAGCAAACCGCGCAAGATCGCGAGGTCGCTGGTCTCGACGACTTCGGTCGGTGCCGGCATGTCTTTGCGGCTCATCGATAATTCAAATAAGGCGCGCGCCGGCGTCCCCTTGCTCGACAGGATCCACTGGGCGCGCATCATGTCGTCGAGCGTGACTTTCGACTTCTGCGTCAACGGGTGACCGCGGCGCACAATCACCGACATCTTGTCTTCCAGCAGCGGCTCGCCATGCAGGTCGCTGGCGTATTCCGGCGGACGCAAGGCGCCAAGAATGAAATCGATATCGCCCGCGCGCAGGCGTGCCGCCAGGCTGTCGAACGGTCCTTCGATGGTGGTGATGCGCAATTGCGGATGTGCCGCGATGACGCTGGCGATCGCGCGCGGCAGGATTGTGGTGCGGCTCAACGGCAAGGCGCCGACCACGACCCGCCCCTGCGTGGTGCCCTTGAGCGCGGAAATGTCGGCTTCGGCGTGGCGCAATTCCGCCAGCGCGCGCTTGGCGCGAAACAGCAGCAAGGCGCCCGGCTCGGTCAGCAGCATGCCCTTGGGCGTGCGCTGGAACAAGGTGGCGCCAAGGCTGGTTTCCAGATCGGAAATGGACGCGCTTACCGCAGGCTGCGTGATGCCGAGCGCATTGGCCACCGTCGGCATGTGATGCGATTCGGCCAGCTTGACGAAGATCTGCAGGCGCCTTTCGTTGAACAGCATCGACAGGATGGAGGTCTTCATCGCACCGGTCGGCGTCTTGATCTTGCTATAAATCTCGTCGCGCGCCAGCTCGAATTCCTGCGCCGCCCTGCGTGCACGGAACAGCAAGGTGTTGCCGAACACGGTCAGCAGCATGCCGCTGGACTTGCGTTCGAACAGTGACTCGCCGATAACCGTTTCAAGCTCGTGTACCGAACGCGTGATCGCCGATTGCGCGCGATACAGCGCATCGGCGGCGCGGGTGACGCTGCCCAGTTCGGCGACGGTGATGAAGGCGCGCAGATGTCGCAGGCTTACGGTGGATGTCATAGGAAAGACGCGGCTCCTGGCGTGGCGGAATGATAATTTCCGGTATCTTTTTTTCTAGGATGAAGGATATGCCGGTTTTTGACAAGCTCGCATTGCAGTTGCGAAGCAAGTCTCTGCACAGCTTATTCAATCGACATCAGTTTTGCCACTCCGATAAGAAAATTAGATGCCTGCGCGGGTGAATTTGGCTGGTTCACGGCAATGAATTCCCACAGAATCGAACGACCGCCCCGGTTGCCGGGCTCTTCTTTCTTCCCGCGAGAATCCATCATGCCCACGGCTGCTTCCGATACCGCATTTCTCTCCGTCTGCCTCATCGGCTATGGCGAAGCAGGCAGGATTCTGGCGCAAGGCTTGTCGGCAACGGGACGCTGCACCGTGTCGGCATACGACATCCTGCTCAAGGATGCGGTCGCTTCAGGCGCGATGCGGCAATCCGCTTCTGCGTCCGGTGTCACACTGGCTGAAGATCTCGCTTCCGCCATCGCACCTGCCGACGTCATCCTCTCCGCCGTGACGGCGAGCTCTGCGCGCGATGTCGTTATGGAGACCGCCGCGTCGATACGTCCCGGACAATTCTTCCTCGATATCAATTCCGTCTCTCCCGCACTCAAGCGCGAGAGCTTTTCCTTGCTCACCGCCCGTCGCGCACGCTACGTCGAAGCCGCCGTGATGGCGTCGATCCCGCCTTATGGCATTGCGGTGCCGATGATGCTGGGCGGACCGCATGCAGAAGAATTCATCGTGAGGATGCAGCACTCGGGCATGCGGATGACGCTCGCGTCGAAAGACATCGGCGTGGCCTCTGCCATCAAGATGTGCCGCAGCGTGATGATCAAAGGCCTGGAAGCCCTCACCGTCGAGAGCATGCTGACTGCGCGCCACTATGGCGTGGAGGAAGAGGTCCTCGCCTCGCTGGCCGAAACATTTCCGGGCATCGACTGGCAACGCCAGCCCGATTACCTTGTCTCGCGTGTCGTACAGCACGGCCGCCGCCGCGCCGCCGAAATGCGCGAGGTTGCACACACCGTGGACGACGCCGGCCTGACGCCCTGGTTGTCGTCGGCCATCGCCCAGCGCCAGGACTGGCTGGCCGACCAGGTACAGGCAGGCGTTGTCCACAAACAGGAGACAAGCTGGCGCGAAGTCGCCGACCGCATTGCAGCGGCGTCGGCGTCGGTGTCTGCATCGGCACTCAATATCAACGTCTCGGAGAAGACGGCATGACCTGTGCGCTGAGGCGAATGCCGGCAGCGGCGTCATCGCGGCGCACAGGTACATCAGTTCATCAGAACTATAAGACTACAAGAGGGATTTACCCATAACAAAGGAGATGATTCATGGCAGAAAATCGTGGTGTGGTGTACGTCGCGCAAGGGCGCGTCGAGGTGCAGTCGATTCCTTTTCCCAAGTTCGATAATCCGCAAGGCCGGAAGATCGAACACGGCGTCATCCTCAAAGTGGTGACCACCAACATCTGCGGCTCGGACCAGCACATGGTGCGCGGCCGCACCACCGCGCCGTCGGGGCTGGTGCTCGGACACGAAATCACCGGTGAAGTGATCGAGGTCGGCAAGGATGTGGAAACGCTTAAGAAAGGCGATCTGGTCTCGGTCCCGTTCAACGTCGCCTGCGGCCGTTGCCGCACCTGCAAGGAACAACACACCGGCGTCTGCCTCAGCGTCAACCCGTCACGCGCGGGCGGCGCCTACGGCTATGTCGACATGGGCGGCTGGATCGGCGGCCAGGCTGAATACGTCATGGTGCCGTACGCCGACTTCAACCTCCTGCGCTTTCCCGACAAAGACAAGGCGATGGAAAAGATCACCGATCTGACCTGCCTGTCCGACATCCTGCCGACCGGCTTCCACGGCGCGGTCACCGCCGGCGTCGGTCCCGGTTCTACGGTGTATGTCGCTGGCGCAGGACCGGTCGGTCTGGCTGCGGCGGCGTCTGCACGATTGCTGGGCGCAGCAGTCGTGATCGTGGGCGACGTCAACGCTACCCGCCTGCAACATGCGCGCAGCGTCGGCTTTGAAACCGTCGATCTGTCGCAGGACGCAACGCTGGCCGATCAGATCGCCGCGATCCTCGGCGACTCGGAGGTCGACTGCGCCATCGACTGCGTCGGCTTCGAAGCGCGCGGCCACGGCCACAGCGGGTCGCAAGTCGAAGCACCGGCAACCGTGCTGAACTCGCTCATGGAAATCACCCGCGCCGCCGGCCGCATCGGCATTCCCGGCCTGTACGTCACCGACGATCCGGGCGCAGTCGACAGCGCCGCCAAACGCGGCAGCCTCAGCATCCGCCTCGGATTGGGATGGGCCAAATCGCACAGCCTGCACACCGGCCAGACACCCGTGATGAAATACAACCGCCAGCTCATGCAAGCCATCCTGTGGGACCGCCTGCACATCGCCGACATCGTCGGCGTGCAAGTCATCTCGCTGGATCACGCGCCGAACGGTTACGGCGAATTCGATGCGGGCGCGCCGAAGAAGTTTGTGATTGATCCGCATGGAGCGCTGGCGGCGTAAGTTGCATCGGCGGGAATACTGCGCTCGTTCGCCAGGCGCAGCAACCGACGCGGTCATTGATGCCGCAAGCGGCATGATTGCGCAGGATTGATCATGCACGCGTCGCCGGAGGAGCATCACCTCTGCAGGATAAAAAAGGGCTTACGTTTTACCGTAAGCCCTTTTTGCTTTCCTCTGCCCGATGCACGGAAATTCGCTTCCGTGCACCGCGTCATCAAGACTAATTCTTCACCGCCGGCAACGACGCCACGATGCTGCGAAATGCCGCCACCGTCAACGCCTCATCCTGCTCTGCGCCGTGGTCGCTCAGCTTGACGATCACGGTATCGCTGACCGGATCGATATAAACATACTGACCGTGAATGCCAATGGCCGTGTAATCCTGCCCGTTGGTCGTCCGGCGCGGCAACCACCAGCCGCGGCCGTAAGCAAAGTCCGCATCCGCCACGCCAACCTGTTCCGGCCGCTGCATCCAGCTCTCCGGCAAGACCGCCTTGTCATTCGCCTGCCCGCGCCGCAAATGCAGCTGACCGTAACGCGCAAAGTCGATGGCGCGCGCATTGATGCAGCAAAAACTTTTCTCCACCGCACCCGCATCGCTATCCACACTCCAGCTCGCCGGATACTGCGCCCCCATCGGCTGCCACAGCTTGTTTTGCAGATAGCGCGTCAACGGCTCACCAGTCGCCGCCGACAACACCATGCCCAGCAACAGATAGTCAATGCTGCGATAGACAAATCCCTCACCCGGCGTGAACTGCGTCGTCCCGAGTCCACGTACGAAACGCTTGAGATCGGTGATGATGTACATGTAAGCGATCTGCGAAAACACGCTGTCGTACTTCTCATCGACATGAATGCCGGAATGCATGTTGAGCAGGTCGTTCACTTTCAGCGAATCGAATTTCTCCGGCAGATACGGGAGATATTTGCGCACCGGATCGGACAAGGAAAGCTTGCCTTCTTGCACAGCAATACCGGTCAGGTCGGACAGGATGGACTTGGCGACGGAGTATGAGGGGAAGACTGTCTCGCGTGTTGCGCCGAGGGGGTAGAGTTCCTGGACGAGCCGGCCGTGATGGATCACCAGCAAGGCGTTGGTGTGGGTCTGAGTCAGGAATTGTGAGAGGTTAACGGTTGCGCCATCGCGCCAGGCGACTTGCTGGGACAGAAATGGCGATGGTGCAGTCGACAACACGGGAGACTGTGTTTGCAACGCTTGCGGGGTCGTACTCGCTGCGATCGGCGCGCTGTCGAAATATACGTAGCTTTGTGAAAATGGTCGCAACTCAAGAGCCAGGCCGATTAATGCTGTTGGCGACGGCAGACGCAGCAAGCTTGTAACAGGCCAACACAAACCCGCCAACAAGCTCAAGCCGGCGACGCAGTACAACGTGATCTTCAGGTATTTACGCATTGTTTCCGTCTTGTGATGTGTATTGCCCATGCCTCGACAACCCTGATGTCGCGAGAGCGAAGCATGTCGCAGAGACGCGACATATTCAGAAACAGCATTAAACACCATTTCAAACTGACGCAGAACTAGCAAAATAAAAGGGCTTACGTTTTACCGTAAGCCCTTCTGAATTGCTGGTGGCCCCCCCCCGTGAGTCGAACACGGCACCAACCGATTATGAGTCAAAAGAGCATGTATGCGGCGAGTCGCAAAGCCAGGCTAGAAAAGGATCACTGATCGTGCACACAGTGCGTGAATTCTCCGATTTGCACCAGTTTGGGAAAAATATTCCCCAGCAATAAATTTCGATACAATTTGGAGTCGATTGGACCCCAACGTCCGCAATCAGCCCGAAGCAGCCAGTTGGGGTGAACTTGAAAAGGGTGGCTCAATCCGCAAAGTAAGTCGAAACGAAGCGCAAAGGCGGGGGCCGCCAACAGCTATACGCTGTTGGCATAGGCTTGACAAATCAGTTACCCAATTCCTTAATGAACTTGCCAATGAATTCGTCCTACTGTGTTGGCGAGGCCCTTGGGTGGATCGGCCCCCAGCCACGTTGATATTGGTGTGCATAGATTTGCAGATCACCCGGAATTCTTCGCTTAGCCTCCCGTTGAAGGAAGTTCATGAGAGACAGATACCAATCAAGAAAAGCATTTGTAGTATCGTTGGCATAGACCTTACCTTTTGCCTCACCCGGGATAAATATTCCACGATCCAGTACAAGAATGTTATCGACATCGCTGATGTAAGCGCCTTCACCGAGAGCACTTTCGCTTTGTGTTGCGCTATCAGCTCGTGCAAGCTCAGTTACTAACCATTCTGCTGAGCTTGTTGAATTTGTTTCGAAGGCGAATATGGAGTAATGGCATCGCGGGAGTTTTTGGTCTCTATCTGTGTTACCCGCTGGATTAGATGCATTGCGCTTAAAACATTTTTGATATGGGCGCAGCTTTTTTAGTTTCGCTGCTGCCTTGTAGGATGTGTTTAGTTCATTTTGAGTAAGTGTGGTTTTGCACTCAATTGCCGCGTACACACTTTCCGCGGGAATAAGAAGATTCCCATCATTTCCCTTGAATAGAACTGCAGTATCCTGGCGGTCATAAACAATCAGATCAAGCTGTGTCGTTTGATTGCCTTGGTAGTCAATCGCTTCGCCTTTTGCAACGCCAAACTTAGCCGGAATTGTTGATCGCAGGAACTCAGCAAGCGCCGCGGCCCGCTCATCCCCCTTTATTCCTTTATGCAGAAACACAGCCGCTTGCTGGCCATTTGTAATGATTGCTTGTGCAGATAGTTTGATTGAGTCTTGGAAGGGTTGAACAGGCTTCCTTGCCCCGCGCAATTTTTTTGTCATTCTTTAGTCCGTGTAAAGGTGAAGTGAACAGGAGGCCTATCCGATCAGCACATTCTTCCGTAGGAAGTACAAATATGAACAACTTAGCTCGCGAGTTCCAAAAGGGAATTATTGAGGCTCCTCGTTTATATTTCCTGCCTTTAACTCTGTGCTTCCGATCAATTTCCAAATTGATCGGAAGCCGTATGTAAGAACTCCTGAGTTATCAATTCGATGAGAGCCGGCTTACATCAAAGCGGTCGGCCGCTCCAGGAAAGTCTTGAGTACTTTCTCTATGAAAACCTTGAGGCTAGCCTCTTCAGATTCAAATACGTATTTATAGAGTTCCAATGGGGACATCTTTCCGTGCCTCACGTAATGCGCCCATAGAACTTTTCCTTTATCCTTTTGCTCCACCTGGTTAAAGCGTCCCAGATCTTCTGCAGAGACCTCTGGCAATGACTCTGGAGAAGCTTGATATCTCAATGCCAATTGCTTTTCCACGCTTTCAATTGGAAGGCAAAATACATTATCGCGCCTAGTATGCTGGAGGGCTTGTTGATCACCATCTAGAATCGATATCACATTTTCGGCCGACGTCAAAAAACCTTGATCGCGATTCCTCTTCATCAGATCCGTCACATTTGTAGCGCCACCCACGTAAATTATTTTGTATTGATAGTAGGCATTTACTCCATATCGGTTGATCATGAACTCAAGAAATTCTTGCAGACACTCGTCTTCCGTCAGAATGTATTTATCCCAGCCTTTGAAACCAAAAAGTAGGCTTTTTATGGAATTGTAGGATTGCGGAGAGGTGACTATTACGCCCTGCTCCGTCTCTTCCATGTATAAAAGTTCTGTTTCCTCCAGCGTCCTCATCATCGCTAGGGAGTGAGTAGTGAATACAATACTCACTCCAAATTTTGCACAGAACTCTCGCAGTTTTTCGACCAATTTGGCCTGAGCGATGGAGTCAAGCGATATATCGATCTCATCGATCACGAGCAGCCGAGTTCCACTTTGAATACGGCGATATAAGCTCAAGAGGAAATACTCCCCCGAACTCAAATAGTCTTCACGGATATAGCGACTGTCAGGTAATAGCAAGCAATAGTATGAAGTCCCCTTGATCTGGACCTCAATAAGACTTTCGAATTTTGTTGAACCGTATATCTCGTTAAGAAAACGGATTAAGTCCGTCGGCGTTTTATAATTTTCAGAAACTATAGCCGCTCGAATATCCCCATCTGCGAGACTCAGACTTTGGAAAAAATTGAAACGACTTCCATGAGGCATTGGCAGTTCTACAGAAATCATTTCCTTTATAACAGTTGGAATGATCGATTTACTGTTTAACGCCCTCAAATCGCTATCGTATATAAATTCAAATGAATCTTTATCGTCAACGCTATACGTAATTTTGCTGCTAGATTTAAAAATGGAAATCGCTGATGTTCGAGGAAAAGTGTCCGCTGATCGTAGCGTTTGAATCGCTTTAATAAGTGTGGTCTTCCCTGCCCCATTCTTACCGACGATACATGTTAACTTTGGCTCCCCGATATCAATAGAAAAATCCAGCAACTTAATATGCTGAATGTTCTCAATACGAAAACGTAATTTCATAGCTATTTGGCCGAACGATGAAAAAACATATCTACGACGGTAAGGCCATATTTCTTTCTCAGCTTATCCAAATAGTCAGGATCGATAGTATTTATGTAGTTTAGGTATCCTGACAGTCGCTCGATTCCGGACTTTTCGTCCCCATCCAAAGCGTCCACAAATCGTTCTCGATTTTTTAAGTAGAAGTGCAATAAGACCTCCACTTCACGCTTCATTTTCGAATCAACACTAACCTTTCCATCATGGTGAATCACAATGCCTAGCAATTTCACTTTTTGCCCTCGGGCGCTAAACTTGCTTTTGGCCTCGTTTATTACCAGGCAGCCATCAAAGACATCCGTCAATATTTGGTTGATCTCTTCTTCAATTCCTTGAAGCGACTCTTTGTCAGCTGCCGAGATAATCAAATCGTCAGAGTACCGCGTGAAAACGAGGCCGGTTTGGTGGCAATATTCCTGCAGCTGATTATCGAAATGATATAGACAACCATTGCTGATATGAGGCGAAGTTGAGAATCCGATGGGCATCGATTCGTCTATCGTCACCAAATCAATGATTCGCTCCATATGACTGCTCACATCACTAACAGGAAAGCGATCAAGACTTTCTTGGATCGTTTTTTTAATGATGGGAGCTTTCAAACTATGAAAGAAATTTGAGAGATCGGTCTGAAAAAAATATCGATTCTCCGCATGACGGGTTACCGCATCCAGAACCTTGGTTCCCTTTCTATATGAGAAAACAACATCTTCATTAATGAGCAAATGTTGAAATACAAATAGATTCAGAAACGAATGATAGGTCTTTAACTTCTTGTTAGGGTTAAAGATGGGACGCTCATGAATAGTAAAGACCTCATAGTTCGCAGACACGTTGCCTGATATGAAGTCTGAGAACTCATGTTTTCCGTGATACATGGCGTCAAACGCGGCTTGTAAAGTCTTCTTGTTCATGCAGTTGTAGGCAGCTAAATATTAATCACTATTGCTCAACAACGAACCTTGCCTTACAAAGACAGCAATTATTATCTGGCAGAAGGGACGACTGAAAAGGAGAGAGGGGCTGTAACACGGGGAATTTACAACTTGCACGATTGCCCCAAAGAGACAACCGTGCAACCGTAAACCATATCTAGCCCTGTAGAGGCCAACTTTTTAACGACTGGAGATGCTCCTAGTCAGTTGACATGAGTGAATTTTACCGCATATTGGGGCATGGTCAAATTTTATCGGTCGGGAGTATGTCGGAAGTCTCAATAAAAAAAGGGACTCCGATCACCCGGAATCCCTTTCTAATACTGGTGGCCCCCCCGTGAGTCGAACACGGCACCAACGGATTATGAGTCGGTTCCAAACTCCTTGTATTACAACGAGTTTTTCAGGTAGTCCTATAAAAATCAAAAACTTAGCTTACCGCTACTTCCTGCCAGTTACCGCTATTTGCTGCGTCCAGTGCAGCAAAATTGCAGCAACGCTGGACATAGTTTGGGTGAAAACTATGTCTTAAGCAACTCTTCGTTAAGCATCATCTTGTTGACCGTAACCGCTTCCCCATGTTCCTAGACCAGCCTGAAGAAAACTTGGACAACGAGACTGTCTTCAACATTCTCATAAATGTTATCAACAGAGCGAAACAGCATCGGCAGGTCATCACGGTTAACTTGGCGCACTATTCTTGAGCACAATAGTCTCAGAAGAGAAGCGTGGCTTGTGCATCGGCAGCCTTAGCCGCCATCAGGGTCAGAAGACCCATTATTCCACGCAAGCTTTTTCTTTTAAACATGACATCCCCTCAGTGTCCGTGACTAGCCTTCGCAACCCTGTCAGGTTGGGCAGTCTGGCGGCTCAGCATCAACGTAACAACCGCTGACAGCGCCAACGAGGCAGCTACGACATACAAGCCTGCCGCGTAGCCGCCCGTAACGTTCTTAAGCCAACCTATAGCAAACGGCCCGACGAATCCGCCCAAGTTACCAAGGGAGTTAATCATCGCAATGCCAGCTGCTGCGCCTGCCCCGGAGAGGAAGGTACTAGGCATCGCCCACAGCGGAGCCTTGGCCGAGCTAATGCCGACATTCACAACAATCAAGGAAAACACGACGAATAATGCGGTTGTGGCATTGCCTGCCAGCAGAAATCCAACGCATGCCACGACGCAGGGAATCACGACGTGCCAAGTGCGCTCGCCGCTACGGTCAGAATGGCGTGCCCACAGCACCATTGCCACTACAGCCACAACACTTGGAACACCTGTCAGCAGCCCAGTCTCAAACGGAGTGAAGCCAAACTCACGAATCATGAGTGGCGCCCAGAGCCCCAAAGTGTAGAGGCCTGCGGAAGTGCCGAAGTAAATCAAAGCAAGAGCTAGGACACGCGGGTCCTTCAGTGCGCTCCAAGCGCTGGCAGTGTGGCCATGGCCGCCCTTCTTGGCATCCGCTTCCGACTTTAACCGAGCCACCAGCCATTCACGCTCGTCCTGTGCCAACCAATGAGCTTGTTCCGGCTTGTCTGTCATGTATTTCAACACTACGAAACCCAGAATGACGGCTGGTGCAGCTTCAATGATGTAGAGCATCTGCCAGTCCTTCAAACCGAATAAACCAGGCAATTGCATGATGGCGCCAGACAATGGCGACCCCAGTGCTACCGAAATTGGGGCTGCGGCCATAAACCATGCTGCGGCGACAGCCCGCTGCTTAGCAGGAAACCACAGTGACAGGTAGAGAATGATGCCGGGGAAAAAACCGGCTTCAGCTACTCCCAATAGGAAGCGCAGCAAGTAGAAGCTGTTGGGGCCAACCACAAATGCGGAAATTGCGGAGATGATGCCCCAAGTAATCATGACCCGCGCAATCCAGATACGCGCGCCGACTTTGTGCAAAATCAGATTGGAAGGCACTTCGAAAAGGAAGTAGCCGATGAAGAATAAGCCGCCTCCCAGCCCGAAAGCCGTGGGTGACAACCCCAAGTCTTTATTCATTGTGATGGCCGCGAATCCGACGTTGACGCGGTCAAGGAAGCTGATGAAATAGAGCAGCATCACAAAAGGAATGATGCGCAACATGAGTTTTCGCGAAACGCGCGCTTCGATTTCAGTTTTCATTGTCTCCTCCTTGGAGGTTAAGTCCGTTTAAGAAATTGGTTCTCGTGCTATCTGTTAATTGAGTTATGTTTGATAGCTTCTTTTGTTCCGGCGCTGCCCACTGCTAAGTCATGTCCTCCTCATGCGATTTGTGCAAGACGCAGTAAATTCGTTGTTCCGGGGGCGCCAAACGGCATCCCCGCAGAAATCACAACGGTTTGACCTGTGTAGCCGAATCCTTCCGCGCTGACTGTGCGACATGCGAGTTCGCTTACCTCTCCGGCATCCACGACTTCGTGACATAACACCGGGTGAACACCCCAAACCAGGGCCAGGCGGCGAGCTGTAGTGCGATTGGGTGTCATGCCGAGAATTGGCGTACTTGGTCGTTCGCGGGCCATCCGAAGGGCCGAATAACCCGAGGTTGTGTAGGCGACGGTTGTTGCGGCATTCAGCAGACCTGCGACGTGCCGCATGGCGTAACCGATGGCGTCAGAGAATTCGGCCTTTGGAGCTGAGTGGGAAGCGGCGATGGCTTCGCGGTAATAAGGGTCTTGTTCGGTGCGACCGATAATGAGGTCCATTGTGCGAACGGCCTCTACCGGCCATGCACCGCTGGCAGATTCGGCCGACAACATCACCGCATCCGCGCCATCATAGATAGCAGTCGCCACGTCTGATGCTTCTGCTCTCGTAGGCACCGGCGCGGTGACCATCGACTCAAGCATCTGGGTCGCAACAATCACCGGCTTACCTGCGCAGCGGCAAGCTCGAACAATTCGTTTCTGCAGGGCAGGAACTTGTTCTGCCGGGAGTTCGACACCTAAGTCACCACGGGCAACCATGACAGCGTCCGCTTCACTGACGATTTCATCTAAGAGTGCGATGGCAGCCGGCTTTTCCAACTTTGCAACAATCGCCGCGCGCTCACCGGCAATGGCTCGTACCTCTTGGATATCTTCAGGGCGTTGGACGAACGAAAGCGCTACCCAGTCCACACCAAGCTCCAAACCGAATTCCAGGTCACGACGGTCCTTTGCCGTCATCGCTGACACGGGCAGAACGACGTCTGGAACATTTACACCTTTGCGCTCGGAGAGCAAGCCGCCCACTTCGACCAATGTCTCGGCAAAATCCAGGCAGCAACGCAGTACCTTCAGACGAATACGGCCATCATCGAGCAGAAGCCGGGTACCGACCTTCAATGCAGCAAAGATTTCAGGATGAGGCAGTGCCACGCGGCTCACTGTCCCAGGCGTCGCGACGTCGAGGTCCAAATGGAACGCGGCGCCAGTTTCCAACAGCACAGGGCCTGCCAGGAAGGTGGCAATCCGCAGCTTCGGTCCCTGAAGGTCCAGCAACACGCCGATTGGGCGCTGCTTCTCCGATTCGATATCGCGAATCAGTTGAAGACGCTGGCGATGGTCCTCATGACTGCCATGACTGAAGTTCAGACGAAAGACATCGACGCCGGCGTCGAAAAGAGCCGCAATCGTCGCGCGGTCACTGCTAGCTGGGCCGAGAGTGGCGACAATCTTTGCGTTACGCTGACGGCGCATGGCTGATTCCCTTGTTGGTTTGTTGTGTGTTGCCAGGTGCATCAATGAAGATGGCTCGAAAATCATTCACATTGGTCATGGTTGGGCCGGTAATGACAGAGTCACCGAGTGCCTGGAAGAAGCTATGTGCGTCGTTATTCTCGAGACTGGTCATTGGTGACCGATTGAACTCACGTGCGCGGGCCAACGTGTCTGGACGTAATAAGGCACCCGCAATTTCTTCTCGGCCATCCACGCCATCGGTGTCGCCTGCGAGTGCATGCACTCGCGCTTCGCCGTTTAGCGCGATGCCCATCGAGAGCAGGAATTCAACATTGCGTCCTCCTTTACCGTCTCCACGCACCGTGACAGTGGTCTCGCCACCTGAAAGAATCACGCAAGGTGCCGAGAACGGCTTATCACCACGCGCAACCTGGCGCGCAATTGCCGCCATGACTTTGCCTACGTCGCGCGCTTCACCTTCTATTGCATCCGACAGAATATGAGCAGCCACATGATGTTGTGCAGCAAACGCCGCGGCGGCTTCGAGAGCCATTTGCGGAGTGGCAATCAGGTGTGTCTCAACACGCGCCAAGCGCGGGTCGCCGGCTTTGGGCGATTCGGCGGTACCGTCAACCAACATGGCTCGCGCGTGCGGTGGCAGCACAATACGGTAACGGTCAACGATGGCCAGAGCATCATTACAAGTCGTCGGGTCCGCGACCGTGGGTCCGGACGCGATGTCGTGCAGCCCGTCCGCAGGGACGTCAGAAATCAACAGATTCAGAACGCGTGCAGGATGGCAGGCAGCAGCCAGACGGCCGCCTTTGATGGCGGAGAGATGGCGGCGTACGCAGTTCATCTCGGAAATTGATGCACCGCTATCAAGAAGAGCTTGGTTAATGCGCTGCTTGTCGGTAAGGGTCATCCCTTCGATAGGTAAGGGCAACAAGGCCGAACCACCGCCTGAAATCACGCATACGACAAGGTCATCGGGGGTAAGCCCGTTGACAAGCTGCATCATGCGTGCGGCCGCAAGCAGGCCATTCTGGTCAGGGACCGGGTGTGCGGCTTCCACAATCTCAATGCGTTCACATGAGATGCCATAGCCATAACGAGTCACCACGAGACCTTCGAGCTTACCTGGCCAGTTATTCTCAAAAGCGCGGGCCATCGCTGCAGACGCCTTGCCAGCACCGATAACGATAACCCGTCCGGCAGGCACTTTTGGCAGAAACTTGGGAATACGGACGGCAGGCTGCGCTATCGCGATAGCTGCATCGAACATACCTTTCAACAGGCGGTCAATAGCAGCCTGCTCGGACAGCTCGCCGTCCTGTGTTTTTGCAATTGTCATTGCGTCTCCTGCGCAAGCAAGGCTGATTGCCCTGCCTTGGATTTTTTGATTCAGCGCACAGAATCACCCGCCCGTGCCTTGCGGCGCCGATGCAAAATAAGTTGTGCGAGAAGCAGCCCGAATGGGCCGCTGAATGATTGCTTAAGCTGCCTTCTTGCTGCTGGCTGCGTAGGAGACGAACGCACACACCGCGTCAGTGACTTGAGCAGTGGTGGCCTTTCCACCCAAGTCTCCGGTATGCAACGCCGGGTCGGCTGTGACCGCTTCGACGGCGTCCATTACCTGATTCGCTGCTTCATGTTCACCCAGATGTTCCAGCATCATCACCACGGACCAGAACGTACCGACCGGGTTAGCCAGCCCCTTACCCATGATGTCGAACGCCGAACCATGGATGGGTTCAAACATCGATGGGTAGCGGCGCTCGGGGTCAATGTTGCCGGTCGGTGCAATGCCCAGGCTGCCGGCCAACGCTGCGGCCAGGTCGGACAGAATGTCTGCGTGCAAATTGGTGGCAACGATGGTATCCAGGGTGGCAGGACGATTGACCATGCGTGCAGTTGCAGCATCGACCAGTTCCTTATCCCATTTCACGTCAGGGAATTCCTTGGAAATCTGCACAGCAATTTCGTCCCACATCACCATCGCGTGGCGCTGAGCATTGCTCTTAGTAATAACCGTCAGCAATTTACGCGGACGAGATTGTGCCAGCTTGAAGGCGAAGCGCATGATGCGCTCGACGCCAGCGCGGGTCATCATCGACACATCAGTCGCTGCTTCAATCGGATGACCTTGGTGCACACGGCCGCCAACACCGGCGTACTCGCCTTCCGAGTTTTCGCGCACGATGACCCAGTTCAGGTCTTCTTGAGCACAGCGCTTCAGCGGAGCATCGATGCCTGGCAGGATACGTGTCGGGCGTACGTTCGCGTATTGGTCAAAGCCTTGGCAAATTTTGAGGCGCAGCCCCCACAAGGTGATGTGGTCGGGGATATGCGGGTCGCCTGCAGAACCGAACAGGATGGCGTCCTTGTTACGCAATGCGTCCAAGCCGTCTGCCGGCATCATGGCGCCAGTCTTACGATAGTAGTCACCGCCCCAGTCGAAGTTCTCAAATTCGAATTTGAATTTGCTGCTGGTTGCGGCAAGCGCCTCCAGCACTTGCTGACCTGCAGGAACAACTTCCTTGCCAATGCCGTCACCAGGGATAGTTGCAATTTGATAAGTTTTCATGTCTCCGACCTTTCAAAAAATGATGTGGTGCTGTCGCACTGTACGCAAATTTTTCAGAAAAAATCGGTGCTAAACTCAAAGCATCCTTAACTTATATTCAAGTATTGTTATGCAAGACACTGTGCTTCCCTCGGATTTGCGCTTTTTTTCAGTGCTGGCTATGGCGGGCAGCTTGTCCGCAGCTGCTCGCGAGCTGGGCTTAACCACTGCAGCTGTCAGTAAGCATCTGACGCAAATGGAAAGTCGCGCCGGTGTGCCCTTGGTAAATCGCACGACACGTCGAATGATGCTTACACCTGAGGGGGAGTTATATCTCGAGCACGCACGCCGCATTCTTGACGAAATCGACGAGCTCTCAGAACTCTTGGGTAGCTCCAAGCGCCGTCCAGAAGGCCTGCTGCGCGTCAATGCAACGTTGGGATTTGGACGTAGTCATGTGGCACCGGTTATCTCTAAATTTGTGACCGAGTACCCTCAGGTTTCAGTACAACTGCAGCTTTCGGTGATGCCTCCGCCTCTGACCGATGACAGCTTTGATGTCTGTATAAGATTTGGAGAACCACCAGATACGCGAGTCATAGCAAGACGTCTGGCTCCGAATGACAGACTGCTATGCGCAACCCCTGGGTATCTTGCGCGCCGCGGAATACCTGCTACCCCTCACGACCTCACCAAACACAATTGTCTAGGAATTCGCCAAGGGGATGAGGCTTATGGCGTATGGCGATTGACCGCCAGTAGCGGGTTAACGCCAAAGACGGAAACGGTAAAAATCCGCGGAAATCTCACTACCAACGACGGGGAAATTGCGGTCAATTGGGCACTGGAGGGACATGGCATCCTCATGCGTGCAGAATGGGACATACGAACTTATTTGCAAGATGGACGGCTTGTCCAAGTCCTCCCGGGTTGGCATACACCCAATGCCGACATTTATGCCGTCTATTCGCAACGTCATCAAATGTCCAACCGCATACGCGCATTTGTCGATTTCATTGCTGAACAGCTGACGAGTCACTCACTAATCACCCAAGCAGGAGGTTCCGCCTATAGCCGAGCGCGAGACGTCGTGGACGAAAAACCCATGTGAATATCGCGGGGTATTTCGCCTATTTCCTAGAATAGCAACGTTCGGGACTACATATTTTTCAAGTTGCTCTTGCGACTATCGATGTCGGCTCCTGGCCGATTGCGGACATCCCCATCCACGACGTCCGTAAAATTCATCTGGATTTCTCTCGAATCCATGACGTATGCGTTGACGTGACAATCAGCGACCGTACAGAGGACGATCAAATTAATTCATGGCAAAGTATTGATAACTTTCCAGCGGCGTTGCTGGGCAAGATATAGCGTGTATGCCTGATACTGCGCGCTGCCGTCAGAAGTGAAGGCAACGGTCCCTGACATGCCCTTGAATTGAATCTTGTGCAAGGCGACTGAAAGCTGGCTTGGCTCAATTGAGTTTGCAAGCTTCATGGCTTCGATCAAGGCGCTCACCGAATCGTAGGAGAACCAAGTGAAAGGAATCAACGGGGAGCTGAATTTCTCTTTGTAGCTTTTCTCCAGACGCTTGAAATCAGGAGCTTTATCGACGGGCCTCCCTCCTGCCAACATCAACGTTCCTTCAGGATAGTCGCCTGTATTATCGGGAAATTCAGGATTGGTCGCGCCGCCTGCCAACAACAGATTTGCACGCACGCCGACTTGCTGCAAACGGACGGCAAAGGCGGTACTTTGCGGGTTGACTCCCGCAAAAAAAATCAGGTCGGGCTTGGCCTGCTGGATCTTGGCGATGGTTGCGTTGAAATCAGAGGTCTTGGCGCTGATCCGATCACTGTCGACGATCACTCCACCTCCGCTGGTCACGGCAGCTCCGAAGCTGGCCGTAAGCTCTCGTCCGAGAACAGTATTGTTATCGACCAGCATAATGCGCTGCGCATGCAGGGTCTTGATCGCTTCCAGAGCCAGATACTGACCGGTGTGGCCGCTGTGTCCGAGCATCTGGAACACGTTGCCGTAAGCTTTCTGGGTGAATTCCCGTCCTGCCGCCGTCGGTGACAACTGAGGAATTCCGGCGGCATTGTAGACCGGAGAAGCTGCGATGCTTGTATCGGTGGTCAGGTGTCCGATCACGCCAACGACGCCTGCTTTCACGGCGGCATGGGCGCCAAGAACGGCAAGGTTCTTGTCGTTCTTGTCGTCAATGATGAGCAGTTTGAGGATGGTGTTCTTGCCGTCGATGCGCAGCCCCTGCTGATTGATCCGCTCGACGGAAAACTGCACGCCATCGAGCGTGGATTTCCAGCGTGGCTGGCTGACAGGACCAATCACGCCAACCAGCGCAGTTTGCTCAGGCTCTGTTGCCGATGCGATCGTTGTCATGCCGAGGGTGATCGAGAGAAAAATGATCGCCGCGTGAAATAAAATGGATCTCGCTTTTTCTTTGCGCATGTATTCCCCCAAATGATTGCTCAACTTATTCATGGCGTATCGATCTCCAACGCCTTGAGCAGCGGTTCAAGATGGGCTGCGTAAGCATGCCAGCGCCCCTTCGAAGTTTTGTAGATCCGTTGGCGCACCTGATTGACGCTGGCCGTGCGCACGACCCGGCGATTGTCATGGAAACTCAGGCAGGCATCTTCCCAGGGCAAACCAAGGAAGGCGATCAGACGGCGCGCCTCGCCGTCCAGGTCGTCAACTACGGCCTCATAGTCGACTTCGATGAAACGCTCGGGAGGCAGCACCGCGCGCCAGTGCGTCATCAGGCGTTCATAGTCGCTATGGAATCGCCCCAGCTCGGACTGGTCATAGGCGAATGGCTGCTCGCCGGCGAACAGCTTGGTGTAGCACGACAGGCAGGTGTCGACCGGATTGCGCCGGGCGTGAATGATACGTGCGCCCGGCAGTATCAGCGGAATCAATCCTGCATACATGAAATTCCCCGGCATCTTGTCCACCAGACGCGCACGCCCTTGCGCCAGCACTTCGGTACGTTGCAGGTATGCCTGTCCCAGCCCGGCAAAGTCCGCTTCTGTCATGTTGACAACGCTGGCCGGGAACGTCCCGGCGCTCTCTGTGACCAAGCGCAGCGCCGACAACTCGCCGGCGCCGGTCACCTGCGAGTGCGACGACAGTATCTGCTCGATAAGCGTGGTCCCTGAGCGTGGCATGCCGACGATGAAAACCGGCAATGCCGACCCTGCATGACTGTCGCTTGCTCTCTCGAACAGTTCGGGCGTGAAGATTTTTTCAATGTCCGACACCCAGCGACTGATCGCATCGGCATCATAGGAAAATGTCGCGCGCTTGAGTCGGTTGCCCTGGTCGAGATGATGGAACGCCCGTGCCGCATCCCCGGTGTCAAGATAGGCCTTTCCGAGCGCGAAATGCGCCGAGATCCGATCGGACAAGGAGCGGCGCTCGCCTTCGGCGACACAATCTTCCAGGGTAGCGATATCAGGGTCACCGGCCCTGAAGGTCCTGGCGTCGGCCCTTCCGGTCAGCACCTTTACCGACCTCGGGAAGGCTTTGAGCGCCTGTTCAAAGGCTGCGCGTGCTTCGTCATTGCGACCGGCTTCCGTGAGCAGGACGGCGCGTCCGACCAGCGCCGCCTCGGCGACCGTACCCGGCAGTTGCGCCGCCTGGTCGAATTGCGCGAGTGCCTCTTCGGTCTGTCCCAGAGATTGAAGCACCATGGCGAGCGTGTGGTGCGCTTCGGCGTTACCAGGCGCCAAGGCCACCGCCTGGCGCGCAAAACCGAGCGCCTCGTCAAGGCGCTCGCTCCGGTTGAGCGCCTTAGCGCGTGCAATCAGTGAGGCAGGATGTTGAGGTGCAAAGGCGGAAAGCAGGTCGAGTGCACGCAATGCCGCGTCATGACGACAGCGAGAAATTTCCGCGTCAGCCAGATTCAGATAGGCATCGACGAAATGGGGTTCGATGGCAATGGCTTGCTGAGCATGCGCAACGGCTTCATCGTGGACACCCTGCGCGGACAACAGGAAGGCCAGGTTGCTATGCGCCTCTGCATAGGAAGGAAGCAGCGCAAGCGCCTGTCGATAGTGCTGCGCAGCGCGGTCCATGCGGCCCAGACGGCGGTAGGTGTTGGCCAGATTGTTATGCGCCTGCGCCCAGTCGGGCCGGAGCGCGATCGCTCGCTCAAGGCAGTCGAGACTCTCTGCAAACTTGCCCGCCTCCTGCAGAAGGATACCCAGGTTGTTCCAGCCGGACGTCTGCGCCGGGTCCATCGCGACGGCCCGACGGGCCGCTGCCTCGCCATCGGCCAGCAGTCCTTTGCGGCGGTACATTTCTGCGAGATTGCTGAAATAGATCGCGGGTGCTCTGGAATCCATGCACGCCTGCTGCAGATGCGTAATTGCCGTATCGAGCTGCCCCTGCGCGAGCGCCATCAAGCCCAGCAGATGCAGCGCATCGGCATGACCCGGCCAGACGACCAGCACTTGGCGGCAGAGCTGGCCAGCCTGATCCGCACGACCGGCGTTCCAGTGGGCATGGGCATGGCTGACGGCTTCTGCAATGGTCAGGATTGTCTGGTCGGGTAAGGTGGACATAAAAGGCATAAGCAGCTTAGAACAGCTCAGAACAGCTTGCGCAGGCGCAGCCACGCTGTCTGCGACAAAAAGCCACGGCCGGCCTGCAGATCGTAGCGCAGCGCCAGGCTCAGATTGTCGGAACGCTGCAGCGTGGCGCCAAGTGAAATATCTGCGAGGTTCGACACCGACGATGCACTCACCGTCGTGAACGCTGTCTGTCCGGTGGCGTCGCCGACAAAGCTGGCGCCCACCGTCTGCCGGGTGTCGCGATATTCATGGATCCACTGCGCACGGCCACTCAATACAAGTTTGCCGTAGCTGGTAGTGAAGTCCTGCTCCAGTTTTGCGCCCAGTGCGCTTTTCAGAGAGCCGGCATGCGCGGAGCTCACCGCCAGGGCCGCGCCGTTGCTGCTGTTCTCCGTGTAGCCGGCCTGCGTCCGGTAGCTATACATGAGGCCGGCAAGCGGCGTGAGTGTTGCATTGCCCAGTGCCAGCGGATAGCCGGCCTCGGCACGCGCCACATACAGCCGGCCGTTGAAACTACCCGAAGCCGAGTCTGAAAATCCCGGGAGGCTGATCGCCCGGCGAGTCTTGTAGCGCTGCTGCACCGCCGCGCCGGAGTATTTCACGTACCAAGGATTACCGTCATAACTCGCGTAAGCAATCAAACCGTAGCCATCGACACGCGTGTCGCTGCCGGAGGTGTCCCCCGTATTGTTGATCGCGGTATTGCTGTAGCTGAACGCGCCGCCGACGCGCCAACCGTCGTTGATCGCCTGATCCACCCCAAATAGCAGACCGCTGTAGTTGGCACCATAGCCGTCCACCTGATCGCGCTCACTCTGGCGCGCATGGCCGCCATAGGCCTGGCCCCATATGGTCCGCTGAACTGCACTTTCGCCGGTTGCCACACCGTCGTCGCCGCCGTCCTCCGCGCGCCGAAGTCCATCAACGTGTTCGCCCACCATGTCCAGAGCATGAAAGAAAGGCGCGTCTGGCGCCCAGTTGGCCTGGGCAGGCGCCAATTGTTTGCCGATGCGATTGGCGCTCGCCACCGAACCTTGACTCAGGGAGCCCAGCGTGGCGTTGTACAGATTCAGTAATCCCGCATTGCTGATACCGGTGTAGCGCAACAAACCGCGGAGAGACGCAATGGCATTCGGTGCAGTCGCAAATTCTGGCGTTGGCGCGACGCCCTGTACGTTGAGCACCAGATCGCTATTGGCGCCGTTGGCGACAACCGAGCCGGTCACGGTGCCTGAATTGCCATTTATCGAGTAACGCAGCGTGTCCGCATTGTAGTTGGCGGTGCCGGCGGTATCCACCACCACGTAACGTTGTCCGGCGGCGAAAGCATAGCCGTTTGACTGCAGTCGTATTGATGAGCCCGCGGCAATTGTCGTGTCGCCGGTCACGATCAATCTGCCGTAGCCCGTGTCGGTGATCGCGCCCAGCGTTGTGGCGCCAGCGGCGACGCCGATCTGCAGGCTTGCACCGGCCCCCTGGTTGTAGTTGCCGGTGATGGTCACCGGCTGATTGACCTGCAGCACAGCGGTGCCGGTATTGTTCACCGCGTTGACGCCGACGTTGATGTTGTCGTTCAGCAGCAGGTTGCCTGAGCCGAATATGATATTCGAGTTGACGTTGGTGATCGTGCCGATCGTGCTGCCGCCGCCAAAACCGGTCAGGGTGCCGAAGGTCGTACCGGTGCCGCCATTGAAGGTCAGATTCTGCGTACTGAGGTTCTGGATATTGCCGGCAACCACACCAGAGTTCGTAATCGGACCGATCGCGCCGGCAGTGTCATTGTAGATAGCATTGACGGCACCGGTAATGGTGCCGCTGTTGGTCAGCGGCCCTATCGTGCCGGTGTTGTTGATGCCGATATCGCCGCCGCTGATGGTACCGGCATTGGTCAGCGCATTGATGGCGCCGGCGTTGTTGATACCGGCAGTAGGGGTTAGCGTGGTAATTGTTCCCGTGTTGGTGAGACCCGTATTGCTGCCGCTGATTGTGCCGTTATTGTTCAGCGCGGTGATCGTCCCGGTGTTGTTGATGCCAGCAGTTGTCAGCGTACCGATTGCTCCGGTATTGTTGAGACCGGAGTCACTGCTGCTGATGGTGCCGTTATTGGTCAGCACAGTGATCGCCCCCGAATTGTCGAGGCCGGTATTGTTCAGCGTGGTGACCGTTCCACTGTTGACGAAGCCTGTATTGCTGCCGCTGATGATGCCGCTATTGGTCACGGTACCGATCGCACTGGTATTGTTCAGGCCGATATGGCTTAACGCGGTGATCGTACTGGTGTTGCTGAGCCCTGTGTCGCTGCCGCTGATGATCCGGGTATTCAAATTTGTCAGCGTGCTGATCGTGCCGCCGTTACTGATACCAAAACGGGTCAAAAGAGATGTGGCGCTGGCATTGACGAGGTTTGTTTCGCTGGCGCTGATGGTGCCGTTGTTGGTGAGTCCGGTTATCGCGCCATTGGAATTGAGCAGAATGCCGACTGCATCGGCGCTGATGGCGCCGTTGTTGAGCAGGCTGCCTATGCTGCCGTCAGTGACGATGGCTGCACCTCTCAGCCCGGTGGGTGAGCCGTTGATGGTGTCATTGTTGATCAGCGTCCCTATCGTCCCTGACTGGTTGTTGGAAATGCCGACAAATCCAGCCGAGATAGTCCTGTTGTTGACCAGGGTAGTGATCGTACCGCCGTTGGTGATGGCGGTCCCGACCGAATTGATGGTGCCATTGTTGGTCAGCGTACCGATCACGGCGTTGCTCGGTCCGCCGGTGGTGCCTAAGTTGAAGATGGCGTTACCATTGCCGTCGATGGTGCCGTTGTTGGTCAGGGCGTCTATCCTGCCGCCGATGGTATTTACAATGGCATTGTTACTCGAGTTGATAGCACCGCTGGCGTTATTGAGCAGCGTCGTAATGGTGCCGGAGTTGCTGATGCCGGATTGAGGTCCGCTGATCGTGCCGCTGTTGTTCAGCACGCTGATGGTGCCGCTGTTGGTGACTGCCACCCCGTTTGTACTGTCGGAGGCACTGATGGTCTTGCCGCTGTCGTTGGTCAGTGTCGTGATCGTGCCGGAGTTGTTGATGCCATAGTAAGTGCCGCTGATGGCGCCGCTATTGGTCAGCGTGCCGATGCCGGCGGTGTTGTTGAGCGCCCCCCCTCCCGAAGTGTTGCCGCCGCTGAGGGTGCCGTTGTTGGTCAGTGTCCCCAGCGCGCCGCCCTGGCTGACGCCGTAGACATTGCCGGTGCTGTTGATGACCCCATCATTGGTCAGCGTGCCAAGTGTGGCTGTGCCGTCGGTGACGATGGCGGTGACGCCGCTCGTGTTGATAGGCGCCGACACCGTCATGTTCTGTGGCGAGCTGGCGTCGAATGCATATTCCACGCCTTCGGTGCCACCATTGACGGTCACTCCGGCCGGAGGAGCAGCCACGGCTGTATTTGCCAGCGTCGCCGCAATCAGGATGGTGAGAGCACGCTTGCGTCCTCTGCCGCCTCCGCGCGAAACCTCGGCGACCGCAACCCATTCATCCTGAGCGTCACTCCAGACCAGACGGTACACATGGTTCATGGATCCGGGATATTTCATATCGATACCCTTCTACGAGGGAGTTAATTACGTCTCCGCAGCGAATTCGTTGTATCCCAACAGTCATCCGCGACATAGCCATGTTACGCAGAAGACACCTACGCTAATCCAATGAATTGCGTGGAGTATTACCATCATTTATTGATTTCCAGCAAAAAAAACAATGTCGTCCCGCTGATTCACGCCCTGTCGTTAACGAACGCTGCGACCTGGCGATACTCCCGTCGATGTGTTCAGCGCGAGGTAATGCTTAACGATTTGATCAGTTGCCGCCCTGGCTGAAAGCAGGTCGGTATCGATCAGAAATTCAGGATGAGTCGGTCGTTCGTAGGGATCATCTACGCCTGTAAAGTGTGTGATCTCCTTTGCCTTGGCCCGCCGATACAATCCTTTCGGATCTCGCTCCATGCAGACCTCGATATCCGTATCGATGAACACCTCGAAGAATTCGTCATTGCGAAAACGCCGCCTGGCCGCCTGGCGATCATCTTCATATGGGGAAATTGCACTTACAACAACAACCAGGCCGGCCTCTACCATCAGCTTGGCGACTTCGCTGATGCGGCGCACGTTTTCTGATCGGTCCGCTTTGGTGAACGACAAATTATTGTTCAGCCCAAGCCGCAATCGATCGCCGTCCAGCACAAAGGATCGATAGCCCTGAGCGCGCAAAGTTTCATCGATCAGGTTTGCGATCGTTGATTTTCCAGCCCCGGACAAACCTGTGAGCCAGTAACAGCAGGACTTTTGAGCGGTGGTATCCATGGGCAGGATATCTCGTAAAAGATCAATCAGAGTGCACGCGTAAGTTGTTCATTTCACTTTGCCAACATCGCGCGCCTTAGAATTCCTCCCAGGATCCGCTGCCGTCTTTTTCGGCGATGTCCTTCTGAGCGGAAGACTTCGGAAGCGCAGGCTTGGGTGCAGTGTTTTTCTGGATCGGTGCAGGCTTGGGCGTGATATCCACGGTCGCCTTGCGGATCGCGGCAGTCGGGGTCGTGGGCGCGGCGGCACGAGCGAAGCCGGTGGCGGCCACACGTTCAGGGTCAAGTTTGAACACGCTGACCGTCTTTTCGAGATGTTGCGCCTGATCCCGCAACGACTGTGCGGCGGCGGCAGCTTGTTCGACCAACGCCCCATTTTGTTGGGTGGCTTGATCCATCGAGGTAATAGCCTGATTCACCTGCTCGATGCCACTGCTTTGTTCGGCGCTGGCGGAGCTGATTTCACCGACGATATCGGTAACCCGGCGCACGCTGGTGACTACTTGCTCCATGGTGGCGCCGGCCTGTGCAACCAGATTGCTGCCGTTCTCGACGGTGGAGACCGAGTCATCAATCAGCGTCTTGATTTCCTTGGCTGCGGTCGCGCTGCGTTGCGCAAGGTTGCGCACTTCGGAAGCTACCACGGCAAAGCCGCGGCCCTGCTCTCCGGCACGGGCAGCTTCTACCGCCGCATTGAGTGCGAGGATGTTGGTCTGGAAGGCGATGCCGTCGATGACGCTGAT
>NZ_JBXANR010000007.1:0-296062 GCF_058801885.1 Herbaspirillum sp. GW822-FHT03A08 | reverse complement strand
TTGGTCGCGCGCGCGACGCTGACGACTTGCTCCGCGTTGAGGTTGAAACCGTCGATGGTGATGGTGGTCATGGGATTTCCTTGTCTTTCTTTGTCAGTCAGGAACGCCTGCACAGAGGCAGGCGCTTCTTCTGTCGATATATGAACGCCGGATTACTTCGCGCCGGCTTCAAACCAGGCGCCGATCAGGGCGCGCTCGTCATCGGTCATATGCGTCATGTTCGCCAGCGGCATGTCCTTGGTCTGAACCGCGCGCTGGTAAACCTTGGCAGCGTGTTGGCGGATCAGCTCAGGCGTCTGCAGCATCATGCCTGCCGGCGCGGTGGCGAAACCGGCTTGCGTCGGTTGCGCCGAGTGGCAGCTCGCACAACGTTGCGTGATCACTTCCTGCACGCGGGCAAAGTCTACGCCGCTTGCCGCAGCCGCGACAGGTACAGTTGCGGAGGTATTTGCCGTTACGCCTGCAGCATCAGCAGAGGCGGCCGATGCAGCCGGAGCAGGTGCCGGAGCGACCTTGGGCAACGGCTTCGGTGCAATTGCAATCGCTACCGCCAGCAACAGCGCGCAACCGGCAATCGGGAAACCGATGGAAACCTTGCCGGCATGGCGCAGGTTGAAGAAGTGACGGATCAGTACGCCGGCAGCCATGATCGCAGCCAGCACCAGCCAGCTGTACGCGTGGGTATAAGTCATCGCGTAGTGGTTGCTGATCATGATGAACAGAATCGGCAGTGTGAAGTAGTTGTTGTGCACGCTGCGTTGCTTGCCCTTTTTGCCGTAGATAGGATCAGGCGACTTGCCTTCCTTCATGGCTTCCACCAGCTTGCGCTGACCGGGGATGATCACCATCAGCACGTTGCCGACCATGATGGTGCCGATCATGGCGCCGACGTGGATGTAAGCAGCACGACCGCTCAGCAGATGCGTCAGCACATATGCCACGGCGACGATGAAAACGAACATCACCAGACCGAGCAAGCCTTCACGTTTGCCCAGCGGAGATTTGCACAGCAGGTCGTAGACGATCCAGCCGGCCAGCAAGGTGCCGAGGCCGACACCGACCGATTGCAGACCGGAGAGATCGGCGACCGACTTGTCGACCATCATGGCCGAGGCGTTGAAATAGTAGACGATGAACAGCATCGCGAAGCCGGTGATCCAGGTGGCGTAGGCTTCCCACTTGAACCAGTGCAGTTCTTCCGGCAATTCGGAAGGCGCGACGAGATATTTCTGCGGGTTGTAGAACCCACCGCCGTGCACGGCCCACAACTCACCGGATACGCCCTTCTTCGCCAGGTCGCTGCCCGGCTTCGGAGGACGGATGGAGTTGTCCAGCCAGACGAAATAAAACGATGCGCCGATCCACGCAATCCCGGTGATCAAGTGCAGCCAGCGCACCAGCAGATTGAGCCACTCCACGCCATACGATACGAACAATGCTTCCATGTCTTCCCCACGTTTGTTCCTCACCTGCCACTGCGGGCACTTCAGATGAGCGAGGCCGGGCCTCAAATCACAAAACGGTCGATCCGGGATGGATGCAAAAACACCTTCCCGGATAAATAAGAGGACTTGCGCAGAACGTCTCCTGCTCCTGCGTAAATCTTCGTTACCTGCTGCCGCGACGACCTCGATGGCAATTGCCATCCATTATTTTTTCAACAATCATTGTTTTCTCGGCCGCCACCTGCGCACAGACGGTGCGACCGGGATGGTGGAACGATAAACGTGTTGGGGTTTTAAAACATTGCCAGCAGCTTATATTTGACATACGCATATTCATATACAACAATGGACGCGTTATGTGGGAATCTCTATATCCCAAAAAATATACTAATCAGAGACCCATAACATCAACAAATCAACCAGTGTGGCCACCCTCCACGGGTAAGAAGGCTGTTCAGCGCGCCCTGCGCAAACGCCCGCCTCGCATTACCAGTTACCCGGAGACAACTATGTCCAGGCTGCCAGACCATCTCGATATTCACCTGATTCGCATCCTCTATCTGTTGCTGTGCGAAAAGAACGTTTCACGCGTAGCGCTGAAACTTAATCAGCCACAACCGTCGATCTCGGCTTCGCTGCGCAAATTGCGCGAGCTGACCGGCGACCCCTTGCTGGTGCGCGGCGCGCGCGGCATGGTACCGACCCAGCATGGCGAAAGCCTGCTGAAGCCGGCCAAGCGCATCCTGGAAGAAACCGAGCGCCTGTTCGTACCCAAGACCGCGTTTGTACCGCAAGAAGAAGCGCGCACCTTCCACATCGCCGCGCCGGATTACATGAACACGCCCTTCTTCACCGAAGTCATCGCCCGCCTGCGCCGCGAATCGCCCAAGAGCCATATCGTCATCCACGCGCTCGGCCCGGAGACCGACTATGTGCGCCTGCTGTCGGACGGCGAACTCGACCTCGTCATCGCCAACTGGGACGAACCGCCGCCGCACCTGCATCTGTCCAAGCTGTTCGACGACCCCATCGTCTGCCTGATGCGCTCCGACTGTGCGTACGCCAAGCGCACCGCCAAGGATGCGATGACGATCGAAGATTATCTGAGCCTGCCGCATGCCGCGCCGTCGCAGATTTTGCCGGGATATCACGGCACCATCGACAGCTTCCTGGAGAAGCAGAACCTGCATCGCAATGTCGTGGTCGAGTCGGCGCATTTCCGCATGCTGCCTTACATGGTGGCGCAGACCGACCTGGTGCTGACAGCCGGCCAGCAGTTCGCCAGCTTCTATGAAAAGACCTTATCGCTGAAAAGCTATAGCGTGCCGATCAAGTTTCCACCGCTGCGCTTTTACCAGTTATGGCATGAACGCGTACATCAGGCGACCGAGCATAAATGGCTGCGCGCGCAGGTGAGCGCCGCCGCCAAGATGCTTGCCAATTAAGGCTTTGCGGCAACATTAAAATCACACTGCTTATATCCACATTCAGAAATCGAGTATTGGCGGGCTTATATATTGGGCTGAACAATTTACTTTAGTATCGGCCCACAAGCCTGTACGAAGGATCTTGCTCAGAATCTGCACCCTTCTGCAAGGACTTGACGAGAGGCCGCAGCAAGCCGCATCCAGCTTGCAACGGCCTCCATATAAAAACTTGGAGACAGCAATGACAACCCAAAGCCATCCGGTAGACGAAAGACTGCCGATACTCAAACTCGCCGCGCTGGGCATGCAGCACGTACTCGTGATGTATGCCGGCGCTATCGCAGTACCGCTCATCGTCGGCGGTGCCCTAAACCTGCCAAAATCTGAAATTGCCTACCTGATCAGCGCCGACCTGTTCTGCTGCGGCCTGGTCACCATTATTCAAAGCCTCGGTATCTGGAAGTTCGGCATCCGCATGCCGGTCATGATGGGCGTCACCTTCGCCGCCGTCGGACCGATGGTCGCCATGGCCAACAATCCATCGCTGAGCATCCTTCACATCTACGGGGCCGTCATCGCGGCAGGGATATTCTGCATCCTGGCGTCGCCCTACATGAGCAAGCTCATGCGCTACTTCCCGCCGGTGGTCACCGGCACCGTGATCACGGTGATCGGAGTATCGCTGATGGGCGTCGGCATCAACTGGGCCGCAGGCGGACAACCCATCATCGGCAAGCTGGTCGACGGCGTCTTCGTCAAGATCCCCAATCCCGACTACGGCTCCCCGCTCAGCCTCGCCGTCGCTGCCGTCGTCCTCGTCTCCATCCTGCTCATCACCAAATACGTCAAAGGCTTCATCGCCAACATCTCGGTGCTGATGGGCATGATTGTCGGTTTCATCATTGCCCTGTCGCTCGGCAAGATCAACTTCGACGGCCTCGGCGCGGCGGAATGGTTTGCGGTGATCAAGCCCTTCCATTACGGCTGGCCGCAGTTCGACGCCGGCTCCATCATCAGCATGTGCCTGGTCATGATCGTCACCATGATCGAATCGACCGGCATGTTCATGGCGCTGGGCGACATCGTCGAGAAAAAGGTCGACGACCAGACGCTGGCGCGCGGTCTGCGCGTGGACGGTCTGGGCACGGTGATCGGCGGGATCTTCAACACCTTCCCCTACACCTCGTTCTCGCAAAACGTCGGCCTGGTCGGCGTCACCGGCATCCGCAGCCGCTACGTCTGCGTGGCCGCGGGCGTGATCCTGGCGGCGTTCGGCCTGTTCCCCAAAATGGCGCACGTCGCGGCGTCGATCCCGCAATTTGTGCTGGGCGGCGCAGGCATCGTGATGTTCGGCATGGTGGCCGCAACCGGGATCAAGATCCTGGCCAAGGTCGACTTCAACACCAACCGCAATAACCTGTTCATCGTCGCCATCAGCATCGGCGTGGGCATGATCCCGATTGTCGCGCCGACTTTCTTTGACAAGATGCCGGGCTTCTTGTCCACTATCTTCCATAGTGGCATATTGCTTGCATCAACCATGGCGGTAGTGCTGAACGTGTTCTTCAACGGGCGCGGCAGCGACGAAGAAGTCGCCAACTATGCGCTGGCGGCTGCCCAGAGCTCGGATCATTGAGGTTTGAAGAGACAGTAGATAATGGCGAGTCCCGCTCGCCCGGCAGTATTCTTGCAGCAAGACAGGACGGCGGGACCGTCCTGTCCAGGTATTCAGTTCAGAACAGCAGCAATCGTAAGCAAACTACGCAACAGGTATCAGGATGACCACACTAGAACAATTGAACAGCAGCGCCGCGCAAGACGTCCCGGCTTTCGTCAAGACCCTGCACGGGATCTACGAGCACTCGCCATGGATTCCGGAACGGGCAGCCAGGCTCGGCCCCTTCGCCAACATCACGGCCCTCAAGCAAGCGCTGCAAGGCGTGGTCACCAGTGCGGAACGCGCAGAACAATTGGGCCTCATCCGCGCCCACCCGGAACTCGCAGGCAAAGCCGCCATCGCCGGCGAACTGACCGCTGAATCGACCGGTGAGCAAGCCAAGGCTGGCCTCAACCTGTGCACGCCGGAAGAATTCGCCACACTGCAAAAACTCAACGGCGACTACAACGCCAAATTCGGCTTCCCCTTCATCCTCGCGGTCAAGGGCGCCACCGGCAAAGGCCTGACGCGCCAGCAGATCATCGCCACCTTCACCCGCCGCCTGCGCAACCAGCCGGAAGACGAACTGCGCGAAGCGCTGCGCCAGATCGGCCGCATTGCAGAAATGCGCATCAACGACCTGCTCGGCTACACGCCGGCCATCGGCGCCACCATCATGGAATGGGCGGAAGAAATCGGCGCCTGGAGTGAAGACGAAGGCGCGCTGACCTGCACCTACATGACCGACGCCCATCGCCGCACCGCCGACCAGATCGCACACTGGATGCGCGAAGCCGGCATGCACGCCCACATCGACGCGGTCGGCAACGTGGTCGGCCGCTACCTCTCGACCGATCCCCAAGCCAAGACATTAATGACCGGCTCGCACTACGACACCGTGCGAAACGGCGGCAAATACGATGGCCGCGAAGGCATCCTGCTGCCGATCGCCATCGTCAAGCACCTGCATGAAAAAGGCGAAACGCTGCCCTTCCATTTTGAAATCATCGCTTTCTCGGAAGAAGAGGGCGTGCGCTTCAAGAGCACGTTCTTAGGCAGCAAGGCGATCATCGGCCAGTTCGACCTCAATCTGCTCAACCTGACCGACCGCGACGGCATCAGCATGCGCGACGTGCTTACCCAGGCCGGCCATGACATCAGCGCGATTCCGAAGATCGCACGCGATCCATCCGACCTGCTCGGCTACGTTGAAGTCCACATTGAACAAGGCCCGGTGCTGCTCAACCGCGACCTGCCGGTGGGCATCGTCACCTCGATTGCCGGCAGCTCGCGCCACCTGGTGCATCTCAAAGGCGTCGCCAGCCACGCCGGCACCACACCGATGAACATGCGCAAAGATGCTGCAGCGACCGCCGCAGAAATCATCCTCTACGTCGAGCAACGCTGCAGCCAGGACCAGCACGCCTCGCTGGTCGGCACCGTCGGCCAGTTGCAAGTGCCCAACGGCTCCACCAACGTCATCCCCGGCGCGTGCACTTTGTCATTGGACATCCGCGCCGCCCGCGACGATGTACGCGACGCAGCGGTCGCTGACGTGATCAATAAAATCGAAGAAATCTGCCAGCGCCGCAGCGTCGACGTCACATTGGAAAAAACCGTCGCAGCCCCAGCGGCGCCATGCGCCAACTGGCTCATGCACCAACTCGCCGCCGCCACCGAACGCGCCGGCGTCAAACCGTTTGAACTAGCCTCCGGCGCAGGCCACGACGCCATGACCATCGCCAAGATGACAGACGTCGCGATGCTGTTCACGCGGTGCGGCAACGGCGGCATCAGCCACAATCCGCTGGAGACCATGACGGCGGATGACGCTGAGGTGTCGGCGCAAATCCTGCTGGATTTCTTGCGGAATTTTAAGGCGAAGGTTTAAGGCTGCAAGGAGATATCAGCGTCGTAACGTCATTGGGTCCCAGCGTTCGCTGGGACGACTGCGCAAATAATTACCGCAGAAGACGACAAGCGCGATGCCGAAGGCGAGCCACCCCAGGCAAAGCGAAGCGAGCCGGTCTGGCAGTTCCGCTTGGAACCAGCCGGTGATGCGATGCGAAAAATGGAAAAAGAGGGGAAATTTGTCTGAGCGCAGCGAGTTTATTTCCCCTCCCATTTTTCGCATCGCATCACCGGGAAGTCCGAAGGACCTGGATCCCGCGGTCGCCTTTCTTTGCTTACTTTCTTTGGCGAGGCAAAGAAAGTGAGTAGCCGCCGGGCTACCCCGGCAAGATAGACCGAAGAACGAACAGTATCTGCGACACAGCAACAAAAGAAACAAAAGAAACAAAGCAGCACCGTACCAATCAACAAAACCAGGCAAAGCGTTAATAGGGTTTAAAAGGGACTCCACTATCACCTGCGCCGCATCAACACCCAACACCAAACAATATCCAGCGAGTCCCAAATGAGCAAAACCCTCTTAATCAAGAACGCCACCGTCGTAGTAACAATGAACGACACAAGAGAAGAAATCAAAAACGGCGCCATCTTCATCCGCAACAACGTCATCGAACAAGTCGGCAACACAGCCGACCTGCCCCAAACCGCCGACGAAATCATCGACGCAACGAACCATGTCGTGCTGCCCGGCCTGATCAACACCCACCACCACATGTACCAAAGCCTCACGCGCGTGATCCCCGCCGCGCAAGACGGCGAACTGTTCAACTGGCTGACCAATCTCTACCCGATCTGGGCCGGCCTGACGCCGGAAATGATCAAGGTCTCCACGCTCACCGCGATGGCAGAACTGATCCTCTCCGGTTGCACCACCAGCAGTGACCATCTCTATATTTATCCGAACAAGACACGCCTCGATGACAGCCTCGAAGCCGCACAGCAAATCGGCATGCGCTTCCACGGCGCGCGCGGCGCGATGAGCGTCGGCCAGTCCAAGGGCGGCCTGCCGCCGGACCGCGTGGTGGAAGATGAAAAAGACATCCTGCGCGACACGCAACGTCTGATCGAGACCTACCACGACCACAGCCGCCACGCCATGCAACGCATCGTGGTCGCGCCCTGTTCCCCGTTCTCGGTCTCGCGCGACCTCATGCGCGAAGCAGCGAACATGGCGCGCAGCTACAAGGTCTCGCTGCATACCCACCTCGCCGAAAACCTCAACGACATCGCCTACAGCCGTGAGAAGTTCAACATGACGCCGGCCGAATACGCCGAAGACTGCGGCTGGGTCGGCCACGACGTCTGGCACGCGCACTGCGTCCAGCTCGACGACCACGGCATCGATCTGTTTGCGCGCACCGGCACCGGCGTGGCGCATTGCCCCTGTTCCAACATGCGCCTGGCGTCCGGCATCGCACCGATCCGCAAGATGATCGATGCCGGCGTAGCGGTCGGGCTCGGCGTCGACGGCAGCGCCTCCAACGACGGCGCTCACATGATGGGTGAAGTGCGCCAGGCCATGCTGCTGCAACGCGTCGGCTTCGGCCCCGATGCGATGACCGCGCGGCAAGCACTGGAAATCGCCACCCTTGGCGGCGCCAAAGTCCTCAACCGCGACGACATCGGCGCACTGAAGCCGGGCATGTCGGCCGATGTGGTGATGTTCAGACTGGACCAGATCGGTTTCGCCGGCGCGCTGCACGACCCGGTTGCGGCGCTGGTGTTCTGCACGCCGCCCAACGTGTCCTACAGCGTGATTAACGGTCGCGTGATTGTGCGTGACGGCCAATGCACAACAATCGATCTCGGAATGACAATTGAGCGCCACAATGCGCTAGCATTTGAACTGGCCGACGCAGCAAACTAACAGTCATCTACAACAAGAAAAAATAGCATTCCGGCCCGTCCGACAAGGACCGCCCGGAATGCTTTGCCGCGCCCCGGCGACACAATTGCACGGTGGAAACGCATCACAAACGAATCGAGCTCTTGGCACAAGAATTGCCTTTTGAGTAACAACGCCAGCAATGACGTTACGTTTTGCAGCCTACTGAACCAGCAAAGGTATCCCATGAAAATCGCCAACATGAAAATCGGCCAACGCCTGACCATCGGCTTCGGCATCGTGATCGTCCTGCTGGTCGCCATCACGGCGCTCAGCAATATCCAATTGGGCCGCCTCAACGACGGCATCAACCTGATCACCAAAGACCGTTATCCCAAAACCGTGCTGGCAAACACCATCCAGATCCAGGTCAACAAGATCGCCATCGACTTGCGCGACATCATGCTGACCAGCGACGCCGACAAGATCAAATATCTCGTCAATGACGCAACGGCTGCCGACAAAAAGATGAACGACAGTCTCGCGCAAATGCAATCGATTGCAAAAACCGATGAAGACAAGCGCTACGTCAAAGATGCCATGACCGCGCGCGACGCCTACATCCCGGTGCGCGACGGCCTCATGAAGCTGGCGCTGGCCGGTCAGATCGATGACGCCAAGGCCTATCTGCCGCAACAGTTCATGCCGCTGCAGATCAAGTACTTCATCGCACTCGACGCCATGTTCGATTATCAGGGCGGTCTGATGGACGCCGCCGGCGACAAGGCCAGCAGCGAATCCGGCAGCGCCCGCATGATCATCAACACGCTCGCCGGCATCACCCTGCTGCTGTCGGCCGCCGTCGCGTGGCTGGTCTCGCGCAGCATCACGCGCCCGCTGACCGAAGCAGTCGACGTCGCCCGCCGCGTCGCCGACGGCGACCTCACCACCAAGGTTGAAGTCAAATCCACCGACGAAACCGGTCAGCTCATGTCAGCGTTGCAGACCATGAACGGCAACCTCTACAACATCGTCAGCCAGGTGCGGCAAGGCACCGACACCATCGCCACCGCCTCCAGCGAAATCGCCACCGGCAACATGGACCTGTCGGCGCGCACCGAACAGCAAGCCGGCTCGCTGGAGGAAACTGCCTCGGCCATGGAAGAACTCACCTCCACCGTCAGGCAAAATGCCGACAACGCCCGCCAGGCCAACCAGCTCGCCGTGTCCGCCTCCAGCGTCGCAGTGGACGGCGGTACCGTGGTCGGCCAGGTAGTCGACACCATGAGCTCGATCAACGACTCGTCCAAGAAGATCGTCGACATCATCGGCGTGATCGACGGCATCGCCTTCCAGACCAACATCCTCGCCTTGAACGCCGCCGTCGAAGCAGCCCGCGCCGGCGAACAAGGCCGCGGCTTCGCAGTCGTCGCCAGCGAAGTACGCAGCCTGGCTCAGCGCAGCGCCGCCGCCGCCAAGGAAATCAAGATCCTCATCGACGACTCTGTCGCCAAGGTCGACACCGGCAGCAAACTGGTCGAACAAGCCGGCACCACCATGACCGAAGTCGTCGCCAGTGTAAAACGGGTAACGGATATCGTCGGCGAAATCAGCGCCGCCAGCCAGGAACAAAGCCAGGGCATCGAAGAAGTCGGCCGCGCCATCACCAACATCGATGAGACCACGCAGCAGAATGCAGCGCTGGTCGAAGAATCTGCAGCGGCTGCGCAGTCCCTGCAAGATCAGGCGGCCAAGCTGATGCAGCTGGTGAGCGTGTTCAAGCTGGATCAGCAGATGGCGAAGAGTGCAGCGACGTCTGGCACATCGGCAGCCATTTCGAAGAAAGCCACCGTCAACATCACGCCGAAAGCGGCGCAGCTGAAACAAGCACCGAAGCCTGTATCGACACCAATGCTGGCATCGTCCACCAAACCCGCGCCAGTTGCGGCCGGCAAGGACGACGACTGGGAACAGTTCTAAAAATTACGCGTAGTACGTAAGCTTCCTTTTTTGAATGGCGCTGGCGACAGCGCCATTTTTCATTTCACCGATTTCATTTATCATTGATAAAAATACAGATCCGGCTAGTGCTCATGGCAATCATGGCAAATCGGCCTCACGCTAAAAATAAGGGGAAAAATCATCAAATCACGCTATGTCGCTGCGGCATTGATTGCCGCCCTCCTGACCGGCTGCACAACCATACCACCCCTGCTTCCTGCAGACTACGCAGGCCCAGTCGCGATCCTGAAGGATTCCGCAAAATCATCCAGCCGGGATAAGAATGCAGACATGTTTTATGCAGAAGCGGTCAACGGCCAGACCATCGAATCGAGCCGCAACAGCACCGATAAGGCCAGTGCAGGCCAAGGCAGAAATCTCAGCGTCAGAAATATTGAACGGAAGATTCCCGCTCAACCGTTGAAAGTCAGCGTCGTAGGCAGAACCATCTACGCAGCGCCGATAGATGTCCTCTTCAGAACCGTGTATGAAGTCAAAGGCGACATTGAATTCACGCCGGAAGCAAATAAGATCTACACGGTGCGAGGTGTTCTAGGCGAAAAATATTCCGCAGTCTGGATAGAGGATGACTCGGACAAAAAAATCGTCGGCAAGAAAATAGAAATCAATGGTTCAGCCAAACTTGGCGTGCTGGACAAGTGACTCATTACTCGTTCCATGCTTCCTCACGAAACCCTCTCGTTCAGGTATGAACACCACCCAACTAAAAAAATTCTGCGAGGCATTGCCGGCGGCAACATCCCGTCTCGCGCTGCCGCCCTCCAATATCCTGGTCTACTCCGTCGGCGAGAAAAACTTCGCCTGGTTCAAAACCAGCGATCCGGAAAAATGGCGCTTCAGCTTCCGTGCCAGTCCCGACCGTTTCCTTGAGCTGACCGGCATGCCCGGCATCAAGCCTGCGCGTTATATGGCGCGCTTTCACTGGGTCACGATTGTGGATGTGCGCAGCATGCCGGAGGATTATCTGAAGGAGTTGGTGCAGTGGTCTTATGAGAAGGCGCTGGGGAGTTTGAGTGGAAAGCAGCAGAAGGCAGTGCTTGGAAACCATCTCGATATCGTCAACAAATTGCACAAGGAAATTAAATGAACTTCATACATCCACGAAGCAAGGTGTTTATTCTTGCCGCATTCTTCAGTGGTCATCTGTTCGCGCAAGATGCCACACCCGCCTTGGACAGAGACCAGCAAGCAGTTCTTGCACGAGCAGCCGACATTGCAACGAATATATATTCAGACATTAAGAAAAATGCACTCACCGCGATTGCTATGAAAAGAAACTGCCTTAAAACCTATCCTGACCTGAAGGGAAAAATTGATGCAATCTTTTCTTCTGACAAAAGTGGATTTGACCAGAAAACGAGAGACGCAATAAAGAAGCTTGAGGCGAGTAAAGATCCCTATGTAAAAGGTCAGATCGATGGCGCCTCAATTGTCACTTACGACAAAGATCTCATGGAGTCAGGTTGTAAAGTCCTTGCTGGAACAGCTCCATAACGACCATATTCAATTACTTGAAGTATCTCCCCACACCTCCGCCAACCTCAACAAATTGGTGCTCCCCGGCTGCCCGAACGGCATGCCGGCGGTGATGGCGATCTGATCGCCTTTCTTTGCAAACCCTTCCTTCAATGCCGTCTGGCATGCGGCGCTGACCATTTCGCTTTCGTTGTGGACCTGGTCGCTGATCGTTGAGTGCACGCCCCAGACCAACGCCAACTTACGCGCGGTCGCGATCTTGGGCGTGATGCTCAGGATCGGCGCCATCGGGCGTTCGCGGGCGGCGCGCAGGCTGGTGTGGCCGGAGCTGGTGTAGGTCACGGTGGCGGTGGCGCCGACGATACGTGTGACGTCGCGCAAGGCCGAGCAGATGGCGTCCGAACTGTTGGCTTGCGGCGTCTCTTGCTGTGCGTCGAGCATGTTGCGGTAGAGCGGGTCGCGTTCGACTTCGCTGATGACGCGGTCCATCATGGCGACGGCTTGCAGCGGGTAAGCGCCGTTGGCGGATTCGGCTGACAGCATGACGGCGTCGGAGCCGTCGTAGATGGCGCTGGCGACGTCGGAAACTTCGGCACGGGTCGGCACGGGACTCGTGATCATGGATTCCAGCATCTGGGTGGCGATGACGATCGGGCGGCCGTGTTGGCGGCAGACGCGCAGGATGCGCTTTTGCGTGCCGGGGACACGCTCCGGCGGCAGCTCGACGCCAAGGTCGCCGCGCGCGACCATGATGGCGTCGGAGGCCTGGACGATTTCGTCGAGGCGGTCGAGAGCGGCTGGCTTTTCCAGCTTGGACAGCACGGCGGCGCGGCCGTTGATCAGGGCGCGCGCTTCGAGCACGTCTTCCGGACGCTGGACGAAAGACAGCGCGATCCAGTCGACGCCGAGTTCCAGTGCGAAGGACAGGTCGCGTTTGTCCTTCTCGGTGAGTGCTGGAATCGGCAGCACGGCGTCGGGTACGTTGACGCCCTTGCGGTCGGACAAGGCGCCGCCGTTGATGACTTTGGTACGGATGCGTTGGCCATCACTATCGAGCACTTGCAGCCGCAGCTTGCCGTCGTCGAGCAGCAGCGACTGGCCGGCGGCGATGACTTCAAACAGTTCGGCATGCGGCAGGCAGACGCGGGTGTTGTCGCCGGGCGTGGTGTCGCTGTCGAGGACGAACTCCTGCCCTGCTTCCAACTGAACCTTGCCGTCGGCGAACTGGCCGACACGCAGCTTGGGGCCTTGCAGGTCAGCGAGGATGGCGATCGGACGGCCAACTTCGCGCTCGACGGCGCGCACGATTTCAAAACGGGCGTGGTGGTCGGCATGGGTGCCGTGGCTGAAGTTGAAGCGGAACACATCGGCGCCAGCTTCGAACAGGGCTTTGATCATTTCTTTGGTGGCGCTGGCTGGGCCGAGTGTGGCTACGATTTTTGCCTGGCGTTGACGTCGCATGGACGGGTCTCCTTGGGTTGTTGGTTTGCGGCGTCATTTGTTTTATTTGATGAAACGCACGACACTGGGTCCCAGCCTTCGCTGGGACGACGGGGATATATTTTTTTAGAGAATAAAAATGGCGCGGAAGTCGTTCACGTTGGTTCTGGTCGGGCCGCTGACGACAAGGTCGCCGAGCGCACTGAAGAAGCCGTAGCCGTCGTTGTTCTCCAGCAGCGCTTTAGGATTGAGGCCGAGTTCTTCGGCGCGCTTCATGGAGTCCGGCTGATAGATCGCACCGGCGTTGTCTTCCGAACCGTCAATGCCGTCCGTATCGCAGGCGATTGCGTGCATGCCGGGTGCGCCGTTGAGGGCATTGGCGAGGCTCAACAAGAATTCCGCATTGCGTCCGCCGCGACCAGTGCCGCGCACGGTGACGGTGGTTTCGCCGCCGGAGATCAGCACGCAGGGTTTCTTGAACGGCTGGTCGTACTGGGCGATCTGTCTGGCGATGGCAGCGTGGGCGAGGCCGATGTCGCGTGCTTCGCCTTCCATGTCGTCGGACAGGATGTAGGGCGTAATGCCTGCTGCGATGGCGGTAGCGGCTGCCGCCTGCAGGGCTTGCTGGGCGGTGGCGATGACGTGGTGTTCATTTGCTTTGAGGCGTTCATCGCCGGGCTTGGGGGTTTCGCCGATGCCGGATTCTAGGTGCGCTTGCACCGATGGCGGAATCTCGATCTTGTATTTGCGCAGCACCGCCAGCGCGTCGGCGCAGGTGGTGGCGTCGGGCAAGGTCGGGCCGCTGGCGATGATGCCGGGGTCGTCGCCGGGAATATCGGAAATCATCAGCGTCACCACACGCGCCGGCGCACAGGCCAGTGCGAGGCGACCGCCTTTGATGGCGGAGAGATGTTTGCGGACGCAGTTCATTTCAAAGATGTTGGCGCCGCTTTTGAGCAGGGATTTGTTGATGCCCTGCTTTTGTTCGAGGGTGATGCCTTCAGCTGGAAGTGCGAGTAGCGCGGAGCCGCCGCCGGAGATCAGGCAGAGGACGAGGTCGTCTTTGCTGAGGCCGTTGACCATCTCGAGCATGCGGGAGGCGGCTTTTCTGCCGGCTTCGTCGGGGACAGGGTGGGAGGCTTCGACGACTTCGATGTGTTGGCAGTCGGCGCCGTGGCCGTACCTGGTTACTACCAAGCCTGATAGCTCGCCGGGCCAGTGCTGCTCTACTGTTTTGGCCATGGCTGCTGCGCCTTTTCCTGCGCCTATTACCAGGGTTCTTCCCTGCTTTGGGGGTTCCGGCAAGAAGGATGGGAGGGATTTTTCTGCGCTTACTGCGGAGACGGCTGCGGTGTAGAGGTCGAGGAGAAATTGGCGAGGCGATTGCATTGTTTTTAATCCTTTTTTCCGACATGCTTGAGTGGCTGCCGATTCTTTTCATTCTTCGGACCACCCTGCCGGGGGTAGCCCGGCGGCTACTCACTTTTCTTGTCTCGCCAAGAAAAGTAAACAAAAGAAGCGACCGCTGGGTCGTAGACCCTTTCGGGGGTTCCCGGCGTCGGCATCGCGCTATCAAACGTTCGTTGTCGCTAATTCGTTCATCGTCCCAGCGGACGCTGGGATCCAGTGGCGTCAGCGCATCACTCAACCTTCTTCACGACGCTGGGTTCCAACTTTCGTTGGAACGACGAACCTAAAGAGACCAGAAAAATTCGAACCACAGCTATACCTAGGGCGATGCGCAGCGAGCCCGCCTCGAAGTCCGCTTGAGAGTAGCCGGGGTCAGCAGATGAAAATCGGATTAAGAAGGGAAAAATGTCTGAGCGTAGCGAGTTGTTTTCCCTTCCCGATTTTCACCTGCTGGCGCCGGGAACCCTCGAAGAGAGCTACGACCCAGTTATGTTGGAGCAGTGCTCCAGCCCTTTCTTTGCTTACTTTCTCTGGCGAAGCAAAGAAAGTAAGTAGCCGCCGGGCTACCCCCGGCACGGTCGTCCGAAGAACGAAAAGAATCAGCTACAGACAGCTGCCCAGTCGGGACAACAAACGCCGCTGGGTCCTGACTTACGTCAGGACGACAAGCCCTTGGCAAGCTGCCAATTAACCCTTGGCAATCTCATGATTCGACATCAACTCAATCGCCCGGCACAACGCCGAGTGATCCAACCCACTCATCCCATTGGCCGCACAAGCATTCATCAACTCCTGCGCAGTAGCCGTATTAGGCAAGCTGACGCCCAGCGCCTTGGCCCCCTGCAAAGCCAGATTCAAATCCTTCTGATGCAGCTCGATACGGAAACCAGGATTGAAGGTGCGCTTGACCATGCGCTCGCCATGCACTTCCAGAATGCGCGACGAAGCAAACCCGCCCATCAGCGCCTGGCGCACACGCGCAGGATCTGCACCGGCCTTGGAAGCAAACAACAGCGCTTCAGCCACTGCCTGAATATTCAGTGCAACGATGATCTGGTTCGCCACCTTGGTGGTCTGACCGTCGCCATTGCCGCCAACCAGCGTGATGTTCTTGCCCATCAGTTCAAACAATGGCTTGACGTCGTTGAACGCGGACTCGTTGCCGCCGACCATGATGGTCAGCGACGCTGCCTTGGCGCCGACTTCACCGCCGGACACCGGTGCGTCCAGGTATTCGCAACCTAGTGCGTTGATCTTTTGCGCAAAGCCCTTGGTGGCGATCGGCGAGATCGAACTCATGTCGACCACGATCTTGCCGGCGGTCAGCCCTTCAGCAACGCCGCCTTTGCTGAACAGCACTGCTTCCACGTGCGGGGTATCCGGCACCATCACGATGATGATGTCGGCGCGCTTGGCGACTTCAGCGCCCGATGTGCAGACGGTGGCGCCGCCTTCGATCAGTGCTGCCGGAGGGTTTTTTTGATCGTGCAGGTAGAGCTTGTGGCCGCCCTTTTGCAGGTTTTCCGCCATGGGCGAACCCATGATGCCCAATCCGATGAATCCGACTTTCGCCATGATGTGCCTCCTCTAAGATAGATAAATGAATTCGCTTTAAACCTGAATCACAGGCCGTGTGCTGCACGCCAGCCGAGACCCTCAACCGTTCCGGCCTTCGGCTTGTATTCGCAGCCGATCCAGCCCTGATAGCCGATCTCGTCCAGGTACTTGAACAGGAAGCGGTAGTTGATCTCGCCCGTCCCCGGCTCAAAGCGGCCCGGGTTATCGGCCAGTTGCACATGGCGGATCAGCGAGAGGTTGGCCTTGATGGTGTTGGCCAGTTCGCCTTCCATCCGCTGCATGTGATAGATGTCGTACTGGATGAACAGGTTGTTGGAGCCGGTAGCGGCGATCAGTTCCGCCGCCTGCTTGGTGGTGTTGAGGAAGAAGCCGGGAATGTCGAAATAGTTGATCGGTTCGATCAGCAAGGCGAGGCCTTCGGCTTGCAGCTTGTCGGCGGCAAATTTCAGATTGGCGACCAGGGTCTCGCGTGCAGCGGCAGCGCTCACGCCTTGCGGCTGGATGCCGACCAGGCAGTTCAGTTGCTTGACGCCGAGTACCTTGGCGTAGCGGATCGCGTCGTCGACACCCTGGCGGAATTCATTGATGCGGTCGGGATGGCAGGCGATGCCGCGCTCACCGGCCTCCCAGTTGCCAGCAGGCAGATTGTGCAGCACCAGTTCCAGTTCGTTCTTGCGCAATTGTTCGACGATCTGTGCCGGTTCGAAAGCGTACGGGAACAAGAATTCCACGGCCTTGAAGTTGGCTTGCGCAGCAGCGCGAAAACGCTCCAGGAACGGCAGCTCGGTGAAGAGCATGGTCAGATTGGCGGCGAGTTTGGTCATGTGTGTGTCCTTGGTGGTCGTGGTGCTTGTTAGTGCAACGTCAAACACACCACTGTCGTCCCAGCGAACGCTGGGACCCAGTGGCTTACTGCAATGGCGACGGCGGTTGTTCGCTCGGTACATGGCAACATGTGCCGGCAAACCGGTTTAGTTTTCCGCTGTCGTTTTCGCTCATTCCCAACGCTGTCGATGTACTGACGACGCTGGGTCCCGGCATTCGCCGGGACGACGGAGAAGTGATGACGCTCCCCCGCCGTTGTCTCCTCTGGCGATCTTCCTTATTGCTGCTTACTACTGCTTATTTCTTACGCTGATAAAACTCAATCCAGCAGGCTGATTGCCGTCGGCGCATGTTCGCGCTTGGTGGCCAGCTCTTCGAATTCGTTGACGGCGTTGATCTCGGTGCCCATCGCGATGTTGGTGACGCGCTCCAGGATGATTTCCACCACCACCGGTACGCGGTACTCGGCCATCCAGCGCTGCGCTACGGCGAAGGCGTCCTGGATTTCGTTCGGGTTGGTGACGCGGATCGCCTTGCAGCCCAGGCCTTCCACCACGGCGACGTGGTCGACGCCGTAGCCGTTGAGCTCAGGCGCATTGATGTTTTCGAACGCCAGCTGCACGCAGTAGTCCATCTCGAAGCCGCGTTGTGCCTGGCGGATCAGGCCGAGATAGGAGTTGTTCACCACCACGTGCAGATATGGCAGGTTGAATTGCGCGCCGACAGCGAGTTCTTCGATCATGAACTGGAAGTCGTAGTCACCCGAGATCGCCACGACCTTGCGTTGCGGATCGGCGGCGCACACGCCCAGCGCGGCAGGAATGGTCCAGCCCAACGGGCCGGCTTGGCCGCAGTTGATCCAGTGACGATCCTTGTAGACGTGCAGGAATTGTGCGGCGGCGATCTGCGACAGACCGATGGTGCTGACGTAGCAGGTGTCGCGGCCGAAGGCGCGGTTCATCTCTTCATAGACGCGTTGCGGCTTGATCGGCACTTCTTCGAAGTGAGTACGGCGATGCATGGTGCGCTTGCGCTCCTGGCATTCGGCCAGCCAGGCGGAACGGTTCGGCAGCTTGCCGGCGGCTTTCAGTTCCTTGGCGACTTCGATGAACAGCTTCAATGCCGCCTTGGCGTCGGAGACGATGCCGTAGTCCGGGCCGAACACGCGGCCGATCTGTGTCGGTTCGATATCCACGTGGACGAACTTGCGGTCCTTGGTGAACACTTCGATGGAACCGGTGTGGCGGTTGGCCCAGCGGTTGCCGATGCCGAGCACGAAGTCGGACGCCAGCATGGTGGCGTTGCCGTAGCGGTGGCTGGTCTGCAGTCCGACCATGCCGGCCATTTGCGGGTGGTCGTCAGGGATTGCGCCCCACGCCATCAGGGTCGGGATGACAGGCACGCCGGTCAATTCGGCAAATTCCACCGCCAGCTCAGCGGCATCGGCATTGATCACGCCGCCGCCGATGGTCAGCAGCGGACGCTCGGACTGGTTGAGCATGGACAGCGCTTTTTCGATCTGGGCGCGAGTCGCCGAGGGGCGATAGACCGGCAGCGGCTCGTAGGTGTCGGGATCGAATTCGATCTCGGCCATTTGCACGTCGAACGGCAGGTCGATCAGCACCGGACCTGGACGGCCCGAACGCATCAGGTGGAAAGCCTGCTGGAACACGCGCGGCACCAGCGCCGGTTCGCGCACGGTGACGGCCCACTTGGTGACCGGCTTGGCGATCGATTCGATATCGACGGCCTGAAAGTCTTCTTTATACAAACGTGCACGCGGCGCCTGGCCGGTGATGCACAGGATGGGGATCGAGTCGGCTTGTGCGGAGTACAGGCCGGTAATCATGTCGGTGCCGGCAGGACCGGAAGTGCCGATGCAGATACCGATGTTGCCGGCCCTGGCGCGGGTGTAGCCTTCGGCCATGTGCGAGGCGCCTTCGACGTGGCGCGCCAGAATGTGCTGGATGCCGCCATGGCGTTTGAGCGCCGAGTAAAATGGATTGATCGCCGCGCCGGGCACGCCGAAGGCTTGCAGGCAGCCCTCTTTTTCCAGCACATATACCGCTGCGTCTACTGCCTTCATCTTTGCCATGTTGCCTCCTGGTTGTTAGGTCCTGATGCGCCGGAAGCAAAACAACGATGCCCCTCAGCTAGTGAGATGCATCCTATAACCAACAATATTGTTTGATAAGGCCAGTAAATATCTGTTTATTCCGTACTAAAAATATGGAAACATAGTAAAAGTATTGAATAAGGAGGATTTATGGACAAACTCAAACAGATCGAAGCGTTCGTGTCCGTGGTCGAAAAAGGCAGCCTCGCCGCCGCCGCGCTGGAAGAAAACATCACCCCGGTGATGCTGGGCCGACGTATCGACGCGCTGGAAAAACGCCTCGGCACCAAGCTCATGCATCGCACCACGCGGCATCTGACGCTGACCGAACAAGGCAGCGTCTTCCTCGATCATTGCCGCAAGCTGCTGGGCGATATCGAGGTGGCGGAAAAAAGCATCGCCGAAGGCCGTCACAAGGCCACCGGCCATCTGGTGGTCTCGACGCCGGCAGCCTATGGACGGCTGCATGTGGCGCCGCATGCGCCGGCTTTTCTTGCGCATCATCCGGAAGTGCAGATCTCGTTCAACCTGACCGACCGCGTGGTGGATCTGGTGCGTGAAGGCTATGACCTGGGCATCCGCATCGGCGGCGCAATCGAACCGAGCTTCGTGGCGGTAAAGCTGGCCAGCAATCGCCGCGTGGTGTGCGCCGCGCCGGAATACCTGCACCGCAACGGCATCCCCAAGACGCTGGACGATCTGGCCGATCACAATTGCCTGGCCTTCAACCTGCAGGGCGGGCAACAGCGCGGCTGGTATTTTCAGCAAGGCGGCAAACCGATCATCATCCGCGCGCAAGGCAATCTGGATTGCAACGACGGCGAGCTGCTGCACCGCTGGGCCAGCGAAGGACTGGGGCTGGCGTGGCGCTCCACCTGGGAGATTCAGGCGCAACTGGCCTCGGGCGAACTGATCACGGTGCTGGACGAATACGCCCTGCCTCATTACGACATCATGGCTGTGTATCCGCAGCAACGGCATCTGCCGGCGAAGACGCGTTTCTTTATCGATTACCTGAAGGAGGTATATTCGCAGCCGGATTACTGGACCAAGGGTTAAACACCCCGTTGGCACAGCTTAATTTCGCGATTTATAGCGATTCGATACATTCCGATCAGGAATTCCACGATTGGAATGATGGCAAATCGTCATTATTTGATTTTCTCATCACCATATACCCATAAGCTTATAGTTGATATTCCCTATGCCTTACTTTTTCACCAAATATTTCAACGACATTACATACGCTGCAATCAATCTGCTCGGAGGTGGTTTCCAGGGATGGGAAGCGGCGCAAAACAAGATACAAATCAGAACGCCCATTTTTTGTGGACCTGAGAAATCCACAAGTTTTCTGGCGTATAAAAAAGAATCGCGCACTGTACACACTGCGTAAACGGAGACAATTCTCATGACTTTTCTAGATAAATTTTTCAAACTCAGCGACAACGGGACGACCGTCCGTACCGAGCTGCTGGCCGGTCTCACGACCTTTCTGACGATGGCATACATCATCTTCGTCAACCCATCCATTCTCGGGGATGCGGGTATGCCAAAAGATTCGGTGTTCGTCGCCACCTGTGTGGCGGCGGCAATCGGCACATTGATCATGGGCCTGTACGCCAATTACCCGATCGGCCTGGCGCCGGGCATGGGGTTGAATGCCTACTTTGCTTACGCCGTGGTCAAGGGCATGGGCTTTCCGTGGCAGGCTGCGCTGGGCGCGGTGTTCATCTCCGGCTGCCTGTTCCTGCTGGTGAGCCTGTTCCGTATCCGCGAGCTGATCATCAACGCCATTCCGCATTCATTGCGTACGGCGATACCGGCGGGGATAGGACTTTTCCTCGCGCTGATCTCGCTCAAGAACGCCGGCATCGTGGCCGCCAGCCCTGCCACGTTCGTCACCATGGGCAACCTGCATGAAGCCGCACCGGTGCTGGCCATCATCGGTTTCCTGGTGATCGTTGCGCTGGATCAGCTGAAGGTGCGCGGCGCGCTGCTGATCGGCATCCTGAGCGTGACGGTGCTGAGCTTCATCTTCGGCGGCAATCACTTCAACGGCGTGTTCTCCGTCCCGCCCTCGGTCTCGCCGACACTGTTCCAGCTGGACCTGAAGGGCGCGATCTCGATGGGTCTGCTGAACGTGGTGCTGGTGTTCTTCCTGGTGGAACTGTTCGACGCCACCGGCACGCTGATGGGCGTGGCGCAACGCGCAGGTCTGGTGAAGAACGGCAAGATCGAACGCATCAACAAGGCCTTGCTGGCTGACAGCGGCGCCATTGTTGCCGGTTCGCTGCTTGGCACATCGAGCACCACTGCCTATATTGAAAGTGCAGCAGGCGTGCAGGCAGGCGGACGCACCGGCCTGACTGCGGTGGCTGTTGCCGTGCTGTTCCTGCTGGCGCTGTTCATCGCGCCGCTGGCCGGCGTGGTGCCGGCTTATGCGACGGCGCCGGCGCTGTTCTTCGTGGCTTGCCTGATGCTGCGCGAACTGGCCGACATCGACTGGAACGACACCACCGAATGCGTGCCTGCTGTCATCACTGCACTGGTTATGCCGTTCACGTATTCGATCGCCAACGGTCTGGCGCTGGGCTTCATCAGCTATGCCGCACTGAAATTGCTGACCGGCCGCGTCAAGGACGTGTCGGCGGTGATCTGGGTGATCGCGGCAATCTTCCTGTTCAAGATGGTGTATCTCGGCGCCTGATGAACAGCAAGAAGCGGTAAGCAGATAGAAACATTGGCGCCGTCATACGGCGGCGCCAATGACAGAGCAACAAGGATTTTTCAAAGAGAAAGCTTCAACAATCTGTCGCAACAATCGGCAGCGGCAAATAAGTTTTCTCTCTAAAAGGTCCCGGCACAGATCTTGAATCACAGTAACCAGTCAGTAGTCGATAGCCAATTTTTTATAGCAAAGCACACCATGTCAGAACCGATTCGCTTCTATTTCCGCGGTGAGACCCATCAAGTCGATGGACTGCCCAATACACGCACCGTTTTGCAGCATTTGCGCGAAGACCTGCATTGCACCGGCACCAAAGAGGGTTGCGCGGAAGGCGACTGCGGCGCCTGTACGGTGGTCGTGGGCGAGTTGCGCGGCAACGAGCTGGAACTGAAGACGGTCAACTCCTGCATCCAGTTCGTGCCGACGCTGGACGGCAAGGCGCTGTTCACGGTGGAAGACCTGAAGCAGAACGACGGCTGCCTGCACCCTGCCCAGCAAGCCATGGTGGAGTGCCATGGCTCCCAATGCGGCTTCTGCACGCCCGGTTTCGTGATGTCGCTGTGGGGCTTGTACCTCAAGCATGAACAAGACAACGTCACGCCGACTTCGCGCGAAATCGACGATGCCCTGTCCGGCAACCTGTGCCGCTGCACCGGCTACCGTCCTATCATCGATGCGGCACGCCGCATGGGCGAATTGCCGAAGGTGACTTTCGACCGTGCGCCGGTAATGGACGCCTTGCGCGCCATCCAGCGTGAAGAGCCCTTGAGCGTCACCCACGCCGGCCAGACTTTCCACGCGCCGCGTACGCTGGCGCAACTGGCGACGCTGCGCAGCGAACTGCCGAAAGCGCGCATCCTGGCCGGCTCGACCGACGTCGGCCTGTGGGTGACCAAGCACATGCGCGACCTGGGCGACATCATCTACATCGGCCAGGTGGAAGAACTGCGCCATATCGCCAGCAAGGACGGCTGGCTGGAAATCGGCGCCGGCGTCACATTGGAAAAAGCCTACGGCGCGCTGACCGAACAATATCCGCAAGAGCTGACCGAACTGTGGCAGCGCTTTGCCTCGCTGCCGGTGCGCAATTCCGGCACGCTGGGCGGCAACGTCGCCAACGGTTCGCCGATCGGCGACTCGATGCCGTGGCTGATCGCACTCGGCACCGAGATCATGCTGTACGGCGTCGACGGCCAGCGCATCATGCCGCTGGAGGATTTCTATATCGCCTATCAGAAGTCGGCGATTCTGCCGAACGAGTTCGTACAAGGCGTGCGCGTGCCGCTGCCGCGCAAGGACGTTGCTTTCCGCGTGTACAAGTTGTCGAAGCGTTTCGACCAGGATATTTCGGCGGTCTGCGCGTCGTTTGCTTTCCGTCTCGACGGCGGCAAAGTAGTCGATTCTCGCATTGCTTTCGGCGGTATGGCGGCGACACCGAAGCGCGCCGCGCTGGCCGAGGCGGAGCTCAACGGCAAGGAGTGGAGCGAAGCCAATGTCAAAGCGGCAATGCTTGCGCTGGCGCAAGATTACGCACCGCTTTCTGACATGCGCGCCTCTTCGGCGTATCGTATGAGAACGGCACAGAACCTGTTGTATCGCTACTGGCTGGAAACGCGCGCCGACGCGCCGTTGCAGGCTGCTTCCGTGAGCGCCTTTGTGCACGGTAAAAACGCCGCTGTCGCTTCTGCTACTGCTCCACAGATTGCTTAGGAAGGAAACGCAATGAACAAGCAAACTGAAGAATTCATGTCCGTCAAGAATCCCCAAGCTCTGTCCGCCTGGACCGAAGTCGGCAAACCGCATCCGCACGAATCCGCCATCCTGCACGTGACCGGCGAAGCCACCTACACCGACGACATCATCGAGTTGCAAGGCACGCTGCATGCTGCGCTCGGCCTGTCGACCAAGGCTCACGCCAGGATGCGCTCGATTGATCTGAGCAAGGTCAAGGCGTCCGCCGGCGTGGTCGCGGTCTATACCGCTGACGATATCCCCGGCGAAAACCAATGCGGCGCCATCATCAAGGATGACCCGGTACTGGCCGACGGCCTGGTGCAATACGTCGGCCAGCCGATCTTTGTGGTTGTCGCCGACAGCCACGACAACGCCCGCCGCGCTGCGCGCCAGGCCGTGATCGACTATGAAGAACTGCCGGCCATCCTGACGCCGCGCGCCGCGCACGAGGCCGAATCCTATGTGCTGCCGCCGATGCACCTGTCGCGCGGCAATCCGGCCGAAGCCTTCGACAAGGCGCCGCACAAGCTCAAGGGCAAGCTCGACGTCGGCGGCCAGGAGCAGTTTTATCTGGAAGGCCAGATCTCTTACGCCATTCCCAAGGAAGGCCGCGGCATGCATGTGTATTGCTCGACGCAACACCCGAGTGAAATGCAGCATCACCTCGCGCACGTGCTGCACGTCGCCTCGCATGACGTGCTGGTCGAATGCCGCCGCATGGGCGGCGGTTTCGGCGGCAAGGAATCGCAATCGGCCTTGTGGGCCTGTGCTGCGGCAGTCGCTGCGGTGCGCCTGCGCCGTCCGGTCAAGCTGCGCGCCGACCGCGACGACGACATGATCGTCACCGGCAAGCGCCACTGCTTCGCCTACGATTACGAAATCGGTTACGACGACAACGGCCGCATCGTCGCCGCGAAGATCGACATGGTGTCGCGCGCCGGTTTCTCGGCCGACTTGTCGGGTCCGGTGGCGACCCGCGCCGTGTGCCACTTCGACAATGCCTACTACCTGTCGGATGTGGAAATCCACGCCATGTGCGGCAAGACAAATACGCAGTCGAACACCGCTTTCCGCGGCTTCGGCGGCCCGCAAGGCGCGATCGCCATCGAATACATCATCGACGAAATCGCCCGCAATCTCGGCAAGGATGCGCTGGAAGTGCGCCGCGCCAATTTCTACGGCAGCAGCGACGGCGACGGTCCGGATGCGCGCAACACGACGCACTACGGCCAGAAGGTGGAAGACAATGTGATCGCAGCCCTGGTCAGCGAACTCGAACGCACCAGCGGCTATCAGGAACGCCGCAAGGCCATCCACGCCTTCAACGCCGAGAACACCATCCTCAAGCGCGGCATGGCGCTGACGCCGGTGAAGTTCGGCATTTCGTTCAACGTACCGCATTTGAATCAGGCCGGTTCGCTGGTGCACGTGTATACCGACGGTTCGGTGCTGGTCAATCACGGCGGCACGGAAATGGGCCAGGGTCTGAACACCAAGGTGGCGCAAGTCGTCGCCAATGCGCTCGGCCTGCCGCTGGATCAGGTGCGCTGCACGGCTACCGACACCAGCAAGATCGCCAATACCTCGGCCACCGCCGCGTCAACCGGCAGCGACCTCAACGGCAAGGCGGCGCAAGATGCCGCTTTGCAAATCCGTGCACGGCTGGCCCAAGTGGCGGCCAAGCATTTCAGCGCCGAGGCGGCCGACGTGCGCTTCGCCGACGGTCTGGTGTCTGTGGGTGAGCAATCGATTCCTTTCGACCAGCTGGTGATGCAGGCTTACCTGCAACGCGTGCAGTTGTGGTCGGACGGTTTCTACTCGACGCCGAAGGTGCACTGGAATTCCAAGACCATGACCGGTCATCCGTTCTTCTACTTTGCCTATGGCGCGGCAGTCGCTGAAGTGGTGGTCGATACGCTGACCGGCGAGTGGCGCCTGATTCGCGCCGACTTGCTGTACGACGCCGGCGAAAGCCTGAACCCGGCGATCGACGTCGGCCAGGTGGAAGGCGGCTTCATCCAGGGCATGGGCTGGCTGACGACGGAAGAATTGTGGTGGAACAAGGACGGCAAGCTGATGACGCATGCGCCGTCGACCTACAAGATTCCGGCGGTATCGGACTGCCCAACGGATTTCCGCACGCAGCTGTTCAAGAACAGCAACGTCTCGGACACCATCCACCGCTCCAAGGCGACCGGCGAACCGCCGCTGCTGCTGCCGTTCTCGGTCTTGCTGGCGATCCGCGATGCGGTATCGGCCGTGGGCGAACATCGCATCAATCCGCCGCTGCGCGCACCGGCGACCAGCGAGGCGATTCTGGATGCGATTGATGCAGTCAAGGCTGCACAAGTTACGCAGTAATTTTTATTAACCGGAGTGGTCAACAAAATGTTGATGGCAAGGCGCGCCGACGCAGACAGTACGAGCAGTATGGCGAGGAGACGCAACGCCGCCAGCGACGTTTTGTTGACCACGACTCAGGGGAATTCATGACCACATGGCTTGCCGCACTCAAAGACTTGCACACCACCGCCATCCCGGCGGTATTGGTAACGGTAGCGACCATTCAAGGGTCGACGCCGCGCGAGGCGGGTGCGCGCATGGTGTTTACGGCCGACGGCCAGTACGACACCATCGGCGGCGGTCATCTGGAATGGCGTGCGGCGCAGATTGCACGCGACATGCTGGTCGCTGATCCGGCGGTATTCTCCAGCACCCGCAAATTCGAACGCATCGCGCTCGGACCGAGTCTGGGTCAATGCTGCGGCGGTGTGGTATTCCTCGCCTTTGAACGTATCGATCAGCACAGCGATGCGCGTACAGGCGCGATGCTGAGCGAGCTGGAACATCATTGGCGCAACGGTGTCGACGTCTGGCGCGCAGTTGCGCTGGAGGCTAGCGAGCCGACGCTGCTGTATGAACTGGAAGGCGAAACCTGCGACCTGAGCGCGCCCGACAACGGCCTCGACGCGGCGATGTTCCGCAACGCCGGCAATACACACGTGACGGAAGACCGCTACGGCCGCCGCTGGCTGCTGGACCGCTGCCGCGCGCATCAGCCGCAGGTGGTGCTGTTTGGCGCCGGCCACGTCGGCGCGGCCATTGTGCGCGTGCTGGCAACCCTGCCCTGCCGCGTGCTGTGGGTGGATGAGCGCGAAGACATGTTCCCGCCCGATCTGCCGATGCAGGTGACGGTGGAAGCCACCGACGTACCCAATGCCGTGGTGGACATGGCCGAACCGGGCGCTTACTTCCTCGTGATGACGCACAGCCATGCGCTGGACCAGCAACTAAGCGAACGCATCCTCAAGCGCGAAGACATCGGCTGGTACGGCCTGATCGGCTCGTACACCAAGCGCAAGCAATTCGAACACCGCCTGCTCGATCGCGGCATCACGCAAGAGCAGTTGAACAAGATGACCTGCCCGATCGGTATTCCGGGCATCTATGGCAAGGAACCCGCCAGCATCGCGATCGCGGTGGTGGCGCAACTGATGCAGTTATGGGAAATCCGCTTCCAACAGCCGGATCGCAAGTTCAAGGCGAGACTGGCCACACAGATGCTGGACGGCCGGAGCTAAAAGGACAACCGGACCGTCGCCTCGGCAGTATCTGTTCCAGCGTAGTTTTACCCCATACCAGTATCATTCGGTTGTCGCAGTTGCCGCTCACGCCTATGCAGGGCAGCACGCAACCGAATAGCCTAAAAGGATCATCATGACTTCCCACGTGCAAGCCTATCGCGCCAGCCTGCTCCATTTCCGCAACGACCCCGCCTTCGACGAACATGCCACGCAATGGCATAGCGACGGCCTCCTGATCGTCACCGACGGCAAGATCGTCGCGGCCGGGGACTACAGCAAGCTGTCCGCTTCCCTGCCCGCCGATTGTGAATTGCATGACTACCGCGGCAAGATCATCACGCCCGGTTTCATCGACACCCACGTCCACTATCCGCAGACCGACATCATCGGCTCGCCCGCACCGGGCTTGCTGCCGTGGCTGAACACCTACACCTTCCCCGCTGAGCGCCGTTTTGAGAGCGGCGAGCATGCCAGTGAAGTAGCCGACTTCTTCCTGGCTGAACTGCTGCGTAACGGCACCACCACGGCGGCAGTGTATTGCACCGTGCATCCGCAATCGGTCGATGCCTTCTTCACCCGCAGCAGCGCACTGAACCTGCGCATGGTGGCCGGCAAATGCCTGATGGACCGCAATGCGCCGGACTTCCTGCGCGATACGGCTGAGAGCGGCGCGCGCGAAACCGAAGATCTGATCAATCGCTGGCACAACAAGGGCCGTCAGCACTACGCGATCACAGTGCGTTTTGCACCGACCTCGACGCCGGCGCAACTGAAGCTGGCCGGCGAACTGGCGACGCAATACCGCGACACCTACATCCAGACCCACGTTGCCGAAAACACCGATGAGGTGAAATGGGTCAAGGAACTCTTCCCCGACTGCCGCAGCTATCTCGACGTCTACGACCAATACGGCCTGATGCGCGAGCGCGCACTGTATGCGCACTGCATCTGGCTGGACGACGCCGACCGCGCGCGCATGGCGGCGACGCAATCGGTGGCGACCGTGTGCCCGACGTCCAACCTGTTCCTCGGCAGCGGCCTGTTCGATTTCGCCAATGCCGACAAGCTGCGCATGCCGGTGTCGCTGGCGACTGACGTGGGCGGCGGCACCAGCTTCTCGATGCTGCAGACGATGAATGAGCTGTACAAGGTCGGCCGCATGGCCGGCACGCATCTGGCCGCGCAGCGCATGTTCTACATGGCGACGCTGGGCGGCGCGCGCGCGCTGCAACTGGAAGGTACGATCGGTAATTTTGCGGCCGGCTGCGACGCCGACTTCATCGTGCTCGATCCGAAGGCGACGCCATTGCTGGCGCGCCGCAGCGCGACAACGGACAGCCTGGAAGAGCAGCTGTTTGCACTCGCGATCCTGGCCGACGACCGCGCGATTGCGGCGACGTATTCAGCGGGTGCTTGCGTACATACGCGCAGCTAAACCAAAGCAACCGTTTCTTTGAGGCTTGGGGTGGACAGCGATTGCTGTTCACCCTTTTTTATTGGCGTCAGCGGACGCAACGCGCGCTCATGGCCTTGTTGGCGGAGAAGGTCTTGACCGGTTGCCAGCCGGACTGCTCGGCGTGGTACAGCGTGTACATTGGATTGACGCTGTTCCCTGACTGGTCGAAGGCAATCTCGCCGCTCAGGCCGACATGGCGGACGCGGCGCAAGGCGTCGCCGATCTTGACCGGATCAGTGGAATCGGCCTGGTGCACAGCCTGGATCAGCACGCCAGCCGCGTTGTAGGCATAGCGGGAAAAGGTGCTGGGCGGACGGCCGTAACGCGCGGTGTATTTTTGCCGAAAGGATTTCCAGGATAAACATTGCTCTTGCGCGATGTCTGGCTCCAGCGAATACAGGTTGGCATCGCCGTCATCTGAAAAACGCTGGTTGATGGCGCCGCCGGTAAGCAGAATTCTGGCGTTGATTTTCATACGCTGCACCGCTGCGACGAAGGCATTGAGCTGACCGGTATTGGCAGCGAAGAAAACTACATCGGCTTGTTTTTCCTGCACTGCACGCAACGCGGCATTGAAATCCGAGGTTTTGCCGCTGACCTCATTGCGTACGACGACGCTCTTCGACCAGGTCGTCAGTTCGGTGACGAAACTGTTCACCAGCGTCTGACTGTAGGGTGTGTTGTTGCCAACCACGGCGATGCGTTCGCCATGCAGGAGATTGACGGCGGATTCGGCCAGGTACACGCCGGTGTTGGTGGTGCTGCCGAGAATGCGGAATGTGGTCTTGTAGCCTTGCTTGGTGAATTGATTTCCCGTTGCTGTGAAATTGACCTGCGGAATGCCGGCCTGCTCATAGGTTTTGGCGGCAGCCATCGCCGGCCCGGTAGTCCAGTGGCCGATGACGCCGGAGACTTTCGTTTTGACGAAATACTTCGCCACATAAATCGCCGTGTTCGGATCGCTTCGATCGTCTTGCACAGACAAGGCAAAGCGTATCGGCTGGCGCCCATTGGCGGCGCGCTGTTGATTGGCTTCTTCGATGGCCAGCTCGGCACCCTGCCTGGCGCTTTGCACCATGAGGTCGGACAGCGGTCCGGCAAAACCGATCAGCGCGGTCGCCTGGTTCTCATCCGTCTTCGGCTCCGCCGCGCGCGCGCCTGTCATGCAGGTCGCCGTCAGCAGGCTCAGGGTGAATCCGGCGACGATATGATGGTTCTTGCGCAGCATAAGAATTCCCCGTTGCCGCGGCCTCGCAATGAGGTCGTCGCAGGACGCGGATTGAAAATAATTGTAGCGCATACCGTCGCGTATGTTTTCCGATTTTTGCGCACTCGCGATGTCGGTGAACAACAAGCCTGACGTGCAAGTCGGACAAGACAGCAACACTTCCCCGGCAGGGGTTTCCCTCGTCCGGGATGCCGGTACGGAGTAAAATGGCAGATCGCCAAAATCTGATAGCAGGATGGCGCCACAGCAAACCTTGCTGATCCGGCGTCGACAATTGACTGAATGACCAAACACCAAAAATCTACCGTTGAATCCGACCCGGGCAGCGCGGGCGGCGAGAAGCATACGCCGATGATGATCCAGTATCTCCGCATCAAGGCGGAGTACCCCACCACGCTGGTGTTTTACCGCATGGGCGACTTCTACGAACTGTTCTTCGACGACGCCGAAAAAGCCTCGCGCCTGATGGGCATCACGCTGACGCAGCGCGGCTCTTCGAACGGTTCGCCGATCAAGATGGCGGGCATCCCCTTCCACTCCGTCGACCAATATCTGGTCAAGCTGATCAAGCTGGGCGAATCGGTGGCCATCTGCGAACAGATCGGCGACCCGGCCACCAGCAAGGGGCCGGTGGAACGCAAGGTGGTGCGCGTGATCACACCGGGCACGCTGACCGACTCCGACCTGCTGCCGGAAAAATCCGAGCGGCCGCTGCTGGCGATGAACGTCGCCGCCGGCAAGCAACGCAAATCCGTTACGGTCGGCCTGGCCTGGCTGTCGATGGCCAGCGGCGCTTTGAAGCTGATGGAATTCACGGTCGAGCCCGCCTTGCTGGAAGCCCGCCTGAAGCAGGAACTGGAACGCATCTCGCCGGCAGAAACGCTGGTCGGCGACAGCGAAGAAGCGGCTTACTCCCACATTCTCAGCGGCAAGCCGACCACCGTGCCGGACTGGCACTTCGACCAGCCGAGCGGTGAAAAGTCATTGCTGGATCAACTGTCGGTTGCCACGCTCAACGGTTTCGGCGCGGAAGGCATGACAGCCGCCATCGGCGCCGGCGGCGCGCTGTTGCGCTACGCGCAGTCGACCCAAGGCAAGGGCCTGCAACATGTGCGCGCCCTCACCGTGGAATCGGAAAACGAATTCATCGGCCTCGACGCTTCCACCCGCCGTAATCTGGAACTGACCGAAACCATCCGCGCACAAGACGCCAATGCGCTGGCGCCGACACTGTTCTCGCTGCTCGACCATTGCCGCACGGCGATGGGTTCGCGTCTGCTGCGTCACTGGCTGCATCACGCGCGCCGCGATCAGCGTATCGCCAAGGCACGCCATGCTGCGATCAATGCGCTCATGCGTACCGACGCCTGCTCGGGCTTGTCGGCGACATTGGCTGCGGTGCCGGATATCGAACGCATCACCACCCGTATCGCCCTGCTGTCGGCGCGTCCGCGCGACCTGGCCGGCCTGCGCGCCGGTTTGCAGCAGCTCGGTTCGCTGCGTAATTACGTCGCCATGTGCAGCCGTGATGCCGATGCGCCGTTGCTGCTTGAATTGCACGACGCGCTGGCGACGCCGACCGAATGCGTCGACTTGCTGGAACGCGCCATCATGCTGGAACCGGCAGCGATGGTGCGCGACGGCGGCGTGATTGCGCGCGGCTTCGACGCTGACCTCGACGAGTTGCGCGGCCTGTCGGAAAACGCCGGCCAGTTCCTGATCGATCTGGAAACACGCGAACGGGCCCGCACCGGCATCGCCAATCTGCGCGTCGAATACAACAAGGTGCACGGCTTCTACATCGAAGTCACGCACGGCCAGACCGACAAGGTGCCGGACGACTATCGCCGCCGCCAGACGCTCAAGAACGCCGAACGCTACATCACGCCGGAACTGAAAGCCTTCGAAGACAAGGCCTTGTCGGCGCAGGAGCGCGCCCTGTCGCGCGAAAAATTCCTTTACGACCAGTTGCTGCAGGATCTGGCGCCGCACATCGTCACGCTGCAAGCGATTGCGCATGCGCTGGCACAACTCGACACGCTGGTCGCGCTGGCCGATCACGCTGCGCGCAACAACTGGTGCGCCCCGCAATTGGTCACTGAGCCGACTATCCTTATCGAGCAAGGTCGCCATCCGGTGGTGGAAAACCAGATCGAACGCTTCATCGCCAACGATTGCGCCTTCAGCGCCGACCGCAAACTACTGCTGATCACCGGCCCCAACATGGGCGGTAAATCGACCTTCATGCGCCAGGTGGCGCTGATCACGCTGCTGGCTTACATCGGCAGCTTCGTGCCGGCGACCAGCGCGACGATCGGTCCGATCGACCGCATCTTCACGCGTATCGGCGCGGCAGATGACCTGGCCGGCGGCCGTTCGACCTTCATGGTGGAAATGACGGAGTCGGCCTCCATCCTCAACAACGCGACCGAAAATTCGCTGGTGCTGATGGACGAAGTCGGCCGCGGCACATCGACCTTCGATGGTCTCGCGCTGGCATGGGCGATCGCCAAGCATCTGATCGATGTGACGCGCAGCTTCACGCTGTTCGCGACGCACTACTTCGAACTGACGCAGTTGCCCGATGTGCATCCGACCGCGTCCAACGTACATTTGTCAGCGGTGGAACACAAGGACAGCATCGTTTTTCTGCATGCGGTGCAGGCCGGGCCGGCGTCGCAAAGTTACGGCTTGCAGGTGGCGCAGCTGGCCGGCGTGCCGACGCCCGTCATCCGCGCTGCGCGCAAGCATCTGACCGCACTCGAAACGCAGTCGGTGCAGACCACGCCGCAGTTTGATCTGTTCAGCACGCAGACGCACAACGCACGGGACGATGATGACGCCGACGATGCGCCGCCCGCGCCGCAGGATCCAGCCGCACTGGCGGTCGCCGAAGCACTGGCCGACATCGATCCGGACGCCATGACGCCGCGTCAGGCGCTGGAAGCCCTGTACCGTCTCAAGCAACTGGGCAGCGCATGAAGCTAACGCTGAAGCCCTTGCGCGCGCTTGTCTTTGCTTGCACAGCCGTGTTCATCAGCACGGTGATGCCAACGGCGGCGGCGCAAGACAGCTTTCAGTTCGGTGTGATCGGCCATTCTTTTTCCGGCAATCCGGATGGCGCGGTGCTCAGCAAGGCCTTGACCGAAAGCGACGCCGACAATCTCGCCTTCGTCGTCGTCAACGGCATCAAATCGGCCGCAGAGCCTTGCAGCGATACGCTCTACAGCGAACGCCGCGATCTGTTGAAGGAGGCGGAGAACGGCGTCATCGTTTCGCTCGCGGCGAGCGACTGGGTCAGCTGCCGCAACAAGAACGGTTCGATAGCGATTGAGCGCCTGAACCGCGTGCGCGACCTGTTCTTCCCCGATGAATTTTCATTCGGCGCCAGCAAGGTGCCGCTGTTCCGCCAATCAGTGACGCCGAAGTTTCGCAGCTATACGGAGAACGCGCGCTGGGAGTTCGGCAACATCTTGTTTGCGACGGTCAACCTGCCTTCCGCCAACAATCACTTCCTGCCGGACGGCGGCCGCAACAGCGAATTCGAAGACCGCATGATCGCCAACAAGGATTGGCTGCAGCGCCTGTTCACCTTCGCCACGCAAAGGAAGATGGCCGGCATCGTGCTGTTCACCGACGGCAATCCGCTGGCACAACCGAGCCAGCGCCCCTTCCTGCTGCGCGGCCAGCGCGACGGTTTTGCCGAAGCGCGTCAGCGCATCACCACACTGGCTGGCGAATTCCGCGGCAAGGTCTTGCTGGTGCATGGCGAAAACCTGAAAAGCGAATCCAACGCCGGCATTCTCTGGCGCCGCAATCTGGGCAGCATCGGTGTGGCGTCGGGGTGGTCGAAATTTGCTGTCGATGGTGGCAAGCCAAATCTATTTACACTCGCTAACGAGACGAAATCGGCGCCGGCTTCGCAGTAATTTTTCCGCTCATGAGCATGCTCGTCAAATCAGCTTTTCTGCTTTGCTCACGCGCTGATACACCGCTGGGTCGTGACTTTCGTCAGGACCATGGATGAAGTGTCTGAGTTGAAACACCCATAAAAAAACGCAGCCTGAGCTGCGTTTTTTATTAGCATCAAATCTGTTCACTGTCCGTAGCGAGAAGCCTCAGCAGTGTGGGCAGATTTTAGTGAATCGGCTGACTGCGGAAGTGATCGCCTTCTTCGCCGTCGTCATCGCCATGATCGTGACCGTGGTCATGATGGTGATGGCCGTGCGGACCGTGCACGTGCTGGTGCTGGATTTCTTCTTCAGTCGCTTCGCGCACTTCGGTGACGTTCAGGTCGAAGCGCAGTGCGATACCGGCCAGCGGATGGTTGCCGTCGAGGACAACCTTGTCGTCGGCGATTTCAGTCACGGTGAAGATCACCGCAGCCTGGTTTTCATCGTCCGGCGAGCCTTCGAACTGCATGCCGACTTCGATCGGCGATGGCAGGCGATTCTTCGGTTCGATCTTGACCAGTTCCGCATCATATTCGCCGAAAGCATCTGCCGGTTCAACCTGGATGGTCACGTTGTAGCCGGTTTCCTTGCCGTCCAGCGCTTCTTCGATCTTCGGCAGCGTGTTTTCGTAACCACCGTGCAGATAGACCATCGGCTCCTGGCTTTCTTCGATCAGTTGGCCTTGCGCGTCGGACAGTTTGTACTTGACGGAAACGACGGTATTTTTGGCAATCTTCATGTATGCCCCTTCTCTTGGTTCTGGTTCATCGGTCATTGCAGGTCTGGTGAAGCGCCGGACTGAACCGGCGACAACCTGCTACGTGTTTGCTGTTGTTGCGAGGGCCATATTCTGGTGCGGGCCCGAGAAGGCATGACATGGGAATGTACTGCAATCTGCAAGCCGAATTATACCCTTTCGCCGGTATTGTCATTACGAGCGCCGGGCAGATGCATCCGGCTTAGTTGGCATGCAGGCAAGCCCACCGAAGCGGCGCAGGCTTCTGCGTTCACTGCGTACCCTACTGCATTGCGCTCTATAATGTCGCCATGAAAAATACCCTGACTCTGCTCGGCGACATCAGTCCCGCCACGTTCCTGCGCGATTACTGGCACAAGAAACCTTTGCTGATCCGCCAGGCGATTCCCGGCTTCAAGCCGCTGCTGTCGCGCCAGGCGCTGTTCGACATGGCGTCGCGCGATGACGTCGAGTCGCGCCTGATCCAGCAGAACGGCGATCAATGGAAGATGGATCACGGTCCGCTGACCAAACTGCCGGCGCTCAAGCAAAAGGAATGGACCATGCTGGTCCAGGGTGTCAATCTGCACGATGATGCGTCCGATGAGTTGCTGCGCCAGTTTCGTTTCATCCCCGATGCTCGCCTGGACGATCTGATGATCAGTTACGCCAGCGACGGCGGCGGCGTCGGTCCGCATTTTGATTCTTACGACGTGTTTCTGCTGCAAGCCCATGGCCAGCGCCGCTGGCGCATCAGCGCGCAGAAGGATTTATCGCTGGTGGACGGCATGCCGCTGAAGATTTTGAAGAACTTCCAGTCGGAACAAGAGTTCGTACTGGAACCGGGCGACATGCTGTATCTGCCGCCGCATTATGCGCACGATGGCGTTGCCGTCGGCGAATGCATGACGTATTCGATCGGTTTCCGCGCGCCGGCTTATCAGGAGCTCGGCGAAGCTTTCCTGCAATTCATGGCTGATTCCATCGATCTGCCCGGCCGCTATGCCGATCCCAAGCTGACACCGGCCAAGCATCCGGCGCAACTGCCTGAAGAATTGCTCTCGCAGGTGACCGAAGAAATCAACAAGATGCGCTTCACCGACGACGACATCACGATCTTCCTCGGCGAATATTTGTCCGAGCCGAAGGCCACGGTTTTCTTTGAACCGGCTGAAAAATCGTTGACGCCGGCACGCTTCGCACAGGCCGCAAACAAGCGCGGGCTCAAGCTTTCACGCAAAACGCAGATGCTCTATCGCGGCAAGCATGTGTTCATCAACGGCGAGTCGTTTGGCGTCGGTCGCGCCGACAAAGCACTGCTGAGCGTACTGGCCGATGAGCGCCGCCTGGACAAGAGCGCGTTGCAACATGCTTCAGAGGATGTGATGGAAGCCTTCCACAACTGGTACGAAGACGGCTGGCTGGAACTGTCTTAACAGGCTTAAAAATTCGCTCTTTTCTGTTTTTCAGGATCAGGCGAAATGCCGGAAACCTGCATGAATAAAGGCCTGACGGCAAGCTGACTGAATTTCCGACAATCTTACAAATTCTTACAGAAAAGAATAATTCGCATGTGATTTTCAGAAAAAGTGGCTATAATATCGGGCTGGAAAGCTTTCGTTGTTAAGCCCACAAGCAAGACACCGAAATCATCCTATAGAGCGATAATTACCGGTAATTATTCATCGCAAAATTTTGATTATTATTGAAGGAATATTCATGAAAAAGACTCTGTTGATCGCATCTTTGTTGGCTGTTGCTCTGGCTGCTTGCGGTAAAAAAGAAGAAGCTCCTGCACCTGCACCAGCTCCAGCAGCTGAAGCTCCAGCAGCAGCACCAGCAGCTCCAGCAGCTGATGCTAAGCCAGCTGATGCAGCTCCTGCAGCAGCTCCAGCAGCTGATGCTAAGCCAGCTGACGCTGCTCCTGCAGCACCAGCAGCTGACGCTAAGCCAGCTGACGCAGCACCAGCAAAATAATCAACTGATTATTGAAAAAGCCGACCTGAGGGTCGGCTTTTTTTATGCCTGCACAGTTTGTCATGTTGCCGCATTCACTGCTGTAGTTTTATTCGCTGCGCGTGTTATCACGCTCATTCCGCAGTTTTCTGCGGCAGCCCTGCCGCCCCCCCCTTTTTTTTCCGCACCCTGCCCCTACCCTATGCCACGGCTGTTCAACTGATGGCAACCCAGTCAAACCCATCCTCCTGGCAAGCGATCATGACTTCGCCCGGATGCGCGCCCAATGCGCCGCACAGTGCCGTACGTGCAAGCTCCGGCGTATTGTTTTTGAGGCTCAGATGCGCGCCGACCACTGTTTTGAGCTTCTGCTTGTCGAGCGCGGCAAGAATTTCAGCGCTGGTATCGTTGGCCAGATGGCCGTACGCACCGCCGATACGGCGTTTGAGCGATGGCGGATACATCGAGTCGGCGAGCATCTGGCGGTCATGATTGCATTCCAATACGAGCGCGTCGCAACCACCGAGCGCCTGCACCAGATGCGCCGTCGATTGCCCCGCATCGGTCAGCACGCCCAGTTTGTAGCGGCCATCGTTGGCGACGTACTGCACCGGCTCGCGCGCATCGTGCGGCACCGTATAAGGCAAGAAAGACAGATCGCCGATGACGAGTTCGTCGCTGTCGCGGCAAAAGTGCAGCGTCACGCCTTTGCAGGCTTCTTCGCCGACGGCCTGGTAAGTACCATAGGTCAGCCATACCGGGATGCCATGGCGACGGGCGAACTTGAACACCCCGCCCACATGATCCTGATGTTCATGCGTGACAATGATGCCGGAGATATCTTGCGGGAGTTTGCCGATGCGCGTCAGACGACGCTCGGTTTCTTTGATGCCGAAACCGCAATCCAGCATGACCGTGGTATTGGCCGTACCGGAATTGCTGCCGGTGATGATGAGGGCATTGCCTTCGCTGCCACTGCCGAGACTTGCAAATTTCAACAGTGGCCTCGCGAAGACATGTACTGCTTGCTACGAATTTACCTGAGAACTTACTTCAGCTGATCGTTCAGCAAACCAAGGATCTTGTCCGCGGTTTGCGAAAGTTCAGGCTTGCCGTCGTTGTTCTGGACGGTGATGTTGCTGACGTCGCCGGTACCCTTGACCACGATACGGTAACGCGCTGCCTTCTTGTCCTTGTCCTTGGAGCTGAACAGGTTCGAGAAGAAACCGCCGGATTCCTTGTCCTTGGCGTCCTGGTTCTGATCAACGTAGCGCACGAAATAGACACCTTGCGAACGATCGCGGTCTTCCACGGTGAAGCCGACGCGATCCAGCGCCAGGCCGACGCGGCGCCATGCACGGTCGAAGCTTTCATCCACTTGCACGCTGGAGCCGGTAGCCGCCTTCAGCAGCTTGGAGCGGGCTTGCAGGCTAGGTGCATTGGCGACGGCAGCTTTGGCCTTGGTTTCTTCTGCACCCAGACGCACCATCAGGCGCGCCAGGAATTCTGCTTCCAGGCCAGGATCGGAAGGACGCGCAGTCCACACCGAAGTTTCCTTGGCCGAGCCGGTCAGCACTTCTTCGGCGCCGCGATGGCTGATGAAGATTTCAGTGGTGCCGTTCGGACCGCGTTCCAGACGCGTACGGAACTTGTCGCGCTCGCCGGTCGAATACAGCGAATCGAACACTTTACCCAGCGTGTTGCGGATGAAGTCTTGCGGGATCTTGGCACGGTTTTCAGCCCAGTCGGTTTCCATCACGCCGGTGTCAGGCGATTCGACGTTGATCAGGAAGCCGGAGTCTTGCCAGAAGTCCTTGATCGGCGTCCACAGCTGTTCCGGCGTTTGCGAGACGACCAGCCAACGCTGAGTGCCATCGCGCTCGATGCGCAGATCGCCCTTGGCTTGCGGTGCCACGGCAGCGGCATCGGCAGCAGGACGGGTCTTCTGTTCCAGGTTGTATCCGGAAGCGGTTGCGACGCCCTTGTTTGCTTCAGGAATCGCATAGCGGTTGTCGCGCTGCAGCTGTGTCAGATCAGGCGGCACTTCGAGTCGTGGGCCCTTGGCTTTTTCTGCGCTCTTGTAGTCGATACGATCCCCTTCCAGCATGTTGCTGACGGCACTGCATCCTGCGAGGCCGGTGAAAGCCAGAGCAATGATGAGACCACGTTGTGGGAGAAGACGTGAAGCAGAGTGAACGTTCTTGCGAATTGTCATATCGTTGCAATGAAAAGCGGGTTCAGGTTCAAGGGAAAACGACACTGCCGTTTATGTTAATTAATTATTTTAATACACCGGACTCACGCAACGCGCCACGCACGGTATCGTGATAGGCGTCGCCCAGCGGAGCCAGCGGCAAACGCATGCCGGATTCGATCAGGCCCATCTCCATCATTGCCCACTTCAGCGGTACTGGATTTGGTTCGACAAACAGCTTGTTATGCAAGGGCAGCAGCTTGTTGTTCAGTTCGACTGCCTTGGCGATGTTGCCGCTCATGGCCGCCACGCACAGCTCGTGCATATCGCGCGGCGCGACGTTGGCCGTCACCGAGATATTGCCGTGGCCGCCGTACAGCATCAGCGCGATTGCAGTGGCGTCGTCACCGGAATAAATCGAGAACGACTTCGGCGCCAGGCGGATCAGATCCGTGCCGCGGCCGATGTTACCGGTTGCATCCTTGACGCCGACGATGCCCTTCACTTGCGCCAGGCGCAGGATGGTTTCGTTGCTCATATCGGCGACGGTGCGGCCGGGAACGTTATACAAAATCACCGGCAGGTCGACCGACTCGGCGATCTTCTTGAAATGCAGGTACATGCCTTCCTGCGTCGGGCGGTTGTAGTAAGGAACAACCTGCAGCGATGCATCGGCGCCGACCTTCTTGGCGAACTCGGTCAGTTCAATCGCTTCCGAAGTCGAATTGCCGCCGGTGCCGGCGATGATGGGAATACGTTTGGCGGTGTGCTCGACCGCGACTTTGATCAGCTCGGAATGCTCTTCGACCGATACGGTCGGGGATTCGCCGGTGGTGCCGACGATAACGATACCGTCAGTGCCTTCCGCGATATGCCAATCAATCAACTTGCGCAATCCCGGGAAATCGAGACTGCCATCTGGATGCATCGGCGTGACGATGGCGACTATGCTGCCCTTGATCATGATGTTAGTGCGTAGTGAGTAGAAAATAAAAGACCGATTGTAGCGGATAGCCACTGCTATCGGTCAATTTGTTCAGATTTGCTTACATAGTACCTATACCCTGCAGGGTTTTGATGTAGGCCATCAATAACCCAATCCCATGGCTTCACGGACGTCGCGCATGGTGTCCTGCGCCAGCTTGCGCGCTGTGTCGCAGCCGTCGGCGACGATGGCGCGCACCAGCGACGGATCGTCGATGTATTGCTGTGCGCGTTCCAGCATCGGCTGCTGCTCTTTCAGGATGGCGTCGATGACCGGTTGCTTGCATTCCAGACAACCAATGCCGGCTGACCGGCAGCCCTTGTCGACCCATTGCCGCGCAGCATCATCCGAGTACACCAGATGGAATTGCCAGACCGGGCATTTGGCCGGATCGCCGGGATCGGTGCGGCGCACGCGCTGCGGATCGGTCGGCATGGTGCGGACCTTCTTGGTTACGGAGTCCTTGTCTTCGCGCAGCGCAATGGCGTTGCCATAGCTCTTGGACATCTTTGCGCCGTCCAGACCAGGCAGGCGCGAAGCTTCCGTCAACAAGGCCTGCGGCTCAGTCAGGATCAGCTTGCGGCTGCCTTCCAGATAGCCAAACAAGCGCTCACGGTCGATCATGGACAAATTCTGCGCGTCGTCGAGCATGGCCTTAGCCTGCTCCAGCGCTTCTTCGTTGCCCTGCTCCTGGAATTGCGTGCGCAGTTCCTGATACAGCTTGGAGCGCTTGCTGCCGAGCTTCTTGACGGCTTCGCGCGCTTTTTCTTCGAAGCCTTTTTCCTTGCCGTAGAGATGGTTAAAGCGGCGCGATATCTCGCGCATCATCTCGATATGAGGGATCTGGTCTTCGCCGACAGGCACCTGGCTGGCCCGGTAGATCAGCACGTCGGCCGCCTGCAGCAGCGGATAGCCGAGGAAGCCGTAAGTCGCGAGGTCGCGGTCGGCCAGCTTTTCCTGCTGATCCTTGTAGGTCGGCACGCGCTCCAGCCAGCCCAGCGGCGTCGCCATCGACAGCAGCAGGTGCAGCTCGGCATGCTCAGGCACGCGCGACTGGATGAATAAGGTGGATTGGGAGGGATCGACGCCGGCGGCGAGCCAGTCGATCACCATTTCCCAGGTGCTGGTTTCGATGACGCTGGGGTCATCGTAATGCGTCGTCAGCGCATGCCAGTCGGCAACAAAGAACAGGCAAGGCAGTTCGGATTGCAGCTTGACCCAGTTCTTCAGGGCGCCGTGATAGTGGCCCAGATGCAGCGCACCCGTCGGGCGCATACCGGAGACAACGCGATCAGGATACATGGTGTGTTTTAATTAAAGAGTAAGGATAACGGCGAAGTAATCAACTGCAGCAAGCTTCCTGCCAGGTACATGACCGGCGCCATCCACCAGGTGTAAATCACCTTCAGCAAGACCAATGCCATCACGATAAAGAATCCGTAAGGCTCAATCTGTGCAAATTTATACGCATATTTGTTCGGCAGCAAACTGGTCAGAATGCGCCCGCCATCCAATGGCGGGATCGGAAAGAGGTTGAAGGCGAACATCACCAGATTGGTCAGCACCCCTGCTTTGGCCATCAGCATGAAGAATTCTTCTTCGACGCCACCGATCGCCAGCGCATAAATCATCAGGGTCCAGATCAGCGCCATCAGAAAATTGGCGGCCGGGCCGGCCAGCGCCACCCATGCCATGTCGCGCTTGGGCTTGCGCAGCTTGCCGAAGTCCAGCGGCACCGGCTTGGCGTAACCGAACAGAAACGCTCCGCTGGTGGCAAAGTACAGCAGCACCGGGATGACAATGGTGCCGAAAGGATCGATGTGCTTGAGTGGATTGAGGCTCATGCGCCCCATCATGTAGGCGGTCGTGTCGCCGAAGTACTTTGCAGCAAAGGCGTGGGCCGCTTCGTGCAGTGTAATCGCGAACAGTACCGGGAGCGCATACACTGCGACAGTCTGGATAAGATCATTCATGGGTGCGAATTTTAGCAGAGGGATCAGGCTGAACCGCCGGAAAATCGGCAGAGAAGACAAGAAATGCGAGACGGCGGCGCGCAGCACCGCCCGGAGAGGCAGAAATTAACTGCATGACAACGATTACACCCGGCAATGCCGCAGCATCGGTAAAAAAATTACCTCTCGGCAATTACAAGCCGAACGGCGCTGCGTCGCCCCGCCCCTGCCGCACCAGTACCGGCTCAGCGTCATCGCTGAGATCGATGACGGTAGTCGGTTCCAGACTGCAGGCGCCGCTATCGATAACCAGCTCAATCTGTTTTTCCAGGCGATCGCGAATCTCTTCGGCGTCGGTCAGCGCATCGTCCTGATCCGGCAGGATCAGGGTCGTGCCGATCAGTGGCTGGCCCAGTTCCGCCAGCAGGGCGTGGGCGATCTGATTTTCAGGCACGCGCAGACCGATGGTCTTGCGTGACGGATGGCTCAGCCGGCGCGGGACTTCCTTGGTGGCTTCCAGGATGAAGGTGTACGGCCCCGGCGTTGCCGCTTTGAGCAAACGGTACTGGCGGTTATCGACCTTGGCGTATTGCGCAATTTCGCTGAGATCGCGGCACAGCAAGGTCAGATGATGCTTTTCATCGACGCCGCGAATCCGGCGCAGGCGTTCCACCGCATTCTTGTCGTCGAGCTGGCACACCAGCGCATAACAGGAATCGGTCGGCAAGGCGACGATGCCGCCGCCCTGGATAATCTGCGCAGCCTGCTTGATCAGGCGCAGTTGCGGGTTATCGGGATGGATCTGGAAAAACTGACTCATGAATCCTTCGTCTTAAAATCGAACTTCAAAAAGGCAAAACGGCGGTTGCTACACCGCCGTTCATTGTCACATCTGCATCATTATCGCGTACTACTGCTGCTACGCAAGGCAGCGATACGCTGCTCCAGCGGCGGATGGGTGGAAAACAATTCCATGAAACCCGGCTTGTCGTTGATACCCATGGCGGCCATCGATTCCGGCAAACCGCTCACAGGAATGCCACCCAGACGCGCCAATGCATTGATCATCGGCTGCGGGCCGCCGAGCAATCTGGCTGAGCCGGCGTCGGCACGGAATTCGCGATGGCGCGAGAACCAGGCCACGATCATCGAGGCGCCAATGCCGAACACGATCTGACAGACCATGACCGTCACCATGTAACCGATGCCGGGACCCGAGTTGTCATTGTTACGGCGCAACGCCGAATCGACGAAGTAGCCGACCACGCGCGACAGAAACACCACGAAAGTATTCACCACGCCCTGGATCAATGTCATTGTCACCATGTCGCCATTGGCGATGTGGGCGACTTCGTGGCCGAGTACGGCTTCAACTTCTTCTTTGGTCATGCCTTGCAGCAGACCGGTCGACACCGCGACCAGCGCAGAATCCTTGAACGCGCCGGTGGCGAAGGCATTTGGCTCGCCTTCATAGACGGCGACTTCGGGCATGCCGATGCCGGCGCGCTGCGCCAGTTTGCCGACAGTGTTGACGAGCCAGACCTCGGTGGAGTTCGCCGGCGTATCGATCACGCGCGCACCGGTGCTCCACTTCGCCATGGTCTTGCTCATCAGCAGCGAAATGATGGAACCGGTAAAACCGACGACGATGGAAAACACCAGCAGCATCGGCAGGTTGAGGCCTGCGCGGGTCAGGAATTTGTCTACGCCGAGCAGGGACAAGATCACGCTCATCACCACCAGCACGGCGATATTGGTCGCGAGGAAGAGGAATATGCGTTTCATCCGGAAAACTCCTATCGGGAAAGTGGTTATTAGATAGGATCGGAAGGGGGAAAATCAAGGGATTGCGCCAATTCCCTGCGGAATTGAGGCATTGAGAAGCAGAAATGACGTCTTTATGAGCTTGTGGACGCTTACAGCTTCCAGTCGTGCCAGACAGGCGTCAGATCCTTCGGCAATGGCGGCAGCGTTCCCAGATCCACGCGCGATTCGCCCGGGCCATGGAAATCCGAGCCTATCGACGCCAGAAAGCCGTAACGCCTGGCGACGCGCGCATATTCCTCATATTGATCCGGGGTATGGCTACCGGTAGTGACCTCAATCGCCGCACCGCCATGCTGCTTGAATTCATCGAACAAGGCGCCGAATTCCAGATCGCTGTACTGATAGCGTCCCGGATGTGCAATCACCGCTACGCCGCCGGCGCCGCGGATCCAGTCGACCGATTCCTTGAGTGTGGCCCAGCGATGCGGCACATAGCCGGGTTTACCCTCGCACAGATAATTGCGGAAGACTTCCTTGGTGTCGGCACAGCGGCCGATCTCGACGATGTAACGGGCAAAATGCGTGCGCGACATCAGATCGGGATTACCGACGTGCTTGAGCGCGCCTTGGAAGGCATCGGGGATGCCGACCTTTTCCAGCTCTGCTGCGATATCGCGACCGCGACGTTCGCGGCCGTTGCGGGTGGAAGCCAGGCCCTTGACCAGCGTCTCGTTTTTTTCATCGATGCGCAAGCCGACGATATGCACGGTCTGCCCCGCCCACGTGATCGAAATCTCGACACCGGGGATGTAACGCATGCCGAGATCCTGTGCGGCCTCGCGCGCGATGGCAATGCCGCTGATTTCGTCGTGGTCGGTCAGTGCCCAGACATCGACGCCGTTAGCCTTGGCGCGCGCAGCCACCTCCGCTGGCGGCAGCAGGCCGTCAGAGACATTGGAGTGACAGTGCAGATCGACGTTGAGCATTGTTGGAAACACCTTGAAAACACGAAAATGATACTTCCATTGTACGCCGCCAGCGCCTTCTCTGCTGCACTTGCACACACTGTAGGAAGGGCTTTGCGGCGACGGACGAGGATGGCGCTTTATTCGCTCAGAAAGGCTTCAATCACAGCCGCCAGCAACGCCGGCTGATCGTGATGGAGCATATGTCCGGCATCGGGAATGATCTCTGTGCGGACGTTGCGCAAAAAGCCGATACGGCGGTCGATTTCCGGGCGCATCAGTGCGTTCTGGCCGAACCAGCGCCAGATGTCGGTTTCAGCAGCCTCCACCCACAAAACCGGCGCGCTGATCTGCGCCCAGCAGGCGGTCACTTCGTCGACGCGATACAGCAGCGGATTGGTGTTCTTGTGCGCCGGATCGCCGAGGATCGCCCAACTGCCGTCATCGTTCTGCCCGGCCCAGTGTTGCGCGAGGAAGGCGGCACGCTCGCGGCTCAAGCGCGGGTTGGTCTTTTGCAGGCGCCCCATGACGTCTTCCTGGGTGGCGTAGCTGCGCATCTCCGGTTTTTCCTGCAACTCGTCGAGCCATTTGGCGAAGCGTCCCGGTGCTTGTTCGGGCTTCGTGCTCGGCAAGCCGAAACCCTCCAGATTGACCAGCTTGGCAATGCGATGCGGACGCACGCCCGCGTACAGGCCGACGACATTGCCGCCGAGGCTGTGACCGAGCAAGTTGACTGCTTCGTCCGGCGCATAGTGCAGCAGCAAGGCGTCGAGGTCGGCCAGATAATCGGGATACCAATAGGTGTCGGCCTGAGGACGTTCGGTCAGGCCGAAGCCGCGCCAATCGGGCGCGATCACATGCCATTCCTGTTGCAGGCAATCGACCATGAACTGGAACGAGGCCGAAATATCCATCCAGCCGTGCACCATGAAAATCTTGGGCGCCTGCGGATCACCCCAGTGGCGTACGTGATATCGCAGACCGCGGATATCGAGGAATTCGGAACGGGATGGCTTCATGGCGGGCGGCTTCTATGCAATCGGGAAAACTCCACAGTATAAGGCTAGCCCGCCCTGCCCGCTGCACCGCGGCCTGCGCCCCGATGCCTTACTGCAGATATCGCCCGAGATCGAAGGACGACTTCAGCCCCACCGTGTGGAAGTGCGTCTCCATCCAGCGCTCCGCGGCTTGCCTGCCTTCATCGTAAAGACCGTAGATGAACGATCGTTTGGTGTTGAGCTTGCTCATGACGTCAAGCTGGCTCATCAGGTCGTTGGCTTCGACCAGATGCATGTTGAGTCGCTTCAGGCGCCGCTCCAGCGTACCGAAGGCGAACATGCCGCTTTCCGCTTCGCGTTTGGCCAGGGCCAGGCCGCCCAGTTCGGTAAAAAACGCCGAGCTGAAACTGATCTCCGACAGCCGCTGACCGATATCATGCGTCGACGTCGGCGTGCCGGGGCGGCTGCACGGATGCAGCAGCACGACCAGCAGATCGCGCGATGAGCACAGATGCAGCAGAGGAAAAATCGGTGGATTGGCCGTCAGGCCGCCATCCCAATATGCCTCGCCATCGATCTCGACCGGACGGTGCATGGACGGCAGGCAGGCTGATGCGAGCAAGGCATCCAGCGTCAGTTCGCGGTCGCGGAAAATCTTCAGCGTGCCACTGCTGACCTTGGTGGCGGCAATGAATAGTTTGATGGTGCTGCGGGTGCGCAAGCGGTCGAAGTCGACCTGTTCTTCAAGGATGTCGCGCAAGGGATTGATATCGAGCGGATTCAGCTGTGTCGGCGAGAAGAAACGCGTCATCGCCAGAAAGGCATGCATCGCCGCCGGTGTGGTCTGGGTCAGCAGGCTGGTGCCGCCCGGCATCATCTCCGGTGGCAGAAAGCTGAACGGCTCCTTAATCGCGATACGCCCCCAAAACGCCGCCAGCGCTTCGCGCGCACCTTCGCGGCCGCCGACATTGAAGCCGTGCGACAGCACTGCCGCATTCATGGCGCCGGCGCTGGCGCCGCTGATGCCTTCAAAGTCCATGCGGCCGTCTTCCAGCAGACGATCCAGCACCCCCCAGGTAAAGGCGCCGTGCGATCCGCCGCCTTGCAATGCCAATGTCACGATCTTGTTTTGCATGCTGTTCCTTGAGTAGTCGTTCATGTCTCCTGTCATTGCCAGGTCACCTGAATTCGCTACGCTGGCGAGGATGTTTTTGTCATGGTAAGCATGTTATAACATGGCAATGTCGATTAACCCGAGCTAAAGAAAATGAAATCCATCTGTGTTTATTGCGGTTCTTCCGCCGGTGCATCTGAAGTCTACGCGGAAGGCGCACGCGCGCTGGCGCAGGAAATGGTCAAGGACAATATTGCCCTGGTGTATGGCGGCGGCAACGTCGGCCTGATGGGCATTATTGCAACAGAAGTCATCCGTCTGGGCGGCGAAGTAACGGGCGTGATTCCCAAGGCGCTGCTGGACAAGGAACTCGGCCACAACGGCCTGACCCGTCTGCACATCGTCAAGGACATGCACGAACGCAAGGCCATGATGGCGGAGCTGTCGGACGGTTTTATCGCCATGCCGGGCGGCATGGGCACGCTGGAGGAATTGTTTGAAGTACTGACCTGGGCCCAGCTCGGTTTTCACTACAAACCGATCGGCCTGCTCAATGTCGACGGCTTCTACAACAACCTGATTGCGTTCATCGAACATCTGGTGTCGCAACGCTTCTTGACGGCGGAACAATCGCTGCTGATGATGCATGAACAGAATCCGGCGGATCTGCTGCATCGTTTCAAGACGTACAAACCTAGCTACACCAACAAGTGGGCCGACAAGACTGCGCCTGCAAAGCTGCTGCCGTAATCCGGCAAGGCGCACAAAGAAAAACGGTCATCCCGGCGCGATGCCGGCATGACCGTTGGTCATAAGAGCAAGATCAGGGATCAAGCCATCAGGAATCCAGCGCCTGGCGGAAATCCCCCACCAGATCGTCCGTATCCTCCAGTCCGATCGACACGCGAATCAACGATTCAGCGATGCCCATCGCGGCGCGGCGCTCCTGCCCCATTTCATAGAAAATCGTATGCGCCACCGGAATCACCAGCGTGCGTGTATCGCCCAGATTGCTAGACGCTACCGCCAGTTGCAGACGGTTCAGATAGTCGAAGCAATCGATGCCGTCCTTCAATTCAAAGCTCAGCAAGCTGCCGTAGGAACGGAACAGTTCGGTCGCCAGCGCATGTTGCGGATGCGATGGCAAACCCGGGTAATACACGGCCGCCACACGTGGATCGGCATCCAGCATCTGTGCCACGGCCAGCGCATTGGCGCATTCGCGCTCCTGGCGCAACGCCATGGTTTCCGAACCGACGGCGATGTGATGCGCCGCTTCCGGACCCAGCGAAGCGCCGAAATCGCGCAAGGCCTTGGCGCGGATCTGCGCCATGCCCCATTGTTTCTGCGGATTCTTTTTGTAGTTGTCGGCGATGTGCGGATAACGCGACCAATCGTACAAACCCGTATCGGTCAGCGCGCCGCCCAGCGCGTTGCCGTGACCGCCGATGGACTTGGTCAACGAATTGACCACGAGGCCCGCACCCACCGCTTTCGGCTGAAACAAGTAAGGCGACGTCATCGTGTTGTCGACGATATACAGAATGCCGCGCTCACGGCACAGGTCACCGATGCGCTTCAAGTCGGCGATCTGAGTGCGCGGATTGGCGATGGTTTCCACGAACACGACGCGCGTCTGCGGCGTCAGCGCTTCTTCCACCAGCTTGACATCGGTCGCATCGACCATCGAGACGCGTGCGCCTTGCGCATTGACCGTCATCCACATGCTGTTGGTATTGCCGAACAGGAAAGCCGACGACACTACGTGGTCGCCTTCACGCAGCAAACCCTGAATTACGGCGCCGATCGCCGCCATGCCGGTAGCAAAGCAAATGGTCGACAGGCCGTCTTCCATCTTGGTGATCTTCTCTTCCAGCGCCGACACGGTCGGGTTGCCCTGACGGCCATAGCGATAGCCGGATTGCTTGCCCTGGAATACTTCAGCCAGTTGGCGCGCATCCTTGTAGCCGAACGCCACGGAGGTATGAATCGGCTTGTGCAGCGAACCGTGTTCGATCTCTTTCTGACGGTCGCTGTGCAAAATGGTGGTGGTGAAACCGTAGCTCTTCTTGTCGTTCATAGATGTAGATGCATGAGGCGGAAATCGTGGGAGAACGGTGATGATAAGCCAGTTCTCGCGCTGCCGCAGCATTACGCTCGGCATGGAAGCGAAAGATCAATGAAAAACGCCGGATGCTCTGGGAGCAATCCGGCGTTTTTTCTGTTCCGAATGTTCCGGAACGCAGTGGAGACTTAGTCCACCCGCGCCAGGTTCAGATTGAGTTGCGAACGCACGGCGTCTTCCAGCGCCGGCTTCGGATTCTTGCGTGCAAACTCGAGACGGTCGAGGTAGTCGCGAGAAATATCGCCGGTGATGTAATTGCCATCGAAGCACGATGCTTCGAAGTTCTTCAACGCCGGATTGACATCCGAGATAGAACGCTTCAGATCTTCCACGTCCTGATACACCAGCGCGTCAGCCGTGATTTCGCGGCAAACTTCCTCGTCGGTGCGGCCATAGGCGATCAGTTCGTCACGTGTCGGCATGTCGATGCCATAGACGTTCGGAAACTTCACCGGTGGCGCGGCCGAAGCGAAGATCACGCGCTTGGCGCCGGCTTCACGCGCCATTTGCACGATTTCACGGCTGGTCGTGCCGCGTACGATCGAGTCATCGACCAGCAGCACGCTCTTGCCCTTGAATTCGGAACCGATGGCATTGAGCTTCTGACGCACGGACTTCTTGCGCAGGCCCTGGCCCGGCATGATGAAGGTGCGGCCGATGTAGCGATTCTTGATGAAGCCTTCGCGATAATCCAGGTTCAGCTTGAGCGCCAGCTCCATCGCAGCAGGACGCGACGAATCAGGGATCGGCATGACGACGTCAATTTCGCCGCTGGCGATTTCGCGACGGACCTTCTCGGCCAGATATTCACCCATCTTCAGGCGGCTGGCGTAGACCGATGCGCCGTCGATGACCGAATCAGGACGCGCCAGGTAGACGAATTCGAAAGCACAAGGATTGAGCGTCGGGTTGTCGGCACATTGCTGGTTGTACAACTTGCCGTCGTTATCGATAAAGATCGCTTCACCCGGCATCACATCGCGCAGGAAGCGGAAGCCCAGGCCTTCCAGCGCCACGGATTCGCTGGCCAGCATGTATTCGGAACCCTTGTCAGTTTCGTTGAAACCGAGGCACATCGGACGAATGCCGTACGGATCGCGGAAGCCCAGCAGGCCGTAACCGGCGATCTGCGCCACCACGGCGTAGGAACCGCGCACGCGCTTGTGCACCATCGCCACGGCCTTGAACACGGCAGCCGGATCCAGCGAATAACCAGTCGTGGCTTGCTGCAACTCATGCGCAAACACATTGACCAGCACTTCGGTGTCGGAATCGGTGTTGAGGTGGCGGCGGTCGTTCTTGAACATCTCGACCTTGAGCTGTTCCGCATTGGTCAGGTTGCCGTTGTGCGCCAGAATGATGCCGAACGGCGCATTGACATAGAACGGTTGCGCCTCTTCTTCGCTCGACGAGCTGCCGGCGGTCGGATAGCGCACCTGGCCGAGGCCGGTGTTGCCTGGCAACGAACGCATGTTGCGCGTACGGAACACGTCGCGCACCAGACCGTTGGCCTTGTGCATCGAGAAACCGTTTGCGTGATTGGTTGCGATACCGGCTGCATCCTGACCGCGGTGCTGCAGCAGCAGCAGCGCATCGTAGAGCAACTGATTGACTGGACTATGGGAAACGACGCCGACAATGCCACACATGGTGGACTCCTAAACGAGAAACAAAATTAAAAATGGACGTGCTGCGCGAACTGGCCCGGCAAATAGGGTTTAACGGTCTCCGCGGCGGTTTCCGCCAACGGACTCAACCTCGCATCTTTCCAGAATGGCTGCTGCGGAATCGACGTCGTACCGCACAACAACACCACCGCCAGCACAATCACCGCGCCGCGCGCCAGGCCGAACACTGCGCCCAGGCTGCGATCGATCAGCGACAGGCCGCTCGCCTTAACCACTTCAGACATTGCTCTGGTCACCAGGCCCATCAACAGGCGCGTACCGATAAACAAGGCAATGAACCCCACAATCAATCTTGTCGACTCGCCCGGAATCACGTCGGGCAACATCGTCGCCAATGTTTCACCATAGGCGTTGGCGACGACTAATGCAATTACCCAACTGGCCAGCGACAGCACTTCCCTGACCAATCCACGTAACATGCTGATGATTACTGAACAAACCAGCACCAGCAATACCAGATAATCAAAAATCGTCACAATAACAACATAAGCAATATGCGACCGGTCATCGCGAAATTCAAGCCGGAACGATAGTGGCGTTCAGGCCGAGCTTATTAATCTTCACTCGCATCTTTTCGGCTTCGTCGCGGGTGGCAAACGGGCCGACGCGAATGCGCGTGCGGTCGCCCGACTGGGTCGCGACCTTTTGCGTGAAGGACTTGATGCCGGCGCTGTTGAGCTTGCCGCGCAGTTCATCGATTTTCTCTTGCGTCGCCAGCGCGGCGACCTGAATCACGAATTTGCCGCCTGCTGGTGCCGGTGTCGACGCTGCCGGCTTCTTGTCGGCTGTCGCAGACTTGCCTTCCAGAATCGCCATGGCGCGCGCCGCGTCGTCAGGCTTGTCCGCGGTCTTGGGCTTGGCGGCGGCGTCCTTCACGTCCTTCTTGTGATCATCCTTGCGCTCTGCAGGCTTGGCTGCGGTCTTGCTGTCTGTCTTACTGTCTTTTACGTCTGCTTTGGCTTCGGCTTTAGGTTCCGGCTTGGCGGCGGCCTTGGGCGCTTCCGGCTTATCAGCGGGTTTTTCTGCGACCGGTGCAGCCGGTTCGGAAGGTTTGGCAAGTGCTGCATTGGCGGGGCCGGAAGGCATAGCCGGGGCGCCGGGAGCGATGGCGGGCTTTTCCGCGGCAGGCGCCAGTGTTGCCGGATCGACAAACTCTTCCTTGGGCTGTACGGCTGCCGAAGCTACCGGTGCTGCAGACTTGGTATCGGCAGCGGCATCCTTAGTGGCATCCTTGCCGTCCTTGGAAGGAATCTGGATCGCAATATCGTCCGCCAGCGGGCGCGGTTCGGAATCGAGAATCATCGGCAGCACGATCACCACAGCCAGCACCAGTGCAACGGCGCCGATCAGGCGGCGGCGTGCGCGTTTCTTTTCCGGCAATACGGGGTCGACCGACTCTTCCTTACCCGCCTTGCCGGACTTGCGGGAGTTCCCGGCGCTGCGGCTGCCGCGGCTGTTCTGTGCGGCCGACGACTCGCCTGCGGAACGCGACAGGAATTCGCCTTGACCGGAAGCAGATTCCTGCTTGTTTTTACGAAAAAACGAGAACAAGCCCATGCTGATCTATGTAAGGTGGTCTGAAAAATGCGGATGACAAATATCGGGGGCAGCTAAAAGCAACTGAATGCATCGAAAAACAAACTGCAACATCACGGCCGGAAACGACGCAAACCGGAGCAAAACGGGAAAAACTCAATGCAATTCCGGCTTACGGGCTTGCATCACGCCTGCAACGGTGAGGAAGGATCCAAAAACCACAATTCTATCATTCTCGGTAGCTCTGCTCTGCGCATTTGCGAATGCAGCAGCCGGCGTATCGAAGGTTTCTATGGTGCAGGCCGCATCTGGCTTGAATTCCGGTTCGACGCCCGCTTCCAGCAATTTGTCCTTCAATTGCTGCGCCGTAGCAGCGCGCGGCAACGGCAAGCCGGTCACGCACCAGTGATCGATCTTGCCTTTGAGCTGATTGATGACGCCCTCGATGTCCTTGTCCAGCATGGAACCGAACACCGCGTAGGTGTAGGGATGAAAACCCATGTTGTCGAGATTCTGCGCCAGCGTGGCGGCGGCATGCGGGTTATGCGCAACATCGAGGATCACCAGCGGCTGGCCGGGCAAGACCTGGAAACGCCCCGGCAACTCGACCGTCGCCAGGCCGGTGCGCACTTCTTGCGCGCCGATGGGCAACACGTCGCGCAAGGCTTCCAGCGCCGCCAGCGCCGCGGAGGCGTTGAGCAACTGATTGGCGCCGCGCAGACTCGGGTAAGCCAGCGAATTGCGGCGTTGCCCGCGACCGCCGTAGGCCCACTGCTGCTTGTCGCCCTGATAGTTGAAATCGCGGCCCATCAGCCAGAGATCGGCGCCGATGGATTCTGCATGCTTGATGAGCGACTTCGGCGGTACCGGATCGCCGCAGATCGCGGTCTTGCCGGCACGATAGATGCCGGCTTTTTCAAAACCGATTTCTTCGCGCGTGGTGCCGAGGTATTCGGTGTGATCGATGTCGATGCTGGTGACGATGCCGACGTCTGCATCGATGACATTGACCGCATCAAGACGGCCGCCCAGACCGACTTCCAGAATGACGACATCCATCCTGGCATCGGCCAGCAGCTTCATGATGGCCAGCGTTGTGAACTCGAAATAGGTCAGCGAAATATCGCCGCGCTTTTCCTCCACCGCCTCAAACGCAGCGATCAGCGCAGCATCGGATGCAGGCACACCTTCGACGCGGGCACGCTCGTTGAAATGCAGGAAATGCGGCTTGATGTACAAACCCACGCGATATCCGGCGCGCATCAGGATCGATTCCAGCATGGCGCAGGTCGAGCCTTTGCCATTGGTGCCGGCCACCGTGATGACGGGGCAATCGAAACGGATGTCGAGCAATTCTTTGACCTTGCCGACACGCTCCAGCCCCATATCGATGGACTTGGTGTGGCGGGTTTCCAGAAGGGTCAGCCATTCGGCCAGGGTGGAAGGTTTTGCTTGCGCTTGCATGAGTTGAATCTACAGTGAATCTGAGATGACCTGCATGGAGCCGGGGGCCCGATGAATGACTTGAAATGACTTAAAAGCAAAAACCCGAACTTGCGTTGAACGACGACAAGTCCGGGTCCCTGTATGGCATCGCGATCAGGAAACGGTTTCGGCCGCCTGATTTTGCAGCAACGCCAGCAAACGTGCGATTTCTTCGCGCATCTTGCGACGGTCGACGATCATATCGATAGCGCCCTTGGTCACGAGGAACTCGGAGCGCTGGAAGCCTTCCGGCAACTTTTCGCGCACGGTATTCTCGATCACGCGCGGACCGGCGAAGCCGATCAGAGCTTTCGGTTCCGCCATCACGACGTCGCCCATGAAGGCGAACGATGCCGACACGCCGCCCATGGTCGGGTCGGTCAGCACACTGATGAACGGCAACTTCTTCTCAGACAGCTTGGTCAGCATGGAAGTGGTCTTGGCCATTTGCATCAATGACAACAAGCCTTCTTGCATACGCGCACCGCCGGTGGCGGTGATGCAGATGAACGGCACTTTTTGCTCCAGCGCCATTTGCGCGCCGCGGGCGAAACGCTCGCCGACCACGGAGCCCATGGAGCCGCCCATGAATTCGAATTCGAAGCAGGCAACCACGACCGGCAAGGTCATGATAGCGCCGCCCATGACGACCATGGCGTCGGTTTCGCCGGTGGATTCCAGCGCATCTTTCAGACGGTCAGGATATTTCTTGCTGTCTTTGAACTTGAGCGTGTCGACCGGCAGGGCTTCCTGGCCGATTTCATAGCGGCCGCCTTCGTCGAGCAGCGAATCCAGGCGCGCACGGGCGCGGATACGCATGTGATGGCTGCACTTCGGGCAAACGTGGAGATTGGATTCCAGATCAGTACGATAAAGCACTGCTTCGCAGGACGGGCACTTGACCCATAAACCTTCGGGTATCGACTTCCGGCTTGCGGAATCGCTACGTTGAATTTGAGGCGGGAGTAATTTCTCTAGCCAGCTCATAGAAACCTCTTTCTAATTTCCGGTGGCGCATTGTACCAGAGGCAAAGCCGCACAGCCGGAGACGATGATTTGATTGCTTTTCGATAATTTCTTTTGAGAAATCATGACGCCGGAGGGTCCAGAAATTTCTGCAAACACCCTCTTCATGATCCACAGATCAGGCGTCCATGGCCTTGCGGATATCCGTCACGAAAGCTTGGACAGCTTCAACTGCGCGCTCACGCGGCGTGTTTTCCAGTTCCTGAATAATGCGGCTGCCGATCACGACAGCGTCCGACACCTGGCTCACCGCTTTGGCAGTCGCACCGTCGCGAATACCGAAACCGACGCCGATCGGCAGTTTGACGTGCTTGCGGATTTCCGCAATGCGTTTGGCCACTTCGACGGTATCGATGTTGCCGGCGCCGGTCACGCCCTTGAGCGACACGTAATAGCAGAAACCGCTGCTGACCTTGGCGACTTGCTGGATACGTTCATCGGTCGATGTCGGCGCCAGCAAGAAAATCGGGTCGAGTCCCTGTGCCTGCATTTTTTGCGAAAACTCTTCGCATTCTTCCGGCGGGTAATCCACGATGATGGTGCCGTCCACACCCGCTTCTTTCGCCGCAGCAATGAAGGCGTCGACGCCGAAGCGTTCGAGCGGATTGGCGTAACCCATCAGCACCACTGGCGTGGTGGTGTTGGTCTTCCGGAACTCACGCACATAACCCAGCACGTCGCGCGTGCTGATGTTGAATTTCAGCGCGCGTTCGCAAGCGCGCTGAATGACCGGACCTTCTGCCATGGGATCCGAAAACGGCACCCCAAGTTCAAGAATATCGACGCCGCCCGCGACCAGCGCATGCAGCAAAGGCACGGTCAGCTCGGGCGCCGGATCACCGGCAGTGATGAAGGTGATCAGCGCCTTCTTGTTGCTGGCGGCCAGCGCGGTAAAAGTAGATTGAATACGGGACATGGTGTTGGAATGTGTTGTTCGTCGATTCGGCCAGCCCTGCTTTGTTTTTACCGCTTGCGGGCAGCGGATTAAAAGTCCGCTGCCCGCATGCAGAGCTGGAGCCTTTTTGCTATGCCTGCTTACCCCTGGCGCTGCTGGACAGTATGCATGTCCTTGTCGCCGCGTCCCGACAGATTGGCCAACACGATCTTGTCTTTCGGCAAAGTCGCGGCCAGCTTGGCGGCGTAGGCCAGCGCATGGCTCGATTCCAGCGCGGGGATGATGCCTTCAATGCGGCAGCAAGTGTGAAACGCCGCCAATGCCTCCTCATCGGTGATGCATTCATAGCTGGCGCGGCCGCTGTCTTTCAACCAGGAATGCTCAGGGCCGACGCCCGGATAGTCGAGACCGGCCGAAACCGAATGCGTCTCCATGATCTGGCCATTTTCATCCTGCAGCAGATAGGTGCGATTGCCATGCAGCACGCCCGGCGTACCGAGTGTCAGCGAAGCCGAATGGCGACCTGTGTCGAGACCGTCGCCGGCGGCTTCAACGCCGACCAGTTTGACGTCCTGATAGTCGATGTAAGGATAGAAGATGCCCATCGCATTCGAACCGCCGCCGACGGCCGCCACCACGTAGTCCGGCTGGCGGCTGGCGATCTCGGGCATTTGCACGATGCATTCATTGCCAATCACCGACTGGAAGTCGCGCACCATCATCGGATAAGGATGCGGCCCGGCGACCGTGCCGATGATGTAGAACGTGCTTTCGACGTTGGTGACCCAGTCGCGCATCGCTTCGTTAAGTGCATCCTTCAGCGTCTTGGAGCCGGATTCAACCGGCACCACTGTCGCGCCCAGCAGGTTCATGCGATAGACGTTCTGCAACTGGCGCTTGACGTCTTCGCTACCCATGTAGACGATGCATTCCATGCCGAAGCGCGCACAGATCGTCGCCGTCGCCACGCCATGCTGACCGGCGCCGGTTTCGGCGATGATGCGCTTCTTGCCCATGCGCTTGGCGAGCAAGGCCTGGCCGATGACGTTGTTGATCTTGTGCGCGCCGGTGTGATTCAGGTCTTCACGCTTGAAATAGATCTGCGCGCCGCCTGCCAGTTCGGACCAGCGCTTGGCGTGGTACACGGGGCTTGGGCGGCCGACGAAATGTTTCAGTTCGGTATGAAACTCCGCCAGAAACTGCTCGTCATTCTGATAGTGCGCATAGGCTTCGCGCAGTTCGGTCAGCGCGTGCGTCAGGGTTTCCGACGCAAAACTGCCGCCGTATTGGCCGAAATGGCCGCGCGCGTCGGGCAGATTGTATGGTGCAGTCTGATGCAAGGCTGCAGCAGCAACAGGCTGGCGCTCGGAGAAATTGCCGAGCGGATTCAATTCTTTCATGGGTATTCCTCTAGTGTTCTGGTGAGATGGCTGCCAGGTCTGCTTCAGGTAGCGTCCGCCAAACGTACCGCGCTGATGAAAGCGGCGATCTTGGCGGCATCCTTGATGCCTTTGGCTTGCTCGACACCACTGCTGATGTCGACGGCGTGCGGGCGCACGCGCTGCACCGCGTCAGTCGCGTTTTGTACGCTCAAGCCACCACTTAAAACGACCCGAGGCGCGAGTTCTTCTGGAATGAGAGACCAATCGAAAACCTTTCCGCTGCCGCCGTATTGCTCAACCAGGGTGTCAAGCAAGAGCCCCGTAAAAAAAGGACTGGCGGAACGATAATCCTGTTCGTATTTTATCAAATCCTCAGGCGCGGTCGAGCTTCCGATGCGTGCTGCGCGCATAAAAGGCCGTTTGACGGCTTGTGCAATCGCAGCGGACTGTTCCGGCGTCTCGTCGCCATGAAATTGCAACAACGACAAGGGTACCTGTTCCAACACGGCGCCAACCTCCTCGGCGCTGGCGTTAACGAACAATCCCACCGTTGAAATGAAAGGCGGCACAGCGCGAATCAGCTCCGCCGCCGCCGATGCGGTGACATGGCGCGGGCTTTTGGCGTAAAACACAAAGCCGATCGCATCCGCGCCGGCCGCGACAGCGGCAGCAACATCTTCAGCGCGGGTCAAGCCGCAAATCTTGATTCTGGTCCTGTGCATAATTGCTAAATGGGGTCGTAAAAGAAAGTGGCAAGACGGATGACGAGAGGACTAGTCTAACCGATTGAGGCATCCGGACGGATTACAGCCAGGGCCAGGATGCCTCTTCCTGCGGCAGTGACCAGCGCGCCGGATAATCGACTTTGGCTAGGTACAAGCCATCCGGCATGAATGTCGGCGCGGCAAGAGCACGGTCCTTTTGCGTCAGTATGTGTGCAACCCACTCCGGCGGCTGCCTGCCGTTTCCGACAAAAATCAGCGAACCGACGATATTGCGCACCATATGATGCAGGAAGGCGTTGGCTTTCAGCGTAAAGACGATCATGTCCCCATGGCGGCGCACCTGCAGCGACTCCATCGTGCGCACCGGCGACTTGGCCTGGCATTCCACTGCGCGAAATGTCGAAAAGTCATGCTGGCCGACCAGGTGATTCGCCGCTTGCTGCATCAGGTCCACATCCAGCGGACGGAAAGTCCAGCCGGCCTTGCCTGCCAGCAAAGGCGAACGCACCGGGTGGTTGTACAGCATGTAGTGATAGGTGCGCGCAGTGGCACTGAAGCGCGCATGAAAGCCGCCGTCACGCTCGGCGGCGCTATGCTCAGGGCCATCATTCACCGGCAGTTCAGTCGCCCAACGCACGGCAATCGACGGCGGCAAAAAGGCGTTGACGCCGCGCACCCACGAAGACTTGTCGCGCGCGATCACGGTGTCGAAATGCACGACTTGTTCCAGCGCGTGCACACCGGAGTCCGTACGGCCGGCGCAGGTGGTATCGATGTTGACCAGCGTGAATTGTTTCAACGCGGCCTCAAGCTTGTCTTGCACCGTCAGACCGTGCGGCTGGGTCTGCCAGCCTTGCCAGGAATTGCCGTCGTATTGAATGCCCAGCACGATACGGCGCAACGGGCGCAGTATCGCCGCAGAATTTGTCAGAGACTCTGCTTCTGTACCGTTGGGCAGCTCAGCAGAAATAGAGGGTGGGGATTCAGTCACAGTAGTTTGCTTCTGGTTTGCTTCCGGTTTGTTTCTGGCGTATTTCACTATTCATTGCACAGGTAATGCGGCTCGACTGCACGCTGCCATTGCGTGATCAGTCGCACATCAAGAAAAGCAAACGGGCGCCGGCATCGGCGCCCGTCTCCGGACCAGTCGTCCTGCAGAATGCGCGAAGTACGCGCCCTGCTTACGACAATTTGGACAACATATCCTTGGCGCGTTCTATCTGGCTGTCGCTGCCGCCGCGAATAACTTCATCCAGCAGTTCGCGCGCACCTTCCTTGTCACCGATTTCCTGATAGGCGGCGGCCAGATCCAGCTTGGTCGACATTTCGGCGGCAAAGGCCGATTCATCATCTTCCAGCACGTCAGGCTTAGGCGCTTCAACCGGCTCCGGCAAATCGAGGTCGATGTCGTTGACCGGCGGCGATGCCTTCGGCAAATCATCCAGCATGGCAGCAGCCGCAGAGGCACCTGCGTCCGCTGCCGCCTTGCCGCTGTCAAGCTCCAGATCGAAATCGATCTTGCTGCCGATGTCGGCGACCGGCGGCGTGGCACCCGGTTGAATTTCTGCGCCCTTGAAGTCGTCCAGATCAAACTCCAGACCTTGCTCTTCCGGAGCTGGTGGCTCCGGCTCAGGTTCTGGCGCTTTCTCGACGACCGGTTCTGCAACCTGCTCAGCTTCGGCCACGGCTTCTTCCGCCGGCGAGCCGCCATACAGCGGATTAGTCGGGTCAAGCACGATACCCATGGCTGCGGCTTGCTCCCATTCGGAACCGATGCCGCTGGTGGCGCCATGCAATTCTTTGGCGACGTCATTGAAACCTTCAACGTCCTGACGCTTGGAATAGATCTCCAGCAGCTTCAGGCGGATGGCCTGACGATCCGGGTCGCTCTTCAAGGCCAGACGCAAGATATCTTCGGCCTGCTCATCGCGGCCGTAAGAGATGTACATGTCCGCTTCCGAGATTGGATCAACCTCATCGGCGGCAGCTACAGCGGCGGCGGCTGCCACTTCGGGCACCGCTTCCGGAACAACGTCAGGCGCTGCTTCAGGTACTGCTACTGCAGCGGGTGCTGCGGGAGTCGGTTCAGGTTCTTTAGTTACCTTTCCCGGCTCATCCTCCTTGTCTGCATCGGCAGAAGCGGCAGTCGCCGCTTTCTTCCGATTGTTACGGACACGCACCACGCCCCAGGCAGCGAGCAGTGCGACCAGCGCGCCCGCGCCAGGCAAGACGAAAGGATTGTCTTGGATATTGTCAAAGAAGTTGGCTTTGACGGCTGGCGTCGGTGCGGCCACAACCTTCGGTGCGGCCGCTGGTGCTGCTGGTGCGGGCACGGGCGCCGGTGCTGCTGGCGCTTCAGACTTGGGCGGCTCAGCAGGCGCCTCGGCCGGCTTGGCTTCTGCCGGTTTCTCTTCCGGCTTTGCTTCCGCCGCTGGAGCTGGTTGTGCAGCAGGCGTTTCCGGCTTGGCGGCAGCGGCCTTCTGCTGCTCACTCATTTCCGCCAGTGTCTTGTTCTTGATCTCCAGCAGCTTTTGCAGATCGCTGACGTTTTTCTCAAGCGCCTTTACGCGCTCATTCGCTTCGGCAATCGCCTTGTCTGCTGCAATCTTTTCTTCCGCTGCCGCTTTTTCGGCGGCAGCACGGTCGCTCGCTCCGGCCTTCGAAAGTTGCAGCTTGTCCTTGGCATCGCCGGCGCCGGATTTTTCTTCGACGCGCGCAGTCACCTTGCCGCTGCTGCTTTGCCTTGTATCGCCAGCTTTACGCGAAGGTCCGTTGGCAACCTGCCCCGCAAGCTTGTTGCGATAGGCGTTGAAATCCTGAGCCTGCGCAACCACGGTCGTGTGCGCTTCGCTCTTGTCCACGACGGTTGCAGTTGCCGCATCCGGCACCGACAACACACGCCCTGCTCGCAGGCGGTTGATATTGTCGCCCATGAAAGCATCGGGATTGGCGCGGTACAGCGCGACCAGCATCTGATCCAGCGACACCGAGTTGTCTTTGGTGCGATTGGCGATTTCCGCCAGCGTGTCGCCCTCTTTCACCTTATACGATTTGCCGTCCGGCTTGGCTGCGCTGTCGGCCTTGCCGCCTTTGCCGCGTTTGCCTGAGGAGGCTGCTGCAGATGCAGCAGAAGATTCATCCGCCTTGCCTTCCACCTTCGCCGGAGCAGCCGCCGGAACGGTCTTTTCCGCGACGGCAGGCGGCACCGGTGCATTGGTCAAGCCGCTCTGATCACCGCTGCGGCCATTGCGAATCAATTCTTCCGCCAGGCTGGACGGTGCAGACTTGGTAACGATGCGCGAAGTCGGCTCTTCGTCGCTGTTATTCATTGCAGCAGCAGGAGCGACGGCCGCTGGCTTTGCGGGCGCAGCAGCGGCTGCCGGCGCGCTGACTGCAGGCTTGGCTGCAGGTGCAGAAGTCGGCGGGGTCGCCGGAGCCGATTGCGCCGTTTGCGGCTTGCGCATATCCGGCGGGTCGAGCAAGAAGGTATATTCGCGCACCAGACGCGAACCGCCACCGCTCAATTCCAACAGCAAGTCGACGAAAGGCTCATTAATGGCCTGCGACGAGCTGATGCGAATCAGTTGCTTTCCCTGACGTTGTTCGACCGAAAACCGCAACGACGACAACACCGGATTGAAATCGATATTGGCCTTCTTGAAAGCGTCCGCCGGTGCAAGTCGCGCTACCAGTGCGCCTTCTTCCTCTTTCGACACCGAGTTCAGCTCGATTTCCGCCCGCAGAGGTTGTCCGAGTGACGACAGCACCGTGAGTTTGCCCAGTCCGGCGGCATGCGCCCCCATTGGCAGAGCCAATGCCAGGGTCACGGCGGCACTCAGTGTTTTCAGGCGGGACAGCGCAAACTTGTTATGAGTATATAGAGGCATGTTTGTATGGTTTTAGATAGACGTTCTGTTAAAGAAGGCCTGAAAACTAAAATTTATTTCATCGATGACAATCAAAAAATCGACAACTCAATCAAAGCCCTCCAAATTGCCATGAAGCAATGGAATTGAACATCCCTCATAGTAAGGGGCTTTAATGACCGGATTGTTGACAGTGATGAGATAAATTCTGATTTTCAACATATCATCAAGAACTTAGGCCTGCAAGTGTAACCAAGTTCTCAAGATGGTCAAAACCCGCCAACATTCCAGCGAAGGAATGTTTGACGGGTTTGCGTTGCAAATTGACAACGGAAGGCTCAGCCTTCCGCGCCATTATTTACCCAGAATGATGCGCAGCATACGGCGCAGCGGCTCTGCAGCCCCCCACAGCAACTGGTCGCCAATCACAAAGGCGGAAATATATTCCGGCCCCTGATTCAGCTTGCGCACGCGGCCAACGCCGATTTCCAGACTGCCGGTGATTGATGCCGGCGTCAGTTCCTTGACGGTGATGGCGCGATCATTCGGCACCCATTTCACCCATTGGTTGCCCGAACGGATGATGGATTCGATATCGGCCAACGGCAGGTCGCGCTTGAGCTTGATGGTCAGTGCCAGGCTGTGGCAACGCATCGCACCGATACGCACGCACAAGCCATCGACAGGAATGACTTTCTCGCTGTCGAGGATCTTGTTGACTTCCGCCTGGCCCTTCCACTCTTCCTTGGACTGGCCGTTTTCCAACTGCGCATCGATCCATGGGATCAGGCCGCCCGCCAGCGGTGCGCCAAAATATTCGGTCGGCACATCTTCACGAATGGTCTTGGCGACTTTGCGGTCGATGTCCAGGATCGCCGACGACGGTGTCGCCAACTCATCGGCCACGGCTGCATTGATCACGCCCATGCCCTTCAGCAGTTCGCGCATGTGATTCGCGCCGCCGCCGGAAGCCGCCTGGTATGTCATCGAGCTGACCCACTCAACCAGACCTTCCTTGAACAGGCCGCCCACGCCCATCAGCAGGATGGAGTTGGTGCAGTTGCCGCCGATGTAATTCTTGACGCCCTTGGCCAGCGCGTTTTTGATCACATCGTTGTTGACCGGATCCAGCACGATCACGGCGTCGTCCTTCATGCGCAGAGTCGACGCCGCATCGATCCAATAGCCGTCCCAGCCGGCTGCACGCAGCTTAGGGAAGATCTCGGTGGTGTAGTCGCCGCCCTGCGCGGTAATAATGATGTCGCATTTTTTCAGCTCATCAATGCTGTTGGCGTCTTTCAGCGTCGTTGCCGTTTTGGCGAACGACGGAGCTTTACCGCCTGCATTCGAGGTCGAAAAAAATACCGGTTCGATGTGATCGAAATCACCCTCGTCCTGCATGCGTTGCATCAGGACCGAACCCACCATTCCACGCCAGCCAACTAAACCAACCAGTTTCATCATCTTTCCCTATTAATGAACTTCCATAATCAATGAACTACAACGTTAAAAAAACCACCGCCCCGATCAGCCCAATGCTTTGACGACTGCGTCGCCCATTTCCCTGGTGCCGACCTTGGTGGTGCCCTCTTCATAAATATCGCCGGTGCGATAGCCTTGTGCAAGGACTTTCTTCACCGCCGCTTCAATGCGATCTGCCTGTTCCGCCTTGTTCAGCGAGAAGCGCAGCATCATGGCCGCCGACAAAATGGTCGCCAACGGATTGGCGACGCCCTTGCCGGCGATGTCGGGTGCCGAACCGTGCGACGGCTCGTACAAACCCTTGTTGTTGGCGTCCAGAGATGCCGATGGCAGCATGCCGATCGAGCCGGTCAGCATTGCCGCGGCATCCGACAGGATGTCGCCGAACATGTTGCCGGTGACGATGACGTCGAAGTTCTTCGGCGCCTTGACCAGTTGCATTGCTGCATTGTCAACGTACATGTGGGTCAGTTCGACTTGCGGATATTCCTTGTGCACGTCGGTGACAATGTCTTTCCAGAACTGGAAAGTTTCCAGCACGTTGGCCTTGTCCACACTGCACAGACGGTTGCCGCGCTTGGCCGCTGCCTGGAAAGCGACGTGCGCGATGCGGCGGATTTCCGGCTCGCTGTAACGCATGGTGTCGAAACCTTCGCGTGCGCCCTTGAACGGACCGTCCGGCGCTTCGCGCATGCCGCGCGGCTGGCCGAAATAAATATCGCCGTTCAGTTCGCGCACGATCAGGATATCCAGGCCGGCAACCAGTTCAGGCTTGAGCGACGACGCGCCGGTCAGTTCCGGATAGCAGATCGCAGGACGGAAGTTGGCAAACAGTTGCAGATGCTTGCGCAGGCCCAGGATCGCTTGCTCAGGACGCAGCGGACGATCCAGCGTGTCGTACTTCCAGTCGCCAACGGCGCCGAACAGGATCGCATCGGCCTCCTTGGCCAGCTTCAGCGTGCCGTCCGGCAGCGGATGGCCGTGCGCTTCGTAACCTGCGCCACCGACCGGAGCAGTTTCCATTTCAAACTTTTCGCCCAGTGTATTGAGTACACGTACGGCTTGTTCAATGATCTCGGGACCGATGCCATCGCCTGGCAAAATTGCAATCTTCATGTCGTCGTCTTCTAGTCTTGGAAAATAATAGCGCCGGAGGCCACATCTGCATCGGTCTTGGCGACCATGCGATGCGGCATCCGGCTGATCAGAACTTCAGAAACCTGTTGCGAATCTGATTGGCGGTACTCAGATGGTGTTTGCCAACCAGGGCTGATCGTACAGGTGACGCTCTTCAAAAGCGCGGATTTTGTCCGCTTGGCGCAATGTCAGACCGATGTCGTCAAGGCCGTTGAGCAAGCAATACTTACGGAATTCGCCGACCTCAAACGGATAAGTCTGACTACCATTGGCGGTAGTAATGATCTGTTTTTCCAGATCAATGATCAGGCGGAAGCCCGGGAATGCTTTCACTTCATCGAACAGATGGTCGATCTGCTGTTCCGACAGCACGATCGGCAACAAGCCGTTCTTGAAGCAGTTGTTAAAGAAAATATCGGCGAAGCTTGGTGCAATCACCGCGCGGAAGCCGTATTGGTCCAGCGCCCACGGCGCATGTTCCCGCGAGGAGCCGCAGCCGAAATTCTTGCGTGCGATCAGGATCGAAGCACCTTGATAACGCGCCTGATTCAGCACGAAATCCGGATTCAGCGGACGTTTGGAATTGTCCATGCCCGGCTCGCCGTGGTCCAGATAACGCCATTCGTCGAACAGATTCGGACCGAAGCCGCTGCGCTTGATCGATTTCAGGAATTGCTTGGGAATGATCGCGTCGGTGTCGACGTTCGCACGGTCAAGCGGAGCAACCAGACCATCATGGACAATAAATTTATTCATGGCACTTGTATCGGTGATGGCTCGCCGCACCATGCGGCAATCCGGATCAGCCGATTTCTCTATCTCTTCAACAAACGAATCAGCAGCAGCGATGCAAGCGCACCGGCTGCCACCACTGCATTCTTACTTCTTGCTGGCGTCCTGCATCTTGTCGCCGACCTTGGCGACATCCTCACCGAAACCGTGAACGGTGTTGCATGCAGTCAGCGTCAGAATCGAAACAGCCAGAAAAGCCAAAGCAATTATTTTCTTCATGATTTCACCCAGGTAGATTTACAAAGAACGAATATCAACGAAATGTCCTGCGATGCCTGCTGCTGCTGCCATCGCAGGACTCACCAGATGCGTACGGCCGCCGGCGCCCTGGCGTCCCTCAAAGTTACGATTGGACGTCGAAGCGCAACGCTCGCCCGGCTCCAGACGGTCGGCATTCATCGCCAGACACATCGAACAGCCCGGCTCGCGCCATTCAAAACCGGCATCGCGGAAAATCTTGTCCAGGCCTTCGCGTTCAGCTTGTTCCTTCACCAGGCCGGAACCCGGCACCACCATCGCCAGCTTGACGTTGGAAGCACGGAACTTGCCACGCACCACCGCCGCTGCTTCGCGCAGATCTTCGATGCGCGAGTTGGTGCAGGAGCCGATGAACACCTTGTCGATGCGGATATCTTCAATCGGGGTATTGGGCTTCAACGCCATGTAGGCCAGCGCCTTTTCCATGCCGTCGCGCTTGGTGGCGTCTTTTTCCTTGTCCGGATCAGGGACGCGGCTATCGATGGCGACCACCATTTCCGGCGATGTGCCCCAGGTCACTTGCGGCTTGATGTCGGCGGCGTTCAAGGTCACGACCATGTCGAATTTTGCGCCCGGATCGGAATGCAGCGTACGCCAATAAGTCACGGCGCGCTCCCAGTGCGGACCCGACGGTGCGAACGGACGGCCCTTCAGGTAATTGATCGTTGTGTCGTCAACGGCAACCATCCCGGCGCGCGCACCTGCTTCGATCGCCATATTGCAGACCGTCATGCGGCCTTCCATGGTCAGCGAGCGAATGGTCGAACCGGCGAATTCAATCGCATAGCCGGTGCCGCCGGCAGTACCGATCTTGCCGATGACGGCCAGCACGATATCTTTTGCAGTCACGCCGCTCGGCAGTGCACCGTCGACCTGCACCAGCATGGCTTTGGATTTTTTCGCGAGCAGCGTTTGCGTAGCCAGCACGTGTTCGACTTCGGAGGTGCCGATGCCGTGCGCCAGACAGGCAAAAGCGCCGTGCGTGGAGGTGTGCGAATCGCCGCACACCACGGTCATGCCCGGCAGCGTAGCGCCTTGCTCAGGTCCGATGACGTGCACGATTCCCTGGCGCTTGTCGTTCATGCCGAAATAGGTCAGACCGTATTCCTTGGCATTGGCGTCCAGCGTTTCCACCTGGAGGCGGGAAATCGGATCGGCGATGCCGTTGGCGCGATTGGTGGTCGGCACGTTGTGGTCTGCAACTACCAGATTGGCGGCGTTGCGCCATGGTTGGCGGCCGGCCAGTTTGAGGCCTTCAAATGCCTGCGGGCTGGTCACTTCATGCAATAGATGACGGTCGATATACAAAATGGCCGTTCCGTCTTGTTCTGCATGAACAACGTGAGATTCCCAAAGTTTGTCGTAAAGCGTCTTAAGCATGATGATGCGGGCGTGTGAAAGCTACGCAAGTCGTTGAAATGAGCCTTCGATTATGCCATAAACGCGCCTTTCCCGAGGCGCGAATGTGGTTATGGCGATGCTTTTAAGGCAACGCTGTACAACGCTTTGCGAGCGATACTGTTCAGCGCACCTTTTTACTTTGTTCGTAAAGCGGCATCACGCGTTGCGAATAGACCGTGAGATCGTTGATGCGATCTTCGCGCGAAGGGTGAGTGGACATGAACTTCATCGGTTCGCTACCGCCGGTCTGCGCCATTTTTTGCCACAAGGAAATAGCCGCACGCGGGTCGTAACCGGCGCGAGCGGCCAGTTCCACGCCAATGCGGTCGGCCTCGGTCTCGTGCGTGCGTGAATTCGGCAGGCCGACCAGCCCCATGTAGGCGTACTGAGCGCCCTGCTGCCCCAACTGCCCAACGCCGAGAAGCGATGAACCAATCGAAATCAGCGATCCTGTCACGGCCTGCTCGGAAGCGCGCTCGCGGGCATGTTCACGCAGGGCGTGAGCGATTTCATGCCCCATGACGGCAGCCAGTTCATCGTCGGTGATCTTCAGTTTTTCAATCAGACCGGTGTAGACGGCGATTTTTCCGCCGGGCATGCACCAGGCATTGGCTTCAGGCGAAGTAATGACATTGACTTCCCATTTCCATTTGACGGCATCAGGACGGAAAGCCGCGGTCTGCGGGATCAGACGGTCGGCAATGGCGCGCACGCGACGCAATTGAGCGGCATTTTGGTTCAGCGCGCCCTTCTTCTTTTGCTCATCGAGCACCTGCGCGTATTCCTTGACGGCTGCGGTATCGATCTCTTGCGCAGACAACATCATGCTTTGCTGACGAGTAATACCGACAGCGCCGCCCTGCGTGGTTTGCACGCTTTCGCAGGCGGTCAGCGCCAAGGCGACCCCAATCAGAAAGCAACGGGAAAGAAATTGTTGTGAACGCTGTGCTCCATACGCCATGCTGTCTCCATCGTCAAAATTAAAAGTACGCGGGAGAAACGCTTAGCCATCCATACGAAATTGCCACGCTATTGTCATTGCATTGTTGACGCGGCGCTCCCCCGATGTTGCAGGCCATTCTGACCTGCCCACACTGCCCCAGTTCTGCAGCCGGTACAAAAGCCGGCAATCTCGTTTTATTTCTGCGCAGCGATCTGAGGCGTCGATACCTTGACGTCACCGCACTGCGCACGATGACGCAAGGCGTGATCCATCAGGACCAGCGTCACCATGGCTTCAGCGATAGGCGTGGCGCGAATGCCGACGCAAGGATCGTGACGGCCGTGCGTTTCAACCTCGGTCGAGTGTCCAGCCTTGTCGATCGATGGACGCGGCGAACGAATGCTGGACGTCGGCTTGATCGCAATCGATGCCGTGATGTCCTGACCAGTCGAAATCCCGCCGAGAATACCGCCCGCGTTGTTGCCGACAAAACCATCCGGCGTCAGCGCATCGCCGTGCTCAGTGCCCTTCTGCGCCACAGATCTGAAACCCGCACCGATCTCGACGCCCTTGACGGCATTGATGCCCATCAGCGCATAAGCGATTTCCGCATCGAGCTTGTCGTAAATTGGCTCGCCCAGACCGACCGGCACGTTCTGCGCCACCACGTCGATACGTGCACCGCAGGAGTCGCCTGCTTTACGCAATGCGTCCATGTATTCCTCAAGTTGCGGAATAATGCTCTCGTTGGCGGCAAAGAAAGGATTTTCGCGTACATGATCCCAGGATTCGAAAGGAATCGCGATGTCGCCGAGCTGGCTCATGCAGCCCTTGAAAGTCGTGCCATATTGTTCGAACAGCCACTTCCTGGCCACCGCCGCCGCACCGACCACGGGCGCCGTCAGGCGCGCCGAAGAGCGGCCTCCGCCGCGCGGATCGCGAATGCCGTATTTGTGCCAGTAGGTGTAGTCGGCGTGACCGGGACGGAAGGTATCGAGCAGATTGCCGTAGTCCTTGCTGCGCTGATCCTGGTTGCGGATCAGCAGTGCAATCGGCGTACCGGTTGTTTTGCCTTCGAACACGCCGGAGAGGATTTCCACAGTGTCCGGCTCCTGACGCTGCGTCACGTGACGCGAGGTGCCCGGCTTGCGGCGATCCAGTTCAGGCTGGATGTCCTCTTCGGACAATGCCATTCCCGGCGGACAGCCGTCGATCACGCATCCGATGGCCGGGCCATGGGATTCGCCGAAGGTGGTAACGGTAAACAGCGTGCCGAGGGTATTGCCGGACATAGCGAAGCTCTACTTTGAATTATCTGAATACGTGATTTTACCAGCCCAAGGGCTATTTCCACTCGCCGCGCAGTTCGCTGACACGCTGCTGCAAGTATTCCGGCGTAGCCTGCGCTGCAGGAATCGGTTCACCCACCGCCAGCTCCAGCTTCGAAAACAGGCCGCGCTTGAACGAGCGATGAAAAGGATTGCCGCTGCCGCGCGTGAGCAGGCTGCCCCACAAGCCGCGCAAGGCCATTGGGAAGACCTGTACCGGCGTGCGGTCGATGATCTTCTTGATGCCGCCCTTGAATTCGTTGATCTCGCCGGTGCTGGTCAGCTTGCCTTCCGGGAAGATGCACACCAGATCGCCTTCATGCAGCGCCTGAGCGATATCGACATAGGCCTTTTCCATCAGCCACGGATCTTCCTTGGCCGGCGCGATAGGGATCGCCTTGGCAGTGCGGAAAATCCACGACAGTATCGGCGTCTTGAAGATGCGGTGATCCATGACGAAACGGATCGGGCGCGGGCTGGCAGCCATGATCACGATGGCGTCAACGTAGCTGACGTGATTGCACACCAGCACCGCCGCCCCATGCCTGGGAATCAGATCGGCATTGACGGTACGCACGCGATGGATGGTGTGGATCAGCATCCACGCCAGGAAGCGCATCAGGAATTCCGGCACCAGCGAGAAGATGTACGTCGCTACGACGGCGTTCAGGATCGCCGTGATCAGGAAAATCTGCGGGATCGAGAAGCCCGACCGCAGCAGCACCATCGCCAGCAAGGCCGCCACCACCATGAACAGCGAGTTCATGATGTTCATGCCCGCAATCGTGCGCGAGACGTGTTGCGGGTCACAGCGAGTCTGGATCAGCGCAAACAGCGGCACGATGTACAAGCCGCCGAACACACCGATCATCAGGCAGTCAAACAGAATGCGCAGGCTGCCGTGTTGCGCAATAAAGCCGCTCATATCGACCGCCGCCGTCGCGCTGTAGCTGACGCTGGCGAAGTACAGCTCCAGCCCGAACACCGATAGACCAATGGCGCCGAAAGGCACCAGACCGATTTCAACCTTGTGCCCGGACAGACGTTCACACAACAGCGAGCCGACGCCGATCCCGACCGAGAACACCATCAGCAGCAAGACGAACACGCTATGATCGCCGTGCAGATAATTCTTGGCATACAGAGGAAATTGCGCCAGCACGATGGCGCCGTAAAACCAGAACCAGGAGTTGCCCAGTATCGACAGGAAAACGGGACGATTGCGGCGCGAAAAGCCGAGGTTGCGCACCATTTCCGAGAACGGATTCCAGTTGATTTTCAGATCCGGCGCCGGCGCGGGGGACAAGGGAATCGCCAGGCTGGTCAGCCAGCCGAGAATCGCGAAGCCGATGGTCACGAAGGCAATGGTTTCCAGCCCGAATGGCTTCTGCACCACCAATACGGCGCCCAGCACTTCACCCAGCAAAATACCGACGAAGGTGCCCATTTCGATGACGCCGTTGCCGCCGACCAGCTCTTGAGGCTTCAATTGCTGCGGCAGATAAGCGTACTTGACCGGACCGAAGATGGTCGAATGGATGCCCATGCCCGCCACAGCGATCACCAGCAGCCACAGGTGATGCGTCATCCAGCCGTAGGCTGCGATGCCCATGATGACGATTTCCAGCAGTTTGACGTAGCGCGCCAGGCGGCCCTTTTCCATCTTGTCTGCCAATTGCCCTGCCGTTGCAGAAAACAGGAAAAACGGCAGGATGAACAAACCCGGGATCAGGTTGTTGAGCAGACCGGTATCCAGCGTGGTCCAGCGGAGCGCGTCGTAGGTAAGGATGGTCAGTAAGGCCGTCTTGAAAACGTTGTCATTGAGCGCGCCGAGGAACTGGGTCCAGAAAAAGGGAGCAAAACGACGCTGGCCGAGCAGGGAAAACTGATTGGATTGACTCATGGAGCGAGCAGAATGGGCAAGTTGGACGAATCGGTTAAAAAAGACGCCGTTCGGATAACAAAAAACCGTTCATGACCACATGAACGGTTTCTCGGATAAGCGGCACCCTGTTTCAACAACACAGCAAGGGCGCTGCCGGTGCTGGTTTCAGCTATTTTCTTCCTCGGCCGGCCAGTCTCGGATGTAAGCCTTGAGCATTTTGTTCTCAAAGCCCTGCGCATCCAGCACCGCCTTGGCGACGTCATAGAAGGACATCACGCCCAGCAGCGTCTTGGCGTCCATCACCGGCACATAGCGCGCATGCTTTTCCAGCATGATGCGGCGCACTTCGTTGAGGTCGGTGTCGGGAGTGACCGTGATCGGATGGTCGTCCATGTGCTTGCGCACGGTGTTGGTGCCGACCGAGCCGGCGTTTTCCTGCAAAGTCTTCAGAACTTCCCGGAAAGTCAGCATGCCGACCAGTTCACCGAATTCCATGACCACCAGAGAGCCAATGTCTTTCTCCGCCATCGCACTCACGGCTTCCGCAATCGGCGTGTCGGGGGTAACGGTGAAGAGAATGTTGCCTTTGACTTTAAGAATTTCAGAGACTTTCATGGTGTCATCCTTAAGTTATTGTGGCCTTATCGGGAATGTAGCCCATGCGTGAGCAAAAATCTACAAACCAACGGCGGTTTCTCCATGGTACGAGGTTTGGCGTCTGCCTACAATCACCATTCCATATTAAAAATGAAATTTTTTCATTGATTACGCCCCGCAGACGGCCTACTCTGAAATCACAAGTCAAGGAGACAAGTATGCCTACCGTGCTGCAACATGAAAAGTACGCCAGCTTTGAAGAGTTCTACCTTACCTACCTGGGAGAACACTCCAACCGGACCTGCCGCCAGTTGCACTTCGCCGGCTCCACGCTGGCGCTGTTCTGCCTGGCATTGATGCTACTGACACACAATGCATGGTGGCTGCTGGCCGCGGCAGTGAGCGGCTACGGCTTCGCCTGGATCGGCCATTTCAAGTTTGAGAAGAACCGGCCGGCAACCTTTCGCCATCCCTTGTATTCCTTCATGGGAGACTGGGTCATGTACTGGCAGTTGCTGACCGGGCAGATTTCGTTCTGACCCGGCTTAGCGGCCGGCGATCATCCCGACCGAATTCACTTCGCGTAAATCCGGCCCATCGTGGTCTTCTGAAAAATACGATTCCAGTGTCTGATCCAGCACCGCTGCCACGGCGGCATCGACGCGATTGACCAGCATGCGGTCTTCATCGACATGCGCGGCGGTGTCAAAGACAAACAAGCGGTAGACGTCGACCAGCTTTAGGGACTCGGGGTTGATCAGCAAGGTCCAGCGGTCCAGGCCGTCGACGAGACGTTTGTTCCAGGCGGACTTCTTGGGCGCCTCACTCTTGAGCGAGCCGACCCAGCCGGCATCCAGCATCTTTTGCAGCAGGTTCTGCAACTCTTCCAGCCCCATCTGCGTATCGGCGCGCAGCAGCGCCACGTCCACCGTTGCCGATTCGCCGTTGGCGCGGGCATCGTGCAAAATCTTCAACACCTTCATGGCGTCAACGAATTCGCTGCCCGGCGAAGCCACATGCCACCAGCGCTCGTAGCGCACGATGGGCAAGGCCGCCGTCAACAAAGCGCCCACGAGAGTGATCATCCACAGCATGTAAATCCACAGCAGGAAGATCGGCAAGGCTGCCACTGCGCCGTACACCATCGTGTAGGTCGGAAATTTCATGACGTAGCTGGCAAAGAGCCGCTTGGCGATTTCCACTGCCACACCCGCCAGCAAACCACCCCAGACGGCGTCGCGCCAATCCACCCACTGATTCGGCACGGCGATATACAGCAAGGTAAATGCGCTGGTCGTCAGCAATACCGAGATCAGCGTGTAGAAGCTCGCCCCGATGAACGGCACACTGGTGACCACGCCATTAGTGGCGGAATACAGATAGGACGTCACGCTGATCGAGACACCGATCAGCAGCGGGCCGAGCGTGATGATGGCCCAGTAGACCAGGATGCGCTGCAACAGCGGGCGCGATTTCTTGACGCGCCAGATCTGGTTGAACACGCGGTCGATGGTCGCCATCGTCAGCACCGAGGTCAGAATCAGCGCCACGCCGCCGACCGCCGACAGGCGCGCCGACTTTGACGAAAACTGATTGAGGTAGCCGAGAATGGTGTTGGCCACACCCTTGGGCATCAGGTTCTGGACGAAATACGCCTCCAGCGCCGAACGGAAAGTGCTGAACAGCGGGAACGCCGTAAAGATCGCCAGCGCGATCGTCAGCAGCGGCACCAGCGACAGGATGGTGGTAAACGTCAGGCTGCCTGCCACCTGCGGCAAGCGGTCGTCGCTCAGCCGTTTGACGGCAAACCGGAACAAATCACGCAACTGGGTACGAGACAAGCCCTGCATAGGTTTAAAAAAGGTAAGCAAGATGCGGCAATCAAAATCACGAGAGAGGTTAAGGACCGTCTCCCATGCGCCAGGTTCCATCCGCAAAAATGCGAGCAGTAAACACGTAGCGATGGATAAATAAAGGCTCCTATAATACCAACATGGCGAACACAACTAATACAACAATACTGGTCCTCTACTATTCGAGACACGGCTCCACCCGCAAACTGGCCGAATTGATCGCCCAGGGCGTAGAAAGCGTGCCCGGCTGCGACGCGCGCCTGCGCACCGTACCGGCGGTGTCTACCGTGGCCGAAGCGACCGAACCCGACGTGCCAAAGGAAGGCGCGCCCTATGTCGAGCTGCAAGACCTGGAGCAATGCGCCGGCCTCGCGCTCGGCTCGCCGACCCGTTTCGGCAACATGGCCGCAGCGATGAAATACTTCTGGGACGGCACCGCGCCGCAATGGCTGTCGGGCGCACTGGCCGGCAAACCTGCCTGCGTCTTTACCTCCACCGGCAGCATGCACGGCGGCCAGGAGTCGACGCTGCTGTCCATGATGATTCCCTTGCTGCACCACGGCATGCTGATCATGGGCCTGCCCTATACCCAGCCCGAACTGATGAGTACCAGCACCGGCGGCACGCCTTATGGCGCCAGCCACTGGGCCGGCGTGAACGGCAATCAGGCGATTTCGGACGATACGCGCGCGCTGGCCATCGCACTGGGCCGGCGCCTTGCACACAACGCCATCAAACTGCAGGAGACTTGAATGAGCACGCAACGGTTTCGCTTTTTCCATCTGGGCGCCGCCATCAGTCTGGTGGCGCTGATTGTCTTGTGCGTAGCCTGGGAACTGGCGCTGGCGCCCTTGCGACCGGGCGGATCGTGGATGGTGCTCAAAGTGATTCCCTTGCTGTTTCCACTGCGCGGCGTGCTCAAGCGCGACGTCTACACGATGCAATGGTCGTCGATGCTGATCCTGCTTTACTTCACCGAAGGCATCGTGCGCGCCACCAGCGACCGTGTCGCCATGTCGGTGACGCTGGGCTGGGTCGAAGTCGCGCTGAGCTGCATCTACTTCCTGTGCGCCATCCTCTACCTGCATCCTTACAAGAAAGCAGCCAAGGAAATCGCACGTCAGGCCATTCAAAAGGCCTCGCAATAATTTTCTGAGGATCGCCATGACGGCAGCATCAGCAGCACTGACAGCATCACCGGAAGCCTTCCTGCAAGCCTGCCGCACCGCCATCGGCGCTGCACATGTCCTGACAGAAGATGCCGACACCGCCGGCTACCTGACCGATCAGCGCGGACGCTATACCGGCAAGGCGCTGGCGGTACTCAAGCCCGGCAGCACCGAAGAAGTCGCCGCCATCGTCAAGCTCTGCCATCAGCATCTGGCGCCTATCGTGCCGCAAGGCGGCAACACCGGCCTGGTGCTCGGCAGCGTGCCGGACACCAAGGGCAATGCAGTGCTGTTGTCGCTCACGCGGCTCAATCGCATCCGCGCCGTCGATCCGGTCAACAACACCATGACGGTCGAAGCCGGCTGCATCCTGCAAAACATCCAGCAGGCCGCCGCTGCAGAACAGCGCCTCTTTCCATTGTCGCTGGCGGCGGAAGGCAGTTGCACCATTGGCGGCAATCTGTCGACCAATGCCGGCGGCACCGGCGTTCTGCGCTACGGCAATACCCGCGAGTTGTGCCTGGGCGTCGAAGTCGTCACGCCGCAAGGCGATGTCATGAGCAGCCTGCGCGGCCTGCGCAAGGACAACACCGGCTACGATCTGCGCGACCTCTTCATCGGCGCGGAAGGCACGCTCGGCATCATCACCGCCGCCGTCATCAAGCTGTTCCCGCAACCGAAAGCGCAAGTCACCGCACTCGCGGCATTGCGTACGCCGGATCACGCGCTGCGCCTGCTCAGCCTGGCGCAGGAACGCTGCGGCGCAGCCTTGACCGGCTTTGAACTGATGTCGAATTTTTGCCTGCAACTGGTGACCAAACATTTCCCCCCGCATCGCGCGCCCTTCGACAAACCGCACGCACAATACGTGTTGCTGGAACTGTCGGACAGCGAATCGGAAGCGCACGCCTCCGACATGTTCGAAGCCGTCATCGGTGCAGCACTCGACCAGGAACTGATCGACGACGCCGTAATCGCAACGTCGATCGCGCAATCGAAGTCGCTATGGCAATTGCGCGAACACATTTCGATGGCGCAGGCGCATGAAGGCAAGAACATCAAGCACGACATCTCAGTGCCGATCTCGCGCATCGGTGAGTTCATCCGCGTCACCGATGTGCTGGTGCAGGAAACTTCGCCCGGCTGCCGCATGGTGACCTTCGGCCATCTGGGCGACGGCAACCTGCATTACAACGTGTCGCCACCGGAAGGCGTGAAGGACACCGACTTTATCGCCCAGCAAGAGAAGATCAACCGCACGGTGCACGACAGCGTCGACAGATTCGGCGGCTCGATCTCCGCGGAACACGGTCTGGGCGCACTCAAACGCGAAGAAATCCTGCGATATAAATCGCCGGTAGAACTCCAGCTGATGCGCACCATCAAACAGGCGCTGGATCCTCATGCGCTGATGAATCCAGGAAAAGTCATCTGACCGTCGCTCATCGCTGCCGGCCCTTGAGGTCCGCAGACTGATGGAAACGTAGCGGCAATCGGCCAGTTGCCTTATCGTCTGCCGCCTTCTATCGGAGTTTCACCTATGCCGCACATCTCTCTTCTTTACCTGCCCGCCGCCCTGTCCCTGAGCATGCTCGCCGCAACGCCCGCGTGGGCCATCTACAAATGCGAAGCGGATGGACAGGTGACCTATAGCGACGTCGCCTGCACCAACGGCAAAACGATCAACGTCGATACCAGAAGCAACGCCGGCATCGTACCGCCGCAAACCACCCGGGATAAAGCTGCAGAACGTGAACGCGCGAAGACTGACAAGCAGCAAATCAAGGCGCAGGAAAAAGCTGAACGTGAAGCCGCTCGCGACAAACTTGTGGCGGACAAACAGAAACGGAAATGCGCTCAGCTGGCGCAACGCAAGAAGTGGGCGGATGAAGACGTACGCACCGCTACCGTCAAAAATCTGGAAAAAGCACGACGCAAGAGCTTGCGCGTGAACGAACAATATCAGGCCGAATGTACCGCCTGAAAAAAACCGGCCGTCGCTACACAGCGTAACGACGGCCAGGCTCCCCCTTCCCCCGAAGTTCTTCCCCTGTTTCCCGACTACTCCAGACGCGGCGCAGGATTGATATCAATCGTACGGCGCGAATTCGATGCTGCCGGCGCACTCAGGCTGCCGGTGCTGGTGATGTTGAACACGCTGACCAGCTGAGCCAGCTTGCCGGCCTGCTCCTGCATGGATTGTGCAGCGGCGGCGGCTTGCTCGACCAGCGCGGCATTTTGCTGCGTGCTCTCGTCCATCAACGTGATGGCACGATTGACCTCTTCGATGCCAGTGCTCTGCTCCTGGCTGGCAGAGCTGATTTCACCGACGATATCGGTCACACGCTTGACGCTGGCCACCACTTCTTCCATGGTCGATCCGGCCTGCTCAACCAGCTTGCTGCCGGTACCTACTTTTTCCACCGAGTCGTCGATAAGCGATTTGATTTCTTTCGCAGCTGCGGCGGAACGTTGCGCCAGACTGCGCACCTCGCTTGCCACGACCGCAAATCCGCGCCCCTGCTCGCCGGCGCGTGCGGCTTCCACCGCAGCGTTCAGCGCCAGGATATTGGTCTGGAAGGCGATGCCATCAATCACGCTGATGATGTCGACGATCTTCTTCGATGAATCGTTGATCGAGCTCATCGTCGCAATCACCTGGCCGACGACGCTGCCGCCCTGCACTGCGACTTCCGACGCCGACACCGCCAGTTGATTGGCCTGACGCGCGTTGTCAGCGTTTTGCTTGACGGTTGAGGTCAGCTCCTCCATCGCGGAGGCGGTTTCTTCCAGCGAGCCTGCCTGCTGTTCGGTGCGCGCAGACAAATCCAGATTACCGCTGGCGATCTGGCTCGATGCCGTAGCGATAGTATCGGTGCCGGTGCGCACGTTACCGACGATGTTGCGCAAGCTGACGTTCATGTCCTTGAGCGCCTGCAGCAACTGGCCGGCTTCATCCGTGGTGCTGACGGTGATCTCCACCGACAGGTCGCCTTCAGCAACGCGGCGCGAAATACCGACCGCAGTATTGAGCGGACGCGTGATGCCGGTCGTCAGGTACCAGGCGCACATGATGCCCATTGCCAGCACCAGCACTTCCAGCACGATCAGCAGGTTGGCGCTTTGCGAGGCGATCTCGGCGACGTGCTGATTCAGGTCATTGATGGTTTTACGCTGCAGCTCAAGCAGGCTTTCCACCTGTTGCTGATACAGCTTCGCTGCCGGCAGATAGTCTTTTTCCAGTGCCGCTGCGATCACCGCAGGATCGGGATTGGGTTCTGCTTTGGCTTTGTAAATCACATCGCGCGTGGACAGATAGACTTTGCGCTGCACCATGATCTTGTCGTACAGCTGCTTTTCTTCATCACTGGCCAGCAGTTCGAAAATCTTCTTTTGCAGCTCGCTCGAGAGGCGCGTGGCTTCATCGGTTTCCGGTTTGAAGAAAGGCCCCAGCGACGGATCGGAGCTCTTGGCTACGGCTGTCGTGCGGCGAATTCCTGAATAGGTATGCCGATACCAGTCGCCGATCATGCGTTCCTTGGCCAGCGGTATGTCCATCATGACCTGCGTCGCCTTGGCGACACTTTGCAGACGCCACACACCGATACCGGCAATGACGATGGACAGCCCCAAAATCGCCGCAAACCCCAACCCCAGACGCTTGCCGATCTTCATATTTCCGATGATGTTCATTTCCCCTCCTGACACTTCATTAAAGACAGGCAATATTGATTTTTATCAACTACAAAGTTAGCACCTACCGCCCATAATGATCCTATGCACCAGGATTGAATTCGCGGAATAGCGATTGAGTGCCGTGTCTGTTCATGGCTTGCACGACTTGCATTGACGCCGGGCAACACAAGCAGCGACAGAAGCGCACTGCAGCATCACGGAAGCGATTCCGGATGCTGCAGAGCTCGCATCAGAGGGAGAGAAAAGGGAAAAGCGAACGAAAAGTCAGAGCGGTTGCACGGCTTTATTTTGCAGGTCGGAAGTCGCTTCCAGGAATTTTTCCGGCGTCATCGGGCGCCCCATCAAATAACCTTGCAAGGCATCACAACCGACCGAAGTCAGAAAATCCTGTTGTTTTATCGTCTCCACGCCTTCGGCGACGATGCGCAGATTGAGCGTGCGGCCCAGCGCCACGATGGCCGAAATGATCGCCGCATCGTCATTGCCGTCCGAAAGGTCGCGCACGAAGCCGCGATCGATCTTCAGTTCGTTGGCCGGCAGACGCTTCAGATACAGCAGACTCGAATAGCCTGTGCCGAAATCGTCGATGGAAATATCCACGCCCAGATCGGAAATCTTTTGCAAGGTCTTGAGGCTGTTTTCGGCGTCATGCATGGCGGTCGACTCGGTCACCTCCAGCGTCAGGCAACGCGCCGGCAAATTGTGGCGCGTCAGCGTGTTCTTGACCAGATCGATCAGGTCCGCATGGGCGAATTGCAGTGCCGACAAATTGACGGCGATGGTCCAGTCGGTGTGCCCGAGGTCGAACCATTCCCTCATCTGGCGGCAGGCCTCATTGAGCACCCATTCGCCGATCGGCACGATCAGACCCGAACGTTCCGCCAGACCGATGAACTCGTCCGGACCGACCAGTCCGTGGGTGGGATGCTGCCAGCGCAGCAGCGCTTCGGCACCGAGTACAGGACCGTCCGGAGAGTTGTATTTGGGCTGGTAATGCAAGATGAATTCTTTGCGCTCGAGCGCCAGACGCAGATCCTGCAACCATTGCAACTGGTTGTGCGCATTGACGTTCATCGATGCTTCGAAGAAGTGGTAACCGTTCCGGCCGGCGCGCTTGGTGTGGTACATCGCGGCGTCCGCATTGATCACCAGATCGTGGCGGTTGCTGCCGTCTTCCGGATAGATGGCAATACCGATACTGGCCGACACGCGCAGCTCGTGCTTCTGGACATGGAAGACCTCGTTGACGATGTTGACCAGCTTTTCTGCAATCGGCATTGCGTCATTGGGTTCTTTCAGCTCCACCAGCATGACGAACTCGTCGCCTCCCAGACGGGCAACCGTATCCTGCGCGCGCATGACGGAACAGATGCGCTGAGCGACCTCAACCAGCAGCAAATCGCCGACGTGATGGCCGAGCGAATCGTTGATCGCCTTGAAGCCATCCAGATCGCAAAACATCAGCGCAAAATGTCCCTGTTCGCGCGACGCCTTGTGGATGGCCTGATTCAGGCGATCCTCCAGCAAGGTGCGGTTGGGCAGCTTGGTCAGGTTGTCGTGCAATACCAGGTGCGTCAATTCTTCGTTGGCCTCTGCCAGGGACCGCGCCAGTTTGGCGGTACGCGATTCGAGGCGTGCATCGAGCAGCGAGGTCAGCAGCGCAATCGTCAGCACCGCCAGCGTCACGACAATGATCAGGATCGACAGCCAGCCGGGACTCACGCCGTCACGGACTGCCAGACAAATACTGCCGTCCGGGAAGCTGGCGGCAGCCATGCCGCTGTAGTGCATGCCGACGATGGCAATACCCATGACGACAGCGGCGCCCGCGCGCGCAAATTTGACGTGAGGCGTATTTTTGCGCAAGCGAAAAGCAATCCACAGCGCTGCGGCAGATGCCGCCACGGCAATGAACACCGAGGCGGCAAACCACCACGGATCGTAGCGAATGCCCGGATTCATCAGCATTGCGGCCATGCCGGTGTAGTGCATGGCCGCAATGCCTACGCCCATTGCCAGCGCACTATTGAGCAAACGGCGTATCGGCAGTTCAGGGCGGCTCACAATCCACAGCGCAAATCCGGAGACCGCGACGGCGATCAATAAAGACAGGAAGGTAATCCAGGGGTCGTAGCCGAGATCGATCGGCAAACGGAAAGCCAGCATGCCCACGAAATGCATCGACCAGATGCCGATGCCCATCGCGACCGCGCCCCCAAGCAGCCAGGAGCGGCCCGCATAATCGCGCGTCGAGTTGATCCGCTCGGTCATGTCCAAAGCCGTGTAAGAGGCCAGAACTGCGACCAGCAGGGATATGACAACGAGCGAACTATCGTAAGAAGCGGATAACATGATGGAGTAAAAAACTAACTAAAAAACAACTTTTTGCGTGACTATTTGTGTAGCTTATCCACATTATCCCGCAGAACGATCGTTCTAATTTGAAGAAAACCTCAAAACGGCGACCTTTACATACTTCGACGTATGATTCGTCGGATTCGAGCAACTTTCCTTGGCGAAATTACTCCATATGGCTGATGTTTGATCATCAATCCATATTAAATCGACAAAAAAGACAAACAATGACCAAGACGCCTACCGCCCCAAATTTGCCGTTATGGAAATACATTTTGCCAAGCAAGTTGCGCGCCTTACAACGAACCCTGTTCGCCGCAGGCGCATTGACGCTCACGCACGGCGCAGTTGCGGGCATCGCCGTATTACAGCCGCCTAAGATCATTGACGGCAACAAGCCGTTTATCTTGACGCTCATGGTCAGCGAAGATGAGCACGCATCGCAGGCCTATGCGCTGCCCGATGATCTGGTGATCGCTGCGTCGGCCGACATGACGCCGCCGGTACAGGTGCATCTCAAGCGCGATGGCGACGGTCCGGGACAATTCACCCTGCAACGCGGCGAGTTCCGCAAAATCACTTACAGCGCGGAACTGCCCAGATACTTGCGCGGCGTCATACGCATTGAAACCGTCGGCATCGATGCGTCGCCGGTGCTGGTCGCGGTTGTCCGCGCCAAGCCCGGGCATGAACAGGTCGCCGATGCCAGCGTCGCGGCAACAGCCACCAGCGTCGAAGGCGGCGCGGCGACGCCGTCGGCTTCCGCTATCACGCCAGGCACCAGCAGCAGCCCGATCGGCATCGCGCCGGTAGCGGAAGACCTGATCAACACGCCTCGCCTGTCGTTCAACGAGCCAATGTATTTTGCAGCCGGCAACAGCGGCGGCAACCGCAACGCCAAATTCCAGCTGAGTTTCAAATTCCGCATCTTCCAGCCTGACGACATGCGCTCGCGCGGGTTGATCGACAATCTGTATTTCGGCTACACCCAGTTCTCGCTGTGGGATCTGCAAAGTCCGTCGTCGCCCTTCCGCGACACCAACTACCGCCCTAGCCTGTACTACTACCTGCCGGACGTCGGCATCCACAACAGCGTACTGAGCCGTGTCTCCATTGCGAGCGGTCTGGAACATGAGTCGAACGGACGTGATGGTCCGCAATCCCGCGGCCTGAATATCTTCTTCGTACAGCCGACGCTGACCTTCGGCAATCTCAATGACTACCAATTCCGCATCTCGCCGAAGATCTACACTTACCTCGGCCCGCTGTCGGACAATCCGGACATCGGCCAGTATCGCGGCCATACGGACTTGAAACTGGCATTCGGCAAACCGGATGGCGTGGAGTTTTCGACGACGCTGCGCAAGGGCACGCGCAGCAATACCGGTAGTGCGGATTCGATGCTTTCGTATCCGCTGGCAAGGCTGATTCCCGGCACTGCCGGTTATCTGATGGCGAGTTATTTCTACGGCTATGGAGAGAGTCTGCTGACGTATAACCAAAAGTCGACGCCGCAGTTCAGAATCGGCTACAGCCTTTCCCGTTAAGTCCGGTTAAGCAATCGCAGAGGCCTCCCGGCCTCTGCAACACACTTCCGGGTGCTTACGCCGCCGGCGTACGCATCGTGACAAACTCTTCCGCCGACGTCGGATGAATACCGATGGTTGCGTCGAATTGTGCCTTGGTGGCGCCGCATTGCAAGGCCACGGCAAAACCCTGCACGATCTCGCCGGCATCCGCGCCGACCATGTGTACGCCGAGTACACGATCGCTTTTCGCATCGACAACCAGTTTCATGAAAGTACGTTCAGTATTGCCGCTGAGCGTGTGCTTGAGCGCCTTGAATTCCGATTTGAAAATACGCACCTCGCCGACCTGCTTGCGCGCGTCCTCCTCGCTCAGACCGACCGTGCCGACGTTGGGATGGCTGAAAACTGCGGTAGGAATATTCGCGTAAGACATTTCCTTGCCGCCCTTGTTGAACAGGCGCGCTGCCACCACCATGCCCTCTGCCAAAGCGACAGGCGTCAAGGCGACGCGGTCGATCACGTCGCCGATGGCGTGGATAGAGGGGACGCTGGAGATAAAATTGCCGTCGACCTTGACCGCGCCTTTTTCGGTCAATACGACGCCTGCTTTTTCCAGACCGATGCCGGCGGTATTGGCGTGACGGCCGGTGGCGAACAACACGCAGTCGGCTTGGATAGGGACGCCGTCGCTCAGCGTGACCTGTTTGGCGTCACCGGCAGCGTTAAGCGCTTCGATATTGTTTTCAAACAGAATCTTCATACCCTTCTTGCGCATCTCTTCGGCCAGGAAAACACCCAGCTCGCTGTCCATGCCGCGCAGCAGATGCTTACCGCGATAAACCAGCGTGACGTCGCTGCCCAAACCGTTGAGGATGGAGGCCAGCTCCACGGCGATATAGCCGCCGCCCAGCACCACCGCGCGCTTAGGCAGCGCCGTCAGGTGGAAGAAATCATCGGAGACGATGCCGAGTTCCTTGCCCGGGATGTCCGGCACGGTCGGATGGCCACCGGTGGCGACCAGAATGTGCGCAGCGGTGTAGCGCTTGCCATCGACGACGACGGTGTGGGCGTCCTCGACGGTGGCATAGCCCTCGACAATGTCGACCTTGGCGCCGTCGAGGATCTTGCGATAAATGCCGTTGAGGCGTGCGATTTCCTTGTCCTTGCTGGCGATCAGCGCCTGCCAGTCGAAGCGGCTCTCGCCCACCGTCCAGCCGAAGCCGGCGGCGTCGGCAAAATCCTCATGAAAATGCGCGCTGTAGGACATCAGTTTTTTGGGAATACAGCCGACATTGACGCAGGTGCCGCCGAGATCCTTGCTCTCCGCAATCGCCACACGCGCACCGTATTGCGACGCGAACCGGCTGGCGCGCACGCCGCCGGAACCGCCGCCGATGGTGAACAGATCGTAATCGTATTGGCTCATGTTTTCCTCATCTCATTCAGGATTTATTCAGGGCTCGCGTGACCAGCAACACCGGGATCAGACCGACCACAACAATGCTCAATGCCGGCAATGCCGCCTCACCCAGGCGTTCGTCGCGCGCCAGGTTGTGCGCAATGACCGCCAGCGTGTCGGTGTTGAAAGGACGCAGCAACAGCGTCGCCGGCAATTCCTTCACCACATCGACAAACACCATCAGTCCGGCCGTCGCCAGCGAACGCCACAGCAAAGGCATATGCAGCTTTTGCACGATGCGGCGGCGCGATGTTCCCATGGTCCGCGCCGCTTCATCGAAACTTATCGGGATGCGGGTATAGCCGGCTTCCACCGACTGCACCGCAACGGCCGTAAAGCGTACCAGATACGCGTAAATCACGCCGAGCGAGGTTGCGGTCAGCCAGACGCCCGCCATACTGCCGGGAAACACCGCTTGCAACCAGGCAATCGGCAGCAAAATACCGATCGCGATCACCGAACCGGGAATCGCATAGCCCATGGAGGCAATACGCGCGACCACGCGCAGGAAAGCGAATTTGAAGCGGGGCAAATCGCTGGCACGCTGCGCAAAACACAAGGCCAGCGCCAGCGCCACGGCGATCACCGCCGCCATGCCGCCGAAGCGGAAACTGTTCCATGTCCAGCCGGCATAGCGAACCAGATTGGTCACCAGCGACAGTTCGCTTTCGCGCCACATCAGTTGCAGCAGAATCAGCACCGGCAAGACAAAGCCCAGCACGATCGGCGTCGCACACACCAGCCACGCAGCGATCGCTTTGACGCCGTGCAATTGAGGCAGGTGCGACTCTGCGCCATCGCTACGATTGTCGCGCGCTGACGAAAATCGCATGCGTTGCTGTTCGCGGCGCTCCAGCCACAACAGCACCGCGACGAACAGCAACAGCAGCGATGCATACTGCGCCGCCGCGATGCGGTCATCCATCACCATCCATGCCTTGTAGATACCGGTCGTGAATGTCGTCAACCCGAAATAGGCGCTGACGCCGTAATCGGCCAGCGTTTCCATCAAGGCCAGCGCAGCACCCGCCATCAGCGCCGGACGCGCCAGCGGCAACGCCACTCGGTAAATGCGCTCATGCAGGGGCGTACCGAGCAGGCGCGCCGCTTCCATGAGATGCACGCCACGCTCGCTCAAGGCATTGCGCGCCAGCAGATAGGCATAGGGATACAGCGTGAAGACGAACAGAAAAATCGCACCCGGCAAGCTGCGTACATCAATACGGAATCCGGGGAAAATGTCGCGCAGGCTACTTTGCACCATGCCGGCGTATTGCAGGAAATCAGTGTACGCGTAGGCGGAAACATAGGCCGGCATCGCCATCGGCAACAGCAAGGCCCACGACAGAAATCGCTTGCCGCGAAACTCGAACAAGCTGATGGCCACGGCCGTCGCGGCGCCGACCGCGATCACACCTGTCGTCACGAACAATGCCAGCCAACCGGAGGTCGCCAGGTAACCCGGCAAGACGGTCTGCGCCTGCTGCCGGATGGCGTCGATACCGGCCGCATCGAGATGCAGCCAGGCGCCCGCGATGCCGAGTATTGGCAAGGAAATCAGCAAAGCAACCAGACCGATGAAATACATGAATACGCCGATGAAAAAGAAGTAAAAAAGAGGAGCACATCATCCTGGAATACCGGCAAGCGTCAAGCACGATGCGCTACACTTGCAGACGCTCCGCAACCCGCGAATTGTAACGACAAAGGCCCGCCATGTTCCTGCAAATTGACCACGTCAGCATCAGTTATCCGCGCGCTTCCGCACCTGCAGTGCAATCGGTCGCGCTCGAATTGCAGGCCGGACAGCTGGGCGTACTGATCGGTCCGTCCGGCAGCGGAAAAACCACACTGCTGCGCGCCATCGCCGGGCTTGAGCATCCTCAATCCGGCTGCATTCTGCTTGACGGACAAGTGCTCGACGGCCCCGGCATCCGCGTCGCTGCGGAGGAACGCCGCATCGGTATGGTGTTCCAGGACTTCGCCCTATTCCCGCATCTGAGTATCGAAGCCAACGTCGGCTTCGGCCTGCGCCATGAGCATGGCGACAAACAACAGCGCCGCCAACGCGTGCGGGAGATGCTGCAACTGGTCGGCCTGACCGGCATGGAAGACAAATTCCCGCATCAGTTATCCGGCGGCCAGCAGCAACGCGTAGCCCTGGCACGCGCTTTGGCGCCACAGCCGCGCCTGTTGCTGCTGGATGAACCCTTCTCCAGCCTCGACGTCGAATTGCGCGAACGGTTGGCCGAAGACGTGCGCCGCATCCTCAAGCAAGCCGGAATCACCGCCCTGATGGTGACGCACGATCAGATGGAAGCCTTCGCCGTCGGCGATGTCGTCGGCGTCATGCAGCAAAGCCGCCTGGAGCAGTGGGACCAGGCCTACGAGCTCTACCATCGCCCCGCCACGCGCTTTGTCGCCGACTTCATCGGTCACGGCATCTTCGTCCCGGGCGCTTTGGTCAGCGATGCTGCCGGCATGGCGATGGATACGCCGCTGGGCAAGCTGCATGACGTGGCGCACATGCTGGACACCCTGCAATCAGAAGTGGCGCACGGCCAGCCATTCGACGTCCTGCTGCGCTCCGACGACATCGTGCACGACGACTTGTCGCCGTTCAGGGCGCGCATCGTGCGCAAGTCCTTCCGCGGCGCCGACTTCCTCTATACCCTGCAACTCGATGACGGCATCGAGTTGCTGTCGCTGGTCCCTTCGCATCACGATCACGCCATCGGCGAAGCTATCGGTATCCGGCTTGACGTCAATCATGTGGTGGCATTTCCGCGTTCGCACTCAGCCTGATCAACTTGCGTCTTCAATCTGTAAAAAAGCACCGGAGGTATTAACCTTCCGGTGCTTTTTTATTTCAGCGCATTGACGCTAGCACGGCACTACGATTACTTGTAGCCGACACGATCCAGAATCTGCAACACCTTTTGCTGATTGCGGCCGGTTGCAGCAACATCAATCACTTCGGCCTTGAACGGTCCCAGCGTATCGAGCGCGGCGTTGCCGGTCTTCACGCTCTTGACGGCCGGCCATTCATTATTGCCTTCGGCGAAATAGCGTTGTGCGTCATCGCTGGCCAGATATTCCAGAAACTTCACGGCGTCAGCCTTGTGTGGAGCGTTCTTCGCCACGCCTGCACCGGCGATGTTGACGTGTGCGCCAAAGCTCTTCTGATTCGGCCAGACCACGCCGAATTTACTGACGATGGCGATGTCTTCCGGTTTGGTCGACTTCATCAGGCGCGCCACATAGTAGGAGTTGGAAATCGCCACGCCGCATTCGCCGGAAGCAACGGCCTTGATCTGGTCCGTGTCGCCGCCCACGGGCGTGCGCGCCATGTTGGCGACCATGCCTTTGAGAATGGCTTCGGTCTTGGCTTCGCCGACGTGTTCATACAGTGCGCCGAACAGCGACACGTTGTAAGGATGCGAACCGGAACGGGTGCACAGCTTGCCCTTGTTCTTCGGATCAGCCAGCGACTCATAGGTGTCGACGTCCTCCGGCTTCACGTTTTGCTTGTTGTAGACGATCACGCGGGCGCGCGTCGAAAAACCGAACCATTGCGAACCCTGGCCGTCATCCTTGCCGCGCAGGTTGGCGGGGATACGCGACTCCAGCACGCTGGATTTCACCGGCTGGAACAGGCCGTCGTTCTCGCCGCGCCACAGACGGGCGGCATCGACCAGCAGAATCACATCGGCCGGGCTGGCAGTACCTTCGCTTTTGAGACGCGCCAGAATACCGGCGTCATCGGCGTCGACACGGTTGATCTTGATACCGGTTGCCTTGGTGAAGTTGCCATACAAGGCTTCGTCAGTCTGATAGTGGCGCGCGGAGTAAAGGTTGATTACCTTTTCCTGGGCGAACGCGCCGACCGAGGTTGTCGCCAACACCATTCCTGCAACAAAAGTACGCAAAAACATGAACTTATCCCTTTCTGCTGGTTAATCAGTCTGCTTGTCAGCCCCGGCATTTTTTTCGAAAACCATCGAAAAAATCATGCCGAACGGCTGCAAAGACGAACGGAATATAGCACAAATGAGAATAATTCCTGTTTTAAATTCAGCTTTTTGTCAGGATTTGAAAAATAAAAATTTATAACCGGCAACGAACCACCGATACTCCTGCTCGCATTTTTAACACGCGGAGGGACATCGAAGGATGAAGCAAATGCATCGGGTGCATCAGGCGAATGCGCGGGATCAAATGACGGCGCTTGTTTAAGCACGCGCCTTCGACAACACAACCAGCCAGCGGCGGAACAGCAGTACTTCCAGATGGCCAGGTTCGATACCGGCGCTGCATTCAATTACCGGATTGACGCGATAGCGGCGCACGTACGAGTCGCGGCAGACGAACATTTCACGGCGGCCGAAGCGCAAGCTGAACGACGAAGGGGTAGAAGATTCCAGACCAAAGCGAGCGCCTGAAGTGAGATCCAAGTGAGTCATGGCAGTGGTTCCTATCTCTGTTGAAGAGATTCCACTGTATCACAAGTACTGTATAAAAAAACAGTAGTTTTTGATCTCGTTGTTTTTTGAGCGATTTTGGAAGTTTTTCTATTTTCGCCCGAATTCGACCGATTCTACCCCGTTTCAGAGGACATCGGTCAAATCCGGCCCGGCATCGCTAAGCACCGCTTTCCAACCGGCTGCGCACAAAGCCGATATGCTCGCGCAGCACATAGAACTGATCCGCAAAGGCCAGCGGCATCTTCATGCGATTGACCGAGGTCTCAATCTCATCGAGCTGCTTGAGCATCTGCTCCTGCTCTTCCTTGGTGCCCGTGGTCACACCGCGCTCCAGCGAAATCAGCGCGCCATACCATTTGTAGATGCGTGAACGGATACGCCAGCCGTACAGCAGCGGCACCAGCTTGATGCCGGGAATCAGCAGCAGAATGATCGGCAGCAAGATCACCATCGTCCGGTCCACCAGACTCGCCAGCCAGAACGGCAGCGTGCGGTAGAAGAAGCTCTTGCCCGACTTGTAATAGCGGGTGGCATCGTCGCTGATGGGATACTCATGCGCCAGCGGCGCCGGGAACTCTCCTGCTTTCTGCAACACGCTGGCTTTGCCATGCACTTCGCGCGCCGCTTCGATCAGCAGGTCGGACAAGGCCGGATGCAAATCATCACGGGCGATCAGTTCGGCCGTTGGCGCAATCAATCGGATCGTGTGGTCAGGCAGATTGCGGCGGAAGTCGAACACGCCCGGAGGCAACGTCAACTCATTGAGATAACTGAACCGGCGCGTGTATGCCGAAGCCTGCGAAAAATCGAGCAAACGGATGCCGGACGTGCGCAGCAACTTGCCCATAGTGGCCGGCGCTGCCGACTCGCCCATCAGGAAAGCGACGTCGATCTTGCCCTTGGAAAGTGCTTCCGCCGCTTCGTCGCCGCCCATGTCCAGCAGTTTGGTCGCACCGCCCGGTTCGATGCCGCTGGCTTTCAACAAAGTCAGCGCCAGCACGCGCGAGCCACTGCCCTGCAAGCCGATGGCGATGCTCTTGCCGGTCAGCTCGGACAGCCGCGACACCACCTTGTCGTTGCGATAGAACACCGACACCGGAGAATACGACACGCTGCCCAGCGACACAAGGTCTTCAATATTGACGCTGTCGGCGATGCCGCCCTGCACGAAGCCGACATCGACGCCGCTGTCGGGATCAACCAGCTTATGCAGATTGTCGAGCGAACCTTCCGACGCCACGATCTTCACCGTCACGCCGTCGCGCGCCAGGATTTTCTTGTAGCGCTCGGCGACATTCCAGAAGTTGCTGTGCTCCGGCCCGGTGGCGATGGTGATGGTTTTCGGCGGCGCCGGATGGATCAGCCAGATCGCCAGCCAGACGCCGACGATGATCAGCAAGACCATCGGTCCGAAACTGACGGCGAGGTCGCGCCAGGAGATGGCCACGAAACGCGCCTTCATGGCGCTGACGGAATGCTTGCGGGGGGCGGTATGTTTTTCCATGCAGCCATTCTACCGCCAGAACTTGCTCACGATCCTGTTGCGAGGCCACGATCCGGATCGGGAACAAGTTCTCTACTTCGGCAACAGTCTCTCAATACGTCTTGTAAGGCAGGAACTTCCCGCTCAGCATGACATTCACGCGATCGCCGTTAGGATCGGCCTGGCGCTGGATATCCATCTTGAAATCGATCGCGCTCATGATGCCGTCGCCGAATTCCTCGTGGATCAGTTCCTTGATGGTGGAACCGTAGACGCTGACGATTTCGTACCAGCGGTAGATCAGAGGATCGGTCGGCACGGCGGTCGGCAGCGAGCCTTTGTACGGAACGATCTGGAGCCACAGTGTTTCTTCATCGGTCAGGCCGAACAATTCCTGTGTAACGGCGGCCTGCTTGGCGGTCAGCGTCATCTGGCCGAGCATGGCGGCGGTTGTCCATTCCTTGCTTTGGCCGATGCTTTCGGCGATCCTGGACCAGGACATTTTGTTTCTGACCTTGGCTTCGATGATTTTTTGGGTAACGAGATTGCGATCCATGAGCTTCTCCTTGCTGTGAAAATTGGAACTGCGATTGAAATTGATAGTAAAAAAATCAGTTGGCTAAATAATCATTGCTAAGCCACTGCCTGTGAAAGCTTCTCCTCCTCCAGCCCCGGCATCACCACGCGCGGCACTGTGTCTTCCACACCGGCCTCCTGAATGCGGCGCGAGCGATGCACCAGAAAGTCGACCAGATGATTGCGGATGCGATAGAACTGCGGATCGTGGTGCATGCTTTCACGCGTGCGCGTCTTGGGCATGGTGTTGACCACCACTTCCGCAATCCGCGCATGCGGGCCGTTGGACATCAGGAAGATCTTGTCCGCCAGCAGGATCGCCTCGTCGACGTCGTGCGTGATCATGAACACGGTCTGGTGCGTAGCGCTGCAGATCTTCAACAGCTCGTCCTGCACCACGCCGCGCGTCAGCGCATCGAGCGCACCGAAAGGCTCATCCATCAGCAGCATCTTGGGTTCGATGGAGAACGCCCGTGCAATGCCGACGCGCTGCTTCATGCCGCCCGACAGCTCGGACGGCTTCTTGTGTTCCGCGCCCTTTAGTCCGACCATCTCGATAAAGCGGCGCGCATGCTGCTCGGCCTTGTCGCGCGACCAGTCCGGCCAGCGCGAACGCACCGCGAAGACGACGTTGCTCAGCACGCTGAACCACGGCATCAGCGCATGGCTCTGAAACACCACGCCGCGATCGAGGCTCGGCCCCTTCACTTCGCGCTGATCCATGATCACCACGCCGCCCGATGGCGCCTCCAGTCCCGCCAACACGTTCAGGATGGTGGTCTTGCCGCAGCCGGAGTGACCGATGATGCAAACGAATTCGCCTTTGTCGATACTGAACGACACCTTGTCGAATACCGGCGGCGCGTCGTCGGCATAACGCTTGTTGAGGTTGTCGACGGTAAGAAATGCTTTGTCCATTGTTCTGCCTTATTCCGCTTATTCGCTCATTCGGTATAGGTAACCAGCTTTTGCAGACGCGCAAATACCAGATCCAGCACCATTCCCGTCACGCCGATCACCAGGATCGCGAAAATCACGCTGGTCAGCGACAGGTTGTTCCACTCATTCCAGACGAAGTAGCCGATGCCGGTGCCGCCGACCAGCATCTCGGCCGCCACGATCACCAGCCAGGCAATGCCCATCGAAATGCGCATGCCGGTCAGGATGGTCGGCGCCGCCGCCGGCAGAATCACCAGGAAGGCCTTGCGCAGCGGTGTGACTTCCAGCGTCTTGGCGACGTTGAGCCAGTCGCGCCGCACCGACGCCACGCCGAATGCGGTATTCATCAGCATCGGCCAGACCGAGCAGATGAAGATCACAAAGATCCCCGACACCGATGAATCCTTGATCGTGTACAAGGCCAGCGGCATCCACGCCAGCGGCGAAATCGGCTTGAGTATCTGGATGAAAGGATTCAGAGCCCTTTGCATCAGCGGCGACATGCCCAGCAAGAAGCCCAGCGGAATCGCCACCAGCGCCGCAATCGCAAACCCCAGCCCGACCCGCGCCAGCGAATAGCCGAGCTGGATACCGATGCCCTTGTCATTGGGACCGTTGTCGTAGAAAGGATTTGCCAGCTCCTTGCGCATGGTTTCGCCCATCTGCGCCAGGCCGGGGAAGCCGCTGGTCTTGGCGGGCGAACTGCTGCTCTTGCCCATCAGCTTGGCGTATTCATCTTGCGCGGATGAAGAAGCGCCGGTCTCTATGCGCGCGCTTTCCTTCGGCGCCGTCGCCAGATGCCAGACCAGCAGCAGACAACCGAAGATCGCCAGCGAAATCAGCGCCGCGCGCCAGCCCAGTTGCGAAGCCGGCTTCATCAGGTAGTCCTCTTGATGGCGAAGCTGTTCACGTAGGCATCGGCCTTGGCGGGGTCGAATTCCTTGCCCATGATCTTGTACTTGCGATAAGCGCCTTCCGGCACCGGCTGGCCGAGTTCCTTCATGTACTTCTTGGCGTCGGTCAGCAGCAGCACGCGCTCGGCGATGCCCTTGTAATCGACGTCACCCTTGACGTAACCCCAGCGTTTCATCTGGCTCAGAATCCACACCGCCATCGAATCCCACGGCACCGGATCGAAGTCGGCGCGGCCCGGCACGTTCCTGACGTTGCCCAGGCCATCGGCGAAGCGGCCGGTCAGCACCTGCTCGACCACTGTTTCCGGCTGATTGAGATAGGCCGCCGGCGAAATCACCTTGGCCACCAGCGAACGGTTGGCCGGATCGCGCGCCATCGCCGCGGCCGTCAGCACCGCGCGGAACAAGGCCGCAAAGGTGTTCGGATTCTGCTTGACGAAATCTTCCGACATGCCGAAGGCGCAGCACGGGTGACCGTCCCAGATTTCCTTCGACAGGATATGAATGAAGCCGACCTCGTCGTACACCGCGCGTTGATTGAACGGATCCGGGCCGAGGAAACCGTCGATATTGCCGGCACGCAGATTAGCCACCATCTCCGGCGGCGGCGTAACGCGGATCTGTACATCGCGGTCCGGATCGATGCCGTTCTCTGCAAGGTAGTAGCGCAACAGAAAGTTGTGCATGGAATACTCGAAAGGCACCGCGAACTTGAGGCCCTTCCATTGCCTGGGATCGCGTTTGTCCTTGTGCTTGACGTGCAGCGTGATGGCCTGGCCGTTGATGTTCTGAATGGTGGCGATGCGCATCTGCACCGGATTGCTGCCGACACCCATCGACATCGCCAGCGGCATCGGCGACAGGAAGTGCGAGGCGTCGTGTTCCTTGTTGATCATCTTGTCGCGGATCAACGCCCAGCCGGCGGTCTTGTTGAGCGACACGTTCAGGCCCTGCTTGCGATAGAAGCCGAGCGGATCGGCCATGATCAGCGGCGCGGCGCAAGTGATGGCGATAAAGCCGATCTTGAGATCCTTCTTTTCAATCGCGCCGTTCTTCTCTTGCGCCATCGCCTGCAAGGCACCCAGCGGGAACATGCTGGCAATCGCCGCACGCGCCGTATTCACGCCGACCGCGCGCAGGAAGTCGCGGCGTTGCGCCGCCTGCGGGAACAGCGCGCGCATCACCGACTCTTCCACCACGTCGTTGCTCAATTGTTCGGTGTCCTGAGAACGCGCCTGCGCCTGTGCATCCGCCTTGCGCTGCTGCGCGTCGTCATGTGCCGTCTGGCTGGCGTGCTTGCCGCAGGAGCAGGTATTGCCTGCACGCTCGGCGTCGTAGGTGTGGAAGATGGTGCTGTCGATTTCTTTTGGCATGGATTCCCCCCGGCGTGATTAGTTGAAGTAACTATCGAAGTAACAACTGCTTGTGTTACCTCATCACGTGCAAGGGGCTTGCCAGAGTGCGTTTTGATGTCATCACCAGACGACGTCTTGTAGGGGAACGACTACAAGACGCTGTCAAAGCGGCAACTTATGCAGGCAACAATTGATGACGCACGGCATACATGGCGATGCCAACATCGTTGCTGGCGCCGGTCTTTTCCAGGATGCGGCTGCGATAGGTGCTGACGGTATTGGGGCTCAGCGTCAGCTGGTCGGCGATTTCCTTGACGCTGCGCCCGGCGGCGATCAGCTGGAACACCTGGTATTCGCGATGCGACAGCGTCTCGTGCGCGGCACGCTGGGTGCTGGCCGAATGCGCACTGAGCTCGGCCGCCAGCGTCTCGGCCATATGCGGGCTGACATACACGCCGCCGTCAGCCGCCTTGCGGATCGCCGCCACCAGTTGCTCGGTATCGGCGCTCTTGTTCAGATAACCCGCGGCGCCGAGGCGATAGCAACGCGCCGCATATTGCTTCTCCGGGTAGGTCGACAGCATCAGCACCGGCAGGCGCGGCATCTCCTGTTTAAGCTGGCGCAGCACATCCAGTCCGTCTTGCAGCGGGATGGCGATGTCCAGCAAGACCAGGTCGATCGCCTCCACACGCGCCTTGCGCAGTACTTCCGGGCCATCGGCGCACTCCGCCGCCACCTCGATGTCGGGTGTGTCGGCCAGGATCTGCTTGAGACCTTCGCGCACGATGCGGTGGTCGTCACAGAGCAGGATACGGATCATTGTTTTCCTTGTTGCCACGGTTGTATTTATATAAATGCCGCACTTGCGTATTTAATTGCTTGCTCATGCATGACTGTCGTTCCTCAACGGCAAGACCAGACGTACGCGGGTACCGCGATTGGCTGCGGCACTGCCGCTTTCCGGTGCATCCGCTGCACTTCCTGCACCATCAACAGCGTTTTCGATGCTCAATGCGCCAGCAAAGTGCAGCGCCCGCTCGCGCATACCCATCACGCCATAGGACTTTGGATTCGCCAGCGCCGCCGCCGGCACGCCGACGCCGTTGTCCGCCACTTCCATCAGCAGCTCATCCGGCGTCAGGCGCACCGAGATCTTCGCCTGAGTTGCTTGCGAATGCTGTGCCACGTTGCTCAGCATTTCCTGAAAAATACGAAACGCCGCCGTCGCCAGCGTGCCCTGCGGCGCAAACGCCTGCGGTGAAATGTCGAACTCCACTTCACACGGCAACTCGGTCGCTTCGGAGAATTCCTGCACCTGCCACTCCAGCGCCGCAATCAACCCCTGATGATCCAGAATGCTCGGCCGCAAATCGGTAATGATGCGTCCGACGTTGTCCACCGCCGTCTCGATCAGCCGGTTCATGCTCGCGCACTTGCGCGCCACCGGCTCGCGGTCGGCAACACGGCTCGCCATCCAGTTGACGTCCAGCTTCAAGGCCACCAGCAGGCTGCCGAGCTCGTCATGAATCTCGCGCGCAATGCGCGTGCGCTCATCCTCGCGTACCGAATGCGCATGTGCCGACAGCTCGCGCACCTGCATCAGCGCCGCTGACAACTCGCGCGTACGCTCCGCCACACGCTGCTCCAGCTCCGCCTTGGCGCGCTGCAACTGCTCTTCGGCCAGACGCCGTTTCGAAATATCGCTGAACATGATCACCGCCCCGCGCACCTCGCCGCCGTCGATGATCTGATAGGACGAATATTCAGTCGCAAAATACGTCCCGTTGGCGCGCCAGAATACCTCCTGATCCACCCGGCACGACTCGCCCTTGCGGAAGGCCTTCAGGATCGGACACTCTTCTTCAGGATAGTGCTCGCCGTGTTCATGACTGTGATGAACGAGATCGTGCATGTTCTTGCCCAGCACCTGTTCAACCCCGTATCCGAGCATCTCTGCACCGGCGCGGTTGATGAAAGTGCAGCGGCCTTCGAGGTCAATGCCGTAGATTCCTTCGCCGGTGGAGTCGAGAAGCAAGGTGAGTTTGTCACGCAACAAGGGCGTATCACCGAACCCGCCGGCAGCAGAGTTGAGGTGATCTGTTGTTTTGATTTTTTCAGGAGCAGACATTTGTCAGGCAATTCCGATTAACGCAATGGAAAAGAAGCAGCAAGCCGCATGCCAATCAAACACGCGAGCTAGCGCTCTTCTCTCTTGTTCGCTACCAACGTGCATTGTGATCGGACAATGATTGAGCACTGCCACGACGACATGAATGGCGAGAGCGCTGAGACAAAGATTACCTCTGGACAATGCAAAGGTTTTCTTGAGTGGCAGCCCCACTAATCGATGTGAAATCTCTCTGCTGAAACACGCGTTAGAAAATTATCAATTGCTAAGCCGCTTATGACTCTTCTTCAAAAAAGGATGCTCAACCTCGGCTCATTCACATAGTGCCTGTCAACATGAACAGTCATTTTCGGCATCACGATCTGGCTGCTAGAAATAATGTGAATCTCGTAACTTATGTAACGTGCGTCGCATCCAGGCACGTTTTTTCCATCCGTTTATTTTTGGGAGTTTTCCTATATTGATAGTTTTCATTTTTTTCTAAGATTCGTCCGTCGCCAAATTATTAACGGATCAAACTGAAATGAAAACTCTGAACCAACACACCCAACGTCCAGCCAAGGTCACGAAACAATCTTCGCTGTCTCTCAAGCTTACCGCTGCCGCTGCATTGCTGTTGGTCAGTGGTTCCATGACAAATGCTTTTGCCGGCACTGCGATGGAAGGCGGCCAGGTTTCCGATACTACAGCGATAGGCACCGGCATCGCGCCTGCCACTGCAGATGGAAGCTCCATTGCGATTTCCGGCGGCGGTGGCGCGACAGCACAAAACATCAGTATTGCTGTAGGCAACAATACAACTGCGACTGGCGGAACCTCGATGGCAGTAGGTTTCGGTGCTCAAGCCACCGGCGACAGGGGATCCATCGCCATGGGTACTTATTCGTCCGCATCAGGCCTCGCAGAAACTTCACTGGGCACAAACGCCGGCTTAACATCTGCGGCCGTTAAAGCCGCCGGCGATGCAACATATGGCCCCTACAATCATGTGTTTGCAGTTTCGATTGGTAACCAATCAGGAATTGACGTCCAAGGCCTGGAAAATACTTTTGTAGGCAATAGCACAGGAACGAGAGCAATCGGTAGCAGTAACACCGGCATTGGCGACCGCGCCGGCGCTCTTCTGGTTGGAGATTCCAATACATCTCTGGGCGATCACGCGGGCCAACAAGTTGTTGGCAATAACAACATCGCAGTTGGCATGCGCTCTGGCTTCCGCGTCAACGCAAGCAATACTGTCTCCATCGGATCAAACTCTGTAGCAGCGACCGATAGCTCCATCGCTATGGGCACCAATACAGCTGCGACTGGCACAACCTCGATGGCAATAGGTGCAGGTGCTCAAGCCACCGGCAACATCGGATCCGTCGCCATAGGTACTTCTACGTCCGCATCAGGCCTCGGAGAAATTTCAATGGGCACAAACGCCGGCATAACATCTGCGGCCGCTCAAGCCGCTGGCAATGCAACATATGGCCCCTACAATCATATGTCAGAAGTTACGATTGGTACGCAAGCAGGAAATGACGTCCAAGGCATGCAAAATACTTTTGTAGGCAATGGCACAGGAACGAGAACAATCGGTAGCAGTAACACCAACGTTGGCGACCGCGCCGGCGGTCTTGTGGTTGGAGATTCCAATACATCTCTGGGCGATCACGCGGGCCAACAAGTTGTTGGCAATAACAACATCGCAATTGGCATGCGCTCTGGCTTCCGCGTTAACGCAAGCGATACTGTCTCCATCGGATCAAAATCTGTAGCAGCGACCGACAGCTCCATCGCTATGGGCGCCAGCTCCCTTGCCGCCGGGGCACAAGCTGTCAGCATCGGCGCAGCCTCCAGCGCCAGCGGCGCACAAGCTGCGAGCTTTGGCGTCAATGCCAATGCCAGCGGCACTCAGGCAGTGAGCGTCGGCAACGGCTCCATTGCCAGCGGCGTACAAGCTGCGAGCCTTGGTGCGGGAGCAATCGCAAGTGGTCAACAAGCAATCAGCGTTGGTAACAACGCCGCTGCCAGCGGCGCACAAGCTGTGAGCATCGGCGCCGGTGCAAATGCCAGCGCCGCCAATTCGTCAGCCATCGGCAACGGCGCAGCTGCCGGCAATGCAAACAGCGTTGCCCTGGGCGCAGGCTCACAAACCTCCGTGGGCGCGCAATCCAGCTATAACGGCGCCTTCGTCGGCCAGACAAGTTCTGCCGGTGAAGTGTCGGTTGGCACCGCAGGTGCGGAACGCAAAATTACCAATGTTGCGGCAGGCTCGGCCGACACCGATGCGGTCAATGTCTCGCAACTGAAACAGGGTGTTGCCAATGTCAACAATCATATCGATAACGTTGCAAAGGACGCCAACGCCGGGGCCGCCTCCGCGATTGCCTTTGCCAACTTGCCGCAATCGATGCTGCCGGGCAAGAGCATGGCTGCCGTCGCGATCGGTACCTTCCGTGGTCAAAGCGCATTGGCCCTGGGCGTATCGACGGTTTCGCAAAGCGCACGCTGGGTCTATAAGGTTTCCGCTTCGGCAGACTCGCGCGGCTCTGTTGCAGCCGGCGCCGGTGCAGGCTTCCATTGGTAATCAGGTTTCCATCACATATTAAAAATCAATCAGGAAAAATCATGCTCAAGAAAAATACCCTCCCTCTGACGACTCTGCTGGCGGTTGTGCTCAGCGTAGCACTCTCCGCTTGCGGCACGTCGACAATCAGCAAAGTCCAGGACGACGGCTCCGTATCGGAATTGAAGTTCCCTTCCATTAAAGACGACGCATGGATCAAGGAAGGTACCTTCGTCAATGTCGAGAACCTGAAACAAGTTGCTCCCGGCACAACGAAAGACCAGCTTTACGATCTGCTCGGCCGTCCGCATTTCAACGAAGGCGTCTTCGGTGTGCGTGAATGGGATTACATCTTCAACTTCCGCACAGGCAAGGGCAACGAATACATCACCTGCCAATACAAGGTCGTGTTCGACAAAGACAAGCTGGCCCGCAGTTTTTACTGGTTACCTGAGAGCTGCGCTGACCAGCTCAAACCCATCGCCGCACAACCCGCGCCTCAGCCACAACCTTTGGCGCAGAGCAATCTGACGCTGGCAGCCGACGGCCTGTTCGCCTTCAACGGCGGCAAGTTGCTGGATCTGGATAATTCGGGAAAAAATGAATTGAGCAAATTCGCTACCGAACTGAGCAATGCCAGGTCGGTCAGCAATGTGCGAATCACCGGTTACACCGATCGCATCGGCAGCGACGCAGACAATCTGGCCTTGTCCAAACAACGCGCAGAGAGTGTCAAAGACTATCTGGTGCAACGCGGCGTCCCATCTGGCGTTATCCGTACCGATGGACTGGGCAAGCAAAAGCCGGTGGTCGAATGCAATGACCAGTCCCGTGAAAAACTTATCGCCTGTCTTGCACCTAACCGCCGTGTTGAAGTCAACGCCAACTACACCAACTGAACGACATCAGTACGCAGGATCTTTTAGCAAAGCCGGCCTCATTGCGAAAACAAAAAACGCAATCAGGCCGGCTGTTTTTTGCCACGAGCGAACACCCGCTCGATGTGGCGCCTCTGCATCTTCTTTTGGCTATTTCTCATCGGGAACATGTCCACATCACTAAGTACTGCCTGACCTACGGCGATATCCGTCGAAAGAGATCGCGCATGCAGGAGATGAGGTTCGCCAAATAACAACGCATCCCCTCAAAGTACAGCGCACTACGCCTGTGCTCCTCTTTATTTGTTGCCAATTAGTCATAGGGATCCCGTGAAGTCCTGGGAGAAGGCCTTTTTTGAGAGTTTTCTTATATAGCAAATTTTCGTTTTTTTCTAAGATTCGTTCGGTACCAGGACACTCCTAAATCAAACCGGGGCTAGAAAAATGAAAGCTGCATATCCAATCATCGCTTGCACAACCAATTCGCAAGCCGCATCTGTTGTCACCACAAAAGCAACTCGCCACATCAAAACATCTTTTCCATTGAAGACACTGGTTGCCGCCGCACTGCTGTGCATCGCGCAGCAAGAAGCGTTTGCCGATACCTTTGGTTTGACGGATATGGGACGACTCAATGGCGGCACCCCTTCTTCTGTACTGAATGGATCATTGAGCGGTGGTTCGAGCTCTATTTCGATGGGTGTCAGTACGAACGGGGATGTTGTCGTAGGCAGTGCCACTAACGGCGCCGCAGGAAATCAGATCCAGGCATTTCGTTGGACCGAAACTGGTGGCATGGTGAGCCTGGGTGGAATGAACGGAGGAACATTCTCCTACGCCTCGGGCACAAGTGTCGACGGCAACGTCATCGTAGGCCAGGCAGCGGAAGGGAACGGCCGAATTCACGCATTTCGCTGGACGCAGGCAACAGGCATGGTCAGCCTGGGCGGCCTCAATGGCACATTGGAATCGTCAGCTAATGCCACGAATGCAAATGGTAGCGTCGTGGTCGGTGTCGCGTCCGATCGCGCGACACCGTTCTTTCAAACTCGCGCATTTCGCTGGACACAGGCCACTGGCATGGTGAGTCTGGGGCTGTTGAACGGTGACACTTTCGGTGCCTCTTCTGCGAATGGCGTCAATGCAGCAGGCGATGTCATCGTCGGCGTATCCAGCGATAGCTCCTCCCCGACCGGCGGCGACCGCGCTTTCCGATGGACGCAGGCAACCGGTATGGTCAGCCTTGGCGCCCTTACTACCAACGGCACTTCGCTTGCCAGCGCCGTCAATGCTGCAGGCGACGTGGTGGTCGGTCAATCTATTAATTCTGGTGCTGTCACGACGGCTTTTCGCTGGACGCAACCAACGGGCATGGTCAGCCTCGGCAGTCTCAATGGTGGTAACTACTCCTCAGCCGTAGGCGTCAGCGCGTCCGGTAATGTAGTCGTCGGCTCCGCGGCAGACGGCACCGCCGGAAATGCACTGCGCGCCTTCCGCTGGACGCAGGCCACCGGCATGCAATCGGTGGAAAGCTGGCTGGCGGCCAATCATATCGTCGTCGCAGCAAACGCTGCCAAGACATTTGTCGGCACCGGCGTCAGCGCCGACGGCAATACCGTCGTCGGCCAGCTGCAAAACGGCAACGCCTTCATCGCCCGGCTGAGCTCCGGCCTGATCGATGTCGTCGACACCAATACCGGTGTCGTCGGCGTGTCTCGCGTCCCGCTGCAAGCGAACCGTGTCGCCGACACCGTAATGCATGGCATGCACGAGAATCCGTTGCTGTCACTGGATGCGTCACGTTGCTATCGCGTGTGGGCTGCCGGCGACCTCGGCCTGAAAGGTCTGAGCAGCGGAGAAAGCAATCTTGGCATTGCCGAGATCGGTGCAGGACGTTGCTTCGGCCAATATGTGCAAGGCAGCATCGCCCTCGGCCAGACCTACAGCAAAACCAATGCCGACAATAACGGCAGCGTGCGCCTGCGCAGCAACTATGTGCTGCCTGAACTGATCTTCAAACTCGGTGACAGCTCGCTGTACGCTACCCTCAGTGCGATGTACTCCAGCGGCAGCGCCGACATCAGCCGCGGTTACCTGAACGCAGGCGTACCGGTCCAATCGCGTGGCGACGCCGGCGTGCAGACAGTCAGTGGCCGTGTGCGCCTGGATTGGCTCAACGCCTGGTCTTGGGGCAAGGCATCCTTTACGCCATACACCAGCGTGAGCTACTCGCAGACCAAGGTCGCCGACTACACCGAACAAGGCGGCGGATTCCCGGCATATTGGAATAGCCGTACCGAGCGCGCCACTATCGGTCGCCTGGGATTGGACTCGACCTACGCAGTGAGCGACAGCGTCAAACTGCTCGGCAAAGTCGAAGGCGTGCATCGCATCGGCGGCAACAGCGCCGACGCCAGCGGCAATGTGATCGGCTTGTACGGATTCTTCATTCCTGGCCAGCAACCGAAGCAAAACTGGCTTCGCCTCGGTGCGGGTGCAGAAGGACGCATGCTGGGCGGCACGGTATCGCTGATGCTGAACGGTTCCACGGAAGGCAGCGGTGCTGTCGGCTACTGGCTGACTGCCATGTACAAGCGTTCGTTCTGATGGAATCGCGCAATGCTTCGCATCGTATTACCATGCCGTCTGTCGCGCAGCTTATGACGAGCTGCACATCTCAAAGACATGCGACGCTTTCTTTTTTGTTGGCGGGGTGCGCGCTAGCTCCGATTGGCGATGCAACAGCTGGCTCCCCGCTCTCAACGGCAAAACAATTTTGCACGCTATACAGCCAGCAAACGCTAGAGTCAAAGTATGCTGAATTGGTCAGTACGTCGCTGAGAAATGCGATTTTGGAAGCAGAACGGCAAAATGAAATAGTCCTGAAAAAGTCCCCGCGCGACAAACCGCCGCTTGGTGACGGAATTCCATTTCAGAGCATGCAAGATCGCGGTTCTTGCAAAGTCGGACGTCTGAGAAAAATAGGCGACAACGTGAAGATCACCATCGTCTATCAGTTCGACAAGAGGAATTTCCGGCGCGATCAGTTGATCCTGACGCAAGACGCCGCAAAGTGGAGAATTGACGACGTCATGTATGCGCCGCTCTATGCAAACAGCCTGCGTCGCCAGTTGAAGACGATCTTCGCGCCGTCGCAAGATTAAACCTTCCATCACCGGGATGGATGTGCCGACAAACGAAAAACGCCAACATTGCTGTTGGCGTTTTTTATGCAAGCTTGCACGGAATGCCCGAACAGCATCGGCAAGCCAGAAGCAACATCAGGGCATGTACTGCCCGCCATTCACCTCGATAATCTGCCCCGTCACATATCCCGACAACTGATCCGACGCCAGGTACAGGAAAGCGCCGCTGCATTCATCCGGATCGCCGATGCGGCCCATCGGAATCGTCTTGCGGAAGGCTTCCAGCTGATCAGGCGTAGTAAAGCGTTCCTGGAACGGCGTCATGATGACGCCCGGCGAAACCGCGTTGACGCGGATCTTGTCGGCCAGCAGTTCCTTTGCCATGCCACGGGTGATGGTGCTGACGAAACCCTTGGATGCTGCATAGACCAGCGCGCCAGGTCCGCCGCCGTGACGTGCGGCAACCGAAGTCACGTTGATGATGTTGCCGCCGCCCTGCTTGCGCATGACCGGGATCACGGCGCGAGTGAATGCAACAACCGAGCGTGCATTGATCTGCACCACTTCGTCGAACAATTCATCCGTGATCTTTTCCAGCGCTTCACGCTTGACCAGGCTACCGGCGTTATTGATCAGGACGTCGATACGGCCGAGCTGTTCGACGGCGCTGGCGATGGCTTTGTCGACGGCCTTGCTGTCGCGCACGTTGGCGCCGATGGTGATCGCCTTGCTTCCGCCCTTGCGAATGTCGGCAGCGACGGCTTCAGCTTCGGCTGCCGAGCTGTTGTAGTGGACAGCGACGTGTGCGCCCCGGGCGCCGAAGGCGCGTGCTGCGGCTGCGCCGATACCGGTGCTGGCGCCGCTGATGAAGACGACTTTACCTGCGAGATCTTGCATTGCTTTTTCTCCTGAGAATGTAACCAAAACGTTGACCAAAGGGTGCGCCGGCTGCATGAGCCAGCGGTGCATCACATCCCGGCTCGTTTCAATCGTTTGTGTTTTTTGAAGGCCGGACTATTTTTTGTTCTTCTGAGCAAATCGGATTCAATTGTGGCGCAATTTAAGGATGCGCGTGCCGGCGTGCGAAAAACGCCGGCAACCGTGTTCAGTCGTGGACCGATTCATCCTTGTTTTGTGCGGCGCCGCGGTAGGCATCGCGCACGCGGATCAGGTGCGTACGCATGGCTTCGGACGCCCGTTGCGGATCGCGTGCCTTCAGTGCGACGAGGATGTCGCGGTGATCTTGCAGGCTGCGTTCCAGCGTGGCAGGAATGCGCGAGGTAATGGTGCGGCTCTTCTTGCCGAGCATGTAGAGGCTGCCGGCGATGCTTTGCAGGAAAGGATTGTCGCAGGCTTCGATGATGGCTTCATGGAACTCGACGTCGGCGGCGGCAAAGGCGGCCGGGTCGCTCAGCAGGCGCTCTTCGTCTTCGACGTTGCGGCTCAGGCGGTCGAGTTCTTCTTGCGCCATATGCGTGGCGGCCAATGCGGCGACGCCGGTTTCGATGATCAGGCGCGCATCGAACAATGCTTCCAGCGTGCCGGCATTGAGGTCGATGATCATTTCCAGCGGTTCGAGCAATTCACGCGTTTCCAGCTTGCCGACGAAGGTGCCCTCACCCTGGCGAATACGCAGCAAACCAAGCAACGCCAGACCACGGATCGCTTCGCGTACGGCGGGACGTCCGACGCCCAGCATCGCCGCGAGTTCGCGCTCCGGAGGAAGCTGCTGATCGGGCTTGAGCAAGCCGCTGCGGATCATGGTGAGCAAGCGCTGGGCAACTTGTTCTGAAATGGATTTTTGTACGATGGGATCGAAGGACATGGAGTCTGCTTGAGTGCCTGAGTTTGCTTGAAGTTGCTCGAAGTTGCCTATTACGTTGCCTGGCCGCTGAAATGCGAGCGACTGGTAAGACCTTTGGGTATGCAGAGAATAGGTGCGGCCCCGAGGCCTGTCAAGCGAGGACTTTCGTCAATGGTCAAACCATTTCATGTATCGCTATTGCCATCGCCATTGCCATTGAGACAATACCTGCTCCGCGAAAGGCGACTCCTGCATTTACACACCGATACAAACCTTGCCTGCGAATTGGGCTAGCATGGCTTTTTTGTGTCCAGACGCTCCTTCATGTCCGCCAATCCGCAGCAATCTCCCTCTCGTAAATCGTCCCGTCCCGATCTGGTCGATGGCTCTATCGCCAAAACCTTGCTGATGTTTGCATTGCCGGTACTGGGCAGTAATATCCTGCAGTCGCTCAATGCCTCGGTCAACGCCATCTGGGTCGGGCACTATCTCGGCGAAGCAGCGCTGACAGCGACGTCCAATGCCAATATCATTTTGTTTTTCCTGCTCGGCGTGGTATTCGGCATCAGCATGGCGACGACGATTCTGGTGGGGCAATCCATCGGCGGGCGAGACATCGATCGCGCCAAGCGCGTGGTCGGCACCGGTGCGACCTTCTTTGCGACGCTCTCTGTCCTGGTGGCCGCGGCAGGTTATATTTTTACGCCGTATATCCTGGCGCTGATGCAGACGCCTGCCGACGCTGCGCCTTATGCGATTGCCTACCTCCGCATCATCTTCATCGCGCTGCCGATGATGTACTTCTATAACTTCATGATGATGACCTTGCGCGGAGCAGGCGATTCGCGCACGCCGTTTTATTTCATGCTGTTGTCGGTCGGACTGGATATCGCCTTGAACCCGCTGCTGATCTTCGGCCTCGGTCCGATCCCGGCGATGGGCATTGCCGGTTCGGCGCTGGCGACGCTGATCGCGCAATCGGGCAGCCTGCTGCTGATGATCGCTTACCTGTATCGCCGCAAGCATTTTCTCGCCTTGCACAGCAACGAGCTGAACTATCTCAGACCGGACATGGCCATCCTGCGCGCGCTGGTGCTCAAGGGCTTGCCGATGGGCTTGCAGATGCTGGTGATTTCTTCTTCTGCGCTGGTGATGATCAGCCTGGTCAACGGCTATGGTTCGCAAGTCACCGCCGGTTATGGCGTGACGTCGCAATTGTGGACCTATGTCCAGATGCCGGCGCTGGCGCTGGGTGCAAGCGTGTCGTCGATGGCGGCGCAGAACATCGGTGCCGGCCGCTGGGATCGCGTCTCGCGCATCGCGCGGATCGGCGTGGGCTACAACTTCCTGCTGACCGGCGCGCTGGTGGCCTTGCTCTATCTGTTCGATCACGCAGCGTTGGGACTCTTTCTGCCGCATGAAGGCGAAGCCATGGCAGTGGCGCGTCACATCAACAATATCGTGGCGTGGTCCTTCGTGCTATTTGGCGTGACAATGGTGCTGTTCGGTGTGGTGCGTTCCACCGGCGCAGTGATGGCGCCGCTGGTGACACTGTTCGTCGCCATCTGGCTGGTGCGCCTGCCGTTTGCAAAATGGCTGATGCCTGCCTATGGCGCTGAAGCGATCTGGTGGAGTTTTCCGCTCGGCAGCGTAGTGCTGATCGTGCTGGCGATGACGTATTACCGCTACGGCGGCTGGCGCAAGGCGCACATGCTGACGGCGCAGCCGCGTGGACTGGCGCCGGATACCGGCATGGCGACGCCCGCCATGACCGCCGTGGATGAGAAGCCCGCGTCTTAGTCCTGAGGTGCGCTGGCCTGATCGAGCTGAGCAATCGCGGCGCCGTCCAACGACAATTGCGTTGCCTCAATCAGTGCATCCATCTGCTCCAGCGTAGTCGCACTGGCAATCGGCGCCGTGATGCTGGGACGTGCAATCAGCCACGCCAATGCCACGCTGGCAGGGGTGCTCTCATAGCGCCGGGCTACGGCGTCGAGCGCATCGAGAATGCGCAGGCCGCGCGGGTTGAGATAGCTTCGCGTCTTGCCGCCGCGCGTGCTTTTACCGAGATCTTTTTCCGAGCGGTATTTGCCGCTGAGGAAACCGCTGGCCAGCGAGTAGTAATTGATGACGCCGATTTTTTCCTGGAGGCAGTACTGCTCGAGATTGTTTTCGAAATCGGCGCGCGAGTAGAGGTTGTATTCCGGCTGGAGTGTCTGGTACAGCGGGTAGCCATGTTCGCGGCTGATCTTGCGTGCTTCCTCCAATCGCTCCACGCCAAAGTTTGAAGCGCCGATCAGACGCACCTTGCCTTGCTGGACCAGTTCGCCATAGGTATGCAGGGTTTCTTCCTGCGGCGTGTTCTTGTCGTCGGTATGCGATTGATAAAGATCGATGTAATCGGTCTGCAAGCGTGTCAGCGAGTCTTCGACGGCACGCCTGATGTAGGCCGGCGACAAGCCGATCTTGCCGTCCCCCATGTCCATGCCGACCTTGGTGGCGATGACCAGCTTGTCGCGACGGCCGCCTTGCTTGATCCATTTGCCGATGATGGTTTCAGACTCGCCGCCCTTGTTGCCGTTGGCCCAGCGCGAGTAAACGTCGGCGGTGTCGACCAGGTTGAGGCCGGCGTCGACGAATTTGTCGAGCAGGGAAAACGAAGTCTGTTCGTCTGCAGTCCAGCCGAAGACGTTGCCGCCGAATGCAAGCGGTGCGACTTCGATGGAAGAATTGCCCAGGGTACGGTGCTGAATTTGAGTCTGCTTGCCGGTAGTAGCCATTGCGTCAATCTCCACATGCTGTAGGGAAATACCCATTTTATGCGCTAACCGTTTTCGTTGTCGGAGACCGCACGCTCTATACTTACAAACTTGTCAGGATTAGTGAGTCACTTTGAGGCTCGCTTGCGATCCTTTTACGTTCACGCGTTCATCGCCCTCCCTACTCTACTTGTTCGCCGATGGAAATCGTCTTCACCGTTTTAATCCTGCTGCTCGCCGTTGCCGTATCCGGTGTCGCGGCACGTCTGGTCCCTTTCAAATTACCGCTGCCGCTGTTTCAGATCGGGCTGGGCGCCGTACTGGCGCTGCCGCTATTCGGCCTGCGCATCAGCTTCGATCCGGAGTTGTTCCTGCTGCTGTTCATCCCGCCGCTGTTGTTCACCGACGGCTGGCGCATGCCCAAACGAGAATTTTTCCGGCTGGCGCAACCGATCCTGGCGCTGGCGCTCGGTCTGGTGTTGTTCACGGTGGTCGGCGTGGGCTACTTCATCCACTGGATGATTCCGGTGATCTCGCTGCCATCCGCGTTTGCGCTGGCGGCAGTATTGTCGCCAACCGATGCGGTGGCGGTGGCCTCCATCATCGGCAAGGGCCGCCTGCCGCCGACCATGCAGCACGTGCTGGAAGGCGAAGCCTTGATGAACGACGCGTCCGGTCTGGTGGCGTTCAAGTTCGCGATCATCGCGGTATTGTCGGGCACCTTCTCGCTGCTGGATGCCAGCATCAGTTTCACGCTGATTTCCATCGGTGGCCTTGCGGTCGGTCTGATCGTGGCATGGGGCTTCGGCCTGGTCCGCCGCAAGATCATCGAGTGGAGCGGCGACGAGCCCGGCATCCAGGTCGTGCTGTTGCTGCTGATTCCGTTTACCGCTTATATCTTCGCTGAACATTTCGGCTTGTCCGGCATCCTGTCGGCGGTCGCCGCCGGCATGCTGATGCCCTACATCGAAACCGCCGGCGCCGAATCGGCCGCCACGCGCATGCAAAGCCAGAGCATCCTGACCATGCTGGAATTCATCTTCAACGGCATGTCCTTCATCTTGCTGGGCTTGCAGTTGCCGGGCATCGTGAGCCTCGCGCACCTTGATGCCAAAGTGGCGGGCAACGTGCCGGTGTGGCATCTGTTCGCCTATATCCTGGCGATCACCGCGGCGCTGATTGCATTACGCTTCATCTGGGTCTGGTTCAACCTGCGTCTGCGCCGCTTCTCTGCAGCCGTGCGCGGCCAGCGCGCCAAGCAACGCTATTTCGATGTGCGCCTGATCAGCATCACTTCGCTGGCCGGCGTACGCGGTGCGATTACGCTGGCGGGCGTGATGTCGATTCCGCTTTTGATGCCAAACGGCCATGCCTTCCCGGCGCGCGACCTGCTGATCTTTCTGGCCACCGGCGTGATCGTCTGTTCGCTGCTTGGCGGCAGTTTCCTGCTGCCGTGGCTGCTGAAAGGCCTCAAGCTCGATGCCGACAACGAACGCCGGCGCAATGAAGAAACCATGGCGCGCCTGCGCGTCTCTGAAGCAGCGGTGCGCAGTATTGAAGAGGCACAGGAACGCATGGGGGCCGACATGGACCAGGACGACCTGGCGCTGCTCACGGAAGTCAGCGGCAGCCTGCTGGCGACCTACCGCATGCGCATGGATGCGGAAAGCGGCACGGAAGAAACCCATCGCGTCGCCAATCGTTTCAAACACTTCGAACGAGAACTGCGGCTCGAAGCGATCCGCGCCGAACGCCGTGAAGTGCACCACCTGCGCGCCGAACAGCAGATCAATGACGAGACCTTCATTGCGTTGATCAACCAGATCGACCTCGCGGAAACCTGGCTGATGGGCTCGCTGAATGCTGCGCATTGATCTAGCCTTCGCATCTTCGTCGTCCTGACGAAAGTCAGGATCCAGCGGCGTAATACGACGCTCGAATGACGCTCTATCTTGGTTTGACGACACCGGGTCCCAGCGTCCGCTGGGGCGACAGAGGTTGATGTAAACGCCAGTAGCTTTAACAAATAAAGTACAGGCTATTAAATAAAAAACGGCGTCATGCGATCTGCATGACGCCGTTTTTATTTACCGCAACAGACTCAGTTCGCTTGCGATATCAAAGCGTTGCTGAGATCACCGATCGGCTTGCCGCCGTTGGCCTGGATCGCCTTGTCGCGCAGCGTGATGCCGTCGAGTACCGGCAGGGACCAGCGGCGTGTGATGAAGCGTAACACCGAGCTGGTGTCATACAGGCTATTGTCGACATAGCCCCTTTTCGCATACGGCGACACGATGATTGCCGGGATACGTGTGCCCGGGCCCCATTGATCAGCCTTCGGCGGCGCGGCGTGATCCCAGAAACCGCCGTTTTCGTCATAGGTCACGACGATCAGCATGTGCTTCCATTGCGGGCTTTGGCGCAGCTTGTTGACCACGTCGGCAATGTGCGCATCGCCGGACGCCACGTCAGCGTAGCCGGCGTGCTGGTTCAGGTTGCCTTGCGGCTTGTAGAACGATACGGCCGGCAATTTGCCCGCAGCAGCGTCTTGCAGGAAGCTGCTGTCGAAGTCCTTCAGATGCTCGGCACGGTAAGCGGCGTTCTTCACCGGATCCATGTTGGCGAAATAATTGAACGGCTGATGATGGAACTGGAAGTTCGGTGTCGGCGACGGGAATTTGCGGTCGGTCTGCGCAGCCTTAGTGGTGGCGTTCCATGCACCGGCGTACCAGGCCCAGCTCACGCCCTTGCCGGTCAGCAGATCGCCGATGTTCTTTTGCGTTTGCGGCGGCAGTGTCGATGCGCTGTTCGGATCCGCATACAGCTTGGCGCTGTCGCTGGCCGGCGATGCGACATTACTCGGCTGATATGGCGGCTGCATGGTGTTGATGGCGTACGACATGCCGTTGGCGTCAGGCGGCGTCAGCGTGCCGTCGTTGGCGTATTTCTGTGCGCCGTCCAGGGTCGACTTCGGCGAACCGGCAGCCGGCGTCAGGCGCAGGAAGTTGCCATTGGCGTCGACATCGATCTTGGAGATGCCGCCCTTGGCCGGCGACTTCTCGGCGTTCGGATATTGCGGCGTGCAGGCGCAGATCAGGTATTGGTGATTCTGGAAGGAACCGCCGAAGGAGCCCATGAAGAAATTGTCGGCCAGCGTGTATTCTTTTGCCAGTTGCCACATCGCCATCTTGCTGCCGTCGTAGTAACCCATCGACAAGCCGCCGGCGTCGGAATAGGTGGCGAATTTGTCGTTCTTGCCGCCGTTGATCTGCATCTGATTATTGTAGAAGCGATGCACCAGATCGCGTGTGACGACATCGCCGCCGACATCCATGCCGCTCTTGCTGTCGATCTGGAAAGGCTTGTTCGGCATACCCGCCGATTGCGCCTGCGTCATTACCTTGATCTGGCCCGGCGCGGTCACGCCGCCCCAGGTTGGCGGCAGCACCGGCAGGACCGCGCCGTCAACGTCTACCTGCGGCACGTACGCGCCTTTGGCGGACGGGTTCACACCGGGAATGCCGTTGGCGCCCGGGAACAGGCCGTACAAAGTATCGAAGCCGCGGTTCTCGGCATAGATTACGACGACGGTGTCGATACTGCGCACTGCTGCGTCATCGCCGGCGAGGTTGGCGTTGCCGCCGCAAGCGGCAAGACCGGCGGCAACAGCGGCTGCGGTGAGGGTTAAGCGAAGTGGCTGTCTGAAAGACTGGCTGAATTGGGGTCGCATGAGTATTCTCTTTTTATCGGAACTGCAGAGGGGGAAATAGCAGCTATGCTAGCCAGCAAATATAACCACAAAATGACAAGACGGCGACCTCGCTGCTGCTCATGGTGCCGTTTCTTCACAATTTCGTCATATTGTCCTGCTAACCTGCGCGCATGAAATCTCTGTATCTTGTCGCCGCCGTCACGGCTACCCTCGCCCTCGCCGCCCTGTATTTCGACAGCCAATCGCCTGTCGTCGCTGCTGCAGCCGCTACAGCAGATGCGCCCGCTTATGCCAACGCCGCCTACGCGCCTCAGCCGGGACGCCGTCCGAGCGTGGAAGAGATGACCGCACTGGGCCGCACCATGTTTTTCGACCCTTCATTGTCAGGATCCGGTCAGCAATCCTGCGCAACTTGTCATAGCCCGGATCACGCTTTCGGCCCGCCGAATGATCTGTCGGTGCAGCTTGGCGGCAAGGACATGAAAACCGCCGGCACCCGCGCCGTGCCTTCGCTGCGCTATGGGCAAAACGTGCCGCCGTTCAGCGAACACTTCCACGACGACGACGGCGACGACAGCATCGATGCCGGCCCGACCGGCGGCCGCACCTGGGACGGCCGCGCCGATTCGGCCCACGATCAGGCGCGCATTCCTTTGCTGTCGGCGCACGAGATGGCCAATAAGGACGCCGCCGAAGTGGTCGCCAAGCTCAAGCGCGCACCCTATGTGGCACAGTTCAAAGCGACCTTCGGTGAAACGATTTTCGACAATACGGATCGCGCCTTCCAGGCGGCCTTGATGGCGCTGGAAGTATTCCAGGAAAGCCCGGCTGATTTCTATCCTTACACCAGCAAGTACGACGCGTATCTGCGCAAGCAGACTACCCTGAGCGCGCAGGAATTGCGCGGTCTGGAATTGTTCAACGAGCCGGCCAAGGGCAATTGCGCCTCCTGCCATCTGAGCGAGATCCTGCCCAACGGCGCCTTCCCGCAATTCACCGACTACGGTCTGATCGCTGTTGGCGTGCCGCGCAACAAGAAGATTCCTGCCAATGCCAACCCGCGCTATTACGACTTCGGCCTGTGCGGACCGGAGCGCACCGACTTCAAGGACAAGCCGGAATACTGCGGCCTGTTCAAGACGCCGACTCTGCGCAACATCGCGCTGCGCCAGACCTTCTTCCACAATGGCGTGTTTCACACGCTGCAAGAGGTCATGGAGTTCTACGTGCAGCGCGATACCAATCCGGAGAAATGGTATCCGCGCAATCGTGACGGCAGCATCCGCAAGTTCGACGACCTGCTGCCGGAGCATTTTTCAAATGTGAACATGGAGCCGCCCTTCGATCGCCAGCCCGGCGACAAGCCGGCGCTCAACGATGCGGAGATCAAGGACGTGATTGCGTTTTTGAAGACGCTGACGGATGGCTATAAGCCGGAGGCGAAACAGTAAAGGCAAGACTCTGTGCTCTGTGCTCTGTGCTCTGTGCTCTGTGCTGACAGCGCAATAAAGCGAGACGAACAGTTCTGCTGTGAGGGCGCGTTAACAACAAAAACCCGCGATGAGCGGGTTTTTCGTTTCATGCTACAACAACGACCGGCGGTGACGAATCAGGCAGTTGTGCTGATCGTGGTGCCGATGACTTCGCCGTTGGAGTTGCGCGACGACTGAGTGGCTTGCGCCTGGCGCGCAGCTTCTGCACGCTGTTCATCAAGTTTGCGCTGTGCGTTTTCTTGATCCTGACGCGCCTGCAGCGCGCGCGCGTTGTCGAGATTGGTTACCGACGGGCCTGAGTTGGGGGAGCTGGATACGGCACCAGGAGAACTGGCAGTAATTGCGACGTCCATAAAATCACCTTTCAATACCTGAGAACATAGTAGGAGTCCGGCGTCGAAATGTGCGGACCTGTGAACATCTTACACCTTTAGAGCAGCTTGCCAAGCGACGGAAGCGTTTGCTTACAAAGCCTGGTTGCCGTCACGACAACTTGGCAAAAGCCACGCCATGCCTCGCCTACAACGAATATTAGCTGAGCGGCAATCAATGACAATCAGGAATATTCTGATCCAGATAAACCTCGAAGGCGACGTTGTTGACCCACTTTTTTTTGAGCTCGGTCCAGAAGCTGCCTGCAGCCCAGTCTGCGCCCACCTGTTTCAGATAAGAAATTGATTTTGCGTCATCTGCGCGCACCGCGAACACCAGCGTCTGACGGCTTTGCACCGGCAGGCGCGCGGAAAACTTTTTCCATTCCGGCAACTTCAGCAAGTCATTGAGCATGGTGTCGTCATGCACGGCGGCATCACAGGCGCCGATGCGTAAAGACAACAGCGAATCGGCCGGCGCGCGCTGCACTTTTTCTATCGCACCGTATTTTGCTGCGATCTTGCCGACATATGCACCGCCTTCGGACAGGCACACGGTGCGGCCCTTCAACTGCTCCCAGCTTTTGATGTCAGTATCGCTGCGCATGATCGCCATCGCGCCGGCGCTGTAACCAGTCGGGATGGTCGCCACGCCGGCATCGCGGCGCAAGGCGTCATTGTCGTCGACCAATGCCAGCACCACATCGGCGCGTCCCGACTTGATCCATTGCGCGGCATTGGCGCCGTCTGTCTTCGGCGTGCCAAGTTTAAGCCTGAGGCGCTTGCCGATATCTTCGATCAGTATCGACTCGGGGCTTTCCGGGGTACGGAATTTGGCGCCGGCGACATAGGCCGGCAAGGGATACGACATGCCCGCCACCAGCGTGCCGCGTTGCCGTGCCGCGTCGATGCCGCTGTCGGCGGCATGCGCCGACGCCAGCACGGACATGGACAACAACACGGAGGCAGCGGATTTCATGGCGTACATTTTTTGCGATCAGACGTACTGGTAACGCAACAGACGGTGCTTGAGATTTTCCAGAATCACCTGATCAATCAGCGCCGCCAGAATCGCAATGGCAAGAATGTTGGTCATCACGCCGACCATGTCGGCGGTCTCGCCGGAATATGCCAGCGTGCGGCCCAGGCCTTTGCCGAAACCGACCAGCATCTCCGCCGAAATCAGCGCGCGCCAGGCATTGCCGAAAGCCAGTTGCGCACCGGTGATCAGCTCAGGCATCACTGCCGGCAAATACACGCGACGCAGCATGCCCCAGCGCGACGCCCCCATCACGCGCGCAGCGGACACGTGCACCTGCTGCACGCTCTCGGTCGCATTCATCACCGACAACGCCGCCGGGAAGAAAGCCGCAATCGCCACCACCACGATAATCGGCAGATTGCCGAAGCCCATCAGGATAAGGAACAGCGGCACCCATGCGATCGATGGAATCGACTGCAAAATAATGATGGCCGACTTCAAGACTTCACGGAAGAAGAACAGCACCGCGCCGATCAGGCCGAAGCCGATACCAAACAACAGCGCCGCACCATAACCACCGCCCAGACGCGTGAGGCTGCCCCACAACGCAGTACGGAAAGCCGGCGCCTGAATCTCTTCCCACAACCGCGCGAGCACCGTCGGTACACCCGGCATAAGGAAGTCCGGTAAGGACCACGCAGCGATCTGCCACATCAATAAAATGAAAGCGATCGCCAACACCATGGCAAGTTTTTTACGATAACCGGTAACGCGACGCTGAGAGCTCATAGATTAAAACTGAGTAAAAATGCAATGGCCGACGAAGCCGTCGGCCTGAATCGAACCGGGTACTGTTAAAGCGCTTAAAGAACGAAAGTGCTTAAGGAACGATCGTGGATCAGCAAGCGTAGCGAGCCGGTCAAGTTTGCGTCGATAAGCGGAGCCGTACGGACGTACGGTGAGCATCGCAGACGCAAAATTGCCCGGCGCAGCAGCTTGATGACCGCGATCAGAGCTTCCTGTCTTTTTGCCAGGAGAGGTCTACTATGCTGCGCACTTCAAACGGCTTGCCGTCCTTGGTCTTCAGCGAACCCTGCGCTTGCAGGATGTCGGCGATCTCCTGCATGCGGCTCTGTTCCTTGTCGTTCAGCTTGGCGTTGAAAGTCTGGCTCTTGATGGCGTCGCGGATCACATCTTCGCGCAGCACCTCGCCGTGCTTCAGGGTCTTCAGTGTCGGTTCGGCGATGAAGTAGCCGGCGATCAGCTTGGCGGCATCGGCAGGTTTTTTCTTCAGCAGTTCAATTGCATCGCGTTGCGCATCGAGCGACTTCCACACGGCGGCGCGACGATTCTTCAGCGTTTCACCGGAAGTGATCACCACCATGCATGGGAAAGGCCAGACTTCGCCGATTTCATAAATTTGCTTGACCGGTGCGATCAGTTGCGCGATGCGCGCTTGCGGCTCGAACAGGAAAGCAGCATCGACGCGCTTGCCGACCAGCGACTGCACCGCAACTTGCGGGCTGACACCAAGCACGTTGACGTCGTCCGGCTTCAGGCCGGCATCACGGAATACGACACCCTTCAACACCACGTCTGCGGTGCTGCCTTCGGCTTGCGACGCCAGATTCTTGCCTTTGAGGTCGGCGACTTTGTTGATGTGCGCATCTTCACGCGCGACGATAGCGTGATAGCCGAGCTGCGCACCGCTGACGACTTTGAGGTCAGCGCCTTTGGATGCCCATGCCACGGCGTTGGTGAAACCGAATACGCCGCTGTCGAGCTGACCGCCGACGATGGCCTTGATCAGGTCCGTACCGGATTTGAATTCGATCAGTTCAACGTCGAGGCCGTATTTCTTGTACAGGCCGGCTTCATAGGCCGCCATTGCTTGCGCATCGTCCATGACGCGCAGATAGCCGATCTTGAATTTTTCGAGCGCCATGGCCGGTGCGGAAAACACCAGAGCCGCCAATGCAGGAACCAACAGTCGTTTCAGTTTCATATCCCAACCTCTTCTATTGTTTTGGCAAACTCGTCCTGTTCGGCGTGGATGCCGAGCAGGCAGAGAATTTCGCGACGGATCGCCGAGAACTCCGACAGATCGTGTGTCTTTTCGTGATGCACCAGATTGAATTCTTTGAGTACGGTGGCCGGACGCGCGCTGAACACGAAGATGCGGTCGGCCAGGAACAGCGCCTCGTCGACATCGTGTGTGACCAGCAGGACGGTCGGCGCCTTGCCCTGCACTTCGGAGCGGATCAGGTTGCGCAATGCGTCCTGCAAGGTCATGCGCGTGAGCGCGTCGAGCGCGCCGAAGGGTTCGTCCAGCAACAGCGCTTTCGGTTGCGAAATGAAGGCGCGGGCCAGTGCAGCGCGTTGGCGCATACCGCCGGAGACCTGATGCGGGTAGTAGGCTTCAAAGCCGGACAGATTGACCTTGGCCAGCCATTCGCGCGCCTGCGCGGCGGCAGTTTTTTTATCGACTTTCTGGAATTCCAGCGCCAATGCGACGTTCTGCTCCAGCGTCAGCCAGGGATAGAGCGCGTTCTCCTGGAACATCAGCGTGCGTTCCGGATGCGGGCCGGTCACCGGCTTACCGTCGGCGAGAATGGAACCGGAACTTGGCGTTTCCAGACCGGCCGCGATATGCAGCAGCGTCGATTTGCCGCAGCCGGACGGACCGACCAGCGCGACCAGTTCGCCCTGCTCGATGTCGCGGGTGAAGCCGTCAATGACGTGCAGCCCGGAGAAACTCTTTTGTATGTCTTTAAAGGATAGCTTCATGAATAGGTACGTTGCAGTTGCCTTGCCGACGCGTTGCAGTGAAGACAACTTTGCACGGACTTTCAGACGGTAGGATGCGACTTTACTGACATCGTGCTGACCGGACAACAATTTAAAAGACGTATGCTTATACGAAAAACAAATAAGCATAGTCTTCCGGTGATATTTATTTTCTTTATGGCAATGTTTTCAGGAGCGCCTCAACCGTCGGGTAACGCAGCCGCACGCCCAGCTCAAGATGCAGACGGTCGTTGCGCAGGCGACGCGATTCCGACATGAAGGACAACATCATCGGCGACACCTGCTGCTGCAGTTCGCTGCGCGGCAGGCGCGGCGGCGGCAGCAGATTGAAGGTGCGCGCCACGGCGTCGAAGTAATCCCCCATCTTCATTTCGGAATTATCGACCGCGTGATACACGCGCAGCGGCCGGGCACGGTCGATGGCGGCCAGTGCAATCATGGCCAGATCGTCGGCATGGATGTGGTTGGTGTAGACGTCGTCTTCGGCGGTCAGAGCCGGGGTACCCTTTTGCAGGCGCTCCAGCGGCAAACGGTCTTGCGCATAAATGCCGGGCACGCGCAGGATCGCCAGCCGGCTGCCGGAACGCCTCGCCCAGGCGCGCAGGACGCTTTCGGCGTCGACCCGGCGCTGCGCGCGCGCATTGGTGGGACGGGTGGCGCGCGTCTCATCGAAGCTGGCGCCGCCGCAATCGCCGTAGACGCCGGTGGTGCTGATATAAACGAGAGTCGCCCGGTCAGGTAAAATGGCGGCCAAATTGCGGGTGCGGCGGTCTTTTCCGCCCGCAGATTGCGGCGGAGCAAGATGCACGACGACACGCGCCAGTCGTGCGAGACGGCCTAGCGTGGCGGGCTCATCGAGATTAGCGACAATGGGGACAGCCCCGGCGGAGCGCAGCTCTTCGCAGCGCTCCGGCTTGCTGGTGACGACGATCACGCGAAAACGCTCACGCACCAGCGGCAGCATGCGCATGCCGACGTCGCCGCAACCCAGCATCAACAGACGCGGCTTGCCGATTTTTTTTACTTTATTGTTCATTGTCAGGATTGTATGAGTTTTCAAGTTACCGTTCAGCCCAGCGGCCATCAGTTTACCTGTGACGAAGGCGAAACCATCCTTACCGCCGCGATTCGCGCCGGCGTCGGCCTGCCTTACGGTTGCAAGAACGGCGCATGCAGCTCCTGCAAAGGCAAGCTGGTCGAAGGCAGCGTAACCCACGGTCCGCATCAGGAACGCGCCCTGTCGGCGCAGGACGAGAGCCTGGGCTTCTCGCTGTTCTGCTGCGCCAAGCCGAATTCGGACGTCGTCATCGAAGCGCGCGAAGTGGCCGGCATCGGCGACTTCCCGGTCAAGAAAATGCCGGTACGCGTGGCCAAGCTGGACAAGGTCGCCGACGACGTCATCATCCTCTCGCTGCAACTTCCGGCCAACGATCGCCTGCAATACAAGGCCGGCCAGTACGTCGAGTTCATGCTGCGCGACGGCAAGCGCCGCAGCTACAGCATGGCCAATGCGCCGCACAAGGATGAGCATCTGACGCTGCACATCCGCCACATGCCGGGCGGCCTGTTCACCGACCAGGTGTTTTCGACATTGAAAGAACGCGACATCCTGCGTTTCGAAGGCCCGCTGGGTACTTTCTTCCTGCGCGAAGATTCCGACAAGCCTATCGTGCTGCTGGCTTCGGGTACCGGCTTCGCGCCGATCAAGGCAATCGTGGAGCAGCTGGAACACAGCAAGTCGACGCGTCCGGTCACGCTGTACTGGGGCGGCCGCCGTCCACAGGATCTGTATATGGACGAGCTGTGCCAGAGCTGGGCGCAAACGCTGCCCAACTTCAAGTACGTGCCGGTGATTTCCAACGCCCAGCCGGAAGACAACTGGAGCGGCCGCAGCGGCTTCGTCCATCAGGCGGTGATCGACGACCAGCCGGATCTGTCGGGTTATCAGGTCTATGCCTGCGGCGCGCCCATCGTGGTGGAATCGGCGCAGCGCGACTTTGTCGCTAGCTGCGGCTTGCCGGACGACGAGTTCTACGCCGACTCCTTTACCTCGGCGGCGGACCTGGCGACGGTTCAGTAAACCAGAGGCGACGCATGTTGCAAAGTGGTGAGCATTCAAAAAATCAGGATGAATTTGCACCAAATTAGTTTTGACGCATCGCGCAAAACGTCCTAATATTGACCGCATGAACGCTACTACTATTTCCTTGCGACGCCGCAGCCAACCTCAACGAGGTTTGCCGTGCGCGTGAGTTGATATTGGTCACGAAGCCACAGGCAATCCCTGTGGCTTTTTTTTATCGTTTTTTTCGAGTTCATTATTACAGTTCGGTTACCGCCGCCTTTCACGCAGCTTCTTTACCACTCATGCAGGAGTCATTCAATGGAATTCAACGAGTTCGCCATCAACAAGCTGATGTATGTCACCAACCGCCCTGAAATCGTCTTCACCGAAGGCAGCGGCATGTGGATGACCGACCATACCGGCAAGCGATATCTGGATTACCTGCAAGGCTGGGCCGTCAACGCGCTGGGCCACGCGCCCAAATGCATCGAAGAAGCACTGGTCGCACAGAGCAAGAAGCTGATCAACCCGTCGCCGGCCTTCTACAATGCGCCGTCGATCGAGCTGGCCAACCTGCTGACCGAGAATTCCGTATTCGACCGTGTGTTCTTCGCCAACAGCGGCGCCGAAGCCAACGAAGGCGCCATCAAGCTGGCCCGCAAATGGGGCAAGGTCAACAAGAACAGCGCCGGTGAAGACCGTTTTGAAATCATCACTTTCAACCACAGCTTCCACGGCCGCACCATTGCGACCATGTCGGCCAGCGGCAAGCCGGGCTGGGACACCATGTTCGCACCGCAAGTACCGGGCTTCCTGAAGGCCGAGCTGAATGACCTGGCCAGCGTCGAGCGCCTGATCAGCAAGAAGACCGTCGCCGTCATGCTGGAACCGGTGCAAGGCGAAGGCGGCGTGATTCCTGCCACGCGTGAATTCATGCAAGGCCTGCGCCGCCTGACCAAGAACGCCAATCTTCTGCTCATCGTCGATGAAGTGCAGACCGGCGTCGGCCGCACCGGCGAACTGTTCGCTTATCAATTGTCGGGCATCGAACCGGACATCATGACGCTGGGCAAAGGCATCGGCGGCGGCGTGCCGCTGGCGGCTCTGCTGGCGCGTGAAGAAATCGCCTGCTTCGAAGCCGGCGAACAAGGCGGCACCTACAACGGCAACCCGCTGATGACCGCCGTCGGCGCTGCCGTGATCAAGGAATTGCTCAAGCCCGACTTCCTGCCGACCGTCAAGGCGACCGGCGAGTATCTGAGCGCCCAGTTGATCAAGCTGTCGGACAAGCATGGCTTCGAGGGCGAGCGTGGTGAAGGCTTGCTGCGCGCGCTGAAGCTGGGCAAAGACATCGGTCCGCAAATCGTCGAAGCGGCACGCGACCTGCAACCGCTCGGCCTGCTGCTGAACTCGCCGCGTCCGAACCTGCTGCGCTTCATGCCGTCGCTGAACGTGACCAGGGATGAAATCGACCAGATGCTGACCATGCTGGAAGGCGTGCTGGTTCAACTGGGTCATTGATTCAGGGTCGCTGAGGATGCGCAGCATCTGCTCACCGAACACGCTGCACGCTTTTGCCGCCTGCTGCATCGCCGTCCTGTTGACGGCCTGCGGCAGCGCGCCGATGCGTGCGCCGGACGCGTCAACGCCGGCGGCGACACCGGCGCCGACCGACGTCCGCTCGGAAGCTGCGACCGAACACGGCAGCGAAATCGCCATCTACGCGCTCGACATGATCGGCACCGGCTACCGCTTCGGCGGCAAGAATCCGGATGCCGGCTTCGATTGCAGCGGTATGGTGTCGTATATCTTCAATCGTGCGGCGGGCCTCAAGCTGACCGGCAGTGCAGCCGACATGGCGCGTCAGGGACGCAAGATCGACAAGTCCAATTTGAGACCGGGAGATCTGGTGTTCTTCAACACGCTCAACCGGCCGTTCTCGCATGTCGGGATTTACATCGGCGACGGACGTTTCGTCCATGCCCCGTCGGGCAACGGCAAGGTGCATATCTCGCGCATGGACAATCCTTACTTCGCGCCGCGTTTTGAAATGGCGCGGGCATACTTTAACTAAAAGCGTCAACTGAACGTCGTCAACCTAATATTCAAAGGCGGGATGCACATGGACCACCACAAAGGCAGTTGTCATTGCGGCCAGGTCCGCTTCGAAGCCGATGTCGACATCGAACGCATCACCGTTTGCAACTGTTCCATCTGTACCAAAAAAGGATTTCTGCACCATCGCGTGCAGCCTGAGAATTTTCGCCTGGTTGCCGGTACGGACATATTGGCGACCTATCAGTTCGGCACCATGGCCGCCAGACATCATTTCTGCCCGACCTGCGGCGTACACGTCTTCACACGGCCGCGCGCTGCGCCTGAGCTTTACACCATCAATGTCCGCTGTCTCGATGATATCGATCTGAATAGCGACAAGCTGACTTTCGTCGACTTCGACGGACGCAACTGGGACAAGAATGTCGGCAAGCTGGGCTGATGTTCCGCCTGCGTCTGGTTAGCCTCCGGCGCGAGCGCTGCGGCGCCTGGCTGGCGCAACAACCGGCGCGCGTTTGACCGGTGCTTTCAGTGCGGATGTCTTTTTTACCGTCGTCGACTTTGCAGATTTTTTGACCGCGACGTTGACCGCCCTCTCTTTCACCACCGGCTTCTTTGCTGCGACCTTCGCCTTGGCCGCCTTGACGGCCTTCTCCGCTACGACTTTCTTACTGAACAGACCGGCTTGTCCGACCAGGCTGGCGCTATAGCGTTTGAACGCGATATCCATGTGACGCCGCATCGCTGCGCGCGCCATCTCGGGATCACGTGCGCGCAATGCTTTCATCACACGTGAATGTTCTTCGATGGCGTCATTCCACACTTCGATAGTATCGAAGTGGCTGTGCAGACGATTGAACAGCGGTCCCAGACGGGCATCGAACAATTGCGTCACCAGTCCGACCAGCACGCTGTTGCCGGTCGCTTCCGCCACGCGGATATGGAACAGACGATCGGCTTCCAACGGATTGGTGCCGGCGCTGGTGTGTTCGATCATTTGCTGAAAAGCTTCTTCGATGGCGTCGATCTGCGCCTTCTTCGCGTTTTTGGCAGCGGCGTAGGCGACTTCGCCTTCCAGCATGGCGCGCGCACGGATCAGCTCCAGCGGCCCCTCTTCGGTCGACAGGTCGATCTCGCCCTCGGGAGCAGGCGAAGGCGGACAGACATAAATCCCGGATCCCATATGGACTTCGATGTAGCCCTCGACCTCCAGCGCGATCAGGGCCTCGCGCAAAGACGGTCGGCTGACGCCCAATTGCACGGACAAATCGCGCTCCGACGGAAGACGCGAACCGACGGGAAACTCGCCGTCGACAATCAGCTTGCGCAGTTGGTCGCTGATCTGGCGATACAGTCGTTGCGGCTCGATCGCTTCAATTGGCATAGAGGGTTCCGATGAGAATTCTGTCTTTGTCTTGGCGCCGGATTGTATCTCGTATCTCACCTGCAAGCGAACGGTCGGCTTGCTGCCGGTGCAGCAATTTGCAGCTGCACCGGCGTCATCAGGTTCAGTCCGCCAGCGCTGCCGGGAACGTCAAACCGTACTGCTGCGCCGCATCCCGCAACATCGGCGCAATCGTCGGATGCAAAGCAACGCCCTGCTCCAATTGCTGCGCGCGACGCGCCATGCCGCGGTCACCAGGCATGCGCACCTTCTCCACGCCGGGACGCGGGGGATTGGTGCGGCACGCTTCGGCGATGTGATCCATCTGACGCTTGAAGGCCGCTTCACCGCCGAACGCGGCCGGATCATACAAACTCATGAACACCGTGGCGCCCCATCCTGCCGGGGGATCGGCGCGGCCGAAACCGGACAGGCCGCCGGTCAGCGCTTCGATCAGCACCGCCAGGCCAAATCCCTTATGCCCCGCCGACAAACCGCCCAGCGGCAGGATCGTGCCAGGAGGATCCGCGGCGAACACAGCAGGATCGCGGCTCGGATTGCCCTGCGCGTCGAGCAGCCACTCTTCTTCAAACTGCTTGCCTGCTTTGTGCAGGCGGTTGCTCATACCGTTGGTCGTGATCGATGCGGAAATGTCAACCAGAAAAGGCGTACCGGAAGTCGGGATGCCGGCGGCAATCGGATTCGGCGTGAACACTGCGCGGGTACCGCCGAACGGCGCCACGCTGTGCACCGCTGGATCGGAGCTCGACAGCACCATCAGGAAACCTTCTTCGGTGGCGCGCAGCAAATACGCAGCGAGGCAGGCGATGTGATGGCTGTGATGAATCGCCAGTGAAGCCGTGCCCAGCTCACGCGCACGCGGAATCAGCGCATCGATGCCCTTGTGCACCAGCCATGGCCCCGGCAGACGGCGGCCATCCCAGACCAATGCAGCCGGACGATCGGAGACAACTTCCGGCTCGCCGGAGGTGGCCATTGCGCCCTTCTCGATCTCCTTGACGTAAGGCGCCAGCAAAGCCAGGCCGTGGGTGTCGTGACCCAACAGGTCGCCATCGACCAGCGTGCCGGCCACCGACGCGGCAGGCTCCAGCGGCAGGCCGGCCTTTTGCAGCAGTTGCGTGGAGAACTGCTTGAGTTCAACGGCGGAAAAACGTTCAGGTGATGCCATGGAGAAAAACCATCCTTTCATTGCAATAATCGGTCGCGGACAGAGGTCCGCGCAAACTTGAATTCATGGCAGCCCCTGCGCAGATCAGCGTGCATGGGGCAGAAGCGATATCGTCTCGACTCTTGTATTTTTGCCTGTCAAACGCACACAAAGAGGTCATGTGGTCAGACCAGATAAGGAAAAGAATTTCATATCACCCCAGCAGTGTCAAGAAAGAAAACGATGCACGAAAATAATTCACCTACGCCGCAGCGCACCATTGGGCATCATAGAGCGCAATGGAAACACGAGTGATGCATCGACAAAAAGATGTATGACAAATCTGGTATTACCACTTGACCAAAGCGTAAATGCTGAAATAGACTCGCTGACATCTTTTCGAAGCATGTAGTCCGCGACCTATAAAAATACAAGAGCAGATATTGCTCACGGACAGCAACGCAGCACTGGAGACAGGCATTGAAATTCTTAGCTAGCCGGGGGAGTACTTCAACCGTGCCGTGTGCATGGAAGCATGTCGTGTTACAAGCACGTCAACGCGATTCTGTGTCTGCGCGCACTGCTTTTGCGACAAGCACTTATTCCGCCGCTGCGTCCCGCTATACCTGCCGCCTCGGCCACGCCGGCAACGGTGACGCCATGCTGGCGTATCACCTGATGGATTTCTCCCGCTACTTTTTCGACCAAAGCGATATTCGCCACTGATTCTTCCGACAGCCATCCGATTCAGACAGCATTCATGGCCGCTCTCGTCTCAGTAAAGAGATGGACGGGCCACAAGGAAAGAAGGAAAGAACATGAGCGACACCAAGAAATTTACCCGCCGCAGCCAGGCATGGTTCGGCCGGCAAGACCGTGACGGCTTCATCTACCGTTCGTGGGTGAAGAACCGCGGCATTCCACACGATCAGTTCGATGGCCGTCCGGTCATCGGCATTTGCAATACCTATTCCGAACTGACACCCTGCAATTCGCATTTCCGCGCACTGGCCGAACAGGTCAAGATCGGCATCTGGGAAGCCGGCGGTTTTCCGCTGGAGTTCCCTGTGATGTCGCTCGGCGAGACGCTGATGCGCCCTACTGCGATGCTGTTCCGTAATCTGGCCAGCATGGATGTGGAAGAATCGATCCGCGCCAATCCACTGGACGGTGTGGTGCTGCTGATGGGTTGCGACAAGACCACGCCTGCCCTGCTGATGGGTGCGTCGTCGGTGGACTTGCCGACCATCGGCATCTCCGGCGGCCCGATGCTGTCCGGCAAATACCGCGGCGGCGAACTGGGCTCGGGCACCGGTGTCTGGCAGATGTCGGAAGAAGTCCGCGCAGGCCAGATGTCGCAGGAAGAATTCTTTGAAGCCGAAAGCTGCATGCACCGCTCGCACGGTCACTGCATGACCATGGGTACGGCATCGACCATGGCCAGCATGGTGGAAGCGCTGGGCATGAGCTTACCGGGCAATGCCGCGATCCCTGCCGTCGATGCACGCCGCAATGTGCTGGCGCGCAATTCCGGCCGCCGTATCGTCGAAATGGTCAAAGAAGATCTGATCATGTCCAAGATCCTGACCAAGGCCGCATTTGAAAACGCCATTCGCGTCAATGCCGGCATCGGCGGCTCGACCAATGCCGTGATCCACTTGCTGGCGATTGCCGGTCGCATCGGCGTCGACCTCAAACTGGAAGACTGGGACAACATCGGCCAGAAGCTGCCTTGCCTGGTCAACCTGCAGCCGTCGGGCAAATACCTGATGGAAGACTTCTACTATGCCGGCGGTTTGCCGTCGGTGATCCGCGAACTGGAAAGCGTGATCGACAAGAGCGCCCTCTCCGCCAACGGCCAGACCTTGTGGGACAACTGCAAGGACGCGCCGAACTGGAACCGCGACGTCATCCACGCCTTCGACGCGCCCTTCAAACCGGCCGCCGGCATCGCCATCCTGCGCGGCAATCTGTGCCCGGACGGCGCCGTCATCAAACCCTCCGCTGCAACGCCTGCGCTGCTGAAACATACTGGCCGCGCTGTCGTGTTTGAAAACAGCGACGACCTGCACAAGCGCATCGACGACGAAGATCTGGACGTCGACGAAAACTGCGTGCTGGTACTCAAGAACTGCGGCCCCAAAGGTTATCCCGGCATGGGTGAAGCCGGCAACATGCCGCTGCCGCCGAAGGTCTTACGCAAGGGCATTACGGATATGGTGCGCGTCTCCGACGCACGCATGAGCGGCACCGCCTACGGCACCGTAGTTCTCCACGTCACGCCGGAAGCTGCTGCCGGCGGCCCGCTGGCGCTGGTGCAGAACGGCGACATGGTGGAGCTGGATGTGGAAGCGCGCAAGCTGCACCTGCATGTCAGCGACGAAGAACTGGAACGCCGCCGCGCATCATGGCAAGCGCCGAAAGCACCTGCCGATCGCGGCTGGGTGAAGCTTTACGTTGACCACGTGCAGCAAGCCAACCTGGGCGCCGACCTCGACTTCCTGGTCGGCAAGAGCGGCGCCGGCATCCCCAAGGATAACCACTGATTGCATAGGTAAGGATCTGGATTAATTTTTCAACAAACAAACCGGCGGAAGATTCAGGCGCGTTCCTTTCTTGGAAATGACGACCGAAAAGAATGAACTTCCGCCTGCTTTGACTGCAACATACGGAGACATGAAGCAATGAAAGTATTAATTACCGATTACGATTTTCCCGATGTGGAACTTGAACTCGCGCTGTATCGCGAAGCCGGCGTTGAGGTCGTGACGGCACAATGCCGTACCGAAGACGAGGTCATCAAAGCCGCCGAAGGCTGCGAAGGCCTGCTGGTCCAATATGCGCCGGTCAACGCCAAGGTGTTCGCCGCCCGTCCTGAAATCCGCATCGCCAGCCGCTATGGCGCAGGCTTCGACACCATCAACACCGACGACGCTGCCAAGCACGGCGTCTGGGTCGGCAACTCGCCCGACTATGGCGTCGGCGAAGTTGCCACGCATGCGCTGGCGATGGCGCTGGACCTGATCCGCAACATCACCGGCTACGACCGTGACGTCAAATCCGGCCAATGGCATTACACCACCGCAGGCAAGATCCAGCGCTGTTCCGAAATGACCATCGGCATCGTCGGTCTCGGCCGCATCGGCAAGCGCATGGCGCATATCAGCCGCAATCTCTTCAAGCGCGTGATCGCTTACGATCCGCACATCATCGACGGCGACTTCCCGGCCTATGTGGAACGCGTCAGCAAAGAAGAATTGTTCAAGCAGGCGCACGTAGTGTCCTTGCACACGCCGCTCAACGACGAGACCCGCGGCATGATCGATGCGTCGGTGTTGAAATTGATGCAACAGGACAGCTTCCTGGTCAATTCGGCGCGCGGCGGCCTGGTCAATATCGACGACCTGCTGAAGGCGCTGGACACCAACCTGAAGGGTGCCGGACTCGATGTCTTGCCGGTCGAACCGCCGGCCACAAGTTCCGCTATTGTCCAGCACAAACGTGTGCTATTGTCGCCGCACGCCGCCTTCTATTCCGAAGTCGCCGCCAGGGAATTGCGCCGCAAGGCAGCGCAAAACCTGATCGATTGGGACCGCAACGGGCGTCCATCGTATGTGGTGGTTGAAGGCAAGAAGAAATAATCAAAGACCGAAGACAGCTGCATCACAGCCAGTCGCCAGATGCAGCAACACAGCAAGCGCAGCAGACTTAACAGCCGATCTCGCAGCACCCAACAACGAGAGGTATGACTCGCTGATGATGTAAAAATGTTCACTATCGCAATCCTGTTGAATGCATGAGCAGTGATAGTGTGCTGTCACAGTTGTATCTCTCAATGTCGCCGAAAACCACAAAAATCAAACGGCGCATGGTTCGGAATTAAATGTGCAGGGGCCCTCCAAGAAGGGGCTCGCTGCAGACACAAAAAACGAGATATTGAGACGAGGAGCAAGGCATGGCATCAGTTCAGATTCGCGGCATCAAAAAGCAATTCGGCAGCACCCAGGTTATTCGTGGCGTCGACATTGAAATCGAGGACGGCCAGTTCGCCGTGCTCGTCGGCCCTTCCGGCTGCGGCAAGTCAACGCTGCTGCGCATGCTGGCGGGCCTCGAAGAAATCACCGAAGGCGAAATCTCCATCGGCGGCACGGTCGTCAACAACGTCCAGCCCAAGGACCGCGACATCGCCATGGTGTTCCAGAACTATGCGCTGTATCCGCACATGACGGTCAACGACAACATGGCGTTCTCACTGATGCTGGCAAAGAAGGACAAATCCTTCATCCAGCAACAGGTCAAGAAAGCCGCCGAAATCCTCGGCCTGACCAATCTGCTGGAACGCTATCCGCGCCAACTGTCCGGCGGTCAACGCCAGCGTGTAGCGATGGGCCGTGCGATCGTACGCGATCCGCAAGTCTTCCTGTTCGATGAACCGCTGTCCAATCTTGATGCCAAGCTGCGCGTGCAAATGCGTACCGAAATCAAGGAACTCCATCAACGCCTGAAGACGACGTCGGTCTACGTCACCCATGACCAGATTGAAGCGATGACCATGGCTGATCAGATCGTCGTCATGCGCGACGGCCTGGTGGAACAACGCGGCCGTCCGCTGGAACTGTACGACCGCCCTGCCAACATTTTTGTCGCAGGCTTCATCGGTTCGCCGGCAATGAACTTCATCCCTGCCACGCTTCGTCGCAATGCCGACAAGTCCGAAGTCGAATTCGCTGACGGCACGCGTCTGCCTGCACCGTATGCACACCGCGGCCTCGACGGCGTCGATGGCCAGCGCGTAGTCTACGGCGTACGTCCGGAACATTTGAGCATCGGTCCTGCCGGCAGCGGCATGAGCACCAAGGTGGTCGTGGTCGAACCGACCGGCGCCGACACTGAAGTCTATGCACGTTTCAACGACACCAGCCTGACTTCGATCTTCCGCGAACGCCATAACTTCGGCGCGGGCGACACGATCAATCTGGTGCCGGAACACGGCAGCACACATCTGTTCGATGCCGACAGCGGCAAGACGCTGGCGCACGCCTGAGCGGTAAGCGCAAATCTGATTCGCCTTTTTTAAAGCAGTCCCTGTAACACAATCTGTACTACAGCAAGTAAAAATAACAACGCAACAGAGCGGACCCATTCACTTTCATCAGAAGAGAAGGAGTAGGAGACATGACTAAGCTGACCAGACGTGACTTTTTAGCTGCGAGCGCATCCGTCGCTGCAGCATCGACAGTAGCCACCACCAATGCATTTGCCGCACCGGCAGCGCCTGCCGCCACCGGCGCCGGCCTGAAGTTCGACATCGAGAAAGGTGCGACGCTGCGCGTACTGCGCTGGAAGCGTTTCGTCCAGGGCGATGAAGATCTGTGGAATGCAAACGTGAAGAAATTCACCGAGAAAACCGGCGTCGCCGTGCGCACCGACAGCGAAGGCTGGGAAGATCTGCGTCCGAAGGCTGCGGTTGCCGCCAATGTCGGCTCCGGCCCGGACATCGTGATGAGCTGGTTCGATGATCCACAACAATATCCAACCAAACTGATCGACCTGACCGACCTCGCAACTTCGCTGGGCAGCCGTCTGGGCGGCTGGTACGACGTCTGCCGCAAATACGGCACCAAGGACGGCAAGTGGATTGCGCTGCCGGTCGGCGTGGTCGGCAATGCGCTGGTCTATCGTGAAAGCCAGTTGAAGGCAGCCGGTTTCGACGGCGTGCCGAAGGATACTGCCGGCTTCCTGAAGATGTGCCAGGCGCTGAAAGCCAAGAACACGCCTGTCGGTTTCGCACTCGGCAAAGCCGTCGGCGACGCCAACAACTGGGCGCACTGGCTGCTGTGGTCGCACGGCGGCAAGCTGGTCGACAAGAAAGGCGCTGTCGCCATCAACTCGCCTGAAACCCGCGCCGCGCTGGAATACGCCAAGCAACTGTACGCGACCTTCATCCCGGGCACGCTGTCCTGGCAAGATCCGTCGAATAACAAGGCATACCTGGACGGCCAGATCAGCATGACGGCAAACGGCATCTCGGTGTACTACGCCGCCAAGAATTCGACCGATCCGAAGATGCAGGAAATGGCGAAGGACACGCAACACGCCCACTTCCCTGTCGGCCCTGTCGGCAAGCCGACCGAACTGATGCAGATCACGCAGATGATGATCTTCAAGCACACCAAGTTCCCGAACGCCGCCAAGGCTTTCGTGCAGTTCATGTTCGAGCCTGAGCAGTACAACCCATGGATGGAAGCATCCATCGGCTACGTCAGCCAACCGCTCAAGGCCTACGAAAAGAACGCCATCTGGACGTCGGATCCGAAGGCAACCGTGTATCGCGATTCGGCAGCGCTGATGATCGATCACGGCCACGAAGGTCCGCTGGGACAAGCATCGGCAGCGTGTATGGCTGACTATGTGGTGGTCGACATGGTGGCGGAAGCCGCCAGCGGATCGAAGACCGTGCAGCAGGCCATCGACCGTGCAGCGGAACGCGCCAAGCGCTTTTACAAGGCATAACAACCTGCACTTGCCTGCTTCGGTTTCTTGAACCTCCAGATACCGTGGCAGGCAGTGCATGGAGCAAAACATGCGTTCGCACCGGCCTGCGCCGTGCGAACGCAGTCATCACGCTTACCGAGGTCTGCTTATGTTATCCCGTATGCTGAACAACCGTAATGTGCTGGGCATGCTGTTCATGGCGCCTGCCGTATTACTGCTTGTTGTGTTTCTTACCTATCCGCTCGGACTGGGAGTCTGGCTTGGCTTTACCGATACCAAGATCGGTGGCGAAGGCAACTTCATCGGGCTGGACAATTATTCCTTCCTGCTCGGTGATTCGCTGGCACAGCTGTCGCTGTTCAACACGCTGTTCTACACCATTACCGCCAGCATTCTGAAGTTCGTGCTCGGCCTGTGGCTGGCGATTCTGCTCAACAAGAATCTGCCGATCAAGTCATTTTTCCGGGCCATCGTACTGCTGCCATGGATCGTCCCTACCGCCCTGTCGGCGCTGGCGTTCTGGTGGATGTACGACTCGCAGTTCTCCGTCATCAGCTGGTCGCTGATGAAGATGGGACTGATCGATCACTACATCGACTTCCTCGGCGAGCCCTGGCTGGCGCGGATTTCCACCGTGGTCGCCAACGTCTGGCGCGGCATTCCGTTCGTCGCGATCTCGCTGCTGGCCGGTCTGCAAACCATCTCGCCTTCGCTGTATGAAGCGGCGGCAATTGACGGTGCCAAACCGTGGCAGCAGTTCCGCTACGTCACGCTGCCCTTGCTGACGCCGATCATCGCGGTGGTGATGACGTTCTCGGTGCTGTTCACCTTCACCGACTTCCAGCTGATCTATGTGCTCACACGCGGCGGTCCGTTGAATGCGACACACCTGATGGCAACGCTGTCGTTCCAACGGGCCATTCCTGGCGGCTCGCTCGGTGAAGGCGCGGCGCTGGCAACTTACATGATTCCTTTCCTGCTCGCAGCCATCATGTTTTCGTACTTCGGCCTGCAACGTCGCGGCTGGCAACAAGGAGGTGACAAATGAGCAAGAAGTCAAAAGACCTGCAGCAAGAAACGCAGGGCATGGATTTTCTGCAATCGGTGCCGCGCCGCTGGATCACGACGTATATCCCGCTGGGCATCTTCGTATTCGTGCTGCTGTTTCCGTTTTACTGGATGGTGATCACGGCGTTCAAACCTGATAACGAATTGCTGCGCCAGACCGGCAATCCGTTCTGGGTGGTGGCGCCGACACTGGCCCACTTCAAGAAGCTGCTGTTTGAAACCCAGTATCCGGCGTGGCTGCTCAACACGGTGATCGTGTCGGTGGTGTCGACGTTTGCTTCGCTGGCGGCCAGCGTGTTCGCGGCTTACGCCATCGAACGCCTGCGCTTCCAGGGTTCCAAGCAAGTCGGCCTGGGCATCTTCCTGGCGTACCTGATCCCGCCATCGATCCTGTTCATTCCGCTGGCGGCGATCGTGTTCAAGCTGGGCCTGTTCGATACGCGCTGGGCGCTGATCCTGACGTATCCGACTTTCCTGATTCCATTCTGCACCTGGCTGCTGATGGGCTACTTCCGCTCGATTCCGTATGAGCTGGAAGAATGCGCGCTGATCGACGGCGCCACGCGTTGGGAAATCCTGGTCAAGATCATCCTGCCGCTGGCGGTGCCTGGTCTGATTTCGGCCGGTATCTTCGCCTTCACCCTGTCGTGGAACGAGTTCATCTATGCGCTGACCTTCATCTCTTCCTCAGAGGTGAAAACGGTGCCGGTGGGTATCGTGACCGAGCTGGTCGATGGCGACGTCTATCACTGGGGTGCGCTGATGGCCGGTGCGTTGCTGGGATCCTTGCCGGTGGCGGTGGTGTATTCCTTCTTCGTGGAATACTACGTGTCGGGCATGACCGGAGCGGTCAAGGAATAAATTCTTCTGCTGGGCTAGTAAAAAAAACGGCTGGCGTCTTACGATGCCAGCCGTTTTTCATTGCTCTTCTGAATTGAATCAGACGAGCTTTTCTGCGAAGAAGTTCTTCAAGGCCACTGCTGCGCGTTCAGCAGTTTGCTTGTGATAGAAGAAGCCTGGGTTGCTGGCATCCGGATCGGTAAACGAGTGACCGGCCTGACCGTAGTTGACCAGTTGCCAGTCCAGCTTGGCAGCGCTGACTTCATCGATGAAGGCATTGACCATGTCGCGCGGCACCGATGGATCCTGCACGCCGTGCAGCACCAGGATCGCGCCCTTGACGTTTTCTGCGTCTTTGGGATTTGGCGTATCCAGCGCACCATGCAGCGATGCAAACGCTTCCACGGCTGCGCCGGAGCGCGCCAGTTCCAACGCTGCGGTACCGCCGAAGCAGAAGCCGCAAACGCCGAGCTTGCCGCTCAATTTGACCTTGTCCTGCCCCTTGAGCGCTTCCAGCACGGCGCTCATGCGTTTGCGCAATTCAGCGCGGTCTTTCTTCAGCGGGATGATGGCGGCCATGGCTTCGTCGCCATTGGCCGGACGTACGGTCTTGCCGTAGACGTCGCCGACCAGAATCGCCTGGTTCAGTCCGATGGTGGTAGCGGCGACTTCCAATGCCTTCTGGCTGACGCCGAAGAAATTGGGAATCGACAGCACGCCGGCAACCGGTGCGGTGCTCTTCTTGTTGAACAGCAGGACGCTTTCATACTCAACGCCGTCCAGTGCGTGGCTGATCAGTTCAATGCCGAGGTCGGCGGCGGGAATGCCGAATTTTGCGGCGATGGGGGTTGGATCAAATTGGTGACTCATTCACTCTTCTCCTGAGCATTGCAGACTGAGAAAACCACATGCGCGGCCGGTCGGTTACCGCACGGCTGCGCATGGGTCTTCTCGCGAAAAACGCTATCTTTGCATAGCTGCCGAAAGTTTGCTGGCGCGGCGCCGATTGGCACGCTCCATCCTGACAAGCCGTCAGAAAAAAGCGCATAATGCCCCTTGACTTAGAGCGCACTCCAACTCCTAGACTGCCCCACATGACCACTTCCCTGACCATACAACAAGCTGCCGCAAAGACCGGATTGTCGGTGCATACCCTGCGCTATTACGAAAAGATCGGCCTGCTCGATCCCATCGCGCGCCAGGACAATACGCACCGTCTGTTCCGCGAAGAAGATCTGCTCTGGATCGGATTCTTGCTGAAGCTGCGTTCGACCGGTCTGCCGATTCGCGACATGCTGCGCTATGCGGAGCTGCGTCGCGCCGGCAACACGGCGGAAAGTGTGTCTGCACGGAAGGCATTGCTGCAACAGCATGCCCGCACCGTGGAAGAGACGATCGCTGAGCTGCAAAGCAATCTGGCTGTGCTTCATATGAAAGTGAACATGTATGAAGACATCGAGGCCGCGCTGCCGGTGAACGTCGTCGCTCAACCGCAGGAACCAGAGGACGCTTCCCATGAACAACGCAACAGCAAACACACACGCAAAACCGGCGACGCAAGTCGGCACCCGCAAGCTCGGCGCTGACGGCCCGACCGTTTCATCCATCGGCCTCGGCTGCATGGGCATGAGCGATTTCTATTCGAACCGCGACGATGCGGAATCCATTGCCACCATCCACCGCGCACTGGAACTCGGCATCTGCTTTCTCGACACCGCGGACATGTATGGTCCGCATATCAATGAGGAACTGATTGCCAAAGCCATCAAGGGTAAACGCGATCAAGTCTTCATCGCGACCAAGTTTGGCATCGTGCGTGATCCATCCAATCCGGCGGCGCGCGGCGTCAATGGCAAACCGGACTACATCCGCAGCTCGGTCGAAGGCAGCCTGAAGCGTCTGGGCGTCGAGACCATCGATCTGTATTATCAGCACCGTATCGACCAGAGCACGCCGATTGAAGAGACCGTGGGCGCCCTGACCGATCTGGTCCAGGCCGGCAAGATCCGCCACATCGGCTTGTCGGAAGCGTCGTCGCAAACGCTGGAGCGCGCCAGCAAAGTCCACAAGATCACCGCGCTGCAAAGCGAATACTCGCTGTGGACGCGCGATCCCGAGCAGGACGTACTGGCGACATGCAATAAGCTGGGCATCGGTTTCGTGCCGTACAGCCCGCTGGGACGCGGCTTTCTGACCGGTGCGATTACACGTCCGGATCAGTTTGATGCGGACGATTATCGCCGCAACAATCCACGCTTCCAGGGCGAGAACTTTGCGAAGAACCTGCTGCTGGTGGAGAAGGTGAAAGAGCTTGCCGCGCGCTATGAATGCTCGCCGTCGCAACTGGCACTGGCCTGGGTGCTGGCGCAAGGTGAGCATATCGTACCGATCCCCGGCACCAAGCGCCGCAAATATCTGGAAGAAAACAGCGGTGCGCTTGCGGTCACGCTGACGGCATCGCATCTGGAAGAACTGAACCGGCTCTTCCCTGCCGATGCGGCTGCCGGCCAGCGTTACACCGAAGAAGGAATGCGTATCGTCAACGGTTGATTCTGAAACCGTATCTGCAATAAAAAACGGCTGGCATCTTGCGATGTCAGCCGTTTTTCTTTCCGCTTGCCGGCAGTGTCCGGCGCGCGGATTATTTCTTGCGCATCGGCGGCAAGTCGGTGCAGACACCCTTGTAGACTTCCGCCGCCATACCGATCGATTCGCCCAGCGTCGGGTGAGGATGGATGGTCTTGCCGATGTCGACGGCGTCCGCGCCCATCTCGATGGCCAGTGCGATTTCACCGATCATGTCGCCGGCGTGCGTACCGACGATGCCGCCGCCGACGATGCGATGTGTCTCAGCGTCGAACAGCAGTTTGGTGAAACCTTCCGAACGGCCGTTGGCAACGGCACGACCGGAAGCGGCCCACGGGAAGTGCCCCTTCTCCAGCTTGATGCCCTTGGCCTTGGCTTCGTCTTCGGTAATGCCGACCCATGCCACTTCCGGATCGGTGTAGGCCACCGAAGGAATGACGCTGGCATCGAAGTGGCTCTTCTCGCCTGCTGCGGCTTCCGCAGCAACGTGCGCTTCGTGCACGGCCTTGTGCGCCAGCATCGGCTGACCGACCAGATCGCCAATCGCGAAGATGTGCGGCACGTTGGTACGCATCTGGCTGTCGACCGGGATGAAGCCGCGATCGGTCACGGTCACGCCGGCCTTGTCGGCGGCGATCTTCTTGCCGTTCGGGCTGCGGCCGACAGCCACCAGCACCAGATCGTAGACTTGCGGTTCCGGTGCTTTCGCGCCGGCTTCCGCTGCTTCGAAGGTGACCTTGATGCCTTCCTTCAACGCTTCTACCGCGACAGTCTTGGTCTTGAGCATGACGTTGTCGAAACGCTTTTCGTTGAACTTCTGCCAGACCTTGACCATGTCGCGGTCCGCACCCTGCATCAGGCCATCCATCATTTCGACGACGTCGATACGGGCGCCCAGCGTGGAGTACACGGTGGCCATTTCCAGACCGATGATGCCGCCGCCGATGACCAGCATGCGTTTCGGCACCTGGCGCAATTCCAGCGCGCCGGTCGAATCCACGATACGCGGATCTTGCGGGACAAACGGCAGGTTTACCACCGACGAACCGGCGGCGATGATGGCTTGCTTGAACTTGACGGTCTTCTTGCTGCCGTCGGCTGCAGTCACTTCAATGTGATTAGCACCGACGAACTGGCCCACGCCTTGCACGACGTTAACCTTGCGCGCCTTGGCCATACCGGCCAGACCGCCGGTCATGGTGCCAATAACTTTTTCCTTGTAGGCACGCAGCTTGTCGATGTCGATTTCCGGCTTGGCGAAGGTGACGCCGTGCGACGCCATCGCAGCTGTCTCATCAATGACGGCTGCGACGTGCAGCAGCGCTTTCGATGGGATGCAACCGACATTCAGGCAGACGCCGCCGAGGGTCGAGTAACGCTCGACCAGCACGGTGTTCATACCCAGGTCGGCAGCGCGGAACGCAGCGGAATAACCCCCGGGACCCGCGCCCAGGACCATCATGTCGCATTCGATATCGGCCGAACCGCCGAAGCTGGCTGCGACCGGTGCTGCTGCGGCTGGTGCTGGTGCTGGTGCTGGTGTTGCCGCCGCCGAAGCAGCAGCAGCAGCAGGTGCGGGCGCCGCGACCGGAGCAGGTGCAGCCGCCGCATCACCGCTGGCTTCCACCAGCAGTAACACGGATCCTTCGGCAACCTTGTCGCCTACTTTGACTTTCAATTCTTTGACCACGCCAGCTGTGCTGGACGGGATTTCCATACTGGCCTTGTCGGATTCGACAGTGATCAGTGATTGCTCAACCTTGATGGTGTCGCCAACCTTGACCAGCAATTCGATCACTTCCACTTCTTTGAAATCGCCGATATCGGGGACTTTGACTTCGCTCAGACTCATGTCTTTACTCCGTTATGTTCTGTTGTTCGCTCAACGCTATCAGACTGTCGTCCCAGCGAACGCCGGGACCCAGTGACGCTGCGTTGTCAGGCGTGACGCACTGATATGCGGCACGCCCCTGGGCTCCGGCCTGCGCCGGAGCGACGCAATGAATTACAGCAGCGACTTGCGCAGATCACCCAGCACTTCAGCCAGATAAGCCGAGAAGCGTGCACCCATCGCGCCGTCGACCACGCGGTGGTCGTAGGACAGCGAAGTCGGCAGCATCAGGCGCGGCACGAATTGCTTGCCGTCCCAGACTGGTTTGGTGATCGACTTGGACAAGCCAAGAATCGCCACTTCAGGTGCATTGATGATCGGCGTGAAGGCCGTGCCGCCAATGCCGCCCAGCGACGAAATGGTGAAAGTCGCGCCTTGCATGTCGGCAGGCTTGAGCTTGCCGTCGCGTGCTTGCGCCGACAATTCGCCCATTTCGGTAGCGATCTGGCCGATGGTCTTCTGATCGGCGTTCTTGATTACAGGCACCACCAGGCCGTTTGGCGTGTCGGCGGCGAAGCCGATGTTGTAGTACTGCTTCAGGATCAGGTTTTCGCCGTTGGCGTCGAGCGAGGAATTGAAGGCTGGGAATTTCTTCAGCGCCGCAACGCTGGCCTTGATCACGAACGCCAGCATGGTCAGCTTCACCGGCGACTTGGCCTTGGCGTAAGCGTCATTGGACGACTTGCGGAATTCTTCCAGCTCGGTCACATCGGCTTCGTCGAATTGCGTGACGTGCGGGATCATGACCCAGTTGCGATGCAGGTTCGGACCGCTGATCTTCTTGATGCGCGACAGCGGCAGCAGTTCGGTCGGACCGAACTTGCTGAAGTCCAGCGATGGCCATGGCAACAGATCCAGTCCGGCGCCACCACCACTCTTGGCCGGTGCGGAGGCTGCTGTACCAGCGCCGCCGGCCAGTGCCGCCTTGACGAATTTCTGGATGTCTTCTTGCAGGATGCGGTTCTTCGGGCCGGTGCCGACAACGCGTGTCAGATCGACGCCGAGTTCGCGGGCAAATTTGCGCACCGATGGCGAAGCGTGGGACTTGTTGACGGAACCTGGTGTAACGGCTGCGACTGCCATTGCAGGAGCAGCGGCGGCAGGAGCCGGTGCTGATGCAGGCGTGGCTGCAGGGGCAGGGGCAGCGGCAGCCGCAGGTGCGGGAGCGGCAGCAGGCGCCGCTGCGCCGCCGGTGGCTTCCACCACGGCAACCAGCGAACCCTTGGCGACCTTGTCGCCGATCTTCACTTTCAGTTCCTTGATCACGCCTGCGTGGCTGGATGGGATTTCCATGCTGGCCTTGTCGGATTCGACCGTCAGCAGGGATTGTTCGACCTTGACGGTGTCACCGACCTTGACCAGCAGCTCGATCACTTCGACCTCAGCGAAATCGCCGATATCGGGAACGAGAATATCTTGCAGGCCGCCCGATGCCGCGGGCGCTGCAGCAGGTGCGGCCGGGGCTGGCGCAGATGCGGTCGCAGCGGCAGGTGCAGCAGCTGCCGCCGGAGCAGCAGCGGGTGCCGGCGCAGCGCCGGCGCCTTCGGCGTCAACGATCACGACCACGGAGCCTTCGGCAACCTTGTCGCCGAGCTTGACGCGGATTTCTTTGACCACGCCGGCGTGGCTGGATGGAATTTCCATGCTGGCCTTGTCGGACTCGACAGTCAGCAGGGATTGTTCGACTTTGATGGTATCGCCTACCTTGACCAGAACTTCAATGACTTCAACTTCCTTGAAATCGCCAATATCCGGTACTTTTACTTCGATTTGACTCATCTCTTGCGCTCCGTTTGTTCTGGATCCGGTGCGTTGCATGGGGGTAAATGCAGCGCCGGATTGATGTCCACTCATGTTGAAGGCGGCTTGCCGACATTAGTATGTCATGACAAGCCGCCTTGCTGATGATTCAGGTCCAGCAGATTTCCAAAATTATTGGGTCACTGGATTTGGTTTTTCCGGATTGATGCCGTACTTGGCGATCGCTTCGGCAACCACGGAAGGCTTGATCTTGCCTTCGTCAGCCAGCGACTTCAGCGCAGCCACGGTCACATAGTGACGGTCGACTTCGAAGAACTCGCGCAGCTTGGCGCGGGTGTCGGAACGGCCGTAACCGTCGGTGCCCAAGACCTTGTAAGTACGGCCCTTCGGTACGAAGGCGCGGACTTGTTCGGCGTAGGTGCGCATGTAGTCGGTCGAGACCACGATAGGGCCTTCGGTACCTTCCATCGATTGCTCGAAGTGGCTCTTGCGGGCGGCGTCGGCCGGATGCAGCATGTTCCAGCGTTCGACGTCCTGACCGTCGCGCGCCAGCAGCGTGAACGATGGTGCGGACCAGACGTCGGCGTCGACCTTCCAGTCGTCGCGCAGCAGATCGGCAGCGGCGATGACTTCGCGCAGGATGGTGCCCGAACCCAGCAGTTGCACGCGCAGCTTGTTCTTCTTGCTGCTTTCGTTCAACAGGTACAGACCCTTGATGATGCCCTCTTCCTGGCCCGGCTTGATGCCTGGATGGCCGTAGTTCTCGTTCATCACGGTGATGTAGTAGAACACGTCTTCCTGGTTGCCGACCATGCGGCGCAGGCCGTCATGGATGATCACGGCGACTTCGTGGGCGAAGGTCGGATCGTAAGGTACGCAGTTCGGGATGGCCGAGGCAAACACGTGGCTGTGGCCGTCTTCGTGCTGCAAGCCTTCGCCGTTCAGCGTGGTGCGGCCGGCGGTGCCGCCGATCAGGAAGCCGCGGGCGCGCATGTCGCCGGCAGCCCAGGCCAGATCGCCGATACGTTGCAGACCGAACATCGAGTAATACGTGTAGAACGGAATCATGATGCGGTTGTTGGTCGAGTACGAAGTCGCCGCAGCGATCCACGAGCTCATGCCACCGGCTTCATTGATGCCTTCCTGCAGAATCTGGCCGGCCTTGTCTTCGCGGTAGTACATGACCTGGTCTTTGTCGACCGGTTCGTACAACTGGCCGACCTGGCTGAAAATACCGATCTGGCGGAACAGGCCTTCCATACCGAAGGTACGCGATTCGTCGACCATGATCGGCACCACGCGCTGGCCCAGGCTGCTGTCGCGCAGGAGCGCTGTCAGCACGCGCGAGTACGCTGCGGTAGTCGAGATTTCACGGCCTTCGGCAGTCGGTTCCAGCATGACCTGGAATGCGGACAGTTCGGGCACGACCAGTTTTTCGTCAGCTTGCGGACGGCGTTGCGGCAGATAGCCGCCCAGCGCTTTGCGGCGCTCGTGCAGGTATTGCATTTCCGGGGTGTCGTCGGACGGCTTGAAGAACGGGATGTTCGGCAAATCGGCGTCGGAGATCGGCAGTTGGAAACGGTCGCGCATGGCCTTGATGGCTTCATCGTCCAGTTTCTTGGTGTTGTGTGCGGTGTTGCGTGCTTCGCCGGCTTTGCCGAAGCCATAGCCCTTGATGGACTTGGCCAGGATGACGGTCGGTTGATCTTTGCTGTCCTGTGCAACCTTGAAGGCTGCATAGATCTTGTGCGGATCGTGGCCGCCGCGGGTCAGGCGCCAGATGTCGTCGTCGGACATCTTGCTGACCATTTCCAGCAGCTTGGGATGCTTGCCGAAGAAATGCTTGCGCACGAACGCGCCATCCTTCGCCTTGTAGTTCTGATATTCGCCGTCGACGGTTTCCATCATCACTTTTTGCAGGATGCCTTCTTTGTCCTTGGCCAGCAGCTCGTCCCAGCCACTGCCCCAGATGACCTTGACCACGTTCCAGCCGGCGCCGCGGAAATCGGATTCCAGCTCTTGAATGATCTTGCCGTTGCCGCGCACCGGACCGTCCAGGCGTTGCAGGTTGCAGTTGACTACGATGACCAGATTGTTCAGCTTTTCACGGCCGGCCATGCCGATAGCGCCCATCGATTCCGGCTCGTCCATTTCACCGTCGCCGCAGAAAGCCCAGACCTTGCGGTTGTCAGTTTTGGCGATACCGCGTGCATGCAGGTACTTCAGGAAACGCGCCTGATAGATCGCCATCAGCGGACCCAGGCCCATCGACACGGTCGGGAACTGCCAGAATTCAGGCATCAGCTTCGGATGCGGATACGACGACAGACCGTGGCCGTCAGCTTCGCGGCGGAAGTGGATCAGTTGGTCTTCGGTCAGGCGGCCCTCCAGGAACGCGCGGGCATAGATGCCTGGCGAGGAGTGGCCCTGGATGTACAAAAGGTCGCCGCCGTGCTCTTCGGTCGGGGCGTGCCAGAAGTGGTTGAAACCGATGCCCAGCATGTTCGCCAGCGAGGCAAACGAGGACAAGTGGCCACCGAGGTCGCCATCAACGCGGTTGGCCTTGACGACCATTGCCATGGCGTTCCAGCGCATCCACGAGCGCAGGCGTTCTTCGATTTCCAGGTTGCCCGGGCAATGTTCGCCCTGATCGGCGGGAATGGTGTTGACGTATGCGGTATTGCTGGAGAACGGGATGTGGGCGCCGCGGCGGCGGGCCAGATCGACCATGCGCTCCATCAGATAATGTGCACGTTCCGGGCCTTCTGCCTCGATCACGGCTTCGAGGGCATCAAGCCACTCTTGCGTTTCAATCACGTCGGGATCGTTGGCGGCTTGCGCCAGGACTTGGTCGATTTGGGCTGACATGTTATGTCTCCTGAGTTGAGGGGGGACCCGACGGGTGAAGCCGGATCGTTAAACCGTTAAGCGCTTCTTTTTGCCAATAATGTACGGTCTTTGTGCCGCGTGGACGAGGCATTTTAACAGGGCTTTTTGCATTTTCAAATAGCGATATTTGATTTCATATTATGGGAAATTGCTGCAAAGCGGCATAAACACTCACTCTCCCGCGGGGTGTTTTTTGACTATCACTCTTGAAATCGGCAGGTTCGGGGTTAGTTGCACTGCATCTAAAACCCTGCCATCGGCTTGGGTATGGCCTCGCGCGGCCATGCATCGTCCCTCGGCCGGACAAAAGACCGGCAGAACCGCCCCATCAAAATGCAGGACGGTAAGCTTTTTTAAAGCGCGCTTCGACGCGGCGATGGATGCCGTACTCATATAAGAGGCACAGGCCCCAATAAATGAACGCTGCTATTAAATAGAAGGTAAACGGCTTGAAGGTGACAGAAATGATGTCACCGGTGTATTTCATCAGTTCGGCGACCGTAATCACCGACAGTACCGAAGTATCTTTGAACAGACTAATAAGAGTGTTGCTGATGCCGGGAATCGCCAGCCGCAAGGCTTGCGGCGCAATGATGCTGCAAATCGTCTGAAACCGCGTCAGTCCGAGACTGTAACCGGCGCCCCACTGCCCTACACTGACGCCCTCCATAGCACCACGCATGGTTTCGGACAGATAGGCGCTGGCGTTGGCGGTCAGCACCAGCGTGCCAATCACGATCAGCGGCAGATCGATGCCGGCGGCACCCAGGCCGAAATACACCAGAAAGGCCTGAATCAGTTGCGGCGTGCTGCGCATGAAGCTGACATAGACATGCGCCAGTCCGGCCAGCACCGGCACCCGCTCATAGCGGATGAAGGTCACCAGCATCCCGAGCGGCAATCCGAACAGCATGCCGAGGACGGCATACAGCAAGGTATAGAGGGTCCCCAGCAAGATCAGATTGCCGGAATCCTCAATGACGGAAAGGAACTCAGTCATGAGCGATCAGAGAAATGACCCCGGCCTTATTGCGCCGGCGGACGGGAAGCGTCCAACCCGAACCATTTCAGTGAAATACGGGCGTAGCTGCCATCCCGGATCATGTCCGAGATCGCTGCGTCAACGGCGGCCTTGAATTTTGGATTGTTCTTCCTGAAGGGGATGCCCTGCTTCTGCGGCTCGCCGATGGCAGCCGCCGCCCTCAAGGGCAGCTTCGCCTCCTGAATCATGTAAGGCACCAGCAAACGGTCATTCAATGCGGCATCAATACGGCCGTTGGCCAGGTCCTGCAGATTGAGTGGCGCCGAGACATAGGTTTTGACGTTGATGCCTCCCACAGCATTGAGTGTTTCAGCATAGCTGCTGCCCTGCCCCACGCCGACGCTCTTGTTTTTGAGACTGGCAAAATCGCGATACTCGGCTTTGTCGTCTTTGCGCAGGATCAATTGCGCCGTCGAATAGGTGTAGGGCTGCGAGAAGTCGAACTCGGCCTCTCGCTTGGGTGTCATGGTCACTTCGGAAATAATGGCGTCGTATTTGCCGACTTGCAGCCCGGCGAGGATGCCGACCCACTCGGTGGCGACGAACTCGACCTTGACGCCCAGCTTGTTGGCCAAGGTCCGCGCAAATTCGATGTCGAAGCCTGTCAGCTCACCGGTCTTCTTGTCTTTGAAGTTGAACGGCGGATAAGTCCCTTCGACTGCCACACGCAGCGTGCCGCGCGCCTTGACGCTGTCGAGAAGATCTTGCGCAGTGGCGGCGACCGCTCCTGCACCGGCAAGCAAACCCAGAAGACATACCGTAATGATTTTTTTCATACGCATCATCGCACCTCGCAGTTGGCTGAACCGGGCGGAATATACGCGAAAAGAATCTGGTTTTAAGCGGCTTTTCGGGATGAAACGACAAAGGCGGCGAACAATCCAAAAATGATTGTTCGCCGCTAGAATTTATTCAAAACGAAACCGACCTGGCGCTGGATATCAGACGCTGATGTTCCCCAGCGTGCTGGCGCGATAGGCCGCGACGAAGGTATCGAAATCGCCGATCTGCGTGCTCTCAATCGATTGCTGCTGTTCGATCGAGGTCCTGGCGGTGGCGTTGAATTCGGCGGTCAGCTCGGCACTCAAAGGACGCGCGAGGAATTGTTCCGCCTGGCTACGGCTTTGATTCAACGCAAATGCGGCAAACGAGTTGCCGGCTGCGCGCACTTCTCTCAGCACGCGAGCCGATGGCGTCAGTTCGACATCGCGCAATTTGTCGCGCTGCGCCTGCAAGGCCTGCGCATGCTGTTCGCCGCCGGCCTGGGCATCCAGCAGCGCGGCGATAGGCAGCATGCGGTCCAGCAATGCGAATCCCCACTCCTGCAGACCGATGGACTTGCCTTCCTGCTCCAGCTGCAGGCCGGGACGGCGGCCTTCCTTGACGACTTTGGCGAAATTGCAGCGGCTTTCTGCGCCGCTTTCATCCGAAGTCAGCGAGCTTTCCTCAAACGCGATGAAATGCAGGAATACGTCCAGGAAACGCGACGCCTGCAGGCTCACGCCCAGGGGTTCGAACGGATCGATGTCCATGCAGCGCACTTCGACGTACTGCACGCCGCGCGCAGCCAGCGCCTGCACCGGCCGTTCGCCGCTATAGATCACGCGCTTGGGGCGGATCGCCGAGTAGTACTCGTTTTCGATCTGCAGAATGTTGGTATTGATCTGCACCCATTCGCCGTCGCGCTTGGTGCCGATGGCCTCGTACGCAGGGTACGGCTGGCTCACGGCTTGCGACAGGCTCTTTATATAGCTGTGCAGATTATTGTAGTGGGGCGTGATGTTGGCCTGGGCGTTGCTCTGATAGCCAAGATCGCTCATGCGCAAGCTCGTGGCGTACGGCAGGTAAAGCGTGTCGTCGCTCAGCGTCTCCAGCTGGTGGGCACGGCCGCGCAGGAAATTCGACGCCAGCGCCGGCGATGCGCCGAACAGATACATCAGCAGCCAGCTGTAGCGGCGGAAGTTGCGGATCAGCGCAATGTAACTCTCTGATTGATAGTCACGCGCCGAAAACGACGGCTCCACGCTTTGCTCGCGATCGTCCAGCTCGCGCAGCAGCGTCCAGACGCCTTCGTTGAGCGAAAAATTGTAATGAATGCCGGCGATGCACTGCATGGTCTTGCCATAGCGCAGCGCCAGGCCACGGCGATAAACATGCTTCAGCGTGCCGATGTGCGAGGTGCCGTACCAGGCGATGGGGATGTCTTCTTCCGGCGGCAGCACGCACGGCATGGACTCGTTCCACAGCAATTCGCCATTCAGGTTGGCGTGCACAAAACGATGGATTTCATCGAGCCGGTTCAGGGCGGTGGCGATGTCGTGTTCAGCCGGCGTGATGAATTCCAGCAAGGACTCCGAATAGTCGGTGGTAATCTGCTCGTTGGTCAGCGCGGAACCCAGCACGGCCGGATGCGGCGTGGTCGCCAGCTGTCCTTCCGGGGTCACGCGCAGGGTTTCCCGTTCCACGCCACGCAAGCCTTGTCCAAGCAGCGCACGGTTTTCCGGGCTGGCAAAAAGGGCTAAGCGGCGGGTGAGCAAATCGGTCATGCAACGTCCTCAGTTCAATTGGTTGGCGGAGCATAACCGAAAATTAAAATTCGCGTCGTCGGGCTCCGAATCTTCCAACCGCCAATTTTGCTCGCGTTCGGCGTGTCCGACACCCTGCCCTGCGCAGCCCTTTATAATGTCGCTTTATTCTTCCACATTGAGCCTTTCTCCACCATGCCAGCACAATTAATCGACGGTAACCTGCTCTCCCAACAACTGCGCGCCGACGTCGCCAAACGCGCCGCCGCGCTCACCGCCAAAGGCAAACAGCCCGGTCTGGCCGTGATCTTGGTCGGCGACAGCCCGGCGTCCCAGGTGTATGTGCGCAACAAGGTCAAGGCTTGCGTAGACAACGGCCTGCACTCGGTGCTGGAAAAGTACGATGCCACGCTGACCGAAGCCGATCTGCTGGCGCGCATTGATGCGCTCAACAAGGATCCCAAGATCAACGGCATCCTGGTGCAGTTGCCGCTGCCGGCGCACATCGATGCCCATAAGGTGATCGAAGCCATTGCAGCCGAAAAGGACGTCGACGGTTTCCACGTCAGCAATGCCGGCCTGCTGATGACCGGCCAGCCGCTGTTCCGCCCGTGCACGCCATACGGCGTCATGAAGATGCTGGAATCCATCGATTATCCGGTGCGCGGCGCCAACGCCGTGGTGGTCGGCGCCTCCAACATCGTCGGCAAGCCGCAGGCCATGTTGCTCTTGCAAGCCGGGGCAACCGTCACTATCTGTAATTCCAAGACCCGCGATCTGGGCCACCATACCCGCCAGGCAGATATTCTGGTGGTGGCCACCGGCAAACGCAACATCGTTACGGCCGACATGGTCAAGCCCGGCGCTGTCGTCATCGATGTCGGCATGAACCGCGACGATAACGGCAAGTTGTGCGGCGATGTGGATTTCGCCAATGCCAAGGAAGTTGCGGGTTACATCACCCCCGTGCCCGGCGGCGTGGGGCCGATGACCATCACCATGCTGCTGGTCAACACTATTGAAGCTGCTGAAAGAACCTGAGTTCCTATGACCACTACAGATACCACGATCACGCCTGACAACAACCCATTGCTGGACTTTTCCGGTCTGGCGCGTTTCGATGCGATCAAGCCCGAACATGTCACGCCCGCCGTCGAAACCCTGCTGGCCAAAGCAAGCAAACTGGTCACCGAGCTGGAAGCGCCGATGGCCCAAGTCACCTGGGCCAATTTCGTCGAGCCGCTGGAAAACGCCACCGAGCAACTGGGCCGCGCCTGGAGCATCGTCGGTCATCTGAATTCGGTGGTCGATACACCCGAACTGCGCGCCACCTACAACGAAAACCAGCCCAAGCTGGTCGAGTTCTGGACCGCGCTGGGCCAGAACCTGGCACTGTTCGAAAAGTACAAGGCCGTGCAAACCGGCCCGGAATACGCCTCGCTGTCGGGCGCACGCAAGAAAGTCATCGACAACGCCGTGCGCGACTTCCGCCTGTCGGGCGCCGAGCTGCCTGACGACCAGAAGGAACGTTTCGCCGAGATCCAGGAAAAGTCGGCCGCGCTGACCACCCGCTTTTCGGAAAACATCCTCGACGCCACCAACGACTTCGGCCTGTTCGTCGAAAACGAATCCGAACTGGCCGGCCTGCCGGACGACGTCAAGCAAGCTGCGCGGGCTGCCGCTGAAAAAGACGGCACGCCTGGATTCAAGTTCACGCTGCATTTCCCATCCTACTTCCCGATCCTGCAATACGCGCACAGCCGCAGCCTGCGCGAGAAGATTTATCGCGCCAACGCCACCAAGGCCTCGGAACTCGGCGCCAAGCCGGAATGGGACAACACCGCCAACATGCAGGAGATCCTGCAATTGCGTCACGAAGAAGCCGTGATGCTGGGCTTCAAGAATTTCGCTGAATTATCGTTGGTGCCGAAGATGGCGCAATCGCCGCAAGAAGTCATCGGATTCCTCGAAGACCTGGGCCGCCGCGCGCGCTCCTACGGTGAAAAAGACTGGGCTGAACTGCGCGCCTTCGCGCACGATGAACTTGGCCTCGACACGCTCGAAGCCTGGGACATGACCTACGCCGCCGAAAAACTGCGCGAGCAGCGCTACGCCTTCTCCGAGCAGGAAGTGAAACAATATTTCCCGGAGCCGAAGGTGGTCGAAGGCCTGTTCCAGGTCATTCAGCGCCTGTTCAACGTCAACATCAAACCCGATAGCGCACCGGTCTGGCATCCGGACGTCAAGTTCTTCCGCATCGAGCGCGACGGCAAGCTGATCGGCCAGTTCTACCTCGACCTGTATGCCCGTAGCGGCAAGCGCGGCGGCGCCTGGATGGACGACGCCCGCTCGCGCCGCATGACCGCCAACGGCGTGCAGACGCCGATCGCTTACCTGGTCTGCAACTTCACCGAGCCGATGACGGTTGACGGCGTGAAGAAACCAGCGCTGTTCACGCATGATGAAGTCATCACCCTGTTCCATGAATCCGGCCACGGCCTGCACCACATGTTGACGCAAGTCGACGAAGTCGGCGTGTCCGGCATCTCGGGCGTGGAGTGGGATGCGGTCGAATTGCCGTCGCAATTCATGGAAAACTTCTGCTGGGAATGGGACGTGCTGCAACACATGACCGCCCACGCCGACACCGGCGCACCGCTGCCGCGCGAACTGTTCGACAAGATGACGGCAGCCAAGAACTTCCAGTCCGGCCTGCAGATGCTGCGCCAGGTGGAGTTCTCGCTGTTCGACATGCACATCCATTACGACTACGACGCTTCCGGCAAGGACAGCGTGCAGTCCGTGCTGAACGCCGTGCGCGACAAGTTTGCAGTCATTCGTCCGCCGGAATTCAACCGCTTCCAGCATTCGTTCAGCCATATCTTTGCGGGCGGCTATGCGGCCGGCTATTACAGCTACAAATGGGCGGAAGTGTTGTCCGCCGATGCCTACAGCGCGTTTGAAGAAGCTGCCGCCAAGGGCGACAACGTGGTCTCGATCGAAACCGGCCTGCGCTTCCAGAAGGAAATCCTGGCGGTCGGCGGTTCGCGTCCTGCCATCGAGTCGTTCAAGGCTTTCCGCGGCCGCGAACCGAGCATCGACGCCTTGCTGCGCCATAGCGGCATGGCTGCTTGATCAGGTAATTGCACGAAAATCTCCCGTCGTCCCAGCGCACGCTGGGGCCCAGTGCCGTAACCGCAGTCGATACGCCGCTGGGTCCTGACTTTTGTCAGGACGACGGAGACGGGTTAATTCGCTCTTCAGGTTTTCCTCCTCTCTGGATATGTCTATACTTCGTCCATGACCCGCATCGATTTCCACAGCAACGTCCCCAATAAACTCGCCTACGCCTGCCGCTTGGTGCGCAAGGCACGCGCTGCGCAGTGCAAGATCGTACTGCTCGGCAAGGATCGCAACGAACTGGCCCAGCTCGATCAATTGCTGTGGTCTTTCTCGGAACAGGATTTCCTGCCCCACGTGCGGGCCGGCGATCCACTGGCGGCACAGACGCCGGTGATCCTGACCGACAGCGAAGCCGTGGAATTGCCGCATCATCATGTGCTGATTAATTTGTCGGGCAACACGCCGGAGCACTTCGCCCGCTTCGAGCGCATGTTCGAGATCATTTCGTCCGACGAAGCCGACAAGGCGGCCGGGCGCGATCGTTACCGCTTCTATAAAGAGCGCGGCTATCCCTTGAGCCATTTCGTCGCAGATTGAAGCCATGAGCCAGTCTTCCGCCGACAACAGCATCCCGCTCCTGACCGAAGTCATCGCCACGCCTGCTGCGGCGGAACCAGCGACGACACCGGCATCGCCACCCAATGCACTGTATTGGGAAGACGCCCCGGCGCAGCCGCCGATACAGACATACGACTACGGCCAGCCCCAGACTTCGACACAATCGCAGCCGCAGCACGATTATCATCAGCATTACCAGCCTGAGCCGCAGCAATACCAGCCAGTTCAGCAGCCGATCTACCAACCGACGTACGATGCACCACCGCTGCCGGTCCCGGTCAGTCCGATGTTGCCTGCGGCTGCGCCAATCCCGACGGCTGAACAATTGCAGCAACTGCGCCAGGAAATCCAGGACAACATCATGCAAAAGATGCTGGGCCAGGTCGACAACGTGTTGCACCAGCATTTGCAAGACCATCTGGCCGTCATTCTGGACAACATGGCCGACATCCTGAAGACCCGCGTACGCGCCAGTCTGGAACAAGCCCTCGCAGAAAGCGTCACGCAGGCGCTGGCGGAAGAAATGGCGAAGTTCGAAAATTCAAAATATTAAGTTTTTTGCAAAATTATTTTCTTTTTTGAATGCCAGAAGCAATTTTCTATTTAAAAATAGAAATCCAGGCACGTTGATTGCTTACCTAAAAAACTGATTACTTCTTACAATTTCACCCATTCAGGGAATAGTAATCAAGGAGAATGTGATGAAAGTCATCGTATTGGGAGCAGGCATCATCGGTACCGCGTCCGCGTGGTTTTTGAAGCGTGAAGGTTACGACGTTACCGTCATCGATCGCCAACCCGGCGCGGCACAGGAAACCAGCTTCGCCAACGGCTGCCAGATCTCCGTGTCGCACGCCGAGCCATGGGCCAACCCCTCGGCTCCGCTCAAAGTCCTGAAATGGCTGGGCAAGGAAGACGCCCCGCTGCTGTACCGCTTCCGTCCTGAATGGCTGCAATGGAAATGGGCCGTCAACTTCCTGCGTGAATGCACGCCTGCGCGCACCGACGCCAACATCCGCCAGATCGTCGCACTGTGTGAATACAGCCGCCAGACATTGGTGGCCCTGCGCGCCGAAACCAATATCCAGTACGACCACCTGACCCGCGGCATCCTGCATTTCTATACGGATGCAAAAGAATTCGAGCTGTCGCTGCCGGCTGCCAAACTGATGCGCGACCTCGGTTGCCAACGCGACTCCATCAGCGCCGAAGAAGTGGTCAAGATTGAACCGGCACTGGCCAGCATCCGCGACAAGATCGTCGGCGGCGACTTTACCGCCAGCGATGAATCAGGCGACGTCTACAAGCTGACCACCGGCCTGGCGCAAAAGGCGGAAGACGCCGGCGTCGACTTCCAGTTCAACACCACCATCACCCGCCTGCTGACCGAAGGCACCGGCGCTGCCGCCAGGATCACGGGCGTGGAAGTCATCGACGGCGCAGGCCGCCACAAGATCCTGCGCGCCGACAAGTTCGTCGTCGCCATGGGCAGCTTCTCGGAGCCGCTGCTGCGTCCGCTGGGCATCAACCTGCTGCTGTATCCGGGCAAGGGCTACTCGGCCACTTACAAGGTCACCAATCCGGATGCAGCCCCGACCGTGTCGCTGACCGACGACGGTTACAAGCTGGTCGTCTCGCGCCTGGGCGACCGCCTGCGCGTGGCCGGCACCTGCGAGCTGAACGGCTACACCCGTGAACTGAACAACACCCGCTGCGACGCCATCACCCGCCGTACACGCGAGCTGTTCCCTGACGGTTGCGACTATGACAATCCGGTGTACTGGACCGGCCTGCGCCCGCTGACGCCGTCCAACATCCCTTACGTCGGCAAGACCAAGTTCAGCAACCTGTTCCTCAATACCGGTCACGGCACACTGGGCTGGACCATGGGTGCAGGTTCGGGCCGCGCGATCGCAGAGATCATTGCCGGCCGTCAACCTGAAATCGACTTCGGCTTTACCGGCCTGCCGCGCATTGCCCCAGGCAAACTGGCGGCTCAGCCGGCATAAGCGCCTGCAACGCTTACCAACCTTTGCCCTCCTTATAGACCGGGTTCCGTCCTTCCCCCGGCGGGACCTGGTCTATATTTACAATTCTTCACTGATCCACCGCAAAGCTCCCCAAATCGGCTTGGTGTAGAATCAGCCCCATCCATCGCGGCAAAACTGCCGGATTTCCAGAATATTCAGCTAATAGTATTTGGCTGCTGCAGCATTGATATCGCGCTTACCGCGCTTATCTATGCAAGATGGCAGGGCTTTATCAGTCCGCCATCCTCATGAGGACATTGCAATGAAGTGGGTTGTTGTCGGTATTTATCTGTTTTCCATCTTTTTCATCCATTTCCGCGGAAAGGTGAGACTGCCGTTTTTCCGGCAGTTCTTTGATCATTCCTCAATCATGGCGCCGATCAATCTGTTCATGTACGCGTTCTCGCGCGTGCCGGCAGTGCCATATCCTCCGGCGACCAAGGACTTCCAGAACCTGCACTTGCTGGATGACAACTGGGAAACCATCAGAGCCGAAGCCGTCAATCTGCAGAACATCTCCAAGATCAAGGCTGCGGAAAAGAATGACGACGCCGGCTTCAATTCCTTCTTCAAAGCCGGCTGGAAACGTTTCTACCTGAAGTGGTACGACGCCAGCCATCCGTCGGCCGAGCAATTCTGCCCCAAGACCGTCGAGATCCTGCGCCAGATTCCTTGCGTCAAGGCAGCAATGTTTGCCGAACTGGCGCCGGGCGGCACACTCAATCCGCACCGCGACCCCTATGCCGGCTCGCTGCGCTATCACCTCGGTCTGGTGACGCCCAACGATGACCGCTGCTTCATCGAAGTCGACGGCCAGCGTTACAGCTGGCGCGACGGCAAGAGCGTGGTGTTCGACGAAACCTTCATCCATTGGGCGCAAAACGGTGCCGAGACGAACCGTATCATTCTGTTCTGCGACGTCGAACGCCCATTGCGTTACGGCTGGGCGCAAGCCATCAACAAATGGCTGGGCAAGACCATGATGACCGCCGCCAGCTCGCCGAATGAAACCGGCGATCAGACCGGCCGCATCAACAAGCTGTTCCGCTTTGTCTGGGTTGCCGGCCAATATCGCCGCAAGTTCAAGAAGTGGAACCGCAACGTCTACCGCGCGACCAAGTTCGGCCTGATCATCGCAGTAGCGCTCGCCATTATCTACCTGTAGTTCTCCGCAGCTTCCGGCGCGTCGCGGGCATCGCGGCGCGCCACCCCCGCCTGCAACACCTTCCTCATGTTCAAAAGCGAGTCAGCAAACAATGTGCTCTGCACTTGCACGGCACTTATGCATTCGCGCTTTGAAATACGATACGTTCTGTCTCCTCATTTTCAAATAATATAAATAATTAATTGTTGCGGTGCTTACATCGCGCAGAGACACACGTTGCCGTATTTATTCAATCAAACTGACGATGTGTTATTGCACATCAAGCGCTCCAATTTTCCCGTGTGGAAACATAAAATCCATCGTCTGCATTTCACATCGGCGGCGCATCAGGCGAGACGGTGAGTGCCAATATAGTGCGGGCAATGCGAGCAGCTGAAAATAAAATTTCCACTCGGAAATGAAAGAAAATTATTCGCTTTGATTTTGCATTAACTCAATAGCTGTTACGCCAAGCTGCGTGTAAAATCCCGTGATTCCCGGCTTGATTCATGGCTTGATTCTTGCGTAATGTCCTTATGCATTCTATGAATGGTAAAGCCAATGAGAACGCATTGACCGCGTTCTACAGAGTACCCACTAGACATAGAATAATGTGCTCACGCAGGAGTCGACATCCGGATGATGAAACTGCTTCTAAAGAACCTGACAGATATCACGGCACAACGTGAGAACACGCGTCTTGCCGGCTCCGTCATCACCTCCCTGTATCAGCTGACCAAAGTCCGCCAGATCCGCGTGCACGATATCTTTGCCTTGCGCGAAGAACTGTTCGTGCAGGAAAAAATGTTCCTCGACGAAGGCCACCTGAGCACCATCGCCGAACACACCGACGACGACCCCAAGGAACCGCTGAGCAACTTTCCCGCGATTGCGGAATGCATGCGCCAGCACAAGAACGAACACTACGAAATCGAGGCCGATGGCACGCATGTGCTGTGGCTGCCTGTGTGGTTGCACGGCAAGGTCAACACCTGCATCGAAATCCGCCATCCGCATGCCTACGACGCGGCGATGCGTGAATTGATCGACGGCGTCTTTGCGATTTACTGCAACTATCAGAGCCTGCTCGACTACAGCGAGCGCGACGCCCTCACCGGCCTGTTCAACCGCAAGACCTTCGACGAACAGTTCTCGCGCCATGCTTTCGCCATTGCACCGCATGAATCGCATTCGGTCGACAACAACGAACGCCGTCATTCCGGCAACGCCAAATCGCACTGGCTTGCCGTGGTCGACATCGATCATTTCAAACAGGTTAACGATCAGTACGGCCACCTTTACGGCGATGAAGTGCTGATCCTGGTCGCCAATATCCTGCGCACCTCGTTCCGCTCGCATGACCGCATCTTCCGTTTCGGCGGCGAAGAATTCGTCATCCTGCTGCGCTCGACCACCCTGGACGATGCGCGCAAGATCTTCGATCGCTTCCGCCAGCATGTTCAGGATTACGACTTCCCGCAAGTCGGCAATGTCACCGTCAGCCTGGGCTTCGTGAGCATCTCGCACGAAACGCCGGTGGTCATTCTCGGCCATGCCGATCAGGCTCTGTACCATGCCAAGGAAAACGGCCGCAACCGCATCTGCTATTACGATGAACTGGTCACCTCCGGCGTGCTCAGCCCGGAAATTTCCACCAATGACATCGTCGAATTCTTCTAAAACTGCGGCCTGATTTTTGATTTATAAAAGACCGCCGCCAGGTCATGCATCTGTTGCATAACCTGCGCAAAACCATGCTGTAAAAGCATGGGACATCCACTGCGCAGTTCCGTAAGATTCTTTCGTGCCATAACCACAATGCAAAACGATTGGCACGCAAGTCGCCGTTGCGCGCACTAGTCAGCATCATCCGGCGCCACGGCGGGACCATCTAATGATCTTACGATTGCTCAGGAGACCTTCATGCAACCCCAGAAGCTGAAACAACTCGGTGGCGTCCTGCTACTGTCCGCCGCCATGTCGCTGTCCGCACAGGCACAAGAAAAGAAAGCCAACGTCGTCGTCATCGGCACGGGCGGCACCATTGCCGGCGCCGGCGCATCGAGCGTCAATACAGCGGCCTACCAATCAGCCGTCGTCCCGGTCGACAAGATCATCGCCGCCGTGCCTGAAATCTCGAAGATCGCCAACGTGCGCGGCGAACAGATTTTCCAGATCGGCAGCGAAAGCTTCAACGACGAGCGCCTGCTGAAACTGGGTAAGCGCGTCTCCGAACTGCTCAAGCAAAATGACGTCGACGGCATCGTGATCACCCACGGTACCGACACCATCGAAGAAACCGCCTACTTCCTCAACCTGACCCTGAAGAGTGACAAGCCTGTCGTGGTGGTCGGTTCCATGCGTCCCGGTACGGCCCTGGGAGCGGACGGCGCGCTGAACCTGTACGACGCGGTGCTGGTTGCTTCCAGCAAGGACGCGGCAGGCAAAGGCACGCTGGTGGTCATGAATGACGAAATCCATTCCGGCCGCGACGTCACCAAGAGCAATTCCTTCAAAGTCGAAACCTTCCGCTCGGCATACGGCCCGCTGGGTTATGTGGTCGAAGGCAAGCTGATGTTCTATCGTTTGCCGGCGCGTCCGCACACCACGCAGACCGAGTTCGATATCGACAAGATCAACAGCCTGCCGCGCGTGGATATTGCCTATAACTACGGCAACGTCAGCCGCGCTGCGTATGACGCCTTCGTCACCGCCGGCGCCAAGGCCATCATCCATGACGGCACCGGCAACGGCAGCGTCGCCGAACAGATCGTCCCGGTCCTGCAGGAAGTGCGCGCCAAAGGCTTGCAAGTGGTCCGCGCAACCCGCACCGGCAGCGGCGTCGTGATCCGTAACGGCGAACAGAACGACGACAAGTTCGACTGGGTTGTCACTGATGATCAGAACGCCCAGAAGGCCCGCATCCTGACCGCGCTGGCGCTGACCAAGACCAACGACAGCAAGGAACTGCAAAAGATCTTGTGGAAGTATTGATCGTGGGTCGTGGTACCAAATTTACTGTGTGACCTCTGGAGGCAAGCTCTGTAGTTCATTTCTGCAGCAGTAAATAAAAAGCCGTTCAGTGCAAACTGAACGGCTTTTTCTTTGTGTAACCGAACCGGGATGTTTATCTGGACTGCATACGCTGGCGCAGATAAGCGATTACGCCCGGCAGAATCGACAGCACCACGATCGCGACGATCAGCAAGCTGAGGTTCTGCTTCACCACCGGCAGATTGCCGAAGAAGTAGCCCGCGTACGAGAAGCTCGCCACCCACAGAATGCCGCCGATCACGTTGTAAGCAAAGAAGCGCGGATACGTCATCGCGCCGACGCCGGCGACAAACGGCGCGAAGGTGCGCACGATAGGCGCGAAGCGCGCGATGATCACGGTCTTGCCGCCGTGGCGTTCATAGAAAGCGTGGGTCTTGTCGAGGTATTCACGCTTGAAAATGCGCGAATCGGGGCGATCGAACAGCTTCAGGCCGATGGCTTTGCCGATCTGGTAGTTGACGGTGTCGCCAAGGATGGCCGCAACGATCAGCGTCAGTACCATCAGATGGATGTCGAAAGCACCGGTGGCGGCAATCGCGCCAGTGACGAACAGCATCGAATCGCCCGGCAGGATCGGCGTCACCACCAGGCCGGTTTCCGCAAAGATGATCAGGAACAGGATCAGAAACAGCCACGGACCGTAAGCTGCAGCCAGCTCGGTCAGATGGCGATCGATGTGCAGAACGAAATCAACCACAAACAAGAGAAAATCCATGAAGCCCGCCAGAAAGAGGTACAAGGGAAAACGCGCATTGTACCAACAGACGCTTTCCCCTCCTTCAATCCGGCAGTGATGCTCTCTTCAAGGACAAATCTCTTACCGCTCCATCACGGCGCAAACTGTTTATACAATTTACCGGCGATATCGAACAAGGCATCGTTGGCCTTGGCGCTGGAGATATTGGTGACCACGACCATGGCAAAGTCCTTTTCAGGACTGAACCAGATATGCGCCAGATTTTTCTGATTGGAACCACCGTGGAACACCAGCGGCAGCGGCGCCCAATCGGTGGTCGCAATCACCCAGCCGAGAGCATACTTGCCGGCCGAGGGCGTTCCCGGCGCCGGGTTTCTCGCTGAGGGCATGTCCACCACGGCGGTATGCAGGAACCTGAGCGTCTCTGGTTTCAGCAAAGCCGGGCCGCGCTTGCCTTCCCCAGCATTCCAGCCTGCCCAGCGGGCAAAGTCCATGACCGACATATTCGCCATGCCGGCAGGACCGATGATCTGCGGATTGTCGTCGCCCGGTCCGGCCATGAAGGCCTTGATCGTGCCGTCATCGAGGATGCCATGGCCGAGCGCAGCGTCGATGCGTCCCGGACTGGCCTGCGAACCGAGCCCGGCTGTCTTCAGCTCCAGCGGATCGAAGATCCATTCGCGGATCAGTTCGTCCCAGCTCTTTTTGGCAACGCGCTCGATCATCGCGCCTGCCACCGTATAACCCATATTGGAATAGGCAAAGCGCTGTCCCGGTGCGGACTGCAGCGGCTTGCTCATCCATTGTTCCAACAGCCAGTAGCGCAGATCATCGAGGTTGCCCTCTTCAAATGTCGATTTGGCCAACAGTTCGATGAACTCGGCGTTATCGGCAGGAATGCCGGAGGTATGCGCCAGCAACTGGCCGATCGTGATGCTGCGGAAACCGGTATCCATGTTCGGCGCCAGTTCGGGAAAGACGTCACCGATGGTCGTCGTCCATTGCATCTGGCCGCGATCAACCAGGATGCCGGCCAGCGTCGCGGTAAATGCCTTGGTGTCGGAACCGATATGAAAACGGTCATTCACCGTCACGGCGATGCCGGAGCCGAACTTGCGCTCGCCGACCGCGCCGGCGCTGACGATCTTGCCGTCCCTGACCACGGCAGCGGCTACGGCAGGCAAACGATATTCTTCCAGATATGGTTTCAGCATGTCGTCCAGCGACGTCTGTGCCTGGGACCGGGAAGGCAGAGTCACGGTAGCGACAGCGACGAACGACAAAAGAGCTGCGCGGCCGATGCGCTTGCACAGCCCGCTCTTGTTGAATAAAGACATGAAGCTCCCTGAATGATGTAGAGATATTTTTTACCGAGAGGGTACACGATCCGGGCCATCGATGTCTTGCCGAAACCCCGCTTACAAGCGCCTACGCAAACTTACGCTTCTTTACCGATCCGCCCTATCAACGTCTGCCGCGCTCAGTCGATATAGCACTTGTCTGCATACAGGGAGATGCACCATGAGCGAATTCGATCTCATCGTCTATGGCGGCTTCGGCGTCGTGAGCATTGCGCTCGCGGCATTGGCGACGGCGCCTGTAGCCGTCATGTGGGGATAAGGGGGAGTGAAGGAAATGAATATGCGACTCAAATTGATCGCGGGGCTGAGCGCCGCATTCTTGTTTTTGCTGATGGCGTTCGCCACGCATTACAAGATCCGTCTGGAGCAACTGGAACAAAGCACCGGCATTCTGGAGCTACTGGCCGCGGGGATACCGCTGCTGAGCCTCTTGCTGGCAAGCTGTTTCCATCGCGCGCCTGCACAGCAAGCCGGTAAGCATCATGTTACGCATCGGGCAGGCCGTCGCCGGCAAGAATCATCTGCGCAGCGCTGAGCAAATCGCCCGACAACCCGGCGCGCGCCTGCTCCGGCGACTTGTCCTGCAAGCCCTTGAGCAACGCCGCATGATGCACCAGCGCAGGTGCTTCCGACAGGCGGCGCGAGCCGGCGCGCAGGTCGAGGTTGATCACCGGCCCGACCTGCAGCCACAGGCTTTCGATCAGACCGACCAGCGTCGCCATGCCTGATCCTTCATAGGCAGCGAAATGCAGTTGCTTGTTGAGGCGGATGATGAGGTCGACGTCAGGCTTCTTGCGATGCATCTCGACGCACAGCGTGTCGTGCAGATCGGAGACTTGCTGCAAGCCTTCCGTTGTGATGTTCTGTGCTGCATGCTCGACCGCCAGGCCTTCCAGCGCCAGGCGGATTTTCAGCAGCTCGCGGAATTTGTCCTTGGTCATCAGCGGCACGCGCACGGCACGGTTGGGCAGGATTTCCAGCGCGCCTTCCGCCGCCAGCTGGCGTATCGCTTCACGCACCGGCATCGGGCTGGTGCCCAGGGCTTCCGACAGGCTTTTCAGAGTCAGCTTTTGACCGGGGCGGACTTGCCCTGCCAGCAGCAGTTCGCGCAAATCTTCATACACGCGCTGCGACAGCGTAGCGTGCGTGATTTTGCGTATCTGCGAAAGGTCCGCGAGTATCGTGTGTTCCATGTCCCCGGCTTCTCACTTGAAACCATTTCATCCGTGCCGATGAAATGCATCTGTTATTCAAAATTGTCGCGGATTATAGCAGTCGCGCTTTTTCACCCCGACCGCCGAATACTGCGCCACACGTCCTTTTGCGGCGTTTTCCACTGCGACTGACACCTTGCCTGGGTGCGCCGGCATGACTCCCGGCAACCTTTGTCGCTGCTGCAGCGCCGGTTGACACACCCCAATTCTATCGAATACATTTGATCACATGTCAAATAAATGACATAAAAAAGAGGCTGTTGCAAAAAGATGAAGGAGACATCGGGACCAGATTCAATGACTTGAATCCGGCTTCGCCCCGTTTTTTTCTCTTCCGCACACAAGCACTCAATAAGAAAACAAGCCGCTTCATTCGCGTCAACTCATCCGGCGACGTGCGGCGGCTTCCATCGAGACACCCGGCTCGCGCCGGACCATTAGGAGGTTTGCACCATGGAGCAAGACAACAAGATTCTGTCGCCCGGCCGTCGCACCATTCTGAAAGCAGGCGCGGCCGTCGCCACCACTTCGGCGCTAGGTTTCCCGGCCATCGTCAAGGCGCAGTCGGACAAGATCATCATCGGCCACCTGACCCCGCGCACCGGCTTCCTCGGCCCCCTGGGCGAATATGCCGTCATGAGCATCACACTGGCAGTGGAAGAGCAAAACAAGGCCGGCGGCTTGCTGGGTCGCCAGCTCACCCTGATTTCGGAAGACTCGGTCAATCCACCGACCGCCTCCTCCAAGGCGCAGCGCCTGCTGGAACGCGACGGCGCTGCGGTGCTGATCGGTGAAATTTCCTCCGCCTCGGCACTTGGCATCGCGCAAGTAGCACAGCGCAACAAGAAGCTCTTCATGAACACCGGCTGCAACTCCGACGAGTTGCGCGGCAAGAGCTGCAACAAATTCATGTTTCACATCGAGGCCGCCAACTCAACCTACGTCAAGGCTTGCGGCCGCTCACTGGTGCGCGACAACCTGATCAAGGGCAAGAAGCTGTATGCACTCTCCGCCGACTACGCCTTCGGCCACGACCTGCTGCGCGCCGCCAAATCCTTCGTCTCCGCCAACGGCGGCACGATTGCCAATGACGAATTGGTGCCGACCGACGCCACCGATTTCAGCCCTTACCTGCTGAAGATCCGCCAGGCAAAACCTGATCTGGTCATCTCCAACCTCGCCGGCAACCAGATCACCAACTTCATCAAGCAATATTCGGAATTCGGCCTGCCCTTCCCGATTGCCGGTTTCGGTTTCGACACCGCAGTCGCCTGGGGTGCCGGCGCCGACAGCTTTGCCGGCACCTGGCCGACCACCTGGCACCATGACGTCAATGCGCCATCGGCCAAGGCCTTCGTCGCCGCGTTCATCAAGAAATTCGGCAAACCACCGGAGAACCAGGCATGGGGCGAATACGTTGCCTTCCGCTCCATCGTGCAAGCCGTCACTGAAACCAAGTCGCTGGACACCGCCAGGCTGATCGAGTACTTCGAAAAAGGTGCGCCCATCGATGCGCTGAAAGCGCGCAAAGGCACCTATCGCGCCTGGGATCACCAATTGCTGCAAGAGATGTACACGGTCACACCCAAGCCGAAGGCGCAGATCAAGGACAAGTGGGACTTCATGCTGCTGGGCGCATCGGTGCCGGGACCGGGCGAGTCGCTCGAAGTGCTGGCGCCGACGATGCAAGAAAACGCCTGCACTTACACCTAAGTCTTCATCCACTCTCCGTCGCTCCGGCGAACGCCGGAGCCCAGTGTCTTCTCGTCGTCATCTGTCGGTGTGACGACACTGGGTCCCAGCATGCGCTGGCACGACGGCGGTGGAGCGAGCATCGCCAGTCTTTTCTTGTCCTCCCTCCGGAGCAGCAATGCAAATCGTTTTCCTGTTGGAACAAATCCTCAACGGCATTCTGGTAGGCGGCTACTACCTGCTGATTGCCTTGGGGCTGTCGCTGATTTTCAGTCTCGGCGGCGTGGTCAATCTGGCGCACGGCGCCTTCTACGCCATCGGCGCTTATCTCGCGGTGGAGATCACCAAGTACCTCGGCTTTGGCGGCGCATTAATTCTGTCGCCCTTGCTCGTAGCGCTGATCGGCATTCTGTTCGAGCGCTTTCTGCTGCGCCGGTTCTATTCGGCCGATCCCATCCTCGGCCTGCTGCTGACCTTCGGTCTGGCGATGGTGGCGGAACAGATCATCCGCATCTTCTGGGGCGCGTCGCCGCTGCCGGCATCGATTCCGCCGGCCTTCAAGGGCCAGATCATGGTCGGCGATTTCATGTATTCCAAATACCGCCTGCTGATGCTCGTCGCGGTCGTCGTCGCACTGACGCTGATCTGGATGCTGCTCAACAAAACCTCCTTCGGCCGTGTGGTGCGCGCCGGTGTGCAAAAGCCGGACATGGTGGCGGTGCTCGGCATCAAGCTGCAACCCTACATGACCGCCATCGTAATGCTCGGCGTCGGGCTCGCTGCGCTGGCCGGCGTGCTGTTCGCACCGATCTCCGGCGTGCATCCGGCCATGGGCGCGGAAATCATGACCGCTGCTTTCGTGGTGGTGGTGATCGGCGGCCTCGGCAGTTTCTGGGGTGTGGTGCTGGCCGCGCTGCTGGTGGGCGTGGTACGCGGCATCACGATCCAGTTCTACGCGCCGGCCGGCGAAGCATCGATGTATCTGCTGATGCTGCTGGTCCTGATCTTCCGTCCGCGCGGCCTCCTCGGCGAACGCATCGAACGTTTTGAATGAGAGCGGACATGTACAACCCATACAATAAATATCAATCCCTGTGGATCGGCGCACTGGCGCTGATCATCGTCCCCATCCTGCTGCAACTGCTGGGCCTGACCACCAGTTCGTCCACCGACGTCGTCATCTACGCCATCGCGGCGATGGGCCTGAACCTGCTGGTCGGCTACACCGGCCTGACCTCGTTTGGCCACGGCGCGTGGTTCGGCGTCGGCGCGTATGCGGCGGCGCTGTCGCAGAAGTACTGGTTCCCCGGCCAGATCGTGGCGCCGATGCTGTTCACGATCGTCTTCATTGCGGCCTCTGCAGCGATTATCGGCTTCCTGATCCTGCGCCGGCGCGGCGTGTATTTCTCGCTGCTGACGCTGGCCTTGTCGGCGCTGACGTTTGCGATTGCGTTCCGCTGGACGGACTTCACCGGCGGCGAGTCGGGACTCGGCAATGTCGTGCGTCCGGTCGTGGCCGGCATCGATCTGGATCAGTCGATTCCCTTCCTCGTCTTCGTCAGCGTGATTGCATTGTTCGTGCTGTTCGTCCTGCAACGCGTGATCCGTTCGCCCTTCGGCCACACCATCGTGGCGATCCGCGAGAACGAGCAGCGTGCCCGCTTCCAGGGTTACAGCACGATCATCTACAAGCTGATCATGTTCATCGTGTCGGCCAGCGTGACCGGTCTGGCAGGCGCGTTGCTGGCTTTTCATCACCGCTTCGCCTCGGCCGAGCCAACCTCGGTCGCGTTCTCCGGCGAGCTGCTGGCAATGGTGGTGATCGGCGGCATGCGCAGCTTCCTCGGCCCGGCACTGGGTGCACTGTTTTACATCCTGTTCCGCGAATGCCTGTCGATCTGGACCGAGAACTGGCTGCTGTGGTTCGGCCTCGCCTTCGTCGGTTTCATCCTGTTCTCGCCAACCGGCCTGGTCGGCATCTGGCAACAGATCAAACGCCGCCTGCATCCGCCGGCCGAAGTCGGCGCCGCGATGAGCCAGCGCCAGATCGTCGACGGTTTACCGTTGCCGGCTTTCCTGCAACCACCGCGCCAGGAGGGATTGGTATTGGAGGTGAAGGATATAGACATCCGCTTCGGCGGCATTCAGGCGGTCAGGAATGCGCAGATCAATCTGCACGCGGGTGAGATCCACGCGCTGATCGGCCCCAATGGCGCGGGCAAGACGACCACCTTCAATCTGATCTCCGGCATGTTCATCCCGAACCACGGCACGGTGAAACTGAATGGTGAAGAAATCCAGGGTCTGACGCCAGGCCAGATTTGTCAGCGCGGCCTGGCGCGTTCGTTCCAGATCACCAATCTGTTCAAGGGCCTGAGCATCTACGAAAACCTTCGGCTGTCGCTGCAGGCGCGCCATGCTTCGCGCTTCAACATGTGGAAAGACATCGACGCCTATCCGGAGATCCACGCCGAAACAGAGGAGCTGATGCGCTTCCTCGGTCTCAAAGGTATCGACGATATCGAAGGCGGTGCACTGTCCTACGGCGGCCAACGGCTGGTCGATCTGGGCATCGCGCTCGGCTCCAAACCGCATGTATTGCTGATGGATGAACCGCTGGCCGGGCTGGCCGCCGCCGAGCGCGAGCGCGTGTCGCGGCTGGTGAAGATCATCGCCGACAACATCCCGGTGCTGATCGTCGAACATGACATCGACCGCGTACTCGGCTTCTCGCATCAGGTCACGGTGATGAATCAGGGCAGCGTGCTGATGTCAGGCACACCGGATGAAGCGCGCGCCGACCAGCGCGTGCAGGAAATCTACACCGGCACCGGTACGCCGCCCGTCACCGGCCGCCTCGCCGGCGATGCGCAGGAGCGCCCGCAACTGCTGTCCTTCGACAAGGTCAACGCCTTCTACGGCAAGAGCCACATCCTCAACGACGCTTCGCTGGAAGTGCGCGAAGGCGAAATCGTCGCCCTGCTCGGCCGCAACGGCGCCGGCAAGTCGACCTTGCTGAAAGCGCTGACCGGTTTGCTGAAGCCTGCATCGGGCGCGATCCGCTACAACGGCAAGGACATTGCCGGCCTGAGCGCACCTGACATTGCGCGTCTGGGTATCGGCTACGTGCCGCAGGGACGCGGACTGTTTGCCGGCATGACCGTAGCCGAGAATCTTTCGCTCGGACGTCTGGCGCGCAAAACTGACAGCAGCAATGGCATTGCCTGGAGCGAAGAAAAAATCCTGCACTACTTCCCGCGCCTGAAAGAACGCCTGCACACGCCGGCCGACTTTCTCTCCGGCGGCGAACAGCAGATGGTTGCAGTGGCACGCGCCCTGTCGGGCAACGTCAGGCTGCTGTTGCTGGACGAACCTTTTGAAGGTCTCGCACCGGCGGTCGTGCAGGAGCTGTTCACCGTCTTCGATCAACTGCGCAAGGAAGTCTCGATTGTCATCGTCGAACACAACCTCGACCTGGTGCTGGCGCTGGCCGACCGCGTATTCGCACTGGAACGCGGCGCGGTCTTCCATACCGGACCGGCCGGACCGCTGCTGACCGACCTGACTTATCGCAAGCAAATTCTCTGGCTTTAACTTTTTACTTCTGACACAAGCAACAAGGACAACTACATGAACACCAGTTTGAAAGATCAACGCGTCGTCGTCACCGCAGGCGCACAAGGCATCGGCCTGGCCATCACCGCATCGTTCGTCGCGGCAGGCGCGCAAGTCCACATCTGCGACGTCAGCGACGATTTCCTCGACAGCGCGCGCAAACAATTCGACGGTGCGCCGGTCAGCTTCAGCAAGACCGACGTCGCCGACGAAGCGCAGGTCGACGCCATGTTCGCCGAGCTGACGCAACGCTGGGGCGCGCTCGACGTGCTGGTCAACAACGCAGGCATCGCCGGCCCCACAGCAAAAGTCGAAGACACCGAACTGTCTGCCTGGGACCAGACCATCGCCGTCAACCTGACCGGCCCCTTCCTGTGCACGCGCCGCGCGGTGCCGCTGCTCAAGAAAGCCGGCGGCGGTTCCATCGTCAACATCTCGTCTGCCGCCGGCCGTCTCGGCTTCCCGCTGCGCACGCCTTACTCCGCCTCCAAGTTCGGCGTCATCGGCCTGACCGAAAGCTGGGCGATGGAACTCGGCCCCTCCAACATCCGCGTCAACGCCATCCTGCCCGGCATCGTCGCCGGCGAACGCCAGGAGCGCGTGATCGCCGCCAAGGCCGCGTCCTATGGCATCGATCACGAAGAAATGCGCGAGCGCCTGCTGTCCAAGGTCTCGATGCGCAAGATGGTCACCGCGCAAGACATCGCCAACCAGATCATCTACATCTGCTCCCCGGCCGGATCGGCCATCAGCGGGCAGAGTTTATCGGTCTGCGGTAATGTCGAACATCTCGGCTAAAGACCAAACAAAGGAGACACCATGAACGAAAAAATCGCCGTCATCGGCGCCGGCCTCATCGGCCGCGCCTGGGCCATCGTGTTCGCCCGCGCCGGCTGCAGCGTCGCCATCTACGACGCCGTCCCGGAAGCACTCAACAACTGCCAGAAGCTTTTGCACGACAACATCAGCGACCTCGCCCGCCACGGCCTGATCACCGAGACGCCCGAGACGGTGCTGGCCCGCATCACGCCGGTCAGCGGCCTGGCAGAAGCCCTCAAAGGTGCGGTATTGGTGCAAGAGAACGTCAAGGAAACGGTCGAAGTCAAACGCCAGATCTTCGCCGAAATGGACAAGCTGGCGTCACCCGACGCCATCCTCACCAGCTCCACCTCGTGGATTCCGACGTCCGAGTTTTCCGAACATCTGCCCGGCCGTCACCGCATTCTGGTCGCCCATCCGGTCAATCCCCCCTACCTGGTCCCTCTGGTCGAACTGGCTCCCGCGCCATGGACATCGGACGAAACGGTAAAGCGTGCGCACGACATCTACACCCGCGCCGGCCAGTCGCCCGTGCTGCTGAAAAAGGAAATCACCGGCTTCCTGCTCAACCGCATCCAGGGCGCGGTGCTCAACGAAGCGCTGAACCTCTACGAAAACGGCTACGCCTCCTCGGAAGATCTCGACAAGGTACTGAAGGATGGCCTCGGCCTGCGCTGGTCCTTCATGGGCCCGTTTGAAACCATCGACCTCAATGCGCCTGAAGGCGTGATCGACTATGCGAAACGATATGGGCATACCTATCGCGATGTCGCCAAGACGCAGTTGCCGAATGAATGGAATGTGGAGACGCTCAAGCAGATTGAAGATGAACGGCGCAAGGTGCTGCGTGCGGATCAGTTGCAAGAAAGATCGCGGTGGCGTGACAACCGGTTGATGGGATTGGTGGCGCATAAGAAGAAGCAATCCACTTAAACGAGAAACACCGGTGGCAATGCGGGCAACAGCACGCCACTGGGTCCTGACTTCCGTCAGGACGACAGATGAACTTGAAAAGTTATACATATAGACAAGTCCCATAAACCAACAATCACCAGGAGAACCAAATGAGCAAACCCAAAAAAGTCATCATCACCTGCGCCGTCACCGGCGCCATCCACACGCCATCGATGTCTCCCTACCTGCCGGTGACACCCGATGAAATCCGCGACGCAGCATTGGGTGCGGCAGAAGCCGGCGCCGCCATCGTCCACCTGCACGCGCGCGATCCGCAAAACGGCAAACCGACCCAGGACCCCAACGAATTCCGCAAATTTCTCCCGCAGATCAAAGCCAAGTCCAACGTCGTCATCAACCTCACCACCGGCGGCGCTCCCACCATGGGCGTCGAAGAACGCCTGCAACCGGCGCTGCAACTCAAACCCGAAGTCGCCTCCCTCAACATGGGCTCGATGAACTTCGGCCTGTACGAAATGCTGCATCGTTTCAAGGACTTCAAATACGACTGGGAAAAACCTTACCTCGCCGAATCCGACGACCGCATCTTCCGCAACACCTTCAAGGACATCGCCTACATCCTCGAATCGTGCAGCGCCAATCAGACCCGCTTCGAGATCGAGTGCTACGACATCGGCCATCTCTACACCGCGGCCCACTTCATCGACCGCGGGCTGATCAAGCCGCCTTTCCTGATTCAGTCGGTGTTCGGCCTGCGCGGTGGCATCGGCAACGACGTCGAAGATGTCATGCACATGAAGCGCACTGCCGACCGCCTGTTCGGCGACGACTACTTCTGGTCGGTGCTGGGTGCCGGACGTGGACAAATCCCGATCGCGACCATGTCGGCAGCGATGGGCGGCCATACCCGCGTCGGCCTGGAAGATTCCCTGTGGGACGGCCCGGGCAAGCTGGCCGAAAGCAACGCCGCGCAAGTCAAACGCATCCGCACCGTGATCGAGGCGCTGTCGCTGGAAGTGGCGACACCCGACGACGCGCGCGAAATGCTCAAGCTCAAGGGCGGCAATAACGTCGCGTTTTAGTCGAGGCGTCTCATCATTTATTTATCGATGATTAAAACGTTTTAGATCATTTCGTCAGCGACCTCCTACACGCCTTGTAGGAGCCTCTTTCCTTTTTATCTCCCGCGGCGCTTCACGATTTTGTGAGCGCCGTTTTTTTTCATTTTCTTTCGCTGTCAGCTTTCGTTTTGGTTACAAGACGATGGTTTCAGATAGCCGCCATTTCGCTGCACGTTCGGCGCCGCCCTGCCTGACAAGTTGTCAGGATATGAAAACGAGTCCGTTCTCGAACCTCTTGCTTGCGGAACATCACCCACCTCGCTCCTGTCGAACCCCCAGTAAAAAAACATCACCTGTGTCGCCACGATCCTTTACCGGAAATCTCCGGCAATGCCGTGCAACACAGGCGGACCCCAGGCCACATGACGCCATGCCATGTGCTAACCCAGCCCAGGTGAACAATGAAAAAAGAAAATCCGCCACCCAGCACGCCCGACGAAAAAGTCGCATCACGTCGCAGCTTCCTTTTCAAGACCATCGCCATCGTACCGGCGGCGTCCGCACTGACCACGGCCAGCTTCTCTCCGGCGGTCGGACAGACGCCGGCAGGTGCCGCCTCCTCCGGCACCGTCAACGCCAACTTTCAGCCACGCTTCTTCAACGCCGATGAATGGACCTTCATCAAGGCCGCCGTCGACCGGCTGATCCCTGCCGACAGCGAAGGACCGGGCGCACTCGAACTGAATGTGCCGGCGTTCATCGACGGCCAGATGGAGTCGGGTTTCGGTCATGCCTCCAACTGGTACATGCAAGGGCCGTTCAAGGGCGACGCCTCGCCGCTGTTCGGCTATCAGGCCAGCATGCCGCCGCGTGAGCTGTACCGCTCGGGCATTGCTGCGCTCACCGCTTACTGCCGAAAAAATTTCGGTGGCAAGAGTTTCGATCAGCTCGCTGCGAACGATCAGGAACAGCTGTTCAAGGACATGGACGGCGGCAAGGTGCAGTTCGATACGGTGTCGGCGCAGTGGTTTTTCACCTTCCTGCTGCAGAACACCAAGGAAGGCTATCTCTCCGACCCTATCCACGGCGGCAACAAGGACATGGCAGCGTGGAAGATGATCGGCTTCCCCGGCGCGCGCGCCGACTTCCTCGATTTTGTGGGCCCGTCGGACAAGGTGTATCCCTATGGTCCGGTCGGCATCGGCGGCAAGCAAAGCTGAGGCTTCCGACACCGGCACGCGCTTCAATACACCGGAAGAACAAAACAACATTGCAATCCGAGGAACAAGAAAATGGCTGATATCACCAAACCGAAAGTCAATGTCGTGCTGGTCGGCATGGGCTGGACCGGCTCCATCATGGGCATGGAACTGACCGAAGCAGGACTGACCGTTGTCGGTCTGGAGCGTGGCGAGAACCGCGACACCAATCCCGATTTCGCTTATCCGAAAATCGCCGACGAGCTGACTTATGCGGTGCGCTACAAGCTCATGCAAAACCTGTCGAAGGAAACCGTCACGGTGCGCCATTCGATCAACGACGATGCGCTGCCGTACCGGCAACTGGGCTCCTTCCTGCTGGGCGACGGCGTCGGCGGCGCGGGCGTGCACTGGAACGGCATGACCTGGCGCGCCTATGATGCCGAACTGCAGATTCGCACCCATTACGAACAGCGCTACGGCAAACGTTTCATTCCGGTCGACATGACGATTCAGGACTGGCCGATGACCTATGCGGAGCTGGAACCGTTCTATGATCGCTTCGAATATATCGCCGGCGTTTCCGGCAAGGCCGGCAATCTCAACGGCCAGATCATCGAAGGTGGGAATCCCTTTGAAGCGCCGCGCAAGCGCGACTATCCGGTGCCGGCGCTGAAGGACAACGCGCCCGCCAACCTGTTCGCCAAGGCCGCGCGTGAAGTCGGCTACCATCCGTTTCCGATTCCGGCGGCAAATGCATCGCAGGCTTATCAGAACCCTTACGGCATGCAGCTCGGCCCATGCAACTTCTGCGGCTACTGCGAGCGCTTCGGCTGCTACATGTATTCCAAGGCGTCGCCGCAAACCTGCATCTTGCCGGCGCTGCTGAAGAAGCCCAACTTCGAGTTGCGCGACAAATCCTACGTCACCAAGGTCAACCTCGACAGCGACGGCAAGCACGCCAGCGGCGTTACCTACATCGATGGACAAGGCCGCTCGGTCGAGCAACCCGCCGACATCGTGATCCTGTGCGCCTACCAGATGCACAACGTGCGCCTGCTGCTGTTGTCCGGCATCGGCAAACCGTATGACCCCAGAACCGGCGAAGGCGTGGTCGGCAAAAACTATGCGTACCAGAAGAACAGCTCGGTATCGGTCTTCTTCGACAAGGACGTGGCGATCAATCCGTTCATCGGCGCGGGCTCCGGCGGCCAGGTGTTCGACGATTTCAACGGCGACAATTTCGACCACGGTCCGCACAACTTCGTCGGCGGCGCCTATGTCAGCGCGATGGTCACCGGCGGTCGTCCGATCGGACAATCGATGGTCCCGGACGGCACGCCCAAGTGGGGCAGCCAGTGGAAGAAAGCGCTGAAGGACAACTATCTGCATTCCTTCAACATCGGCACCGAGGGCTCGGTCATGGCCAACCGCGAAAACTATCTCGACCTCGATCCCACCTATAAGGACGTCTACGGCGTGCCGCTCTTGCGCATGACCTACGACTGGAAAGACAACGAAGTACGCATGTCACAGTTCGTCACCGAAAAAGCCGCATTGGTCGCCAAAGCCATGAACCCGAAAGCCTTCACGCCGCACCCGCCCAAGTTCGGCGATCACTATGACGTGCGACCGTACCAGACCACGCACACCACCGGCGGCGCCATCTGCGGCGACAAGCCGAGCAATAGCGTGATCAACAAATACCTGCAATGCTGGGACGTGCACAACGTCTTCGTCATGGGCGCCAGCGCCTTCCCGCAGAACTGGGCCTACAACCCGACCGGCATGGTCGGCGCACTGGCTTACTGGTCGGCTGCCGCGATCCGCGAGCGCTATCTGAAAAATCCCGGCCCGCTGGTGCAAGCATGAGCGCCCGTTTATTCATATTCAGGCAGGTATTGCTCGCAACCTCGGTTGCAGCAACGCTGAGCACGACTGGCCTGGTCTCTGCGCAGACAGTCAATCCCACGCCGTCGATGCCCCAGCCCGAGCAAATCCAGCGCGGCGAATACCTCGCCCGCGCCGGCGACTGCATGGCCTGCCACACGGTCAAAGGCAAGGCGCCTTTCACCGGCGGCCTGGCGATGAACACGCCGTTCGGCACCATCTATTCCACCAACATCACCCCGGACAAGCAGACCGGCATCGGCAACTACACCTACGACGATTTTTCTTCCGCGCTGCGCAAGGGCAAGCGCAAGGACGGCAGCCGCCTGTATCCGGCGATGCCATACACCTCGTTCGCCAAACTCAGCGATGAAGACGTCTCCGCGCTGTATGCGTATTTCACGCAAGGCGTGAAGCCGGTGCAGCAGGACAATCCGAAGACCGCGTTGCCTTTCCCGTTCAACATGCGCATCCTGATGGCGGGATGGAACATGCTGTTCTTCAGTGATAAACCCTTCAAGGCCGACTCCACGCAAAGCGTCAACTGGAACCGCGGCGCCTATCTGGTGCAAGGCCTCGGCCACTGCGGCGCCTGCCATACGCCGCACGGCAAGCTCGGCCAGGAGCAGTCGCTGGACGGCGGCAGCGACAGCTTCCTCGCCGGCTACACGCTGGACAACTGGCATGCGCCGAGCCTGCGCAACGACAAGGATGGACTGGGCCGCTGGAATCAGCAGCAGATCGCCACCTACCTGCGCACCGGCCGTTCCGACGACGGCGCAGCCTTCGGTGCGATGAGCCAGGTCATTAACGACAGCACGCAATATCTCAACACCGCCGACTTGCAGGCGATTGCTGAATATCTGAGCAGTTTGCCCGGCAAGAAATCAGGCAGCCCTGCTGCCGGCAATACGCAAGCAGCCGCAGCGTCGAACGCCGCCGGAGCAGATCAGCCGGCCACTCTGGAACTGCGATCCGGCAAGCTGCAGACCGCAGGCGCCACGGTGTACCTCAACAACTGCAATGCCTGCCATCGCTCGGACGGCACAGGCGCGATGAAGGCGTTTCCTGCGCTGGGCAAGAACGCAGTCGTCAACGTCGATGATCCGACTTCGCTGATTCACATCGTGCTGGCGGGTAGCGCGATGCCTTCGACCAAGTCTGATCCCTCAGCGATGGGAATGCCGGGATTCGGGTGGAGACTGAGCGATCAGGAAGTGGCGGAGGTAGTGAGTTTTGTTCGTGGAAATTGGGGAAATCACGGTGGCGTTGTGACTGCTGAGCAGGTAGCTGCGGTAAGAAAAGCTACGCAGAAGTGAGCTTTAGCCGTTGTGTTTTGTTCCGGCTTCCGTTTATTCGTAACTTTGCTCTTCCTTTTTCGGACGCGCTGCCGGGGTAGCCCGGCGGCTCGCCTTCGGCTTCGCGCGCTCATACGTTCCGCGAGTGCTTTTTAGGCTGTCGTCCCAGCGAAGGCTGGGACCCAGTGACTTCCGTGCGTCACTCAACCGTCTTCCCGACGCTGGGTTCCAACTTTCGTTGGAACGACGAAACCAAGGAGGCCGCATACGATTGAACCACCTCCGTCCCTTGCCGACGCCTAGCGAGCCAAAGAAAGTGAGTAGCCGCCGGGCTATCCCGGCACGGTTGTCCGACGAAAGAACGGCCTGAATTATCCAATACCGCCAGTCGGGACAAAACCCAGAACAAACCCGTCCGATTCCTGGTCCCCTCGCCCAAATAAGTTACAATCCCCCTCATTCCATCAGCACCAATCCCCATGCGCCAATACCTCGATTTCATGCGCCATGTCTACGAACATGGCACCGAAAAAACCGACCGCACCGGTACCGGCACCCGCTCCGTCTTCGGCCATCAGATGCGCTTCAACCTGCAGGAAGGCTTTCCCCTCCTGACCACCAAGAAGCTGCATATCAAGTCCATCGTCCATGAACTGATCTGGTTCCTGGCCGGCTCGACAAACATTGCCTATCTGAAAGAAAACGGCGTCAAGATCTGGGACGAATGGGCCGATCCGGAAGGCAATCTGGGACCGATCTACGGCTACCAATGGCGCTCCTGGCCGGCGCCCAACGGCGAGCATATCGACCAGATCGCGCAAGTCGTCAGCCAGATCAAGAACAACCCGGATTCACGCCGCCTGATCGTGTCGGCATGGAACGTGGCCGACATCCCACAGATGAAGTTGCCGCCTTGTCATGCTTTCTTCCAGTTCTACGTGGCCGACGGCAAGCTGTCTTGCCAGCTGTATCAGCGCAGCGCCGATATCTTTCTGGGCGTGCCGTTCAACATCGCGTCCTACGCGCTGCTGACGCACATGGTGGCGCAACAGACGGGCCTGGAGGTCGGCGACTTTATCTGGACCGGCGGCGATTGCCACCTGTATTCCAACCACATGGAGCAGGTGCAGGAGCAACTCGGCCGCACGCCAGGGCCATTGCCGCAATTGAAAATCCATCGCAAGCCGGAAAGCATTTTCGACTACCGCTTCGAAGACTTCGAAATCACCAATTACGAAGCCCAGGCCCACATCAAGGCGCCCGTCGCTGTCTGAGCCTTTCGTCCGGCCCTCTCTCAAACGCCTGCAACTCTGCAGGCGTTTTTGTTTGTGCGCCTGTATGCATGTGCATGAATCTTGCTTGCCTCCAGTGCGCCAATTCCGGCGATCAACACTACCAATGGCGAGACGTATGGGAGCAATCGAAAAGTACAGCGAACTGGGCATCGACCTTCGTCTGGTGGAGAGTTTCGTGCTGGTGGCGCGCTGCGGCACCTTGTCGCAGGCGGAGGAATCCAGCGGCATTTCCAAGGCCACGCTGAGCCGCCAGATGGCGCGGCTGGAAGACTTGCTCGGACAACAACTGTTCATCCGTACGTCGCGCAAGGCGACGCTGACGGAGGCTGGACGTTTGCTCTATGAGCGCGGTTCGCGCCTGATGCGCAACATGCAGACCGATCTTGAAACGGTGCTGATCGATGTACAGAATCTGAGCCAGGGCGTCAGCGGCGAACTGCATCTGATGACCACCAATTATTTCAGCACCACATTTGTCGCGCCCGCCGTGGAGCGTTATATGTCGCTGTATCCCAATGTGCGCTGCCATCTGCGGATTGTGGAAGACAAACCGAACCCGGTGTTCCCCGATGAGGCCGACTGCTTCATCTGCACGACACCGCCCGATCACCCCAATCTGGTCGCCAAGCGCATCGGCTCTTTCCACTGCCGCCTGTATGCCAGCCCGGCTTACCTCAAACAGCACGGCACGCCGCAACATCCGGGCGATCTGTCCGCCCATCGCACCAGCGTGCGCAGCGACGAGCTGGTCGACGGTAAGTGGCGCTTTTATCGCGGACGCGAATGCGCCGAGGTTGCTCCGCCCTGCACGGTGGTCAGTAACGATTATTGGGTGGACAAGACATTTTGCATCGATGGCTATGGTATTTCTTACCTGCCCGATTTCTTCACGCGTGTCGAAGTCGATGCCGGCGTATTGATGCCGGTGCTGCCCGAATGGGCCTCAGAAACCTTGCCGGTGTATTGCGTCTATCAGAAGCAGCGCCACGCCTCGGAAAAACTCAAGGCCTTCGTCAACCTGATGGCAGACAATTTTTCCAGCAACGAAACCTTCATGATGTATGTCGTGCTGGGACGCAAGAATCAGCTCAGCGGCCCCGCGCCCCAAGCACCTGCGGCTGTTGCTGTGGCGGCATCGCTGTAGACGTCAGGCGTACGCCGGGATTCCCGGCATCACCATGAATCCAGGGAGTGCACGCACACGGCGCAGCCAGCGATTGATGTTGTGATAGCCGGAACGGTCGATGCCGCCGTCATGGCACAAGGCGGGATAGGCGAAACAGGCGATGTCGGCAATCGTCGGATGCGCTGCGGCGATCCATCGCTGACCGCGCATTTCACATTCCGCCAGATGCTGGTCGAGAATCGCCAGCGCCTTGTGCGCGTTGCTGCGCGCGGCATCGGCGTCGATGTGTTCATACCCCATCAGCATGTCATGCAGACGCGCCGCCGATATCTGCATCAGCTCTCCGCCGGCAAATGCCAGCCACATTGCGATGCGCCCTTGCGTCGCAGGATCGGCGGGATACCAGGTCGCGCTCGTATCGTAGCGCGCGGCGATGTAGAGCAGGATGGCCTGAGCATCCCGCAGAACAAGGCCGTCATCGTCGGTCAATACCGGAATCTGCCCGAGCGGATTGATGCTCAGAAAATCAGCCTGGCGATGCGCCTTGCCCGGATAGAAATCGACGGGGATTTTTTCATACGGCAGGTTCAGCATCGACAGCAGCAAGCGCACCTTGTAGCAGCTGCCGGAAATTTCATAGTCGTAGAGTTTCATTGTCATTGCGGCGCCTCTTCTTTCACTCGCTGCGGCAACACGCCGAATTGCATGCCCACGGCACGCAGCCACCGGCGGTAACCGACGCTGGCCGCATCGGCGCGCGCCGGGATTTCGTTTTTCTCGTAGAGGGGAATACGTCGCGGCGTCTGCTGTTCGAGAATCAGCCGATCCTGGAGAAACACGGTCTGCTGAAAATGCAGCGCCTCAATATCGGTGGTATCCGCTTCCAGCAGCAAGGTATAGCCGAATACGCGGCAATGTTCTTCATCGAGCGGCTGGACCAGCATGCCGATGTTGTCGAATGCGCCTTCTTCTTCCGCCGTCTTGTAGAGCACGACGACGAACGGGCCGGAGGTGCGATAGATGTAGGCCGTGTCGCGCCCGGTGTCGGCCGCCGTTGATGCCTTGGGCTGATAGAACATGCATTCGGTAGCCCAGACTTCGGCATCAGCCGCACGCACTTCAACTTTGTAGTCGCGAATTTCCGTCACCGGTTCGGCGCCGAGAATACCGGTGTGCACGAACGGAAAATGCCCCATGTCGAGGAAATTTTCGACCAGGCGCTGCGGCGATGTACGGACATAAACCCCGCCCCAGGTGATCATGCGCCGCCGCGGATCGGCGAACTCTTCCACTTCGATCATCGGCCTGGCCTCATCGGCGAGGCAAACCCACACGTGGCCGTAGCGCGTGCGAACCTGCACCTCACGCTGCGGCGTCAGGTCGCCGTCGACTTCGCACACCTCGAACGTCTCGCCGCTGCGCAGGCAGACGATCTCTTGTCCGAGCACGCGCGTTCGATAGGGAACATCTTGCTGCACATCGGTGATTGCACCGATGACGATCCACTCGCGCAAGGCGACCGGATCGCGGGTCTTGCCGGCGCTTTCTTTGACAACGCTGCTCATGATGCTGCTCCTTCCAGATTCAGCTGCATCGCCTGCAACCGCGAAGACAGCGTCAGCAGCCAGACAGGAGAAACTACGGTATCGGCCGGCGTCAGTGCCGCCAGGTGAATGCCGGTCTTGCCTTCTCCCGCATCTTGCAAAGCATACAGACATCCGTTGCGGGCGACGCCGTCATCGGGCAGCCAATACCCGACGTTTTCGTCAATGCCCGCATGCTGCAGGCCGTCGGCCAGTCCGAACAGGACGGTCGCCATGCGGCTGCGCGCATGCTCCAGCGCCACGGACAGATAGACCGACCGCACCGGCGTGCTGCGCATCGCCGCCATGCGCTCGGGCATGGCGGGGGCCTGCCCTCTCCAGATGACGCCATGCGCTTCCTGTACCGCGTGCGTCTGCAGGAAGATGACATTGGACGGCGTGTGCAAGGGATGCGCCGGAATGTATTTGCATTGCCCCTGATTGTCGTATGACCAGCCGTGATACAGGCAATTGAGGCGATCATCGCGGACGAAGCCGAAATGCAGGCGCATGCCGCGATGCGGGCAGCGGTTCTGATTGGCGTGCAGCACGCCGGCGGAGTCGCGCCAGAGCGCCATCTCCAACTCCGGCGCACGCGCCAGGATGACCTGATTGCACTCCACCGCGTTGCTCAGGGCGAGTGCTTGTGAAACTGTCATGCAGTGCTCCCTCAAAGACGAATGCTCAATGTGAACCGGCAATACCGGCAATCAACTGGTGAAGGCACCAAGTATGCCTTCAACGTACCAATCCATTTTGCGGATATCGGCATCGGCCAGCACGGCTCCCGGGGCAAGACGCTGCTTGCCGCCGGTATCTTTCACCGGACCGGTGAAAGGACGCAGTTGGCCGGCCGCCATGCGTGCCTCGTGGGTACGCAGACGTTCCATGCCAGCGGCGGGGATGGCGGGATTGTAGGGCGCCATTTTGACGATGCGCGCCTGCACGCCGTCCCAGCGATCGGTGGCGATCCAATTGTTGTCCAGCACGCGCCGCGCGGCCTCGACATAGACGCCCGACCAGTCGAGGGTGAACGAGGTCAGTTGCCCCTTCGGTGCGAACTTGCGGAAGTCGCTGGCGTAACCGACGCTCCACGCGCCTTTTTCTTCCGCCACCTTGACGCCGGTGATGTCGCCCGAGGTCGACAGCAGCACGTCGGCATGCGACGCCAGCAAGGAGGCTGCGGCCTCGCGCTCTTTAGCCGGATCGATCCAGGTATTGAGCCAGACCACCTTGCAGACGATTGCAGGATCGACCGAGCGTGCGCCCAGCAAGAAAGCATTGGCGGTGGCAATCAGGTCGGGAATCGGAAAGCCGCCGATGAAACCGAGGATCTTCGTCTTGCTGACCGACGCGGCGGCGATACCGGCGAGATAGGAGCCTTCGTAATAGCGCGCTTCAAAGGTGGAAAGATTGCTCAGCGTGTGCAGCCCTGAACAATGCTCGAAGCGCACATCGGGAAACTCGCGCGCCACCTTCATGATCGGTGTCATGTGCGAAAAGCTGGTGCCGAAAATCAGCTGATGTCCCTGACCGGCAAGATCGCGGAAGACGCGTTCGGCATCCAGCGGATTAAAGATATTGGTGATCGCCATGGTCTGCGCCCGGCCCGGAAAAGCGGCGTCGATGGCCTGCCGCGCCAGGTCATGCTGCTTGGCCCAGCCATAGTCGCCGATTGCGGAAACATGGACGACGCCGACCTTGAGCGGCGTGGCGACGGGGGCCGCCAACGCTTGCAAGGAATGGCTCATCAACGAGACTGGCACCGCGCTTGCTGCGGCATGCTTGAGGAAAGTGCGGCGATTGAATCCCATGGTTGCTCCTTGTTGTCGGTGCTTGCATTATTGCGTCGCCCGGCAGCGCGGATCAACATGGCGCATGCGCATCTGCTTTTCAATTTTGAAACGATGGTACCGGCGCCTTCCGCCGGCGACAGGCTTTAAGTCAAATCAGTGCTTAGCTAAGTTGTAATTGTTATTTCCATTCCCGCACTGCAGCATCTATAGTGCATCGACAGACCAAACCGAAAGGATCCGTCATGCGCAACCTCCCGAAATATATTGCTTTTCTGACATCTTTTGTGGTGATCGCGACGCTGGCCTTACCCGGCTTGTCGCAATGGGATGCTTTTGCATTTGCCGCAGCCGCGGCGATGATGGGATTGGGAGTGCTGTATCCGTGGGCCTTGTCCCGCCAGCACGGAGAGGCTGACCTCGGCCACGCAGCCCGGCGCGACATGCAGGAAGTGGACGTCGGCCCGGCCACCACCGCGATTCTGTTCTGATATTGCCGCGACTGTTGTCGTTGCCGCTCTCGCCCTGAAGCTATCGGACCGTTGCGGTCACGATGCGTTTCTTGCCTTCTCCGGCGTGCCGCCGGAATCCGTTCCCGGGTTGCCGTATTGCACGCCGTCTTTCCACCCTCCACCCAAAGCCTTGTAGAGCGACACCGTCGCTTGCAGACGTTGCAGCTTGATCTGGCCGAGTTGATTTTGCGCCTCGGAAAGCGTCCGTTGCGTGTCCAGCACCACCATCAGGTCTTCCGCGCCGACACGATAGCGGATTTCAGATAACTCAAATGCGAAGCGCGCCTGATCCACTTCCTGACTCTTGAGGCGGTAACGCTCTTCCAGACTGCGAATCGCTCCCAAGGATTTTTCCACTTCCGACAAACCGCTGACGACCGCCGAGCGGTAGACCTGCACCAGTTCCTGTTTCTGTGCGATCGCGAGATCGCGCTGGCTGCTCAGTCGGCCTGCATCGAAAATAGGCGCGGTCAGCGAGGCACCGAGGTTGGCCAGCAGATTGGGGCCGTCGAACAGCGACAGCAAGGCATTGCTTTGCGCTCCGGTGGAACCGGTCAGGCGGATGCTGGGGAACAGCGCGGCGCGCGCGACCGCAACGTTGGCATTGGCTTCGGCAAGGCGTGCTTCAGCGCGGCGAATGTCGGGGCGGCGCGTCAGCAGTTCCGAGGGCAAACCCGGTGCGATCTTCGGCATCTGGATCGTGGCCAATCCTTTTTCGTTCACGACAAAGCTTTGCGGCGGACGGCCGAGCAAGGTTGCCAGCGCCGTCTGCGCGTCGCGCTCTTGCTGCATCAGATCGGGAAGCGCCGCTTGCTGGTTCGCCAGTGCCGAACGCTGCCGCGCCAGATCGAGCGGAGAGGCGGCGCCGGCACGGCTTTGCGATTCGACCAGTTTCAGCACGCGCTGGGCATTGGCAACGTTTTGCTGGGCGATCTGCAGCCGATCGCGTAACGACAGCACTTGCAGGAAGGTCGACACGATGCCGCTGGTGACGGTCAGCGCAACGGTTTCGCGGTCGTAGATGTTGGCGCGCAAAGAGGCTTCGGCGGCAGCGAGACCGGCTTTGTTCTTGCCCCAGAAGTCGACTTCGTAGTTAATCTCCAGCATGCCGCTGGCACTGGTGGTCGCAGTGCCGCCGCTGAGCGGCAAGCTGCGGTTGGCGCTGGAGGCGATGTCCGCGTCGGGCAGCAGCGGTGCGCCGGCGATGCGGGCGTTGGCTTCGGCCTGGCGAACGCGCGACATGGCGGCGGCGATTTCGAAATTGTTCTTTTGTCCTTCGGTGACCAGACTGCTCAGTTCAGCGCTGCCGAACTGCTTCCACCAATCGGCGTCGAGGACGATCTGGCCAGCATTGTCGGCGCCGGCAGCCGCGGTAACGGAAGGATCGCTCCACTGCTTCGGCACATCCACTTTTTGTACAGGCTCAACGTCGACCTGGGTAGCAGCGCAACCGGCCAGCATCAGTGCCAACAACTGCGCCAACACGGCGGCGCTGATGGGCCTCATCGAATAGTCACCGGAGAAAAACGCCATGAAGAACCTGTAGCAGAAAAATGAGAGCTGAAAAAAACTAACCGGCCTTGTCGCCGGTACGTACTGCGGAAGACGGCGATACCGGCAACAAAACCTGCTCCCCTTCCGCCAGTCCGGAAACAACCTGCGCCTTGTCGGCGTTGCGAATGCCGATCCTGACGTCGCGCGTTTCCAGCTTGCCGTCGGCGTGCAGGATCTTCAGTTTTTGCATGCCCTTGTTGTCCGGCTTGACCACCAGCGATGCGGGAATCGTCACCGCGTGTTCCACTCTGGACAGCACGAAGAAGACGTCCGCCGTCATGCCCGCCATGAGTTCGCGGCTGGGGTTGGCGACGTCAAACAATACGGTGTAATACGCTTTCTTGCCTTGCTTGCCGGTATCGTCGGCCGGCAACAGCATGATCTGCCGCAGCTTGCCGGCCCAGCGCTTGCCTGGATAACCGGGCGTGCTGAAATACGCCGTCATGCCTTTGTGCAGCTGGGTGACATCTTCTTCCGCCACACGCGCCTGCACGCTCATCTTGCTCAGATCGGAGATGCGCATGAGCACATCCTGATTGGCCGACAGGGTCTGGCCGATGCGTGCGGACAAGGCCACCACCGTGCCGCTGATGGGCGCGACGATCTTGGTCTGCTTCTGTACCGCCTCGTCTTCCTTCATCGTCGCATCGAGTTGCTGGATCTGCGCATTGATGGCGTCAACCTTGGCGGCGGCGGAATACATGCCCATGCGGCTGGACTCGAAGGCTTCTTCGCGGGTGGCGTTCTCGGCCTTCAATTGCGTCTGGCGCTGAAACTGCAGCTGGGCGAAATCGAGCTGGGCGTTTTGCCCAGCCAGTTCTGCCTTGAGGCGCGCCATCTGGGCACGGTTGTTTTCGGCGCGGCCCGCCTGCACCACCGGCGAGATGGCGACCAGCAGTTTGCCTTCCTTGACTGCCTCACCGATACCGACGTAGACATCCGAAATCTGACCGGTGACCTTGGTGCCGACGTCGACATAACTCTGCATGGCGACGTTGCCGGTGGCGTTGACGACTTGCTCGATGTCGGCGCGTTCCGCGATGACGGTTTCCAGTCTGACCGGCACCGGTTGCGGATGGCGCTGGCGATAACCGTACCAGCCGACCACGCCGGCAGCCACGACCAGCAGCAAGGCCAGCGCGCTCCAGCCACGGCGGATCAGTCTGCGCCGACGCTCATCAGGCACGGCCACCGGATCGGCCAGATGGCGGTTTTCTGCGGTCATGTCGGACATGTCTTCCACGTCGTCTCTCCTCATTTCGCTGCCATCCAGGATGAGTGCCGCGCCGGTTGACTCCAGACCGCCAGATGCAGCTCCGACAACAGGCGCGGATCATCCAGCAGCGTGTGCTTCTGCTTTTCGGTCAATGCATCCGGTCCGCGGCGCAATGCCTGCAGCACCAGCGAATCGCCGGCGCTGCGGCTGGCGGCCGGCATGCGCGGATGACCGTGCGCGCTGGCGCAGACCAGAGCATTGACGGACGGATCGACGACGGCGTCGATAAAGCCCGGCAGCGGCGCGGTCGCATTCAGATGCGAAACCGTGTCGCGCAGCTCGCGCGGCGCATCGACTTCTTCGGGAATCGAAAACAGTTTGGAACGGCGGAACAAGCGGCCGAAGGATACGCGGCTCGACATTACCGACAGCGGCACCGACAAGGCCAGCGAACCGGCGATCGGCATCAGCCACCAGATGAAGGACGGATTGAGCCAGTACACCAGCGCGCCCCACGCCACGCCCAGCAGCGAATGCATGCCATGGCGGCGAAAGGCTTCGCCCCAGCCGGTTTCGTTATCGGCGCGCGGCGGCGACTTCCAGCTCAGGGCCCAGCCAAGGAAAGCACCGAGCACGAAGCGGGTATGGAACAGCATGCGCACCGGCGCCAGCATCATCGAGAACAGCAGTTCCAGGAGCATGCTCAGCGTCACGCGCACGGCACCGCCGTATCCTCTGGCTCCCTTGGCGATAATCAGCAACACGCTGAGAATCTTCGGCAGGAACAGGATGGTCGCCGTCGCCGACACCAGCGCCAAAGCCTTCTCCGGATGCCACTCGGGCCAGATCGGGAACAATTGGCGCGGCTCGACGAAATATTGCGGATCGATCAATGTGTGCGTCGCCAGCAAGATAGTCGACAGCGCCAGGAACAAGGCCCACAACGGCGCCGACAAGTAAGCCATCACGCCGGTGACGAACACGGCACGGTGCACGACGTGCATGCCGCGCGCCAGGAACAGGCGGAAGTTCATCAGGTTGCCCTGACACCAGCGGCGGTCGCGGCTGAGTTCGTCGAGCAGGTTGGGCGGCATCTCTTCATAGCTGCCGTCGAGGTCGTAGGCGATCCACACCGACCAGCCGGCGCGGCGCATCAGAGAAGCTTCGACAAAGTCATGCGAGAGAATCGGACCGGACAGATTGCCCTCGCCGGGCAGCGGCGCCAGCGCGCAATGCTTGATGAACGGTTCGAGACGGATGATGGCGTTGTGGCCCCAATAGTGCGACTCGCCCAGTTGCCAGTAATGCAGACCGGCGGTGAACAGAGGGCCGTAGACCCGCGTCGAGAATTGCTGGATGCGCGCGTACAGCGTGTCGCGTCCCGCCGCCCTCGGTGCGGTCTGAATGATGCCCGCGCTGGGATGTGCTTCCATCAGGCGCACCAGCGTCGACAGGCACTGGCCGCTCATCACGCTGTCGGCGTCGAGCACCAGCATGTAGCGATAATCCGCGCCCCAGCGGCGGCAGAAATCGTCGATGTTGCCGCTCTTGCGTTTGACGCGGCGGCGGCGATGGCGATAGAAGATGCGCCCGAAACCGCCGACGTCTTTGCACAGATTGGCCCAGGCTTGCGTTTCCGCAGCGCAGATGTCGGACTCGCCGCTGTCGCTGAGGACGAAAAAGTCGAAGCGGTCGAGATCGCCATGGCGTTCCACGGACTCATAAGTCGCGCGCAAACCGGCAAACACGCGCGCCACGTCTTCATTGCAGATCGGCATGACGATGGCCGTGCGTGCTCCCGGCGCGATCCATTTGGGGCCGGCCTGTTCGTGCGAAATCAGATACGGATCGTCGCCGCGCATAAGCACCAGGAAACCCGTCATGGCCGTCCAGAATCCTGCCGAGACCCAGCAGAACAGCAAGGCGAACAAGGCCAGCACCACCATTTCCAGCGGCTTCTCGCCATGGTAGGGCAAGACGTCGCTCATGAAGTAGGTCGCCAGCGCGCTTTGCATCAGCATCAGCACCAACAGCACGATGCGGCGCACGTTGCCGCTGTGCGTCCAGTAGCCGCGCGGGTCGGGTGAATCGGGCAGGTCCAGCGTGTCTTCGATGAAAACCGGCTCTTTCGGCGGCAGGCCCTTGCGGCGGGCGGCGCGCTGCTCGAATTTGCGCGTCGCTTCTTCCACCCAGCGCGACAGCGGATTGAGCGTACCCCAAGGGCGCGGCACCATGGATTTGCGATTGAGCGGCGGTGCGACCTTGAGATCGTCGCCGGGACCGGGGACGGCAGCACTGGCGGCAGGCACCTGCGTAACGATGGCCTTGGCGGCCGCTTGCGGATACAACAGTTCCAGTCGTGCGGCAACCGAGTCCTGGGCCGGATTGCCGGATGCATTTCCCGGTGTATTCCCGGAGGCACTGCCGGACGAGCCTCGTTCGCCCGCCAGCAATCCATGCAGGTCGCGCATGGCGTCGCCGGAATCCAACTCGCCCGCGCGGGCGGCCAGCGCCTGGCGCTGCTCAGGCGTCAGCGGCAGGCGGTCGAGATAGCGCTCCAGTTGTTGCGATGTTTCAGAGGCTTGCCTCAGTTGGGGGGTAATATGTAGCTCCACGTTTCAGACAGAGTTGCGCCGGGGCCGTTCTGTGCAGCGTTCCTGAGGAATCCACGCAGTTCGACCGGCTTGTTATCTTCATTGCGGCGCAGTTTCAACTCCATGCGCCAGCCGCCGGTGACGTCATTGCGGCGGGTCGTCACGCTGACCACCTTGCCGTTGCCGTCACTCTCCACTGTCCCCTCCACTCTGGCATTGGCCGGCAGTTTCTTGAGTGCCGTGCCGTCGAAGTCTATCGACATGCCTATCGTATCGTCGCTCTTGGCGCGGTAACCGTGGCCAAGGCGCGTTTGCGCCACCCAGGCCAGCGGCGGTTTCTTTTCTGTTTCTTTCTGCCAATACATCTTGTATTCGACATTGAACGGCTGTCCCTGCTTGGGCATGCTGTTCGGCATCCAGTAGGCAACGATATTGTCGTTGGTTTCGTCCGGAGTCGGAATCTGCACCAGCTCCACCCGGCCGGCGCCCCACTTGCCCTTCGGCTCGATCCAGGTGCTCGGACGGGCTTCGTAGTGATAATCCAGATCTTCATAACTGGAGAACTGGCGATCGCGCTGCATCAGGCCGAAACCGAGCGGATTGTCGAGGCTGAACGCCGTGACCAGCAAGCGCTTCGGATTGACCAGCGGGCGCCAGATCCATTCGCCGGTGCCGGACTGGATCGACAAGCCATCGGAGTCATGTACTTCCGGACGAAAATCTTCGGCAGGGCCATTCTGGTTCTCGCCAAAGAAGAACATGCTGGTCAGCGGCGCGATGCCGAGCTTGGTGACGTTGGCGCGCAGGTACAACTGCGCCTTGACGTCGATCGTCGTATCCACGCCGGGGCGCAGCACGAAACGATAGGCGCCGGTTGCGCGCGGCGAGTCCAGCAGCGCATAGATCGTCAGTTCCTTGTCGCCCGGATTGGGACGGTTCAGCCAGAATTCAGTGAAACGCGGAAACTCCTCGCCCGAATAAAGCGCCGTATCAATCGCCAGGCCGCGCGCCGAAATACCATACCCCTGGCCCTTGCCCATGGCGCGGAAATAGCTCGCACCGAGGAAGGTCAGGACGTCGTCTTTCTCTTTAGCCGAATTGACCGGATAACGGATGCGGAATCCGGCGAAGCCGATGTTGCGCACACGGCGCGGATCAATACGCGTGTGGCTGTAATCGAACAGGCCCGAATTGAACACGATCTCGCGCACGCCGCCTCCGACGATTTCATTGATGCGCACCGGCTCCACATAGGCGCCGCCCTGATGGACAAAGGACAGTTCGAACGGCAGCTTCTCGGGACGCCAGTAGGCGCGGTCCTGCTTGAAATGCAGCTGATTGGCCTGTTCGTAACTGAGATCCTTGATTTCCTTGGGCAACTTGTCGGCCGGCTTCTTGTACGACTTGGCCGCCAGCGCCTTGGCGCGCACGGCGACGTCGTTGAAGTCGAACGCCGCCGCATTGCTTGCATAAATAGCCAGCAGCGCAGTAAGCGCAACCGGCAAGATAGTGTGAATAGCTTGCCCAATAAGACGGGACGATTTGGCGGAAGCTTTCAAGGCGCTCCGCCGATACAAAGTAAAAAACATTGGATTTCCGTCTGACATGCAGTTTTTCTTATCCGATAACGCCCTTCCGGCGTGTCGAAAGATGGCGTAGTTTACCCAATGTTGCACAAGTTGGCCCAAAAGTCGGCCCGGATAAACCCCAATATCCTCGAAACGCCATGGCGGCGCAGCATCCGGCACCTTTCAACAAGACTTCCCGCCAGGTGCAGCGCAGTTGAAGCGCAGTTGCAAAAAATTGCCGACGAGAACCATCGCTTGCACGAAGCTGGCCAGACTCTCCGCTTACCGGGGATACTTCTATAAGGGCAATTCCTTCCCAGAAAGTTCCATTCCGGCCGGAGCGTCCTGTAACATAGCGCCCTCAGCACCGGTGCGGCGCAACACGGCGCCCGCCGATTTCCGGCAATCCTACACAAGTATCGGCATGTCACCTACATCTTCCGCCTCCGGCGCGCTGTGCGTCATCGTCGCCACCGACAGCAAGCTCGGTATCGGTATCAACAACACGCTGCCCTGGCATCTGCCGGAAGATCTGGCGCATTTCAAGCGCACCACCTCCGGCCATCCGATCATCATGGGCCGCAAGACCTTCGACTCCATCGGACGCCCCTTGCCGAATCGCCGTAATATCGTCATCACGCGCAATCGCGAGTGGTCGCACGCCGGCGTCGAAACAGTGTCATCTTTGCAAGATGCAGCGGCGCTGGTGGCAGGCACGGACTCCTTCATCATCGGCGGCGCTCAGATCTACGCCGAATCCCTGCCGCTGGCCACACGTCTGATCGTCACCGAAATCGGCAAAAGCTTCGACTGCGACGCTTTCTTTCCGGTCATCGATCCCCAACTGTGGCAAGAGGTCGCACGTGAAAAGCACCGCTCGGAAAGCCAGGAATTTGACTACGCATTTGTGACATACGAAAGACGCTGAAAGGGTCCGGGGATTTTTTGTTGTTTTTCCCTGATTTTCAACAAAATCGGCACGATTTTTCGCCCCATCATTTCTCGATATCTGCGAAAATTCGGCTTCTTTTTTAGAACCTGCCCCACTTGCCCCGTCGCCGCGATCCGGCACGGCGATGTGATCAACAGGTTCATGAAGGTTCTGCTAGCCCGGAAGTCGCATGAAATCCATCACGCTTTCCCTTTTGCAGCGACATTGTTTGACCGGTTTGCCAGGCTCATACCAATAGCAACCGTCCGAGCGCGTAAGCTTTTCGCCCAGGCGCAGTCGCAGTTTTAACTGAACTGAACGCATCTCTCCATCCATACGATGCGTTCTCCTGGAGAACCTATGAAATTCCGTTTCCCCATCGTCATCATCGACGAAGATTTCCGCTCTGAAAACACTTCCGGCCTGGGCATTCGCGCCCTGGCCGACGCCATCAAGGAAGAAGGCATGGAAGTGCTGGGCGTGACCAGTTACGGCGACCTGTCGCAGTTTGCCCAGCAGCAATCGCGCGCGTCCGCCTTCATCCTGTCGATCGATGATGAAGAGTTCGGCGCCGGCTCGTCCGAAGAAACCGACTTCGCGCTGAAATCGCTGCGCGCCTTCGTCGGCGAAATCCGCCACAAGAACGCCGACATCCCGATTTATCTGTACGGTGAAACCCGCACCTCGCGCGATATCCCCAACGACATCCTGCGCGAACTGCATGGCTTCATTCACATGTTTGAAGACACCCCTGAGTTCGTGGCGCGCCACATCATCCGCGAAGCCAAGTCCTATCTCGACGGCCTGGCGCCACCGTTTTTCCGCGCGCTGGTGCACTACGCGCAGGACGGCTCCTACTCCTGGCACTGCCCCGGCCACTCGGGCGGCGTCGCTTTTCTGAAGTCGCCGATCGGCCAGATGTTCCACCAATTTTTCGGCGAGAACATGCTGCGCGCCGACGTCTGCAACGCCGTGGAAGAACTCGGCCAGCTGCTCGACCACACCGGCCCGGTCGCCGATTCGGAACGCAATGCGGCACGCATCTTCAACGCCGACCACTGCTATTTCGTCACCAACGGCACCTCGACTTCCAACAAGATGGTCTGGCACTCGACCGTGGCGCCGGGCGACATTGTCGTAGTCGACCGCAACTGCCACAAGTCCATCCTGCACTCCATCATCATGACCGGTGCGATCCCCGTGTTCCTGATGCCGACGCGTAACCACCTCGGCATCATCGGCCCGATTCCGCTGGAAGAGTTCACCATGGAAAGCATCCGTCGCAAGATCGAAGCCAACCCGTTCGCGCGCGAAGCCGTGAACAAGAAGCCGCGCATCCTGACCATCACGCAATCGACCTACGACGGCGTGGTGTACAACGTTGAAACCCTGAAGGAAATGCTCGACGGCGAAATCGACACCCTGCACTTCGACGAAGCATGGCTGCCGCACGCAACCTTCCATGACTTCTACAAAGATATGCACGCCATCGGCAAGGACCGTCCGCGCGCCAAGAAGTCGATGATCTTCTCGACACAGTCGACCCACAAGCTGCTGGCCGGCTTGTCCCAGGCCTCGCAGATTCTGGTGCGCGAATCGGAAACCGTACAACTCGATCAGGACGCTTTCAATGAAGCCTTCCTGATGCACACCTCGACTTCACCGCAATATTCGATCATCGCCTCGTGCGACGTCGCCGCTGCGATGATGGAAGCGCCGGGCGGCACCGCGCTGGTGGAAGAAAGCATTCTGGAAGCGCTGGATTTCCGCCGCGCCATGAAAAAGATCGACCAGGAATTCGGCAAGGACTGGTGGTTCCAGGTGTGGGGCCCGAACAGCTTCTCCGCCGACGGCATCGGCGAGCGCGAAGACTGGGTCATCAAGGCGGAAGACGACTGGCACGGTTTCGGCAATCTGGCTCCGGGCTTCAACATGCTGGATCCGATCAAGGCGACCATCGTTACACCGGGTCTGTCGCTGGACGGCAAATTCGGCGAGAACGGCATCCCCGCCTCGATCGTCACCAAGTACCTGGCGGAACACGGCGTTATCGTCGAGAAGTGCGGTCTGTATTCCTTCTTCATCATGTTCACCATCGGCATCACCAAGGGCCGCTGGAACACACTGGTGACGGCGCTGCAGCAGTTCAAGGACGACTACGACAAGAACCAGCCGATCTGGCGCATCCTGCCTGAGTTCGCCGCCGCGAACCAGGGCCGCAACGCGCGCTACGAGCGTCTGGGCCTGCGCGACCTGTGCCAGCAGATCCACGAAACCTACCGCGCCTACGACGTCGCGCGCCTGACGACAGAGATGTACCTGTCCGACATGCAGCCGGCGATGAAGCCGTCCGATGCGTTCTCGAAGATGGCGCACCGTGAAATCGACCGCGTGCCGCTGGACGAACTCGAAGGCCGCGTCACCTCGATCCTGTTGACGCCTTACCCACCGGGCATCCCGCTGCTGATCCCGGGCGAAATCTTCAACAAGACCATCGTCGACTATCTGAAGTTTGCACGTGATTTCAATGAGAAATTCCCGGGCTTCGAAACCGACGTGCACGGTCTGGTCAAGCGCGAAGTGGATGGCCGCCGCGATTACTTTGTGGATTGCGTGCGTCAATAAACAACCGCTGTATGCAGGACCTGAAAGCCGATACCGGGAAACCGGTGTCGGTTTTTTTATGCTCAAGTTTGCAGCAAATTTTTGTCGCAGGACATCCGGCCCACATTCGCTCGGGTACGAGAGAACGACAACAATTGACCGGTCTATAGGCGTCATGCAGAATGGGACAGCACGTCCGTTCACTCCTCATCGTTGCCAGAACTCACCCATGCACACAATAAAAAAACTGGTTTTCTGTCTTTGCGTCTTTTCCTCCACCCTTGTCTCCGCTGAAGAAATTCCTCTGAAAGCGTTTGCGTCTTTGCCGTTGATCAGCGACGCCCAGATTTCACCAGACGGCTTGTCCACTGCCTACTTTCAAAACATTGAAGGAAACAGCTTTCTGGTTGTTCAGGCTATCGGCAACAAACCGAAGGTAATTTTTACCACCGACAATCAGAAGTTTTATTTTTCCGGCTTTCAATGGGTTAACAGCAACCGCCTGCTCGTCAGTGTGCGCTTTCCGAATCAGCGCTACGGCAATCAAGTCGTCGAGACCCGTATGCTCGCAGTCAATCGCGACGGCAGCGACGTTCAGGGAAACCTGTTGCAATCTCAATTTGATGCGTTTTATTCGAACAAGAACGTCCCGCAATTTCAGGATCGTATCCTGGGTAAAGTCGAGGGTGAACCGAATAACGTCGTGCTTGCGCTTGATCTCGACAATGCCACCAAACCCGATGTCTATCGTCTGGATGTGGCAACAGCCAATCTCAAGAAAGTGGTACGCAACCCAGGCTACATTTATCAGTGGATGACCGACCGCAGCGGCGAAACCAGGCTCGGGATGGGCTGGCGCGACAAGACAGTCAAAGTAATCGTCAAAGCACCGGGCAGTGATAAATGGGAGACCCTCAGCAGCTACCTTATCGACGACTATAGTGAGGTACGGCAAAAGCGTATGACGCCATTGGGTTTCGATGCGGATCCGCATTTTCTGTACGTCAATGCGGACTATCAAGGCAAAGAAGCCGTGTTCCGCGTGGACATCAGCAAGCCCGACTTTCCGCGCACGCTCGTCCATGCCGATGCCCAATTCGACGTCAGTGGAGAATTGATTTACGCACCGTGGCTAAAGAAAATTGTCGGGCTGAGATATTCAGCTGAATATGGACGACGTATTTATTGGGAAGACACTACGCGCCAGTTTCAACAACAATTGGACAAGGCCTTGCCGGGACGTGGCAATTTTGTTGTCAGCAGCAGCGACGACGGCACCCGCCACATCATCGAGTCGCTCTCCTTCTTCGATGCGCCGCGCGTGTACTGGGTGGATCGGAAGAGCTTACAAATGGTCCTGCTCGCCACGACCTATCCGGATCTGCCCTCTGCCCAACTGACAATGCCGCAGTCGGTGAATTTCAAAAGTCGCGATGGCGTAGATTTGCACGGCTATCTGACCATGCCGAAAAGCGCTACCGCTAAAGCACAGCCCAAGGTGCCGCTGATATTGTTTCCTCATGGCGGCCCTGTGAGCCGCGACACCGCTACATTTGACTATTGGACGCAGTTCTTTACCAGTCGCGGCTGGGCAGTGCTGCAAGTCAATTTTCGAGGTTCAAGCGGATATGGCAGTCAGTTCGAAACTGCCGGCTTCAAACGATGGGGAATGGAAATGCAGGACGACCTGACCGATGGTGTCGAATGGCTTGCGAAAGCCGGAAAAATCGACCCTGCCAAAGTCTGTATCGTAGGCGCCAGCTATGGTGGCTATGCAGCCATGATGGGTGTGGTCAAAACACCTGAGAGGTACCGTTGTGCCGTCAGCATCGCCGGCGTTGCCGACCTGCGCGACTTGCTGGCGCAAAACCAGCACTACGTCGGCTATGAAATTGGGGTCGAACGCCAGATCGGCGAATGGTGGAATGATCGCGAGCGCCTGCGCCAGACTTCACCGGTGAATCATGTCAAGGAAATCATCACGCCGCTGCTGCTGATCCACGGTAAACAAGACCGCACCGTCGACGTCGAACAATCACGCGACATGGCATCCGCCCTGAAAAGCGCCGGCAACAAGGATTACCGCTACGTCGAACTGCCGCTCGGCGATCACCATCTGAGCCGCGAAGAAGACCGCATCACGACCTTCACGGAAATGGAAAAATTTCTGAAGAAGTATCTTGATTGAGATACCGGAGTAAACTCCGGCATCGCGATATCAGCGCAAAAAAATCATCCCTGCCGCGGCACCGCCGAACAACAGCCACAGCGGATGAATCTTGGTCTTGATTGAGATGGCGGCGGTCGCGGCGGTTATTACGGCGAGAATGCCGTTGCTGACCGACGCGTGTGCGATCAGCGCGGCGCTGGCGGCAACCAGGCCGGCCGTCACCGGCAGCAGGCCGGATTGCACATGGCGGCGCCATGGCTTGTCCTTGAAGCGCTCCCACACGTGCAGCATCACGATGGTTACCAGCGACGACGGGCCGAACTTGGCCAGCGTCGTCACCAGCATGCCGTAGAAGCCGGCGACGTGCCAGCCGACCAGCGTCACGATCATCAGGTTTGGTCCCGGTGCGGCCTGGCCCAGTGCGAACAGCGCGCTGAAATCTTCCGCCGTCATCCAGTGATGCACTTCCACCACCTGGCGCTGCATCTCCGGCAGGATGGTGTTGCCGCCGCCGAAAGCCAGCACCGACAGTTCAGAAAAAATCAGAGCAAGGGCGATCAGGGTTTCGCTCATTTTGCGGCCCCCTTATCTGCATCGGCTTTGGCCGTCTTCTTGTCCGCGAATTTCGCCGTGATCACCACGCTCACCGGCGTCATCACCAGCATGGTCCAGAGCAGAGGGATACGCAGCCACGCAATGGCGACGAAGCAGACCGTCGCCAAGCCCGCCAGCACCAGATTCTTGCGCAGCGGCAGCGCGATCTTGACCGCCATCTGAATCAGCAAGCCGGCAGCCGCAGCGGCCAGCCCGGCGAACAGATGTTTGATATTGGGATCGTTCTGGTAGTGCTGATAGAGGATGCCCAGCATGATCACCACCATCGACGGCACCGCGATCAGACCGAAGATTGCCGATACCGCGCCCTTGACGCCGCGAAAGCGCATGCCCAGCGCCACCGACAGGTTGATGATGTTGCCGCCGGGCAGGAACTGGCACAACCCCAGCAACTCGACGAATTCTGCTTCGGTGAGCCAGCGATGGCGCTCGACGATCATGCGATGCGCCAACGGCAAGGCGCCGCCGAAGGCCGTCATGCCAAGGCCGAGAAAGCCCAGGAACAGTTCTTTCGACGTTGGAATCACCCGGCCGGAGGCACGATCGTCGTGGCCGTCCATGGCGTCCCTGGAGGGCATAGCGCTGGTCGTTGCCGGCGTGGAATCTGGGGGAATATTTTGATTGTGCATGATGGTTCGCCTACTCTGCGCGGGGCTTGTGCCGCCACAAACGAAAGGCTACTCTTGCAGAGTTATTTTGTCTAATATATGGCAGACACTTCATCCATATTTAAATCATATGCCATCCATCGATCTGCGCTTGTTGCGCTATTTCATCGCCGTCGCCGAAGAGGGCCATCTGACCAAGGCAGCGCAACGCATTGGTATCCAGCAGCCGCCGCTGAGCCAGCAGATACGGGCGCTGGAGAAGGAGCTGGGCGTGATCCTGTTCAACCGCCTGCCGCGCGGCATGGAACTGACCGAAAGCGGTCATGCCTTGCTTACCGATGCCCGCATTATTTTGTCCCAGGTCGATTCGGCCGTTGCCGGCGTGCGACGGATTGCGCGCGGGGAACTGGGGCGCATTGCGGTAGGCTTCACCGAGTCGGCGTCGCTGCACCCCTTTGTACCGAACGTGATTCGCGCTTTCCGCGACGTCGCGCCTGATGTTGCGCTGACGGTGGAAGAGAGCAGCACCACCGATCTGGTCGAATTGATGAGCCAGAACCGGATCGACGTGGCCTTCATCCGCTCGCCGGTGGGCGATGTCAGCGACATCACCATCGAAACCATGATGGTCGAAGAAATGATTGCCGCCCTGCCCTCGGGACATCCGTTGGTGCGTAACAAGCGGCGCAAGAGCGTGCCGCTGGCAACACTTGCGGAAGAAATTTTCGTCCTCAACCGCCGCCCCAGCGGACCCGGCCTGTACGACACCATCATCGCGGCCTGCCGCGCCGCCGGTTTCAGTCCGCGCGTGGAACAGGAGGCGCGCAAGAACCTGTCGACGCTGAGCCTGGTTGCCGCAGGTCTCGGCATCTCCATCATCCCGGCATCGATGCGCCACGTCGAACTGGAATCGGTCGCCTATCTCAGCATCGAAGATGCTCCCGAGCTGAAAGCGCCATTGCATCTGGCCTATCGCAACAACGACCAGTCGGGTGCCGTCAAACGCTTTATCGGCGAGGCCCGAAAGTGTGCGAAGGCGAACAGAAAACACTGAACCCGCCTTGACGCCGCATTGGGCGCGCTCCAACGAAAACAGCCGCATGTCCTGAGAACATGCGGCTGTTTTATTATCGATTTAAACGATTTAAATCAAATCAGGTCTTCGGCAAGGTAACGCCGTGCTGGCCCTGGTACTTGCCGCCGCGATCCTTGTAGGAAGTCTCGCAAATCTCGTCGCTTTCGAAGAACAGCACCTGCGCGCAGCCTTCACCGGCGTAAATCTTGGCCGGCAGCGGCGTAGTGTTGGAGAACTCCAGCGTGACGTAGCCTTCCCATTCCGGCTCGAAAGGCGTGACGTTGACGATGATGCCGCAACGCGCATAAGTCGACTTGCCCAGGCAGATGGTCAGCACGCTGCGCGGGATACGGAAGTATTCCACGGTACGCGCCAGCGCAAAGGAATTCGGCGGAATGATGCAGACATCGCCCTTGAAGTCGACGAAGGATTTTTCGTCGAAGTTCTTGGGATCGACAATGGTCGAGTTGATGTTGGTGAAGATCTTGAATTCGTTGGCGCAGCGGATGTCGTAGCCATACGACGAGGTGCCGTAAGACACGATCTTCTGGCCGTTGGCCTCGCGCACCTGACCGGGCTCGAAGGGCTCGATCATTCCCTCGTTTTCCGCCATGCGGCGGATCCATTTGTCGGATTTGATTGCCATTGTCTTTTTGTAAATGAATTGCGATAAAAGTGCTGCAATTTTACGCTAAATGCAGCATCGTTCCCTCAAACCTGCTGTCGGCAGGCGATATTCCGTCATTGTCCCGCTTAACGCTGCATGGTTTCCCAAACTTTTTGCAGGCGCTTCACCGAGACCGGCATCGGCGTACGCAGCTCTTGCGCGTACAACGAGACGCGCAACTCTTCCAGCAGCCAGCGGAATTCCTGCATCTTCGGATCGTTGGCGCCACGATCCTTCTGCGCGCGCTGCCATGGCGCGGCGACCTGCGTCCATTCGGACAACAGACGCGCGTCGCGGGTCGGGTCGGCGCGCAGCTTTTCCAGCCGTACATTGACCGCCTTGAGATAGCGCGGAAAATGCATCAGGTTGCTGTAATCGTTGTCGGCGATAAAACGTTTGCCGACCAGGTTCTGCAACTGCGACTGGATGTCGGCAGAGGCCTGGGCGTGCGCCTTGAAGGTTTGCAATTTCTTCGGCAACGTGTAGTACTCGACCAATACCAATCCGGCCAGCCGTGCGATTTCGTTGACCAGCAGACCGAAGCGCGCTTTGCCCTCGTCCTTGCGGCGATTGAATTCATCGGCGTTACGCGGCAACGGCTCTTGCATGAAAGCGCGCTCCAGACCTGCTGAAAGGATCTGGTCGCGCAGTTCCTCCTGCGAACCCAGCGCCATGAATTGCATGCCCATCTGCTGCAGCCCGGGGATGTTCTTTTCCTGATACTTGAGCTGCTCTTTCAACTGCAACGCGAACAGGCGGCGCAGGCCGGCGAAATGCTGGCGCGCGGCGTCGGCGGGATCATCGAAGACTTCCAGATCGCAATGCGTTTTCTTGTCGACCAGCGCCGGGAAACCAATCAGCGTCTGCGATTTACCCGGACCACCACGCTGGATTTCCAATAGCTCGGGCAGCTCGCCGAAGGTCCAGTTGGTGAGGTTGCCGTATTCAGAGACCGATGCTGCGCTGGCTCCCGACGATGCGACCGGAACGGCCGCAGGCTTTCCGTTGACAGGCACCGCAACAGGGACCGTTGCGGCGGGCGTGGCGATACCCGTAATCGCGGTCTGCTCAGCCAGCTTCTGGAATTGCTCGCGCGCCTGTCCGCCGAATTCTGCTTGCAGGCTGCCGAGGTTGCGGCCCATCTCCAGCTGGCGGCCGTGCTCGTCGACGATCTTGAAGTTCATCGCGTGATGCGCGGGCAGGGTCTCCTGCTTGAAGTCGGTGGTTTTGACCATGATGGTGATCTGCTCGCGGATATCGGCGATCAAGGCATCAATCAACTCGCCCTTGCCAAACAGATGAAGCTCCTCCATGCGATCGCAGAAACCGGCGGCATAGTCCGGCAGCGGCACGCAATGGCGGCGCAATTTCTGAGGCAGGGACTTGAGCAGCAGGTGCACTTTTTCCTTGAGCATGCCCGGCACCAGCCATTCGCAGCGCGCAGCGGAAATCTGGTTCAGCGCGTACAGCGGCACGGTCAGCGTGACGCCGTCGCGCGGCGTGCCAGGTTCAAAGTGATAAGACAGCGCCATGCTCAGACCCGCCACCGTCATGGTCTTGGGGAACAGCTCGGTAGTTACGCCTGCGGCTTCGTGACGCATGAGGTCGTCACGGTTCAGGAACAACAGTTTGGGATCGGCGGCAGTGGCGTCCTTGTGCCACTTCTCAAAACCGATGCCGTTGCAGACGTCGGACGGGATCAGCTTGTCGTAGAACGCTGCGATCAGCTCGTCATCCACCAGCACGTCGAGGCGGCGCGATTTGTGTTCGAGGTTTTCGATCTCACGCACCAGCTTCTGGTTGTGCGCAAAGAACGGCGCGCGCGTCTCGAAATCGCCGCCGACCAGCGCGTCGCGGATGAAGATTTCGCGCGCTTCCTGCGGATTGATGAGGCCGAAGTTGATGCGGCGCTGGCTGTACACCACAAGCCCGTACAAGGTCGCGCGTTCGGAAGCGGTGACTTGCGCGCTGCGTTTTTCCCAGCGCGGCTCGCCCCAGGATTTTTTGAGCAGATGGCCGCCGATGCGCTCCAGCCATTCCGGCTGGATCTGTGCGACGCAGCGCGCATACAGGCGCGAGGTGTCGACCAGCTCAGCGGCGACGATCCACTTGCCTGCCTTTTTCTGTAATGACGAACCGGGCCATATGTGGAACTTGATGCCGCGTGCGCCGAGGTAGTGTGAATCTTCGTCGGACTTGAAGCCGACGTTACCCAGCAAGCCGGTCAGCAAGGCGGTATGCAATTGTTCGTTGGTCGCCGGCGCTTCGTTCATGCGCCAGCCCTGCTCGCGCACGATGGTCAGCAGTTGCGAATGCACATCGCGCCATTCACGCAGTCGCAGCTGCGACAGGAAGTTGGCGCGGCAATGGTCTTGCAGCTGGCGATTGGATTTCTTGTGCTCGACGGCTTCTTCGAACCACTTCCAGATCTTGAGATAACTCTGGAATTCGGACTTCTCGTCGGCGAATTTCTTGTGCGCCTGGTCGGCCGCGTTCTGCGCTTCCATCGGGCGGTCGCGCGGATCCTGCACCGACAGCGCCGAGGCGATGATCAGCAATTCCGACAGACAGGCGTTTTCGCGTCCGGCCAGGATCATGCGACCCACGCGCGGATCGAGCGGCAGCTTGGCGAGCTGCTTGCCGAGCGGCGTCAGCTGGTTGAATTCGTCGACTGCGCCGAGTTCTTGCAGCAATTGATAGCCGTCGGCAATCGCGCGGCCGAGTGGCGGCTCAATGAAGGGGAAGGTCTCGACGTCGGCCAGATGCAGCGACTTCATGCGCAGGATGACCGAGGCCAGCGACGAGCGCAGGATTTCCGGCTCAGTAAACTTCGGACGTTGCAGATAGTCCTGCTCGTCGTACAGGCGAATACACACACCGGCGGCGACACGGCCGCAACGGCCGGCGCGCTGGTTGGCGGCCGATTGTGCGACCGGCTCGATCTGCAACTGCTCGACCTTGTTGCGGTAACTGTAACGCTTCACGCGCGCCAGACCGGCATCGACCACGTAACGAATGCCCGGTACGGTCAGCGAGGTTTCGGCGACGTTGGTCGCCAGCACGATGCGGCGGGCGTTGCTGGATTTGAAGACGCGTTCCTGTTCCTGCGCCGACAGGCGCGCGAACAGCGGCAGAATTTCCACATGCGGGGGATGGTGCTTGCGTAGTGCTTCGGCGGCATCGCGGATTTCGCGTTCACCGGGCAAAAACACCAGCACGTCGCCGGAACCGATGCGCGCCAGTTCGTCAACAGCGTCGACCACAGCGTCCATCAGGTCGCGCTGCTCGCGGTCCTTCTGCGCTTGCTGTCCCGATCCTGCACGGCCTTCGGCCCGGGCGCGTGCGTTGGCGACTTCCGGCGCGAGGTTGCTGCGGTCGGCATTATCGACCGGACGATAGCGGATCTCGACCGGATACAGTCGGCCCGATACTTCGATCACCGGCGCAAGCTTGAGCTCGCCGTTGACCTCTTTGCCGAAATGACGTGCAAAGCGGTCGGCGTCGATGGTCGCCGAGGTGATGATGATCTTGAGATCCGGACGCTTCGGCAGCAACTGCTTGAGGTAACCGAGCAGGAAGTCGATGTTGAGGCTGCGTTCGTGCGCCTCGTCGATGATGATGGTGTCGTACTGGCGCAGCAGCGGATCGGTCTGCGTCTCCGCCAGCAAAATGCCGTCGGTCATCAGCTTGACCCACGCGCCCTTGGTCAGCGTGTCGTTGAAGCGCACCTTGAAGCCGACATGTTCGCCCGGCGGCGTGCCGAGTTCCTGCGCGATGCGCTTGGCGGTCGACGACGCGGCGATACGGCGCGGCTGGGTGTGGCCGATCAGCCCTTTTTCGCCACGGCCGAGCTGCAGGCAGATTTTCGGCAACTGCGTGGTCTTGCCGGAACCTGTCTCGCCGCTGACGATGATGACCTGGTTGGCTTGCAAGGCGTCGGCGATCTCCTGGCGGCGCCCGGAAACCGGCAGCTCTTCAGGAAAGGTGATCTCGGGCAGCGGATTGCGCACAGGCGCCGCAGGTGGTGCTGATTGTGCGCGTTCCGGACGTTGCTGATGGCGCTGGCCCTGCGGCTTTTGCTGACGTTCGCCTTGCTCGGGACGACGGGCGTCCTTGCTTGGCGAAGGGGACGGATTTTTTGGGGGTGGATTCGTGACTGACATGACAGGCGGGATTATACCTGCCGCAAGGAGTTCCTTGTGGTACGGACCCGCCCCGCCGTTGTTGCGACAGGGTTGTTGTTACCCACTACCCGTGCGGGATGTACTTGCATGGAGCGGCACCAGATTTCCCATGGATGGTTATAATGCGCAACATGGAAAATGACACCGATTACGCCAGCTTCGTGGCGTGGCTGCGCTCCGTCGCACCTTATGTACATGCTTTTCGCGGCAAGACCTTTGTGGTCGCCTTTCCGGGCGAACTGGTGACGGCTGGCGGCCTGGCCGTGCTGGCGCAAGACTTGTCCCTGTTGCATGCCCTCGGCATCCGCGTGGTCGTGGTGCACGGTTCGCGACCGCAAGTGGAAGAACAACTGGCGCTGCGTAATGTGGAAGCGCGCTTCCACAACGGCCTGCGCATCACCGACCCGGCTGCGCTGGAATGTGCCAAGGAAGCCGCCGGCGAACTGCGTCTGGACATTGAAGCCGCCTTCAGCCAGGGCTTGCCGAACACGCCGATGGCGCATGCGGCGATCCGTGTCATTTCCGGCAACTTTGTGACCGCGCGTCCGATGGGCGTGATTGACGGCGCCGACCTGCAACTGACCGGCATCGTCCGTAAGGTCGCGGCCGACGCCATCCACCCGATTCTCAATGCCGGCGGCATCGTACTGCTGTCGCCGCTGGGTTTCTCGCCGACCGGCGAAGCATTCAACCTGGCGATGGAAGACGTGGCGGTAACGGCGGCTATCGCCCTGCGCGCCGAGAAACTGATTTTCCTGAGCGAAACACCGCTGATGCACGATGCCGCCGGCACCGACATCCGCGAACTGTCGTCGCACCAGGCCGAAGCCGTGCTGCTGGCCAACTTCCTGCCGCCGGACGCCGCCTTCTATCTGAAAAATGCCGTCAAGGCCTGTAACGCCGGGGTGTCGCGCGCGCACATCGTGCCGTTTGCCACCGACGGATCGGTGCTGCTGGAGCTGTTTACGCATGACGGCATCGGCACCATGATCACCTATGAGAATCTCGAAAGCCTGCGCGAAGCCACCATCGAAGACGTCGGCGGCATCCTCAAGCTGATCGAGCCGCTGGAAGCCGACGGTACGCTGGTCAAGCGCGGCCGCGAACTGATCGAGCGCGAGATCCATTACTTCTCGGTGATCGAGCATGACAACGTGATCTTCGGCTGTGCCGCGCTCTATCCTTTCCCGAAGGAAAGAATGGGCGAAATGGCCTGCCTCACCGTCAATCCGGAAGTCCAGGCGCAAGGCGACGGCGAGCGTATCCTCAAGCACATCGAAACGCGCGCGCGCGAGTCAGGCCTGACCAAGCTGTTCGTGCTGACCACGCGCACCTCGCACTGGTTCATGCGGCGCGGCTTCGTGCTGGCAACGGTGGATGACCTGCCGAAGGACCGGCAACACATGTACAACTGGCAACGCAAGTCGCTGGTGCTGATCAAGAATCTATAATGTCGGGATCAGGACGTGAGGCCGCACGCGAAATTGACATAGCGTGCACTCAACCGCTGAATCTTCTTTCGAAGCGAAGCGCACCTCATGTCTGCCCTGAATACGTCATCAATGTTTTAACCAAGGAATCAACATGGCACGCATGATCCATTGCATCAAACTGAACAAGGAAGCCGAAGGCCTCGACTTCCCGCCGTACCCGGGCGAACTGGGCAAGCGCATTTACGAAAGCGTGTCGAAGGAAGCATGGGCCGGGTGGCTCAAGCACCAGACCATGCTGGTCAATGAAAACCGTCTGATGCTGGCCGATGCGCGTGCGCGCAAGTACCTGGCCGTGCAGATGGAAAAGCATTTCTTCGGCGAAGGCGCCGATGCAGCGCAGGGCTACGTACCGCCGCCAAGCGAATAAGTTGCCGTTGGTTCAGGCGCATCGCGCCGCCTGAACCCGGTTCCCCATCCTCCCGCCCCTCCTTTCCGTTTCCGCCCCCTCTTCGCCCTCCCTGTTTCATCGCATCGCCGTCACGGATTTTTTGCGCCGGTTGCCGGTCTATCCTCCTCATGCCGCTGTCATGCGACAATCCACAGCTACGCATCATTGCCGACTTTGCGTCCCCTTGATCATCCATTCAGGAAAACATGCCTCTGCTCCGTCCCGCTTCTTCCCGCATTGCTCGCTACACCCTTCCGCTACTCCTGACGCTTGCCGCCGCCATCACGGCCAAAGCCGCCGACGCGCCTGTCGCGCTGCCATCCGGCGTCACGCAAGGCCCTTCCGCCGAAGGCATCAGCGAATACCGCTTCGGCAACGGCTTCAAGCTGTTGCTCATGCCGGACGCCAGCAAGCCGACGGTCACTGTCAACATGACCTATCTGGTCGGTTCGCGCCAGGAGAACTACGGCGAGACCGGCATGGCCCATCTGCTGGAACACCTGATGTTCAAGGGTACCCCGCAGCACAGCGCGATCCCGCAGGAATTCAGCAAGCGCGGCATGAACTTCAACGGCACCACCTCGCTGGACCGCACCAACTATTACGAATTCTTCCCCGCCGGCGACGAGAACCTGCAGTGGGCCATCGGCATGGAAGCCGACCGCATGCTGAACTCTTTCATTGCGCGCAAGGATCTGGACAGCGAGATGACGGTGGTGCGCAACGAGTTTGAGAGTGGTGAAAATTCGCCGAGCTCGGTCATGGTCAAGCGCATGCAAAGCGTGGCCTTCGACTGGCACAATTACGGCAACGCCACCATCGGCAACCGCAGCGATATCGAACACGTCAAGATCGAAAACCTGCAAGCCTTCTACCGCACCTATTACCAGCCCGACAATGCGGTGTTGCTGATCGCCGGCAAGTTCGACCCGGCCAAGGTGCTGGAGTGGGTCAATCAGAGCTTCGGCAAGATGGCGAAACCTGCCCGGGCGCTGCCCGATTTCTGGACGGTGGAACCGACCCAGGACGGCGAGCGCCAGTTCACCATCCGCCGCAGCGGCGACGTACAACTGGTCTACGTCGGCTACAAGATCCCCGCCGGTCTGCACATCGACTCGGACGCCATCGGCGTCGCCGCCGACATCCTCGCCGACACGCCCAACGGCCGCCTGCACAAGCTGCTGGTGGAGACCGGCAAGGCCAGCGCGATCATGCAATTTCAGCTCGGCGGCTACGCGCCGGGACTGCAAATCATCGGCGCCGTGGTTAAGAAAGGCGAAGCGCTGGAACCGGTGCGCCAGGCGCTGACGGACGCCATCGAATCCTTTGCGACAACGCCGCCAACGGAAGCCGAGATGGAACGCGTGCGCGTGAGCAATGCCAACGCTTACGAAAAACTGCTGAGCGATCACCAGCGCATCGGTATCGCCTTGTCCAACGTACTGGCGCTGGGCGACTGGCGCCTGCTGTTTGCCGGCCGTGATCAGGTCGCCGCCTTGACGCCGCAACAAGTGGCAACAGCGGCGGCGAGCTACTTCCGCCGTGACAACCGCACCGTCGGCCTGTTCATCCCCGAAGACCAGCCGCAGCGCAGCGAAATCCCTGCCGCGCCAAGCGTCGAGAGCGCGTTGAAAAACTACCAGCCGCGTGCCGCCATCGCCACCGGTGAAGCTTTTGATTCCTCGCCGGCCAATCTCGATCTGCGCACCCAGCACATCCGCGTCGGTGGGCTCAAACTGGCGCTGTTGCCGAAAAAGACCCGCGGCCAGACCGTCTCGGTCAGCATGAAGCTGGATTGGGGCGATGCCCAAAGTCTGTTCGGCAAGCGCACCGTCGCCGGCATGACTGCTGAAATGCTGGGCCGCGGCAGCCAGTCGATGACGCGCGAGCAACTGGCCGATGAATTCGCTCGCCTGAAGATCAGCGGCGGCGTCTACAACTTCCAGACCACGCGCGGCAACCTCGACGCCGCCCTGCGCCTGATGGCCGATGTGCTGCAACATCCGCGCTTCGACGCCGCCGAATTCGAACAGCTGCGCAAGCAAACCCTGGTCAGCCTGGAATCCTCACGCAACGACCCGACCTCGCGCGCGCAGGAAGCGCTGGCCAAACACTTCGATCACTACCCGGCCGGCGACTGGCGCGCAGCGCGCTCGCTGGACCTGCGTATCGCCGAAGTACAGGCGGTGTCGCTGGATGACGTCAAAGCCTTTCACCGCAATTTCTACGGTGCTTCCTCGGGTGAAGTCGCCATCGTCGGCGACTTCGATTCCGATGCCGCCGCACGCACCGTCCAGCAAAGCCTGTCCAGCTGGAACAGCGCCGCGCCCTACCAACGCGTGCTGCATGACTACGCCGACATCGCGCCGGCACGTCTGATGATCAACACACCGGACAAGGAAAACGGCACCTTCATCGCCCGCCTCAATCTCGACATGCGCGATGAAGACCCAGACTACCCGGCACTGGTCGTCGCCAACTATCTGATCGGCGGCGCCAGCCTCAAGTCGCGCCTGGCCGACCGTGTGCGCCAGCGCGAAGGCCTGTCGTACAGCATCAGTTCCTTCCTGTCGGTCAGCGCCATCAGCAACGCCGCCCAAATCGGCATCGGCGCCATCGCCGCCCCGCAGAATCTGGACAGGGTCGACGCCGCCATTCGCGAAGAATTGCAGCGCGTGCTCAAAGAGGGTTTCACACAAGAAGAACTCGACCGCGCCAAGTCCGGCATCCGCCAACAGCGCGAACAGGCCCGTGCGCAAGACGACACCATCAGCAACGGCTGGGTCAATCTGCTGGACCTGGATCGTACCTATGCCTGGGCGGCGCAACTGGATCAGCGCATCGCTGCATTGACGCTGGATCAGATCAACGACGCCGTACGCAAGCGTCTCACGCTCGACAAAATGAGCGTCGTGATTGCGCGGGATGAGAGCAAGGCAAAGCAGCCTTAAGATTCAAGCAATGTCTTCAGCCATAAAAAAAAGCCGCCCGATGAGGCGGCTTTTTTTTCAACGGAGAACACGAAACTCCTCAGAACTCCAGCTTCTTCACACCTTCCGAAGTCCCCAGCAAACAGACATTGGCCCCTTGACGTGCAAACAGACCAACCGTCACGACACCAACGATATTGTTGATCGCCGCCTCAATCTCCGCCGGCTCAGTGATGCTCAAACCCACCGCATCCAGAATATTGCAGCCGTTGTCCGTCACGAGCGGCTTGCCATCCTTCATACGCAGTTTGGCTTCGCAACCCAGCGCCGACAACTTGCGCGCCGCCACGCTGGTCGCCATCGGAATCACTTCCACCGGCAGCGGAAACTTGCCCAGCACGTCGACCAGCTTGGAGCCGTCGGCGATACACACGAATTTCTGCGCCACCGATGCCACGATCTTCTCGCGCGTCAACGCTGCGCCGCCGCCCTTGATCATCGCGCCTGCAGCGTTGATCTCGTCGGCGCCGTCGATGTAGACCGGCATGGTTTCCACGTCGTTGAGGTCGAACACCTTGATGCCGTGACCGCGCAGGCGTTCGGCAGTCGCTTCCGAAGAAGCTACCGCGCCCTTGATACGATCCTTGATCCTGGCCAGTTCATCGATGAAAAAGTTGGCGGTCGAACCGGTACCGACGCCGATGATTTCACCATCGACCACGTATTCGATGGCGGCGCGGGCTACCGCTTGTTTGAGTTCGTCTTGAGTCATGACAGAGTAAGAAAAAGTTAAAGCGAATCGGGATTGGTGCGAACTTAGTGCGAATCTTCCGGCTTTTCGTCCAGCGTCTCGAACAGGGCAATCTGTAGCCGGGAATGCAACTTGACCAGCTTGCTCCACAACAACCACAGCAACCCTGCCGCACCCAGCAGCACGAAGACCAGCAGATTGAGCGGCGGCAAGATGCTGGCGCTCAGAACGAAGATCAGCAACATGATACCGACAATCGACATCACCGGTATCACTTCGGCAATCACGCGCCGGGCGCCCGTGGTGTACGAGCCGGCGAATTCCGGCTTGACGCCGACCTCGGCCAGCAGCATCGCCAGCGCCTGCAGCTTGCGGTAAGTCGCAATCAGGAAAGGCAGGGATAATACCAGAGCGCCGCCCCAGATCACGGCTTTGTGGACCTGCTGGTCACTGATCCAGGCCGACAGCCAGCGGCTGATGCCGTCCACGAAGAAAGCCCCCGCCAGAAAAATCGCCACCACCAGCGCAATGTTTACCAGTACCTGCAGCAAGATGCGCCGGATGATTTTGCTGATCTCAGCCTTCTCGCCCTGGGGCTGCAGACTTTCCAGCCAGCCGGAATACATGCCGAGGACGCCGGAAATTTTTTTCGGCACCAGCGCAACGGCTTTGCTCGACAGAGGATCCGCCGCCTTGATCAGATAAGGCGTCAGCAGCGCGGTCACAGCCGACACCGCTACCACGATCGGGTAAAGGAAGTCGCTGGTGACCTTCAGGCTCACGCCGAGCGCCGCAATGATGAAAGAGAACTCGCCGATCTGCGCCAGCCCCATGCCCACACGCATCGGTGTGCGTCCTCCGTGGCCCGCCAGGAAAGTGCCGATGCCGCAGCTGAACAGCTTGCCGAACACGACGGCAAGCGTGATCACCAGAATCGGCAGCCAGTACTGGGCCAGCACGTTCGGATCGAACAGCAGGCCGATGGCGACGAAGAAGATGGCGCTGAACATGTCGCGGATCGATTCGATCAGGCGCTCGATACGATGAATCTGGCGCGACTCCGCCATCACCGCGCCGACCAGGAAGGCGCCCAGCGCGACGCTGTATTGCAATTTCATCACCAGCAGGCAGAAGCCGAACAGGATGCCCAACACGGTGACCAGCAGCATCTCGTTACTCTTGAAGCGCGCCACGTAATTGAGCAGGCGCGGTACGACAAGGATGCCGACCACCAGCGATACGATCATGAACAGCAGCAACTTGCCGACGGTATTGACGACTTCGCCCGAATCGACCGAGCCGCTGGTGGCAATGCCCGAGAGCAGCGCGATCATGCCGATGGCAAGGATGTCTTCCACGATCAGGATACCGAAGATGATCTGGGCGAACTTCTCGTTCTTCATGCCCAGCTCATTGAGCGCTTTGACGATGATGGTGGTCGAGGAGACGGCCAGCATGGCGCCGAGGAAGACCGCGTCCATGGTCTTCCAGCCGAAGTAGATGCCGATCTCGTAGCCGATCCAGATCATCAGCACGATCTCGGCGACGGCCGCAACGACCGCCGTGGCGCCGACCTTGGCGAGCTTCTTGAGACTGAACTCCAGACCCAGCGAAAACAGCAGGAAGATCACGCCCAGCTCGGACAGGATGTGGACGGTCTTGTCGTCCTGGATCAGATTGAATGGCGGCGTGTGCGGGCCGATGATGACACCGGCCACGATATAGCCGAGCACCACCGGTTGCTTGAAGCGGTTGAACACGACGGTGACGACGCCGGCGATCAGCATGATCACGGCAAGGTCCTGGATAAACAGTTCAACAGCATGCATGCGGTGTATTCCCCTTTAAAGCAGGCCGACTGGCGGCTTGGTTGACGATGCGCGACTGGCTTGAGGCAAATGCCGGGCCAGTTTCGGATTGGACGTGCGATGCTCGCCGCTTGGGCGGCTCTGCCTCGATACGTAAATGGATGAGCCCCCTTGCCGGACCGGCACACAGGCTGCCCCGATTGGGTTCGCTTCGTTGGTTTGCCGACGGCGGCGATGTTCCGGCTTGCGGCCCGGATCAGCTTGTGTCAGCGTGGCTCGGCTTAGTCAGAATATCTTCAGCGCACTGAAGGTGCCGAAGAACTTGCTGCAGCCGATGGAATACGACGATTGGATTTGGTGCATGGAATAAAGTTGCTGCACCGTATCGTCGCTGGCAGGCGCAAAGTTAGCACAGACGGCAAGGCATCTGCAAATTTAATCGCGGCCGGCTGGCTGACGGGATATGCCCAGACAGACTGAGGCAGGCAGCGCCGGCGCGGGTAAAGACGGAATGACGGGATTTGGATCCATTCCAAAGACGAGTGCAGGCACAGAAACTGCTAATAAGCCTTCTTGTTGCTTTGCCCTACTCCGGCACACGCACCTGAATTTCTGCAGCCTTTTCGTCAAACGTGATCCGTGTGGCGAATTTGGCGCGCTTCATCGGAAAACGCGACTGGAAGTGGCGGACATTGCCGGAGCCGGAAATGACACGACGCACAAACTGATAGTACGCATCCATATCGATCACATGCACCGCCAGAAAATAGTCATATTCGCCCGATACGAAATAGCACTGCATCACCTCGGCCTCTTTGGCCATGCGCTGCTCGAACTCCTGCATGTGCTCATCGGACTGATTGTTGAGCGATATCTCAAGGAAGGCCAGCATGCCGTAGCCGAGCGCAAACGGGTCAACCATCGCCACTTCGGCGTTGATGATACCGGCTTCGCGCAGCTCTCGGATGCGGCGCAGGCAGGTCGGTTGCGAGATGTGCAATTTCTCCGCCAGGATACGGGTCGGAATCTGATTGTCTTTCTGCAGCAAGTTCAGGAGCTTGCGGTCGACCTTATCGAGCGTATGGTATTTGGGCATAAAAACGAAAGTTCAATTTTTTTTAGTCAGGCACTCAAAAAGCCTTTGCAAGCTGTTTCTTATGTTGTACCGTCTGCATTATTCGGAAACCGACGTTGAATAGTACAGTGTGTTTTATGTCTGTCAAACATGTCTATACAGCGTCTCTGAATAAGCAAAAATAGGGGCTGTTGCAAAATCGGGAGACCGGTCGCTTCGGAGGAGAACCCCAAAGATGCGCATCGGCTCAATTTTCACCAGTCGCAAATCAGTGTCATAGCAAGCGTAGTCTATTTCAATCTACAGAGGGAATTTATGAAACTCAAGAGCACAATTATTACTGGCGCAATCGCATTGGCTTTCGCTGGCTCAGCTTATTCGCAAGAAGTCATCAAGATCGCTCACGTCGGCCCTCTCTCCGGTCCTAACGCTCACATGGGCAAGGACAACGAAAACGGCGCCCGTATGGCCATCGACGAACTGAACGCCAAGGGTTTCACAATCGGCGGCAAAAAAGTCAAATTCGAACTGGTCGGTGAAGACGATGCTTCCGATCCGAAGCAAGCGACTGCCGTTGCGACCAAGCTGGTCGACCAGAAGGTTGCTGCCGTTATCGGTCACTTGAATTCCGGCACTACCATCCCTGCTTCCAAGATCTACAACGACGCCGGCATCCCACAAGTGTCGCCATCGGCTACCAACCCTAAGTACACGCAACAAGGCTTCAAGACAGCCTTCCGCGTTGTCGCCAACGATGCGCAACTGGGCGCCGTGCTGGGTAAATACGCTGTGACAGCACTGAAGACCAAGAACGTCGCCGTGATCGATGACCGTACTGCATACGGCCAGGGCGTTGCTGAAGAATTCGCCAAGGGTGCACAAGGCGCGGGCGCCACGATCGTCGGCAAGCAATTTACCAACGACAAGGCAACCGATTTCAACGCGATTCTGACTTCGATCAAGGCCAAGAAGCCTGAAGTCGTGTTCTTCGGCGGTATGGACGCTGTCGGCGGCCCGATGCTGCGTCAGATGAAGCAACTGGGCATCAATGCCAAGTTCATGGGCGGCGACGGTATCTGCACCGGCTCCCTGCCAGGCCTGGCAGGCGATGGCCTGATCGATGATCAGGTGGTCTGTGCTGAAGCCGGCGGTGTGGACGCGTCCGGCAAGAAGGGCATGGACGACTTCCGCGCAGCATACAAGAAGAAGTTCGGCATCGAAGTCGTCTATAACGCTGCTTACGCTTACGACGCAACGATGACTGTTGCTGATGCGATGAAGAAGGCAAACTCGGCTGAACCAGCCAAGTACCTGCCTGAACTGGCCAAGATCAGCCACAAGGGCGTGACCGGCACCATCGCTTTCGACGACAAGGGCGACATCAAGAACGGTTCGCTGACTCTGTACACATACAAGAAGGGTGAACGCACCCTGCTGGCTGTGGTCAAGTAAGCTTCCGCTTCACCATGAAGAACGCGCCTGATGAAAGTCAGGCGCGTTTTTTATTACCCGTTCCATTCGTCGTCGGCTTAACCGGCAAAATCGACCGGCCTGCCCTGCATCGAAAACAAGCAAGAAAAAAGCGCTCATTGAAATTGAGCGCTTTCTTATGTGTACTGTCTGTGCCGCTTGTACTGCCAGGTGCTTTCGTACGATTACTTCTGCGTCAGCACCCACTTCACCAGCGTACGGGCTTCGGCTTCCGAAACCTGTGCATTGGCCGGCATCGGGATCGCACCCCACACGCCCGAACCGCCCTTCAGGACTTTTTGCGTCAGCTTGTCTTCGGCATCTTTCTGGCCTTTGTACTTTGCCGCCACGTCCTTGAATGCCGGACCGACGATCTTGGTCTGGACCGAGTGACAGGCCATGCAGTTTTTGGACTTGGCCAGATCGGCCGGCGCTGCCTGCGCGAAAGCCTGGGCGGAGAAGCCGAATGTCAGCACGGCCGAGGCGATGAGTAGAGACTGTTTCATTATTACCCTCCAAGAAGTTCTGCGTATTCTACAACTCTTTGCGAGGTCGCTTGTATGGGCTGGCGCATATAAACATCATGTTTCCTGGCAGGCATTCACGGGATAAAAGTGAGATGCATTCACAGGGATTCGCTGCAATAAAAAAGCCGGATTGCTCCGGCTTTTTACGTTCTGCTGAAACAGGATTGTACCGATCAGCCCGTCACTGCACCCTTGCTTGCGGTCGACGCCAGCGCCGCATATTTGGCCAGCACGCCGCGGGTGTAACGTGGCGCGGGTTGCTTCCAGTTGGCGCGGCGGCGAGCGATTTCTGCGTCGTCGACGTTCAGCTGAATCAGCAACTGGCGGGCATCGATGGTAACCGAGTCGCCCTCTTCGACCAGAGCGATGACGCCGCCGACAAAGGCTTCCGGCGCCACGTGGCCGACCACCATGCCCCAGGTGCCGCCCGAGAAACGGCCGTCCGTGATCAGACCGACGGATTCACCCAGGCCTTTGCCGATCAACGCCGAAGTCGGCGCCAGCATTTCGGGCATGCCAGGTCCGCCCTTTGGTCCCAGATAGCGCATCACGAGCACGTCGCCAGGTTTGATCTTGTCTGCCAGAATCGCGTCCATGGCGCTGTATTCATCTTCGAACACACGTGCCGGGCCGGTGATGACCGGGTTCTTGAGGCCGGTGATCTTGGCCACGCAGCCTTCCGGCGCCAGGTTACCTTTGAGGATCGCCAGATGCCCTTGTTTGTACAGCGCCTTGTCGATAGGTCGGATGACATCCTGGTCGGCGCGCAGGTCGGGGATGTTTTCCAGTTCTTCGGCGATGGTTTTGCCGGTGATGGTCAGGCAGTCGCCGTGCAGCATGCCGGCTTGATGCAGCACCTTCAGCACGGCAGGAATGCCGCCGGCCTTGTGCAGATCGGTGGCGACGTATTTGCCGGACGGCTTGAGGTCGCAGATCACCGGCACCTTTTGGCGGATGCGCTCAAAATCGTCGATAGTCCACTCCACTTCCGCCGCGTGGGCGATGGCCAGGAAGTGCAGCACAGCGTTGGTGGAGCCGCCGGTCGCCATGATCAGCGAGACGGCATTCTCGATCGACTTGCGGGTGATGATGTCGCGCGGCTTGATGTCCTTCTTGACGGCTTCCACCAGCACGCGGGCCGACTCGGCGGCGGAGCCGGTCTTTTCGTCGTCGGGGTTGGCCATGGTCGAGGAGTAGAACAAGCCCATGCCCAGCGCTTCAAACGCGGACGACATGGTGTTGGCGGTGTACATGCCGCCGCAGGAGCCGGACGACGGGCAGGCGTTGCGTTCGATGCCGTCGAAGTCTTCCTGCGACATGCGGCCGGCGGAGAACTCGCCGACAGCCTCGAAGGCCGACACGATGGTCAGGTCCTTGCCCTTCCAGTTACCCGGCTTGATGGTGCCGCCGTAGACGTAGATGCCCGGCACGTTGGTGCGCGCCAGGGCAATCATGCCGCCCGGCATATTCTTGTCGCAGCCGCCGATAACGACCACGCCGTCCATCCACTGGCCGTTGACGGCGGTTTCGATACAGTCGGCGATGACTTCGCGCGAGATCAGCGAATACTTCATGCCTTCGGTGCCCATCGACATGCCGTCGGAAATGGTCGGCGTGCCGAACACCTGCGGATTGGCGCCAGCCTGCTTGATGGCGGAGATGGCGACGTCGGCCAGCTTTTGCAGGCCCGAGTTACAGGGAGTAATGGTGGAATGACCGTTGGCGATGCCGATCATCGGCTTGTCGAAGTCTTCCTTTTCGTAACCCAGGGCGTAATACATCGAGCGGTTCGGGCTGCGCGAAACACCCTGAGTAATGTTCTTTGAGCGGCGGTTGAATGACATGCATATCTCCTGGTTGAATTCGTTACAGTTCACACCAGAAGCAAAGCTGGCGTGAACCTGTCCATCTACATTGCGGACGTAGTTCTGGCTGCAAGTTAACGAGCTAGATTGCCTTGCGCAATGTCTTCTGTCAAATATATGATTCACCATCGATTAAGACGGATTGCATATGAGTTCTGATTCCAGACTGGAATTGCGCCAGCTGCGCTACTTCGTGGCCGTTGCCGAAGAAAAACATTTCGGCCGCGCCGCCATCCGGCTGCACATGACCCAGCCGCCACTGTCCCAGACCATTCAGGCGCTGGAAGAAATGCTGGGCACGCCGCTGTTCGCGCGCACCAAGCGCAGCGTCGCCCTGACGCCGGCCGGACTGGCGCTGTTGCCGGAAGCCCAGCGCATCCTGCAACAGGTCGGTACTCTGCCGGACCTGGCGCGGCGTGCTGCCAGCGGCGCTTCGGGCTTGCTATCACTATCGTTCATTTCGACCGCGGATTACAGTATTTTGCCGCCGCTGCTGCAACAATTCCGCGCACGCTATCCGCAAGTGCAGATCGATCTGCGCGAGGCGACCACCGATATCCAGCTGGAAGACCTGATGCAAGGCAAGATCGACGCCGGCCTGCTGTTGCCGCCCTTGCCGGACAAGGCGCAGAGCGCGCTCGATTATCTGCCGCTGCTGTCCGAGCCGCTGGTGGCGGCGATCCCCAGTGGTGTCGTGCGCGGCAAGAATGCGATTGCACTCAAGGCGATTCGCGAGCTGCCGCTGATCATCTTCCCGCGCCGGATTTCACCGGCCTTCCACGACACCATCCTGAGCTGCTTCCGTGACGCCGGCGTGACGCCGCATATCGGTCAGGAAGCGATACAGATGCAAACCATCGTCGGCCTGGTATCGGCTGGCATGGGTATGGCACTTGTGCCACAATCCGTGTCTAACTTGCAGCGCCCCGGCGTCGACTACCGCCCGCTGACCGGCAAAGTACCCCTGATCGAAACCGGGCTGGCCTGGCGGCGCGACAGCGCTTCACCGGTGCTGCGCGCATTTCTCGACATGGTGGCGACACCACCGGCGACGTGATGCTGCGGTAGTCGCTAGCCCCTAACATTCGTTCTGAAAGAGTTCTCATGCTGATACACCCGATGCCCAATCCGATCGCCTTTTCCGTCGGCCCGCTACAGGTGCACTGGTACGGTCTGATGTATCTGCTGGCGTTTGCGCAGTTCATCGCGCTGGGCCGCCTGCGCATCAAGCAGCCGCACATCGCCGCTGTCGGCTGGAAGAAGGAAGACCTCGACGACATGCTGTTCTATGGCGTACTGGGGGTGGTGATCGGCGGCCGTCTCGGCGAGGTGCTGTTTTACAACCCGAGCTATTACTTCGCCAATCCTGCCGACATCATCGCAGTGTGGAAGGGCGGCATGTCCTTCCACGGCGGTTTCCTCGGCGTACTGATCGCGATGTACATCTGGGGCCGCAAGCGCGGCCGTCATCTGATGGACATCATGGATTTCATCGCGCCGATGGTGCCGCTCGGCTACGCCGCCGGCCGCCTCGGCAACTTCATCAACGCCGAGTTGCCGGGCCGCCTCGCTGATCCGTCGCTGCCGTGGGCGATGATCTGGCCCAACGTTGACAACCTGCCACGCCATCCTTCGCCGATTTACCAGATGCTGGTGGATGGGATTCTGTTGTTCATCATCCTGTGGTTCTTCGCCCGCAAGCCGCGTCCACGCATGGCAGTAGCCGGCATGTTCTCACTGCTGTATGGCTGCGCGCGCTTCTTTACCGAATACTTCCGCACGCCGGATTACAACGTCAGCTTCGGCGGCATCACTATCTCGGCCGGGCAGATGCTGTCGGTGCCGATGATAGCTCTGGGCATCGTGCTGTTGATTGTCGCGTACAAAAAGAAAAGTACAGCGGTATCACCCGCCTGAACCTGTTGGTGCGCGGCAGCGATGTTGTCGCCGCCACTCGAACTATAGCGAGGTTGTTAGCGTTGTGAGCCAGCCGGGTGAATGGTCTAGCAGGAAGACCTCCACCGACTTGTCCCATCCCGTCAGGATCAGTATGCCGATGGCGATGAACAACACACCCAGCACGCTCTTCCCCCACGAACCGGCGCCTTGCAGCTTGCCACGCATCTTCAGCATCGCCTGACGCGACAGCATGCCCAGCAAGGCAATCGGCAAACCTGCTCCCAAGCCGAACACTGCCATCATCGCCACGATCTGCGGCAGGTCACGCCCCTGGCTGGCCAGGGTAATCGCCGCACCCAGCGTGGGACCAACGCAAGGACTCCAGATCAGGCCGAGCAGCAAACCCACCAGAAACTGCCCGCGCAATCCGCCGATATTCAGCGTCGACAATATCTTGCTACCGGCACCGCTGGCACCTGAGGCGGCAACGGCAAAGCGCTCCTGCAATTTCTTTGATAACAGCACGATGCCAATCAGGATCAGGACTATCGCAGCCGCCAACTGAAAGTCGCCTTGTCCCACACCAAGGCGTGCACCGGCACTTGCCAATACGGTGCCAATGATGGCGAACGAGGCGGACATGCCGACTGCAACTGCGAAGGGGCCGTAACGATGCTCGTGGATGGCCGAGCCGATGATCACCGGCAGCAGTGGCAACACGCAGGGTGACAGGGTGGAAAGCACCCCTGCCGCCAACGCGATGAAATAGGAGGTGACGCCGAATTCCATGATGCCTGCTCTCAGCCTGGGATCAGAGCGCCTTGTTGATCAGGCTGTCGATGGATGCCTTGCGGGTGTCGCCGGTGGAACGTCCCTGCTCCTTGCCATTCTTAAAGACAATCAGCGTGCTTTGTTGCGTGACATTGAACGCCTTGACGATATCTTTCTGCGCGTCGAAATCGACTTCAAGGAAGCTGACATTCTTGAACGCCGGATCCTTGATCAGCGCGGAGACGATCGGGTCCTGCGCCCGGCAGGTAGGACACCAGTCGGCGTGGACATGAACGACGACCGGCTTGCCGCTCTTGTTGAGCGCGTCGAACTGCGCCTGTGTGAAATGCTGGCCGGCAGCGAAAGCAACACTGGCTGAAGTGGCGACGCCCGCTTGCAGGAGTAAAAAGACGATTAGCGTTTTGAGAATTTTCATGGTGTTTCCCTTGGTTGCCTGGACGAACATGGTTTGATGCTTGCGGGATGCTGCCTGCCTTTTGGTCGTTCGATTCCGGGAAATCTTACAGTTTGTTTGCCTATCGTGTTTTAACGCGGCACAAAGCAAAAAAGCACATGCATCGGATCGTCGGCGCATGTGCTTCCATGTTGATGCTATCAGTACAGCTTCCAATGAGAAGCCGTGTGACTCACCTGTTCTGGTTTTAAGGACGCAGCGAACTGGCCGCTTTGGCCAGCGCCGTAATCTTGTCCCAATCACCAGCTTCAATCGCGCCCTTCGGTGTCAGCCATGAGCCACCGACGCAGGCGACGTTCTTGCAGGCCAAAAATTGCGGTGCAGTCTCTTGCGAGATGCCGCCGGTCGGGCAGAAAGTCACATCAGCCAGCGGGCCGGCGATTGCGTTGAGCATGCCGACGCCGCCCGCAGGCACGGCTGGGAACAGCTTCAATTGGCGGAAACCTGCTTCGCGTGCAGCCATCACTTCCGACGGCGTCATCACGCCCGGCAGCAAGGGCAGGCCGCTGGATTTGGCGGCAGCGATCAACGCCGCTGTCAGACCCGGCGAGACGCCGAACACGGCACCCGCGTCACGCGAAGCGGCGAATTCTTCCGGGCTGGTCAAGGTGCCGACACCAACGATGGCGCCCGGCACTTGCTCGGCAATCGCGCGGATCGCCGGCAGGCCATGCTCGGTGCGCAGCGTCACTTCCAGCACGCGGATGCCGCCTGCGACCAGCGCCTTGGCCAACGGTACGGCGTGCTCCAGTTTATCGATGGCGATCACAGGGATGACCGCCGAGGTACGCATGATGTCTAAGATATTCATACTGTCGCTTTCTCATTTTCCAAAACTGGCGGCAAACCAAAGCTGGTCCCACCCTCTTCCGCCGCGCTCACGTTGGCGCGGAAGACACTGAACAATTCACGGCCCATGCCGGTCTGGTTGCCTGCCAGATTGGCGGTATCCGATGTACGTGCCACCCATTCGGCTTCCGACACCAGCGCTTCCAGGATGCCGGCTTCGGCGTCCAGACGAATCATATCGCCTGTGCGCACAAAACCCAACGGTCCGCCGGCCAATACTTCCGGCGTCACGTGGATCGCCGCCGGCACCTTGCCTGACGCACCCGACATGCGGCCATCGGTCACCAGTGCAACGTGGCGGCCCTTGTCTTGCAAGATTCCCAGCGCAGGAGTCAATGCGTGCAGTTCCGGCATGCCGTTGGCGCGCGGCCCCTGGAAGGTCAGTACGGCGACGAAATCCTTGTCGAGTTCGCCGGCCTTGAAGGCCTTCATGAAGGCTTCCTGCGAGTGGAACACAATCGCCGGCGCCTGCACTGCACGATGCTCATGCTTGACGGCGGAAACCTTGATGACCGAGCGGCCCAGATTGCCTTGCAACAGCTTGAGACCGCCGTCGGCGGAGAATGGATTGGTCGCCGGACGCAGCACGGTGTCGTCGCCGCTGTTTTTCGGCGTCGCTTTCCAGGTGACCTTGCCGTCTTCCAGCAATGGTTCGGTGCAATGCGCGCGCAAGCCCTGGCCGAGGATGGTCATGACGTCGTCGTGCATCAGACCGGCATCGATCAGCTCGCGCAGCACGAAACCGGTGCCGCCGGCGGCATGAAAATGATTTACGTCGGCGGTGCCGTTGGGATAAATGCGGGTCACCAGCGGAACCACCGACGACAGCTTGGAGAAGTCGTCCCAGTCGATCACCAGACCGGCAGCCTTGGCGATAGCCACCAGATGCAGCGTGTGATTGGTCGAACCGCCGGTTGCCAGCAAGGCAACGATGGCGTTGACGATGGATTTTTCATCGACCAGACGACCGACCGGCGTGTATTGCTGGCCTTGCGCTGTGATCTTCAGCGCCTGCTTGGCGGCGGCGGCAGTCAGCACGTCGCGCATCGGCGTGTTCGGCGTGATGAAGGCGGCGCCTGGCAGATGCAGGCCCATGGCTTCCATCAGCATCTGGTTGCTGTTGGCGGTGCCGTAGAAGGTGCAGGTACCGGCGTCATGGTAGGACTTCGATTCGGCTTCGAGCAATTCGGCGCGGCCGATCTTGCCTTCTGTATACAGCTGGCGGATTTTGACCTTTTCGCTGTTGGTCATGCCGCTGGTCATCGGACCGGCGGGAACAAACACGGCAGGAATGTGGCCGAAATGCAGTGCGCCGATCAGCAGACCCGGCACGATCTTGTCGCACACGCCCAGATACAGCGCGGCGTCGAACATGTTGTGCGACAAGGCCACTGCGGTACCCATGGCGATGGCGTCGCGCGAGAACAGCGACAGCTCCATGCCGGTCTGGCCCTGCGTGATGCCGTCGCACATGGCGGGCACGCCGCCGGCGAATTGCGCCACGCCGCCGTCTTCACGGATAGCGTCCTTGATGATCTGCGGGAAACGTTCGAAAGGTTGATGCGCCGACAACATGTCGTTGTAGGAGGAGACGATCGCCACCGACAGCGCGCGATCCTGCTTCAGTTTCAGTTTGTCGTTGGCGGGAAATGCGGCAAAACCGTGCGCCAGATTGGTACAGGACAGCGCGCCGCGTTGCACCCCTTCATGACGCGCAGCATCGAGGCGCGCCAGATAGGCAGTTCGATAAGGCCGACTACGTTCGGCGATGCGTCGCGTGACGCTGGCTAAGGTAGCGTTGAGAGACATGTTGGGTTCCTGATAGCGTTAACAAATGTAATTTTACTACAAAACTTTAAATAAAACTCCGTCTTTTACTTGTTTTGTTCAGACGCACTACAAATGAAACCAATTGCCGATTTTTCTTACTAACCTATGACAACTAAGTTACAAGTCGATTTTCATACTGAATTGCGCATTTGATATTGTAGTGAAATTACCATAAAAGTAGTAATTCATGTATAGTAAAGATTCTTCTTGATCCTTCCCACTCTAGCCAAGATTGCAGAACATGCCGCACACAGCACTCACAGCGACCGCAGCCTTCCAAGCACTTTTGTCTCACCACGCCGATGTTCGCGAGCGGCATATGCGCGACTTGTTCGCCGCCGACGCCAGACGCTTCGACCACATGACTGTGAAGGCCGCCGGCATTCTGTTCGATTACTCCAAGAACCGCGTCGACAATACTACGCTCAAGTTGCTGTTCGAGCTGGCGCGTGAGCGCGGCGTGGAAACCCAGCGTACTGCCATGTTCAACGGCGACAAGATCAACTTCACCGAACACCGCGCCGTCTTGCATACCGCCCTGCGCGCACCGCGCGGCCAGAACCTGCAAGTAGATGGACAGCACATCGGCGAGGACGTTCATGCGGTTTTGGATCGCATTCACGGCTTTGTCGAGCGCGTGCGCGACGGCCAGTGGCTGGGCCGCAGCGGCAAGGCAATCACCGACATCGTCAATATCGGCATCGGCGGCTCGCATCTGGGACCGCAAATGGCCTGTACGGCGCTGCGCACGTTTGCTCATCCGCGCCTGACGATGCACTTCGTTTCCAACGTCGACGGCCACGATCTGGATGAAGTCTTGCAACAAGTTGACGTCGACACAACACTATTCATCGTCGCCTCCAAAACCTTTACCACGCAAGAAACCATGATGAACGCCACCTCGGCGCGCAACTGGTTTCTGCAACGCGCGGGCGAGGCCGATCTGGCCAGGCATTTTGTCGCGGTATCCACCAACACCGATGCCGTGCGCGCTTTCGGCATCGATCCCGAGAACATGTTTCCGTTCTGGGACTGGGTCGGCGGACGTTACTCGATGTGGTCGTCCATCGGCCTGTCGATTGCGCTGGCGATCGGCTTCAAGAACTTCAGCGATTTGCTGGCCGGCGCACATGCGATGGACAAGCATTTCTGCGAAGCGCCGCTGGAACAGAACATGCCCATCATCCAGGCGCTGATCGGCATCTGGAACCGCAACTGCTTCAACAGCGAATCGCTGTCGATTGCACCGTATCACCACGACCTGCGCCACTTCCCCGCCTATCTGCAGCAGCTCGAAATGGAAAGCAACGGCAAGCGCATCACCCGCGACGGTACCGCCGTCGGCGTAGCGACCTGCCCGTTCATCTGGGGCGACGTCGGCACCAACGGCCAGCACGCATTCTTTCAGTTGCTGCATCAGGGTACTGACATCACGCCGATCGATTTCATCGCCGTGCTCAAACCGACGCACGACCTGCCCGGCCATCACGCGGTGCTGCTGGCGAACTGCTTCGCGCAGTCGGAAGCCTTCATGCGCGGCAAGCAAGCCGAAGAAGTGCGTGAGGACCTGAGCAAGCAAGGCGTGGACGAAGACGAAATCAATTTCCTGCTGCCGCACAAGACCTTCAACGGCAATCGCCCGAGCAACACGCTGCTGTTGGATGAATTGACGCCGGCGTCGCTGGGCGCACTGATCGCCTTGTATGAACACAAGACGTTCGTCCAGGGCACTATCTGGGGCATTAACAGCTTCGATCAATGGGGCGTGGAGCTGGGCAAGGTATTGGCCAAGACCATCCAGTCCGAGCTGTCCGGCGAAGCCGTGCCGTCGCGTCACGACTGCTCGACCAACGCCTTGATTGCGCTGGCGAAACAAGCGCTATCCTGAAGCGGCTGACCACACTGAACAATATTTACCGAACAACTGACTGAGACAAGAAGACTGCTATGGCTATTTCCGACTTTGACCTGGTTTTATTCGGCGGCACCGGCGACCTCGCGATGCGCAAACTGCTGCCCGCGCTGTACGCCCGCGACCGCGCGCGTGATCTGGTGCCGACGGCACGCATCATTTGCATCGGCCGCGACAACAAGAGCAACGAAGACTTCCTGCAGATCGTCGAACAGAACTCCAGACCGCACATCAGCAGCGCAACCATGGACGCCGACGTCTGGCAACGCTTCTGCGGCCGCATCCAGTACGTCTCGCTCAACGCCAAGGAAACTGCAACCTACCAGAACCTGGTCGCGGCACTGCGTAACGATCCGGCGATCTCGCAGGTGTTCTATCTGGCGACGCCGCCGACGCTGTTCTCGATGATCTGCGACAACCTGTCGCAAGCCGGTCTGGCGACGCCGAATGCGCGCGTGGTGCTGGAAAAGCCGTTGGGCCACGATCTCGAAAGCGCCAAGGACATCAACGCGCAAGTCGGCCGTTATTTCAATGAGTCGCAGATCTTCCGTATCGATCACTATCTGGGAAAAGAAGCCGTGCAGAATCTGCTGGCGCTGCGCTTCGGCAACGTGCTGTTCGAGCCGTTGTGGCGCCGCGAGTGGATCTCCGACGTACAGATCACCATCGCCGAAGAACTCGGCGTGGGCGGCCGCTTCGATTACTACGACACCTCCGGCGCGCTGCGCGACATGCTGCAAAACCACTTGCTGCAACTGCTGTGCATCGTCGCCATGGAACCGCCGGTCTCCAACTCGGCCGATTCCGTGCGCGATGAGAAGCTGAAGGTCTTGCGCTCGCTCAAACGCTTCACACCGGCTACGCTGGCAATGAATGTCGTACGCGGCCAATACCGCGCCGGCCATGTCAACGGTGTCGCCGTTCCCGGTTATCGCAAGGAGGAGGACGCCAATCCGGATTCCCGTACCGAAACCTTTGTCGCCGTCAAAGCGGAAATCGATACCTGGCGCTGGGCCGGCGTGCCGTTCTATCTGCGTACCGGCAAACGCATGGCCGACAGTCTCGCTGAAATCGTGGTGCGCTTCAAGAGCGTGCCGCATTCGATCTTTGCACAAAACAACGCCACCCCAAACTGCCTGGTGATCCGCCTGCAACCGGACGAGGGCTTGCATATGAATCTGATGGCCAAGACGCCGGGCGATGGCATGCGCCTCAAGCCGGTCGAGCTGGAACTGGATTTCCGCGAAAAATTCAAGACGCCGCGCATGGAGGCCTACGAGCGCCTGCTGCTCGACGTGTTGCGCGGCCAGTTGACGCTGTTCATGCGCAGCGATGAGCTGGAAGCGGCATGGGAATGGGTTGAACCCATCCTCGAACATTGGGATCAGGAAGAAAGCGATCCTATTCCGTACAGCGCCGGCACCTGGGGCCCCGCCGCCGCAAGCGCGCTGATCGGCCGCGACGGTTTGCAATGGCGTGAAGAAGCGCTGCCGGAAGTTTAATTTAAAGACTGAACAGAAGCGCCATGCTACTCGACTCCATCCGCACCCATATCAATTCGCTCTCCAAATCGGAGAAGAAGGTCGCGGCTGCCATCCTCGCCAATCCGCAGCTTGCGCTGCAAGAGAACCTGACGGCGCTGGCCAAGAATGCCGAAGTGTCGGAGCCGACCGTCATCCGCTTCTGCCGCGCCATCGGCTACGAAGGGTGGCACGATTTCAAACTCAAGCTGGCGCAAAGCCTGGCGCTCGCCCTGCCCGGCGCTAATGAATCGCTGGGACAGGACGACCTCGCGGTCGACCTCGTCAACAAGATCTGCAGCCGCTCGATCAATACCCTGCTCGATTTGCGCAACCATCTTGATCCTGACGCCATTCAACTGGCGTTAGATGTGCTGACGCGCGCCAGCAAGATCGAGTTCTACGGCCAGGGCACTTCTGGCATTGTCGCCAACGACGCCCAGCACAAGTTCTTCCGTTCGGGTGTACCGACCGTGGCTTACTCTGACCCGCACATCCACAGTATCGCTGCATCGCTGCTCAAGCCCGGCGACGCCGTGGTGGCGATCTCGCAACGCGGCGGTAATGCGGCGTTGCTGCGCAGCGTGCAACTGGCGCGCAAGGGCGGCGCCGACATCATCGTACTGGGGCCGAGCGGCACGCCGCTGGCGGAACTGGCGACGGTACTGGTGCCGATTGACCTGAGTTTCAACATCGACCCTTACACGCCGATCTCGGCGCGCCTGGCGCATCTGGTGGTAATCGATATTCTGGCGGTTGGCCTGGCGCTGCGCCGTGGTCCGGAATTTCGCAAGAAGATGCAGAACGCGCAGAAATCCCTGCAAAAATTCGACATGCAGTTCGACTCCTTCTTCCGCTGAGCGAGGCTTTCCTTTACTCTGGAGGGCAGCGCTTCCGTCCTCAGTTAACCATCATTCGCAATCATTCGTTGAGTTTTGCCATGACATCAGCAACGACATCGTCTACGTCCTTCCGCACTCCGGCCTTTCTGCACCAGCGCCTGCAACGCGACATCGACTTCTTCACGCAACACGCGTTCGACCCGGCCGGGGGCTTCTTTCACTATCTCAATGATGACGGCAGCGTGTACGACAACAGCCGCCATCTGGTCAACAGCACGCGCATGGTGTTTTGCCACGCGTTGGCGTACCGCTCTACCGGCAAGGAAACGCATCGCGATGCGGTGCGCCATGGCCTGAAGTTTTTACAGGAACAACACTGGCAGCCAAGTTACGGCGGCTATGCCTGGGTGCTCAAGGACGGCGTGCCGCTCGACCGCACGCAACATTGCTACGGCCTGGCGTTCGTGCTGCTGGCGTATGCGCATGCCTACGACATCGGCGTGGAAGAAGCGCGCGCGCATATCGACGCCACCTTCGATCACATGGAAAAGCTGTTCTGGTCCGAGCAGCACGGCCTCTACGCCGACGAAGCGACGCCCGAAGGCGTGGTGTCGTCGTACCGCGGCCAGAATGCCAACATGCACAGCTGCGAAGCCCTGCTGGCGGCCTATGAAGCCACCGGCGACATCCGATTCCTGCACCGCGCAGAACACCTGGCGCGCAACATTACCGTGCGCCAGGCAGCCCTGGCCAACGGCTGGATCTGGGAACACTACACTGCCGACTGGAAGATCGACTGGGAATACAACAAGCACGACAACACCAACATGTTCCGCCCCTGGGGTTACCAGCCGGGCCACATGACGGAGTGGTCCAAATTGCTGCTGATCCTCGAACGCCATGCCGAACATCTGCAAGACGACGCCAGTTGGCTGGCGCCGCGTGCACGCGCCTTATTCGACGTGACTGTCCCGGTCGCCTGGGATGAAGAGAATGGCGGCTTGTTCTACGGCATCGCGCCCGACAACAGCGTATGCGACGGCGACAAGTATTTCTGGGTGCAGGCCGAATCGCTGGCCACCGCAGCCCTGCTGGCGCAACGCACCGGCGAGGCGATCTACTGGGAAGTCTATGACCAGCTCTGGCAGTACAGCATGCAGCACCTGATCGATCAGGAACGCGGCGGCTGGTATCGCATCCTGCAACGCGACAACACCCGCTACGGCCCCGAAAAACCGCCGCACGGCAAAACCGACTTTTATCATCCGCTCGGCGCCTATCTGGAGTCGCTGAACGCCGTCGGTGCACCGTTGCCGAAAAAACGATAGCGCCCGAAAACTTACGTAAAATGCCATTTGGCCCATTCACCAGAGATCGCTTGCCATGAACCAGTTAGAACAGCTCAAGCAGTACACCACCGTCGTTGCCGACACCGGCGACTTCGAGTCCATGAAGGCGTTTGCGCCGCAAGACGCAACCACCAATCCTTCGCTGATCCTGAAAGCGGTGAAGAAGGACGAATACAAGCCGCTGCTGGAAAAGGCGGTGCACGACAACCGCTGGAATCAGCATGAGATCATGGACCACCTGCTGGTGGCGTTCGGCGCAGAGATTCTGAAGATTGTGCCTGGCCGCGTTTCTACTGAAGTCGATGCCGGCTTGTCGTTCGATACCCAGGCCACCATCGATAAGGGCCGCAAGCTCATCGATCTGTATGGCCGCGCCCGCATCCCCAGAGAGCGTGTGCTGATCAAGATCGCCTCGACCTGGGAAGGCATCCGCGCGGCCGAAGTACTGGAGCGCGAAGGCATCCGTTGCAATATGACCTTGCTGTTTTCGATACCGCAGGCAATCGCCTGCGCGGAAGCCAATGTTCGCCTGATTTCGCCATTTGTCGGCCGCATCTACGATTGGTACAAGAAGGCGGAAGGCATGGAATTCACCGGCGCCGACGATCCTGGCGTGCAGTCGGTGCGCAGCATTTACGATTACTACAGCTATTTCGGTTACAAGACTGAAGTGATGGGCGCCAGCTTCCGCAACACATCGCAGATCGTCGAACTGGCGGGCTGCGACCTGCTGACCATCAGCCCCGATCTGTTGAAAAAGCTCACCGAAAGCAACGAGCCGGTGACACGCAAGCTGACCCGCGAAGCGGCGCAAGATCAAGGTAATCATCCTCCGCGGACTTCGGAAAAGGATTTCCGCTTCCAGTTGAACGATAGCGCCATGGCGACGGAAAAGCTGGCAGAAGGCATCCGCCTGTTCTGTGCAGACACCCACACGCTAAACAAAATGATTGATGAGACGCGCTCTGCCATCTGATCTGATGCATTCACATTAGGAAATCAATCCAATAAAAAAGAGGCGCAACAGCGCCTCTTTTTTATTGCCCGGAACACTTTTTCTTTAGTGTTTCAACTCGTCCGGCACCTTGCCGCCATTCTCCGCCAGCTTAGTCATGACCTGCTTATGCAGCCAGATATTCATGGCGGCCGAGTCATTGCTATCGCCCGGATACAACAACTCCGTCGCCAGCTCCTTGCGCGCGGCCAGACTGCTGTCCAGATCGAGCAGTTTCATCAGATCGACAATGGAGGTCTGCCAGTTCAGTTTCTGCGGATTCTTCGCGGCCATGTCGTTCAGGATCGCTTCCACGTCGACCAAAGGTGTCACCTGTCCTGCGACGACGCCGGTATCCGATGCAGGTGCGGTGGTATTGGCGGCATCATTCTGGGTGGGGTGAGATGAAGGAAAAATCTTGCTGAAAATATTGCTCAGAATGCCCATGGCGTTCTCCTGAAAGGGAATAAAACAAAAGCTGTTGCCGAAACAAGCAACAGCCCCTTGAGAAACCCCTGCTCAGGTCAAGTTCCTGAGCAATTTGTAACGCACCGGCAAGTCCTATGCTTACCGAAAACCTTCGATCATGCGGATAGCTTTTCACGAAACATAAATAAAAAAGAGGCGGAATATCCGCCTCTTTTCTTTCACCAAATTCCTGTTCGACCGATTACATGCGCGATTACAACTTTTCGGTTTCGCCCGATTTCGGTTGCCACTTCATGAGGCGCTTTTCGATCACGCCGACCGCCACGTCCAGCACCAGCGCAAAGGCCGTCAGCACCACAATGCCGGCAAACACAGTATTGATGTCGAAGCTGCCTTCCGCCTGCAAAATGAGATAACCGACGCCACGCGCCGAGCCGAGGTATTCCCCCACTACCGCGCCGACGAAGGCCAGACCGATCGACGTGTGCAAGCTGGAAAACACCCACGATGTCGCCGATGGCAGATACACCGTGCGCAGCAACTGGCGGGCATTGGCGCCCAGCATACGCGCGTTGGCCAGCACCACCGGACTGACTTCTTTCACGCCTTGGTAGACGTTGAAAAACACGATGAAGAACACCAGCGTCACGGCCAAAGCAACCTTGGACCAGATGCCCAGGCCGAACCACATCGCGAAGATCGGCGCCAGAATCACGCGCGGCATCGAATTGGCAGCCTTGACGTAAGGATCAAGAATTGCCGACGCCACCGGCGACAGCGCCAGCCACAGACCGATGCCCAGGCCCAGCACGGTACCGATGCCAAAGGCCAGTACCGTTTCGGTCAACGTGACCAGCAGGTGCGAATAAATCTCGGCCGGGAACGTCAGCGTAAAGAACGTCGTGTCGCCGAAGCCGACTTCCAGCGAACCGCTGCCGACGGTGAACCATTGCCAGATGCGCACGGCGACCTTGAGCGGTTCACCGAAGAAGAAAGCGGTCTGCTCATTGCGCGTGGCGATGTGCCAGACGCCGAGCACGACGACCAGCACCAGCAATTGCCAGAAGCGCAGATTTTTATGACTTGGTTTGAGGAGTTTCCACATGATGATTCTTTGTTCAGTTTTTTATGTCGACCGGCTGAGGACTCAGGCCGCGGTTTTTTGTTGCTGATATCCCTTGAGCACTTCGTCGCGCAGGACCGACCAGATTTGCTGGTGCAGCTCGACAAAACGGGGATGCGTGCGAATCTCGGCCACGTCGCGCGGACGCGGCAGGTCGATCGTGAATTCGCCGATGGGATGCGTGGCCGGACCGGCCGACAGCACCACCACGCGGTCGGACATGGCGATGGCTTCGTCCAGATCGTGGGTGATGAACAGCACTGCCTTTTTCTTCGCGTTCCACAAATCGAGGACTTCGTTTTCCATCAATTGACGAGTCTGGATGTCGAGCGCGGAGAACGGCTCATCCATCAGGATGATGTCCGGATCCATGATCAGCGTCTGCGCCAGCGCCACGCGCTTGCGCATGCCGCCGGACAGTTGATGCGGATAGCGGTCGCCGAAACCCTTCAGGCCGACGCGCGCCAGCCATTGCTCGCCGAGTTCCTTAGCCTCGCGATCGTCGATGCCGCGGTATTGGAGTCCGGCGACAACGTTCTCCAGCGCGCTGCGCCACGGCATCAGCGCTTCGGCCTGGAACATGTAGCCGGCGCGCTTGTTGATGCCGGTCAGCTCTTCGCCGAAGACCTTGATGCTGCCCGAGGACGGTTGCAACAAACCGGCGCCGACGTTGAGCAAGGTCGATTTACCGCAGCCGGTCGGCCCCACGACGGAGACGAACTCCCCCGGCGCAATCGCCAGCGTGGTGTTGGCGACGGCGGTGTAACGCTGAGTGCGGTCGTCCTTGGAAACAAAGGTGCAGGTAATGTCGTCGAGAAAAAGTGCTGGCGTCATAGCGAGGATTTTCCGGCCAGGCCGAATGTTGGTACGTTAAGAGAAAGCATCAAAACAAAGATGATGAATACAAAAAATACGGGACTACAAATTGCAGACGGGCACCCAAAGGCGCCCGTGTGTTGTGACTGACGAAAGTCGCTTACTTGTACTTGGCGTTCGCCTTCTTGACGAAGTCATTAGTGTAAGTCTTGGACAGATCGATCTTCTTGCTGGCCAGATCAGGTTCGAAAGCTTGCAGCGTCTTCAGCGCAATGGCAGGACCCGCATCCGGGAAGGTGCCGTCCGGCGAGATCGCTTCGCGCACCTTCAGGAAGGCGGCGATGTACAGCGCGCGGTCGCCCAGCAGATAGCTTTCCGGAACGGCCTTGATGATGTCGGAAGGACCGGCCTTCTGGATCCACTTCAGCGCGCGCACCATGGCGTTGGTCAGCGCTTGCGTGGTGTTCGGATATTTCTTGATGAAGGCTTCCGGTGCGTACAAAGTCGCTGCAGGCATCGGGCCGCCGAAGACGTCGTTGGTGTCTTTCAGCGTGCGCGTATCGGCGATGGTCTTGATTTCACCCTTTTGTTCCAGCATCGCAATCACCGGATCCAGATTGGCAATCGCATCGATCTGGCCGGAACGGATTGCCGACAAGGCGCCTGCCGCTGCACCGACGCCGATGAAGGATACGTCAGTCGGCTTCAGACCGCCCTTGGCGAGAACGTAGCTGGCCATGACGCTGGTCGAGGAGCCCGGCGCAGTCACGCCGATCTTCTTGCCCTTCAGGTCGGCGATGGTCTTGTAGTTCGGCATGGTCTTGTTGTTGACCGAAAACACGATTTGCGGTGCACGGCCTTGCAAGACGAAAGCGACGATGGATTGGTTCTTGGCCTGCATGTTGATGGTGTGCTCATACGCGCCGGAAACCACGTCTGCGCTACCGCCCACCATGGCTTGCAGGGCCTTGGCGCCGCCGGCGAAGTCCGAGATTTCGACTTGCAGGCCTTCATCCTTGAAGTAGCCCAGTTGCTCGGCCACGGTCAAAGGCAGGTAGTAAAACAGGTTCTTGCCGCCGACGGCGATGGATACCTTCGGTTTTTCCAGCGTCTGTGCAAACAGATTGGTATTGAATGTCACGTAACCGGCCAGAAACAGGGCCAGGGCGATCGCGAATTGCTTCAGGTTGAATTTCATGTCGTCTCCTCCTATGAGCGTGCTTATTTGTGCTTGCTTATGCTTACTTATTTGATGCCGGGCAGTTCCAGGGATGACTGCCGTCAGATGACTTTGTCTTGCCGCAACTGCGCAATTTGTGCGTCATCATACCCCAGCGAACGCAAGATTTCATCGTTATGCTCGCCGAGGCCCGGGCCGATCCATTTCGTGCCGCCCGGCGTCTCCGACAATTTGGGTGTGACGGCAGGCAATTTGATGGGCGTGCCGTCGGCAAACGCATGTTGTTCGAACATGTTGCGAGCCAGGAATTGCGGGTCGGTCATCATGTCGCGCACCGAATAAATCTTGCCGACCGGGACGTCTGCCGCTTGCAGGATGGCCAGCGCGTCGTCAATCGTCCGGGTGTCGCACCAGGCTTGAATCGCCTGATCGATTTCTTCGGTACGCGGCACGCGGCCGTCGTTGCGCGCCAGTTGCGGATCGTTGGCCATGTCGTTGCGGTCGATGGCGATCATTAGGCGTTTGAAAATAGCGTCGCCATTGCCGGCGATGACGATGTTCTTGCCGTCGGCGGTGGTGTAGGTGTTGGACGGCACGATACCTGGCAATGCTCCGCCCGTACGCTCACGCACGACACCAGCCTGGTCGAATTCCGGCACCAGGGATTCCATCATGTTGAACACCGACTCATACAGCGCGACATCCACCATCTGGCCCTGCCCTGCCACGCGCAACTCGCCGTCCTTGCCGTTCCAGCGGCCGCCGGTGACGTCACGATGGCGCAAGGCCATCATGGCGCCGATGACACCGTGCAGAGCGGCAATCGAGTCGCCGATGGAAATGCCGATACGCACCGGCGGCCGGTCGGGGTGACCGGAGACATAGCGAATGCCGCCCATCGATTCGCCGATGGCGCCGAAGCCAGGCAAATCCTTCAGCGGGCCGGTCTGGCCGTAGCCGGACAGGCGCACCATGATGGTGGCGGGGTTAAGCTTCTTGAGCGCTTCGTAACCGAGATTCCACTTTTCCAGCACGCCGGGGCGGTAGTTTTCGATGATGATGTCGGCGTCCAGCGCGAGGCGGCGGGCAATGTCCTGCGCCTGCGGATCCTTCATGTTTAGCGTGAGGCTTTTCTTGTTGCGCGCCTGCACGGACCACCACAGCGAGGTGCCGTCCTTGAGCACGCGCCATTGACGCAGCGGATCGCCGACTTCAGGTGCTTCCACTTTGATGACGTCGGCACCGAATTCCGCCAGCATGCGTGAGCAGAACGGGCCGGCGATGAGCGTGCCGAGTTCGAGTACCTTGATGCCGGCCAGGGGGCCGCTTGTCTGTTTCTTTTCCATACTTGTATTGTCGGGACAGTGGCTGCAACTGATGTATCGACTGTATCGATTTGCCACCGGCGTGTCCCGAATCTCCTCTCCTGCTTTGTTATGTAGTGCCTTGCTTTGTTGCTATATATTTGAACTACGTTGCACGGCGGTCCAGCATGGCGCGTGCGATGGTGCCTGCGTCGACGTATTCCAGCTCGCCGCCCACCGGTACACCGCGCGCCAGACGGCTGACCCTGAGGCCGCGCGCCTTGAGCGTTTCGCTGATGTAGTGGGCAGTGGCTTCGCCTTCGTTGGTGAAGTTGGTGGCCAGCACCACTTCAGACACGACGCCGTCGGTGGCGCGCGTAATCAGTTTCTCCAGATGAATATCCTTGGGACCGATGCCGTCCAGCGGCGACAGACGCCCCATGAGTACGAAGTACAAACCCTTGAAGGTCAGCGTCTGCTCGATCATCAGTTGATCGCTGGGTGTCTCGACCACGCACAGGACGGTGGTGTCGCGCTCTCCGTCCTGGCAGGTGTCACAGATGACTTGTTCGGTGAAGGTGTTGCACAGGGCGCAGTGGCGGATCGTTTCGGCTGCCTGGGCAAGCGCGCGACTTAATTGCAAGGCGCCGTCGCGATCATGCTGCAGCAGATGATAGGCCATGCGCTGTGCCGATTTGGGACCGATGCCTGGAAGCGTACGCAAAGATTCCGTAAGCTGGGTGAGACTGGACGGGGTTTTCAATTTCGATCTGAGGTATGCCGGAAGACGGAAAGCGCTTCGGCCGTCATGGATGGAACAAACTCGGTGATTTCATATTCTGCGACGTCGCCGATGTAGAACGGGTCGGTTTCGATGATGGCTTCCAGTTCGGCGCGGTCGGCAGCGTCAGCGATGATGATGCCGCCGCTGCGGGGAATCTTGCGGCCCGACATCAGAAACACGCCGTCGGCATATTGTTCGTTCAGGAATTGCTTATGCGCCGTCAGCAAGGCGTCTATTTCGCTTGCCGACTTGGTATAGGTAATCGAGATAACGAACATGATGCCTCCCTCAGAAAGCAAGCGCAGCCGCTTCGACAGCGCGTTGCCACATCATACCGACACGTCGTTTAGAACGGCATTTTGAACCCTGGCGGCAATGGCATGCCGGCAGTCATGCCTGCCATTTTTTCCTGCGATGTTGCTTCAGCCTTGCGCACGGCGTCGTTGAAGGCGGCGGCAACCAGATCTTCCAGCATGTCCTTGTCGTCAGCCAGCAGCGACGGATCGATAGAGACGCGCTTGACGTCATTCTTACAGGTCATCACGACTTTGACCAGCCCTGCACCGGACTGTCCTTCGACTTCGATCAATGCAAGCTGATCTTGCATTTTTTTCATGTTGTCCTGCATCGCTTGAGCTTGCTTCATCAAGCCTGCCAGTTGGCCTTTCATCATGGTCGTACTCCTTGGTAACTAAGTTGATTCATGTTTCTCATGCCGTGGCGGAAATGGCACATCGGCAGTTGCGGCGTGTCCGCTAATTATCTCTTACAGCGGCCGGACCGACCCCGGAACGATGGATGCGCCGAACTCGCGCATCATCACTTGCACGAAGGGATCATTTTGCACGGTTTGTTCCGCTTCGCGTTGCCGTTCGGCACGATTGGCTTCCGCCTTGGCATTGGCGGTATGCGCCACCATGCCGATTTCAGTTTCTACCCGGACGCTCTTGCCAAAGCGCTCGCTCAGAACAGCAGTCAATTTGTCGACGTTGCCAGAAGCACGCAGGGTTTCTACCGGGATGCGCAGATGGAAGCAAATGGCATTGCCGACTTGTTCGCATCGTACCAGTTCGCTCTGCTGCGCCATCTGTTGCACCATGCCGCGCAGCGGCAACTCGGCAGCCAGGTGCGGCCAGTTGCCGTCCCAGCCGAGCGAGGCGGCGACCTGCGCTGTCTGCGCCTGCATTGCGGGCGTGATAGTGCTGACAGATGTCGCCGGTGGTGCGACGACGATGGCGTCTTCCGCATTGGACGGCGGATTGTCCGAAACAACGCGGCTTACAGCCGCGTTTGCGCCGTCTGATGAATACTGTTCAGTTTTTTTTTGAGCGTCGGCGCCGGCCGGCTCTTCATCCCAAGGCGGGGGAATGTCATCGAACGCTTCGGGCAACGAAGGTGCCGGTGCTGGCGCGGGCGCGGCCTGAACCGGTTCAGCAGCCGGTGCCGGTGCCGGAGTAGCGGCGGCAGGACGCGGCGAGCTCTTGCCCGATGCGGCGCGGGCGGCTTCCAATGCAGCGGCGCGCGCCGAGTTGCCTGGACCTGCGGCAGGAGCCGGAGCAGCAACCGGCGGACGTGAAGCCGGTGTGCTGGCCGTCGCAACCTGCGGTGCCGCGCTCAAGGGCGCGGCAGCGGGTGTCGGCCGGGTTGGCGCAGCGGATCTTGCAACAGGCGCTGCCGGCGCGCTGCCCACAGAGCCGGCGGCGTTTGCAGCAACCGGACGGAACGCCAGCATGCGCAACAGCGTCATGCTGAAGCCAGCGTATTCATCCGGCGCCAGGCCCAGTTCGTTGCGGCCATGAACGGCGATCTGATAAAACAGTTGCGCTTCTTCCGGATTGAACTGGGAAGCCAGACGCATGATATCTTCACGTTGCGGCACATCTTCGGCCAGCGCAGCCGGCACGGTTTGCGCCAATGCGATCTGATGCAATAGCGTTGCCAGATCCTGCAGCGCGGCGTTGTACGACAAACTGCGCGTCGCCATTTCGTCTGCAACCGACAGCAAGGCGGCACCGTCTTGCGCAGCCAGCGCATCGAGCACGCGGATCAGGTACGACTGATCGAGCGCGCCGAGCATGCCCTGCACTGCTTCCAGCGTGACCTTGCCGGCAGCGTAAGCGATGGCCTGGTCGGTCAGCGACAAGGCGTCGCGCATAGAGCCGTGCGCGCCTTGCGCCAGCAGACGCAATGCGGGTGCTTCGAATTCGATGTTTTCCTGCCCGAGGATATTGTCCAGATGGCTGATGATGTGGCCCGGCGGCATTTGCTTCAGATTGAACTGCAAGCAACGCGACAGCACGGTCACGGGAATCTTTTGCGGGTCGGTCGTCGCCAGAATGAACTTGACATGCTCAGGCGGCTCTTCCAGCGTCTTCAGCATGGAGTTGAAGGCGTGATTGGTGAGCATGTGCACTTCATCGATCATGTAGACCTTGAAGCGGGCGTTGGACGGCGCATAGATCGCCTGCTCCAGCAACTGCGCCATCTCATCGACACCGCGGTTGGAGGCGGCATCCATTTCAATATAGTCGACAAAGCGGCCCGCATCGATGGCGACACAGGCTTCGCACACGCCGCAAGGCTGCGCGGTAATGCTGCCGTTGCCATCAGTGCCTACGCAATTGAGCGACTTGGCCAATATGCGAGACAAAGTTGTCTTGCCAACACCACGCGTCCCCGTGAACAAGTAGGCGTGATGCAGACGCTGCTGATCCAGTGCATGTGTCAGCGCCCGCACGACGTGTTCCTGCCCGACCAGCGTATCGAAGCTGCGGGGGCGGTATTTACGGGCGAGAACTTGGTAGGACATAAACTTGGGGTGCGTTTGGATAGCTGCGTTGGGTCAGACGGGCATTTTATTCTATTTCCGGCCCGTCTTAACCGACTATCGCTGAATTGGCTTGATTGCCGGGCAAGCGCCGGATCAAGCTCGTGTGTAGGCCGACTTATTTCCGTCCATAAGTGTCTTCAAAGCGGACAATATCATCCTCGCCCAGATAGCTGCCGGATTGCACTTCGATCATTTCCAGCGGGAACTTGCCGGGATTTTCCAGTCGATGCGTGACGCCCAGCGGGATATAGGTCGACTGGTTTTCCGAGAGCAGGAATACGTCTTCGCCGCGTGTAATGCGCGCCGTACCCTTGACGATGACCCAGTGTTCAGCACGGTGATGATGCATCTGCAAGCTCAGCGTACAGCCGGGATTGACGACAATGCGCTTGACCTGAAAACGCTCGCCGGAATCAATGGAGTCATACCAGCCCCAGGGACGATGGATCTTGCGATGCGTTACGGCTTCAACGCGCTTTTGCGTCTTCAGTTGGGCAACAATTTGCTTGACCTCTTGCATATTGTTTTTATCGGCAACCATGACGGCGTCGGGAGTCTCGACAATCACCAGATTATCAATGCCGACGCAAGCGACCAGCCGCCCCTGCGCGAACACCAGATTGTTCGATGCCTGAACCAGCATGACATCGCCGCGCGCGACATTGCCGGCAGCATCTTTCTCGGACACGTCCCACAACGCATCCCAGGCGCCGACATCGGACCAGCCCGCATCCAAGGGGATAATCCGGCCGTCGATGCCAAGCCCCGATGCACCAGCCAGCTTCTCCATGATGGCGTAGTCGATGGAATCTGCCGGGCATGCTTCAAAAGCGGCTTTATCGATGCGGTAAAAATCGTGGTCTTGTTTGCCACCGTCGAACGCAGCGCGGCAAGCCTTCGCCATGGCCGGCTGAAAATGATCCATCGCGCGCAACCAGACACTGGCGCGCATCATGAACAGGCCGCTGTTCCAGAGATAATCGCCGGAGTCGATATAGCCCTGCGCTGTAGCGGCGTCAGGCTTCTCCACAAAACGATCAATGGCATACGCGCCGTCGATGACCTTGCCACGGCGGATGTAGCCGTAACCGGTTTCAGGGTGATCGGCGACGATGCCGAATGTCACCATGGCGCCTGCAACTGCGTGAGGAATGCCTTTTTTGATTGCCGCCTGAAACGCGTCGACATCGCGAATAACGTGGTCCGCCGGCATCACCAGCAGAATCGGATCGTCTTTGTCCTGATGCGCGAGCAAGGCTGCCAGCGTCAATGCCGGCGCAGTATTGCGCCCGACCGGTTCCAACACGATGTGCCTGGTCGGACGTCCTGCAGTCCGCAATTGCTCGGCAGTGGTAAATCGATATTCTTCATTACACACGACAACCGGCGCTTCAATCAACGTGTAGTCATCGCCACCGTCGGACAGGCGCAAAGCAGTCGCCTGCAGCATCGTATCGGCACCGACCAGCGGCAGCAGCTGTTTGGGGTGTTGTTCACGGGACAGCGGCCACAAACGTGTGCCGGAGCCGCCTGAGAGAATTACTGGCTGCAGATAAGTCATTAATCTATCGCTGTTTGTTGGATGACATTGCCCCAGCGTCTCAGGCCGAAAGAATCATGGCGCTTCGCGACGGCGCTTCTTTTGCTGATACATCAGGGCATCGGCGTTGTTCATCAGGTCGCCAATCGTATCATGCGTGGCGGGATCATATTCAACCGATCCGACGCTGTACAGCAAATCGTAACCGCGTTTGCTGGCCTGATTGTATTCATTGATTGCCGTATCCAGATGCGCCAGCACTGCGGCCGTTTCCTGCCCCGTGGTATTGGTCAGAAACACGGCGAATTCGTCGCCGCCAAGCCGGCCGATGACGTCAGATTCCCGGAAATTGGCAAGCAGGATACGACCGAAATTGACCAGCGCGCGGTCTCCTTCGGCATGGCCGAAACGATCATTGATCTGCTTGAACAGATCGAGGTCGAAATACAGCAAGGACGCCGGCTTCCCCAGTCGCTTGCACATGCTCAGCGCATGTTCGGACAACGACTCAAATCCGCGGCGATTGGAGAGCTTAGTGAGTTCATCCATGGTGGCCAGATGCACCGCCGCCATTTCCTGCTCTACCATGCGCGTCAGGTCTGCCAGCATGACTTTGTCGTCCTCATCAAATTCACGCGGAATGGTGTCGAGGATGCACAAGGTGCCCAGCTTGTAGCCCTGCGGACTACGGATCGGGCAGCCTGCATAAAAGCGGATGTACGGATCGCCCACCACCAATGGATTGTCGTGAAAACGGGGGTCCTTCAGTGCATCGCTTACCACCATGACTTCGTCACGCAAGATCGCATGCGAGCAAAACGATACATCGCGTCCGGTTTCACAGACATCAATACCGGCACGCGCCTTGAACCATTGCCGTTTGGCATCCACCAGACTCACCACGGCCGTCGGCACTGCAAACAAGCGCTTTGCCAGCCGTGTCAGACGATCGAAGCGTTCTTCGGGAGGCGTATCCAGAATCTGCAAGGAGTGCAACTCGCCGACGCGTGCTTGCTCGTCGACGGGAATATCAGCGATTTTCATAAATCCCTTTTGCCCAGTAATTGACAGAACTTGTTGACACGCAAAGCTGCGGCAGCCATACGCATGCCGATAAAACCTTTCCCCACCTTGATTGCCGCGCATGTACATAACAGGCGTTCGCGACAATTGCCATATCGGCAAATCAAAGTTATTTATTTTTGATCATTATTGATGACTGTAATGCCGATTATTTTTATGCGCAAGCGGCCGCCGGGCAAATGATCATTTGCGGCCACAAGAACAAAAAACCCCGCAAAGCGGGGTTTATCGACGAACGAATTCGTGTACTGCATTGCCTGCGCATCAGCCCTTGGTGGCGGCTGATTTATCTGCCTTGGCGTCCTGATCCTTCATCTTTTTAGGAAAAGGCTTCGCCTCGCCCTTGCTGGTAACCAGCGTTTTGCTGCGAGGTTGACCGTTTACCGTCAAACCGGCGTCGGACAATTTGTTTGCGCGCTTGTCGCCAACACCTTTGACACGCGTACCAAAGTCAGTCCAATCCTTGAAGTCGCCCTTCTTGCGCTCATCGATAATACGCTTGGACATCGCTGGACCGATGCCTTTGATACCGTCCAGTGCGGCCTGATCGCCCTTGTTCACATCCACCTGGGCAAATGCCAGGCCGGCGCTCATGGCGAATGCGCACACTGCCAGCAAGATTTTTTTCAACATAATGTTCCTTTCGGGTAAGCGTTAAGTCAGTGAATAACAACACCGGCAATGGAATTAGCCGGCTGAATAACTTAACGATGCCCAGAAACAAAAGTTGACAAAATGGAAACGAAATAAAATTGAAATAAATTAGAGAGAAAGCTCTTCGCGCGTCACGGTCGCGGTACCCAGCTTGCCGACGACAATGCCGCCCGCCAAGTTAGCGATCCGGACTGCTTCCGGCAATGCAACGCCGTTACCCAGCATCACGGCCAGGGTCGCAATTACCGTATCGCCGGCGCCTGACACATCAAACACTTCGCGCGCGACGGCGGGGAAATTGACGACTTCATTCTCCAGATATAGCGTCATGCCTTCTTCGGAACGCGTCAACAGTAGCGCTTCCAGTTCCAGCGACTGTCGCAGATTTTGCGCCTTTGCGGTCAACTCTTCTTCGGTCTTCCAGTGACCGATAATCCGGATCAGTTCGGAGCGGTTCGGCGTCAGGATGGAAGCGCCTTTGTAACGGGAGAAATCATCACCCTTGGGATCGACCAGAATACGCTTGCCCAGCTTGCGGCCGACGCTGATCATGTCGGCAACATTGACCAGGCTGCCCTTGGCGTAGTCGGACAGAATGATCACGTCGTAGTTGCCGACAAGAGCATTGTATTGCGTCAGCTTGTCGCGCAAGACGGTGTCGGTCGGCGCATCTTCGAAATCGACGCGCACCAGCTGCTGCTGACGGCCAATCACGCGCAATTTGATAATAGTCGAGATGGCCGGATCGCGATTGAGGTAGCTGTTGATGCCAAGCTCGGTCAACAAACCCTCGACGGCCGAACCTGCCTCATCTTGTCCAATGACGCCAAGCAGACCGGTTTGCGCGCCCAGCGTTGCCGCATTGCGTGCCACGTTGGCGGCGCCGCCCAGGCGCTCTTCACGACGTTCGACGCGCACAACAGGTACGGGAGCCTCGGGCGAGATGCGATTGACTTCGCCGAACCAGTAGCGATCCAGCATGACATCGCCGACGATCAGGATACGAGCACTGTTGGTGGAAGAAAGTGTTGTTGCCATGAACTTACGCCTTGGTCAGGATGGAACGGCCGATACCGTGATATTCGACACCGATGTCAGCCATCACTTGCGGCTCAAACAGATTACGACCGTCGAAAATGACCGGATTCTTGAGCTTGCGCTTGAGCTGATCAAAATCGGGGCTTCTGAACGCCTTCCATTCAGTAACAATGGCCAACGCGTCAGCATCCTGCAGCGCATCCATCGGGCTGTCGCTGAAACGAATACGGGACAATGCTTCGTCCTTGCCGGCGAAATCCAAGGTCAGCACGCGCTTGGCCTCCTTCATGGCGACTGGATCATACACGGCGACAGTCGCGCCACGCTCGATCAGCTCACCCAGCAAGACGCGTGAAGATGCTTCACGCATGTCATCGGTATTCGGCTTGAACGCCAGGCCCCAGATTGCAAAATGCTTGCCTTGCAGATTCTCGCCAAAGCGCGTCACAACCTTCTTTCCGAGCACGTGCTTCTGGTTGTTGTTGACTTGTTCCACTGCACGCAGGATGTGCAATTCCTGGCCATAGTCACGCGCGGTGCGTTCCAGCGCCTGCACGTCTTTCGGGAAGCAGGAGCCGCCATAGCCGCAGCCGGCGTAGAGGAAACTGTGGCCGATACGTGGATCGGAGCCGATGCCGTGGCGTACCGCCTCAATGTCTGCACCGACCTTGTCCGCCAGATTAGCCAGTTCGTTCATGAACGAGATGCGGGTGGCCAGCATGGCGTTCGCGGCGTATTTAGTGAATTCCGCAGAGCGCACATCCATCCAGTAGGTGCGCTCGTGATTACGGTTGAACGGCGCATACAGCTTCTTCATCGTCGAATAAGCCCGCTGCCCTTCCGATGTGTTGTCGTGACCGATGACGATGCGATCAGGACGCATGAAATCCTCAACTGCAGCACCTTCCTTGAGGAACTCGGGATTGGACACCACCGAGAAGGATGCATCCTTGACTGCGCGTTGTTCCAGTTCCTGCTGAATGGCCGCGTGCACGCGATCCGCCGTGCCGACAGGCACCGTCGATTTGTCGACGATGACTTTAAAGCCGGCCATGTGCTTGCCGATGTTGCGCGCAGCTGCCAGAACGTACTGCAAATCTGCGGAACCGTCTTCATCAGGAGGTGTACCTACTGCGATGAACTGAACATCGCCATGCGCTACGCTGGCGGCGACATCGGTCGAAAACGTCAGACGGCCTGCCGCACGATTACGTGCCACGACGTCTTCCAGACCTGGCTCATGGATAGGAATCCCACCGTTGTTGAGAATGTCGACCTTGGACTGATCGACATCAAGACAAAACACGTCGTTGCCCAGTTCTGCCAGACAGGCACCGGTGACAAGTCCGACATAGCCGGTGCCGATAATGGTAATTTTCATAATATTCCTACCGATGCGAGTGCGTGCGCACTCTAGTTCATCACATTCAATTCTTCAGTACGGCGTGGCGGATAAGTTTCCCAGTGATTGCACCCCGGGCAATGCCAGTAGAACTGGCGAGCCTTGAACCCACAATGCGTACATTGGTATCGGGCCAGCTTTTGGGTGTAGCTGTGCACCAGCGTCTTCACTACCGACAGTTCAGGACGAATCTCCGCCGGAGCATTGATCATGCGCGCTTCCAGGAATTTGTCGAGACCTAGCAAGGTCGGTGTCCTGCGCAACTCATCGCTGACGAGTTGATTGGCCGCCTCAACACCTTCCAGCTCCAGCACGGCCTTGAAAACCACTTCCAGCAAGTCGATGGAAGAGGCCTCGGCCAGATAGGCACGCAGCAAATTCAAACCCTCTTTCATGCGGCCTACGGCTTGATAGCCATCGAGCAAGCGCTGCGCCACCAAAGCAGCATGCGGCACGCTTTGATGTTCGACGCGGCGCCATGCCAGCAAGGCAGCTTCAACATCGCCTTTCGCCAGGTAAACGTCGCCCAGCAGGATGTTGGCGCGCACACTCTTGCGGTCGGTTGCCAGCGCCTTTTCCAGCATGTTCATTGCGGCATCGGGGTTCGTGTGCACCAGCTCGTCTTCCGCCAGTTCGCAGTAGAACTGCGCGATTTCCTTCTGCCGCCCACCGGCGCCGGATGCTTGCAGAGTCTCAGCGGCTTTAATGGCGCGCGCCCATTCTTTTTCGCGCTGATAAATTTCCAGCAAGGCGCGGCCGGCCTGGGCTCCATATTGCGTGTCATTGAGCAAATGAAAGGTTTCTTCCGCGCGATCCAGTAAACCTGCTTTCAGGTAATCCTGACCAAGTTCGTACTGCGCATGGGCTTTGTGCTCGGCCGGCAAATCGGGGCGTGCCAGCAAGTTCTGGTGAACGCGAATCGCGCGTTCGGTCTCGCCGCGACGGCGGAACAGATTGCCCAGCGCAAAATGCAGTTCGACGGTTTCCGGATCCAGCTTGACGATCTCGATGAATGCGTCAATCGCTTTGTCCGGCTGCTCGTTCAGAAGGAAATTCAACCCCTTGAAGTAACCGCGCGGCAAAGTACGCGATTCGGAAATCAACTGGTTGATATCGACACGTGCCGCAATCCAGCCCAGGCCGAAAAAGACGGGGATGCCCAGCAACCACCAGAATTCAAATTCCATAAAAATCTTTTTAGATGAGATGCTGCGGAGGAACAGGCACGATGCTATCCGGCTGCGGTGGCTGAATTTGCGCCAGTTGCTGCGCTTCGCGCTCTTTCTGCAGGGTCGAGACAGCTTTCTTGTGTCTGGATGCTTCGCGGCGATGGCGGAAGACGATCGGCGTCATGGCCAGCACGCCCAGAATGGCGCCGCCAACGAAGCAGACCAGCAGCACGAGCACCAGCGGATCGGTGCGTTCATAGCCGAGGAAGAAATGGAGGGTGATTTCCTGCGTGTTTTTCAGCGCAAAGAAAAAGAAAAGAATAAACAGGATGGCCGCAATCAGTCTTGAAATTATCTTCATGGCGCTAATCCTTTTTTGATGTATTGGCCGGCCGCGATGGCTTGGCGATAAGTTACAGCATGCTGCACAGACGATCAAACGGCAGAAAAACTATCCAACCGGATCGCCAATACGGCAGAGTTGAAATTGTACGTGAAAAAAAACGGCATCCAAAGATGCCGTTTGATTTGTTAAGCGCTATTTACACTCAGTGCGCTCAACGGTCCCGCTTGCTCTGCAGCAGGCGCAACAACTTAGTCTTCCTTGATGGGTTGCCCCACCATGGCGTCGACACGCTCACGCAATTCCTTGCCGGGCTTGAAATGAGGTACGCGCTTTTCCGGCACCATCACTTTGTCGCCCGACTTGGGATTGCGACCGATGCGAGGCGGCCTGCGATTTAACGCAAAGCTGCCAAAACCACGGATCTCGATACGCTGGCCGGTTGCTAATGCATCAACCATTGCATCGAGGATGGTTTTGACCGCGTAATCCGCATCCTTGGCGACAAGTTGCGGATAACGCTCAGCCAGGCGAGCGATCAGCTCAGACTTGGTCATTATGCTCGACTAATCAGTTCTTGTTGTCGAGCTTTGCCTTCAGCAGTGCACCCAGGCTGGTGGTACCGGAAGCAGCGCTGGAGTCCGAAGACATCTTTTGCATTGCTTCTTGAGTTTCAGCGTTGTCCTTTGCCTTGATCGACAACTGGATGCTGCGTGCCTTGCGGTCGATGTTGATGACCAGTGCTTCAACGCTGTCGCCGACCTTCAGGTGTGTACCGGCATCTTCAACGCGGTCGCGCGAGATTTCGGATGCACGCAGGTAGCCTTCGACTTCGTCCGACAACTGGATCACTGCGCCCTTAGGCTCGACCGACTTGACGGTACCGGTAACCAGTGCGCCCTTGTCGTTCATTGCAGCGAAGTTGTTGAACGGATCGCCTTCCAGCTGCTTGACGCCCAGGGAAACGCGCTCACGCTCGACGTCGATTGCCAGAACAACGGCTTCCAGTTCGTCGCCCTTCTTGAAGCGGCGGACAGCTTCTTCGCCGGTTTCAGTCCAGGACAGGTCGGACAGGTGAACCAGACCGTCGATGTTGCCGGTCAGGCCGATAAACACGCCGAAGTCGGTGATCGACTTGATGGCGCCCTTAACCTTGTCGCCCTTCTTGTGGCTGATCGCGAAATCATCCCAAGGATTCGGCTTGCATTGCTTCATGCCCAGGCTGATACGGCGACGCTCTTCGTCGATTTCCAGAACCATGACTTCAACTTCGTCGCCCAGCTGAACAACCTTGTTAGGCGCGACGTTCTTGTTGGTCCAGTCCATTTCGGAAACGTGCACCAGACCTTCGATGCCTTGCTCGACTTCGACGAATGCGCCGTAGTCTGTCAGGTTGGTGACCTTACCGAACAGGCGTGTGCCTTGTGGGTAACGACGGGACAGACCTGTCCATGGGTCGTCGCCCAGTTGCTTGACGCCCAGCGAAACGCGGTTCTTCTCTTGATCGTACTTGAGGACCTTGGCAGTGATCTCTTGACCGACTGTGAGCACTTCCGATGGGTGACGCACACGACGCCATGCCAGATCGGTGATGTGCAACAGGCCGTCGATACCGCCCAGATCCACGAACGCGCCGTAGTCGGTGATGTTCTTGACGACACCGGTAACAACAGTGCCTTCTTTCAGGGTTTCCATCAGCTTTTGACGCTCTTCGCCCATCGATGCTTCGATGACGGCGCGACGCGACAACACGACGTTGTTGCGCTTGCGATCCAGCTTGATGACCTTGAATTCCAGAGTCTTGCCTTCGAAAGGCGTTGTATCCTTGACCGGACGTGTATCCACCAGCGAACCTGGCAGGAAGGCACGAATACCGTTGGTCAGAACGGTCAGACCGCCCTTGACCTTGCCATTGACAGTACCAACGACGATCTCGCCGGACTCCATCGCTTTTTCGAGCGAGAGCCACGATGCCAGACGCTTGGCCTTGTCACGCGACAGGATAGTGTCGCCGAAACCGTTTTCCAGCGATTCGATCGCGACGGAGATGAAATCACCGACGTTGACTTCGAGTTCGCCGTTGTCATTTTTGAATTCTTCGATAGGAATGAAGGCTTCGGACTTCAGGCCGGCGTTGACGATAACGAAGTTATGGTCGAGGCGGACGACTTCAGCCGAAATGACTTCACCAGAACGCATGTCTTGACGTGACAGCGATTCTTCAAACAGCGCTGCAAATGCATCAGCGCCAGCGGCTCCAGGAGCCAGGACAGTAGTGGTAGACATAGATTTATGAAAGGTGTTGGCCAGTATCCGGTCGCGATTTGCAGAAATCAGACTGCTTATGATGCACGCAAAGGGCGATGAATATTGGGTTTAGGTTTATCAACACTCGCCGGACTTTGCATCTGGCGAGCACCAATGGCATTGCAAAAACAACAGATAAAACAGCAACAAATGCTTATAAAGCTGCATACCAGCTGAGTACCTGCTTGACCGCCTCATCGGCTGTCATGTCGGATGTATCCAGTAGATATGCCCCTTCCGCCGGCTTGAGAGGCGCCGACGCACGATTCATATCCCGTGCATCACGCTCCCTCAAATCCTTCGAGAGGTCTTCCATATTAGCAGGAAAACCCTTGTCAATCAATTGCTTATAGCGCCTTTGCGCCCGGGCTTCGACGCTGGCGGTCAAAAAGACCTTCAAGGGGGCGTGCGGGAAGATCACCGTCCCCATGTCGCGGCCATCGGCAACCAGGCCGGGCGCTTTGCGAAAACTCAGCTGCAAGCCGAACAAGGCATGGCGAACCGTTGCCAGAGTGGCAATTTTTGAAGCGGTATTACCGACCTCTTCCGCGCGGATCGCGTGTGTGACGTCTTCGTTGGCGAGAAAAATATGCCCGGCATCGAAATGGCAATTCAGATGTTCTGCGCTCTTGGCCAGACCATGCTCGTCATTCATGGCCACGCCGCGACGAATCGCGGACAACGCAGTGAGACGATACAAGGCCCCCGAATCCAGATAGTGGAAGCCGAGATGTTGCGCTACTTTTTGCGCCACCGTACCTTTGCCCGAGGCAGTCGGGCCGTCGATGGCAATAACGGGAATAGTTGCCGCGTTCATGGGAATCCCCGCTTATCAGTGAAATCAGTAAAAACTCTGGCGAATCAGATCAGTGTCTGTTCGGCAATATGTTCGAATACCCGGAAGTAGTCCGGGAAGGTCTTGGCCACGCATTTCGGATCGTTGATGCGTACCCGCGTACCCTGGCGCGCCACACCATCCAGCGAGGCCAGCGAAAAACACATCGCCATGCGGTGGTCGTCGTAGGTATCGATGGTCGCGGGCGTCAGCTGGGCCGGCGGGGTCACGCTCAGATAGTCCCCACCCTCTTCCACGGTCGCACCGAGCTTGCGCAGTTCGGTCGCCATTGCGGCCAGACGGTCGGTTTCCTTGACGCGCCAGCTGGCAATATTGCGCAAAACACTGGTGCCGTTGGCGTACAAAGCCGCCACTGCAATCGTCATGGCCGCGTCAGGGATATGGTTGAAGTCGGTATCGATGGCTTGCAGCACGCCATTGGACGAGGCTTCGATCCAGTTGTCGCCCATGGTGATGGTCGCTCCCATCTGACGCAGGGCTTCGACGAAGCGTACGTCGCCCTGGATGCTGTCCTTGCCGACACCTTCCACGCGGATCGGTCCGCCGGCAATCGCGCCGGCCGCCAGAAAATACGATGCAGAAGATGCATCGCCTTCGACGTGAATCGTTCCCGGACTCTGATAATGCTGACCGGCGGCAACTGTGAACGACTGCCAGCCGTCGCGCTGCACCTCGATACCGAAGCGGCGCATCAGGTTCAGGGTAATTTCGATATAAGGCTTGGAAATCAGCTCACCGACGACTTCAATCGTCATCGGCTCGCTCTTGGCCATCAAGGGCGCAGCCATCAGCAGCGCCGTGAGGAACTGGCTCGATACATTGCCGCGCACCTTCATGCGATGCGCATTGAGCATGCCGCGGCGGATGTGCAATGGAGGATAGCCGGCATTGCCGGTGTATTCGATCTGCATGCCGACGTCGTTCAATGCATCCACCAGATCGCCGATCGGGCGCTCATGCATGCGCGCCACGCCGTGCAGCGTGTAGTCGCCGCCGATGACCGCCAGCGCCGCCGTCAGCGGGCGAATCGCGGTGCCGGCGTTACCCATGAATAAATCCGCCTGGTGCACCGGCAACACGCCATCGACGCCGTGCACGATGTAATCCTGCGTGCCGTCGATCTGCTCCCATTTGACGCCGAGCTGCTGCAAGGCCATCAGCATCACCAGCGTGTCGTCAGATGCCAGCAGATCCATGATCTTAGTGGTCCCGCGCGACAAGGCGGCCAATAGCAGGATGCGATTGGAAATGCTCTTGGAACCCGGCAACTTGACCGTACCTTGTACGTGGGCGACGGGCGCCAGATCGATGTGATGTGGATAGGAAGCTTGCTTCATCGGAATTCGTGGTTCACCAGGTTAATAGCGGATTAATAACGGGGATATTGCGGACCGCGGCAATTGCGGCAATCGGGCAATGACGACGCAGAAGGCATATAAGCAGCTTAGTCGCCACCCTCTTTGCTTTGCCGCTCGGCTGTTTCGATCGCCACAGACCAATTGTGCCGTGCCTGCTGGGCATTTGCGTAAATTTTTTCCAGACCGTCGCTGTCGCGCTCGACCAGCATCTTGCGCATGCGAATCAACTGAACCAGATAGGCATCCAGCTCATGCAGCAACGCGGCGCGATTGGCGAGCGAAATGTCGCGCCACATCTCCGGCGACGACCCGGCGATGCGCGTGAAATCGCGGAAACCGCTGGCGGCGTATTGAAACAAAATCGGCGCATGCGGCTTCGACGCGATGTCGTCCACCAGCGCATAGGCCAGCAAGTGCGGCAAATGACTGACCGATGCGAAGACAGCGTCGTGTTCCTGAGGACTCAGGCGATGAATCACTGCACCGCAGGCCTGCCAGGCTTGCGCAACACGGTCGATATCCTGCTCAGTGTTTTCGGGCAAGGAAGTAACCACCGTCTTCTTGCCCACGTACAGATCTGCCAAAGCCGCATCCGGACCATTCTGCTCGCGCCCGGCGATCGGATGCCCGGGAACGAATTGCGCGATCTTGTCGCCCAGAGCTTCACGCGCTGCAGCAACAACATCAGCCTTGGTGCTGCCGGCATCCGTCACGACGGTATCTGGTTGCAGATGCGGCGCAATGCTTGCCAGAATCGCACCGGTCTGTGCGACCGGCGCCGCCAGCATGATCAGATCCGCACCTTGTACGGCATCGGCGACATTGGTGCTGAGCTCGTCGATGATGCCCAGTTCCTTTGCACGCGACAGCGATGCTTCCGTACGGCCAACACCGACCACGTGCTCTACGGCTCCGGCCTTTTTCAACGCCAGTGCAAACGAACCGCCGATCAGACCGACGCCAAAGACAACAATTTTCTTCACTATGCTCAGCCTTCAGCCCAGAACGACTTTCAATGCGTCGATAAACGCAGCATTTTCTTCTGGCAGGCCGATGGTGATGCGCAGCCATTGCGGCAAACCATAGTTGCCGACCGGGCGCACGATGATGCCCTTCTTCAGCAAGGCCAGGTTGACGCGCGCACCCGCGCCGTCGTCATCGCCCACCTTGACCAGCACGAAGTTGCCATACGACGGCACATACTTCAGGCCGAGCGCATCGAAGGCAGCGATCAGCTGCTTGTAGCCTTGCGCATTGATTTCGGCGCTCTTTTGCAGGAAGGCCTTGTCGTTGAGCGCAGCGACCGCAGCGGCTTGTGCCAGCGAATTGACATTGAACGGTTGACGGATGCGATTAAGCAAATCGGTCACGCCCGGCTGCGCGATCGCAAAACCGACGCGCAGACCGGCCAGACCGTAGGCCTTGGACATGGTGCGCGAGACGATCAGATTCGGATAGGTGCGGACCCAGTCGGTGGACTCGTATTGCAGATCGGCCGACAGGTATTCGTTGTAAGCCTCGTCGATCACCACCACCACATGCTGCGGCACTGCCTTGAGGAAGGCATCCAGCTCTGCCGGCGGCAGGAAGGTGCCGGTCGGGTTGTTGGGATTGGCGATATAGATCAGCCGCGTGTCATCGGCGATGGCAGCCGCCATGGCTTGCAAGTCGTGACCGAAATCCCTGGCCTTGACTTCAATCGCGCGTGCACCCACCGCTTGCGTCGCCAGCGCGTAGACCAGGAAACCGTATTGCGCATAGACCACCGATTGATTCGGCTGCACAAAAGCATGCGCCGCCAGCTCCAGAATATCGTTGCTGCCGTTGCCGAGCGTGATCCAGTCTTGCGGGACGTTGTACTTGGCGCTGATGGCCGCCTTCAGGTCGAAGCCGTTGGCATCGGGATAGCGGCCGATATCGGCAACTGCCCTCTGCATAGCCAGCCTGGCCGATTCCGGCATGCCCAGCGGGTTTTCGTTGGATGCCAGCTTGATGATCTTGCTTTCTTCCAGGCCGAACTCGCGCGCGACTTCGGCGATCGGTTTACCTGCCTGATAGGGCGCGAGGGCGCGCACGTATTCCGGACCAAATTGTGTCGACATAATGAACCTTCGAATGACTTAGAATGACTTAAACAGTGAAAGGATAAGAGCCCAGCAGCTTGAAGAAAGCAGCGTTCTCTTTTAATTCGGCCAGGGCCTTGGCGACTTTTTCGTCTTGTTCGTGACCTTCGAGATCGACGTAGAAATAATATTCCCACGCGCCCATGCGGGCCGGGCGCGACTCGAAGCGCGTCATCGACACGCCGTGCTTAGCCAGCGGCGCCAGCAGGTTATAAACTGCGCCAGCCTTGTTCGGCACCGACAGCACGATGGAGGTCTGGTCCCGCCCCGACGGCGCCGTTTGCAAGCGGCCGATCACGGCAAAACGGGTACGGTTGTGCGGATCGTCCTGGATATGCGCGTTGACGGTCTGCAGGCTGTACTTCTGTCCGGCGATTTCCCCGGCGATAGCCGCCACGGTGACATCTTCGCCGGCCATGCGCGCCGCTTCGGCATTCGATGCCACGGCCTGACGCTCAATCGACGGGTAGTTCTGATTCAGCCACGCATTGCATTGCGCCAGCGCTTGCGAGTGCGCGCAGATGCGCGTAATGCCTTGCATACCGCCGTCTTTAGTCATCAGGCTGTGATGCACGGGAATCGAAATTTCGCCGCTGATGCGCAGCGTGGTCTGCAACAACAGATCCAGCGTGCGATTGATCACGCCTTCGGAAGAATTTTCGATCGGCACCACGCCGAAATCGGCAGTGCCGGCTTCAGCGTCACGAAACACTTCGTCGATCGAAACGCAGGGCAAGCCTTCGACGGCATGGCCGAACTGCTGATACACGGCTTGTTCGCTGAAGGTGCCTTCCGGGCCGAGATAGGCCACGACCACACGCTTTTCCAGCGCGCGGCAAGCCGACATGACTTCGCGGAAAATGGTCTGGATATCAGTTCCCAGCAACGGGCCTGGATTGCGCTCGGCAGCCTTGCGCAACACCTGCGCTTCACGCTCAGGACGAAACACCGGCGCATTGGTTTCGGCCTTCACATGGCCGACTTCCTGCGCAACACGGGCGCGCTGATTAAGCAAATCGAGGATTTGCGCATCGATAGCGTCGATCTTCTGACGCAGGGGCAAGAGTTTATCGTCACTCATCATAGTCTTTCTTATTACGCGTTCGCCTCATCCAGAGGCTGTTGCAAAGCAAAGCTGGCTAGGCGCAGCGTCGCAAACAGTGCGCTAGCACGGCAAGACGTTGCAACAACGCCAGATTTGTTTTGCAGCGGCCTCTTAGCCGTGAGTTTGCTCGAAGTCGCGGAGATACGTTACCAGCGCTTGCACACCTTCAATCGGCATCGCGTTGTAGATCGATGCACGCATGCCGCCGACCGACTTGTGGCCTTTCAGCTGCAGCAGACCGCGCTCTTTGGCGCCGGTCAGGAATGTCTCGTTCAATGCCTCGTCGTGCAGGAAAAACGGCGCGTTCATGCGCGAGCGGCAATCCTTGGCAATGCGGGTTTTATAAAATTCGGTGCTGTCCAGATAGTTGTACAGCAAGTCCGCCTTGGCGATATTGCGGCGCTCCATCTCAGCCACTCCACCCTGGCGCTTGAGCCACTGGAACACCAGTCCGGCGATATAAATCGAATAGGTCGGCGGCGTGTTGTACATGGAATCGTTGTCAGCCACGATCTTCCAGTCGAACGCGGAAGGGCAGATCGGCAAAGCGTGGCCCAGCAGGTCTTCGCGCACGATGACGATGGTCAGGCCAGCCGGACCGATATTCTTTTGCGCGCCGCCGTAGATAACGCCGTATTTGGATACATCCACCGCGCGTGACAGAATGTGCGAAGACATGTCGGCGACGATTGGCGCATTGTCAGTATCGGCTGCGACGTCCGGCGTGAACTGGTATTCGACGCCGTCGATGGTTTCGTTGGTGCACAGGTGAACGTAAGCGGCGTTGCGCGACAGCTTCCACGACTCGCGCGCAGGAATGCTGGCGAACTTCTCGGCTTCAGACGATGCGGCGACATTGACTTCGCAATAACGGCGCGCTTCCTTGATCGACTTGGTCGACCACGAACCGGTGTTGACGTAATCAGCAACGCCGGCCTCGCCGCGCAGAGCCGCCAGATTCATCGGAATGATGGCGTTCTCGGCGATGGCGCCGCCTTGCAGGAACAGGATCTTGTAATTGGGGGGGACTGCAAACAGCTCGCGCATGTCGCGCAATGCTGCTTCTATGATCGACATGTATTCCTTGCCGCGATGACTCATTTCCATCACGGACATGCCGCTACCGTGCCAGTCCAGCATTTCATCAGCAGCTTGCTGCAATACTTCTTTCGGCAATACGGCCGGGCCAGCGGAAAAATTGTAGACCATGATCCAGGGTAGAAATAAAGAAAAGACGAAGCAACAATACAAGAGCGCAAGCAGAAAAGACAGAAACAGAAGACTGGGCAAACAGGCAGAACAAGCTAGCGGAACAAACAAATAGAACAAAATGAAGCGAATAAACGCAACAGGATGAAAATGACCGGCCATCAGCCGGTCATTTTCTGTTCAACCCGGCTTATTCCGCAGGCGCGTCGCCTTCTCCGGCGGCAGCTGCATCACCGCCTTCGGAATCAACCGCACCGTCGACATCGTCTTCCGCCTTGTCTTCTTCAGCGTCAGACTCAACCACACGCTGCAGGCCGCTCAGCTTGGTACCGTCTTCCACCGCAATCAGCGTCACGCCTTGCGTTGCACGCCCCATTTCGCGGATTTCCGCGACCCGGGTGCGGATCAGCACGCCACCGGTAGTGATGAGCATGATTTCATCGCTGGCTTCCACCAGCGTCGCCGCAACAACCTTGCCGTTGCGCTCGCTGGTCTGGATCGCGATCATGCCCTTGGTACCGCGGCCGTGGCGGGTGTATTCCGTGATCGGCGTACGTTTGCCGAAGCCGTTTTCAGTTGCCGTCAGGACGGATTGCTGTTCGTTTTCGGCGACCAGCAAGGCGATGACTTGCTGACCGTCTTCCAGATTCATGCCGCGCACGCCGCGTGCCGTACGGCCCATCGGACGTACATCGTTTTCGTCGAAGCGCACCGCCTTGCCGGAATCGGAGAACAGCATGACATCGTGCTGACCGTCAGTCAGCGCAGCGCCGATCAGGAAGTCACCCTCGTCGAGGTCGACCGCGATGATGCCGGCCTTGCGCGGATTGCTGAAGTCGGACAGCGGCGTCTTCTTGACGGTGCCGAGGCTGGTCGACATGAAGACGTAACGGTCTTCGGGGAAAGTACGGTTCTCACCGGAGACCGGCAGGATGACCGTGATCTTTTCGCCGTCTTGCAGCGGGAACATGTTGACGATCGGCTTGCCGCGCGAGTTGCGCGAGCCTTGCGGCACTTCCCATACCTTGAGCCAGTACATGCGGCCGCGGTTGGAAAAGCACAGGATGTAATCGTGCGTATTGGCGATGAACAGTTGGTCGATCCAGTCGTCATCCTTGGTGGCCATGGCTTGCTTGCCGCGGCCGCCGCGTTTTTGCGCACGGTATTCGGAGACCGGCTGCGACTTCATATAACCGGTGTGCGACAGGGTCACGACCAGATCTTGCGGCGTGATCAGGTCTTCGGTGCCGAGGTCGGTCGCGTTGAGTTCGATGGTCGAACGACGCTCGTCCTTGGCGCCGATGCCGAAGTCGTTCTTGGCGGCGTTCAGTTCGTCGGTGATGATGGCAGTAACGCGAGCCGGCTTGGACAGAATGTCCAGCAAGTCGGCGATCTGCTCCATGACTTCCTTGTACTCGTTGACGATCTTGTCTTGCTCCAGACCGGTCAGGCGTTGCAGACGCATTTGCAGAATTTCCTGCGCCTGGTCGTCGGACAGTTTGTACAGGCCGTCGTTTTGGATACCGTAGTGCGTCGGCAGATTTTCCGGACGGAAGGCGTTGATGCCGCCGGTGTTTTCTGCGCCGGTACGCGCCAGCATCTCGCGCACCATGGAAGAATCCCAGGCGCGCGCCATCAGTTCGGTCTTTGCCACCGGTGGCGTCGGCGCCGCACGGATGATCGCGATGAAGTCATCGATGTTGGCCAGTGCAACCGCCAGACCTTCCAGCACGTGACCACGTTCGCGTGCCTTGCGCAGTTCGAAAATAGTGCGGCGGGTAACGACTTCACGGCGATGCGACAGGAAGCATTCAAGCATCTGCTTCAGGTTCAGCAGCTTGGGCTGGCGATCCACCAGCGCCACCATGTTCATGCCGAAGGTGTCTTGCAGTTGCGTCTGCTTGTACAGATTGTTCAGCACGACTTCCGGCACTTCACCGCGCTTGAGTTCGATGACGACGCGCATGCCGGACTTGTCGGACTCGTCGCGCAGGTCGGAAATGCCTTCCAGCTTCTTGTCGCGCACCAGCTCGGCGATACGTTCCAGCAAGGCCTTCTTGTTCACCTGATACGGCAGCTCGTCGACGATGATCGCGGTGCGGCCTTCACGGCCGAACTCCTCGAAATGCGTCTTGGCGCGCATGACCACACGACCGCGACCGGTGCGATAACCATCGCGCACGCCGGACACGCCATAGATGATGCCGCCCGTCGGGAAATCCGGTGCAGGAATCAGCTCGATCAGCTCATCCACGGTGCAATTGGCGTTCGACAACACGTGCAACGCGCCGTTGATGACTTCGGTGATGTTGTGCGGCGGAATATTGGTCGCCATACCCACCGCGATACCGGACGAACCGTTAATCAGCAGATTGGGGATGCGAGTCGGCAGAACCGAAGGTTCTTTTTCCTTGCCGTCATAGTTGGGATCGAAATCAACGGTTTCTTTTTCGATGTCGGCCAGCAGCTCATTGGCGATCTTGTCGAGGCGGCACTCGGTGTAACGCATCGCCGCAGCGCCGTCGCCGTCGATCGAACCGAAGTTGCCCTGGCCGTCAACCAGCATGTAACGCAGCGAAAAATCCTGCGCCATACGCACCAGCGTGTCGTAAATCGAAGCGTCGCCGTGCGGGTGATACTTACCCATGACTTCACCGACCACACGCGCACACTTCACGAACGGGCGGTTCCAGACATTGTTCATCTCGTGCATGGCAAACAGCACGCGGCGATGCACCGGCTTCAAGCCGTCACGCACGTCCGGCAGAGCACGGCCCACGATCACGCTCATCGCGTAGTCGAGGTAGCTCTTGCGCATCTCTTCTTCAAGGGAAATGGGGATGGTTTCTTTGGCGAATTGATCCATTGGCAAGTCGGAAGGTATTGATCTTGGTTGGTAAATCAGACCCGCAACAGCATGCTAGAAACGTCCATAGCGGGTAGCGACTTTAAACCAAGCATTCTAGCACGCCGAGCCTTGTTGCCACGGGTTTTAGCTCTGGAGCAATATGCAGCGGCCGGCATAAACAATTGGAGGCAAGGCGGCAAATATGATTAAAATGCGAGCCCTCCATAGAAAAACTTGCGAATTTGAAGCAAGAGGCACGTTTCCTTACGGCCTGTAAGGCACTTGCAAGCGCCTTACAGTCCGACCTTAAAATAATTCGTCTCGCAACTGCTTCAACATACTAATTAATATGTCACATAAATCTACCACCGGATTCCTGCTCTGCCTTTTCGCCGCCACCGTCGGCGCGCAGAACGTCACCAACATCCCTGCAACGCCCGCCTCGTCCGCTTATAACCAGGACAATCAGGGCAATGTTGCACGGAGCCAATATGGGCTTTGCTGGCGCACGGGATATTGGACTCCCTCCAATTCCGTCACGGGCTGCGACGGCGATCTGCAACCGCCGGTCGCCAATCCGATTGCACCGGCATTGGTCAGCAATCCGATGGCAGTTGGCCCTGTTGGCCAGGGCATGCAGGGTGACAGGGCGAATTGCACTTTCACCGTCACATTGAGTGGCGACCAGACCTTTGGCTTCGGCACGGCCAGATTAAATAGCGCCGCCGCCAACGTTCTGAATCAGGAGGTGACCGAAAAGCTGAAAGCATGCGGTCAGATTGACAGCATTATCGTGACCGGTCATGCAGACCGCCTTGGCGCTCAGAAACATAATCAGGAAATTTCACTCAAACGAGCAGAAGCCGTCGCGGCGTTTCTGAAGAGCAAAAATATTTCCGCACCGATCCAAACCATCGGCGCCGGCAATAATGAACCGATCAGCGACTGCAGCGAAAGTCTTGCCAAAAAGAAATTAACAAGCTGCCTATCACCTGACCGGCGTGTGGTTATTTCTGTGCAAGGGCATGAAAAATAAGGTTTTTTACGCAAAAATTAGTTTTTTTGGCAACTCACATAGCATGTTCATAGAGGTAAACCTCTTGTTACCAAAAAACAACAGAGTGTTAAAAACGTTGATTGGACTATTTGGCAACGTTCGCTGATTGCACCAGCCTGTGGCAGAATGGCGGCTAAGTTCATTGCACGGTCCCCTGCAAAGGGGCGTGTGACGACCTGAACACATGATATTATTCGTTTTTTTGATGTCGTAATTTTGTAGCGCAGTTTATCTGCGGATATCTCACCCGAGAGGAGAAACATGAACAAATTAGCAAAACTCGTCTTCGCTGCTGCGTCCGCAGCCATCGCTCTGTCTGCGACTGCACAGGAAATCAAGGACATCAAGGTCCGTCCAAACAGCCTGTACCTGCAAGACGGTCGTGACGTTGTAACCCGCAGCGGTTTCGGTCTGTGCTGGCAAACTGCATTTGTTAACGGCCCTTGCGAAGAAGCACCTGCTCCGGTTGCTGCTGCTGCCGCTCCTGCTGCTGCTCCAGCCGCTGCTCCTGCTGCTGCTCCGACATCGGAAAAAGTTACTTACGCTGCTGACGCATTCTTCGACTTCGACAAGGCAGTCCTGAAGCCAGCTGGTAAGGCTAAGCTGGACGAGCTGGTTGCTAACCTGAACGGTCTGAACCTGGAAGTTATCATTGCTGTCGGCCACACTGACTCCGTCGGTTCTGTTGCTTACAACCAAAAACTGTCCGTCCGCCGCGCTGAATCGGTCAAGGCATACCTGGTTTCCAAGGGTGTCGAAGCTAACCGTGTCTACACTGAAGGTAAGGGCAAATCGCAACCAGTCGCAGACAATAAGACTGCAGCTGGCCGCGCTAAGAACCGCCGCGTTGAAATCGAAGTTGTTGGCACACGTAACAAGTAATTGCCAGCACGAGATTTTCAATCGAAAAAAACCCCGCTTCGGCGGGGTTTTTTTATGGAAATTTGTTTTGTGTCGGACAGCAAGCCAATTGCTTCGGCTATCATTCACCTTATGAATGCCGATCCTCTAGAACTGCAAAAATTTAGCGATCTCGCCCATCGTTGGTGGGATCCCACTTCCGAATTTCGTCCCTTGCACGAAATCAACCCGCTTCGCCTCGAATGGATCAATGCCCGAGCGGCCTTGCCCGGCAAGAATGTGGTTGATATCGGCTGCGGCGGCGGCATCCTTGCCGAATCCATGGCGCGCAAAGGCGCTAAGGTCACCGGTATCGATCTCTCAGAAAAGGCACTGAAAGTTGCCGACCTGCATGGCATGGAATCCGGCGTGCAAGTCCGTTACGAGAAAATTGCCGCAGAAGACCTCGCTGCGCGCGAAGCCGGACAATTCGATGTCGTGACCTGCATGGAGATGCTGGAACACGTTCCCGATCCGGCCTCCATTGTGCGCGCCTGCTCTGCCCTCGCCAAACCCGGCGGTCACGTGTTCTTTTCCACCTTGAACCGCAATCCGAAAGCCTACCTGTTCGCGATTCTGGGCGCAGAGTATTTGCTGCGCATGCTGCCCAAAGGCACGCACGACTATGCAAAATTCATCACCCCGGCCGAACTGGCGCGCTTCATCCGCGAAGCAGATCTGGAACTCGACGGCCTCAAAGGTCTTTCCTACAATCCGCTGACCAAACTGTATTCGATCAACCAGGACACCAGCGTCAACTACATGGTGGCTTGCCGCAAACCACTGTAGCAGCTGGCAAATACGTGGCCGGACCAACCCCGGCCACGTCCATATAACAACAGCAGAAATCTACAATGCCTCTGAAGAAGCCACGTGCAATCCTGTTCGACCTCGACGGCACCCTCGCCGATACTGCCCCGGACCTCGCCGAAGCGGTCAATGCATTGCGCGCCGATCGCGGCCTGGAGCCGACACCCTATGAGTTGCTGCGCCCTGTCGCCTCGGCCGGTGCGCGCGGTCTGATCGGCGCCGCTTTCGGCATCAAACCAGATGACGCAGCCTATGAAGAATTGCGCGTCAGTTTCCTGAACCGTTACGAAGCGAATCTGGTCGTCAAAAGCAAACTGTTCGACGGCATCCCCGATCTGTTGAAACAGCTCGAAGCCCAAGGCCTGGCCTGGGGCATCGTCACCAACAAGGCATCCCGCTTCACCGATCCGCTGGTACCGCAGATCGGCCTGGGTCACGCCGGCTGCGTCGTCTCCGGCGACACCACGCCACATACCAAACCGCACCCTGCCCCGCTGCTGGAGGCCGCGAGCCGTCTGCAATTGCCTTCGGAGGATTGCTGGTACGTCGGTGACGACCTGCGCGACATCCAGGCCGGACGCGCCGCCGGCATGCAAACCGTGGCTGCCGCCTGGGGCTATTGCGGCCATGCGGAGCCGGCATCATGGGAAGCTGATGCGTTGTTGCACGACCCGCTGCACCTGCTTGACCTGATCAGGCCATAATCACGATAGTTTCATTCGTCGCATCTCTTGCAGCGCAGCCGGAAGCCGGCTTCCATCCGATTTCCGGCCACATCAAAATATATTGAAGGCGTTTGCCTGCCGCGAACGCACTTCTCCACGAGGAAACGATCATGGCGAATCATCCCCGTCCTGCCTGGCAACTGCGCACACTGCGCTGGTCCGCATACACCATCACCGTTCTGCTGCTGCTCGCATTAGTCAGCTGGCTGGCACTACCGTCTCTGGTCAAGAAAATCGCCGCCGAACAGACGCTGGCGAAAATCGGCCGCAAGCTCGACATCGGCGAAGTCAGCTTCAATCCCTTCATCCTCGCCCTGCGCGTGCATGACGTCACACTCTACGAACCTGATCAGAAAACCGCCGCATTCAGCGCCAAAGAACTGGTCGTCAACGCCTCGGCGACATCTCTGCCGCGATTGGCCGCCATTCTGGACGAAGTGAAGCTCACCGAGCCCAAGCTCCACGTCGTCCGCCTGAGCGATGAGGGCATCGGCCGCTACAACTTCTCCGACATCATTGATCGCATTCTCGCCATGCCAAAGAGCGAAGGAGAAACCTTCTTCTCGCTGGCCAATCTGCAATTGCAAAACGGCGCCATCCTGTTCGACGACAAGGTCACCGGCAAAACCATCGACATCCGCACACTCAACATCGGTGTGCCGTTCGTGTCAAACCTGCCGCGCAATGTGGATACCTTCGTCCAGCCCATTTTGTCGATGAGCGTCAACGGCACGCCGTTTTCGCTCAAGGGACGCAGCAAACCATTTGCCAGCTCCCTCGATACCACGCTGGCCATCGACATCGACAAGCTGGATCTGGCGAGCTACGTCCCCTTCGTCCCGGTTGCGCTGCCCGTCAAACTGGAAAGCGCCAAACTCACCACGCAACTGGACCTCACCTTCAGCCGCGACAAGGACAAACCGCAAATTGCGCTCGATGGCGACGTGACGCTGGCAGATATCTCAGTGCAGGAAAAAAATGCGGCGCAATTGCTGAAAGCCAGTTCGATTTCAGCAAAGCTCAACAAGCTCGACCTCGTCAAACTCAGTGGCGTTATCGACCAAATCACCATCAGCAAGCCCGAAATATGGGCTGAGATGAACAGCAAGGGCGAAATCAACTGGACCCGCATCGGCAAGAACAACACCAGACCTGTTGCTGCAAAGAAGACACCCCCTCAGGGCAATGTCAAACCCGTGGCTGCAGCGCCGACCGCTGCTCCTGTAGCAGCCACGCCTGCGGCTGCAGACACGAAACCGGCCGCAACTGCACCGGCCATCACCGTCCGTAAATTGATGGTGCGCGACGGCAGCGTAAAATGGACGGACGACACCAACGCCTCGCCGCGCCAGATTGTGCAGTTGGAAAAAATCACCGTCGACGCCGAAGAAGTTTCCACCGTCGCCGATGCCAAGCCAGCGAAGATCGCTTTGTCGCTCATAGAAAACGGTCATGGCGAAATCGGCTTCACCGGTGAAGTCGCACCACTTAAAGGTAGCGTCAACGGCAATGCCACGCTGAAATCCGTACAGCTGAGCGGCTATCAGAATTACCTCAATCGCTCCCTCAACGGCGCACTCAGCGGCAAGGTCTCAGGCCAGACCGATGTACAAATCGCCGGCGGCCAGATCAACCTCCGCAAGCTCGGTATCGAGGTGAGCGATCTGAAACTGGGATCCAAAGTCAAATCCGCTGCGAGTGTCATTGGCGCCAAGACCATCGCCCTGGATAATGCATCGATCGACCTGCAAGCGCATAAGGCGGAAGCAGAGGCGTTCCGCATCGTCGGCCTGAACGGCGATCTGCGACGCGACGCCAAGGGCGTATTGAACCTGCAAGACTTGCTCGCCACATCCGGCACATCTGGCAAGCCGGCCACAGCAGCGGATGCATCCGCCAAGGCCGACACACCTGCAAAGACTGCAACACCGGCCAGCGCAAACGCCGCAGCATGGCAAGCGAAGTTGAACAGTTTCGCCATCACCGACAGCACCATCGTCTACGAAGACAGCGGCACCACGCCGACGCAAAAGCTGCGCGCCGAAGGCCTCAATCTGAAGATCGACAATCTCTCCAGCCAACTGGATCAGACCACGAAGATCTCGCTGCAAACCAAGCTCAACAAGAACGGCAAGCTCAACGTCACCGGTCAGGCGGCACCGCAGTTGAAGACCGTCGACCTCGTACTGGACGCGCAGAACTTGCCGATCGCACCGTTCCAGACCTACTTCACCGACTACCTGAACGTCACACTCACCAGCGGCACGCTGAGCACAAAAGGCAAACTCGCGCTCACGCCGCCCATCAACAAGCAGGCGTTGGCGCTGCAATACAACGGCTCGGCCAGCCTGAACAACTTCCGCGTGCTCGACAAGCAGACCTCCACCGACTTCCTGCGCTGGAGAACGCTGAATCTGCAAGGTATCAATGCAAAAGTTGGCGGCAAACCGGTGGTCTCGCTGGAGAAGATCGCTCTCTCCGATTTTTACGCCCGCGCCATCCTGTCCGATCAGGGCAAGCTGAATCTGCAAGACATCGTCGTCTCCAAAGATCAGCCGCCGAACTCCGTCACTACACCAGCCAGCGCCGACGGCAAACCTTCGACCACCGTCGCCAAGACCACCACATCGACAGCACCGGTCACCCCCGCCGCACCTGATCCGAATGCACCGGTCGTGCGCATCGGCCAGACGGTCCTGCAAGGCGGCAACATCAACTTCACCGACAACTTCGTCAAACCCAACTACACCGCCAACATGACCGGTATGGGCGGCACCATCGGCAGCATCGCTTCCGACAAGCCTGAACCAGCCACCATCGACCTGCGCGGCAAGATCGACAACGACGCGCCGCTGCAAATCTCCGGCTCACTCAATCCCTTGTTCAAGCCGATGTTCCTCGACGTCAAAGCCAGCGCCAACGGCGTGCAACTGCCGCGCCTGACGCCGTATTCCGCCAAGTACGCCGGCTACCCGATCACCAAGGGCAAGCTGTCGATGGATGTGCAATACAAGATTGAAAACGACAAACTGGTCGCACAAAACGACGTGCGCATCGAGCAACTGACCTTCGGTGATCACGTGGATGGCCCCAACGTCACCAAGCTGCCGGTGATGCTCGCCGTCTCTCTGCTCAAGGACCGCAACGGCACCATCAACCTCAACCTGCCGATTTCCGGCTCGCTGTCCGATCCGCAATTCTCAATCGGCGGCATTATCATGCGCGTTTTCGTCAACCTGATCGTCAAGGCCGTCACCTCGCCGTTTGCGCTGATCAGCTCGATGTTCGGCGACGACAGCGCCGGTGAGCTCAGCTACATAGAGTTCGAACCCGGCTCGTCCGAACTGACCGACGACATCCGCAAGAAGCTCGACACCCTCGGCTACGCCTTGCATCAGCGCCCTGCCCTGAAGATCGACGTCATGGGTCGCGCTGACCCCGCTGTCGACGACGTCGGCCTGCGCAAGGAGCTCCTGAACCGCAAAATGCGCGCAATGAAACGCAAGGACATCATCGAGAAAGAAGGCCAACCCTCCGGCAAGGATCTCGATATCTCCGATAGCGAACGCACCAAGTACATGGAAAAGGTCTACAAGGACGAAAAATTCAAGAAGCCGCGCAACATGGTGGGCCTGACCAAGTCGCTGCCCCCGGAAGAAATGCAGAAATTGATCGTCGACAACACCACGATCACGGAAGACGACCTGCGTAACCTCGCGCAACGCCGTGCAGATCTGGTCCGCAATTACCTGCAAGACCAGAGCATCATCTCGGCGGATCGCATTTACCTGATCGCGCCCAAGCTCAATGCCGAAGGCATCAAGGACAAGGGACAAACCAGCCGCGTCGAACTGACGTTGCAGCAATAAAGAACCAAAACAACATGGCTTGCCGGCATCCTCCTTGATAACCCGGCAAGCCGCCCCCATACTGAGTTATAATGCAGATCTGCATGGGGCCGACTTGGTTTCGACGTGGGTTGCAAAGCAGCGCAGGGCATACCGAGGCCTGACTACCTCGTAAATACAATCAGACAAGATATAACTGCAAACGATAACTCGTACGCACAAGCGGCTTAATACCCGCTTGCTCTACACTACTTCTTCCTTGGGGTAGGCTGGTAAAACAGCAGTAGAGTCATTTACAAGGAATCGCTTTGAACCGGGTCACTTGGTTCGAGGTTAAATCTAAGGTGACTCGCCTTAACGCAGCGTGCGCGTCCGCGTCGTTCGGGTTAAATCAAATGGCAGCGCTAAGTATGTAGAACTGTCTGTAGAGTGCTTGCGGACGCGGGTTCGATTCCCGCCGGCTCCACCACCAATACAAAAGGTCACCCTCTGGGTGGCCTTTTTTATTGGTGTTGCGCCTCCGGGAATTGAATTCGCGGCCGGTACGGACGCGGGGCGAGGCCGGGGTTGCACGAAGCATCGCTTCGCGCCGGGCGAGCCAGTTGGGCTTGCAAGCCCAACTGCGGGAGATTCCCACCTAAAAATAACCCCCACCAATACAAAAGGTCACCCTCTGGGTGGCCTTTTTTATTGGTGGTGTGCCTCCGGGAATTGAATTCGCGTCCGGTCCGGACGCGGGGCGAGGCCGGGGTTGCGCGAAGCATCGCTTCGCGCCGGGCGAGCCAGTTGGGCTTGCAAGCCCAACTGCGGGAGATTCCTTCTGACACCAACGCTACACTCTCCTCGTTCGCACTTCAGTCACTCTCCACCAACAATCCGTTCATCGCATCCCGCATCATGATCGACGCCAGCGACGCATGATCATTTTTCACCATATCAAGATCATGCAAGCCATACCCCGGCAATATCAGCTGCTTGATATAAGCACAATCGCTGTCGCAGGTATAACGCACCTTCCCCGCTTTCTTCTGTACTTCCAGCGTGTACTCGCCATGCACTTTGCCGCGATAGCGGACCATCACGCGCGGCCTGGCGTCGCGGGCTGTGGCTTCGTTCAAATCTTCGTAGACATATTCGCCATCGGACGTGCTGACGTAATGTGGCTGCAGCGGGACTGCCGGTGTGGACTGAGGTGCGGCAGACACGAGGAACAGATGATTGCCATGGGCCGGTTCTGCAATCAGTTTCTGCACCTGCGCCAATGCCGCTTGCATTTGCTCCGGCGTCACTACCGGCGCCGGACTATCCGCAACCACAGCGGATACCTGTGCAGGCAAGGATTGCAACGCGGTGGATGCGACGGATATTCCCGACAACTCGGCATCCAGTGCAAGCTGCCGCTGCTGATACCAGTCGGCCAGACACTCGCGCGTCCGGCAGTTCTTTTCACGCCAGCGCCAGAAGCCGTCCGAGCGTGCGGCGAACTCGCGGCGATCGGCGGCTTTCGCCTTGGCTTGCTTATATGTCTTGCCTAACTGATCGTCGAGACGGGAAAGTTCGGCATCGCCGCAAATGATCATCTCCGTCGCAGAACCGGCTTTGCTGCAGTTGAAGCTGGCACCGAACGCCGAAGTGACGGCACCGCTCGCCAGCAAACTCGCCAGCAGCAATCGCCGCTTCCAATCCGAGGAGCTGAAGGCAATACGAGGATGGGTATCGACCGATGAAAGCGGCGCAATGGCCGATGCGAGGATGCGTTGTATCTGGCTCATGATCTCGTGTGCGTGTCTGAGATGGTGAAAGCCGAAGGATGGCATCGACACATGATCGACAAAATCGAAATGAAGCAGGCTTTCCCGCCGAATTCTTTACAAATACCGGGTAACATTTACGTCCGTTACAAGCCGTTGCAAATTGCTGCCATTCCTTTACTGATTTATCGCATTCACACTCACGCAGATCACCAACATCAACCATGCCGGAATCGGACATCTCTTCAGAAAAGCACAACGCAATACGAAAACTGCCGTTCAAGCCACCGTTTGACTGGGAAAGGCTGCTGCGCTTTTTTGGCGGACGTTCGACCGCGGGCGTGGAAGCAGTGGAGAACGGCGTCTATCTGCGCGCCATCGAGTGGAATGGCGATGCCGGCACGCTGGCGGTTTCGCGGCATCCTGAGAACAACACGCTGATCGCAGTATTGGAAGGCAAGGTCAGCCGTCACGCGGATGAACTGGTTGCGCCGCTCATCCGCATGTTCGGCCTGGATGCCGATCCGCAACCGATTCGCAGTCACCTCGCCGCAGATCCGTGGCTGGCGCCGCTGTTGAAGGCAGCACCCGGCCTGCGCTTGCCTGGTTCGTGGTCAGCGTTTGAACTGATCGTGCGCACCATCGTCGGCCAGCAGGTCAGCGTCAAAGCGGCGACTACCATCGTAGGACGATTGGTGGAACGCGCCGGAGAACGTATCGAACACCATGCGCATGCAGCGACCTCATGGCGTTTTCCCACACCGCATGCCCTGGCAAGCGCGGACCTCACCGCCATCGGCATGCCGGGAAAACGTGTCGCCGCACTACAAGGTTTTGCGCGTGCAGTTGCAGTCGGCGACGTGCCGGTGGATGCGCCCGACGTCGATCTTGCCGACAGGCGCAAAACCCTGCTGGACTTGCCTGGCATCGGACCATGGACAGTCGAGTACGTCGCCATGCGTGCATGGCGCGATGCCGATGCATGGCCGGCATCAGATCTGGTGCTGATGCAAGCGATTGCAGGCCGAGATCCGGCTTTGCTCAAACTCGCTCATCAACGTGCCCACGCTGAAGCGTGGCGACCTTGGCGTGCCTATGTAGCGATGCATTTGTGGAATGAGATCGCCGACCGGCAAGGGCAACAGCGCGGCGGTTAATTCCTTGCCACGGGTCCGGCCTTCACTGTTTTTACAATTTGATACAAAGCTTCGCTACTCATTAGTAGCGAAGCTGGAACCACCTCAAACATTTTCGACTCCATCTTCTGTAAAACATACGACCTTGTATGTTTGGCATCGCGTCGTGACTCTCCGGCAACTTATGGTTCTTTGTGGTTCTCTGTATGTCCCTGAGATTTAGCAAGTAGTTAGCAAATAACAGCAGGCACATTCCGACAATCATCTGCGACCAGACTTTTCCAATAAATCACTCCACGCGATGACCATCGGCCATTACTGTGGAGGGAATCATCAGACACGCCCGCATAAAAATATTGTCGATCTTCGGCACTCGTCCCGAAGCGATCAAGATGGCGCCCTTGCTCAAGGTATTGTCGGCAACGCCCGGCATCGATTCGCGTATTTGCGTCACCGGCCAGCATCGCGAGATGCTGCAGCAAGTTCTTTCGCTTTTCGACATCCAGGCCCATCACAAGCTCGATGTCATGGCACACGACCAAAGCCTCAACGGCTTGAGCGCGCGCCTGCTGGGAGCACTGGATGGCCTGCTGGTCGACGAGCAACCTGATCGCGTGCTGGTGCACGGCGACACCACGACCGCTATGACGGCGGCGCTGGCAGCGTTTCACCGGCGCATTCCAGTGGCGCATGTGGAAGCGGGTCTGCGCACACGCGACATGCAGCAGCCGTGGCCGGAAGAAATGAACCGGCGCACCATCGATCTTGCCAGCGACCTGTTGTTTGCACCGACGCAGCAGTCGCGCAGCAACTTGCTCGAAGAACAATTGCAGGGCCGCATCGTTGTCACCGGTAATACCGTAATCGACGCCTTGCAGATCACGGTGGCCCGACTTGCCGCAGATGCATCTCTGCGTTCCGACATCGATGCGCAACTGCCGCCCTTACACGCGAACAGAAAAACGCTGCTGGTCACCGGCCACCGACGTGAGAATTTCGGCGATGGTTTTCGCAACATCTGCCAGGCATTGGCGATGCTGGCGCGGCGAGACAATCTGCAGATCGTCTATCCGGTGCATCTGAATCCCAACGTGCGCCGGCCGGTCATGGAGATCCTGTCCGGCGTACCGAATCTGCACCTGATCGAACCGCTCGACTATCTGCAATTCGTCCGCATGATGCAGCGCGCCGACGTGATCCTCACCGATTCCGGCGGCGTTCAGGAAGAAGCGCCTTCGCTGGGCAAACCGGTGCTGGTCATGCGCGATGTCACCGAGCGCCCCGAAGCGGTGGCAGCAGGAACCGTGACGCTGGTGGGCACGCGAACCGAGCGTATCGTCCATGCGGTGTCAACGCTGATGAACGACGACATCCTGCGGCAAAGTTATTCGCGGCGGCATAACCCTTACGGTGACGGCAAAGCATCTTCACGGATCGTAAGCACACTGCTGGGACAGCATGCAGCCGAGTTCCAGGAAGCCTCGGCCGGCGACAGCGTACGCGTTATTCATTCCCGGATCGCAATGCCAGCATCGGCACAGGGAAGCCTGGCGCGCACCTTCTGACGGCTTCGCATCCATTCGCGGCAAGCGTACTCGCCGTCTGATGCAGTCTGATGCAGTCTGATTTTTTTATACGGATCTTACGCGACCAGAGCGGTAAGTTCCGGGTCGAATCTCTACACAATATAGACAGGCCATTCCCTAAATGCAGGTCGCATCGTGGGGAACCGTCTCGCCGGAACACATAGACGGGACCGGCGGCAACGCTATTTCGAGACAGGAAAATATGATAACAAACAGTCCTAAAAATCGCCTTCATCACCGCCTTTATCACACCTTACGCGCTGTCTCGATGATGTCGTTATGCGCTCCATTTTTCTTTCCGCCGGCAGCGCATGCCGCTCCTGTTTCAGCTCAGGCTTCTTCCGTTTCATCCACATTCCGCCAGTTGGCCGGCGACACCTGGATCACCCGCAAGGAAACACTTTCCAGCCTCGGCTTCACCACCCCTCTGGTGCTGGCGTCGAACGACAGCAGCCGCGAAATCTATCTCCCCGTTCCTGCCAACGTGCCGCTATCGGACGCGTCACTGAAGATGAATGCCGGCTACCTGCGTGCCGACGGCGGACGCACCACCATGGTATTGGCGGTGGATACCTATCCTGCCGCCGCGCGCGCCATGACGGCAGATCAAGGTGACGCCGGTCTGACCTTGGGCATCGACGGTGCGCCACGCTCCAATGGTTTCGTCAAAGTGGGCATCAACTGGACCACCATGCTGGCAGGACAAACCGCCTGCTCCGATCCGCGCACGCCAGGCAATGTCTTGCGTGTGGCGCCGGACTCCAGTTTCAGTTATCGCTATGACAGCAATGCCATCACCGACTTGCGCACCGCGTGGGGCGCACTGCCGGCAGTCACGGCCATTATGGTCAGCGGCAAACAGCTGACGCAGCAATCCTACGACACCGCGTGGCGCATCGGTGTGGCGTTGGAACGCGCCGGCAAACACAGCACCATCACCACCATGCCTGCAGTCGGCGACAGCATCGATATCGGTCGCCTGACAGTGCCCGCCGCCTTGCGCGCGATTCCGGCGTTCGCTGCATTGAGCGGCAGCGGCATGCATGTATTGAAGACCCCGGCGGAAATCGGCGCACTGATGGCGCTGGGCCAGAACGGCCCCGACGCCCAGCTGCGCGGCGACATCGTGGTCGGCGATCCGGCACTGCTCAATGCCATCACCGTCGCGCTCAATGCTTTGCAGGAACAGATCCGCAGCAGCGCTGCGGATGCCGGTGAAGCGTTCTCGCAATGGCGGCAACGCATCGAGCCTGCACTCCCTGCCAATGGACTGAACCCGCAAGAACTCAGACTGGTGTCGGCATTCGGACATCCGGTGATCCTGGCCGGCATGCAATCGGGCGCCAACTTCGCCAGCCTGTTCGACAACTTCTGGCGAAATATCAGCGGCTCACCGGCATTGACCGTGCGCGCCGCGCACAAACCCCGCAGCGAGGAATCTTTCATCCTCCTTAAAAATCTGGGCGGAGCGCCTGGCAGTTTCGACGTGATGAGCCGCGCCGACTGGACGGCCTCGTTCGATATTGCCGAAGTCGCCAGCGACGGCCGCGTTCCGGGCGAACTGGTGCTCGACATCTCCGCTGCGCCAGGTGCCGGACGCACGCCGCCGGTTGCCTCCATCTTCCTCAATGACGTTTTACTCGGTGCCAAGCATCTGCGCGCCGACGGCCAGCGCGAACGCATCAGCGCCAAGATTCCACCGCATGCATTGGCGGCGCAAAACCTGTTGAAGGTCGCTTTCGTGCGTCAGCCATCCAGCGACAATTGCCGTGAAACGCCACAAGCCTTTCCGGTTGCCGTACTGGCATCCAGTCACGTCAAACTCAGCAAGGCCAAAGCAGAGGCCAACTTCACCAGCATGGTGCGCCGCTTTACGGACGGCGCCGAACTGATCCTGCCCAAGGCCTATCTCGCGCATGCCGATGCCAGTCTGCAAAACGTCATCATGCTGGCGGCCAGCACCGGCGTCTCGCCCGCCAAGGCGACACTGCGCGTCGCGGATGACAGCAAGGTGATCGAACCTGCACACCCGTTCCTCGCGCTCGACGTACCGCTCAAGGATGGCAAGAGCATGATCGCCGTCAACGGCAATGCGCTGGTGCTCAACGACCATTCGCAAAAGCCGTTGCTGGACATCAGCGGTCTCAATCGCTTCGGCATGCTGGAAGTGAACAAGATTTCCGGCAACGAGGGCATCGTCTATCGCAGTGTCGGCGCGCAGCAGCCCTTGCTGGCCAAACCTTTCCAGCTTTCCACGGGCAATATCGCTGCGGTCGGCACCAGTGGCTTGCTGTCGGAGATCGACACGGATGACACCAGCGGCCGCGATTCGGTGCAGGATGCGCCGGTGCTGACGGTGGCCGACATGCTGTGGTGGGTGGTGCCGCTGTTCATCGTTGCCTTGTTCATCGGCTTGCTGATTCTCGCCAGCCGCGCGCGCCGACGTCGCATCACCCAACTTGAGGCCGCCAGGGACGCGCCCGACAATGCGCCCGATCACGATCAGAGCACGCCGTCCTGATGTTGATCGTCAATAACAAGAACAACCGGAGCGCCTGATGTTTGCGACTGCCAATGCCACTGCCCAGCTGGATTTCCTCACCGCGAATTACTATGCGGCGCTGGAGATCTCGGCTGCGGTGGTGGCGATCCTGATCCTGATCTCGGCGCTGGACGATCTGTTCTTCGACCTGTGGTACTGGGGACGCCGCCTCTACCGCAAGCTCACCATCGAGCGCGACCGCACCCCGCTGACAGCGGCGCAGCTGCATGAGCGCGACGAACAGCCGATCGCCATCATGGTCCCGGCCTGGCTGGAATACGACGTCATTGCGCACATGATCGAAGACATGGTGGCGACGCTCGACTATCGCCATTACCAGGTCTTCGTCGGCACCTACGTCAATGACGCCCGGACCATCGCCGAGGTGGAACGCATGCGCGGACGCTACAAGCAGCTGCGCCGCGTCGAAGTACCTCATGCCGGGCCGACCTGCAAGGCCGATTGCCTGAACTGGATCGTCAAGGCCATCTTCGCCCACGAGCGCGAAATGAATATGCACTTTGCCGGTGTCGTGCTGCATGACAGCGAAGACGTGCTCCATCCGCTGGAGCTGAAGTTCTTCAACTACCTGTTGCCGCGCAAGGACATGATCCAGTTGCCGGTGGCTTCGCTGGAGCGCGAATGGTACGAGCTGGTCGCCGGCACCTACATGGACGAATTCGCCGAGAGCCATGCCAAGGACATGATGGTGCGCGAGAGCGTGGCCGGCATCGTGCCGTCGGCGGGCGTCGGCACCTGCTTCTCGCGCAAGGCCTTGCATGGTCTGCTGGCGGAATCCGGCGGCGAGCCTTTCAACACCGCCAGCCTGACCGAAGATTACGAAGTCGGCACACGTCTGGCACGCATGGGCATGCAAACGATTTTTGCGCGCTTCCCGGTGCAATTTGCAGTGACCCGGCGACCATGGTTTTCCGACGGCGACGGTGTCAGCACCACACTGGAAACGCCGCTGAGTGTGCGTGAGTATTTTCCCGACACCTTTCGCCAGGCCTACCGGCAAAAAGCCCGCTGGGTACTCGGCATCGGACTGCAAAGCTGGGAACAGATCGGCTGGAGCGGCTCGCTGGCGGCACGCTATCTGCTGCTGCACGATCGCAAGGGCATCGTGACCGCTTTCGTCAGCATGCTGGGATATGTGCTGGCGGCGCAGTTCATCGTGTTCTCTGTCGCGACAACGTTCAATCTGTGGGATATCTTCTATCCGCCGCTGCTGGCCGGCGACGGCTGGTGGCGTACGGTCTTGCTGCTCAATGCGCTGGCGATGATCAATCGCGGTGCGCATCGATTTTATTTCACCTCCCAGCTGTACGGCTGGCGCCATGGCTTGATGTCGCTGCCACGCATGGTGGTGTCGAACTTCGTCAACTTCATGGCAGTGGCGCGCGCATGGCGTTTGTTCCTGCTGTATCTGTTTGCCGGCAAGGCTCTGGCGTGGGACAAGACCATGCACGACTTCCCCAGCGACGGTCATCTGGTGCGACCGCGCCAGCGGCTCGGCGATCTGCTCAAGACCTGGCAGGCGGTCGATGACGTCACCCTCAACCGCGCGCTGGAAGAACAGCGGCGTACTCAACTGCCCTTGGGCACGGTGATGGTGTCGCACGGCTGGCTGGATGAAGAAACGCTGGCCGAAGCGCTGGCCTATCAGGAACGCCGGCCACGCGTGAGCCTGACCCGCGACCTGGTGGAACAGCACCGCGACCGGCTGGCGTCGGAAGTGGCGACACGCTTGCGCGCACTGTTCATCGGTGAGGAAGTATTGAACGATGTCCGTATTGCACGGGTGGCTGTCGCCAGCGACTTGAGCGACGACGCGCGCACCGAACTGGAGGCAGCGCTCGGCCTGCCGCCATTCGCCATGATCGCGCGCGAATCGGAAATCGCCGCCGGCCTGCGCCTGCTGCACGGTCAGCGCAACGCCTTCGACAAGAATCGTACGGAAGCGCGCGTGCCGCTGCTTGGCGACTTGCTGATCTCAAGCGGCTTGCTGTCGCGTGAGGTCTTCGATGCTGCTATGCATCGCTACCGACCTGACCGGCACGGTCGCATCGGCGATTATCTGGTGGATCAATCGGTGATCTCACGCGAGGCCATCGAACAGGCGGTACGCGAACAGCGTCGGCTTTTTCAACAACCCGGCGGCCAGACCGCCTGAGAACAACAATGACAATGCGACTCAGCTTCCACTCCGCTGCTCTTGCCTTGCTACTGGCGCCGGTCGCCGTCTCGGCACAGATGGCGATCGTGCCGCTACCTTTGAGCGGACCTGCTTACGAACTGGCGCAAGAGGCTTACCGCGCTTCTGCCCGCGGCGATTATCCGCGCGCCATTGCTCAACTGCGGGAAGCGATCCGCTTGCGTCCCGATGTCGCCGCGTTGCGCGAACAGCTTCGCCAAATCCGGCAAGAGCAGGCGCGCACGCGCGAGATGGCAAGTACAAGGCGTGACGCCGGCTATGACGATGCCGACTCGGCGTTTCGCGCCTATACCCGCCGCGACTATCCGGAAGCGGCACAGCTGGCGCGCAAGGCAGCGGAGAAGTCGCCCGGCAACCCGGCCTACTGGCTGCTGCTGGGCAACGCACTGATCGCGCAGCAACACTACGATGAAGCCGATCGCGTATTGAAAGAAGGCGCCGCCAAAGTCGGCGATGCCGAACCGCTGACGACGCGCCGCAACTACGTACGCCGGGAGATGGCAGCGTTGCAGGCTGCGCGCGTCTACAGTGCGCAGCAGAACAACGATGCGCAAGGTGAGTTGGAAGCGGCGCAAGAGGCCGTCAACTACACGCCGGACAATCATTCGTACCGCCTGATGCTGGCGATTGCCTTGCTGCACAACGAACGCTGGAATGATGCGGTCGACGCGGCCTCTTCCGCTTTCGCACAAAACCGGACTCGCAGCGATGCGCTGGTGCTGCGCGCCTATGCGCAACGCCGTCTCGGGAAAATCGATGAGGCTGCCAGCGACTTTGCGCAAGCACGCGCTATTGCAACGCCGAAGGACTTGCCGTCGATTCAGACCATCGCTGCTGCCGCACAAGACAATCGCATTGACGCCCGCCATTTTCCTGTGCCTGCGTTGGATTGCACCGATCCGGCATCTTGCCTGGTCGTCCCCGGCCGGTTGCCGCGCGACCGTGGTTATGAAGCGGCGACGCTGGCCTATGAGGCGCTCGATGAAAAACGCAACAACGATGCCGTCCGGCAAGCGCAGACCGCCGTCCGTTTGTCACCCGACAATCCCGACTACGACCAGCTCCTGCTCAGCGCCTTGCTTGCCGCCGGCCGCCTGCAGGATGCGGAACAAGCGGCATCGTCTGCATTGACCAGGAACCCGGATGCTGCCGTGCTCGCGCAGCGCGGACTGATCCGCGGCCAGCTCGGTCGCAGCGCCGACGCGCGCAACGATTTTGTACAGGCACTGGCGCAAGGCGGCTTGCCTCCGGCGACCGAAATCGATCTGCTGATGCGCACTGATCAGCCAACGCAGGCGCGCAAACGATTTGAGGACGCACAGCGCAATGGCGCGCTGGCTGCGATGAGCTATCTGGAACTGGCCTACCTTGCCGCACGCGTCGGCGACAACGAGGACGCGGCACAGGCGTTCGAGCAAGCCGATCGTCGCGGCGCATTGCCGGATACGGCGCTGGAAGATGCCGCCTACAGCGCCAGCCATGCCGGCGACGACCGCAGCGCCGGCACGTGGTTCAGACGAAGCGTCGACGCCGCCAATGCGGGACGCATCGACAAGACCCCGCAACAGCAGTTCGATACCCGGCGCGCACTGGCAACGACGGATCGTGAATTCGGCCTCATCGCTTCACTCACGCGCAGCGGCGGCGGCCCGAGCGCTGCAGGTGCAGGTGCCGGAGGGCAACCCGGCGCCTCGCGCGGCAGCAGCAGCTTGCAAGCGGGTACGGAAGCTTACTGGCGGCCGTTCGGCTATCGCGACGGCAGCACCATCGAAGTGTTCGGCCGCGTGTTCCAGACCTTGCAGGATCGCAGCGGCGGCGCCACCGGTACGCAGACGGCGCAGGCAACGGTGGGCGCGCGCTGGAAACCCTGGTCATCGCAAAATATCGTGATGTCCGTCGGGCGTCTGATCCCCCTTGGCTCGCAGGCCAGCAGCGACTGGCTGGCGCAGCTGGCGTATTCGGATGGCCTCGGCACCGACTTGCGCGTCGATAGGCCATCGTGGTGGACCACGCAGTGGTATGCCGAAGCCGGACGGTATATTCAGCATCCGCAAACTTATGGCCTGGCGTCGGTGCAGACCGGCCGCAGCGTACGGCTGGATGCAATCGATCCGCGGCTGGTGGTGTTTCCGCATGTGACGCTCAATACAGACTACAACTCGCTGAACAGCCGGCGCAGCGCCATGGGCGTAGGACCGGGCGTCAATCTGCGATACTGGTTTCGCGAGGATACCTATCACGCACCACGCTCGTATATTGAGTTGTCCTTGCAGTATCGACTGAAGATAACCGGCGACGAACGCGCGCGCGGCTTCTTCATGACGACTACGCTTTCTTATTGACGACGGAGATAGGGTGAACTCACGCACAGTCGATATCGGCACACATGCATTCACTGCATTGCGCAGCAAGACGCTGGCGATCCTGGCGTCAGCGGTGCTGGCCGCGTGCGCCGGTTGCGACCTTGCACAAGACAGCTCCTCGCAGGAGCCGTCGCATATCGACGGCGTGGTCTGGCAACCGGACAACGCCACCATCAACCCACACGGAAAATGGGACCAGCTCGGCGCGTCGGAATTGCTGGTGCAATGGTCGGCAGTCGACGGCATGTCTTTCGTGCCGGGAAGCACGTTGCCGCCCGTCGGCGCCCTGCCTGACTGGGACCGTATCGCGACAGAACCATGGGCGCACAACGTCATCCTCGGTCTGGCCGGCCGTTTTGACGAGAAGGCGGCACGTGCCGATATCGACAAGCTTGCGGCCGACTCTGCCGCATTGGCGGCATTGCCGACGCCGCTGCATGTGACAGGCTGGTTCTTCCCGGTTGAAATCGATCCGACCTGGAGCGATGCACCGCGACTTGCGGCCTTGTTGAATCGCTTGCCGCGCCCGCTTTGGATCAGCGTGTATGACAGCGCCAACGTCGGGCCGGATGCACTGGCTGCCGGGTTGTTGAAATGGCTGCCGGCGGATGTCGGCGTGTTCTTTCAGGACGGCGTCGGCGTCTATGCGCGCGAGCCCCGCATCGCGCGCCATTATGCCGACGTGCTGTCGCAGCGACTCGGACACGCGCGCGTGCGCATCATCGCCGAGATGTTCCGGCCGATGCCGGGTGGCGGCTTTCGCAGCGCCACGGCCGAAGAAATCCGTCCGCAACTGGCGATCTATAAAGGCTATCGGGTATGGGCTTTCGATGGGCCGCATTATTTGCCGGATGCTTTGGTGGAGCAATTGCGCAGACGCTGATGAAGTTATTTTTCTGGCAATATTGTGACGCCTGTCTCTTCAAGATTCCAGAATGCTTTCTCCAATATCAGCGATAGCCGCGAAGATAATCACGGAAAAAATTCTGTAACCGTCTGCAACCGACACGCTATTTGTCGCGCCCGACGCCGCCAACAGAATATAATGGCGCACATCTTTTGCACTACACCTTAGGCCATGAGCTCCGAATTTCACCAACTCTCCGAGAAAGTCGCGCAACTTGCCGCTCTGACTCAGTCATTGCGCCGCGAAAACGCCGAACTGCGTCTTAACGTCTCCGCCCTGACAACTGAGAATGCGGAATTGGCGCGGCGCATGGAAGAAGCGCATCAGCGCGTTGAAGCCTTGCTGGAAAAATTGCCAGTTGCGGCGCCGACGACACCAGCGATCAATGAAGAGGAGACAGCATGATTCAGCTCAACGTGACAATCATGGGCCACTCCTACACGCTGGCATGCAAGGAAGGTGAAGAGGCAACGTTGCAGCAAGCCGTTGCTTACCTGGATGAAAAGATGTGCGTCATCCGCGACTCCGGCAAGATCAAGGGCAATGATCGCATCGCGGTCATGGCCGCGCTCGGCATTGCCGCAGAATTGCTGTCGACCCAACCGGGCGACGGTCCTTTTGCCGGCCTGACGGTTGCAGAATGGAAGCAAAGCATCGCTGCCATGCATACGGTGCTGGATGAAGCATTGGCGCCGCAGGAAAATTTGTTCTGAGTTCTTTCCGAGCATATTTTTTAACGTATTTTCCTGCACGCCATTTTCAATTCTTGACCTGTGAGAAACTCATTTCGTACGTCGCGTGCGTGCGCTTTTTGCTCCTCGATGTCAATGCATGTGCATGAATAATTTTTCGTCACATCGCTCTGCGCAAATACCCGATATTTTTACGCAAACACTTTGACAAGAATCGCGAATAGAGTAGACTTAAGTCTCCTGCCGTGTTCGCGAATGCTTATATTCCTTGAACCATTTATGTGCACAGGCTGTGGGATTTTGTTTGGTGGGCGTGAGCGTCGCTAGTCCGATGAACCCGAAATTAAACTAACTGCAGCCAACTTGAACCGCTTGGTTCAGGATGCCAGCATAGCGGCACAGGCGGGACTAGATTCAGAAAAAATCGACTGTAGAAATACGGTCGATTTTTTTATGCAAAAACGCTTTGTGAAGGCTTTGTAGAATTCGCTGCTGCACCGGCAGCCGAGATCCTGTCATCGACCTCGTGCGGCGTTCGCATTGCTTGCTGATTACAACGAAGGAGTGTGCGGAGAGATGGCAAAGACGCGCATGAACAGGCGCGAGGATCTGGTGCCATGCAGCGATAGATAGCGATCAGTCGCTGCGCTTCTTGGCCGCAGCTTTACGCTCATGCCCCACTTCGGCAATCGCATCCTGAAACTCGGTGACGTCTTCAAAGCTCTTGTAGACCGAGGCAAAGCGAATGTAGGCAATCTTGTCGAGGCGCTTCAATTCGCGCATGACCAATTCGCCAACCTGTCCCGACACGACTTCGCGCGCGCCGCTGGACAACAGCTTTTCCTGAATGCTCTGAATCGCACCATCGACCGCTTCGGCCGACACCGGGCGCTTGCGCAGGGCAAGCATCAGACTGGCGCGCAGTTTGGACGGATCGAACTCGCTGCGGCTGCCGTTCTTCTTGACGATGACAGGCATGGTCAGCTCAATGCGCTCATAAGTCGTGAACCGCTTGTCGCAATTGGCGCAACGGCGGCGGCGGCGAATCGCGTCGCCCTCTTCCGAGAGTCGCGTATCCAACACGGGCGTGTCGTCATGATTGCAGAAGGGACATTTCATAGAGGCGAGTAGAAGCTGACTGCTGGGTTAATACCGGAGACCATCTTACTGCGCCTGCGGCCTTCATCTTCGTTGATGCAAAGAAGATGAAGGCCGCAGGATGAAACAACAACTTTACTGAATCGCTACTGACTAGACTTGCGCCTGATTACGCAGCATAAACCGGGAACGCGTCAGTCAACTTCTTGACTTCAGCCTTCACGCGCTCGATGGTTGCGGCGTCATGCGGGTTGTCGAGCACGTCGGCGATCAGGTTAGCGACCTTTTCCGCTTCCGCTTCCTTGAAACCGCGTGTGGTCATCGCCGGGCTGCCCAGACGGATACCGGAAGTCACAAATGGCTTCTCCGGATCGTTAGGAATGCCGTTCTTGTTGCACGTCATGTGAGCCGAACCCAGGATCGCTTCGGCTTCCTTGCCGGTCAGATTCTTCGGACGCAGATCCACCAGCATCACGTGCGACTCGGTACGACCGGAGACGATGCGCAGACCGCGCTTGATCAGCGTCTTGGCCAGCACATCGGCGTTCTTCACGACTTGCTGTTGATACGCCTTGAATTCCGGCGACAGCGCTTCCTTGAATGCCACTGCCTTGCCGGCGATGACATGCATCAGCGGACCGCCCTGGATGCCTGGGAAGATTGCCGAGTTGATGGCCTTTTCGTGCTCGGCCTTCATCAGGATCACGCCACCGCGCGGACCGCGCAGCGACTTGTGCGTGGTCGATGTGACGAAGTCAGCAAACGGCACAGGGTTCGGATATACGCCTGCAGCGATCAGACCGGCGTAGTGCGCCATGTCGACCATGAAGTAAGCGCCGACTTCCTTGGCGATCTTGGCGAAGCGTTCGAAGTCGATACGCAGTGCGTAAGCGGATGCACCGGCGATGATCAGCTTCGGCTTCTTTTCACGCGCCAGTGCTTCCATGGCTTCGTAGTCGATTTCTTCCTTGTCGTTCAGACCGTAGGAAACGACGTTGAACCACTTGCCGGACATGTTCAATGCCATGCCATGCGTCAGGTGGCCGCCTTCAGCCAGCGACATACCCATGATGGTATCGCCTGGTTTCAACATGGCGAAGAACACGCCCTGATTTGCTTGCGAACCGGAGTTCGGCTGTACGTTGGCGGCTTCGGCGCCGAACAATTGCTTCAGGCGATCGATGGCCAGTTGCTCAGCCATATCGACGAATTCGCAACCGCCGTAGTAACGCTTGCCCGGATAGCCCTCAGCGTACTTGTTGGTCAGTTGGGTGCCCTGGGCTTCCATGACTGCAGGCGAAGTGTAGTTTTCGGAAGCGATCAGCTCGATGTGGTCTTGCTGACGGACGTTTTCTTTCTGGATGACCGACCACAATTCCGGGTCGATATTCGCGATGGTGTGATTCTTTGCAAACATGATTTCTCCAATGGATGAGGATGCGCCTGAAGGCATATCAGTTCGGCGCGCCCAAAAAGCAAAAACACAATGGGCGAAGCCGACTTGACTGACTTCCAAATCGAATGAGGGCCAAAAATAAAAGGGAATTGCAGGCAGCCTCAGTCGTACGTTCTCCATTCAGGGCTGCCCAGGCGCACGGCTAATGAAATCTCACGCTTCCCGATGGATACCCATCTTGTACCGGAACAAGGTCCCGGTTTTTCGCCAGTTACGTGAGACGAAATGGTCTGCCCATTGTAAGTGAAGGCTTAAATTTCAGCAAGATTTGCGTCTGCCGCCCTGCGTGAATATGTTGCAACGCACGCCACCTCTCGCCGCGGCCCGCTTTGGGCTACAATTTCGGGTTATAGATGCAGATATGCATTGCCCAGACACCAACACGGAGAACAACACAATGATCGTCTTGATTACAGGTGCAACAGCTGGTTTCGGCGCAGAAATGGCACGCAAATTCGTGCAAAATGGTCACAAGGTCATCGCTACAGGCCGTCGCAAGGATCGCCTCGACGCCCTCGCCGGCGAATTCGGCGACAAGGTGCTGCCACTGGTGCTGGACGTCACCGACAAGGCTTCCATTAAATCCGCCCTGGCAAGTCTGCCGCAAGGCTGGCAAGACATCGACGTACTGATCAATAACGCCGGCCTCGCGCTGGGCCTGGAGCCTGCCCATCAGGTCGCGCTGGAAGACTGGGAAACCATGATCGACACCAACGTCAAGGGTCTGGTCACCGTCACGCATCACATCCTGCCGAACATGGTCAAGCGCGGCACCGGCACGATTATCAACTTGGGGTCGATCGCCGGCGCTTATCCGTATCCGGGCGGCAACGTTTACGGCGCCACCAAGGCATTCGTGGACCAGTTCACCCTGAACCTGCGCGCTGATCTGGTCGGCACCGGCGTGCGCGCCACCAACCTGGCGCCCGGCCTGTGCGGCGGCACCGAATTCTCCAACGTGCGTTTCAAGGGCAACGACAGCGCGGCCGCCAAGGTCTACGAAGGCACCACCCCGCTGACCGCCGAAGACATCGCGGAAGCAGCTTTCTGGGTCGCCACCCTGCCGCCGCATGTCAACATCAACTACATCGAACTGATGCCAACTTGCCAAGGTTTTGGACCGCTGAATATCAAACGCGCCCAATAAATCTGATAAACGCCCCCAGATGTCCGAATCAACCAATAAGAACAATATGAGCAGCAACAGCGTCGGTAGCAGTAACAGCGACGCCTTCGCCTGGCCGGTGCGGGTCTACTACGAAGACACCGACACCGGCGGCGTGGTGTTTTACGCCAACTATCTCAAGTTCTTTGAGCGCGCGCGCACCGAGTGGCTGCGTGCGCTGGGCTACTCCCAACAAGCACTGGCCGAATCTGCGGGTCTGATCTTCGTGGTCAAAAACACCACGGTGGATTACTTTGCACCGGCGCGCCTCGACGATGAACTGAAACTGACCGTCGTGGTCGAACAGTTCCGCAACGCCTCGCTGGCTTTCGTTCAGGAAGCGTGGCGTACCTCGGGAACACCACAGGGAACAGAACAAACATTACTGGCGCGCGGCCGCATCACCATCGTCTGCGTCAACGCGGCGAGCTTCCGGCCTCAGGCCATTCCGGAAGAAATGCTGGCGCGCTTCAAGGAAAATTTATAATTCGCCATCTATTCAACATCTGCACGGCTTGCGCATCAAGCTTGCAAGTCAAGCCTGCACCTCATGACCGCAGCGGCGTCTTTACACCTGCCTCAACGGAATTGAAAAAATTTGCACGTACAATTGACCATCTCTGACTGAACCTCCGACCCTCAATCCCCCATGAATGTCACTCAAGATCTATCCTTCGTTACCCTGATCGCCAATGCCTCCGTCATTGTGCAACTTGTCATGTTGCTCTTGCTGTCGGCGTCGATTTTCAGCTGGACCTACATCTTCCGCAAGATGTTCACGATCCGCAGCTCGCGCATCCAGACCGAAGAGTTCGAACGCTCGTTCTGGTCCGGTGGCAATCTGATTGCACTGTACCAGGACACGCTGTCCAACCGCCGCAAGGGCGGCGGCCACGGCGGTGCGCTGGAACGCATCTTCCAGGCCGGTATGGGCGAATTCAACAAAGCCAAGGCGCAAGTTGGCAAAGGCGCCACGATCGATTCGACCGGCTTGCTGGACGGCGCCCGCCGCGCCATGCGTGCAGCCTACCAGCGTGAAATGGATGCACTGGAATCGCACCTGGCCTTCCTGGCGTCGGTCGGTTCGGTGTCGCCGTATGTGGGCCTGTTCGGCACGGTGTGGGGCATCATGAACGCCTTCCGCGGCCTTGCCAACGTGCAACAGGCTACGCTTGCCGCCGTCGCGCCTGGTATTGCCGAAGCGCTGATCGCGACCGCGATCGGCCTCTTTGCAGCGATTCCTGCCGTGATTGCCTACAACCGCTATTCGCACGATATCGACCGCCTGGCGATCCGCTTTGAAAGCTTCATCGAAGAATTCTCCAATATCTTGCAACGTCAGGCACGCTAATGGCAGGTTCATCCATGCGCGGGGGACGCACCCGCAAGTTCAAATCCGAAATCAACGTCGTGCCCTACATCGACGTGATGCTGGTGCTGCTGATCATTTTCATGGTGGCAGCGCCGGTGAACGACCCGAGCGTCATCAACCTGCCGACCGCCGGCAAGTCGACCGTGCCGCCGAACGAATACATCGAGATCGCGCTGAAGCCCGACGCCAAGGCCACCATCAAGGTCAACGGCCCGAAGCGCGGTGAGACGCAAACCGCAAGCAGCCGCAACGACCTGGCGCAAAAACTGCAGGCCTTGCATGCGGACAGCCCCGACATGCCGGTGATGATTTCCGCTGACAAGGACATCAAGTACGACGAAGTGATTCAGGCCATTGCGTCCGCCAAGAAGCTGGGCATCACACGCGTGGGACTGGCAACGAAGTAATATGAGCTCTCCTTACCAAGTACCGAGACAACCGGGTCGCTGGCGCGCCATCGCGCTGGCGGTGGTGGTCCATATGGCCTTGCTGGCTTTCCTCTGGTTCGGCATCAGCTGGCAGAGCCAGACGCCGCTCACCGTCGAGGCGGAAATCTGGGATCCGAACGTCAAGGAAGCCGCCCCGCTGCCACAACCCGAGCCGGAACCGGAACCGCCGAAACCGACGCCGCAACCGGCCCCTGAACCAGTCAAGCCACCGCCGCCACCGAAGGTCGAAGAGCCTCCGGTCGTGAAGCCGGATATCGCGCTGGAGAAAGAAAAAGAGAAGGAAAAGAAGCGCAAGGAAGCGGAAAAGAAAGATCGCGAAGAGAAGGCGAAAGAAGCCAAGCTCGAGCGTGAAAAAGAAGATCAGCTGAAGAAGGAAAAACAGGAGAAGCTGGACGCCGACAAGAAACTCGCCAAGCAAAAGGAAGACGCCGAAGCGAAGAAGAAAGCCGACGCCGATAAACTTGCTGCCGAGAAGAAACAGAAGCAGCAAGCAGCCGACAACAAGGCAGCCGAGCAACGTCGCCAGGATGACCTGAAACGCATGATGGGTCAGGCCACCAGCAATAGCGGCGGCACCGGTACGGCGGCGCAATCGCAAGGCCCGCGCGGCGCGGCAGACTATGGCCGCAAGCTGGGCGCGAAGATCCGTTCCAACACCATCTTCGACGTGCCTGGCGAATTGAGCGCGAACCCGGCGGTAGAATACACTGTCGAACTGCTGCCAGACGGCACGGTACGCAGCATCCGCAAGAACAGAACATCCGGCATTCCGGGCTTTGACGAAGCAGTCCTGCAAGCGATCAACAAATCGCAACCTTTCCCTCCTGACAAGGATGGCCGGGTGCCGAACAGCTTTACTTTCACCCATTTACCGAAAGATCAGTAAACGATGACAATGAGGATGATGAAAAACTCACGCAACTTGCCACTTGGTTTTCGCCGCCTGACGGGCCTTGCCCTGACCGTCGCCGGCATCGCCATGGCGCCTGCCTCGCATGCAGAATTGCGCTTTGAAATTTCCGGTGTCGGCGCCAGCCAGATCCCGGTCGCCATCGCCTCCTTCCCCGGCGAAGAAGGCGCACCGCAACAGATCACCAACATTGTCAGAGCCGACCTGACGCGCAGCGGCGTATTCAAGCTGATCGACAACAGCGACTCGCTGTCGGATTCTTCCGCGATCAATTACAACGACTGGAAAGGCCGCGGCGCCAACGCGCTGGCCGTAGGCAGCGTGCAGCGCCTGGCCGATGGCCGTTTCGATGTGCGCTATCGCCTGTTCGACACCATCAAGGCGGCGCAATTGTCGGCACTGTCATTCGGCAGCCAGCCGCAACTGATCCGCCTGACCGCACACAAGATTGCCGACGACATCTATGAAAAGCTGACCGGCATCCCCGGCATCTTCTCGACACGTATTGCTTATGTGACACGTTCCGGCAAGGAGTACCGCCTGGAAGTTGCCGACGCCGACGGCGAAGGCGTGCAGGTTGCGCTGCGTTCCAATGAGCCGATCATTTCGCCGGCCTGGTCGCCGGACGGAGGCAAGGTGGCTTATGTTTCCTTCGAAGCCAAGAAACCGGTCATCTACATCCAGAATCTCGTGACACGCCAGCGCACGCTGGTGGCCAACTTCAAGGGCAGCAACTCGGCTCCGGCCTGGGCGCCCGACGGTTCGCGCCTGGCAGTGGCATTGACGCGCGACGGCCTGACTCAGGTCTACATCATCAACGCCGACGGCAGCGGCCTGCGCCGCCTGACCAACACCGCCGGCATCGATACGGAGCCGCGTTTTTCGCCGGATGGCAATTACGTCTACTTCACCAGCGACCGCAGCGGCGGTCCGCAGATCTACAAGGTCAGCCCCAACGGCGGCGAAGCCCAGCGCGTCACCTTTGGCGGCAGCTACAACATCAGCCCGCGCATTTCGCCGGACGGCAAGACTTTGGCATTTATTTCGCGCCGGGAAGGTAAATTCCAGCTCTACGCGCTGGATTTGACCAACGGTCAGGAACAACGCCTGTCCGACACCGTCAAAGATGAGTCGCCCAGCTTCTCGCCAAACGGCAAATACATCATGTACGCGACGGAATCAGGCCGTCGCGGGTCTTTAGCCATCGTCTCCACGGATGGCCGGATCAAACAGCGCTTAACAACCCAGGTCGGCGATGTCAGGGAGCCAACCTGGGGGCCGTTCATGAAATAAACAATTATTCACATTCATTCACGACACAAGGAGTTTCAGATGCGCACATTCAGTTCTTTTGCAATCGTTCTTTCGGCAGCAGTGCTGCTGGCGGCTTGCTCGTCCACCAAACTGGACGACAAAAATGCACCGGTAGAAACCCGTGCAACAGCCGGCACTAATGACGGCGCAGATCCACGTGCAGTCAACACCGTCAACGCCGGTTCCGACCCGTTGAACGATCCGCAAGGCATTCTCTCGAAGCGCAGCGTCTACTTCGACTATGACAGCTACTCCGTCAAGGAAGAGTTCCGCTCCGTGGTGGAAGCACACGCCAAATACCTGAACTCGCACAAGGATCGCAAGGTCATCATCCAAGGCAATACCGATGATCGCGGCGGCACCGAGTACAACCTGGCCCTGGGTCAGAAGCGTGCAGAAGCAGTCCGCAAGGCACTGGTCCTGCTGGGTGTCTCCGATGCGCAAGTTGAAGCCGTTTCCTTCGGCAAGGAAAAGCCAAAAGCACTGGGCAGCGACGAAGCAGCATGGGCTGAAAACCGCCGCGCTGATATCGCTTACCAATAAGACCTATGCGCACTTCCCTGAAAACCAAGTTCAAATCGGTTTCCGCAGCGGCCATGCTGGCCGCTGTCGCGTGTCTGCCAATGACAGCGCACGCGGGCTTGTTTGACGATGACGAAGCGCGCAAGGCCATCCTCGATCTGCGCAACAAAGTCGATAGCCTGCAAAAGGACATGGTCAACAAGTCGGACAAGAACAGCGCGCTGAGCCTGTCCGATCAGAACGACCAGCTCCGCCAGGAAATTGCACGACTGCGTGGCCAGATCGAAGTGCTGACCAATGAACTGTCCAACACGCAGCAACGCCAGAAAGACTTTTACGTCGATCTGGATGCGCGACTGCGCAAGCTGGAACCGCAAAAAATCAACATCGACGGCAAGGAAGCCAGCGTCGATCTGAATGAGCAAAAATCCTATGATGCCGCACTGAACCTGTTCAAGGGCGGCGACTACAAGGGTGCCGGCGCTGCGTTCAGCGACTTCCTGAAGCGTTATCCGCAATCCGGCTACGCGCCATCGGCGCAATACTGGGTGGGCAACGCACTGTATGCACAGCGCGACTACAAGGGCGCCATCGCAGCACAGCAGGCGGTAGTGAAGAATTATCCGGACAGTCCAAAAGTGGCCGACGCCATGCTCAACATCGGCAGCTCGTACATCGAGCTGAAGGACAAGGCAGCGGCGAAAAAATCGTTGGATGCGCTGATTGCGAAGTATCCCGAAAGCCCGGCGGCTCAGACAGGCAAAGAAAAACTGGCAACATTGAAATAGCGCCTTGAAATATTTCCCCTACCTGTTTGACACCATCGATCAATATTGCATATAATAGCGGTCTTTCGGGTCGTTAGCTCAGTTGGTAGAGCAGCGGACTTTTAATCCGTTGGTCGCAGGTTCGAGTCCCGCACGGCCTACCAGAAATTCGCAGTAGATGAAAAGGGTTCCAAGCAATTGGAGCCCTTTTTGTTTTGCTGAATGCCGTTGCAGATGTCCGCGATGCATTGCGAAACACGCAAGCCGTTCTTTAATTCCCCTCCCCGCGATCAGGCAAAATTGCTTACCGCATACTAGCAACTCCGCGGCTAATTTCTGCACGTCCATTTGCACAAACAATTCCGGAGGCGAAGTGCTTTCCGCTACCGATGCTTTCGCCGACAAAGAAAACCATCTGCATCGCCCCCCCTAAATGCGCACACAAAAAAAGCCCCCGAAGCTTTGCAGGTCGGGGGCTGAATCCAATCCAGGGAGGAGTTGGAGGAGACAGATTCACTTTATCGCAGCGCACCATACGCCTCCAGAACAATTACACAATGACACATCCTCAACACTTTGATTACAGCTGACAACGACACCGACTTTTGTAAAAGACTTTAACCGTCCTTGCAATTTCAGCCCTCATGCCCAATAATAGATGAGAATTATTCTCATCTAAAGAAAATTCACCTCCGGTTCGTCTGCCCTCCCATCGCTTGTTAGCCCACGCGCCAGCCGACATGCCGCCTTTTCTTTGGATACCGCGCCATAGCGACTTGGATATCAGCAACCCATCCCCACATGGGTCGGAATCACGCAGGACCAGAAAGCCGTGCACCGCCATTTCCTCCGGAGATGTCATTGAGCCGTTACCGGTCACTCTGCAACACAGTAATAACGAAGAAGGAAAGATCATGATGCGTCTGCGCCCTCTCGACGATCAGCAACTGCCCAACCTGACTGATGTGCAACGCATTGCGCTGCATCCGCAAGCCACGCGCCTGCACAACGAATTCGCACCGCTGCTCAACCGCCTGGCGGCGCTCGGCAACCTGACGGAAGTCACGCGCAACTCGTCCGCCCTGCTGGAAAAAGACAACGTCAGCGGCGCGCTCTACGTGAAGAACGAAATCGAATTCGCGCCTGCGGAAGCCATGCACCTGCGCATCTTCTATCCGCAATGGGAACACGGCTACGCCCTCGAAGAACACGACGAATGCAACGGCAGCAAGCAGCACAGCTTCCAGTTCTTCGACCGCTACGGCAACATGCTGCACAAGATCGTGCTACGTGAAAACGACGATATTCTGGCCTTCAGAAAGCTCGTTAGCGAACATGCAGCCGCCGACCAGACGTCGCCGCTGCAACTGGTGCATCCGCGCGAAGACAAGGCCGACATCCGCAAAGAAATCGACGTCGATGCACTGCGCGCCGACTGGGCGCATACGCACAACCACAACGATTTCGTCCAGCGCCAGGAAGCCTTCGACCAACAGCGCCTGCGCAAGCTGCGCCTGGCCGGCAAGGCCTTCGCCTATCAGGTCGCCAACGATTCGGCACGCATCATCCTGCAGCGCATGACGGAATTCGGCACCGCCATCATGGCGCAGGTTGGCAACGCCGGCATCGTGCAAGCCTACTATGGCAAGATCAAAAATATCGGCATCAAGGATTCGCGCCTGAAGATCATGAACTCGGGTTTTCGCATGCTGCTGCGCGAAGATCATATCGATTCGGTCTGGGTCGCGAAAAAGCCGACCACCGACGGCATCATCACTTCGCTGGAACTGTTCAATCGCCAGGGCATGCACATCGCCAGCTTCCTGAGCAAAAAAGACAACGGCCAGCCGGAGCCGCGCGAATGGCGCGAATCGATCATGCGCCTGATGCCGATCTTCGGTGTTTGAAGCTATCCCTGGGCAACACCCAAGCAGTTCCCCGCATCGACAAATTGCCGCCCCGTTCACCGCCCAAGGGTGACGGGCGCAGAACAATTACAATACCTGCAGATCAATTTCTGGAATCACTCATGAGCGAACGTCTTCTCGTCATCCTGGCAGGCCTCAATATGTTCATCGCCGTCGGCGCCGGTGCCTTCGGCGCGCACGGTCTGAAACAAATCCTCGACGCCGACATGCTGGCGATCTGGCAAACCGCCGTCATCTACCAGATGGTGCATGCACTGGGCATGTTCGCTGTGGCCTTGTTGATTCCAAAATTCGGCCCGGCCATATTGGGCTGGGCGGGCAGCGCGATGTTCATCGGCATTGTGATCTTCAGCGGCAGCCTGTATGTACTTGCCCTGAGCGGCGTACGCTTCCTTGGTGCGATCACGCCGATCGGCGGCCTGGCTTTCCTGGGAGGATGGCTGCTGGTGGCATGGGCGGCTTACAAGGCGCAGTAAGCTTGTTTCGTTCCGCAGTCTTCTTTGTAAAAACAAAAAGCCGGTGAAGACCGGCTTTTTGTTTTTACGCATCAACACGAACCACTAAGCAGCTGCCCCGCTCAATGCCACCTTCACCAGATCGTCGATCTCGGTCGTGATGTTCGACAGCACGCCGGCCACCACCGAGAACTCCTTGCCTGCCTGCCCTGCGCGCGCCGCCACAATGCGCGCGTTGAAGGACACCATCTTGGCCTGCTTGGCGATGGTTTCGATGTCGGTCATGATGCCGCGCAACTGCTTCTTCATCAGCAGCGCATGACGTTTCGACTGTTCTTCGTAGACGCTGGTGATCTGGTTCAGCACGCTCAGCAGCGGCGTGGTGATGCGCACCAGCTCGTCCAGTAACGCCGGCGCGTCGCGCAAGCCGTCGTCGATGGCGTTGAGCGCGCGTTCTGCCAGGTTGATGAAATATACAATCTGCGCATCGCCATCGAGCCTGCCGAAGTAAGCTTCGCGTACCTCTTCGCAAAAAATACCGGGCACGGTGTCCGAACCTTTCACCAGCGCCGTATGCGCGCCACGGAACAAGGCCAGTGCCTCGCGCGCGATCTTGGTGGCCCCTTCGTGGCCCTGCGACCCCAGCACCGCATACAGCACCAGGCGCTGAGAAGTGAAGCGGCGGCGGCCCGACAGATTGATCAATGCGCCGAACACTTCGCCCGACAAGGGCTTGGTATCGGCAGCGGAAGTCGTCTCGCCCTTCCCGGTATCGCTGTTTTGCACCAGCTTGATTTGCCCGGAGACCGCCATGTTGTTCCTTTCGTCTGAATCTGTTCTTGCCTGCTCTGCCTTCTTGCTACGCTGATTACGCCGCTTCTTTGGCCGGATGCGCTTGTTTTCGGTAGAGGAACTCCAGCACCGCGGTACGGTATTCGGAATATTGCGCATCCTGGGCCAGTGCCACGCGCTCACGCGGACGCGCCAGCTTGACGTCGAGGATTTCACCGATAGTCGCCGCCGGTCCGTTGGTCATCATGACGATGCGGTCCGACAGCAGCACTGCTTCGTCGACATCGTGCGTGACCATGACGACCGTCGATTCGGTCTTGGCGACGATCTTCAACAGCTCGTCCTGCAAATGCGCGCGGGTCAAGGCATCCAGCGCACCGAAGGGCTCGTCCATCAGCAAGACCTTAGGCTCCATGGCCAGCGCGCGGGCGATGCCGACGCGCTGCTTCATGCCGCCGGAAATTTCGTTCGGACGCTTGCTCTCGGCCGCCGTCAGGCCGACCAGCGCCAAGGCAGCACGCGTGCGGTCGCGTAACTGAGTACGGTTTTCCGCGGCGCCGAAAACGCGCTCCACGCCGAGATAAATGTTCTCGTAGCAGGTCAGCCAAGGCAGCAGCGAATGGTTCTGAAACACCACCGAGCGCTCCGGCGACGGACCGGCAATTTCGCGGTTGGCGCACAGGAGCAAACCGTCGCTGGGCTTGAGCAAACCGGCGATCAGATTCAGCAGCGTCGACTTGCCGCAACCGGAGTGACCGATCAGAGTGATGAACTCGCCCTTCTGCACAATCAGATTGATGTCGCGCAGCGCGTGGAACGTGCCCTTCTTGGTATGAAACACCATCTCGACGTCATTGATCTCAATAAATTTATTCATCGCTTCCATCGCAATTTCCTTCTCGGCTTCGACTGCGTGATCGTTCAAATAAGTATTCAGAATGCAGGTTCAGAATCAGGTGCTGACCTGTTCGTAGGTGAAGGCTTTCGCCAGCGCCACCAGCAGTTGCTCCAGAATCAGGCCCACCACGCCGATCACGACGATGGCGATGATGATGTGCGGCACGTTCAGGTTGTTCCATTCATCCCAGACCCAGAAGCCGATGCCCACGCCGCCGGTCAGCATCTCTGCCGCGACGATCACCAGCCAGGCAGTGCCGATGGCCAGGCGCACGCCGGTCAGCATATAAGGCAAGACGGACGGGAACAGGATCTTGGTCAGGATCTTCCATTCGGACAGGTTCAGCACGCGCGCCACGTTCATGTAATCCTGCGGCACACGCTGCACGCCGACGGCAGTGTTGATGATCATGGGCCAGATTGAGCAGATGAAGATCGACCAGATCGCCGCCGGGTTGGCCGACTTGAACACCAGCAGGCCGATCGGCAACCAGGCTAGCGGCGACACCGGCTTGAGCAGGCTGATGATGGGGCCGAACATGCCCGACAAAAAACGCACGCGGCCAATCAGGAAGCCCAACGGAATCCCTACCAGCGCCGCCAGACCGAAGCCGATCGCCACGCGTTGCAGCGATGCCAGCACGTTCCAGCCGATGCCCTGATCGTTCGGACCGGCGCGGTAAAACGGATCGGAGAACAGCTTGATCGCTTCCTGCAAAGTCACCAGCGGTGTCGGGAAGTTTCCGGTCTTGGCGGCGACGATCTGCCACACCAGCACCAGGAAAGCGAGCCCGGTCAGCGGCGGCAATACCTTCATCAGCAAGCCTGCTACCAGCGGAGATCTCTTTGCCTGCTTCGACTTCGCCCGGACGACCGGTGCCGGCGCAACAACAGCTGTTGCCGGCACTGCGGTTGCTGTTACAGCTGCCGGCTTCGGGTTCTCATTCATCGTCGTTTCCATGACTGCGCTCATATCGATTCCTTCACTCTGTACTGCGACAAAAACACGTGCCGATCCCTGCTTACGTCTTGATCTTGAACGACGCGGCGTAGGCCTTCGGATTCTTGCCATCCCACACTGTGCCATCCATCAGCTTGGAGGTACGCATCGGGTCCTTCGGAATGCTGGTCTTGGTCATGGCGGCAGCCTCCTTGTACAGGTCGATCTGATTGACCGACCTGGCCACAGCCAGATAGTCCGGATCGTCCTTGAGCAAGCCCCAGCGGCGGTGCTGCGTCATGAACCACATGCCGTCCGACAGATACGGGAAATTGACCGCGCCGTCGTTGTAGAACTTCATGTAGTTCGGATCGTCCCAGGTCTTGCCCAGGCCGTTCTGATAGCGACCCATGATGCGTTGGTCGATGACGTCCTTGCTGGTGTTGACATAAGATTTGTCGGCAATGACTTCGGCCATCTTGTTCTTGTTGGCCAGCGAAGCGTCGATCCATTTGCTGGCATCAAGAATTGCGGCCATCATGGCGCGGCAGGTGTTCGGGTTTTTCTTGACGAAGTCGAGCGAGGTGCCCAGCACTTTTTCAGGATGGTCTTTCCAGATGTCTTGCGTGGTGGTGGCAGTGATGCCGACGCCGTCGACAATCGCGCGGTGGCCCCATGGTTCGCCCACGCAGAAGCCATCCATGTTGCCGACACGCATATTGGCGACCATCTGCGGCGGCGGCACGGTGATGACCTTGGCGTCCTTCATCGGATTGACGCCGTTGGCTGCCAGCCAGTAGTACAGCCACATCGCGTGCGTGCCGGTCGGAAAAGTCTGGGCGAAGGTATATTCGCGCTTGTCGGTCTGCATCAGCTTGGCCAGCGACGGACCGTCGACACCACCCTTGTCGGCGATCTTTTTCGACAGCGTGATGGCTTGACCGTTGTTATTGAGATTCATGAGCACGGCCATATCTTTCTTCTGGCCGCCGATACCCATTTGCACGCCGTAGATGAGGCCGTACAGGACGTGCGCCGCATCGAGCTCGCCGTTGGTCAGCTTGTCGCGCACGCCGGCCCAGGAAGCCTCCTTGCTGGGCACGATCTTGATGCCGTACTTCTTGTCGAAACCGAGCACCGACGCCATCACCACGGAAGCGCAATCAGTCAAGGGGATGAAACCGATCTTCACTTCTTCTTTTTCCGGCTTGTCCGAGCCGGCTGCCCATGCTCCTCCGGTGGCTAATCCCAACATGGTCGCTCCTGTTGCAAGTCCTGCGGTCTGAATTAATTGACGACGCTTGAAATCCACTTCCTCGACAGCTGCCACGGCCTTGCTCGCTTGTTGCTCTTTGAATTCCATCGCGTTCCCCATTCAGCAAATAAAAAAGGCGTCCCTTCAGCACGTAATGAAACATGCTGAAAGACGCCTTTGTCTTGGATGGTCCAACCGCCATTGGCCGAACCGTTCGATGCGCAAACCTTGCGCTATACCGGAGATTCAGCAAAGAGCGTGCCAAGCGGGACGAAAAATCGGAAAAGCCGCGCCGCTACGCTATGAAATGGGGAGCAAGACGATTCGGAGAAAAAGAAAAATCAGGAAAAACCGGCAGGAGGAAGTGCAACACTGGCGCACCGCGTTTGTGCCGCGCACCAATTTGGCGGTGCATGACGGCAGCAAGCAATCGGAACGCGTGACGAAAAAATGTCAGCCGAGCAAGTCTTCGACATCCAGGAGGCGCTGGGCGATTTCGGAAAGTTTGAGGTTCTTGTTCATGGCCATGCTGCGCAATTTTTGATAGGCCTGCTCTTCCGACAGCTTGTGCTTGGCCATCAGCACGCCCTTGGCGCGCTCAACCACCTTGCGTTCGGCCAGCTTGTGCCTGGTGTCTGAGAGTTCGGTGAGCAGCTTCTGCTCCTGGCGGAAACGCGCGAGCGCCACATCCAGCACCGGCTTGATGCGTTCCGACTGCAGGCCGGCCACGATATAGGCAGTGACGCCGGCTTCCATGGCCGCTTCCATGGTGGAGGTGGTGTCGTCCTCCGTGAACATGACGATGGGACGGCGTTCGTCGCGTGTGGTGATAACGATGTGTTCAAGCACGTCGCGCGCGTCCGACTCGGCGTCGATAATGATCATGTCGGGGTGCAGCTGGGCGATGCGCTCCGGCAGGTACAGGTCGGCAGGCAGCGAGGCGATGATGTTGTAGCCGGCTTCCAGCAAACCGATACGCAAAGCCTTTCCACGCTCCGCCTGTTCGTGCAGCGCGGTGTCGCTTTCATCGGCATGATCGATGATGGTGTTGACGACAACGATGCGTAAATTGCGCATGTGTGGTTCCAATGTTCGCCTGGACATCGTAAATCGATTCTGAACTCGTTGCGGGCTGGTGTGTGGATTCTGCTGCTTCGGCTTCCCCGATATTCCCCCAAATGCAGTCGGGCGAATAGTAACTCATTTGCTGCGGGTGCACACTTTATATCATTTCATGAGGTATTTCGACGATCACAGCACCGTCCGTCAGTCTTCCGCAAGCAAAAATCAAACCACGACTTCCCCCATGCCTCGGCGCAAAGATGGTTCACTCCTACTTCGCTACTCGCCTTTTCCTACAGGAAATTGAGGTGCACGCCTATCTACCGTAGCCATGGCGATGGCTAACATCCATGACGTCACCTCCTGCTTTTGCAGGTGAGTACGACACCGCATTCGTTCCATTTATTTGATCCGCTCTCAGGAGGAGACCCCAATGTTCCGTCGTCATCGCACGCTGCCAACCGTCAGAAAAACCGCGCAACTTGCCACCTATTTCGCTGCCGGCAGTGCGCTTGCACTGACATCGGCGAGCGCGCTTGCGGAGCACTCTCCCGCCCTCGACCGTTTCAGCCTCTCCGCCGGCGCCTACTATGTCGATCCGACGTTTCGCGTGAACGCCAATACGCAATACGGCAACTTCCAGTCCGGCGACATCGATCGCAACCGCACCACCCTGCCGCGCATACGCGGCGAGTTACTGCTGTTCGACAGCCAGGGCCTGTCCTTCGATTACTTCACGTACAAGAAAAATAACAGCGGCGCCATCGACCGATCGGCGCTGATCGGCGGCACTACCTCCAGTCTGAACGCCAACGCCGACGCCAACCTGCAGGTCGACATGGCGTCACTGGCTTATAAATGGTGGATCGGCCAGGGCAACGACGTCTTCGGCATCGGCCTCGGCGGCGGCTATTACCGCGCCCACCTCGACGTGAACGCGGCGGCGACGCTCAATGGCACCACCGGCACCTTCAACGAAAGCTATACCGAAAAGACCTGGGCGCCGCTGGTCGAACTGGGTTGGAAACATGCCTTCAGCAAAGACTTTCGTCTCTATGCCGAAGCCTCCGGTGTGAAAAAAAACTGGGGCCGCGTTACCGGCCATATCTATAGCGCCGCATTCGGCGCCGAATGGTATCCACTCGCCAACCTCGGTATCGGCGCCGACTATGGCATCACCCGCATCAACATCAATCGCAGCGGCGGCGGCACCATCAATGACGCCAACCTCGACATCCGCCTCAAAGGGCCGTCTGCCTACGTAAAGGTGCGTTTCTAATATTGACGCTGTGCGCCCGCCAACCGGTGTGGCGCATAGCGCCGGTAACCGCTGCAAGTCCTGCAGTACAACAAGGAGAACAACATGACCATCGGCACCATTCTACTGATCGTACTTATCCTGATTCTTATCGGCGCCCTGCCGGCCTGGCCGCATAGCCGTTCATGGGGCTACGGCCCGAGCGGCATCGCCGGTACCGTCGTCATCATTCTGCTGATACTGGTGTTGCTGGGCAGGTTGTAGAAATACGGGTTTTTCTTCCGGGCACCATAAACAGGATATGATGGGCGGCGTTGCATCTGCAGATACCATGCAGATGCAGCGCCGCTTATCTTTTTGACTGGAAGGGAGCTCGTAACGATGACAAAAAATCGCCAAAAACACCTTTTGCTACTGCCGTTCTTCCTGGCCGCTTGCTTTACCGCGCATGTCCCTGCCATGGCTGCGGAAGAAGACGTCTCGCAGCAAGATCCGCAACGCTGGTATGAAGGCGACGACACCGCCAAGCTGCATAACAAGACGCTGCTGAAAGAGGCGCATGCCGCCTATGCGCAAGCTCTGGGCGAATGCAAACCGCTCAAGCGGGCCGAAGCCAAAGCCTGCCGCAAGGAAGCGCGCGAGCTGATGCAAAGCGATCTGGAACGAGCCAAGCGCATCTACAAGGCCAATACCGCCAACAGCGAATAAGAACTATCGGGACCGTACTTAAAACAGCATCGCCAGGTGGTGCGGTACAAGACTGGTCTCAGAAGGCATTTCAAAACGCTTTCGACGCGCCAAAAGACAAGGGGACCGGATCGGTCCCCTTGTTCTTTTCTTGTCTCCACAATTTTCTCCTGCATTGCATCCCGCATATCGCCGTGAATGCAATGAGAAGTCTGTGCGTCGGCTGCTACTTCATTTACTTGCCGACCTGATTACCGATCACACCGCCGACAGCTGCACCGCCGACCGTACCGATACCGCTGCCGCCGGTCAAGACTGCACCGCCGACTGCACCGACGCCGGCGCCGATCGCGGTATCTCTGTCGCGATTTGACATGCCGCTACAGCCGCTCAATACGGTAAGGGCGCACACAGTGATCGAGGTCACTGCAATCTTATGTATATTTTTCATGATGACACCTCTATAAAAAGTTGATTGATGCTGCCGCTGCAGCAAATGGTTCAGTTAAGCGCCGGTTTGCGAGGCACATACTTTTTAGACGTCTTGAGGGTGGATAGTTTCACACCGAAGGACGTCCCAAACATTCGCTTACACTTGCGGGATCGTGCGAGTCACATGCCTTCTTTCGCATCAGTGCATGGTCATACACAATGACCGCGTTGCGGATCGAAGAAGGATGCTTTCTCTCTACCATGTCGAGATAGCGGAATTTCTTTTTGTCCAATGCAGGCTTCGTGCCGACTGCTTTTCCTGCCTGCGCATGGCTCTTCGCCATGACAACATGCGCGGCATCATCACTTGGCACCAGGTGCGTCGTGTGAGGCGTTGCGGTTGCCGCGACGGCAATTGAGCATGCCATCATGCCGGTCAGTACGAGCGAAGCAACGGTTGCTGTTTTTTTCATGATCCCTCCCTCGACAACGACGATCCGGGAATTGTTAAGTCTCAATACCTGCCTGTTTTTCTATCAGCCCATCATGACAAAAGCCGGAAAGGCTCAACAGCCGTGCTTTTCCGATTCTGGCGTAAGACGATTCCTACAAGAAAAACCGCGCAGACATGAAAATGGGAGCTCTCGCTCCCATTCACCGGCTCAGGATCAGCGACCCTTCAGTGCTTCCTTGGCGTCGCCGTAGCTCTTTTGCACGCTGCCGTCAATTTGCTTGGCAGCGCCCTTGACCTGCTGTTCCTTGCTGTTCACAACTTCACCAGCCTTTTGCTGAACCTTGCCGGCTACCTGTTTTGCGCTACCTTGAACTTGATCTTTATTCATGATGACTCCTGAAAGTTGAAAGACCAGTTACTGCGATGCTCAACAGTCAACTGCACACATCTCCATGAATGGAAACGCGATGAGTTCATCTTAGCGAGGAGGATGTTGCGGGACTATAAGACAGCCCCGCTTTGAAACGTAGGACAAGCAGAGTAAAAAATGACCTGAAAACCGAATCCCTTGTCAGGCTTGCGCCGCGGGGGTAGCCGGAGCCGCGGGAGCGGCGATGGGCAGGCGTATCGTGATCAATGAACCCGTGCCTGGAGCGGAGCGGATGTCGACTTCGCCGCCGAAGAAGGTGGCGCGTTCGCGTAAACCACGCAAGCCGTAGGTCTTATTGTTATCGCGCCGGTCTTGCGAAATACCGACGCCGTTGTCGCGCACGGTCAGGGCGACCTGTTCTTCATCGACATCCAGGATCACGTCGACCTGCGTCGCCTTGGCGTGTTTGGTGACGTTGTTGAGCATCTCTTGCAGCATGCGGTAGATGGCGATTTCCATCTGATGGCCGATGGCGACGTCCTCATCCGGCAGGCTGGCCTTGCAAGTCATGCCGCTGCGCTCGGCCAGCTCGTCCATCTGCTCGGTGATCGCTGCCTTGAGCCCGAACAGGTCGAGCATATTCGGCCGCAGTTCGGTCTGGATGCGTCGTGTCGTGCCGACCAGCGAATTCATCAACCCCTGGATGCGCGGCTTGCGTTCCTGCCATTTCTCATCGTCGGGCAGGATCTTGTAGACGCTCTCCAGATGCATGCTCAGGGCCGTCAGCGATGCGCCCATGTTGTCATGCAGCTCGCGTGCAATGGCACGTTTCTCTTCCTCACGGACCGTCTCCAGGTGATTGGTCAGTTCGCGCAGCAACGCCGTACGTTCGACCACAGTCTTTTCAAGCTGCGCTTCGCGCTCACGCAGCGAGTCTTCTGCGCGTTTGCGCTCGGAGATATCGGTGCTGATACCGATCACGCCCAATACGTTGCCGAGCTTGTCGAACCAGGGCACGCGCGTGGACTGATAGGTGAAGACGCCATGCGGCAGATTCAGCGTCTGCTCAATGGTTTCAGGCAAGCCGCTGGCCATGACGCGCCGGTCGTCCTCATCGATGCGATCGGCATCTTCCTTGTGTACGAACAGTTCGCGACTGGCGCGGTACATCGCCTCTTCCCAGGTCTTTCCAACTTGCTGCAGCATGGCCGGATTGGCAAAGACCAGCAGACCCTGGCGATTCTTCACAAAGATCGGTTCGCGCGTGCTGTCGCTGACGGCGGTCAGCAGAGAATTGGTTTCTGCCAGCTTGGCGGCGCTCTGCATGCGCGCGCCGTATTCGCGATCGAGCTTGCCGGCGAAGCGCCAGAAGATAAACACCACCAGCGCACCGTCGATCAGCGTCAAAAACGGCAACATCAGGCGATCCGCATAAAGACCGTATTCGGCGCCGCGCGCCACCAGCAAATTGAGGATCAGAATCAGCAACAGCATCGATGGCAGCAAACGGCGCAGCATGTTGCCCCCGGGTGCATGGCTGACGATGATCGCCATCAGGCGATGCGATGGCCGCGCCATCAACAGCGCTGCGCTCAGCAACAAAAAACCCAGCGCCGACAGGAAAGGAATGCCGGTCGAGTAATGCAGGAAGGTCAGTTTATTGACGCCGTACAGGTAACCGACCAGCGGAATGGCGCTCAGGCCGATCAGGATGAAGGCCAGATATTCGGCCGGATAGTGGCGTGCATTGATGCGTACGTCATGCAGCAACAGCGTCAGGGCAATCAGTACGAAGCAAGCCGCCGCCAGCGGATGGATCGCCGCGCCGAAGGCGCTGTGCGCAATGGAAATGGTGGAAAGAAGTCCCGGCAGGCGATCGCCCAGCAAACTCAGGCCAAAGACGTTTTGTAACAGGAAGCCGGCTCCCAGCACCAGCAGCAGACAGGCTACGACACGCGCAGCAAGCGCCATGCGGCGGCTAGTTTGCCCGACGTTGAGACACTGCAGATAGAGCGCAGAACCGGACAGGATAAATCCGACGGCCGTGCTGCCCTGTACCGCAATCAGATCTGCCAGGATTTTGCGATAGTCGTCTTCTGCGTAACAACTGATGAGCACCACGATGCCAAACAGCACGATAATCATGGCCAAGCTCATTGCCGCGGTGACGATACTGGCGAAATTTGCCTGCGTGGCGACGTAATGTTCCAGCGACGAGCCTTCACTGATGTCGTTGCGTGCTGCCTTCATTTGCATGTGCTGAAGCCCCCGGATTGTGCCGTTGAGTGCGCAAACGTCGTGTGGAGAACACGTATCTTCGTTCTTGCACCGGCTACATTATATTTAGAACAAGGTGGCCAGGTAGTCCCGCCTGCGCTGCATGGCATCAGCCGGTCATGCCGGCGTGTATCCATGCATCGGCGCCAGACCTTTTCCCTTGCCGCTGAGTCTTTCGATCAGGCTGCGCAATTTGGTAAATTCAGAAGATTTGTCGAAGAAGAACTGCACGCCGTATTGCAAGCCGACACGACGATAAGTAGAACTGACATGATTGCTGAAGATGATCTTGAGTTCGTCGTGGCTTTTCTTGCCTGAACGTGCCAGCGACTGCAACAGGTTCATGCCGTTGCCCTGCCTGAGCTGGATGTCAAGAATGAGTACGTCGTAGCTTTCGTTTTCCAGATGGGCCGCAGCATCGTCTTCGGTCTCGGCATAGCCGGCCAGTTCGACACCGGGAATTTCGGCGAGGCTTTCCATGATCAGATCGCGCACGTCGGCCGAATCCTCGACAAGGAACACCTTCAGCGGCGCATTCGCGCTGCGCCCCATCCTTTCCGACATGTCCTGCAATACCTGTTCCATGATCACTGTCCTGACACTCAAACTCAATTGCGAAAAGCCCCCGGTCCGGCATGACCGGCGTATCGGCGGCTTATGGGCCGCATGCGCCTGCCTGCGTGTTCCGTTAATCGATCAGATTATTCTTGATGGCGTAATAGATGATATCGGCGTTGTTGGCCATATTCATCTTCTGCAAAACGCGCGACCGGTAAGTACTCACGGTCTTCACGCTCAGGCAAAGCTCATCGGCGATCTGCGTCACGCCCTGGCCCTGGCCCAGCTTGTAAAAAATTTCGTATTCGCGTTGCGACAGCGTTTCGTGCAGCGGCTTTTCCGAATCCACAGGATCCGTAGTCAGCAACTCCGCAACGCCATAGCTGATGTACTTGTGGCCGCGCAGAATGGTGTTGATGGCGCTGACCAGATCAGTCGCCAGGGCTTCCTTCTGCACATAACCGCTGGCGCCGCTGCGCAGCACCTGCACCGCGTAGCGGCTTTCCGGATGCATGCTCAGCATGAGCACCGGCAACGCCGGCTTTTCGCGTTTGATTTGCTTTAATACTTCGACGCCGCTTTTATCCGGCATCGCAATGTCGAGCAGGACAATATCCCACTCTTGCGTACGCACCAGGCGGATCGCCTCTTCGGCGGTACTTGCTTCACCACCGACTTCCATATTTGGAATGTCCGCAATAAAGTGCTGGACACCAGCACGCACGACAGCGTGATCATCGACTACCAATATTTTTGTCATAGTTTTTACCAGCATCAAGACAATGCTGAAGTCCTTCCTGATCAGGCAAATGCGGGTACGACTGCGCTGTTCCTTGCCTGCTGTGCAGCGTTTCCGTCATTTGAGTGAGTTGCCCGGCGGCACCGGGGCCTTCCGCGGCTAACTATACCTTAATACGCCTTCTGCTTGATTCCAAAAAAACAATTGTCCGGCAGAAAAGCGCCGGAACGGATCCCGGCGGCAACGGTGGCCGCCGCCGGGAAAGACCTTACTTGAGGCGCAGGTCGTTCTTCACCGATTTCACGCCCTTGACGCCGCGAGCTAGTTCGGTAGCACGGGAAGCGTTGGTTGCCGAGCTCACGAAACCGCTCAACTGCACGACACCCTTGTAGGTTTCGACGTTGATTTCTGCCGACTTCAGATTAGGTTCCTGGAAGATTGCGCTCTTCACCTTGGTGGTGATCACGGAATCATCGACATATTCGCCGGTGCCTTCCTTGTTGGGACCGGAAGCGCAGCCGACCAGCGACACCATCATCAGTGCGAGGAAAAAGCCCATAAAGCGTTTGGTCAAAGATAAAGTCATGATGATCTCCTTGTTGGTAAATTCAAATACTTGCGTGTGATTGTTTTATGGAGAAGCATCGCTACCTCTCCATGACCTTACTGGATTACTACAGAATTACTTGCCGTACTTGGCCTTGGCCGCGGTGGTGCACTTGTCTTGTTCCGCACCCTTCAGGGCGTCGCATTTTTCCTTGGCGACGTTGTAGTCGGCGTCATTGGTGGTCTTGGCTGCATCCTTGTTGGCGTCTTTAGTCTTACGCTTGGCCTTGGCGTCGGCGATCGCAGTTTCGTGCGCAGCCTTGGCTTCCTTGTTGCAAACGTCTTCCTCGTTGCCCTTGAGCGGTTTGCACTTGGCCTTGGCGGTCTTGTAGTCTGCATCGGCGGCGGCAACGTCAGCCTTGTATTGGGATTTGACGGCGTCGGCGGCGTTTGCCAGACTATGTGCGCCGAACGCGGCGGTAGTCAGGATGCAGGTGGCGATAAATTTTTTCATGAGAACTCCATTGGTTTTGGTTTTAAAAGACCTTGCCGGAACGGTGTGGCGACAGCTTTGCTGCCGACGCCAAGTCACCGATCAATGACGCCAGTCCTTGTTGTTTTCTTCGAAAGCCTTGAGTTGTTTCTCGGTTTCGTCCTTGTTGATGCCATACACTTCCTGAATGCGGCCGGCCAGCTCTTCACGCTTGCCGTTGATGGTGTCGAGCTGATCATCGGTCAGCTTGCCCCATTGCTGCTTGGCCTTGCCTTTGAACTGCTTCCAGTTGCCTTCAATAATGTCCCAGTTCATGCTGTTCTCCTTGCTTGTTGTCGATAGGGTAGTTCTGCCATGACTGCTGCGCCGGAGGCGTGCCTCTCACCGGCGTCTATGCGCCGGTCAGGCGCAGTCAATCGAGCAGGTCGCTCATGTCGTCGGCGTGTTCTTCTTCCTTCGCCATGATGGAAATGAGCAAATGCTTGGTGGTCGGATCGTCGTCGCCGATGCGTTCGATCATCTGGCGATAGGTCTCGATCGCAATACGTTCTGCAATCAGGTTGGCGCGAATCATCGACTTGATGTCGGTCGACTCGTCATAGTCCGCATGGCTGCGCTCGGACAGCTCCCGCGGGTTGAAATTCGGCTCGCCGTTCAGTTGCACGATGCGTTCGGCGATCTGGTTTGCGTGAGCCTCTTCCTCCAGCGCATGCTCCAGGAATTCAGCCTTGATCGGCTCGTTTTCCAGACCGGTCGCGGTGAAATAGTGACGCTTGTAGCGCAATACACAGACCAGCTCGGTGGCCAGTGCATCATTGAGCATGGCGACGACTTCTTCGCGGTCGCCCTTGTAACCCTCGGTCACGGCGCCGTCACTCAGCTTCATGGCGTCCTGGCGCACTTTTTCGCGGTCGATGTGAAACGGCTTGCCGCTGATGTGATGCACCGTGGATGGTTTGCTTGACATGATCGTGTTCCTTTATCCGGTTGGCTATATGGCTGAGGATGGGCTGACGCTTAGCGTTCGCAGCTGCGCGACACGCACAGGCCGAGCAGCAGGCCGACGCCGGTAGAGATGGCAATAGCGCGCCATGGGTTGGACTGCACGTAGTCGTCGGTGGTGGCGGCGATTTCTTTGCCGGTCTGCACCATATACGATTGAATTCCCTGCGCCTTGATAAAGGCGCGATCGAGGATTTCCTCGCCCTTGGCACGCAGATCGGCGGCCTTCTGACCGGTTGCCGCCGCAGCTTCGTTGAACAATTCCTGTGCTTCTTGCAACAGCACCTGGACGTCAGTTCGGACGGTTCGTAATTTTTCTTCGCGCATTTTCTAACTCCTTGTTTATTGGCTTTGGCTTACAGCTCAATACATAAAGTATTGAAGAACGAGCAGCATCACCAGAGGCATACCCACTAACCAGCAAAGCACCATTTTTTCCATGATTGCACCCGTTTCGATCTGTTCTTGTGTCGTGAAACGAACCGCTTGTATCTTGCTTGTATCTTGCTTGTATCTTGCTTGTATCTTGCTTGTATCTTGCTTGTCTCTTCCTTGTTTCCCTGTAATCCGTCCGGCTGTAAAGCGTTGCGGATCCGGTAACTGAACGATACTTTCTGCCTGCGTCATCAGCGATAGGACTGCCGCTGATTGCCTTGTAGGACAAGGCCGGTAAAACACCCTCTTTTACATACCCCGCTCAGGGCGTCGCGTCCTGCGACAGCGCATCGGCCTTCGGCGCCGGCATGGCTGGCTGAAACACATTGCCGCCTTCGCCTTCCCAGCGTTGCAATGCCTTGCGCTGCGCACGGTTGTCGGCGCGCTGCAGACGATTGGCGCAAACATTCAGGACCGCAACAACAGCTGCACTGGAAATACCCAGCGCCAGCAGCAGATTTCGTTTGGTCAACATGGCAAGCTCCTTGTTCTATTTGTTGATCTCGTATGCGAAGCAGTCAGCTCAGGCCGACAAATGCTGCTTGGCGGAATGCTTGATGGAGTGCTTGATGATCTGGCGCGCATCACCGACGGTGCGTTGCACCTTGCCTGCCTCCTGCAATTGCAGGGCATGGCGGCGGCGCGACTGATCACCGGAAACCTTGGCCATGTTTTCATACAGACGGCCCAGTGCAATTTTCAGATTGCCTACCAATTGGTCTTTATTCATGACGCGCTCCTCGGCTTTTGATGATGCGATGGGAGGATCGTAGCAATGCCACCAGGCAAGAGGTATAGGACGCCCGCCCATTGTCTTGTAGGACAAGATGAGAAGCCGCGCCGGCAAAGGCTTTGCGACCTTCCTCATGGTGATTGTTACCAGCCTTTGCAGTTGCCCTCCTACAACCGATTGCGCAGGCGTCTGATGGTCCCGGAACGATGCAGCTACTACGATGCAGACATTGGATGGCAAGTCGGCAGAATCTTGGCAATACATCAAGAATGTCCCGGACCTTGCCAGCCAGATCGCGACAGGCATGCAAAGAATCGATGCGCGTCTCTGGTCAATACGTTGACCTCACATTTCAAGGAGCAGATATGGGTAAGTATTTTCTCGCCTGGATACTGGGCGTTCCCGCTTTCGTGCTGGTGCTGATCTACTTTTTCGTGCACTGATGCATGAACAGAAACAGAAAAAGAAAAAACTTTTTTCCTCCATTTCAATGAAAGGCACATGATGAAAAACGATCAACTGATTGATACCTTGAACGACCTGATCCAGATTTCCAAGGATGGCGAAGAAGGTTTCCGCGTCTGCGCGGAAGACGCTTCGGAACGTCAGGCGTACTACAAAACCCAGTTCCTGGAACGTTCGCAGGCTTGCGGCCAGAGCGCATTGGAATTGCAAAATCTGGTGCGTGCACTCGGCGGCGAGCCGACCAACCACACCACGGTAAGCGGCGCCCTGCACCGTCAATGGATCAACATCAAGAGCGCTATCGTCGGCAAGAACGACGAGGCCATTCTCAACGAATGCGAACGCGGTGAAGATGCCGCCGTAAACGCCTATCGCAAGGCGCTGGCGGAAGATCTGCCGAGCGACGTACGCCTGATCGTCGAACGCCAGTATCAGGGCGTGCTGGCTAACCATGACCGCGTCAAGGCGTTACGCGATCAGGTGCGCGCCAAGAAGGCGGCCTAAGTATTCGGTTGCAACCGATGTAGGCGACGCGCAAATGCCTCCGGGCATGCATATCGCCAGAAATAAAAAGAGCGGCTCAACGGCCGCTCTTTTTTATTTTCTTTCTAATTCTTTTTAATTTTTTTCGTCCTATTTTTTGTGATGCTTCAGCATCAGCGCCAGTTCTTGCAAGGCAACCAGCATGGTCTTGATGAACTCACGCGTCGGCTCATGGGTCAGCTTGCCGGCGGCATCGAAACGATCACCCGCGCCGCCGATCATGACTTCCGGTTTGTTGAGAATTTTCAGATCGAGAAAGACGCCGATCTGGCGCAAATGATACTGCGCGCGTGCCGTGCCCACTGCGCCCGGACTGGCGCCCATGATGGCGGTTGCTTTGCCTGCAAAAGGCTGCTCCGGAGGGCGCGAGGCCCAGTCGATGGCGTTTTTCAGCAAGCCCGGAATCGAGTAGTTGTATTCCGGTGTGGAAAACAAGATGGCATCTGCTTCAGCAATCTGTTTGCGAAAACGTTCGACCGACGGCGGCCATCCTTTGGCGCGCACGTCGTCGTTATAAAGAGGAATGTCGGAGATGTCGGCCTGGATCAGACGCACGCCGGGTGGCAGTAATTCCGCTGCAGCGTGAAGAGCAGCCGTGTTGTAAGAACCTGTGCGCAAGCTGCCGGAAATGCCAAGAATGGTGATCGGGGTATCGCTCATTTCAATGTCCTTTGATGAGGGAGTTAAACCTGCAAATAGCGGAAACACCGATCTATCCTACACCAGACTTACGCGCAGCTTCCTTATGCCTCACCCAGATAAGCCGCCTTGACGCGCGGATCGCTGAGCATCTCCTTGGCGTCGCCGGTCATGGTGATCAGGCCCGA
>NZ_JBXANR010000006.1:400656-498689 GCF_058801885.1 Herbaspirillum sp. GW822-FHT03A08 | reverse complement strand
AAAATACTGACAGATAATTTCTTACCTATATTTCTTTGTGAGCGTTTAAATATTTAAAGTTTCCAGACCCGAAAGTCTGTCGCACTTCATTAAACGCCCACGCTTATCGACTGTTAATTTTTAAAGAACCTTGACTGCTTCGCCGCCGTATTGACTACCGCTTGCGTCGCTAACAAATCGTTTTGTTTGTCAGCAGCAGATCCCCACCTAGCTCGCTGCGTCTTGCTTTTTGCTGCGTCGCTTCGTCAGCGGGGAGGCGAACTATAGCAAAGGTTTTCAGATCCGTGCAACTATTTTTGCCAAATTATTTAAACTTTTTACGCGACTTTGCCGCAAACCCGCACCAACACTGAATTTCGCTCATTAAAAATTTTTTGAACTTCAAATGCATTCAGCCCACCCCTGACGGGGCGGGCTGAATTTTTGTTTCAATGCGGCAATTAATGCATCATAAGCACCGCAACAAATCGCTCAGATTAGCTTGCCTTGACGGTCAGAGCGCTCTTGACGTCCTTCACGCCGTCGATGGCAGCAGCAACTTGCAGGGCATGCTGGCCGGCTTCGGCATTAGGCACGGCACCTGCGAGGGTAACGATACCCTTCTTGGTGGTGACCTTGATCTTCAGGGCCGACACCTGGCTATCTTCTACAAAGGCAGCCTTCACCTTGGCGGTAATGACGGAGTCGTCGACATAAGCGCCGGCTTTTTGCGCAGTAGGCGACGAAGAAGTCTCGGAAGCATCGGCGGCGTAGACGGCAGGTGCGGCAACGGCGGTCAGGAAAGCGGCAGTAACCAGCGTCGAGATCGTTTTAGTGGTTTGCATGATGATGTCCTTATAGTGTGAAAAAGAAAGACAACGCTTGAAGCGCTACCTGCCCTTTCCTTCGCAAAGGCCATGCCAGATCAGAAAACCTGAATGAATTCAGTAACTTAAAGAAATTTATCGCTGCCGACCGGCAACAAACCCGCCAATATCGCCGATTTTTCGTCGCCTGAGAGCGACACCATCCTGGCCGGATCAGCTAAGTCACTGATTTATAAAAACTTATTCTTGTCGCTCAGCGGCGACACCCTCGTCATCTCCGCGGAAAACACTGGGATCGAGACCGTTTTTCTGCAGCAGGCGGTAAAACTCGGTCCGGTTCCGGTCCGCCAATCGGGCCGCGTCGGTGACGTTGCCATCCGTCAATTTCAACAGCTGAATCAGATAGTCCCGCTCGAACCGCTGCTTGGCGTCGGCATAACGCAATACCTCCAGCGCCGGCACGCGCAGGGCGCGCTGCACCAGTGCCGCCGAGATCAAGGGCGCGGTCGACAGCGCGCACACCTGCTCGACCACGTTATAGAGTTGCCGCACATTGCCCGGCCAGGCGGCCATCATCAGGATTTCCAGCGCATCGGGCGCGAAGCCGTTGAGCTTCTTCTGATACTTGGCGGCAATCAATTGCAGGAAATGGTTGGCCAGCAGGGCGATGTCTTCACGGCGCTCAGCCAGCACCGGCAGCGCCAGCGTCACGACATTCAAGCGGTAATAGAGATCTTCACGAAACGAGCCGTCGGCCATCGCCGCATCCAGATCGCGATGGGTTGCCGACAGAATCCGCACGTCCACCGGCACGGCATCATTGGCGCCGACCTGGCGCACCGTGCGCTCCTGCAGGACGCGCAGCAACTTCACTTGCAGCGGCAGCGGCATGTCGCCGATCTCGTCGAGAAACAAGGTGCCGCCGTTGGCCGCCTGGAACAAACCCTTGCGATGCTCGACCGCGCCGGTGAACGCGCCTTTGACATGGCCGAACAGTTCCGACTCCAGCAGCTGCTCCGGAATCGCCGCGCAATTGACTGCAATGAAAGGCGCCCTGGCGCGGCGGCTGGCGCGATGGATGGCGCGCGCCAGCAATTCCTTGCCGGTGCCGCTTTCACCGCGAATCAGAATACTGGCATCCGACACCGCCACCAGCCGCGCCTCGGACAACACCTCCGCCATGCGCGGACTGCGGCTGATCAGTTCTTCGCGCCACGAATCATCACCGATCGCATCGCCGGCAGCATCATCACAAGCCGTCAGGCTCAGCGCCTGCGCGATCTTGGCCAGCAGGATCTTGGCGTCATAAGGTTTGGTGAGATAAGCAAAGGCACCGCGTGTAGTGGCGTCGACCGCATCGGGAATGGTGCCGTGCGCCGTCAGCAGGATCACCGGCAGTGCCGGATACTGCGCGCGGATTTCGTCGAACAGCGCCAGGCCGTCCTTGTCCGGCAAACGGATGTCGCTGATGACCAGCGCCGGCAACTCAATCGCCATCTGCGCCTGCGCCGCCTCCGCGCTGCCCACCGCGGTTACCCGATAGCCGTTGGCCCTCAGCCGCAGCGACAACAGTTGCAGCAGATCCGCATCGTCATCGACCAACAGTAAATGGCGCGGGCTGCTCACGGGCTTTTCCATCTATTTGGCTTGGCCCGGCAAGGTGCGCTCGATGTTCTTGAGCGCTTCAAGCTTCTCGCTCAGCTGGTCCATGCGGCGCTGGCTTTCCCTGGCCTGCTGGCCGGCTTTTTCAGCGTTGTCGCTCAGGCGGCGCATCTCGGCGTAGTTGCTCACCAGCAGTTGCGCCAACGGTTTCAAGGCCACCGCGTCGGAATCTGTGGCATTCAATACCGTGCCCAGTTGCACCTGCGCGCGCGCCAGATCGTTGGCGTCATGCGTCAGACCGAGCACCATGGCTTTTTGCATCGCCAGCATGGCGCCGCCCTGACGTGCGTTAAGCGCCTGCAACTCGCGGCCCAGCTCCTGTTGCGACAGGCGACGCAGAGATTGGTGGTAGACCAGCAAGTCGTCCATGCCGCCCGCTGTCGTCACCAGCTTGACGGTGGTGGTCGGTGCTTCCGGCGGCTGTGGCGGTGTCGCGCACGCGGCCAGCAGCAAGCTCAGGAGACTCAGAAGCAAAGGAAGTATTTTTGTTTTCATGGAAGTGACTCTAACTTTCATCCGGCAGCTCGATACGGAAATGCGCCCCGCCGCCGTCACGCGGCACCAGTTGCACATCGCCGTTGTGCGCCAGTACATATTCGCGCACAATCGACAAACCGATGCCGTTGCCGTGACGCGCGCCTTGCGGTTGATTCAGGCCCTGATAGAAAGGATCGAAGATCCGGTGCGCGTCGGTGGCCGCCACACCCGGCCCCTGGTCGACGCAATCGATGCGCACGCGCCCTTCGCTGCCCGACAGCACAAAACGTATCGTCCCGCCCTGCGGACTGAAGCGCACCGCGTTCGACAACAGGTTGGCCAACACGATCGCGAACTTGTCCGGATCCAGCACCGCAGTCCTGGCGCCGCCCTCCACCTCGACCTTCAGATCGCGCGCCACCCACTGCAAACGCTGGTCGTCGATCACCTTATATAAGAGCGCACGCAGATCGACCGGCAGACGGTTGATGCGCTGGGCATCGAAAGCCACTTCGTTATACCGCAGCAAATCCTCGATCTGAGTCTGCAGCGACTGCGTGTTCTGGCGCAGGATGCGCGAGATCTCGCGCTGGCTATCGGTCAGCTTGCCGGCCACTTCATCGTCCAGCAAGGCCGCGCCTTCGCACAAAGCCGCCAGCGGCGTCTTCAGTTCATGCGAAACATGGCGCAGGAAACGCGATTTCTCCGCCTCCAGATCGGCCAGGCGTTGACGCAGCCAGTCGAGTTGCTGACCGAGCCGGCGCAAGTCGGCCGGTCCCTTGACCACGATAGGCTGATCGAAGCGATTGTCGCCGAGCCGTCCGATCGCCGCTTCCATGCGCGCCAGCGGCCGCGACAGCCACATGCCGAACCAGAACGCCAGCAGCACCGCCAGCACGATGGCGCCGATCACCTGGAAAGTCAGCATCTTGCGCTGCTGCTCCAGATCATTGGACAAGGCATTGTTGCGGCGCTCCACCTCGCGTTTGCTCTCCAGCGCCAGTTGCTCGTTGAGCGCAGGCAGATGGGCGAAGGCTTCAAACAAGGCGCGCTGGTCGAGCTTGCGCTGGTTTTGCGCCAGCTTCTGCGCCGCCGCTTGTGCGGCTTTCTGCGCCGAACTTTGTGCTGCATTTTTCCCCGGCTCCGGCGATGCCGGCACGCTGGATCCCTGATCCGACTGCAGCACGGTCCAGGCCGCCTCGCCATAGGTATTCCAGGAGGCGAACGCATCGGCAGGCGCTTGCGGCAGCGCCTGCTGCAATTCTGCCAGCGCGGACTTGGCCTGCTGCCAGGCTTCGGCATAGCGATCGCGGAATGCAGGATCGTCCAGCACCAGGAATTGCCGTGCACTGCGCTCCATGGAGACGGTGCGTTCAGCCAGACGCTGTGCCTGCTCAGTCAGGCGCACGGCCTGGCCTGCGGTTTCGCGGCTGTGCGCCGACATGCGCTCCAGGGTAAACAAGGCATGCACGGAGGTGCCGCTCAGCAGCGCGGCAATCAGCAGGAATGCCGCCAGCAACAGCTGACGAAATGACAACCCGGGCAAGACGCCGGACGGTCGGGAAGCGGGAGAATGAGATACCGGTTGTTGCAAAACAGCCTGCTTTAACATGAAATCGTTCTCGCTAGGATAGAGCGCCATTGTAAACAACGACGCTATCGAATCAGAAATCTATCTTATATTCTTTAGAAAATACTCGAAATCAGTATCGATGAACAACTAAGACCGTGAACAGCTCGGGAGGTGCCCCGTACAGCCAAAAAACGGCCCGCGTCTGCAGCATCTGCGGTTCCCGTATATCATGGCCGAGGCTTTCGTGCGGGTGATTCAGCCTTTTTCATGTCCGCCCATGCCGCCCGCGCCACCCTCTTCCTCACCTGTTACCCGACTATCGCCCCAATGGAACCTTCGAAGTCCGCGGCTACCGCCTCTGCCCCCCATCACCACATCGTCATCGCAGGAGAAGGATTGCCTGACGACAAGCGAACGCTCGCCATCATCACGCTGCTGATCGCCGTCGGCCTGGCCACGCTGGACACCGCCATCGCCAACACCGCACTGCCGGTCATGGCCAAGGATCTCAACACCACCCCGGCCGCCTCGGTCTGGATCGTGACGGCCTATCAGCTGGCGATGATGGTGTCGCTGCTGCCGCTGGCGGCGCTGGGTGAAATCGTCGGCTACCGCCGCATCTATATCGCCGGTCTGGCGCTGTTCACCGCGGCGTCGCTGCTGTGCGCAGTGGCGTGGTCGCTGCCCTCGCTGACGGTCGCGCGCTTCCTGCAAGGACTGGGCGGGGCCGGCATCATGAGCGTCAATACAGCGCTGATCCGCTACATCTACCCGACCCGTTCGCTCGGACGCGGCGTCGGCATCAACACGCTGATCGTCGCCATCGCCTTCACCGTCGGCCCCAGCGTCGCCTCGGGGATTCTGGCGATTGCGCCGTGGCCGTGGCTGTTTGCGGTCAACGTGCCGCTCGGCATCGTCGGCCTGCTGATGGCGATCCCTGCGCTGCCGCACACACCCAAGTCGACCCATCACTTTGATATCAAGAGCGCCTTGCTCAACGCCGCCGCCTTCGGCCTGCTGATCCTCGCCATCGGCGAAGGCGCACATCAGGCCGATACCAGCGTGGTGGTGGCAGAATTCATCGCAGCGCTGGTCTGCGGCTATCTGCTGATGCGCCGCGAAGCCTCGCATCCGGCGCCGATGCTGCCGGTCGATCTGTTCCGCCGCCCGATGTTTGCGCTGTCGGCGGTCACCGCCGTGTGTTCCTTCGCCGCGCAAGGTCTGGCGTTCGTCTCGCTGCCGTTTTTCTTCCATCACGATCTCGGCCGCAGCCAGGTCGACATCGGTCTGCTGATGACGCCGTGGCCGGTCGCCGTCGCCATCATGGCGCCGATCGCCGGCCGTCTGTCGGACCGTTATCCGGCCGGCATACTGGGCGGCTTCGGTCTGGCGATGCTGTGCATCGGCCTGGTGCTGATGACCTTGATGCCGGCTAATCCGAGCGTGTTCGACATCTCGTGGCGCATGCTGGTGTGCGGCATGGGCTTCGGCTTCTTCCAGTCGCCCAATCTGAAAGCGCTGATGACCAGCGCGCCGCCGGAACGCAGCGGCGGCGCCAGCGGCATCGTCGCCACCGCCCGTCTGTTCGGTCAAAGCGTCGGCGCCGCACTGGTGGCCTTGTGCTTCAGCATGTCGGCCCTGCATGGTTCGCGACTGGCGCTGGGCCTCGGTGCAGGCTTTGCCGGCGCGGCATGTCTGGCGAGTTTTCTGCGTCTGCTGACCACCAATCCGGCAGCGTCTTACGCCAAAAAATAATCGTCACGATCCGCCTCGTTCCGCCGCCGCGGACAATCTGCAGATCCTATGCAGCTTGTCCGCGGTTTGCCTTTCTGCGCACCGTTTTTTTATTCGGCCATTGTAAAAAAATCGCAACAAAATACAACAATAAACAGCAGCCACATTCCGAGAATGTTCTGCTACGATAAGCACATGCAATCGCTGTGCTGAGTCGTCTCAAACCCACGATTCATGCACCTTTCACAGCAGCAACCTTACTAACGCCTCCATCGGAGACCGGCAGTGTTGAAGCGTATTGCACCCGATCAACTTCGTCTTGGCATGTATGTCCAGGAGATCCCAGGCCCGTGGATGAATCATCCATTCTGGCGGGGTTCTTTCAAGCTGGAAAAATACGAAGATCTGAAGACGCTGCGTTCTGCCAAGATCGACGAAATCCTGATCGATACCACCAAAGGCCGCGACATCATTGTTGAAGATGCGCCCGCGCCTGCTGTCGTCACCTCACCCGCAGAAACTCCTGCATCAGAACCCGAAGCCGCCAAACCGCGGCAGGCAAAAATCTCGGTGCAGGTGGGCGCAGAACAGGAACGCGTCAACGCCGCGCGCGTATTGACCGGCTCCAAAAAAGCCATCATGACGATGTTCAACGAAACCCGCATGGGCAAAGCGCTGGACGTCCGGCAAGCGATGCCGGTGGTGCAGGAAATCACCGCCTCCGTCTCGCGCAACCGCGGCGCGCTGATCAGCCTGGCGCGTCTGAAGACCTCCGACGATTACACCTATATGCATTCGGTCGCCGTGTGCGCATTGATGATCGCGCTCGGCCACCAGCTCGGCCTGTCGCCGGAAGAAACCCGGCAAGCGGGCCTGGCCGGTTTGCTGCACGACATCGGCAAGATGGCGGTGCCGGCGGACATCCTCAACAAACCCGGCAAGCTGACCGACGACGAATTCACTTCCATCAAAAAGCACGCGCAAGCCGGCCACGCCATCCTGCGCGGCGTTGACGGCATCGGCGACGCCGCACTCGACGTCTCGCTGCATCACCACGAAAAAATCGACGGCAGCGGCTATCCCTTCAATCTCAAGGGCAACCAGATTTCCATGATGGCGAAGATGGGCGCGGTGTGCGACGTGTATGACGCGATCACCTCGAACCGGCCCTACAAGCCGGGCTGGGAACCCGGCCACTCGATCAAGCGCATGGCCAATAACCAGGGCCACTTCGACGAAACCGTCCTCGAAGCCTTCATCAAGAGCGTGGGGATTTTTCCGACCGGATCCTGTGTGCTGATGCACTCGGGGAAAGTGGGCATCGTCATCGACCAGCATCCCGGTTCGCTGTTGACGCCCAAAGTGAAAGTGTTTTTCTCGGCGACGACGATGTCGATGCTGCCGATCGAGATCATCGATCTTGCCACCACCCGCAGCGGCGACAAGATCGCCTCGTATGCCGATCCGTCCAAGATGCCGAACCTGCCCAACCTGGAAACCATCTGGGCTTCCAGCGGACTGAATTAAGCGGTTTTAATCGCGCACGGCAAACGCACCCGCCGCCGCCAGCTCTTCCAGCAAGGCCACCGTCGCACAGCCCGACACGTCATAAGGATTAAGCACGCCGGTGCTCGAATACTTCAGCAACAGCGAACGATTGACCTTGTCCAGCCGCACCTTGCCCATGGTCCACGACGAGTATTGACGCACGCCGATTTCTTCGTAGCACAGCAAGACCACATCCTTGTGGCGCTTGTCCTGCAACAGGTGCGCATACAGCTGATTGATCTGATCGCGCCCGCCTTCGATCGCCTGCACGAAAATATCGTCGCTGTGGCACAGCACGCCAGTGATGCCAGTAGCGGGATTGTGGCGGCGCGCCGTCGCCAGAATGGTGTCGACCAGCTCCTGCGTGATGGACTCACAGGCGCGGCTTGCGTAGATCAGACGAACCAGCATGATGCTTCCTTTCGGCTTGCAGATTAGTGGCGGATTGATTTCGGAAAAACGACTTCCGATTACTTCCTGATCAGCGCCAGGAATTCACGGCGCAGATTGGCGTCACGCAGGAAAGAGCCGCGCATGACGCTGTTGATCATCTTCGACTCGGTGTCCTTGACGCCGCGCCAGTGCATGCAGAAGTGATCTGCTTCCATCACGATCGCCAGGCCATCCGGCTGCAGTTTCTGCATCAGCAGATCGGCGACCTGCGACACGGCTTCTTCCTGGATTTGCGGACGGCTCATGATCCACTCGATCAGGCGTGCATATTTGGACAAGCCGATCAGGTTGGAGTGCTCGTTAGGCATCACGCCGACCCAGACCTTGCCCATGATCGGACACAGGTGATGCGAGCAGGCGCTGCGCACCGTGATCGGACCGACGATCATCAGTTCGTTCAGACGCTCGATATTCGGAAATTCCGTCACCGGCGGCGGCGCCTGATAACGGCCGCGGAAGACTTCCTGCACATACATCTTGGCCACGCGTTTGGCGGTGTCCTGGGTGTTGTGGTCGCTCTCGACGTCGATCACCAGGCTCTCGAGCACGCCGGCCAGCCTGGCCTGCACCTCAGCCTGCAGGGCTTCCAGCTCGCCATCCTTGATGAATTCGGCGATATTGTCGTTGGCGTGAAAACGTACGCCGGCAGCCTTGATGCGCGCGCGGATGCGAGCGGAAACCAGCTCGTCGTGCACGCTTTGTCGTGGTTGGTCTGTTGCCATTGTGGAATTGTGCGCGACGGCACAGTGCGAATGAAATTGTCGACATTATGCCCCGAAACCGCGCATTCATTTGCGAGCCGTGGCAATGCTGCATATGCGATAGAAATCCGCCGCATATCGTCATGCGGAAACAGTCGTTAATTTTGCGCCGCGCCGGTGCTATCGTCAGCGACCATATCTTCACTCACCGCCGGAAACCCCATGCCCGTCCTCATTCTCAAGCGCGCCCTCGGTGCGCTGCTGGCGCTCACCCTGAGCCTGTCCGCCGCCGTATCCGTCTCCCATGCCGCCGCACCCGCCGCTTCCTATCCCAAGGAATTCCGCATCGGCTATCAGAAAGGCAACAGCCTGGTCATCCTCAAAGCCAGCGGCGAGCTGGAGAAAGCCCTCGCGCCCAACGGCGTCACGGTCAAATGGTTCGAATTCCCCTTCGGTCCGCCGATGGTGGAAGCGCTCAACGCCGGCGACATCGATCTCGGCTTCGTCGGTTCGACGCCCCCCGTCTTTGCGCAGGCCGGCGGCGCGCCCGAGATCCGCTACGTCGGTTACGCCGCAGCCTATAAAGACAACTACGCAGTCGTGGTGCCGAAGGAATCCACCGCACGCCGCATGAAAGACCTGCAAGGCAAGAAGATCGCCGTCGCCAAAGGATCGGCCGGCCAATACCTGCTGCTCAAGGCGCTGGAACAGGACGGCATGAAGCCCGACGACATCGTCTTCGCCTACCTGCAATACAGCGAAGCGCGCTCTGCTTTTGAACGCGGCGACGTCGCCGCCTGGGTGGTACCCGATCCGCGCCTGGCCGACATCGAGCAAAACATCGGCGCCCGTCCTCTGGTGACCGCGTCCAGACTGACGCCGCAATACAGCTTCTACGTCGCGCCAGCAAAGTTTGCCGCGACCTATCCGGGCATCCTGCGCATCACCCTCGACAAGCTCAACGACACCGAGCAATACGCCAAGGACCACGCCGATGAGACCGCGCGCTTCCTCGAAAAAGACACGCGCGTGCCGCTGAAAATCTGGCAGCTCGCCCTGACGCGCCAGGCCTGGGGCGTCGCCTACCCGCTGCCGGCCAACATCATCGACGCGCAGCAGGAAGTCGCCAACACCTTCTTCCGCTACAAGCTGATTCCCAAGGCCGTACAGATCAAGGATGCCTCGGTCTCCGTCAAATAATCAATTCGCCGGAAAATTCTCATGTCTACCTCACCATCCAAGCAGATGCACCTCGGCGCCTTCCTCATGTCGGTCGGCCATCATGCCGCCGGCTGGCGTTTTCCCGGCGTCGATCCGGCCAACACCATGAGTCTCGCCTATTACAAGAAGCTGGCGCAAACCGCCGAGGCCGGCAAGTTCGATCTGATTTTCTTTGCCGACCGGCTGGCGATTTCCGACCGCTTCGACAATCGCTTCGACACCACCGTACGTTACCTCGCGCAAGCGCGGCCGGAGCCGATCTCGCTGCTCGGTGCGCTCGGCGCCATCACGGAAAAAATCGGGCTGGCCGCCACCGCCTCCACGACCTACAACGAACCCTTCTTCCTGGCGCGCGCCTTCGCCACGCTGGACCATCTCACCGGCGGCCGCATCGCCTGGAACATCGTCACCTCGACCAACGACGGCGAAGCGCTCAACTTCAGCAAACAGGAACATCTGGAACACGAAACCCGCTACGGCCGCGCGCACGAATTCCTCGATGTCGTGACCAAATTGTGGGATAGCTGGGAAGACGATGCGCTGGTGCTCGACAAGGAAAACGGCGTCTACGCCGATCCGTCCAAGGTCCACTATCTGCATCACAAGGGCGACTGGTTCGGCGTGCGCGGCCCGCTCAACGTGACGCGTCCGCCGCAGGGGCATCCGGTATTGATCCAGGCCGGTTCATCGGATACCGGACGCGACTTTGCTGCGCAAACTGCCGAAGTGATTTTTTCATCGCAGCCGCAGATCGCAGCGGCGCGCGAATTCCGTAACGACATCCATGCACGCGTCGTCAAATACGGCCGCACACCCGACAGCATCAAGATACTGCCGGGCGTGATGCCCATCATCGGGGCTACGCAAGCAGAGGCGGAAGAAAAGCTGCGCCATCTGGAAGACCTGGTGCATCCGCTGGGCGGACTGGCGCTGCTATCCGACAGCATGAATCACGACCTGTCGGTATATTCGCTGGACGAACCGCTGCCTGACCTGAAAGAAATTCGCGGCAATCAAAGCCGCTACAAGCTGGTGCAGGAAATGTCCAAACGCGACAACCTGACCTTGCGCCAGCTCGGCAAACGCTTCGGCGGCAGCCGCTCGCACCGCGTGGTGGCCGGCACCGCCGGACAGATCGCCGACAACTTCGCGGAATGGTTCAGCAGCGGCGCCTGTGACGGCTTCAACCTGATGCCGGCTTACCTGCCCGAATCGCTGACCGACTTCGTCGAACAGGTGGTGCCGATCCTGCAGGAACGCGGCCTGTTCCGCCGCGAGTATGAAGGCGACACGCTGCGCGACCATCTGGGGCTGGCGCGTCCGCAGAATCGCTTTGCCTGAGCGTCTTACCTGGGCGTTTTTGCTTAAGTCTTAAAACGTTTCCCAATCACCATCGCCGGCCGGCATGCCGGAAGCAGTGTTCGCCAACGCAGGCGTCCGCGCTGAGGCCGCTGGAGAGGCCGGTGTTCGCGCAAGCTTGCGGACCACCGGCGCGGCAATGCGTGGAGCAGGAGTAACCGCCGCAGCCGCCGGTTTCGCCAGGCGCGGCGCATCGTGTGGAAAGTCTTGAGAACCAAGACGGAACACGCCCACCACCTGCGCCAGATTGGCCGACTGATCCTGCAAGGATTGCGCCGCCGCTGCGGCCTGCTCGACCAGCGCCGCATTTTGCTGCGTCACTTCATCCATGTGCGTGATGGCCTGGTTGACCTGCTCAATCCCCGAACTCTGCTCCTGGCTGGCGAAGCTGATCTCGCCGACGATGTCGCTCACGCGTCTGACGCTGGCGACGACGTCGTCCATGGTGCTGCCGGCCTGCGCCACCAGCTTGCTGCCGATGTCGACCTTTTCGACCGAGTCGTCGATCAGCGCCTTGATCTCTTTCGCGGCGGTCGCCGAGCGTTGCGCCAGACTACGCACTTCGCTCGCGACCACGGCAAAACCGCGGCCCTGTTCACCGGCGCGCGCCGCTTCGACCGCAGCATTCAAGGCAAGAATGTTGGTCTGGAAAGCAATGCCGTCAATCACGCTGATGATGTCGACGATCTTGCGTGAGGATTCGCTGATGGAACCCATGGTGGTCACCACCTGCGCCACCACCGAGCCGCTGTGCGTCGCGACGTCGGAAGCAGTCGCCGCCAGCTGATTGGCCTGGCGCGCGTTCTCGGCATTCTGCCTGACGGTGGAAGTCAGCTCTTCCATGGTGGCGGCGGTTTCTTCCAGCGAACCGGCTTGCTGTTCGGTGCGGCTGGACAGGTCGAGGTTGCCGGTAGCGATTTCGCTTGAAGCGGTGGCGATGGTGTCGGCGCCGGTACGCACTTCCGACACGATGTTGGTGAGGCTGCCGTTCATTTCTTTCAACGCCAGCAGCAACTGGCCGATTTCATCCTGCGAATTTACTTCGACGTGGCTGCTGAGGTCACCGGCAGCGACACTTTGTGCGACCTGCACCGCATGATTGACGGGACGCGTGATCGAACGCGTGATCCAGTACGCGAAACCGCACGCCAGCAAGACGGCGATGCCGGCCATGGTCAGCATGATGGCGGTCTTGCTGTGATAAAGATCGCTGGCCTCGACACTGCTCTTGGCCATCACGATGGAACCGCCCTTGATGAAACCTTTGACGCGGTTGATATAGTTTTGCTGGTCGGTGCGCAAGGATGTCAGCAGCAGCTGCGACGCATCCATGGTGGCGCCGGTGGAGGCCAGCTTGAGGAATTCCTTCTGGCCTTTTTCATAGGTTGCACGCAGGGCGGATATCTCCCCGAAAGACTTGCGTCCCATGTCGCTCGACAGCATTTGCTGGAGCGTGGCAAGGTTGGAGTGGATGCCTTTTTCACCGTCTTCGATGCGCTGGATTTCCTTGAGCAAGGTATCGTGATCGTCGATCAGCAAAATGTTGCGCATGGCAATGGCGTTGTCGCTGATCTGCAGCACGATGTCGTTGGCGACCACGACCTGCGGATAGCGGTTCTTCACGATCAGCTGCGTACCGTCGTGCAGAGCGCCCAGACTCTGGATGCCGAGGCCGGTGATGCCGATCAGCAGCAGTACCACCAGACCGAACGCCAGGCCGAGACGCGTACCTAGTTTCAAATTAGTCATCTTTTTCTCCAAAAACAAACCGGCGCCGGGATGTCGGTCGGCGCCGGATTGCACTACTACATTGACTACTGAACGGACTATGACTTAGAAAGAATGGTGCATACCCAGCGTTGTGACCATCTGGCTCGAACCACCGGACACGCCGGTCCCGCCACCGGCGCCAGTTCCGTTCATGACGGCAAACTTCGCATCGCCGCCGGCACGTTGATAGGCCACTTGCGCGTACAGCTCAGTGCGCTTGGACAAAGCATGCACGTTGCTCAGGCTGACAGTGTTCCAGCGTGCACCTTCGAGCTTGGACAGGCTGTAACCGACGTTGAGCGTATCGGCTGTTGCATAACGCCATGCCGCACCCAGATCGAAGTTCTTCTGTTTCGGCGTCTGACCGCTCGGCAAGGCGATCTTGACTTGCGTGTAGTCGGTGTTCAGACGCACGGTGCCGATGGTGTAGCCGATGCCGGCAGCGGTTGTCGTCAGGCTGTTGAACACCGTCGCTGCAGTACCCAGGCCGACGCTCGACAGGAAAGCGCCTGCGTAGCCCGCAGCGCGGTTGTTCAGCTTGGAATAAGCGAAGGCTGCGCGCAGCGGGCCATTGGTATAGCTAGCGCCGGTGCTGATGTTGCGGCCGTTGCCGCTGTCGCCCGCCACTTCGCCGAAACCGTACATCGCGCTTGCCTGAAAGCCCGACCAGGTCGGCGTGGTATAGCGCACTGCATTGTCGGACTGGTAGGTGTTGGCCAGGCTGTCCAGGTTACCCGGATGGAACAGGTACCAGTTGGTCAGCTGATAGCCGTTGGACAGTTTGCCGACGTAGTCGAACACGATGTCAGGCATGTGGCCCATCGCCACCGCGCCGAAGTCGCCGGACAGGCCGACGGTGCTGTAACGGTTGAACAGTTTGCCGGCTGTCGGCTGGCTGCCGGTGTCGGTGTAGAAACCGGTTTCCAGCTGGAAGTTGGCCTTCAGGTTGCCACCCAGATCTTCAGTACCGCGGAAACCGATACGGTCCGGCTGCATGGTGCCCTGGTCCAGGCGCGTAACGGAACCGCCGCCGAGGTTGTTGATGTATGCCACGCCTGCGTCCAGACTACCGTAGATCGTCACGTTGCTCTGGGCGAATGCGCTTGCCGCGAAGCCGGTGGCGGCGACGGCAAAGAGTACCTTCTTCATGAAAAACTCCCCTTCAATTAAGCACGGCTGACGCCGCGTTCACTGCTCTCATCTGCCCCGCGCCGATGAAAGGTGAATTCTGTAGAGCCACTAACAAAACACCGCTGGCGGCGTTGCTTCTCCTTGCCGTACTCGCGTACTGTCTGCGTCGGCGCGCCTTGCCAGCGGTGCGTTGTTAGCGGCTCTTCGCGGAGCGTTGAATCGGGTCTTTGTTTCACCCATGAATCAACGTTCCACAAAAATGTTCAGGCTCAAAAAAATGCCCGACGCTTGCGCGGGCATTTCTAAGCACTACATAGAGGTTTCGAGAAAGTATCGATAGCAGGGCGTCAACGCAGACAGTGCGAATGCACGGCAAGTTGGCGCAACGCGGCTAGCGATGCTTTATCGGAAGCTCCTCATAAATCGAGCACCAGGCGGCGTCCTTTGCATCCGGACACACACACCATCATCATCTTGTTCGAAGCTTTTTCCGCCTTGCTCAGCACACCGTCGCGATGTTCCGGTTCGCCTTCGAGCACCTTGGTTTCGCAGGCGCCGCAGACGCCTTCGCGGCAGCTGTGGTCGACATCAAGGCCAGCATCCAGCAGCGCATCCAGCAAGGATTTTCCGGCCGGGACCGTGACCGACTTTTTGCTGAGCGCCAGTTCGGCGACGTATTCATCGCCCTGCACGGCTTCGACGTTTTCCGCTGCGGCGAAACGTTCGATGTGCACGTTGGGCAGATCGAGTTCGGCGCAGATCGCTTCGAAGGCGTTGAGCATCGGGGTCGGACCGCAGCAGTAGAAATGCGCGTCCTTCGGCTTGCCGGCGAGGAAAGCGCGCAGGTCCGGCGGCGCACCTTTCTCGGCGTCGAAATGGCTGCTCACGTCCGGCTGTTGCAGCAGCTCATTGGCGAAGGCGGCTTCCGAACGCGAGCGCGCGCAGTACAGCAGCTCGGCCGACTTGCCCTTGCCGCGCAGGTAATTGAGCATGCAGGAGATCGGCGTGATGCCGATGCCGCCGGCGATCAGCACCGAATGCGCGGCGCTCTCGTCAACCGGAAAATTGTTGCGCGGCGCCGAGATCGTCAGCGTCGCACCGACACGCAATTGCTCATGCACATAACGCGAACCGCCGCGGCTGTTGCGGTCGTTGAGCACGCCGACCACATAGCGATGGCGCTCGGCCGGCGCGTTCAGCAGCGAATAGCTGCGCACGATGCCGTTGGCCAGATGCAGGTCGATATGCGAACCGGCTTCGAAGGCCGGCAACTCTGCGCCTTCGGGCGACATCAGCTCGACGCTGACGATGCCCTGCGCTTCGAAACGCATGGCCTGGACACGGACGGAAAGAAGAGAGCTGCTAGTCATATAAAAACCTACGTTTCAAACCTGATCAAAAATACGTAACGCCAAATTCCTCTGCACCGTCGTCCCGGCGCACGCCGGGACCCAGTGTCGTATCGACCTCAGTCAAGTCACTGGATTCCGGCGTTCGCTGGAATGACGGCTTGACGGAGATCGATGTCGAGCCGCGCGAACGCATCGATCTCGACCGTCAATTCAGGAAACACCAGACCGCTGACTTCCACCAGCGTCGAACACGGAAAAGGACATGGCTGCGGCGCTTTGAAGAAATCGCGACGCGCACGGCCGACTTCATCCTTGTCCGCGATGTCCTTCACATAAATCACCAGCTTGTAGATGCTGCCCAGCGTGCCGCCGGCAGCTTCCACCAGATCGCGCACCTTGCCCAGCACCACCAGCGTCTGCTCATACGTCGACAGAACGCTGTTGCGCGAGGCCGGATGCGCGGTCATGCCCGACATGGCGATCTCGTTGCCGATCACCAGGCAATTCGACCAAGTCGCGGTGGCCAGCTCGGCCACCTTGCCGGTCTTGATGTGCTTCACGGTTTGCATCTGGACGGTCATCTGCGCAGTCATCTACCTACGCCGCCTTGGCCGACTTGTTTTCCTGCGCCGCTTCTTCCTTCGCCAGCTGTTCCTTGGCGAGATTGCGCATGTGGCGGCGCAGACGCACGATACCCATGTCGTGCTGGTACAGCATCTCGCGCTGGTTGGCGTCCGGTTCCATCACTTCCAGCACCGCGCGGTCTTGCTCCAGCACGTTCCAGTGGCGCGCTTCCAGACGGTTGCGGTAGAGGAAGCGCCAGGTGTCTTTTTGCCAGCCGGTCAGCTTGCGGCAACGCCAGTGGAAGACCGCCGCGATGTTGTCGACGATGGGCGTGTAGCTGCCGACAATGTAGAAGCTGCCGCCCGGGCCGCCGGTCTTCGGATACGGAATCGCCAGGCGCATCCAGTGCAAATCGGTGTCTGCCCATTCGGTCCAGTCGAAGTTGACGTCGCGCTGGCCTTCTTTTTCGAAGATGAAACCGATGTCGGTCTCACGGATGCCGAACGAGGCGGTGTTGTCGCCTTCGGCCATCGAGTGCGATTGCTTGTGCAGGAAGGTGCCGTGCATCGGATCCATGACGTTGTCCAGCACGTAGCGGTAGTCGCCCTTCCATTCGGTGTAGCACAGGAAGTTGGAATACTCGGGGCTGGTCAGTTCTTCCGGCAGACGCAGCGGCGGCGGTTCGGCGATGTCGCTGCTGGCGTTGAACAGAAAGATCGCGCCGCAGGCTTCGGTGACGTGATACGAACGGGTGGCCTTGGCGCCTTCCAGTTTGCAGCCAGGGCTGCCGGGAACGCTCATGACGACGCCGTCAAAACGCACCTGCACGCCGTGGTAGCCGCAGGCGATGCGGTCGCCCATGGCGATGCCCATGGACAGCGGCGCGCCGCGGTGCGGACAGTGATCTTCCAGCGCATGCAGGGTGCCGTTGGCTTCACGCCAGAGCACGAACTTCTTGCCCAGACGGCGCAGCGACACAGGGCGCTCGGCGACGAATTCGGACGGGCAGATCGGGTACCACAAATCTTTCAATCCAACGGCGAGGACCGCATCGACTGGATCATTGGCTGTCGTTCTCATTGCTATTTCTCCTGAGGGTAGGCTGGCTGCCGGCTTAGGCTGCCAGGCGAGCAATCTCTTCTTGATAATTGGCTTCCGTCCAGACGCCGTTGTTGTACGGACAGCCCGGGCCGGTGCGATTCAGATGCGCGACCAGCGCCGCCAGCTCGGTAATGCCGGAACCATAGGCACGCTCGATGGAATCACCCAGCAGATCTTCATACTGGGTCGGCGCACGACGGCGCGCCTGATGCGGATTGAGATAAACCTCTGTGACTGTTGCAACCATTATTGGCCTCCATTCTTGACGCGCTCGCGAATACGCTCACGCACAGGTACAAAATCGTAAGTCGGGTAGCATTCCGTGCGGAACACACCCCAGGCGGAGCGTTCCAGCTCCACGTTCACCAGCGGCAGCAAGGCCGGCGGCAGTTCCAGCGTGACGATCTGGCCCAGGCCCATGGCCACGGTCCACGACACCACGCGCGTGCCTTCGACGGGAAAGCGATCCCACCAGCCCACCTTCTTCATGTGCGTCTGGATGTCTTCCAGATTCTTCGACTGATCGTGCTTGAGCAGCACGGTCAGCAGCATCAGGTCGGACTTGTTGTCGACATCGCTCATCACTCAGCCCCTCAGACCGTTTCCGCGTCAGTTTCCACTTCTAGCGGAACCGACCAGGCGTCGTAGCCGTACACCCAATCCGCATTGCCGCCTTCGCGCAGCCAGTTGTTGCCGCGCGAACCGATCTGGATCTTGCTGGTGCGTTCCAGGCGCAGTTCTTCATAGACATGCAGCGCATCGGCGATACCGTCTTTGGTCGCAACTTTTTCCAGGCAGCGCGCCAGCACCACGGCATCTTCAATCGCCATGCCGGCGCCTTGCGCCATGAACGGCATCATCGGATGGCTGGCGTCGCCCAGCAGCGTCATGTGGCCCTTGGACCAGTGCGGCAGCGGATCGCGCTCATACAATGCGGTCTTCAATACTTCGTCGCAGGCGTCCAGCAGCGCGGTGGCGTCGGGATGGAAACCGGCATAGCTGTCGCGCAGCTCCTGCACGCTGCCCGGCGTGGTCCACGATTCGAGATGCCAGGTTTCTTGTGCGGTGGTAGCGAAGATGAAAATGTCTTTGCCGCAGTTAAGAGGGAAGGTGACGATCTGGCTTTCCGGATTCGGGCCCCACCATTTGGTGAAGGCTTGCAGGTTCGGCACCTGCGCCACGCTGTCGGCCGGAATCACGGCGCGGAAGGCAACCACGCCGGTGAAGCGCGGGCTTTCCTTGCCGAACATGGCGCTGCGCACGGCGGAGTGAATACCGTCGCCGCCGATCAGCACATCGACCTGGTCGGTGGTGCCGTCGGTGAAGCTCAGTGTGATGCCCCGTGCATCCTCGACAATTGCTTCCGCGCGCTTGGCGAACTGCACGCGCTCGGCCGGAAACACTTCCGCCAGCGCCGCCAGCAAATCGGCGCGATGGATGGTCAGTTGCGGTGCGCCGTATTTCTTCTCGGCGGTGTCGCCCATTTCCAGACGCGAAGTTTCTTCGCCGCTGTCCCAGGTGCGGCTGATGCGATGGGTTGGGCGCGCAGCGGTGCGGCGTACTGCGTCACTGATGCCGAGGCCGTCCAGTGCGCGCACGGCATTGGGTGTCAAATTGATGTCGGCACCGACGCGCAGAAATTGTTTGGACTGTTCGTACACGACCACGTCGTGGCCGGCGCGATGCAGCGCGATGGCGGCGGTCAGACCGCCGATGCCCGCGCCGAGAATACCGATTTTGAAAGAAGACATTTAACTTGCTCCGATTACTTGTGTGTCGGCTGACGGTCGGTCAGGAATTTTCCTGTCGGCCCTTGTGCATTCTTTTGACGGCGGGTGTTGCCGTCGATGCCGCCGTCGATCGCCCATTCGGCGAACACCGTCGGCCCCGGTTCGAAATCGCGCGGCTCCCAGTCGGCGTCGAGCTGATCTTCATCGGCGTAGTACTCGATCAGGCCGCCGGCGGGGTTTTTGAAATACCAGAAATACGCCGACGAGATCGGATGACGGCCCGGGCCCAGTTGCGTGTCCCAGCCCTTGCGCGACATGTGCATGCCGCCGCCGAATACTTCATGAATGTCGCGCACGGTGAAGGCGACATGGTTCAGGCCCGCACGCGCTTCCGGCGGTTGCAGCAGGAAGATGTCGTGGTGGCCGCCGACATCGGCGCAGCGCAGGAAGGCGCCGCGTTCCGGATAACGGTCGGACGGCACGAAGCCGAAGTTCTCGCAGTAGAATTTTTCGCAGGCTTTGACGTCCTTGACGAAGAACACGACGTGGCCGACTTCAATCGGCGAAGCATGGTCATAGACCGGGCTGCGCTGGTTGATGCGGTTCTTTTCGTTCCAGGTGTTCATGGTGGCGCACTCGACTTGCACGTCGCGCTTTTGCGAAACCTGAAAGCGCACGGCCAGACCGTTAGGGTCGGTACAGCCGACGCGCTTGCCGTCATTGATATAACCCGGCAGATCCTTGATGCGTTCTGCAAACTTCGGCAGCACCTCTGCAGCAGACACGCCCCACACCACTTCACGCAATGTCGGGCCGGCTTCGATGGCCGGCGGCAGTGACGGATCGGCGCTGCTGCGCACGATCACACGGCAACCGTTTTGCGATTCGAACACCAAAGCTTCTGCGCTCTCCTGCGCCAGCGTCATGCCCCAGTCGAGGAAGAACTGGCGGCAGGCGGGCATGTCGTCCGCGCCGTAGGTGATTTCGTCGATTCCTAATACATCCATGTGTTTCTCCTGACTTCCTGTTTGCGCTCATTAGCCGGTGCTTTACGACACTGGGTCCCAGCGTTCGCTGGGACGACGGCTTAGTGCGTCAACTTCATTTTTCATCTCGCCGTCGTCCTGACGAACGTCAGGATCCAGCGTCGTTAATGCATTTTCCTCAACCAGCCCACGGCAGCGGGTTCTCGTTCAGGCCCCAATACATGCTCTTCTGCTCCATGTACTGCAGGATGCCGAGGCGGCCCTTTTCGCGGCCGAGGCCGCTGTCGCGCCAGCCGCCGAACGGCGTCGAAATCGAGAACTGTTTATACGTATTGATCCACACGTTGCCGGCCTGCACCGCGCGGCCGAAACGCCAGGCCTTCTTGTAGTCGCGCGTCCAGATGCCGGCCGCCAGCGCGTACACGCTGTCGTTGGCTTGCGCGATCAGGTCCTCTTCGTTGTCGAACGGCATCGCCACCAGCACCGGTCCGAAAATTTCTTCCTGGCAGATGCGCTGATCGTTGGTGACGCCTTCGATGATGGTCGGCGAGTAGTAGTAACCGCGCGCAAACTGATCGCCAGCAAGACGCGTACCACCGGTGCGGATACGGCCGCCGTCGGCGACGCCGATGGAGACGTAGGACTCGATGCCTTCGCGATGGCGCGCGGTGATCAGCGGACCCATTTGCGTGCGCTCGTCGGCCGGATCGCCGACGCGCAATGCTGCCGCGCCTGCCGCCAGGCGTTCCATGAAACTGTCGTAGATGCCGCGCGCCACGAACAGGCGCGAGCCGGCAATACAGGACTCACCCGAGCTGCTGAAAATACCGTACAGCACACCGGCTACGGCGTGATCGATGTCGGCGTCTTCGAACACCATGGTCGGCGACTTGCCGCCCAGTTCCAGCGAGACCGGCATCATCTTGTCGGCGGCGATATGGGCGATGTGCTTGCCGGTGGTAGTGCCGCCGGTGAAGGACACACGCTTGACCAGCGGATGCAGCGTGATGGCGTCGCCGATCACCGAGCCCTTGCCGGGCAACACGCTGATGAGCCCTTTCGGCACACCGGCTTCTTCGCAGATCTTTGCCAGTTCCAGCGCCATCAAGGGCGTGACTTCGGCAGGCTTGACCACCACGGCGTTGCCGGCAGCCAGTGCAGGCGCCATCTTTTGCGCTTCGCTGGCGATCGGCGAATTCCACGGTGTAATCGCAGCGACCACGCCCATGGGTTCGTAGACGCTCATGGTCAGATTGTCGCCGCGCATCGGCGTGATGGTTTCTTCCAATGTTTCGCAGGCAGCGGCGAAAAATTGAAACGTTGCGGCGGCGCTGCCGACCAGATTGCGTGTCTCGGTGATCGGCTTGCCGTTGTCGAGGCGTTGACGCTGCGCCAATGCTTCGCCGCGTTCGCGGATCAGTTGCGCAACGCGATACAGGACGATGGCGCGTTCATGCGGTTTCTTCTGGGCCCAGCCGCTGGTGCGAAAGGCTTTGTCGGCGCCGACGATGGCTTCTTCGACATCGGCCACGCTGGCGGCGTTCAGATAAGCGACGGCTTCGCCGGTAGCCGGGTACAGCGTGGCGTAACGGTCGCCGCCGCCCAGACGCCATTCACCTGCGACGCAGATGGGCAGTGTCTCGTTGAGATTCAGTTCGGTCATGATTTGTTGTTCACATCACTTAAATGGACAGCGCATGTGCACGATTACCGAGCGCACGCACCACACTGAATACGGTCAGCGCCGAGGTCTTCGGATTGGCTGCCAATGGCTTGCCGCGCATCGTCAGTTCGAAGCCGCCGAACGCACCCTTGGCTTCGACGTGATGCACGTTCTCGGTCACGGCCGGGTCGGCGTACAGGCGCACCTGCGTGTTGTCCAGACCGAGGCCTGCCAGCGACAAGGTTGCAGCGACGTTGGCGTTCTTCGGATAGAGGCGCGCGGCTTCCCGTGCGGTGCCTTCAAAGATCACCGTCGCCACGGTCAGATTGGCGAGATCGAACGGACCGTCGGCCGGCGTGTCCTTCCACGCGTTGGGCGGCTTGCGGCCGGTGTAGACCACCGACTCCAGACCGCCGACGCGCGCGGCCGACAGCGCATCAATCGCACCGATGGCGCCCGACAGCAATTGCACCTGGGTCTTGCCTTCGCGTGCTGCGGCTTCCAGCTTTTCGACCAGGCCGGGTTCCGACAGTGCGCCGATGGACACCACCATGCACGGGATGCCGCGCAGCAGCGCCGGGATGATGTGCTCTTCGATCGCCTGATGGCCGGCGCATTCGATCAGCAGATCGGGACGGTCGTCGCCGAGACGGGTCTCAACGCGTGCCTTGGGCGCCAGCGACGACACCACGGTACGGGCGTTCGCCATGTTCGCTTCCGGAACGATGACGACATCGAAGGCGACTTCCGGATCGCTTTTCAGCAGCTCCATCACGCCGACGCCGATGGCGCCGCAACCGATCATCGAAACATGCAGCATGGGTTTCTCCTCAGTCTCTTCAGACGGCTGCAGCTGTGGCTGTAGCTGCGGCAGTCTTGGTCGTGGCAATGGAAGCTGCGGCGGCTTCCGCTGCCGCTTTTTCCGTCACCGGCGGACCGGCGAATGCAGTCTTGAAACTGCCGATGGACAGCATGTCGATCTCGAGCAGGAAAGGACCGGACTCGGACAATGCGTTCTTCAATGCGCCTTCGGCATCAGCCAGATTGCTGACACGGGCGTGACGCAGGCTCAGCGCCTGCGACAGCTGCGCATAGTCCGGCGTATGCAGGTCGACGTAGTGGCGGCGGCCGCCGTATTGCACGTCCTGGATGTTCTTGATGACGCCGTAGCCCTTGTCGTTCATCAGCACGATGACCATGTCGGCCTTCTCTTGAACGGCAGTCGCCAGCTCGCCCAGGTTGAGGATGAAGCCGCCGTCGCCGGCCAGCGTGAACGTCTTCTTGCCCGATGCGGTTACCGCTGCGCCGATGGCGGCGCCGATGCCCATTGCCAGACCCTGGCCGATACCGCCGCCGAGTGCATGCACGCCGGCCAGCGGATCGAAAATGCGCAGGTAGCGATTACCCCAGGTGCTGTTGGACACGGTGACGTCGCGCACCCAGTTGAACTTGCGGCCGGCGGCTTTTTGCACTTGTTCGACCAGCGCGCTGTACGGACCGAGGCCGTCGATCAGACCGGCAACGGCGGTATCGCGCGCCTTTTGCAGGTCGCTCATGAAGGAAGGGTCGATCTGCAACGCGCTCTTGCGTTTTTCGAGGCGGTCGGCCAGGCCTCCCAGCGCCAGTGCAGCGTCGCCGCAAACGAAGTGGTCGCTGTTGTAGCAGCGGCCTTCTGCCGATGGATCGGCGTCGATGCGGTACAGCGGGCGCGGCAGTTTCAGTTCGTACTTCAGTGTTTCATTGCCGCGCAGACGCGAGCCGACCACGACGATGGCGTCGCAGGTCTGATAGAAATTTTCGACCGGCTTGTGCAGGTTGAAGGCGCCCAGCGAACGTGGATCGTCTTCCGCCACGATGCCGCGGCCTTGTGTACTGGTGACCACGCCGAAGCCGAGATCGAGCAGACGCTGCACCTGCTTGCCGGCCTGGCGCGCACCGCCGCCCAGCCACAGCAGCGGACGCTTGGCTTTCAGCAGACGCTCGGCCAGTTCGTCGAGCGCGTGCTCGGAAGGCGCTTGCACGGCAATCGGCAATGGACGCAGATCGGACGGCATCGGGATCAGCGCAGCCTGGATGTCGATGGGAATCTCGACGCTGACTGGGCCCATCGGCGGCGTCAGTGCGGTTTGCACGGCCAGCTTGATGGTGCTGATGGCGGTCTCGGTGCTGCGGATGCGGAAGGCGGCCTTGGAGATCGCCTTCAACATCGACAACTGATCCGGCGCTTCGTGGATGTAAGCCAGGCTTTGATCAAGGTAAGGCGTTTCGATCTGGCCGGTCAGGTGCAACAGCGGCGTGCCGGCGGTCAATGCTTCGACCATGGCGCCGGCGGCGTTGCCGGCAGCGGTGCCGGTGGAGGTGAGGCAAACGCCCAGACCGCCGGTGGTGCGTGCATACGAGTCGGCCATGTTGGCGCCGCCGGCTTCGCCGCGTGCCGGAATGAAACGGATCTTGCCGCGCTCGCCGAAGGCGTCGAGGATAGGCATGTTGTGGATCGAGATCACACCGAATGCCGCCTTGACGTCGCATTGTTCGAGAAAAGCTGCGATGGCGCAGCCGACGGTAACTTGTTCTACTGGTTGATTTTGCTTAGGCATGGCGGGAAAGTCCTCCTGAAACATCGATGTGGCTGCCTGTTGTGTACGAAGAAAGCGGCGTCGCGAGAAAAACGATCGCGCGGGCGGCTTCCTGTGGATGACCTAGACGGCCGAGTTGAATATTCTTTTTTTGCGCCAGCGCCTGGGTCCATTGTTCCCAGGACAGGTCGCGGTCCGCACCGGTGCGGGCTTCGAAGCGACGGCGCCATTGGCCGGATTCCACCAGGCCGATGAGGATGCCGTTGACGCGAATCTTGTGTGTCGCGAACTCCGTCGCCAGCGAGCGCACCAGGTTATGGATGCCGGCGCGCGCGGCCGAGGTCGCCACCATGTGCGGCTCGGGCTGGATCGCCAGCAGCGAGTTGACGCAGACCACTGCGGCTTCGCCGTGCGCGGCGCTCATGCGCTGCAGTTGCGGCTGGAAGGCGCGGGTCGGATAAATCACCGAGAAAAATTTGAGGCGCAGCTCTTCGGTCCAGGCGGCGTCTTCCGTATCGGCGAAGGTCGACACGCGGCCCTGGCCGGCGTTGTTGACCAGCATCGAGACCGCACCGAGTTTCTCTTCCACGGCGGCGGCGAAAGCTTGCACCTGGTCCTGCGACAGCACGTCGCAGACCGACGAAAACAATTTGGCTTGCGGGAAGCGCGCGCGCAGTTGCGCTTCCACCTGTTGCAGACGTTCCTGGTTGCGGCCGCAAAAAGCGACCGCTGCGCCGGCTTCGAGCAGCAGCTCGACCGTCGCCAGGCCGATGCCCGAAGAGCCGCCGGTGACGACGGCGACTTTGCCTTCGAGTTGAATCATGCTCATTGCTGTTACTCCCGCCACATGTTGACGACCTTGCCCGATTTCTCCGGAGCATGGTCAAGCAGACGCGCCAGTTCGCCGGCGGTGTCGCGCACCTTGAGGACGATCTGGTCGAGCTGGTCGGTGTCGATGTGCGGCGATGGAATCGTCGCGCCCATTGCGGCCACCACCTTGCCCGAGTGATCGCGCACCGGTGCGGCGATGGTGGAGATGCTGGTTTCGAAGAAGCCTTCCTGCAGCACGTAACCGCGCTGCTTGTCGTTCTGCACCATGTCGAACAGCTCGACCACGGTCTTGGGCGTGTTGCTGGAGAAGACTTCCAGATGTTCTTCCGGATACAGGTCGCGCAGTTCGGCCAGGGTCAGGTCTTCCAGCAGGACGCGGCCGAGCACGGTGGCGTGTGCCGGCAGACGGGTGCCGACGTTGACGTGGCTGGCGAAGGCGGTTTGCGTGACCGACTTGGCGACGTACACGATGGAGCGGCCGTCGCGCACGACCAGGTTGCAGGAGTAGCCGATTTCATCGCGCAGGCGGTCCAGCAGCGGACGGCCGATTTCGGTCAGTTCCAGCGAGGCCAGGTATTCGAAGCCGAGGCGCAGCACGGCCATGCCGAGGCGATAGTCGCGGCCGCCGTCGTTGCGTTCGACAAAGCCCATGCGTTCGAGCGTGGTCAGCAGGCGGAACACGGTGGAGCGCGGCACGTCGAGACGGCGCGCCAGTTCCGGTGCCGACAGGGTCTTGTCCTGACGGCTGAATTCACACAGCAGGCGCAGGCCGCGTTCCAGGCCCGGCACGAGGTACTTCTCTTGCGATTCGTCTTCTGGCAGCACAGGTTTGTTCATGATTTTTGTTTTAGGAAAGTTTATAAAGGTGACCACTGAGTTGGTGACGTATGGCTGCTGCTATCGCTCCCGGTTGCTCGATGTAGCAGGCGTGGCCCGCATTGTCGATCAAATGGAACGGCAAATTCAAATTCCAGGCCAGTTCGCGGCTGTCGTCCGGCGTGGTGACCACGTCTTCGGCGCCGCAGTAGACCGTCGCCGGCACGTCGCCGAGACTGTCGCGCGGCGCATAGGCGCGCAGATCGTCGCCGCACAGCATGTGCACCGCCTGCGTATAGCCGGCCGGGTTGAGCCATTGGATGTTCCAGCGCACCCAGGCGCGTTCGGCATCGCCGGCCTGCGCCGACAGCATGCGCGCCGGGCTGCGCTCGGCCATGCCTTCGACGCCGATGGTGCGCAGCACGTCGAGACGTTCCTGCGCAATCTTCTGGCCGCGTTCGCGTTTGGCTTCGCTGCCGTAACCTTGCGCCGGGCTGATCAACAGCAGGCGCGACGCGCGCTTGTAGCCTTTGCCGACATAGGCCGCAGCCATCATGGCGCCCAGTGAATGACCGACCAGCACGCAGTTGCTGATGCCCAGCGCTTCCAGGAACAACTCCAGCCGCTCGGCATAATCGGCCGCGGCCGGTTGCATTTGCGGCAGCGAGGTCGAGCGGCCGTAGCCGGGTGCGTTCCAGGCGATCACATGGGCGTCCTGCTCGAGACGCAATGCGCATTGCAGCCACGACGCCGCCCCCGAGCTGATGCCGTGCAACAGCACGATGACCGGGCCGCGGCCGCAGGAGCGATACGACACGATCTTGCCGTTGCCGATGTCGACGGTGCTTTCGGAAAAGCGCCCTTCGAGCAGGCTCAGCGAGTCCCTGAGCGTTTCGGCGCAAGTGACGGAGGCGGGTGCGTGCGGAGTCATGGCTGGTCCCGTGGCTGATGTGTGGCTGGTGCGTGATTGAGAATTAGCCGCGCTTGATCGAAGCCAGCGGATGTTCCGGCGGATAGGTCGGCGTGATCGGCTTCTTCGCGCCCAGCATCACGCACATCAGCGCATCTTCATCGCCGATGTTGATCTCTTCGCGGTACACGCCCGGCGGCACCGAGACGACGTCGCGGTCGGTCAGGATGGTTTCGAAACGTTCGCCGTCTTTTTCCAGCACCAGCTTGAGCTTGCCGCGCAGCACGAAGAACACTTCTTCGACGTCGATGTGCAGATGCGGAGGACCTTCGTGGCCGGCCGGGATGATCATGGTCGAAAAGGTGAAGTGTTCCGAAGGAATCACGTTGGTGTCGACCGCAACGCCGGTGCCGCCGGTGCCGATGTAGCGCATTTGCGCGCGGCGGAATTTCGGATCGTAGTCGGCCTGGAACTTCAGCGCATCCCAGTCGTACTTGCGGGTCGACAGACGCGCCACGCGCGATTCCATCCAGTCGCCGAAGCTGCTGCCTTCAGGTTGATCCCAGCTGCGCTTGACGTTGTTTTGTTCAGACATGTCGGTCATTCTTTTCTCCTTGGTAGGTCGGGGAAACGTAGTCAGTTAATCAATCAATTCATCACGAAGCCGCCGTTGACGGCCATGACTTGTCCTGTATAGAAGCGGGACAGATCGGATAAAGCGAAAATCACGGCGCCGCAGACGTCTTCCGGCAACTGATCGCGCTGGATGGCGCGGCGGTCGTGGTAAGTCTGATGGCGTTCTTTCGGTACGTATTCGGTAGCTTCGACCAGCGTCAGGCCCGGTGCGACGGCGTTGACGGTGATGTTGTCGCCGCCCAGTTCGCGCGCCAGCGAACGCGTCATGCCGATCACTGCGCTCTTGCTGGCGACGTAGGCCAGCAGATTGGTAGCGCCCCACAGCGGCGTATCGGACGACAGGTTGACGACGCTGCCGCGACCGGACTGGCGCAATGCCGGCAGGCAGGCGTTGGTCATCAGCCAGGTGCCGCGGACGTTGACGTCCATGACCTTGTCCCACATCTCGATCGACAATTGCTCAGTGGTCTTGCCGCCGGAATTGGTGATCGCTGCGTTGTTGACCAGACCGTCGAGACCGCCCAGCCATTGCGTGGATTCTTTGGCGCAGGCGTCGATCGACAGCGGGTCGGCCAGATCGACGGTGAAGCCGGCGACTTTCAGTCCGCGTTTTTGCAGGTCGGCGACCGCGCCTTGCAAGGTGTCTTGCAGGATGTCGGCCATCGCCACGCTGGCGCCGGCTTCCGCCACCGCAGTAGCGAAGGCCAGACCCAGGCCGCGGGCCGCACCGGTAATCAGGATGCGGCGACCGGCCAGCAATTGAGGTGAAGAAGTCATCTTGTGTTGCTCCATCAGACCGTGCTGGTATGCACTTTAGGCAGGTAGTGCAGCACGCGGCGTTCAGCCCAGACCACCACGCCGTAAGTCACGATACCGATCAAAGTCAGCGCGCAGATGGCGACGAAGACTGCCGCGGTATTGCCCTGGCCTTCGCCGTCCACCAGCAGGTAGCCGAGACCTTGATTGCCGCCGACCAGTTCGCCGACGGTCACGCCGATGACGGACAAAGTCGATGCAATGCGCAGGCCGGAGAACAGCGCCGGCAACGCCGAACGGAACTCCACCAGATGGAAAATCTGCCAGCGGCCCGCATTGAGCGTGCGCACCAGGTTGACCATGTCAGGATCGACGGTACGAATCGCTGACAGCACGTTGATCATGATCGGGAAGAACACGATCAGCACGGCGACGATGATCTTCGGATAGATGGTGTAGCCGAGCCACATCACGAACAGCGGTGCAAACGCCACCTTCGGTGCAATCTGCAAAGCCAGGATGTACGGCGACAGCATGGCTTCGGCGCGGGGCGACAAACCCAGCGCCACGCCGACCGCCAGACCCAGCAGCGCGCCGAACAGGAAGCCGAACACCACTTCCATCGCAGTGATGCCGAAGTGGGTCAGCAGGTCATTGTTATTCCACATGACCACCGATTCCTTGAGCACGTGCGACAGGTTCGGCAGGATGTATTCCGGCATGCCGAGCCAGCCCGGGCCCCATTGCCATGCCGCCAGGAAGATGACCAGTACCACCAGGCTGCCGCACACGGTACGAGTACGCTCGCTGAGCAGCGGGCGCTTTACTTTGGTAGCTGGCGTGGTGTTGTCAGGCGTGCTCATGTGGTTTGCAGTCGCAGTAGTAGAGGTATCCATTTATCTTGCTGTTCCAACGAATTGATTGGTGAAGAGTTCGTTGACCGGTGTGGCCTTGGTCACGATGCCTTCGCTGACATAGAACTTCTGCACGCTGTCCATGCGCGCGGCGTCGATCTGACCCAGGGTTTTCTGGCCGGCGTAGACGTATTTGCGATACATCTCGAAGGTCGCTTCGATGCTGGCTTCCTTGCCCTTGTAGGCAGGCAGGGCGGCCACGTAGTCGTTGGCAGCGGCTTTCGGATCTTTCATGATGTCTTGCATGCCGCGCAGGGTGGCGCGCACCAGGCGCTTCAACAATTCGGGCTTGTTCTTGATGGTGTCGTCGGAAGCCAGGATCGCCTGCGCCATGCTCTTGAAGCCGCCGTTATCGAGCAGGTCGACCTTGGCGCCGGCATCGGTCGAATTCACAACCCAGTCAGGCACGCCGGCGAATGCCGATGCCTTACCGGCAGTAAACACCTGCCACACCCCCGCTGGACCGGCAGCCTGGATCTGCACGTCGGTCTTGGACAGGCCGGCGGTACGCAGCGAACCGAGGAAAGCGTAGTAAGTCGTGTCGGTATACGACATCACGGTGACGGTCTTGCCCTTGAGGTCTTTCAGCGACTTGATGTTTTCGTTGGCGTTGGCGGCGACCATGGTGATCGAACCTGCACCGAGTACCGCGATGGCCTTGACCGGGATGCCGTTGGCGCGCACCACAATCGGTGTATCGCCGATGGCGCCGCCGATGACGGCATTGCCTGCGCCGATTTGCTTGGCGACGTCAACGCCGCCCTTAGCGACGATGAAGTTGATCTTGAGATTTTCGTCAGCGTAATAGCCCTTGTGCTGCGCCAGCACCCACGGTGCAAAGGCCGGGGAATTCGGCGGCGCCGGCAGCAGGTAAGTCACTTCTTCCGGCGCGGCCTGGGCAATGCCCGGCACCAGCGCGGTGGTGGCCAGCGTAGTCGCAACGGCGGCGCTCAGGACCAGTTTGCTACAGAAAGAGGCGAGAAATTTTTTCATGCTTGCTTCACTCCTATTGTTCGGTGGTGATCAGGTTGATGTTTGGATGTGTCGAATCTGTGGGATGCGTCTACTGAATCAGTGCAGCTCTGCGGTCTCTTTACCTACTTTCAACAGCTCCATCAGGCGCCCTTGCAGCGGGCCGATTTCCGGCAGCTTGCGGCGCTCCAGCGGGTTGTCGCGGAAAGGCAGGTTGACTTCGATCTCTTCGATGATGGTGCCGGGACGTTCGCTCATGACCAGCAGGCGGTCCGACAGGGCGATCGCTTCGACCAGATCGTGGGTGATGAAGAGCGCGGTCTTTTTCTTTTCGTAGAGCATCTTGGCCAGATCCTGCTGCAAGACCATCTTGGTCTGCGCATCCAGCGCCGAGAACGGCTCGTCCATCAGCAGCACTTGCGGATCGACCGCCAGCGTGCGGGCCAGCGCAGCGCGTTGGCGCATGCCGCCGGACAGTTGATAGGGATAGTGTTCTTCGAAACCTTTGAGGTGGCACTTGGCCAGCAGCTCGTCGGCCACGCGCTTGCGCTCGGCGGCGCTGACGCCGTCGATTTCCAGACCGAGCGAGACGTTGGCGCGGATATTGCGCCATGGCATGAGCAAGTCTTTTTGCAGCATGAAGGCGACATTGCGAACCGGCTTGGTGACGCGCTGGCCGCCGACGATGACTTCGCCGGAAGTCGGCAGATACAAGCCCGCGCCCATGTTCAGCAGCGTGCTCTTGCCGCAACCGGAAGGGCCGATGATGGAAACCACTTCGCCACTGCGAATCGACAAATTGACGTTGGTCACCGCGGCGCGGGCCTGGGAAGTCTGGCGGTCGACGAAGCTTTTGCCGACGTTGCGAAATTCGATTTCGATCATGATGCCTCTTGGTTAGTTACTTGTTGCTTTAGCGCCCTCGCGCCTAATTACATGACATTTGCTGAAGCCGGCGACCGGTAGGTGGCGGGTGCGGCACAAACATCAGTTGTCTCATATATAAAACCATAAACCAAATGTGAGATATACGAATCAAATATAGCAGATATTCCGCAAAAAGATAGTGCTTTTTGTTTCATATATGGTTTGATGGTTTATATAAGAACTGTTTTTCACTTATTGCATGATGTGTGCCAGGCGAAAATCCCGACTTCTGTCTCATATTTCAGACACTTGTTCACCAAAGAAACGCGCTGCCGCGCTTTACCGGTGCGGCTTGCACCAATTCCACACGATCCGGGGAAAGCCCGGCCCGGGCATTAAGTGCTAATTCAACAACTTTTTCCACTCGCTGTTCTTTCAGAACTTGCGCAAAAACAGGCGATACGGATCGTCTTGATACTTCTTGAGCTTCCTTCACGATTCTTGAGATTGGTTTTCCCTGATTTACGAGGCATTAACTCCTGCTTACAGGCTTTGCCCCGATGATGGCCGCGAGGGCCTCTCGCTTGCAGGCCTATTTATTCCTGTCTATTCATTAGCCGGCTATCGATTTGTCTTCGGGGGAAAAATCATGATTCAGCAGCGCATTGCCTATGTTGCTTATGGAGCGGGACTTCTGTGTTTACTGAGCGCGTGCAGCAGTCCGCCGCCGATGGTGCAAGGGCCGACCAGCGTGCGTCCGGCTTATCCGGTCGCCAATGTGGAGAACAACGGCGCCATCTTCCGCGTGAGCAGCGCCCAGCTGTTTGAAGAATCGACCACGCACTATGTCGGCGATATCCTCAAGATCGACATCGCCGAATCGCTTACCGGCAGCAACAAATCCAGCACCAGCAATAGCCGCGATACCAGCCTGAAGCAGGTCGGCCCGGGCGCCGGCTCATCGATGAGCGGTTTACTGGCCTCGGTTTTCAATATCAATGCGACGGCGACCGGCAGTGACTCCTTCAAGGGCACAGGCCAGACCGACAACGCCAACAGCATGACCGGCAGCCTGATGGTGTCGATCATCGAAGTGCTCCCCAACGGTAACCTGGTGGTCGCCGGCGAGAAGCGCATCGGCATGAACGGTTCGATCAATACCCTGCGCTTTTCCGGCGTAGTACGGGCACGCGATATTCGTGGGGGAAATGTGGTTTCGTCCAGTAATGTAGCGGATGCGCGGCTGGAGCAGATTGGCGGAGGAACAGTGGCGGATGCTAATTCGCAGGGGTGGATGCAACAGTTCTTCAGGAGTGTTTTGACGTTTTGGTGATGGGGGACTTGGCGCTTGTTGTTATTAGCGTTTTGTTCCGACTTTCCGTTGGCTGTAACTGCTGCTGTTCTTTCTTCGATCAACCCTTCGCCGGGGGTAGCCCCCTTCGGTGGTTCCCGGCGCCGGCAGGCTCAAGCGGACTTCCAGACTGGCGCGCTGCGCATCGCCTGGGTACAGCGATGTTTTTTGTTTCTTTGGCCTTATTTACTTACTCTGTCGTTCCAACGAAAGTTGGAACCCAGCGTCGTGAGGGCGGATGAGTAAGCGCAAACGCCACTGGATCCCAGCGTTCGCTGGGACGACGATATTAAAAATAGAAGTGAAGTTTTCAGCATCGCCAGCGCTTGACACCACGATGCCGAAAGCGAGCCCGTCTCGAAGTCCGCTTGAGAGTAGCCGGGGTCAGCAGATGAAAATCGGGAACCCCGAAGGGGCTACGACCCAGTTATGTTGGAGCAGTGCTCCAACCCTTTCTTTGCTTACTTTCTTTGGCGAAGCAAAGAAAGTGAGCGGCTGCCGGGCCGCCCCCGGCAACCCGGGCTGATCGAAGAAAGAACAGCATTACGTAACGCAAAACCTAAGTTCAGGAGCCCCCAAACACCACCGGCCCCCCCGCCGAATTATTAGCCTCCACCACAGGATTGCTGATCAACAGAGCATCCACCACCGGCCCCAGCTTGCTGCTGGTGGAAGACCACTTGTCCTGCGCAATCGACCCGATCTTGTAGCTGGCGCTACCCACCACCCGCCCATCCTTGCGCAAGGTCACCGACGCAAAGGTGAGATAAGGCGTGTAAGCATTGCTGAAGGTTTTCATGTCCCACTTAATGTAGGCGCTGTAGACCAGCGTCATCGGGCAACTGCCAGGCTGCGTGCCAGCGTCATATACGCGGCTCGGCACGCCGTGACGCTGCAGCTCGCCTTGCAGACTCGGTACGAAATCGCTCAAGGCAACTGCGCCGTTCCACTCGATGCAAATCTCCTTGATCGGCGCATGCGCAAAGACCACCGGATTCTGCGGCGTGGTCGGCGTCATTGACGACACGCCGGTGATGGCGGAGCCGAGCAGGTTGGCCGCCTCGACGATCGGACTCGGCGACAAGACGACGCAACCGGAGAGGGAAGCGACACTGGCGGAAGCGATGAGAAGTTTGATCATGATGGCGACCGGTTCGGCAATGATTGAAATTCATCATATCCGCCGATGTTCCCGGATTCGTTTGGTTTTACGCTGATTTACGCCAACACAGGCAATACTTTACATGTCCGCTTTTTCTGTAGGCGTCATCGACCAACAAACGACTCCCGCAGCACGAATACTGCAACAAAGGCACAATCACCGCGGTCATACGTTTTTTCCAGGAGATCGCACCATGCGCACTTTGCTGTCCACCATCGCCCTCGCCGCCTGCGCGCTGACGGCGCCGTTCAACGCTGTCGCCGATACGCTCAGGAGCGAAGCGGAAGTCCGCCAGCTGACCGATAAGGTCATGGCCGCCGCCGGCAAGGGCCGCACCGACGACGCCTATTCCGCGATGACGCCGTATGCGCTGGCCGATGTCAACACGCTCGACCGCGCCCGCGTGAGCGCGCGCAACTCGCGCATGCAGCTGGAGCAGTTCGTCGGCACGTCGGTAGGTTACGAATTCATCCGCAGCGAAAAGGTGGGGGACTCGCTGCTCAAGCTGGTCTATATAGAGAAGGCCGAAAAACAGGCCATCCCGTGGCAGTTCATCTTTTACAAAACCGGCGCGGGTTGGGCGCTGAGCGCGTTCAGCAATAGCGATAACATCAATACGGTCTTCAGCCGCTAGAACCTGCTTTATTGAAATGCCCGTAACGGGCTCAGATCGTCGCTGGTAATTTCCGTATCAACGCCGGCAATCCTGTCGGCGATCAATCGGCTGGAGCCGCACGCGGTAGTCCAGCCGTTGGAGCCGTGACCGGCATTCAGATAGAGGTTGGAATACGAGGTCGCGCCAATCAGTGGCGCACCGTCCGGCGTCATCGGACGCAGACCGGCCCAGTACTCGATCTTGCTGAGATCGGCGCCGCGCGGGAACAGCAGCTTGAGCGACTTGATCGCGGTGGCGCAATCGCGCGGCGTGACTTTGGTGTCCCAGCTGCCGATTTCGGCGGTGCCGGCGGCGCGGATGTTGGAGCCCATGCGCGTGATCGCCACTTTGTAGTATTCGTCCATCACGCCGCTCTTGGGCGCCGCATCGGGGTCGCTGACCGGCACCGTGATGGCGTAGCCCTTGACCGGATACACCGGCAACTGTAAACCCAGCGGCTTGACCAGCGCCACCGAGGCGCTGGCGCAGGCCACCACATAGGCATCGGCGGTCAGCACACCGTTGGCGGTGCGCAGGCCGGTGACAGCGCCACCGGCAAATTCAATCTGTTGCACCGACGTACCCAGGACAAAGTTCACGCCTTGCGATTTCAGCCAGTCGGCCAGCGCGCGCGCGAACAAAGGGCAATTGCCGGTCTCGTCCTGCGGCAACAGCATGCCGCCGACCAGCTGGCCGCGCGCATCGCGCAGGGCCGGGTCAAAGGCAACGCAACCGTCGCCATCCAGCAACTCGTAAGCGACGCCGGCTTCGGCCAGCACCTTGGCGGCGAGACCGGCGTTGTCCATCCCTTCCTGGGTGCGGAACAACTGCAGGTTGCCGACCGTGGTTTGTTCGTACTGGATGTCGAGACGCTCGCGGATCGTCTTCAACTGGGTGTGGCTGTAACGCGCCAGCCGCCCCATGCGCGCCTTGTTGACGGCATAGCGTTCGGCATTGCATTGCGACAGGAACTGGCTCAGCCAGCGCCATTGGTGGGCATCCAGACGCGGCGTGAAGCGCAGCGCCGCTTCCATCCCCAGCCAGCTTTGCACCGACCACTTGAGCGACTTGCCCTTCATGCCCGGCGCCGCCCACGGCGTAGCGTAGGACGGGCAGACGTGGCCGGCATTGCCGATGCTGGTTTCGGCGGCGACCTCCGGCTGGCGATCGACCACCGTGACGGTATAGCCTTTTTCGTGCAGGAAATAGGCGGTGGTGACGCCGACGATACCGGCGCCGAGGACGATGATGTGCATGATGATTACTTAATTGTTTATAAAGTTAAGCCGCCATCGATATGCCAGATTTGTCCCGTCACATAGGATGCGGCGGGACTCAGCAAGAAGGCGATAACGTTGGCAATTTCTTCCGGCCGGCCAAGGCGCTGCAGCGGGATGCGCTCCAGCGCGGCGGCCCAGGCGGTCGGGTCGATGGCGGATTTATTGGGATCGGATTTTTGCACATAGCCGGGCGCCACGGCATTGACCGTCGTGCCGGACGAAGCCAGTTGCACCGCCAGCGATTTGACCAGCGCTTCGATGCCGGCCTTGGCCGCAGCCGATGCCGGAAAGCCCGACTCGCCAAGGCGGTAGACGTGCGCCACGAATGAGCTCACCGCCACCACGCGACCCGCGGGAGAAGCCTGCAGGGCATCCTTGCAGGCTGTGACTAATTGAAAGAATCCACCCAGCAAGGCGTCGATGGAGCGCGACCAGTCTTGCGTAGTCAGCTCGCCGATGCGCTTGCGGTCGGCGAAGCCGGCGTTGGCGACCAGCGCATCAAGACGGCCATAGCTATTGAGCGCCACATCGCGCAAGGCGGCTGCGGTGTTGACATCGGCCATATCGCCGAATGCCGTCACGCAATGCGCGCCGCGCTCGCGGCAAGCCGCCGCGGTCTGCTGCAGTTCAGGGGAATCGCTGCGGGCGTGCAGCACCATGCCGGTTTCCGCTGCGGCGACTGCTTTGGCAGTTGCCGCGCCAATGCCGCGGGCGGCGCCGGTAATCAGGATCACGCGCTGCACGGTCTGGGATGGGTTCATTGATGAAGAGGAAACAGGTGGAAGCGGCAAGGAAAACAGTGGCGCTATTTTAACCAATAAGCCGCAAACCCTGTCAGGCAGCTGTCAAAAACCCGCCGCAGGAGCGCCGCACCATAGCTTCTCCTACATCCCGGAGAGTATTCTCCATTACAATTGCGGGGTTTTCGGAGACGGTAAATCGGTCAGGCCGACCGATCCTCCCTGCTTCGGATCGCACCAACTGGCACATTTCATGCTGCCCTGCCTGTGGATCGTTCAGGCAATCAGGAATTCAGACACCAAAGAGTAAAAGAAAAGGAAACACGATGTATCACTGGGACTTCGCCGCACTCTGGCAATTCCGCAACGTTATTGCCGTCGGCTTCGGCTATACGCTGGCCTATACCGTCGCCTGCGTTTTGCTGGGACTGCTGATCGGCTTGCTGGTCGGTCTGGGCCGCTTGTCGACCAACCCGTTTATCTCCGGTCCGCTGCGCGCCTACGTCGAAGTGTTCCGCTGCACGCCGGTGCTGGTGCAGCTGGTGTGGTTCTATTACGCGTTGCCGGTGCTGGTCGGCATTGAAATGTCCGCCGGCACCTCAGCCTTGCTGGCGCTGGCCTTGTATGGCGGTGCGTTCTATTCGGAAATCATCCGCGGCGGCATTGTCTCGATCGATATCGGCCAGAGCGAAGCCGGCTGCGCGCTGGGCATGACGCGCTTCCAGCTGATGCGCCGCGTGATCCTGCCGCAGGCGTTCAAGCGCATGACGCCGCCGCTGGTCAGCCAGTCCATCATGCAATTGAAGAACACCTCGCTGTTGTCGGTGCTGGCGGTGCCGGACCTGCTGTATCAAGGCCAGATCATCGCGCATGAAACCTACCGCCCGCTGGAAATCTACACCATGGTCGCGGTGATTTACTTCCTGATCCTGCTGCCTGCGACGATCTGGGCCAAGCGCCTGGAAAACCGCCTGAACGCGCAACAGGGAGTATGAGATGAGCAATCCAACAAACGAAGTCATGATTGAAATCAAGAATCTGAAGAAGGCCTTCGGCGAGCATGTCGTGCTCAAGGATATTTCGCTGCAGGTGAACAAGGGCAGCGTGGTCGCCATGATCGGCCCGTCCGGTTCCGGCAAATCGACGCTGCTGCGCTGTATCAACCTGCTGACCGTGCCCGAGCAAGGCAGCATCCGCGTCGGCGCGCAGGATTTCAGCTTCGGCTCAAAGGCATCCAAGCCGCTCAAGGACCGCGAGCTGGCCAGGTTCCGCACCAATACCGGCATGGTGTTCCAGCACTTCAACCTGTTCCCGCACATGACCGCGCTGGAAAACGTCATGGAAGGCATGCTCACCGTGCTGCGCAAACCCAGGGCGGAAGCGCGCGCTTATGCACTGGAGCTGTTGCAGAAAGTCGGCCTGTCCGACCGTGCCGACATCTATCCGCAACGCCTGTCCGGCGGCCAGAAACAGCGCGTGGCGATCGCCCGCGCGCTGGCGATGCGTCCGAGCGTGATGCTGTTCGACGAAGCCACCTCGGCGCTCGATCCGGAACTGGTGGGCGAAGTGCTCAACGTGATCCGCTCGCTGGCGGCCGACGGCATGACCATGATTCTGGTCACGCATGAAATCGCCTTCGCCCGCGAAGTCGCCGACCAGGTGATCTTCATGCGCGACGGCGTCGTGGTGGAAGCAGGCCCGCCATCGCAGGTCATCGACAATCCGCAGCAAGCGGCGACGCAATCCTTCCTCACGCGCTTCAACGGTTAATCCCCGCAACATCATGACCGCCCGCCTCGATCTGCTCGACGACATCGACCGCAAGCTGATCTCGCTGTTGCAGCAATCGGCACGGGAGAGCGTCGCCAACCTGGCGCGCAAACTGGGCGTGGCGCGCACCACCGTGGTCGCGCGCCTGGCGCGGCTGGAAAAGAACGGCGTCATCGTCGGCTACACCGTCAAGCTCGGCCAGGACGTCCTGGACAGCGGCCTGCACGCCTACGTCGGGATCACGGTCGAAGCCAAGACCGCACGCGACGTCCTCAAGCGCTTCAAGCGCATCCCCGAAATCGAACAGCTCTGCTCCGTCAGCGGGGAGTTCGACTACGTCGCCTGGCTGCGCGCCGACTCGGCGGAGCAACTCGACAAACTGCTTGATGAAATCGGCGAGATCGATGGGGTCATCAAGACCACCACCTCGATTGTGCTGTCGCGCAAGATCGATCGCTGAGCCCTTCCACATCCGCAGCCGTATGGGGTAGCGCATCGCGGCGAAAGATGCTTGCCGCAATTGATAGTTGCAATAATCCCGGCTAATATCATTTCGGATAATTCAGGAAGGTGCGGCGGCGGCGTTCTTGACGCATGGCGCTATCGACAAATCAGAAAAACAATCGTCCATACAGATGACTTCGAAGTTCACTCTTGCCGCCGGCATGCTGGCGCTCAGCCTTGTTTCCGCCTACCCTGCGGCTTCTGCCGCCGAACCGCCCAGGCTGCCCGAAAGCCAGGAGCATCCGGTCATTGCCATGCAGGATGGCGAAATCGGCCGTTCCGTGTCGCTGCGCACGATCCGCGTCAAATACGAAACGCCTTTCACCAAGATCGGCGAATACCAGACCGGCTGGTTCTGCGGCAATAACAAGGATCTGGTCTGGGCACCCGGCACTTACGCCTTGTTTGCCAACAGGTTGGGAAGAAATTTCCGCCGGGAACTGGAAAGCGCACGCTATCCGGTTCCGGCCCTGGCGTCCGACTCTATGTTTGAAGAACCCGGCAAGGAGAAACCCAAGGTACTGGAACTGCAGGTCGGCGCCCTGATCAAGGAAGTTAATGCCAATTACTGCCTGAAGGCGGAAGGCATGCAGGGCGGCGCTTATCTGAAGATCTTCTGGCAGGTATATGCGCCTGAGGCCAAGAAAATCCTGTTTGAAGCCACCACCACCGGAACCTATCAGTCAAACACCGTTGTCAAAACCGATCCTGGTGCTTACTACGAAAAAGCATTCGCCATGGCGGCCCGCAATTTACTCGCCGAGCCCGGTTTTCATGACGCGGTCATGAACAAAGACGTGCCTCCGGCACCCGTTGCGGTCGAATCAAACGCCGCTCCCGGCCTGAAGATAAAGACCAGCAAGCTACTGACGGAGCCACTGTCCAAAAACATCACTACCCTGCGTTCCGCGGTGGCGACCGTGCAGGCAGACCGTTCCAGCGGCTCCGGTTTTTTTGTCAGTCAGGACGGCTATCTGCTGACTAACCAGCATGTCGTCGGCACAGCGAAATTTGTCAAGATTATCTTGCCGACCGGCCGCGAACTGGTCGGCGAAGTCGTCCGGCAAGATAAGGAAAGAGACGTCGCGCTGATCAAGACCGAAAGCATCAGTCTGCAGCCGGTCAGTCTGCGTACCGATGAAGCCAATATCGGCGAAGACGTCTATGCCATAGGTTCGCCGCTTGGCGAAAAATTCAACACCTCGCTTACGCGCGGCATTCTGAGTGGCTATCGCACCTTCAATGACAAACGCTTTATTCAGAGCGACGTCGCCATTCTTCCTGGCGACAGCGGCGGCCCGTTGATGGACCCCAAAGGCAACGTCATCGGCATCACCGTCGCCGGTCTCGGGGCGCGCGGTATTGCGGGCATGAATTTCTTTATCCCGATTCAGGATGCGCTGGCGAAACTGAACATCAGTCTCAACTGAGTCTGTTGCCCATCGCTGAGTGATGTGAGCAGAAAACAAAAAAGGCTTGTCGATGACAAGCCTTTTTTAATCAGGCAAACCTGCACCTGCCATCAGATATCGCTTACAGCGGAATCTGCGGCGGCACATCCTCAGGACGCACGCCCGACAGCTTCTGCAGGTTGTCCAGCACGGTCGCCTTGATCTTGCCGGCAGCGCGTTCCTGCACGATCCACTTGTTGATGTATTCCAGCCAGGCCTTGTCGTCTTCCTTCGGTACGCCGACGTTGGTCGATGTTGCTTCCAGCGGCATCGGCACGATCATGGTGCCCAGGCTTGGGTTCTTCTTCAGCACGTTCAGCGCCAGCAGCCAGACCAGCACTTGCACGTCGACGCGGCCGGTTTGCAGGGCCAGGGTGGCGTCGTCGGCTTTTTCCAGACGGACGATGGTGGCTTTCGGACAGACGCGGGTGATCATGGCGTCGTGCGAGGAGCCGATGTCGACGCCGATCTTGACTTCAGGCTTGTTGAGCTCTTCCCAGGTCTTCGGTGTGAAACCCTTCTTGGAAACGATGGTGAAGGCGTTGTTGAACAGCGGCTCGGAGAAGCCGACCGTTTCGCGGCGCGCCGGTGTCGGATTCAGGCCGAAAAAGACGTCGATCTTGCGGGTCTGCAGATCCAGCACCGAGTTGCCCCAGGTAGTTTCCAGCACTTCCAGCTTGACGTTGAGGCTGGCAGCCAGGCTCTTGGCGAAGTCGACCATGAAGCCAACCCATTCGCCGCTGGCCAGATCCTTGTTGTAGTAAGGAGCCTGACCGCGTACACCACCAATGCGCAGCACTTTGGTCCGCTTGATGCGGGCGAAGGTGCTTTCGCCGGCTGGCGCGCTTTGCGCGAAGGCGCCGGGCAGATAGCTGGCGGCGGCGAGGCCTGCCACGTTGGTGATGAAACGGCGACGATTTTGCATTTGCTTCTCTCCCTGATGAATTTTAAGTGGACGGTGATGGCCGTTTGCCTTACTGGTTGGCAGTTGCAGCGCCCGGACTTCTGATCCAGAGCATCTGTCAATTTTAATACTAAGCGGTATGTCTTGTTCAGCTTATTGCACATTCCCGCTCTTCGGGAACAGCGTCTGAAACACGATACACGGATGCTTTTTCGGCATAGAGATCAATTCGCATTGCGCATGACTACATATTGACCAAAATATCGTCATATCCGCATCAATCTTGATCTTTTTATCGTATCGATGGCTTTTTACAATGGGTGCCAATGCCGCCACATTCATCTACACCTCGTCCACCATAAGGAGCATCGCCATGAAAATCGTCCTGCTCGGCACCGGCCACATCGGCTACGCCATCGCCCGCCTGCTCCATCACAGCGGCGACTATCAGATCATCGCCGCCGACCGTGATGCCCGTGCATTGACTGCCATGGAGACGCTGGGCGTAGGTACCGCGCTGATCGACTTCAACGACCACGATGCCTTGTGCAATCTGCTAGCCGGCAACGATGCCTGTCTCAACGCGCTGCCGTATCACATGGCGACTGCCGTGGCCAAGGCGGCCAGGCTGAGCGGCGTGCATTACTTCGACCTGACCGAAGACGTGCGCGCCACCCGGGCGATTGCCCAACTGGCTGCCGGCGCCGACACCGCCTTCATGCCGCAATGCGGGCTGGCGCCGGGTTTCATCGGCATTGCGGCACATCATCTGGCGCGTGACTTTGACGAGATCCACGAGGTCAAGATGCGCGTCGGCGCACTGCCCGAGTTCCCCACCAACGAACTGAAGTACAACCTGACCTGGAGCGTCGACGGCCTGGTCAATGAATATTGCCATCCGTGCGAAGCAATCCGCGACGGCAAGATGCAAGACATCCAGCCGCTGGAAGGACTGGAACACTTTTCGCTGGACGGCGTCGAGTACGAAGCCTTCAACACCTCCGGCGGACTCGGCACACTGTGCAATACGCTTTCCGGCAAGGTCCGCAATCTCGACTACAAATCGGTGCGTTATCCCGGCCACCGCAACCTTGTGAAGTTCCTGCTGGAAGAACTGCGCCTGCGCGATGATCAGGAACAGCTTAAAGCCATCCTGCGCAAATCGGTGCCGTCGACCATGCAGGACGTGGTGCTGGTGTTCGTCACGGTCAGCGGCATGCGGCGCGGACAATACGTACAGGAAGTCTTCAGCCGCAAGATCTTTGCGCAGACTGCCGCGGACGGCGTGCACGAAAGCGCAATTCAGATCACCACGGCGGCTGGCATCTGCGCCGCGCTGGACCTGTTCCGCGAAGGGAAATTGCCGGCGCACGGCTTCATCCGGCAGGAACAGATTGCCTTGCCGGACTTCCTCGCCAATCGCTACGGACGGGTTTATGCAGGCAGCCCGCATGCAGGTTCGCAACAACGGACGCAAGACGTGTCAAACTATCCGGTGAAGGAGACCATCGAGGCGGCGCTGGCTGTGTGATGGTCTGATCATCTGAGCCATCCCGGAGAAAGCCATGAGCACCAATCTGAACACCTTGCTGGAACAAACCAGCGGCGCCGGCACCGCCGCCCGCCTGTTTCAAATGCTGGACATCCCGGCCGGCACGCTGCAGCCGGCCGGCCCGGCCGTGACGCGTCTGGAACTGGCGCAAGCGCTCAACATGCTGCTGTTCGACAAACTGCTGCGCGAGGTGCCGGAAGGTGCGGCCTACGTCGGCGATGCGGTACGCGACGGCCGCAAGATCTGTTTTGACCATGGCGCACTGCGTACGGTACTGGGCGCACAAACCGGCGCCCTGCCGGCGGGTGAAGCGGCGTTCACCCGCATCTTTCTGCCGCTCGGTTATGAACTGGCCGGCCTGTACCCGCTGGAACGCATCAAGATGACCGGCCGCGTTTATGCCCATGCCGACGACGCCGAAGGCATCGCGCAATTTTTCCTCAGCGAGCTGCATCCGGAGCGCTTCTCCGAAGACTTTCAGCGCATCGTCGCGCGCGTGCTGTCGACTTCGGTCGATCCGCTCGATGCGCGCAGCAAGGCATCGCTGGACCATCTGACGCAACACAAGACTTTGCCTTATGACGACGCAGCGGCGCTGCTGCCGGTGCTGCTGGGATGCTTTGAACGCCAGCATGCACTGCCGACGCTGGCCGAGTACGAAAGCCTGTTGCAGGAATCGTCCGAAATGGCCTGGATCGCTACCGAAGGCAACGTCTTCAACCACGCCACCGACCGCGTCGCCGATGTCGAAAGCCTGGCGCAACTGCAGCGCGACCTCGGCCGCCCGATGAAGGACAAGATCGAGGTCTCGCGCAACGGCCGCGTGCGCCAGACCGCCTTCCGCGCCACCACCGTGGTGCGCGAAATGGCCGACGAACACGGCCGCCCGGTGGCGCGCAAAGTGCCGGGATCGTTTTACGAATTCATTTCACGCGATCACTACGTGGATGAAACCACGCATCGGGAAAAACTGGACCTGACCTTCGACAGCGGCAATGCGCAAGGTATTTTCAAAATGACCGCCACTGCTTCGGCAGCCGAATGTTAATCGTCATCGCTATTGCATAGAAACGGATTCACCATGGACATCGCCAGCCTCTACGCCGAACTCGGCCTCGACCTCTCCGTGCAATCGGGCCGCGACCTGCATAGCCGCTCGCCGCGCGACGGCGCCACGCTGGCCTTGCTGCGCAGTCACAGCGACGCCGAGGTGCAGCAAACCATCGCCGCCACACGCGAAGCCGCATTGGCCTGGCGCAATGTACCGGCGCCGGTGCGCGGCGAGCTGGTGCGTCTGCTGGGGGAAGTCCTGCGCGAGAAACGTGAGGCGCTGGGCATGCTGGTGTCGCTGGAAGCCGGCAAGATCCGCTCTGAAGGCATCGGCGAAGTGCAGGAGATGATCGACATCTGCGACTTCGCGGTCGGCTTGTCGCGCCAGCTGCACGGCCTGACCATCGCCTCCGAGCGTCCCGGCCACCGCATGATGGAAACCTGGCATCCGCTGGGCGTGTGCGGCGTCATCACGGCGTTCAATTTCCCGGTGGCGGTATGGGCGTGGAACGCTGCGCTGGCACTGGTCTGCGGCAACAGCGTGGTGTGGAAGCCATCCGAAAAAACACCGGTCACCGCGCTCGCCGTGCAGGCCCTGATGCAGCAAGCCGTTGACCGCATGGAGCAGCAACGCCCCGGCACCGTGCCGCCGCAATTGTGCACCCTGCTGATCGGCGGCGCGGCCGCCGGTGCAGCCATCTCGGCCTCGCCTGACGTCGCGCTGGTCAGCGCCACCGGCAGCGTCGCCATGGGACGCAAAGTCGCAGTCACGGTGGCACAGCGTCTGGGGCGCAGCCTGCTGGAGCTGGGCGGCAACAACGCCATGATCGTCGCGCCCAGCGCTGACCTGAACCTGGCGCTGCGCGCCATCGTGTTCTCCGCCGTCGGCACCGCAGGCCAGCGCTGCACCAGCCTGCGCCGCGTCTTTATCCATCGCAGCCTGTACGACAAACTGTGCGGCGACATCGAGCGCATCTATGCCGGCATCCGCGTCGGCGATCCGCTGCTGGCCGATACGCTGGTCGGCCCGCTGATCGACGGCGGCGCCTACGACAACATGCAGCAAGCGCTGGCGCAGGCCCAGAAAGAAGGCGGCGCCCTCAGCGGCGGCGAACGCGTCGCTGCCTTGGGCGGCGACCAGGCGTACTACGTCAAACCCGCACTGGTGCGCATGCCGCGCCAAAGCGCCGTCATGCATCGAGAAACCTTCGCGCCGATTCTGTACGCCGTGGCATATGACGACTTCGAAGATGCCATCGCGATGAACAACGCCGTGCCGCAAGGCCTGTCGTCGGCGATCTTCACCAACGACATGCGCGAGAGCGAGTTGTTCATGTCGGCGCAAGGCAGCGACTGCGGCCTGGCCAATGTCAACATCGGCACCAGCGGCGCAGAAATCGGCGGTGCCTTCGGTGGTGAAAAAGAAACCGGCGGCGGCCGCGAATCCGGTTCGGACGCATGGAAAAACTACATGCGCCGCGCCACCAACACCATCAACTACAGCCGGGTATTGCCGCTGGCGCAGGGAGTGGAGTTTGATATCGGCTGAGTGCAGCGCCTTGATGCATCTTGATGCGCCTTGACGATTTCGAACAAAGGTAAAGTTCGATCATGATGGTGTAATAATTTTTCGCCCGGTTCTACACTGATTGCGTGACTAATCAGGGGGAACTATCATGCGCACACCAACGATCTCTGCAACAGCAAAAAACAGCGCACGCGCCTTGTTGGCCGCTGCTGCAGCCTGTTCGCTGACGGCCTGCGCCAATTACAGCCAGGTGATTTCCGAAGGTGACGACGGCTCCTACCATCTCGTCGCCACCGGCATCAGCTACACCATGTCGATGCCGGCGCTGACTGCCGCCAGCCATGAGAAAGCGCTCTCCTGGTGTGCCGCGCAAGACAGCGATATGCAATTGCGCCAGCAAACGCGCGGCTGGAAGCCGATACAGGTGGAGCTGAATTTCCGTTGCGTGCCGAAAGAAATGGGCCAACTGGATCAGTCTGCATCGCTACCGGCTTCGCTGCCGATCCTCAGATAGGCGTGTTCCGCAGTTCCTCGATAATGAAGTCGATAAAATGCCGCACGCGTTGCGGCATCTGCGTGCGCTGGGGATAGTACATGTACATGCCGCCGTACACACTGTTCAGGCGCGGCAGAATCGGCACCAGCCTGCCGGCAGCAACCAGCTCGCGCGCGGAATACACGACCAGCTGACCGATGCCGACCCCGGCCTGCACGGCGGCGACTTCCGACTCCATGGTATTGAAGCTCACCACCGCAGGCATCTCCTGATAGACCGTTGCACCATCCACCGTCAGCATCCATGGCGACAGCCTGCCATTGTTGGGATGGCGAAAGCCGGTACAGCGGTGCTTGCGCAACTCGGCCAGATTCTTCGGCTTGCCGTATTTTTCCAGATACGCGGGCGCGGCATAGATCTGCAGCATGATGTCGCCGAGCCGGCGCGCGACCAGATTGCGCTGCGGCTCTTTGCCAGTGCGGAAGCCAATGTCGACGCGTTCCGCCACCAGGTCGGTGAAGCGATCATCGAGCAGAAAATCGAAATGAATGTTCGGATAGCGTTCCTGAAATTTCTGCACCAGCGGCATCAGCAATAAATTACCCACCGAGGTGGGCGCGCTCACGCGGATCATGCCCTCGGCATCGCGCCGGCTGTTCTGTACCTGATCCAGCGCTTCGTCGAGCAGGCGCAAACCCGGGTCGGCCAGTTCGGACAGGCGCGCACCCTCTTCCGTCAGGCTCAGTTTACGGGTGGTGCGATGAAAAAGCCGCACGCCCAGATGCTCCTCCAACTGACGCACTGCCTTGCTGACCGCCTGGGGCGTCATGCCGCTTTCCACCGCGGCCTGGCTGAAACTGCCGGCGCGTACGACGCTAAGAAAAATCGTGACGACTCTGGCCTTGTCCATGACTGATGGCTCCTTGTTTTCTATAGGAATGTGCGAAATTATTTTCGTCCAGCATAGCGATGCGCTGTCCCCCTGGCGTCGATTTATTTACAACCATTGGTTGAAAATCAAACACCTTTATGACGTCTAGTGTAGCAGCGCGCGCTTGCCTACACTTCGTTCTGCCAACTGCGCACATCGCTGCAAAACAAGCTGCAGCGTGCAGTTCACTCTCAACGACGACATACTTAAGGAGCATCACCATGACACAAGCATCCGCAACTTCCAAAGTCTGGCTAATCACCGGCGCATCGCGCGGCTTCGGTGCACTGATCGCACGTGATGCGCTGCTGCGTGGCGACCGGGTCGTCGCCACCGCGCGCAATCCTCAAACGGTAATGGAGCAACTGGGCGATCATCCCAACCTGCTGGCATTGAAGCTGGACGTCACCAGCGAAAGCGATGCGATCAACGTCGCACGACAATCCATGGCCCGCTTCGGCCGTATCGACATACTGGTCAACAACGCCGGCTACGGCTTGCTCGGCGCGGTGGAAGAAGCCGGCGCCGAAGAGGTGAAGAAGCAATTCGACACCAACGTGTTCGGCCTGCTGCACGTCACGCGCGCCGTGCTGCCGGTATTGCGCGCACAAGGCAGCGGTCACGTGATCAATATCTCGTCGATCGGCGGCTACGCCTCGCATCCGGGCTGGGGCGTGTACTGCGCCACCAAGTTCGCGGTCGAGGCGTTGACCGAAGCACTGGCTGCCGAACTGGCGCCGCTGGGTATTCGCGCCACGGTGGTGGAACCGGGATTTTTCCGTACTGACTTTCTCAACGCCGATTCGGTGGTGTCGACCGGCAAACGTATCGAACAATACGCAGAAAGCGTCGGCGTCATGCGCGCAATGATGGCGGATGCCAACCACAAGCAGCCCGGCGATCCGGCCAAGCTGTCGCAGGCGATTCTGAAGCTGGCCGACGACGGCAATCCGCCGCTGCGCCTGGCGCTGGGTTCGGATACGGTGGCGGCGATACAAAAGAAAAATCAATTCGTGGAAACCGAATTGCAGGCGTGGATGCAGGTCTCGGTGTCGACCAACCACGACGACGTGGCGGCCTGACATCCTGCGTCCTGATGCTCAAATCCGGGACGGCGCTGAAGCGTAAAGTGATGTTTGATATGATCGACGCCAGCCGTCGATCATTTCTTTTGATCGCCCGGTATTCATTCAGATAAAGGAAGCCGCCATGCCACCCGATCATTCGCCGCAAGACCAGCAAACCGGTCAGCTTGACGACGCCACGCTGGAATTCGCCGCAAAAATGTTCGACCTGGCGCGCAACGGCGATGCGGAGAACCTGGATGCCTTCCTGAGCAAGGGCTTGCCGCCCAATCTGCGCGATCACAAGGGCGACAGCCTGCTGATGCTGGCGGCGTATCACGGCCACGATGCGGCTGTGAATGTCTTGCTGCAGCACAAGGCCGATCCCGGCCTGCGCAACAACAACGGCCAGACGCCGATTGCCGGCGCGGCCTTCAAGGGTCATGTGGCGGTGGTGCAATGCTTGCTGGATAACGGCGCCGACGTCGAAGGCGCCTCGCCGGACGGCAAGACGGCGCTGATGATTGCGGCCATGTTCAACCGCAAGGAAATCGTGGAATTGCTGCTGGCCAACGGCGCCGACCTCAACGCCCGCAGCGACAACGGCGCCACCGCGCTGGAGGCGGCGCGCGCGATGGGTGCGCCGGATACGGTGGCGTTGCTGGCGGCGCGTCAGCCGGTCTAGCCGGCCTGCTTACCCAAATTAATTGCCGTCGGCGTAGGGCTGGACGTTGACGGCGTTGCCGTCGGCGTCAAACTCTTCCGCCAGCGCAACCGACTGCACACCCAGCGTCAGCACGGCGTCGCAGGTATCGTCCAGTTCCACTTGCAGGTCGCGTGCGGCGTCCAGAGGCTTGTCCGCCGTGGCGACGATGGCGTCGCCGTCGCCATACAAATTCACGCGCAACACCACGTCGCCGTCCGCGTGCACCGGCCCCATGATGGCGCGCGTCTGCGCTCCCGCCACGCCGCTTTCCTGCAGGCCGTGGTCCAGCTCGGACATCATCTGCAACATGAAATATTCGGCGATGCCGCGCTCCTTGCCGCCGTGGAACAGATCCTGATACAGGAAATGCACGTCAAATTCGCGACCATCCGTGACCAGGCAACGCTGCACCAGCGGCACGACTTTTTCGCTCCAGGCCTGGAAGCGCTGGGCGCGCACGGCGAAGTAGGCATCCATCGCGGCTTCGTCCTGCGGAATGACGTAGAACGGATCGTCCGCCGTCTTCAGGGTGAAGCCGAGCAGGAAGCGCAATTCCACCGCCGTATCTTCCGCGCCGAAACGGTTGGCCGGCCAGCTGCTCATGCTGCGGTTGATGGCAGGCGTTTCGCTGATCTTTTTGTCGGTCATGGCGGCGAAGGCGTCGCGCACCATGGCTTCGAGATGGCTGTAGGTGATCGCGTCGATCTCGTCCAGATGATAGGCGTAGCTGACCAGCACGACTTTGGCGTCGGCGCTTTCCAGTTGAGCTTCCTTGATGCTGGCGGTCAGTTCGGTGAAGGCGTCGGCGTCGCGGAAGTTCTGCTCGGCGTCGAGACCGCCGGCGGTGCGCACGAACATCGGAATGACGAAAGCATTGACTTCATAGCTGCGCTCGTTACGGGTGAAGAAGACGATCTCGGCGGCCTCCTCCACCATTTCGCGCAGGTAAGGATAAGCCTCGGCTTCCTGATCGCGCGCGCGTTCCAGGGCTTCGTAGAGGACGTCGTCCTGTTGCTGGCGCAGGCTCTTGCCGATCATGCGGCGCAAGTCGCGCTGCTTGCCCGGCAACTCGGGCGAAGCTTCGTCCTCGGTCGCGAGTTCGACGGCCAGGCTGGCGATCTTGTCGACCAGCGCTTCGTCGAGTTCGTATTCGCCCGGATCGGCACTTGGCGATACGACTTTGGAAGGAGTGGAGGCTTTGACGGCCGGGCGCTTGCTTTTGGACATGATGGGATGTGCTGAAAACAGAAGAGGCGGACATTGTAACAAGTCCGCCTCCTTTCACCGTCGTTGCATGTGCAGCAACTAGGCCGGCATCGCCTTCTTGCCCGAAGTACGCGCCAGGAACACCAGACCCGCCGCGATCACCGACGCCACGGCCAGCGCATACAAGCCGCCCTGGATCGAGCCGGTCTTTTGTTCCAGATAACCGAAGGTAGCCGGCGCAAAGAAGCCGCCGAGGTTACCCAGCGAATTGATCAGCGCGATCACAGCCGCGGCGATGCGCGCATCCAGATAGGCTTGCGGAATCGGCCAGAACAGCGAGGACGCCGCCTTGAAGCCGATGCCGGCGAAGCAGATCGCCACAAACGCGAACACCGGACCGCCCGTGGTCGAAGCGAACATACCGGCCGCCGCGATGATCAGCGTCGCCGCCACCCAGGCCTGCTGATGCTTGAAGCGTGTCGCCAGGCTGGCGAAAATGTACATCGCAACGATGGAGATGATCCACGGAATCGAATTGAACAAGCCGACCTGAAAGTCGTTGAAATGCCCCATCTTCTTGATGATGCTCGGCAGCCAGAAGGTCGCGCCGTAGATCGTCAGCTGGATCGCGAAGTAGATGAAGCAGAACAGCAGGATCTGCGGGTCCTTCAACAGGCTCCACGACGACACATGCACCGGCTTGCTGGCCTGGCGTTCGCGCTGTTCGTGCTGAATGATGGTGGCGAGGCTGTCGCGCTCGGCGTCGCTGAGCCACTTGGCGTCTTTCGGCGTGGAGTCGAGGCGATACCAGACCACGAAGCACAGGGCCACCGAGGCCAGGCCTTCGATGATGAACATCCATTGCCAGCCGTGCAGTCCGCCGCCTTCGATCTGCAACAGTGCGCCGGAAATCGGTCCCGACAGAATGGAAGCAATCGCCGAGCCGCTCAGAAAAATCGCCATGGCCTTGCCGCGTTCGCTATTGGGCAGCCACTGCGTGAAGTAGTAAACCACGCCCGGGAAGAAGCCGGCTTCGGCCACGCCCAGCAAAAAGCGCAGCACGTAGAACGAAGTCTCGTTATGCACGAAGGCCATCGCGGTGGCGACCACGCCCCAGGTCAGCATGATGCGCGTGAGCCAGGCCTTGGCGCCGAACTTTTGCAGCAGCATGTTGGACGGCACTTCGAAGATGGCGTAGCCGATGAAGAACAGACCCGCACCCAGTCCGAACGCCGCCGAGCCGATGCCGAGATCGGTCGCCAGATGCGATCGCACGAAGCCGATGTTGACGCGGTCGATGTAGTTGGCGATGAACATGATCACGAACAGCGGCAGGATGCGCCACTTGACCTTGTCGATGGCGTTGGCCAGCGGTCCGCTTGCCGTACCGTCGGGATGTGCGGCATAGGCCGCGATGCTTTGTTCACTCACGTTATATCTCCTTGATGTTGTCGGCGCTGCAGGCTGCTGATGCAGCCTGCGCAATCTTTATTCTTATCGTTGGATGCGGCAGTGCTGCGACTGCGCGCTGTGCCGGTTGTGTCAGCGCACCAGGCAGGGTTTCTTGTTGTCGAATTTCCAGCCGGGAATCAGGTATTGCATGGCAATGGCGTCGTCGCGCGCGCCGAGTCCCTTGGACTTGTACAGCGCGTTGGCGGCCATGACCTGCTCCATGTCGATCTCGACGCCGAGGCCCGGTGTCTTCGGCACGTCGACCATGCCGCCGACGATCTTGAGCGGATCGCGCGTCAGACGCTGGCCGTCCTGCCAGATCCAATGCGTATCGATGGCAGTGATGTTGCCCGGTGCGGCGGCGGCAACCTGGGTGAACATCGCCAACGAAATGTCGAAGTGGTTGTTGGAATGCGAACCCCAGGTCAGGCCCCACTCGTTGCACATCTGCGCCACCCGCACCGAGCCTTGCATGGTCCAGAAATGCGGATCGGCCAGCGGGATATCGACCGATTGCAGCTGGATCGCATGGCCCATCTCGCGCCAGTCGGTGGCGATCATGTTGGTGGCGGTCTGCAAGCCGGTAGCGCGGCGGAATTCGGCCATCACTTCGCGGCCGGAGTAGCCGTTTTCGGCGCCGCAGGGATCTTCGGCATACGCCAGCACGCCATGCTGATCGCGGCACAGGCGAATCGCATCTTTCAGCAGCCAGCCGCCGTTGGGGTCGAGCGTGATGCGCGCCTGCGGGAAACGCGCATGCAAGGCGGTGACGGCTTCGATCTCGTCTTCGCCGCGCAGCACACCGCCCTTGAGCTTGAAGTCGTTGAAGCCATAACGCTGATACGCCGCTTCCGCCAGTCGCACGATGGCGTCGGCGGTCATGGCTTTTTCATGGCGCAGGCGCTGCCAGTCGTCGCCGGCGTCGGGCTCGCTGTGGTAGTCCAGATCGGTGGCGTTGCGGTCGCCGACGTAGAACAGATAGCCGAGCATTTCCACCTTGTCGCGCTGCTGGCCTTCGCCGAGCAAGGCGGCGACCGGTACACCGAGGAATTTGCCGAGCAGATCGAGCAGCGCCGACTCCACCGCCGTGACTGCATGGATGGCGATGCGCAGGTCGAAGGTCTGCAGGCCGCGGCCGCCGGAATCGCGGTCGTTGAAGACCTGGCGCATGCGGTTGAGGATGGCGTGATAGGTGCCGATGGATTGCCCCACCACCAGCTCGCGCGCGTCTTCCAGCGTCTGGCGGATGCGCTCGCCTCCCGGCACTTCGCCGACGCCGGTGTTGCCGGCGCTATCGGTCAGGATGACGATGTTGCGCGTGAAGTAAGGCCCGTGTGCGCCGCTCAGGTTGAGCAGCATGCCGTCGCGGCCGGCGACCGGGATGACTTGCATTTCGGTAACGATGGGAGCGCCGGTGGCGTTGTGAAGTGACATGGTGTGTTTTCCTGGTGATCGATATGTTCAGGAACCGGCGCACAGTGATCGCACCCATTGGTACCGCTACCAATTCCGATTGATGCTGATGGTAGCGGTACCGTTTTACGGTGTCAATCGGTTTACGGAGAAGTTGATTTTAAGGAAATATTGCCTGATGGAACTGCAATCAGTTCAAAGAAAGGGCGCGGCAGCTATTCTTGGCGCGCCTTCGAGGTCGGCTAAACGCTCTCGCGTTCGATGATGGTGAAGCCGATGTCATGCACGCGAGCGGCCACTTGCAGGCCGTCTGCGCGATCGATGATGAATTGCGCCGCCACCTTGCCGATACCGGTGCCGTCGATGCGCACGGTGGTCAGTTGCGGATGCAGGTCGCGCGAAAAACTCAGGTCGCCGAAACCCATCACGGCCAGTTGCTCCGGAATGGAAATGCCGCGCACCTGCGCCTCGATCATGACGCCCATGGCGAGGATGTCCGAGCTGCAAAACACGCCGTCGATGGCGGCGTCCTTGCCCAGCAGATCAGACAGACCGGTGCGGCCGCTGCCCAGAGTAGTAGGCGCCGGTACCATGCACAGCGGAATTTCCGTCACGCCGGCTGCGGCCATGCCCAGCCGCACCGCTTCGTCCGAGAACGATTTTGCGCGGCGTCGGCTGCGTTCGTCCACGCCGGCGATCACAGCCACGCGACGGCGACCGGCGGCGTGCAAGTGACGCGCGACGGCGACGCCGATGTTTTCATGCGAGAAGCCGACCAGCATGTCGATCGGCGTCGGCGTCAGGTCCCAGGTTTCCACCACCGGAATGCCGCTGGCGAGCAAACGCTTGCGCGACTCCGGCGAGCGCATGATGCCGGTCAGCACCACGCCGTCGGGACGGCGCCCGATGATGGCTTCGAGCAAGGCGTCTTCACGCGAGTTTTCATAACCGCTCTGTCCCAGCATGAGCTGATAACCGGCGGCGGCCAGCGATTCGGTCAGCGACTGCACGGTTTCCAGAAAGATCGGCCCAACGATGGTCGGCACCACGGCAGCAACCAGGCGGCTCTTCTTCGAGGCCAGTCCACCGGCAAGGAGATTGGGAACGTAACCGGTGCGCTCAACCGCTTCGCGTACTTTTTTCAGGACGGTTTCGGAAACCGCATCCGGCGTATTCAGCGCGCGCGAAGCCGTGATCGGCGCCACACCCGCCAGCTTGGCGACATCGCGCAAGGTCAGTCCGGCGCCTTTGCGACCTTTACGCACTTTTTCAAGGACAGGCTGGGGGGCAGTCATTGAGGCGTCAGGTGCGGATGCTGAAATAGCCGGGTCGGCGTGAAGGGAAGGCTTCGTCATGGCGCGATTTTAGCATTGCCAAAATGGTACCGATACCACTCGGCAGGTTCGCGGGACATTGCGCCGTCACCGGATTCGCGTAAGCTGCCGCTTGCCGATGAATGAACTAACGATGAACCAACCGGAAACCCCTTTGCGACTTTCCCTGCTCTGCTCACTGCTGGTGCTGCTCTGGATGACCGGCGGCAACGCCGGCGCGCAAGCCGTCGATCTGCCTCAGTCTCAGCCCGACATCGACGTCAGCATGAACCGCGTCAAGGGCTATCCGCTCTTTGAAGTGACGGCGAAGATGACCGTAAATGCCGACGTGGCGCGCAGCTGGAAGGTGCTGACCGATTACAACCGGCTAGCCGAATTCGTCCCCAATCTGTCGCGCTCGCAAGTCACCTCCAGCGAAGGCAATGAGCGCATCGTCACGCAGAACGGATTCGCCAAGTTCCTGTTCATCCGGCAACCCATCGATCTGGTGCTGCGCGTCACCGAACAACCGATGCAGGCGATCGACATCCGGCTGGTCAGCGGCAACATGCGCGAATACCAGGCGCGCTGGGAGGTGCAGCCGCAGCAGCCGCAACAACTACAACAAGCGGGAGATGATGTCCGCACCCGCATCTCCTACGCGGGCATCATCGCACCGGATTTTTATGTGCCGACGCTTTTTGGTGCAGCATTGATGAAAAGCGATCTGCGCAACATGCTCAACGCCGTAAAAGCCGAGGTGGAAAAAGGCAAGGACGCGGAAAAAGAAAAGCGGCCCTGAGGCCGCTGTCGCTATCGTGATGACAAAGCAATCGGCTCAGACTATGCCGAGTATCGAATAGCCTCCTTCGCACACCGCGTCGTAGCAGCGAGTGCATTGCTCGCAGAACAAGTGCGTACGTTTGACATGATGGCGGCGCAACACCAGTTGCAGCGCCACGCCCTCGCAATGCAGGCAGACCTCGCGCATGGCGCCGACAGGCGTCGGGTCAGGGGCAAGGAACATGCCGTTCTCAAGCAGCACGCCATCCACCACGTCACGCGGATCAAGTTCCATCAGGGTAACGGCGAGACGCTCGCGGCGACGTTCAGGACGGGGGGAAATATCAACGCCGAGCGATCCGGCATAGGCTCTTGCAGAGCGTTCTTCCAATACAGCAGATGCGGCAGGACTCATTACTGTGCTCCTTGGGTAGACAGTTAAGTACGCTGTTTTTGCTGGCTGTGATGACTAGCTGTTTTTCGGGTGGAATACCCAATCTAGTAAAGATGAAGGGCAAGCGCAAGGAAGGTTACCGAATAGTTTTGTGAAGCCCGGAATTCTTGTCAAAGCGCCAAACAAATACCGCAAATGATGGATGCACCGCATCCTCATCTGCCGTATGTTTGTGCCGGGAAAGGAATCTGCAATGCTATTGTCGAACGGACATGAACGGACAAATTACGCATCGCCCCGGCTACTTTCGTCGCCAGGGCAGTCTTACAATTTAACGCAACAATGTGTGCCCACATGGGCACTCAAATTAACGCTCGATGGTCCGGTTCCAGCGCGTATTCCACACCGCGCGATTCTTGTTGACCTCGTCCCAATCCACGTTGCGCGAGTTCTTCACGTAGTCGTTCAGGCGCTTCTGCTCCGCCGCTGCGGCGCCGGTCACCTGCACCTTGGTGTTGGTCGGATTGAAGCTGCCGTTTTCCAGCGCCTTGCCTTGCGCTTCCGGGCTCAGAAGATACGCTGCCAGTTCCTGCGCCAGTTGCGGTTCGCTGTTGTTGGCGATCACGCATTGCGCCACCATCAACACCACGCCGCCTTCTTTCGGATGCACGTATTCGACCGGGATGCCCTTGCTCTTCAGGATCGTGACTTGCGTCGGCGTGTACGGGAACAAGGCGGCTTCGCCGGTCTGCGCCATTTCAGAAATCTTGGCCGAGCTGGCGATGTATTCGACAACGTTGGGGCCGACAGTCTTCGGCCAGGCGGTGAAGCCCGGTTCGACGTTGCTGTCGGTGCCGCCCTTCAGCTTGTTGAAGGCGAGGAAAGCGTGCAGGCCGAAGGTCGATGACGACAGCGACTGGAACACCACCTTGCCCTTCAGCTTGGGATCGGCCATGTCCAGCCACGACGTCGGCGGCGCCCAGCCCTTGTCGGCGTAGACCTTGGTGTTGTAGGCCAGGCCGGTCATGCTGATGGTGACGCCGGTGGCCATGTCGCCTTTGATGTGCGCGACCGGAAGGATGCCGGCGAGATTGGGATTGGGTTTCTGCTTCTCGCACAGCCCCATGCCGATGGCGCGGTACATGACGCCGTCATCGAGGAACATCAGGTGCATCTGTGGCTTGTCCTTGGCGGCCTGCGCCTTGGCCAGAATGTCGGAAGAACCGCCCGGCACCACCACCACCTTGACGTTATTCTTTTGCTCGAAGGGACCGAACACGAATTGCGTGTAGGTCTTTTCCATGTTGCCGCCGTTCATGCCGATATAGAGCGTCTTGGGATCGGCAGCATGCGCCGCGTTGCTCATCGCCAGCAGCGAGAGTGCAGTGACGACTGCTGTAGTACAGGTATGGCGGACGAAAGAAGGTGAAAGCGAAATCATTGAATTTTCCTTTCTGGTTCGGAAGCGAGGTTGAAATCTGCAACGGGAAGAGTGGATTGAAAACGCCGGATGGAAAATGCGTCGATAGGAATGTCGCTGCGGCCGTGGATGACAAGGTCGGCAAGGACTTCACCGGCCGCCGGTCCGATCTGAAAACCGGCGCCGCAGAAGCCGAAGCCGTGGAACAGGCCGTCCTGCGTGCTGCTCGGTCCAAGGATAGGCTGGCGGTCGGGCAGGTAGCCTTCGACGCCGCTCCAGGTGCGGATGATGTGCACATGGCGCAGGGCGGGCAACAAGTCCACCGCCTGCGGCAGCAGCGCGAGGATGGCGTCATGCGATGAGCGCGCGCGGTTTTCATCCTGTGCGTAACCGCGACCGCCGCCGAGCACGACGTTGCCGCGGCTGACCTGGCGGCAGTATATCGAACCGCCTTCCACGCCCAGACTCCACGGCAAAAAATGCGGAATCGGCTCAGTCACCGCCATGTTGGGATGGCCGCTGAACATCGGCGCGGCCTCCCCGAAGGCTTCGGCCAGCTTGCCGGCCCAGGCGCCGGCGCAATTGATCAGCATCGCCGCACGCACCTGCAGCGACTGGCGGCCTTCGCCGGTATTCAGTTCGGCGCGCACCGAAAACGCCGTGCCGTCGTAACCGGCTTCGCGCACTTCGCACCGTTCGATGATGTGCGCGCCGGCACGTTGCGCCGCCTGCGCAAACGCAGGCGACACCAGGCGCGGATTGGCCTGGCCGTCTTCGGGACAAAGCGACCCGCCAACCACCGCGCCGCCCAGCCATGGACATTGCCGGCGCAGACGCTCGCCGCTGATGAGTTCGATACCAAGTCCGAACGGTTTGCTGAGCTCGGCATAGGCTTCCAGTGCCTGCATGTCGGCAGCGCTGCGCGCTAGTTTGAAGTGGCCGCTGCGCACGTATTCGCCGTCGATGCCGATGAGATCACTCAGGCCTTCCCAGATGCGATGCGCGCGCTGCGCCAGCGGCAGCTGCGACACCGACCTGCCCTGGCGACGCACGCCGCCGTAATTGATGCCGCTGGAGCGCGAGCCGCACAGGTCGCGCTCCAGCAAGACGACTTTGCGTCCGGCCTTGGCGAGTGCGAGCGCGGCCGAAGTGCCGACGATGCCGCCGCCGACGATGAGTACGTCGGCAGACAAGCGTTTGGGGCCGGCGTTGATGTCGGTGGTTACGTGAGATTTCATTCGTCCTCTCCCGCTGCGAGAGCAACATGAAAGACCGAAGCCGTCTGTTGCGCGGAAGGCGATACCGAGACCGGCGCCGGCGCAGATTTCAATGCGTGCATGCCGATCGGCACCGGCTTGATCGGCGCCTGTCCGCGCAAGCGTCCGGCTTGCGCCAGCGGGATGCTGCATGCGTGCGCCAGAATCTCGCCCGCCGCGCTGCTGCACATGCGGCCCTGGCAGCGGCCCATGCCGATGCGCGTGAGTGCCTTGAGGCGATTCATTTCCTGCGCGTTGTTGTCGCGCGCGGCCTGACGCAATTCGCCGGCGCTGATTTGTTCGCAACGGCAGACAATCAGTTTGTCGTCGGCCAGTTCCGCCCACTTGTGCGGGAAGGGAAATGCGCGCTCCAGTCCTTTGCGGAATGCGGCGATGCGCGCCAGACGGTGCTCCAGCTTGTCGGCGCGCACGGTATCGATCTGCACGCCGCGATCCTGCAGCAGCGCCAGGGCGGCGCGCTCGCCGGCCAGTTCCGCCGCGTCCGCACCCATGATGCCGGCGCCGTCGCCGGCGAGATAGACGCCCGGCACGCTGCTGCGTCCGGCCGTGTCGCGCTCCGGCAGGTGGGCGCGTTGCACGGAATCGAAACCGAAGCGGCAACCGAGCAGATCGGCCAGTTGTGTTTCAGAGCGCAGCGCGTAACCAAACCCGAGCGCGTCGCATTCGATCATTTGTTCGCCGTCTGCGCCGGATTCTTCCGTCATGCTCTCGCGCCGCCACACAACCGCGCGCACATGTTCGTCGCCTTCGACGCGCAGCAAGCGCGCGTGCGTCTTCAGCGGAATGCGGTGCGCCATGAGCCAGGCCAGGTAATACATGCCCTTCATCAGCAGCACCGGCTGGCCGAGCATGTCGGGCAGCGCGGCGATGCGGTCGGACAGGCTGCTGCTGTCCAGCACGGCCATAACCTGGACGCCGGCTTTGGCGTATTGATACGCCACCAGATACAGCAGCGGCCCGGTGCCGGCCAGCACCACGCGGCGGCCGATGGCGCAACCCTGAAATTTGAGCGCGACCTGCGCACCGCCCAGCGTGTAGACGCCTGGCATGGTCCAGCCTGGCACCGGCAACACGCGATCGGTTGCGCCGGTGGCGACGATGATGTCTTGCCAGGCGATGCTGTCGGCGGCCAGCGTGGCGGTGTTCATGATGTCGATCACCTCCGGCTGCGCATTCCACACCAGCGTGTGCGGACGATAGTCGATCTGCTGCAGCAGCGCGGAAAAATCCTGATGGATGCTGTCAGCGCGGCCGGCCTCGAAGCCATAGAGTTTTTTCTTGCTGCGATAAAAGCCCGGCGGCGGCTGGCGGTAGATCTGGCCGCCGGCGCGCGGCGCTTCGTCGAGTACGATGGGACGCAGGCCGTGAGCCACCAGCGTCTGCGCGGCGCGCACGCCGGCCGGACCGGCGCCGACGATGACGGGACTGAGTTTGCTCATGGCTGCTCTCCACGTACTTCTGCTGCGGTCAGCAACTGCATGCCTTCGCGGATAAAGGTTGAACAAGCGCGCAGCTTTTCACCGCTGACGGTTTGCACCCAGCAGTCCTGGCAAGCGCCCATCATGCAGAAACCGGCGCGTGGCTGGCCGCTGAATTCATTGCGGCGCACATGACCGGCGGTGAGCAGAATCGCGGTGAGCACGGTATCGCCTTCCAGTGCGGTAGCCGGCTTGCCGTCGAGGACGAAAGAGACGGGCGCGCGCGCCTGCTCGGCGACGCGGAAGAATTGCGGACGAAGTGCGGCGCTGTTCATGAGCGCCCCACCAATACGCGATCGAGTCCGTAGACGCGATCCAGGATGATCATGGCCCCGGCCGTGATCGCCACCATCAGCGCCGACACGGCTGCCATCATCGGATCGATGGATTCGGTGGCGTACATGTACATGCGCACCGGCAGCGTGACGGTCGACGGCGAGGTGACAAAGATCGACATCGTCACTTCATCGAAGCTGTTGATGAAAGCCAGCAACCAGCCGCCGGTGATGCCGGGCAAGATCATCGGCAAAGTGATGCGCAAAAACACCGTGGTCTTGCTCGCGCCCAGCGACAACGCCGCGTGTTCCGCGCTGCGGTCGAAGCCGATCAGCGCCGACATCACCAGCCGCATGGTGTAAGGCGTGACCACCAAGGCGTGCGCAAGGATCAGCCAGCCGAAACTGCCGGCGCCGCCGATCAGCGTAAACAGACGCAGCAGCGCCACGCCCAGCACCAGATGCGGAATGATCAGCGGCGACAGGAACAGGCCCTGCAGCAAACCGCTCCAGCGATTCGGATAGCGGATCAGCGCCATGCCGGCCGGCACCGCGATGACGGTGGCAATGGTCGCAGAGGACAATCCCAACCACAGGCTGTTCCAGAACGAGCTGACGAAATCGGGATACTCGAACACCGCCTTGAACCAGCGCAGCGAGAGTTCAGGGCCGTGGATGGTGAGGGTGTTTTCCGGGGTGAAGGCGATCACGCACACCACCAGAATCGGCGCCAGCATGAAGCTGATCACCAGCGCATTGAACAGTAATGCAATCGGTCCGTTTCTGGTCATGTGCTCACCCCAATGCTTTCTTGTAACGGCGTTCGATCATACGGTTCCAGCCGAGCATGATCGCCAGGTTCGCCAGCAGCAGCAGCAAGGCGATGGCGGCGCCGAGCGGCCAGTTGAGTTCGTGCAGGTATTCGTCGTAAATCAGTGTGGCCATCATCTTGAGGCGGCGTCCGCCCAGCAGACCGGGAATCGCGAACGAGCTGGCCGACAGACCGAACACGATCAGGCTGCCCGACAGCACGCCCGGCATGATCTGCGGCAGCACGATGCGGCGCAGTGCGGTGGTCGGCGAGGCATTGAGCGACAGCGCGGCGTTGACCACGCCGGGATCGATCTTCTGCAGCGAGGTCCAGACCGGAATCACCATGAACGGCAGCATCACATGCACCAGCGCGATGACGATGGCAGTCTCGGTGTAGAGCATCTTGAAAGGGCCGATGCCGAAGGCTGACAATGCGCCGTTGACCAGGCCTTCCGGCCCCAGCAGCATGCTCCAGCCGAAAGCGCGCACCACGACGGAAATCATCAGCGGCGCCAGCACCACCAGCAGCATGATGGAGCGCCACGGCTTGCGCATGCGGTTGAGGATGTACGCCTCGGGCGTGCCGACGGCGATGCAGATCAGCGTCACCAGGCCGGAGATCCGGAAGGTGCGCCAGAAAATTTCGTAGTAATAGGGATCGGTCAGCACCGCGCGGTAATGTTCCAGCGTGAAGGTGCCGGCTTTGGGACCGGTGTCGGCGTCAAAGGCGTTGAAGGACAGCAGCACGGTCAGCAGCAGCGGCACCAGCAGCATCACGCTGCACAGCAGGATGGCCGGGGCCGACATGAACCATGGCAGGCTGCGATTGCTCGCAGCCTTCTGCACGGGAGGTGCCGCCGATGTCGCGGCGGAGGCGGTTGAGATGGCGCTCATCAGGCAGCCTCTGCAGCAGCCGCAGCGCCGGACGCCGTAGTGCGATTGGCCGAGACCAGCCGCAGGCTGTGATCGTTCCAGTCGATGCCGATGCTCTGCCCCGGCTCCAGCATGTCGGCGCCGTCGTTGGCAATCAGCACCGTGAGTTCGCCCAGCGGCGTGACGATGCTGTACATCCACTGGCTGCCGAGAAAGAAGCGCTGGCTGACCTGGCCGTCGCAACGTCCCCTGCCTGCGGCGACGCATTTGATTTTTTCAGGACGCAGGCCGAGCAACACCTGTGCGCCGGGACGCAAGCCGCTGTCGACCGCTTCCAGCGTCAGCGTCATGCCGCCGGCGTCGATGTCCGCATGATCGCCTGCCTGGCGCAGCACGCTGCCGTCCAGCAGATTGGCCTTGCCGACGAAGGTGGAAATAAAGCGGTTGGCCGGATGTTCATACACACTGAGCGGACGGTCGACCTGCGTGACGTGGCCGGCCTCCATCACCACCACACGGTCGCTGATGGACATCGCTTCGCTTTGATCGTGCGTCACCATGATGGTGGTGGTGCCGACCTTGCGCTGGATGTCGCGCAGCTCGAACTGCATCTCTTCGCGCAGCTTGGCGTCGAGGTTGGATAAGGGTTCATCCAGCAGCAGCACCGGCGGCTGGATCACCAGGGCGCGCGCCAGAGCCACGCGCTGGCGCTGGCCGCCGGACATTTCGCGCGGGTAGCGTTTGCCGTGTTTTTCCAGATGAACCAGGGCCAGCGCCTGCGCAACTTTGTCGCGGCGTTCGGCGGCTGGAATCTTGCGCATTTCCAGACCGAAGGCGACGTTCTGCTCGACCGTCATGTGCGGGAACAAGGCATACGTCTGGAACACGATGCCGAGGCCGCGCGTGTTGGGCTTGGCGTGCGTGATGTCGCGACCGTCCAGTTCGATGCGGCCGCCGCTGACGCTTTCGAAACCGGCGATCATCTGCAAGGTGGTGGTCTTGCCGCAACCGGAGGGACCGAGCAGCGAAATGAATTCGCCCTTCTCCACGCTCAGGTTGAAAGACGATACCGCCTGGGTATCTCCATAAAACTTGCTGACATTGGTCAGCGTGAGGAACGACATGGCAAGTCCTTTCCAGAATGATCTGCGGAGACGCTAGCCGGTGTTGCGGCAGGTATCCGAATTGCTAGAGTTATTGCAATCGTCATGCAATTTCCTTGCCAATTCTGCTATCGTATTTCATCAAACAGGATATTTTTATTACTTATTCCGTTGAGTGAAATACATTGCTCAAGACGGCTGCAACCATTCCATTTATCGACATGAGCAACGAAACCACTCTCCCCGCCAACGGCGTGCAACGCACCTTTGCGGTTTTGCGCGCGCTGGCCGCTGCACCAGCACAAGGCACGCGCGTGACGCAAATCGCCAAGGACATCGGGCTGACGCAAGGCACTACGCATCGCCTGCTGCAATCGCTGGTCAATGAAGGCATGGTCGAGCAGGATGAGCGCAGCAAGCTGTATCGGCTGGGCATGGACTTGTTCAGCCTGGCGGCGCGCGCCGGCAACGGCTGGGATTTGCGCGCGCTGTGCCGGCCGGTATTGCTGCGGTTGTGCGGCAGCCTGGGCGACACCATGTTTTTGCTGGTGCGTTCGCGTTTCGATGCGGTGTGCGTGGATCGCGTGGACGGTCCCTTCCCTATCCGCGCCTTCACCGGCGACATCGGCGGGCGGGTGGCGCTGGGTGTGGGACAAGGCGCGCTGGCGATCCTCGCCTTCCTGCCTGAAGCGGAACGCGATGAAGTGATCCGCTACAACTTGCCGCGCATCCGCGAGTTCGGCGTATTCGATGAGGTCTATCTGCGGACAGAAATTGAGCGCGTGCGCCAGAACGGCTACGCCGCGCGCAATGCCGGCCTGCTCGACGGCATGGCCGGCCTGGCGGTGCCGATCTTCGATTGCAGCGGACAAATCGTGGCGGCGCTGAGCATCGGTACGCTGACGTCGCGCCTGAGCGATGACCGTTTGCCGACGGTGGTGCAGATCCTCAAGCGCGAAGCCGAGGCCCTGAGCAAGCGCATCAATCCTTTCGATCCGGCGTTGCGACGGCCGATGCATGTCCCGAGCGTGTCGGGAGAATCCGCATGAATCAGTCAAGCAATTCCCGCCGGCCCGTGCTGCTGGTCAAATCGGGGGGCGTCGATGCCGTGGCGGAATGGCAGGAAAATTTCGGCGAGTTCGCACCGGAAGTGGAAGTGCGCTGGTGGAATGATCCGGGCATCGATCCCCGCGCAGTGGAATACGTGCTGGTCTGGCAACCGGAAGCGGGACGCATTGCCGGTTACCCGAACCTGAAAGCCGTCATCAGCAGCGCTGCCGGCGTCGATCATATTCTGGCCGACCCGAGGTTGCCGGCTGCCGTGCCCGTCATCCGCATGGTGACCGACGACACCGTGCAGCGCATGGCGGAGTTCACCGCGATGAGCAGCCTGATGCTGCTCAAGGATATGCCGCGCATGATCGCGCAGCAGGCGCGGCGCGAATGGAAGGAATTCGCCACGCCGCGCACTGCGGTAGAGACGCGCGTGGGCATCATGGGACTCGGTGCGCTGGGACTGGCGTGCGCGCAGATGCATGCACAACTGGGTTTCATCACCGCCGGCTGGGCGCGTTCGCCGCGCACGGCTGAACGGATCGAGTGCTATGCCGGTGCGGATCAGCTCGGCGCTTTTCTGGCGCGCACCCATATTCTGATCTGCCTGCTGCCGGATACCGAGGATACGCGCGACATCATCAACGCCGATCTGCTGCGGCAGCTGCCGCCCGGTGCGGCGATCATCAACGTCGGACGCGGCACGCACGTGCAGACGGAAGATTTGCTGGCAGCGCTGGAGTCGGGTCAGGTGTCGTCGGCCTTGCTGGATGTCTTTGCCGTCGAGCCGCTGCCGGCCGATTCGCCGCTGTGGAATCACCCGCGCATCATCGTCACCCCGCATGGCGCGGCGACGCCTTCGCGCCGTGAACGTGCACGCCAGGCAGCGGCCGTAATCCATGCCATCGAAAACGGTCTGCCCGTGCCGCATCTGTACGACCGCGAGCGCGGATACTGATTGACGGACTTATGACTTGACGGTGCGTTTGACCAGCAGCGAGATGCTGAAGCAGATCACAAAATAAACCGCGCCTGCGAAGAACAGCAACTCGATGATGCGGCCGTCGCGTTCGCCGATGGTATAGGCGCGCCCGAAGAAATCGGCCAGTGCGCTGACATAGACCAGCGAGGTATCCTGAAACAGGATGATGCCTTGCGTCAGCAGCAGCGGCACCATGTTGCGAAACGCCTGCGGCAGGATGATCAGACGCATGGTCTGGATGTAAGTCAGCCCCAGCGCAAACGACGCCGCCAGCTGGCCGCGCGCCACGCTCTTGATGCCGGCGCGGATGATCTCGGAATAATAAGCCGCCTCGAACAAGGAAAACGCCACCAGCGCCGAAGTCATGCGCAAGTCGTTGGAGGCCGACAGCTTGAACACCTTCTGCAGCAATTGCGGCACGATCAGGAAGAACCACAGCAGCACCATCACCAGCGGTATCGAGCGGAACAGATTGACGTAGCCGGTGGCGAACCATTGCAGGGGCTTCGACGACGACAGCCGCATCATTGCCAGCAGCGTGCCCCAGACGATGCCGAAGGCGATCGCCGTCGCGGTGATCTGCAAGGAGATCAGCATGCCGTGCCCAAGCACCTGGACGGCGGCCGGGGTGATTGCGCTGAAGTCGAATTGGTAGCTCATGTGTCGCGTCTCCCGTGATTTTTATTTGCTGCCGGCAAAGCCGGGCAAGGCGACGCGCCCTTCCAGCCAGCGCATCAAGGTCATGACCGTGATGTTGATCAGCATGTAGGTCAGCGTCACGGCGATGAAGGCTTCATATGGCTGCGCGGTGTAGTCGACCAGCTGGCGTCCTTGCGCGGCCAGTTCCAGCAGTCCGATGGTGGAGGCAACGGCGGAGTTCTTGAAGATGTTGAGAAACTCCGACGTCAGCGGCGGCAGGATGATGCGGAACGACATCGGCAGCAGCACGTAGCGATACGTCTGCCCCAGCGTGAAACCCATCGCGAGACCGGCGTTCTTTTGTCCCGGCGGCAGAGCGCGGATGCCGGAGCGCACCTGCTCGCAGACGCGCGCCGCGGTAAAAAATCCCAGACACAGCATCGCTGTCGTGAATTGCTGCGCCAGCGGACTCATGGACTTGATCGCATCACCCATGCCGAACGGCAGGATCTCCGGCATCGCGAAATACCAGATGAAGATCTGCACCAGCAGCGGCACGTTGCGGAACAGCTCGACATACGCCGCAGCGATGCCGCTCAGCCAGCGATTGGGCAAGGTGCGCAGGATGCCGAGCAAGGTGCCGAGCGTGAGCGCGATCAGCCACGCCGACAAACCCAGCGCCAGCGTGATCGACAGGCCCGACAGCAGCCAGTCGACGTAGGTCTGGTTATCGGCAGCCTGATGGAGGAAGACGCTCCAGTTCCAGCGGTAGTCCATGATGTTTTCTCGGCTTTTCTGAAATCAGGCGGTCAGCCTTGCGGCGGCTCGGGGAAAGGCAGCGACGTCTGGCCCTCGGCGCGCATGCCGAAGACGTTGAGCGTCATCGCTACCAGTGCGTAATAACCGAGCAGGCCGATCAGGTTGACCACCACCTTGAGACCGAACAACTCCACTGCCCGCGCATAAGTCGCGTCGGCGACGCGCTTGTGATGGTAGAGCTCGGTGGCAAACGACCAGACCACGCGCTCGTCTTCTTTTTCAAACGCAGGCGTCTGCCCGAGACGGATCTGTTCCGCCGCCGCCGCCGGCAAACCCGCTTCGACCGCAATCGGCAGATGGATGTACCACTCCGCCTGCGATTGCCATTCGCGCGCCGTCGCCAGGATCGCCAGCTCCGACAAGCGTAACGGCAGGCCGGTGTCGTAGCGGCAATACGCGCCGAGCTTTTGCGCCAGCTGACCCAGCTCGGGGCTGTGGATCCAGCTCACGAACGGGCCGTTGAGATTGCCGCGCGGACCGGACAGGATATCGTCCAGCAGCGCTTTCTGTTGCGGCGTGGCGTGAGCCGGATCGAATGCCGGCAGGCGTGCTTGCGTCATGGTCTTACTCCAACTGGTTCCGGTTCTTCAGTATAGGGGCTGCAGTCAGGCCGGATGTCGTACCGGCGTTCGCCGGGATGACGGTTTAAATGACGAATGTTCTTCCGGCCTCAAACACCATCGTCGTCCTGATGAAAGTCAGGACCCGGCGTCGCACCAACATTCGTCAAGACACTGGATCCCGGCTTGCGCCGGGATGACGGCCAAGGGTTGGTTTGCGTAAACGACCTATCCTCGCGGCACATCAATCCATCGGCTTGTCGCTGGGATTGGCGTAGAGCTTTTTCACGTCTTCCGGCATCGGGAAGTTAAAGCTGATGTTCTTCGGGGGAATCGGGAAAGTGAACCACTTGGCGTACATGCGGTTGATCTCGCCGCTCTTCATCAGGCCGCTCAGCGTGCCGTCGACCAGTTGCTTGAATTGCGGATCGTCCTTGCGCACCATGAAGCCGTAGGGTTCGGCGCCGAAGGGCGTGCCGGTCAGCAGCCAGTCGTTGGGCTTTTGCGCCGTGGTGCGCGCGCCGGCCAGCAGGATGTCGTCCATCACGTAGGCGGCGACGCGGCCCGATTGCAGGATCAGAAAGGCTTCGCCGTAGTCCTTGGCGCTCTGGATCTGCATGTTCATCTTGCGCCGCTCGTTAAGCGTGCGCAGCAGACGTTCCGACGTCGTGCCGGCATTGGTCACGACCGCCTTGTTGGCCAGGTCGGGGAAGTCCTTGATGCCGCTGTCCTTGCGCGTGAGGATGCGGCTGCTGGCGACGAAGAAGGTGGTGTTGAAGGAGACTTGCTGCCAGCGATCCTTGAGGTTGCTGGTGACGCCGCACTCCAGATCGATGGTGCCGTTTTGCAGCAGCGGCGTGCGGTTTTGCGAAGTCACCGGGATCATGCGCACTTCCAGATTCGGCATGTTCAGCCTGGCCTTGACGCTGTCAATGACCTTGTTGCAGAGGTCTTGCGAGTAGCCGACGACCTTCTGGTTTTCATCGTAGTAGGAGAACGGAATCGAACTGGTGCGATGGCCGATGGCGATGACGTTGCCGTCCTTGATTTTTTGCAGCGTCGGTCCGAGGCCGGTATCGACAGCATAGGCGGCATGGGCGATGGTGAGCCCGGCCAATGCGGATAGCAGTGCAAGCAGCGGTAGGGTGAGTCGTTTCATGTCGTTTCCTCTCCTGATGTATTAGATGGATGCTGCCGGTGTGTCTGTGAGTGTCTGTGTGGGTAAGTGGCCTCAGGCCAGTGCAGCATCGACTGCCGGAATAAGCCGTTCGACGATGCGATCAATGTCTGCTGCGGTGCTGATGAAAGGCGGCGCGATCAGGATGTGGTCGCCCTGGCGGCCATCAACGGTGCCGCCCATCGGATAGACCAGCAGACCGCGCGCCATGGCCTCGCTCTTGACGCGGCTGTGAGTGCGCTTTACCGGATCGAGCGGCTGCTTGCTGTCGCGATCGGCAACCAGTTCGACGCCGACGAACAGGCCGCGGCCACGTACATCGCCGACGTTGGGATGATTGGCGAAAGCGCTGCGCAGCGTGGCGCGCAGTTGCTCGCCGCGCGCCTGCACGTTGGACAGCAGCTGCTCATCCTTGATGGTCTTTTGCACGGCAAGCGCAGCGGCGCAGGCGGTGGCGTGGCCGATATAAGTGTGGCCGTGCTGGAAGAAACCGCTGCCGCCGACTACGGCGTTGTAGATACGGTCGCTGGAAATCATCGCGCCGATGGCTTGGTAACCGGCGCCGAGGCCTTTGGCGATGACCAGGATATCGGGCGTGACGCCGTCTTCTTCACAGGCATACAGATGGCCGGTGCGGCCCATGCCGGACATGACTTCGTCGAGGATCAGCAGCACGCCGTACTTGTCGCAGATGGTGCGGATTTTCCTGAAGTAATCGCCGACCGGCGGCACTGCGCCGGCGGTGGCCCCGACCACGGTTTCTGCAACGAAGGCCGCGACCTGATCGGCGCCGAGTTCGAGGATCTTCGCTTCCAGCTCATCCGCCAGACGTTGCACGTATTGTGCATCTGATTCGCCGTTCAGCTGATCGCGGTAGGCGTAGCACGGTGCGACATGATGCGACGGCACCAGCAGCGGCAGGAACATCTCGCGACGCCAGGCGTTGCCGCCGATGGCGAGCGCGCCCAGGGTGTTGCCGTGATAGCTCTGGCGGCGCGCAATGAAGTGACGGCGGCTCTTTTGCCCGGTTTCCACATGGTATTGGCGCGCCAGCTTGAGCGCGGCTTCGATGGCTTCCGAACCGCCCGACAGGAAGTAGACATGGTTGAGATCGCCGGGAGCCGAGGCGCTGAGGTTGTCGGCCAGCTCTTCCACAACCTCGGTGGTGAAGAACGAGGTGTGCGCATACGCCAGTTCGTTGATCTGCTTGCGGATCGCTTCGATCACGCGCGGATGGCCGTGGCCGAGGCAGGACACGGCGGCGCCGCCGCAGGCGTCGATGTAGTGCTTGCCGTTGCTGTCGATCAGCTCCATGCCGACGCCGGCTTTGGCAACAGGCATGGTTTGTTTCGGATAGCGATGGAAAACGTGTGTCATGGAACTGGCCTCAGGCAAAAATTCAAGGTGCGGGAATTCAGGTTGGGCCAACTATAAATTGAATAAAATGCTTTTGCAACGTTTGTTGCATAATTATTTTTATATGCATTTTTTGGTGCAACGCAAGAGATGCGCGCACCAAATCGGACTTGCCGGAGAATCGCTTTTTGACATGCCGAAGTCCGATGGCCATCGTCGACCGAGGACAACAGCATTCGTGGCCGTCATCCCGGCGCAGACCGGGATCCCGCGTCTTGCCGAAGTACCGGGAGAGCGCCGAACGTCACTGGGTCCCGGCATGCGCCGGGACGACAGCGAGAAGAAAATGGAAGAGGTTTAGTATTGCAACAACTGTTGCAGAGTGATCCGGCGGGACAAGATTACTTGCTGCCGGCCTTCACATAGGCGCCGCTCTGGTACAGCTCGTCCTCGGCCTGCTCCAGCCGTTTGACGGCCTTGTCGTCGTCAAGTGAAATCACCAGTTCGATCAGGCTTTCCGCAACGGCAACAGCCGCGGCCATCGAGGGGAAAAACGAGGGACTTTCATGCGAGAACAGGATGGTGTGATCGGCCTGCAAGGCCACCGGTGCGACGGCGCTGTCGGTCAGCGCGATCAGCTTGCTGCCGGCGCGCTTGGCGGCTTCGGCGACTTGCACCGCTTCGATGGAATACGGCGCGAAGCTGATCACGATGGTCGCATCCTGCGCTGTGACGGCGCGCAGCTCCATCGCCAGCGAACCGGCGGTGCCCTTGATCAGCGTCACGCTCGGGCGGAACAGGCGGTACAGGTACTCCAGCATGAAGGCCACCGAATACGCCGCACGAAAGCCGGCGATATGCACGTGGCGCGCCTTGGTCAGCGTCCTGGCGGCGCGCAGCAATTCATCGGCGTTCTTCGGTTCGGAAGCATCGAGGTTGGCGCGCTGAGCCTGGAAGATTTCTTCGATCAGGATGTCGCTGTTGTTGCGCTTGACCAGGCTCTGCGCCTTGTAAGCGTAGGCCTTGGGCGTGACGGCCAGGCGTTCGACAAACAATGCGCGCAATTCGCCCCAGCCGGGAAAACCCAGGTATTGCGACAAGCGCACCAGCGTCGACGGTTGCACGCCGGCACGCGCGGCGACCGCGCGCATGGTCGACACCGCGACTTCGCCGGGATTGTCGAGCAGGAAGGCGGCGCCGGCCTGGAACTGCGGCCGCATGTCGGCGTAGTTGGCGCGGATCAGGGCGTCGAGTTCGGCAAAGGTGGAGGGCGTATCGGCGCCGTGGGCAGTGCTGTCCAGAGAGTCCGTCATGGCAAATTGGGGAAGGGGTCGCCGGTGATCCGGCCGAATGATTGATGCGGCATTGTTTCACAAATTGCGGTGAAGCAGGAATCTGCAACATTGGTTCCACACGTATTCCACGCTTGTTCCTGAATCCGGCCTTGCATGGGTGAAAGGTGACAATTGAAATAAGAATTGTTATCATCTAGAAATTCTTCGCCCTTGTCTGGCAATACCAACCCTTGTCTATCGTCGGTCCCGCTCGACAGACCGCAAGCAGACTGCGCACACCCGCCCGACTGCCCTACCCGCTACTGAACAATGAACCTGAATCCTGCACTACGTTATCGCTTTGCCGTCGCTTCGCGCGCCGTGGCTGCCATCGCCGGCGGCTATGCGCTCTCCGCGACGGCCGCCGCCCTGCTCGCCATCGTGTTGCCGATGGCTCCTGCAGAAGCGGTGATCACTGCCACGCTGCTGTCTTTTATCGTATTTTGCTGCGCGGTGTTATGGGTATTCGCCGCGCGCACGGCGTGGCGCGCGTGGGCCGGCATCGTGCTGCCGGGCGCAGTGCTCAGCATGGGTCTGCTGATGATGCAACGGAGCATGGCATGAGAGAAGGTTTCCGCCAATCGATGGCATGGCTGCATACCTGGTCGGGGCTGCTGGTGTGCTGGGTGCTGTTCCTCGTGTTCTGCGCCGGTACCGCATCTTATTTCCGCGAAGAGATCACGCTGTGGATGAAGCCCGAGTTGCACGCTTCGCACAGCACGGCCGTCACCAACGACCAGGCCGCGCAAACGGCGTTGAGCGCGTTGCAACGCAAGGCACCCGACGCCACGCGCTGGTTCATCACATTGCCGGTGGAACGCAGCACCGCCCTGCGCATCGGCTGGATCAGTCCGCCGCCCAAGGATGCGCCGCCGAAAACACGCGGCAAGTTCACCACCGAAGTCATCGATCCGCTGACCGGCGACAAGATGCCGGACGTGCGCGAGACGCGCGGCGGCGAGTTCCTCTACCGCCTGCACTTCGACCTGCACTACATGCCGCCGCTATGGGCGCGCTGGATCGTCGGCTTCTGCGCGATGTTCATGCTGGTGGCGATCGTCAGCGGCGTCATCACGCACAAGCGCATCTTCAAGGACTTCTTCACTTTCCGTCCGAAAAAGGGCCAGCGCTCCTGGCTTGACGCCCATAACGCCACCGCCGTACTTGCCCTGCCCTATCATCTGATGATCACCTACACCGGGCTGGTGACGCTGATGTTCATGTACATGCCCTGGGGCATACAGACCGCTTACAAGGGCGATCAGGACAGCTTCTTCTCGGAGGTCTTCCCGAGCGCCAAGAATGGCAAGGCAGCAGGAAGACAGGCAGCGCTGACGCCGTTGCAACCACTCCTGACACAAGCCGGACAGCATTGGAACGGCATGCCCGCCGTCGGCATCACGATCAACCATCCGGGAGACGCCAATGCGACCATCCAGATCCGGCGCCGCGAAGAAAAGGGGCTGAACTACATTCAGCCCTCGATGCAATTCAACGGCGTCACCGGCGCACTCATGAGCAGCGACGGTGAAAATCCCGGCGGCGCCAACGCCACGCGCGGCGTGCTGTACGGCCTGCATCTCGGCCACTTCGCCAATCCGCTGCTGCGCGCCCTTTTCTTCTTGTGCGGCTTGTCAGGCTGCGCGATGGTCGCCACCGGTGCGCTGCTATGGGCGGTCAAGACACGCCAGGGCTACGCCAAGAAACTGGCGCAAGGCGGCCGCACGGGTTTCGGCCTGCGTCTCGTTGAAGCGCTCAACATCGGCGCCATCGCCGGCTTACCGATTGCGTTTGCAACCTACTTCTGGGCCAACCGTCTGTTGCCGGTGGCGATGGAAAAACGTCCCGACGCCGAAATGAACTGGTTCTTCATCGCCTGGGGCATCGCCGCCGTGCTGGCGCAGATCCGTCCCGACCGCCGCATGTGGCAATGGCAATTGTGGACCGGCGCCCTGCTCTTCATGGGCATCCCGGTGTTGAATGTTTTCACGACTTCATCGCATCTGGGTGTGACGCTGTTCATGGCGCAAGGTCCCTGGCCGGTTGCCGGTTTTGATCTCACGGTGCTGGCGCTGGGCATTGGCCTGGCGTGTGCAGCCTGGCATCTGGGACGCAAGAAAAAGACAACGAAGAAAGCCGGCAAAGCGCATCAGCACAATGATGCCGATACTGATGCCGACAGCGCCAGGTTGCAGGAGGCCGCGTGATGAGTTTCATCCCCCTGCCTTTTCTGGCAACGCTATCGCTCGCCTACAGCGCGTGGGTAGCGCTGAGCCTGGCGATGGACCGCCACTACGCCGACATCCACGGCCGCGGCGCCGAACCGAGCGCACTGCTGCGCAAGCGCGGCCGCTGGCTCGGCACGCTGGCGCTGACGGTCGCCTTCATCATCTGCGTGCGCGAAAGCGGCTGGGGCATCGGCCCGGTCACCTGGCTCGGCACCATGACCATCGCCGCCCTGCTGCTGGTGCTGCAGCTTTGCTATGCGCCGCACTCGGTGCTGCGTACGGGCAAGCCGGCCTTGCTGCTGGCGCTCATATTGACGCTTACGGTATTGGCGATCTGAAAATAGAACTATATCGAAGATGCCTCACGTGTTTTCAGATTTAAAGACATAGTTCTAGACTGGACAAGCATGCTCGGTGATACTTTCGGCTTCTTCCCGCAATGTCGTCAGTATCTCCGATATGACAAACACATCTTCTTCAACACCACCGTCTGAGCCATCAGCGCACGGAGAATTGGTGCTGTATGCCACCGATGACGGCACAGCACAGTTTTTTCTCCGTGCGGAACACGGTACCGTATGGCTCACTCAGCTTGAGCTTGCATCGCTGTTTCAGACCAGCAAACAGAATATCAGTTTGCACATAAAGAACATCTTGAGCGACGGCGAGCTCAAGGAGAATTCAGTAGTCAAGGAAAACTTGACAACTGCCGCCGACGGCAAACGCTATCGCACCCAACTTTATGATCTCGACCTCATTCTGGCCGTCGGCTACCGCGTGCGTTCGCCGCGCGGTATGCAATTCCGCCAGTGGGCGACAACACATCTGAAGGAATACCTGATCAAGGGTTTTGTCATTGACGACGCCAGATTAAAGCAACCGGAGGCGTGGGATTACTTTGACGAACTGCTGGAGCGTATCCGCGACATTCGCGCTTCGGAAAAACGTTTTTATCAGAAAATCAGGGATTTGCTCTCACTCTCAGTCGATTATCGTGACGACATCGATGCATCGTCACGTTTTTTTGCAGAAGTTCAGAACAAAATCCTGTTTGCAACCACCGAAAAGACTGCTGCTGAAATTATCGTACAACGCGCCAACGCATCGCAGCCGAACATGGCTTTGCAGACATGGAAGGGTAGCCGTGTGCGAAAAGGCGACGTCACGATCGCCAAAAATTATCTGACAGCTGACGAAATCGACGAACTAAATCGAATCACTGTGATGTTTCTGGATTACGCCGAGGACAGAGCAAAAAAACGCCAGAATCTTACGATGACCAACTGGCGGCAATACGTAGATAATTTTCTGGCGTTCAATGAACGTCCACTGCTAAAAGGCAACGGTACTATCAGTCACGATCAGATGATCAAACTTGCACATGACCGATACACCGAGTTCGACGCAAAACGGCGCCAGGTCGATGCTATCCGTGCCGATGCCGACGATATTGCCGAGCTTGAAAAAATAAAAAAGTCCGATAAAGAAAAAAATCCCTGATAGCAGCGCTCACACTAGTGTCGCCGCACCCGGATCAACAGCGCGCTGCCGTCCCAGCCACAACACCTGCAGCGTCGCTCCCACCAAAAACACCACCACCAGCGCACCGGTCAGCATCTTCAGCAGCGGATCGTCGGCGTTCGCAAAGAACGGCGCACCGACGGGTACGCGCGTACCCGTCTCGGTCAGCGCCGGGATGAAGTGAAACAGCACCGTGGCCGAATACGCCACCATCTCCACATACGCGCTGCGACGACCGAACCAGGTGGTCTTGATGGCCGCCTGAGCGAGTCCCAATGTAATCAGCGTAATGATGGCAAGCACATGCGGCTTGCCGAAACCGCCGTGCTGGAAGATGCCCAGCGAGGTCAGGCATGTCAGCACGGTCGCGTGCACGTACAGCCGGCCTGCACCGGTGGCGTAGCGGATGCGATGTTCACGGACCAGAATGATGAGAGCGGTGACGACTGCCACCAGAGCGATGGCCGTGTGGATGATGCCGAGCGAGGTTAATCCGAGCATGTCTTTCTCCTTCAGATAATGTGGCGTGGGGAAGAACGCAGGCTCTGCTCAGGATGCAGAGCGGGGCGCTCTCACTGCTGGCTACAACTTCGGGACGTACAAAGACGATGAGGCAAAAACCGGCATGCAGTGGCGCTTTCGCGACTGGCGGACGAAGCCGGTGCCGCAAGTGTAGCGGGAACGCAGCATTTGGCAAATAGCCGGCATAACCGCAGGCGCCACGGGCTGTTTGGAGAATTGCTTTTCTGGCAAGGGACCAGGATGAAATGCGTTCCTGTGTCTCCTCATCGGCGCAAGGGCCGAGCTGTCCGTTACCGGGCAATCGATAGCGGACCTTTTTGCGGCGCCGGGATCGTCAGAACGAGCGCATGACCCTCACGGTGACGTAGGGCAGCCGCTCTGTGGCGGCGGAAGCGCGCGCGCTGTGCAGTCGATGCAGGGTGATCTGGTTGACTTCCGCGTGGCTGCCGTCGATGTGCTCGGTGATCAGCCTGACGGCCTGGTCGCCGTCACGGGCATCGATTTGCGCCAGGATGGCGGCGTGCTCGTCGTAAGTCGATCCTACACAATCGCCGTAGACGAAATCCAGCCGCCGCACGATACGGATGCGGTCGGTGAGGCGGTCGAAGGCGCTGGCCATTTCCTGATTGCCGGTGGCGCGCACCAGCGTCTGATGGAAACATTCATCGAGCGCCGCCACGGCACGGCCGTCGGTGAGCCGCTGTTCCGGCGGCACGCACCAATCCGTTTTGAGCGCGTTGATCTGCGCCATGTCGATGCTGCGTTTTCCTGCTTCCGGCGGCGCGCACAGCCTTGTGACGGCATGCACTTCGATCAGCTGGCGCAGCTCATACAAATCGGCGAAACGTTTGAAATCCATGGGCACCACTTCCCAACCCCCGCGCACGTAACCTTGCATCAGGCCGTCGCTTTGCAAACGCTGCAAGGCCTCGCGCACCGGTGTGCGCGAAACCTTGAAGTAGGCCGCGACTTCTGTCTCCGTCACCTGATCGCCGGGCAGGAGGCGCATTTCAAAAATGTCTTCACGCAGACGCGCGTAGACATACTCCGGCAAGGAGGCCTTGACCGGCTCTTCGGCGACGCTGTCAGACTGAGTCAGTGACGGATCGGGTGAGGCATGCATGAGCGGCGTGGCCTTTTCAGATTGAAGTGGACTACCAGGCGGCGACGCAACCGTCGGTGCGCGGCTCGGTACCGCCGCACAGCACGCCGTTGGCGTCGCGCCAGATGATCTGGCCGCGGCCGAAGCCGAGCTGGTTGCCGGACCAGCTGACCTGATGGCCCAGACCGGCCGGACCGAGGCCGCGGAACAGATGTTCCGCCGTGGTGTGTTCGATGCTGACCTTGTTGCCGCTTTCCCATTCCCAGCGCGGTGCATCAAGCGAGGCTTGCGGGTTGAGGCCGAAGTCGACCGTGTTCATGACCATCTGCACGTGGCCTTGCGGCTGCATGAAGCCGCCCATCACGCCGAACGGGCCGATGGCCTGGTTGTCCTTGGTGAGGAAGCCCGGAATGATGGTGTGATAAGGACGCTTGCCCGGCGCCAGGCAATTCGGATGTGCAGCGTCGAGCGTAAAGTTGTTGCCGCGGTTGTGCAGCGAAATGCCGGTGCCCGGCACCACCAGACCCGAACCGAAGCCCATGTAATTGCTCTGGATGAAGGACACCATGTTGCCTTCATTGTCGGCCGTGCACAGATACACGGTGCCGCCGCGCGGCGGATCGCCGGCCACCGGCAGCGTGGCATGCGCGCCGATCAGCTTGCGGCGTTCGTCGGCGTAGGCGTCGGACAACAGGTCCTTGACCGAGACGCGCATGTGATCAATGTCAGCGATGTGCGCCAGGCCGTCGGCATAGGCCAGCTTGATGGCTTCGATCTGGCGGTGATAGGTTTGCAGCGTGTCGCGCTCGCTGAAGTCGAAGCCCTTCAACATGTTCAGCGCCAGCAAGGCTACCAGCCCGTGGCCGTTCGGCGGGATTTCCCAGACGTCGTAGCCGCGGTAGTTGGATGAAATCGGATCGACCCATTGCGGACGATAGTTGGCCAGATCGGCCACGTCCATGTAACCGCCGGCGGCGCGGATAAAGGCTGCGGTCTTCTCGGCCAGCGCACCCTGATAGAAGCTGCGCGCATTATCGTCGGCAATCGATTGCAGGGTGCTGGCATGACCCGCAGAACGCCACATTTCACCGGCCTGCGGCGCACGGCCGGAGCCGTCGAGCGCGCCGAAGGTATCGAACCAGGATTTGAAATGATCATCCTTGAACTCGCGCGTGAAGGTCTTGTAGGCCTGCTTCCAGGCGAAGGCTACTACCGGCGAAATCGGGAAACCATCCTGCGCCAGGCTGATGGCGCCGGCCATCGAGCGCGACAGAGGCATGCGGCCAAAACGTTCAGCCATGGTCACCCAGGCCGACGGCGTGCCGGGCACGGTGACGGGCAGGGCGCCGTACTTCGGCACTTCCTTGTGACCGGCGGCGGTGAGTGCGTCGAGCGACATCGCCATCGGCGCCGGACCGCTGGCGTTGAGTCCGTGCAGTTGCCCCTTGTGCCAGATCAATGCGAAGGCGTCGCCGCCGATGCCGTTGGCGGTCGGCTCAACGACAGTCAATGCCGCGGCGGCGGCGATAGCGGCGTCGATGGCGTTGCCGCCGGCTTGCAGCACTTGCAGACCGGCTTGCGCGGCCAGCGGCTGCGAAGTTGCGACCATGCCGCGATTGGCGAAGACCGCGCTGCGGCGCGAGGCGTAGGGATAATGATTGGCGTTGAAGGTTGGCATAGGATACTTTCGAATTTCTGGTCTGAAGAAGGAATAAATTTAGCGGTTCGTTGGCAATGCGTCAGCGATACAAATGACAGGCGACATATTCGCCCGGCGCAGTCTCAACGCGAGGCGGCGTTTCGGTTTTGCAGACATCCATGCAGGACGCGCAGCGCGGATGAAAATGGCAACCGGCCGGCGGCGACGCCGGATTGGGAATCCCGCCCTTGAGCACAATGCGTTCGCGCACCTGATCCGGATGTTCGCGCGGAATCGCCGACAGCAGCGCCTGCGTGTAGGGATGTCTGGGCGCACTATAGACGCTCTCGCAGCTGCCGTACTCCACCATGCGGCCGAGATACATCACGCCGATGCTGTCGCTGACGTGGCGGATCACGGCGAGATCGTGCGAAACAAACAGATAGGTGAGGGCGAACTCCTTTTGCAACTCCTGCAAGAGGTTCAGGATCTGCGCCTGGATCGATACGTCCAGCGCCGACACGGCTTCATCGGCAACCACCAGTTTCGGCCGCGTGATGATGGCGCGCGCGATGCCGACACGCTGGCGCTGGCCGCCGGAGAACTCATGCGGATGGCGACCGGCATAGGCCTGGCTCAGACCGACGACGTCGAGGATCTCCGCCACCTTGCGCTTGCGCGTGGCGCGGTCGAACAGGCCGTGCACGATCAGCGGTTCTTCCAATACTTCGCCGATGGTCATGCGCGGATTGAGCGACGCGAAGGGATCCTGAAACACCATCTGCATATTGCGGCGCATGCTGCGCAGGGCCGAGGAAGACATCGTGGAAATTTCTTCGCCCATGAAGTTGACACTGCCGGCAGTCGGTTCGATCAGGCGCAGCACGCTGCGGCCGGTGGTCGATTTGCCGCAGCCGGATTCGCCGACCAGGCCGAGGGTTTTGCCTTCGTCGATGGAGAACGAGACATCGTCCACCGCCTTGACCGGCGGCGCGCCGCGCTTGCTGGAAGCAAAATGTTTTTTCAGTCCGGAGACCTGGAGCAGGGGAGCAGTCATCACAGCCTCTTCAATTCGGATACCAGCAACGCGCCAGATGGCCGTCGCTGACTTTGTCGAGCGTCGGCGCATCGCGATAGCAGCGCTCCTGCGCCTTCGGACAGCGTGCCGCAAAGCGGCAGCCGGATTCAACCGAACCCGGCAGCGGCACCGAGCCGGGAATCGCTTCCAGCGGTTCGCCGGGCGTGGCGTCGAGGGCAGGGCGCGCGCGCATCAGCGCTTGCGTATAGGGATGGGCGGGTGCATCGAACAGATCGCGTACGCTGCTTTGCTCGACCACCTGGCCGGCGTACATGACGACCACGCGGTCGCACATCTCCGCCACCACACCGAGGTCGTGCGTGATCATCAGGATCGCGGTGCCGTGTTCGCGCTTGAGTTCGCGCATGAGGTCAAGAATCTGCGCCTGGATCGTGACGTCGAGTGCAGTGGTCGGCTCGTCGCAGATCAGCAAGCCTGGATTGCACAGCAGCGCCATGGCGATCATCACGCGCTGGCGCATGCCGCCCGACAGGCTGTGCGGATAATCGTTGACCAGTTGCTCGGCGCGCGGCAAACCCACGCGTTGCAGCATGGCGATGACTTGCGCGTCGATCTGCTTACGGTTGAGATCGCTATGCACGCGCAGCATCTCGCGCAGCTGGTCGCCGATGCGGTGCAAAGGATTGAGCGAGGTCATCGGCTCCTGGAAGATCATCGCGATCTCCTTGCCGCGCATGGCGCGCAGGGTGGCGTCGTCGGCTTCCAGCAGGTTGCTGTCGGCAATGCCGTCGTTGTACTTGATGGCGCCGCTCAGCTGCGCCTTGCTGGCCATCGGAAACAGCCGCAGGATGGACAGCGCGGTGACGCTCTTGCCGCAACCGGATTCGCCGAGCAGGCCGACGGTTTCATTCGCGCCGACCGAGAACGAGACGCCGTCGACCGGCGCCACGCGCTTGCCGTTGCGGACGAATTCGACTTTGAGATTGTTGACTTCCAACATGGCTTTTCTTCCTTAAAACCTGTTCAGGATCATGAATAGGTTTCTAGCGGTATAACTTTGGATCGAACACTTCACGGATACCGTCGCCGAGCAGATTGAAGCCCAGCACCACCGCAAAGATCGCCACGCCCGGCCACAGGGCCAGCGTCGGATTGGTGTTCAGATAGCCTTGCGCAATGTGCAGCATCGAGCCCCAGCTCGGATCTTCCGGCTTGGCGCCGAGGCCGAGATAGGACAGACCGGCTTCGGCAATGATCGCCGAGCCCATCGCAAAGGTCGCCTGGATCACCAGCGGCGCCATCGCGTTCGGCAACACGTAACGCCACATGATGCGCATGTGCCCGGCGCCGACCGAACGGGCCGCCATGACGTAATCGAGATTGCGGATGCTCAGCGCCTGGCCGCGTGCCAGGCGAATGAACGCGGGCGCAAAGCCGATGCCGACCGCCACCATGGCATTGTAGAAACCGCCGCCCAGGGCCGCCGCCAGCGCCAGCGCCAGGATCAGCGAAGGGAAGGCTTGCAGCGCGTCGACGATGCGCATCACCACCCATTCATCCCAGAAGCCGCGGAAATAGCCGCTGGCGATGCCGATCGGCACGCCGACGCAGAACGCCAGGCCGACAGCGATCAACGCCGCCTGCAGCGAGATGCGCGCGCCGTACAGCATGCGTGAAAAGATATCGCGGCCCAGATCGTCGGTACCCATCCAGTGCATCGCATCCGGACCGGACAGCAGGTTGCCGTAATCCTGATCGAAGATGGGATCGTTGGTGGCCAGCAGCGGCGCGAAGATCGCGACCAGCACCAGCAGCAGGATGATGGCCGCGCCGACTACAGCCAGGCGGTTGGCGGCAAAACGGCGCAGGCCGACGAAACGTTGCCGGCGCGGCAGGGCTTCGGCTTCTACGGCAGCTCCTGCTGCTGCGCCATTTTTCTTTGCGATGACTTGATCCATGTCTGCCCTCATTTCGCGATGCGCGGATCGATGATGCTGTACAGCACATCCACTACCAGATTGACGATCACCACCATCAGCGCCGCTGCCAGTACGCCGCCTTGCACCATGATGTAGTCGCGCTGGAAGATGGCGTCGACGATCATCTTGCCCATGCCGGGAATGCCGAAAATGCTCTCGGTAATCACCAGCCCGCCGAGCAGACCCGACACCATCAGGCCGCTGGCCGTCACGACCGGAATCAGCGCATTGCGCAGCGCGTGTCCGATGACGACTTGCCAGTCCTTCAAACCTTTGGAGAAGGCGGTGCGGATGTAATCTTCATTGAGAACTTCGAGCAGGCTGCTGCGCACCATGCGCATCAGGATCGCCGATTCGCGCAAGCCGGTGGCCAGCACCGGCATGCACATCGCCGCCAGATTGCCGCGCCAGTCTTCGGTGAACGGCACATAGCCGGAGGCCGGCAGCCAGCCGAGTTTGACTGCGAACAGGATGATGAACATCATGCCCAGCCAGAAATGCGGCACCGACATGCCGAACAGCGCCACCAGCGTGCTGAAATAATTGGCGATGCCGCGTGGACGCACCGCCGCCATGATGCCGGCCGGCACTGCGATCAGGATGCCGACGGCAAAACTGCCGAGCGCCAGTTCTATCGTCACCGGCAGGCGCTGCATCAGCACGTCGATGACCGGCGTACGGTCGATGAAGGAGCGGCCGAGATCGCCATGCAGCACGCCGCCCAGCCAGCGCCCGTATTGCATGTAAAGCGGATCGTCGAGACCGAGTTGTGCACGCAATGCCAGCGCGGCTTCAGGCGTGGCTTCCTGGCCGAGAATGGCGGTCACCGGATCGCCCGGCAGGATCGCCAGCAGGGAAAAGATCACCATGCTGACCAGCAGCAGGGTGGGGATGACCAGCAGGATGCGCTTGAGTAGTGGGGACATGGGCAGCTTCAGCCGGAGCAGCACGCGCAGACCCTCGTCCGCACGGCACAGCAAACACATTGAGAACCGCGCAAGCGCGGACCGAAAAAACTGATGCAGTACAAGGGAGCCTGAAGCTTCGCTCTCACTGCCAACACAACACCGCTGTCGTCCTGACGAAAGTCAGGACCCAGCGTCGTAGCAAGGTTCGTCACGACGCTGGGTCCCAGCATTCGCTGGGACGACGGCAAGAAAAGGAAGATAAAGCGTCCCTCTCACCGCCAAATTACTTCGCCAGCGTGCTGGTGCGGATCACGCCGTCCGGCACATAGCGGAAACCTTTGACCGCCTTGGAGATGCCGAACAACACGTTGTCGTGGTTCAGATAAATGTAGGGCACGTCCTTCACCAGAATCTGCATGGCCTGATCGTAGAACGCCTTGCGCTTGGCTTCATTGCCTTCCAGGCGCGCTTGCTGCAACAGATCATCGACTTCCTTGGTGCCGTACTTGGAGTAGTTCAGCGAACCGTTGGTGACGACGAAGTCATAGATGTTCTGATCCGGATCGGGGCGACCGCTCCAGCCGACAAAGATGGCTTCAAAGGTGCCGGCCTTACCCGACTCGATCTGGGTCGCCAGCTCGGCCTTTTCCAGCGTGACGGTGATGCCTGCCGGACGCAGCATGCCCTGGATCATCTGGCCGACCTGCGACTCGTACGGCGTGGTCGGCAAGGTCAGCTTGAAGCTGAAGCCGGCTTCCTTGCCGGCTGCCTTGAGCAAAGCCTTGGCGCGGGCCACATCGACCTTCGGCGGCGTATCGGCGTCGCCGTGAGAGAACTGCGCCTTGCTGAACGGCGAATGGCTGGCGGCGACGGCGCCGTTGTAAACCACCTTGGCGATGGCGTTGCGGTCGATCAGGATGTCGACGGCTTCACGCACTTCCTTCTTGTCGAACGGGGGCTTGGAGGTATTCAGATAGAAGCCGCGGAAACCCAGCGAAGGCTTGTTGATGACCGCGTACTTGGCGCCGGCTTCGATGTTGGTGATTTCCTTGTACGGGAAACGATTGGTGATGTCGACCTGGCCGCTGCGCAGATTGTTGAAGGCGACATTGACGTCACTCATGATCTTGTAGGTCACGCCGTCGGCTTTCGGCAGGCCGGCTTGCCAGTAATGCGGATTTTTTTCCAGCGTGATGGTGGCGCCTTTGAGGCGGCCCTTGTAGATGAAGGGACCGGTGCCGACAGGATTGTTGACGTAGTCGTCGCCGAACTTCTTCACCGCGTCAGGCGAAGACATCATGCCGGCGCGATCGGTCAGGATGGACATGAACGGCGCAAACGGCGTCGTCAGCTCCAGCTTGACGGTGGTGTCGTCGACCACGGTGATCTGCTTGATGTACTTGAGCTCGTTACGGCGCAGGGAGCTTTTCTCCTGGCCGCGCAGCAGGTTGAATTCCACCGCCTTGGCGTTGAACGGCGTGCCGTCCTGGAATTTCACGCCCTTTTGCAGATACAGCGTGTAAGTCTTCTGGTCGTCGGAGATGGTCCAGCGCTGCGCCAGCATCGGCACGATCTTGCCGTTTTCATCCAGATCGACCAGCTTGTCGAAAATGCTTTGATACACCATGCGCTCGGCGATCATCGACGATTGCGTCGGATCGAGCTTGCCCGGGTCGTCATCGAGCGAGATGTTGATGGTGGCTGCCATCGCAGCACAGGAAGTTGCAGTCAGCAGACCGGCCGCAACCAGTTGCTTGAAAAGACGTTGAAGCGGGAGAAATGACTGGTTCATCGTTGTTCCTTTAAATGTAGGCACCAATGTATACATCAAAGTAGACATGCATTTATCGTGCCATATCCACTCAGGAAAAGGGATCGAAAAACGACGAGAAGATGGTATTTCTGCTTTAAAAACAACGCTTTACTGCATCGCAGGTCACGGCTTTCCACCGTTGCGGCGCACAAGAAAACCCGCCTCGCGGCGAGTTTTCAGCTTGCTTCAAAGAAAAGAAAGTTGCCGTCAAGTGGCGGAAAAGGCGGGCTTGGTGCAAAACGGCATGTGCCAGAAAACCAGAAAGCCCGAAATGGTGCGACGCGATTTGTCACCGCCATGAGGCAGGAAGAGGCCATCCCCGATTCGGGATGGCCGGAGGCGGCGTTGAGGTGCTGGAAAAAACCGCAGGATCACCCCACCACATCAGGGACGCGCTGCACCTTGCCCGTCGAGCGCCTTCAATATGCGATACGCCGCAGTGACCCGCTGATCGTTGGGATAATTTCTGTTCGCCAGCATCACGATGCCGATTTTCTTTGCCGGCGCATAGAGCGCGTAAGCGCCGAAACCGCCGGTCGATCCGGTTTTATTGAGCAAGACGGCGGCCTGCGGCGGCAAAGGAGGGTTCAGCCGGGTTGCCGCGGCACCCTGGTAAACCATCTTGTCGGAATTTCCCGCCAACAGCCGCTCCAGCGGTGAGCTGTCGGGATACTGCTCCCAGATCAGATCCTGCGTAATGTCGCCCGCCTTGAAATAGCCGGTGTGCGTATCGGTGACCGCTTTCTGCAACTTCCCATCCAGTTCGACGAGGCCCATGTTGGCGTTGATGAAACGGATCAGATCCTGCGTATTGGTCTTTACGCCATAGGCTTCGTCGGCCAGCATGCCCGGATTCACGCGCACCGGCGCGTCGGCTTTGTTATAGCCCTGCGCGTAGTTTTTCATCTGCTCAGACGGCACATTGATATAGCTGTGCGTCATCCCGAGCCGCGGAAACAGCGTCTTCTCCATCGCGTCTGCAAAAGACGTCCGCATGCTGTTGGCGGTGACCACACCAAGCAGGCCGATTCCCGGATTGGAGTAAGTCCGGTACGTGCCGGCGGCGTGCTTCGGCTTCCAGTTCTTGTAGTAATCCATGAGCTGCTCCCGGTTCGTCACCTCATCCGGAAGCTGCAGCGGGAAGTTGCCGGCAGTATGCGTGCCGAGATTCATCAGACTGACGTTGTCGAAAGGAGTACCGCTCAGAGAGGGCAGATGCCGGCTGACGCTGTCCGACAGCGAGAGCTGACCGTTAACCTGCGCATACGACGCCAGCGTCGCGGTCAGGGTCTTGCTCAGGGAACCGATCTCGAACAGGGTGGCATTGGTAACAGGCCGGCCGCTCGCCTTGGACGCCACGCCATAGTTGTAGAAATAGTTTTTGCCATCGACGGAGACGGCGACCGCCATGCCGGAAATGCCGTATTTCTGCATCAGGGGCTGGATGGCGGCATCCACCGTACTCTGGATTGCCGGTTGAGGGGCGTTGCTGCCGGCATAGCTGCTGCAGCCGGTAAAAAGAGAGAGCGCCGATACCGCGCAGAGGGTTTTGACGATCTGTTGATACATACTTGAATACCTCGATTCAGATAAGGTGGAATTGAGAAAAATCTCCTCGCTGCACATGTCCTGCAAAGCGCTCAATTCCGGGGGACGGGAATGTTGAATGTCTTGCCGGGCACATGCGCCCACGCGGCAATCACCTTCGCGCCTGCCGGACCAGCCTTGGCGACGTGAACCACGCCCTCCGGCATCTGATAGCTGTCGCCTGCGCGAATATGCCGTCCAGGTTTGCCGTCCATTTCCAGGATGATTTCTCCTTCCAGCACGTAGCAGACTTCCGGACCGGTTGCCTTGTGGCGCGGCTTCTCGGCATTCGGCGGAAACTCGGCAATCCCCATCCCCATCTCACGCTTCGTTCCCGGAATGGCGACCCGCTCGATGACGCGCGTCTCTTTGCTGTCTGGCGCTTTGATGGCGCTGCTCGCCAGCTTCTCAGCCGATGCCGGTGAGACGGCAAGAACAGCCGTGGAAAAAATAAAAATCAAGAGGCAGGTTTTCACGATTGTTCCTTGCTGAGAACTGAAGAGTGGTTTGGGAGAATGGAATGACGACACAGAGTTGTCTCCGTGCGAAATGACAAGCCGTCAAATACCAGCGGTCAGTTTCCGCATGTGCCAATGTTTTCGCACATAAGAAAAACTCGGCGTGCGATATGAAGCAGGCCGTAATATCCCACCTCTGCCTTCTCTCTACAATCGATAATAATTGAAGCGAGCACAAAGAAAATCTGATGCCTGAGTCATGTCGAAGGCATCAGAATTTATGTTGATTCAGGCGATGAAAAGAGGTTGCTTCTGGTTTGCCGAAGCGCATTCAACCAGCCGGGGAAGCCGCCTTCTTGCGTGCCAGTGCTTGCGTCGTGGCGTACCGCCATCGCCAGCGAGAGTACATGCGGTTGAACAAGCGCTCATGCTCCTGCGCCTCTGCATCATCGAGCAGCCCGGCTTGCGACAGTGTGCGATAGCGGGCGATGACCGGATCGGCATAGCCGTCACGGGCACAGCGTTTCAGTTCGCCGGCCAGGAACTGCCGGAATGGAATTGCACCGCGGCGCATGGCGATGCGTTTCACGCCGTCTTGCGGGCAATCGGGCTGGCGAGTGCCACGCATTTGCGCGCGAGTATTTCGGTGGGATCGAGTACCGGCACCTTCTTGCCGCCGGCCTCGAACTTCTCATCCTGCGCGATCAGCAGCGGCAGCTCGGTGCAGCCGAGTACGATGACGTCGGCGCCGTTGGCGACCAGATAGGCAATCGCGCGTTTGAGCCTGGCGCGCACCTCGTCGTTGATGAAGCCGGCCTTGACGCCTTGCGCGCCGTAGATGACGTCCATGACGATAGCCTGATGTTCGGCGTCGGGCACGATCATGCTGAATTTGTTGTGCCCATTGCTACGCGCGTTGTTCTGATCGAGGGTCTGCTGATAGACGCGGCTGGCGATGGTGCCGGAAGTCGCCAGCAGGCCGATGCAGCTTTTGTCGCCGTGGCGCTTCTCGATGTAGCTGACGGTTTCGCTGAGCATGTTGACGATCGGGATCGACAAGTACGCCTGGATGCGTTCGACGAAAGCGTGCGCGGTGTTGCAGGGAATCGCGATCATGTCGGCGTTGTCGTTTTCCAGACGCTTGCAGGCGGCGTAGATGGCGACAGTCGGGTCGGCGCCTTCGGCGATCAGGTTTTCGGTGCGGTCGGGGATCTTGGGGTTGTGCTCAACCACCAGTTTGATGTGGTCCTGGTCGCGCGTGGCCGGAGTATTTTTGATGACCTTTTCGATGAAGTCGACCGTAGCCGCCGGGCCGACGCCGCCGACCACGCCGATCTTGAACGAGCGGCCGATCTGTCCGGCCTGAAAGCTCAATGCCGATTCCGCATAGATCTGATTGGTGTCGATGATGGGAATGCCGCGCGCGCTGAGCGCTTCGGCCACGGTCGAGATTTCGGTCATGCCGGGCACGATCACCTGCGCGCCCTGATCGAGCAGATCCTTGCAGGCACGGTACAGCAGGTCGATCGATTCGCCGTCGAGGTAGCCGTTCTTGATGCCGGTGGTGCCATAGACCGCGCGCATCAGGCAGGCGTGCTGGATGGCCGCGGCGGGGTAGAGCAATTGCACGTCGTCGCCGCCGAAATGCTTCTCGAACAAACCCTTCTTGCGCACATAGCTGGAAGTGAGGATGCCGATCTTTTGCAGCTTGGGCAGGCGTTGCGCAAGATGGCGGCGGATGGCGGCGACCATGTCGATCACCGGGATGCTGATCTCGGCCTGCACCTCGTCGAGAAAGGTGTGGCTGATGAAGCAAGGCAGCAGCACGGCGCTGCTTTTACGCTCCTCGAACTCGCGCAGCATATCGAAGACGTAGAGCTTGCGCGCATTGGTCTGGGCGTTCTCCGCGCCGGCCATGTCGATGTCGTCGAAGGCCTGCTGGCCGAACTGGACCTTGATACGCTCCTGCGGCCCGGCCTTGGCGGCGACCTTGGTCATTTTGGCGTAGAGGTCGGCGCTGCCGATGGCGCCGAGACCGCCGATGACGCCGACCGACATGGCACGCTGGATTTTTTCGACTTTCATGATGGCTGTTCCGCAGATCCTGAGATGTTGTTCTATGTGCTGAGGATAATCGTTACGCAAGACGACGCTATGCAAAGTAGTACGGTGGTTATGTCGCTGCTGCATAGTTTGTGGAAAAGACCGCTGAGCGGGACTTTTCACGCCCGGCGCTTGCTGTTATAGATGCGCTATTGCGTTGCATCCCGGCGCGCACCTCAGACTCGCAGCAAAAGGAAAGCAGATGGACATCAAGTGGATCGAGGACTTCCTCAGCCTGGCGGCGACGCGCAACTTCTCGCGCTCGGCGGATCACCGCAACGTCACCCAGCCCGCCTTCAGCCGCCGCATCCGCGCGCTGGAAGCCTGGATCGGCGCCGAACTGGTGGACCGCAGCACCTATCCGCTGACGCTCACGGTGGCCGGCAAACTGTTCAACGACGCCGCCTCGGAAGCGATCAAGCTGCTCACCGATGCGCGCAACCAGTTGCGCAGCGAACACACCGCACACAACATGCTGCGCGTGACCGCCGGACATTCGCTGGCGCTGAGCTTCTTTCCCGAATGGCTGGACAAGCTCAACGGCGCCGCCAACGACAAGACCGGCATCAGCGCGCGCATTACCGCCACCAACATCCACGACTCGGTGCTGGCGCTGACCGAAGGCGAATGCGATCTGTTGTTGTGTTTTTATCATCCCCAGCTGCCCATTCTGCTCAACCCGGACCAGTATGAATATGTGACGGTCGGCAGCGAGCGCGTGATACCGGTGTCGGCGGCGGACAAGAGCGGCGCGCCGCTGTTTCGCTTGCCCGGCAGCAAGAGCAAGCCGACCCGGCTGCTGGCTTACCCGGCGGCATCCTTCCTCGGCCGGGTGATGGAACTGATCCTGGCCAATGCGCCGCAAGCGCCGGGCCTGCTGACCAGCTACGAATCCGACATGGCGGAGTTGCTCAAACGCATGACGCTCAACGGCCACGGCCTGGCCTGGCTGCCGCAGCGCTCGGTAGCGGACGAACTGGATGAGGGCAAGCTGGTGTCCGCCGGCGGCAACGCCTGGTCGCTGGAGCTGGAAATCCGGGTATTCCGCTCACTGCAAAACAAGCGGCCGGCGCTGACCAGATTGTGGGAGACGCTGCTCTCCGTGCCTGCGCCCGCCGCACCAAAACCGCCCACATCCTGACGCTTTCGCCGACGCTGCACAGAACATTCAAACGACCCGTGCTTTTTCCTCAAGTCCGGCATTAACCTATCCGTTAATGCAAAGATGCGCATCGGTTCGCTCCCGATCTGCCCGCCATTTTCCGCGCCCGGCCACAAGCCGTCCGCAACCCGCAAGCAAACAGCCGGTGGCAGGCAAAGCGGCGAACTGCGCCCAACATGAGGGATAGGACAATGAAAAATCTAAAGATTGGTACGCGGCTAGGCATCGCATTTGCAGCACTGCTCATATTGATGAGCGTCATCACCGGCATCGGCGTCTGGCGCCTGCAGTCGGTCGGCAGTCTGACCGATTACATGGTCAACAACGCCCTGGCCAAGGAACGCCTGGTCAATGCCTTCTACAAGTCGATCGAACTCAACGTCGGCCGCATCGTCGCCGCCGCCAAGAACGCCGATCCGGTGCAACAGAAGTTCTACAAGGATCAGATCGTCGCCACGATTGCGCGCAACAACGGCTACGTCAAACAGATGGAAGAGCTGATCCAGGATCCTGAAGGCAAGGCGCTCCTCAACGAGATCAATGAACACCGGAAAGTAGTGATCGCCGACAACACTGCGGTCTTCAAGGAAAAAGACGCCGGCAATGAAGACGGCGCACGCAAGATCGTGGAAGAAAAGCTGATGCCGGACAGCCAGCGCTACCTGGCCGCGATTGAAAAGCTCTCGACTCGCCAGAGCGACGCCATTACCGAACTGACGACTCAGGTCGACGGCGTGTTCCGCACGGCGCGCACGCTGATGATCGCCCTCGGCGTCATCGCACTGATCGGCGGCATTGCGCTGGCGATTTTCATCACCCGCTCGATCACCCGGCCGCTGGTCAAGGCAGTCGATGTCGCCAGCCGCGTGGCGCAGGGCGACCTCGGCACCCAGATCAAGGTCGAATCGCGCGATGAAACCGGCCAGCTGATGGCCGCGCTCAAGGGCATGAACGACAACCTGGTCAATATCGTCGGCCAGGTGCGTACCGGCACCGACACCATCGCCACCGCCTCGGCCGAAATCGCCAACGGCAACCTCGACCTGTCCTCGCGCACCGAGCAACAAGCCGGCTCGCTGGAAGAAACCGCCGCCGCCATGGAGCAGCTGACCTCCACCGTCAAGCAAAACGCCGAAAACGCCCGCCAGGCCAACCAGCTGGCGGCATCCGCCTCCGAAGTCGCGACCCAGGGCGGCGCCGTGGTCGGCCAGGTGATCGACACCATGGGCTCGATCAACGATTCGTCCAAGAAAATCGTCGACATCATCAGCGTGATTGACGGCATCGCCTTCCAGACCAACATTCTGGCGCTGAATGCCGCGGTGGAAGCCGCCCGCGCCGGCGAACAGGGCCGCGGCTTTGCGGTGGTGGCCTCGGAAGTGCGCAGCCTGGCGCAACGCTCGGCCTCCGCCGCCAAGGAAATCAAGGAACTGATTACCGACTCTGTGCAGAAAGTCGACAGCGGCAGCAAGCTGGTTGAAAACGCCGGTGCGACCATGGGTGAAGTGGTCGCCAGCGTCAAGCGCGTGACCGACATCGTGGCTGAAATCAGCGCCGCCAGCACCGAGCAGAGCACCGGCATCGAAGAAGTCAACCGCGCTATCGTGCTGATGGACGAAAGCACGCAGCAGAACGCGGCGCTGGTTGAGGAAGCCGCCGCCGCCGCGCGCGCCATGCAGGATCAGGCCGCCAACCTGGCGCAGATCGTCGGCATCTTCAAACTGCGCTGAGCCTCACGAAGGCCGGGTTAAGCCCATAGAGCAGTCGTCCTGACGAAAGTCAGGACCCGGTGTCGTATCGGCCGTCTTTACGGCACCGGGTCCCGGCGTCCGCTGGGACGACCGGGATAGAGAAACAGGTTTGACCGGACGACGTGCAGTAGCTGACATGCCAATCCTCCACTCTCCAAATCCCTCTGCGGCTGCGGAAAATACGTAGTACAAGCCGCGCAAATACATTTCCGCAGCCGCCGTCTCTCTGGCTACAATGTCTGCTCCCTGTTTTTGTGCAGACTTTGAGCGGACCGTATGACCACCATCGAAGATATCCAGCGCGCTGCCGTGCGACTGCAAGGCCAGATCCTCAACACGCCGTGCGTGGAATCGCGCACGCTGTCCGATATTGTCGGCGCCCAGGTTTTCCTCAAGTTCGAAAACCTGCAATTCACTTCATCCTTCAAAGAGCGCGGCGCCTGCAACAAGATGACCGACCTCGCCGCCAACGGCACGCGCGGCGTCATCGCGATGTCGGCGGGCAACCATGCGCAGGGCGTCGCCTATCACGCACAGCGCCTCGGCCTGCACGCGCTGATCGTGATGCCGCGCTTCACGCCGGGCGTCAAGATCGAACGCACGCGCGGTTTCGGTGCCGAGGTGGTGCTGCACGGCGACACGCTGGAAGAAGCCCGCGCGCACGCTTTCGCCCTGGCGCAGGAACGCGGCCTGACCTTCGTCCATCCTTTCGACGATGAAGCCATCATCGCCGGCCAGGGCACGATCGCGCTGGAAATGCTGGACGCCGTCCCCGACCTCGACATGCTGGTGGTCGCCATCGGCGGCGGCGGCTTGCTGGCCGGCATGGCGGTTGCAGCCCGTGCGCGCAAACCCGATATCGACATCGTCGGCGTGCAGGCCAAACGCTTCCCGTCGATGGTCAACGCCATCCAGGGCACCACGCACGCGCTCGGCAGCAGCACCATCGCCGAAGGGATCGCCGTCGGCACGCCGGGCGTGCTGACCCGCGAAATCATCGCGCGCGAAGTCAACGATCTGCTGCTGGTCGACGAAGGCGACATCGAACAGGCCGTGCTGATGCTGCTGGAAATCGAAAAGACCCTGGTCGAAGGCGCCGGCGCCGCCGGTCTGGCGGCGATGATCCGCCATCCGGAACGCTTCCGCGGCAAGCGCGTGGGCATGGTGCTGTCGGGCGGCAATATCGATCCGCTGCTGCTGGCCGCCATCATCGAACGCGGCATGGTGCGTGCGGGACGTCTGGCGCGCGTGCGCGTGTCCGCGCGCGATGTGCCGGGCGTGCTGGCGCGCATCACCGCCACCGTCGCCGAAGCCGGCGCCAATGTCGATGAAGTGCATCACCAGCGCGCCTTCACCATGCTGGCGGCGCAGAACGTCGACATCGAGCTGGTGTTGCAGACGCGCGGCCGCGAGCATCTGGCGCAGGTGTTGAATGCGCTGCGTGAAGCCGGATTCGAAGCGGAAGAACAGCACTAAGAACAGCGCAGGGAACGATATTGACTGTCGTCCCAGCGCACGCTGGGACGCAGTGACTGGGTCCTGACCTTCGTCAGGATGACGGCAAGGCAAGGTTTTCAGAGAAGCCGCAGAGCTTCACGCTTGACTGTATTAATTGAACGCCATTGAGGGAAGAGACATGGGTTTTTCGCTGGAGAATTTTGAATACTTGGCCTATTCGCGCCAGCATGAAGCCGCTGCGCGCGAGCTGATGGATTTGCTGTCGGGACTGGACAGCAACTACGGCCTGCCGGGTGAAAATTTCAGCGCCAGGCCGCTCAGCAGCGTCTTGCCCAACGAGTTGAACGACCACGTCGTCACGCGCATCGCCGCGGCGATCTCCTGCCTGTTTGCCGACAGCGAGTTCCAGTTTTCCCAGATCGGTTTCGGCCAGATGATACTGATGCATCGCTGGCTGTCCGGCCTGTTCGCCGCCAGTCCTTTCCGCAATGCCGACCATGTGGTGCGCGCCTGGAATATCCGCGGCAAGGGCAACCTGCGCGAAGTCGAAATCGGCAACCGCGACCTCATCAAATTCTGTCTGCTGTATTCGCCCGAGTCCGAAATCCCGATGGATCTCGACGCCTTCTGGGCGCACGACAAGGTGCTGGTCGCCAACCTGTGCCTGGCGCTGTTGTCGCCGCGCCTGCTGGCCACGCCGGTGGCGTATGAAAAGCGCGAGCAGATTCTGCCGTGGCTGTCGCGGCGGCTGGAGCAGATCGACGACCTGGCGCAGCTGCCGGCCGGCATCCTGCATGACGTCTACATGCACTGCAGCTATGCGCGCCGCGCCGACAAGCACGACATCAAGAAGCCGATCAATGCGCTGCTCAGGCGCAGCATCGCCGCGGCGGGACTGACGCCGTTGAACACGCCGGTGCAGACCGGCGGCAAGGACAAGCCGGTGCTGCTGGTGGTGGTTGAATGGTTCAGCGCGGCGCACTCCATCTATCGCACCCACTCGCGCACGCTGGAAGCAGCGCGTGAATTGTTCCACGTCGTCGGCATGGGCTACGGCAAGACCGTGGACGATGCCGGCCGTGCGGTGTTCGATGAATTCATCGAGATCGGCGCCGGCGAGATCCAGCAGCAGCTGGCGCAGATCCGCGGTGTGGCGCAGGCGAAATCGGCGCAGATTCTGTACATGCCGAGCGTGGGCATGTTTGCGCTGACGATGTTCCTCAGCAACCTGCGCATCGCACCGGTGCAGGCCATGGCGCTGGGCCATCCGGCCACCTCGCATTCGCCGGAGATGGATTACGTGGTGGTGGAAGACGACTATGTCGGCGACCCGGCCTGCTTCAGCGAGCAGCTGCTGCGCCTGCCCAGCGACGGCATGCCTTACCGCGCCTCGGCACTGGCGAACGAACTCAATCTGCCCGGACACATCCGCGAAGAACCGGAAGTGGTGCAGATCGTGGTGGCGTCGACGACGATGAAACTCAATCCGGATTTTCTGCTGGCCTGCCAGCGCATCCTGCGCGAAGCGAAGAGCAAGATTCATTTTCACTTCCTGATCGGGCAGGCGCAGGGCATGCTGATCTATCCGCAGGTCAAGCGCGTGATCGGCCAGTTCCTCGGCGACGCCGCGACGGTGTATCCGCATCAGCATTACAGCGCCTACATGGAGGTGATCGCGGGTTGCGACATGTTCATCAATCCTTTCCCGTTCGGCAATACCAACGGCATCATCGACACCGTCAGCGCCGGTCTGGTCGGCGTGTGCAAGACCGGGCCCGAGGTGCATGAGCACATCGACGAAGGCCTGTTCGGACGATTGAAGTTTCCGCAGTGGCTGGTGACGCCGGCAGTGGACGACTACGTGAAGGCGACCATCAGGCTGGCCGACGATCATGCGCTGCGCAATCAGTTGCGGCGCGAGTTGACCGGCGTCGATGCGGTACAGACCATCTTCCAGGGACGGCCGGAAATCATGGGGCAGATGTTGCTGGAGGCGCTGAAGTTGAAGTCGCCGTCGACGTCGAAGGCGCCCTGAAGCCGGGGCGTTTGGGCGTGTATGTCAGTCGCGCATTTCCGCTTCGCGGCGGCTGCGCTTGCACAGATACATGGCCTGATCGGCGCGCGCCAGCAGCGTGGCGAAATCGCAGGCTTCTTCCGGCTCCAGCGTCGCGATGCCGACGCTGACGGTCACCATGCAGTTCGGCCACTGCGCCGTCGTCAGCATGGTCTGAATCCGATCAACCACCAGTTGCGCGCCCGCTTGCGGCGTATTGGGCAGGATGATGGAAAACTCGTCGCCGCCGTAGCGTGCCACGAAGTCGCTGGCGCGCAGCGGCATGCGCAGCAACTCGCACAGCAGATTGAGAATCACGTCGCCGGCCGGATGGCCGTAAGCGTCGTTGTATTGCTTGAACTTATCGACATCGATCATCAGCAGCGACAAGGCGGCGCCGCTGCGGAGATGGCGCGACCATTCTTCATGCAGGCGGCGATCAAACCCGCGGCGGTTGCCGACGCCGGTCAGCGCATCGGTAAGCGTCTGGCGCTGCAGCTGCTGCATGTCGCGATGCATCTCCAACTGTTCCATGAACTGTTGCGCCAGCAGACGCAGGCCGTCGCGCTGATGCGGCGTCAGGCGGCGCGGCACGCGGTCGAGCACGCACAGCGTGCCGATCAGTTCGCCATGCTGGTCGCCGAGTGGAATCGCTGCGTAGAAGCGCGCCTCGGGCACGATCTTGCGCAGCTCCAGATCGGCGCAACGGCTGTCGAGGTTGAGGTCGCCGATCTCGGTAATGCGGTCGGGTGTGGTGACGGCGGTTTCGCACAGGCTGAAGTCGGCGGTGCTGCACACCACGCTCGATTGCCCTGCAAAACGCCACCATTGGCGGCGATGATCGACGCCGCTGTCGAGGGCAACGGCAGCGGTCATGGTCAAGGCGCCGCGTTCGGAGCAATCGAATTCGCCTTGCAGTTGCGAGATCATGGCGATCGGCGCATCGCACAGCAGGCCGGCCAGCGAGGTGATGTTCCACAGCAAGCGGCCCAGGCGTTCGTCCGGCTCGCTCATGGGATGGCCGGGACCGGGAAGGCGCAACGACACGGTTGCTCCCGCACCGCCGCTAAGGCCGATGCCGAAACCGTGTTTGTCGCTGACATCCTTCCGCACAACTGTCATCGTCGCTTTTTCCTGTTGTTATCCAGCTTTTGAAATGCAGCTTCCGAAATACAGCCCTGAAAAAATCGCCTTCAATCAGAGAATGTAAAACGATCCGGCGCAACTGTACATCCCCAAAGTGCGCTACCGGCAGCTTTTATAAGAAAGGCTGAATAAAAACACAACGCAATACGCTGCAAGCGTAACAACATCGACAACATTCATGGCAATCCAGACAACAATTGCGGCGCAAAGCCGCCTCCACCCGGGCTTTCAGGCTTTGCGATAAAAGCCCTGATCGGCACGGATACCGAGTTCGGCAACCATTTTTTTCGGATCGAAACCGTCTTCGGCGAAACGCTTTTGCACCTGCGCCACCGCTGCCGTCACTGCATCCGCGTCCGACCATTCGAGGAAGTTCACGACGTTGAATTCGCCATCGCCGCCGGTCTGCGTGAGGAGGTGCCGCTGCAACGATCCGGGCAGCTCGGCCAGAATCGCGTGCACATAGTGGATGCTGGCGATGAAGGCCTCCAGCGAGGCGGCAGGGACGACAAATTTGTCGACGCGGAAAACGGAGGTGGAAGCAGGCGATATGGCAGTTGCGGTGGACATGCGATGTTCTCCCTTAGAATGATGACCGTTTGCAGTCTAAAACCTCAAGTGAAGTTGAGGTCAAGAGGAGAATGCATGAACATCTTGCTTGAACAAGCGGGCATCGCGCCGATGCTGTCGGTCGGTGATGTCGCCAGGCGCAGCGGAGTCGCCGTGTCGACGCTGCACTTCTACGAATCCAGAGGCCTGATCGCCAGCACGCGCACCGACGGCAACCAGCGCCGCTATGCGCGCGAAGTCTTGCGCCGCGTCGCCTTCATCCGTGTGGCGCAACGCGTAGGCATAGCGCTGAGCGAGATCGAAGCCGCGCTCGCCACGCTGCCGGTCACCGCCGCACCGGACCGCAGCGACTGGGAACGTCTCTCCGCCGGCTGGCGCGCCGAACTGGACGAACGCATGGCGCAGCTCAGGAAATTGCGCGACACGCTCGACGACTGCATCGGCTGCGGCTGCCTGTCGATTGACCGCTGCCGTCTGCGCAATCCCTTCGACAAGCTGGCGGCACAAGGCGCCGGACCGCAGCGTTTGCTGGTGAAGCAGAAGCGCAAAGAATGACTTTCGGCAATACCGCTTTCAGATAATTTCGCCGTTCTCACAATATCCGCCGCTGTGATCCGTCTTCACAGCATGGAACCGACGATGGCTCAAAACGATAAACACATCACCGACACCGTCCTGCGCGAGCGCGTACGGCTGCGCAACTTCATTCGCACGCGGGTACCCGACCCGAGCGAGGCGGAGGACATTTTGCAGGATGTGTTTTTTGAACTGGTGGAAGCCTGCCGCCTGCCCGAGCCGATCGAACAGGTCGGCGCCTGGCTGTTTCGCGTAGCGCGCAACCGCATCATCGACCGCTTTCGCAAGAAGAAAGAACAAGCCCTGCCGGACGCCTCCGCCGATGCGGAAGAGGACGACGACGGCTGGCTGGAACAACTGCTGCCCGACACCGATGCCGGCCCGGAAGCCGCCTATGCGCGCTCCATGCTGCTGGCTGAACTGCAGGATGCACTGGAAGAGCTGCCGCCCGAACAGCGCGAAGTCTTCATCGCACATGAACTGGAACGGCGCAGCTTTAAAGAACTGGCTGCCGAAAGCGGCGTGAGCATCAACACGCTGCTGGGGCGCAAACGCTATGCGGTGCTGCATCTGCGGTCGCGCCTGCAAACCTTATATGACGAGTTCAACTTGTAGCCGCGATTTGCCATCACGATCCGAATTCCCGATCCGTGATTCACGATCTGAGACTGCAGCTTGAATTCCATCTTTAACCTGACTCATCTATCGCTTATCTGTAAGGAGGAAAAAATGAACGGCCCCATGCATTGCAAACGAAAATTCTGGAAGATCCTGGTCTTCATCATCGCCGGCGTCGCCGCACTCGGCTTTGTCGTCATGTCGCTGTGGAACTGGCTGATGCCGTCCCTGTTCGCCGGCGCGCACCAGATCGACTATTTGCATGCGCTGGGATTGTTCGTGCTGTGCAAGATCCTGTTCGGCGGCTTCCGCGGCCGTGGCGGTTGCCATGATCGCCGTCATCGCTGGGAGCAGATGAGCGAAGAAGAACGTCAGAAATTCAAGGAAGGGATGCGCGGCTTTGGCAGATTCCGCGGCGGCTGGCATCGCGGCGACGCCGAAAGCAATAGCGGCAAAGACATCAAAGAACCGCCCCAGACACCTGGCAGCGTCTAAGCCACCTACATCAGATCCAAGCCGGCCGGCGGAAAGAACACCATGAACAAGAACTCAACGACCGGCTGCAAGCAGCCTCCCGGCGTCATTGTGCCGGTGGTCAATTTAAAGCGGTGCGAAGGGAAGGGCGATTGTCTCGACGTTTGTCCGGAGAACGTCTTCACGATTCGCCGTATCGATGATGCGGACTATGCGCCGCTCGGTCTGCTCAACAAACTGAAGCTGCGCGTACACGGCATGCAAGTCGCCTACACCCCCAACGCCGACGCCTGCCGCGCTTGCGGACTGTGCGTGACAGCGTGTCCGGAGCGGGCGATTACACTGGCGCGCGCAACGGCATAGCAGCAGCTCTCGCGCTACGCGCAACATCTTCCGCAATCTCAGGCAGCGGACAAACCCTACGCGTCACCGATGGAAATCTGCGGTTCTTCCTTATGCTTTTCCAGCTTGCCGGCCGCTTCGTCATGATGCGGCGGGCGGGTATGGTCCAGCCGAGTTTCGGTGGAGTCTTCGTATTCGTGGTCGGGATCGAAGGTCTCTTCGATGAGGGGAGGGGCAGAAGGGGCAGGAGGCGCAGAGGGTGGAACGGGTGCGATAAAGCGGAACGGGCGGATGAGGCGAGCCGGATGGTGGTTGCGCATGGTGTTCTCCTTCAGGCTTCGTGCTGCGCACCCATATAGAGGGATAGGCAGGCGCACGCATGCCGGACAGAGACCAGCTTACTCTTGTGGCTCGCGTCTGTCATATGGCATATGGCAGCGCACAGCAGGCAACACACAGCATGCTGCGTTTGCCGATGCGGCACTTGCCGGATCACTTGCCTCAGTGAAACAGGCGATCCGTGCCGTTATGGCTTGCCGACGGAGATCTGCGGCTCGTCCTTGTGCTTCTTGTCGGCTGCCGTTTTCTCATGATGCGGCGGCTTGCTGTGATCGAGTTTGGTTTCGGTGGCGTCCTCATATTCATGGTCGGGATTGGGCGGCGCGTCGTTGCGTGTGATCGCATCGGCTAGACCGGGCGCGCTGTGCGGGGCGGAACGATTAGACATGGCGTGCTCCTTCCTTGATTGAGGATTGTTGACCTGGCTGGCCGTTGAAGGCAGTCACGCCGCCGACCGGCTGTTGACGCAATCGGCGAGGCGACGCATATTACTTTAGATAAGGCGGCGTGCGGCGGGGATCGGACAGTGCCGCAAGCTGGTGTAGGAGAAGGGGCGTCGGAGCGTGTGGCTTGTGCGGACCATGAGGTCGGGTGGTAGGGGAGTCGCAGATTTATTTGACGCCGTTGACGACGCTGGGTCCCAGCGTTCGCTGGGACGACGGAAAATGAATT
>NZ_JBXANR010000006.1:0-400558 GCF_058801885.1 Herbaspirillum sp. GW822-FHT03A08 | reverse complement strand
CTTATCGTCTTATCGTCTTATCGTCTTATCGTCTTATCGTCTTATCGTCTTATCGTCTTATCGTCTTATCGTCTTATCGTCTTATCGCCGGATCGCCGGATCCGTCGACAGAACTTCACTCACTGCGTCAACACTAAGCTGCCTCCCACCTCCGTCGTCCTGACGAACGTCAGGACCCAGCGTCGTCAATCGCCGCCCACCACCGCATCCACCATCCCCCGACATCCAAAAACAAAACAGCGACCCGCAGGCCGCCGTTTTCCGTTACCGCTGTTACGTCGCCGAAGCGATCACCAGCCGTTTTGCGCCGCCGCCTTACGATACGCCAACCCTGCCAGCGCTACGTCTTCCAGACCGATGCCGATGGCCTTGTAGATCACGATATCGCCGTCCTTGCGCTGATAGCCGATGCTGCCGTCGACGGCCTGGCCCAGCTCCCACACATTGGCCCAGTCGAAAGTACCCGGCGCGCATTGCACCAGGTCGCCGGCTTCGGTTTGCGCCTGCGGCTTCCATTCCACCACCAGTGCTGCGGCGCGCTTGATGGCGATGTCGTCCAGTTCGCGCACGTTGGCCTTGCTGGCGCCGACGGCAGCGACGAATGCGCCCGGCTTCAGCAAGTCGCCCGAAAACAGCGGCGTGCTGGCGCGCGTGACCGTCACCAGCACGTCGGCCTGACGCGCGGCTTCGTCGATCTCCACCACGCGTGCGGGGATACCGTAGGCCTTGGTGACTTCATCCGCCAGTTCCTGCTGGCCGGAGAGACCGGCGATCAGGATTTCCTTGAACTTGCGCACCTGCAGGATCGCAGGAATGTGCGAACGCGCCTGTACGCCGGTGCCGATGATGGCCAGCGTTTCGACGTCCTTGCGCGCCAGCGCGTCGCAGGCCACGGCGGTTGCTGCGGCGGTGCGCAGACCGGTCATGGTATCGCCTTCGATGGTCGCCAGCGGTGCGCCGGTCTCGGTCGAGAACAGCGTGATCACGAACTTGAACGCGCCCTTGATCGTCGTGTACACCTTGGCGCCGGCGATGCCTGCGTCGGGAATCACCGCGCCCATCATCGACAGCATCACGCCGTTGGAAGCACTGGTGCGCACGCGCGCCTGCTGGGCGCCGCTGCCGGCGGCGGCAAAGGCTTCGCGCATGGCTTGCACGGCGTCGGCGGTGGTGACGAGTTCGCTGACTTGTTGATTGGTGATGAGCTTCACGGTGGTCCTCTTCTATGTACTTGGGTGAATTGATGCAAATTCTGTGATGACAAATTCTCTGCCGCAGTGACGTACTGCTGATCAGTGCACGAGGATCAACGAACCCCATGCGCCGCACTCAGGCAGGCCCAGATGCGGTCCAGATCCGGCCGCGCGTCGTCGATGCGGCGATAGACGCGGATGTCCATTTCATCGCTCCACAGACCCGTTGCCAGCGCCTCATTGTCATTGGGTGCGACCGCCAGGGTCAGCTTGCCTTCAGCGACTTCGCGCGTGACCGCGCTGGCCGGCAGCCAGGCAACGCCGTGACCTTCCAACACCATACTCTTCAAACCCTCGGCCAGGTCGGATTCGAAGCGGCGGAACACATGCACCGGGCGCGGACTGCCGCTGAGCTGCTTCTCGACGATGCGGCTCAGCGACGAATAGGACGAATAGCTCAGAAAAGGCACCGGCTCCGCAGGCGTGCCCGGCAGCGCGTACTTGGGCACGCCCTTGCGCACGGCTTTGACATAGGGACGCAGCGGCTCTTTACCGAGCGACAGCATCGCATAGCGTTCGCTATCCAGATCGATGCCCTGCTGCGGATGGTGATAGCAGATCAGCAGATCGCAGTTGCGCTCGACCAGTGCCATTACGGCATCGTGCACATTGGTGGCCTGCACGGTAGTCGCCAGCGGGCCGGTGGTCTGCTCGATTTCGGACAGCAGCTTGGGATACAGAGTCAGCAGCAGCGTGTGCGGCATGGCGAACTTGACCGTCGCCTGCGCGCCGGCCAGCTGGCCGCGCAGAATCAGACGCGCCTGGGTCGACTGGTTAAGCATCTCGCGCGCGATCGGCACAAAAGACTCGCCCGCCGGCGTCAACGCACAAGGATAGGTGGAGCGGTCAAACAGCTCGGCGCCGAGCCAGGTTTCCAGCGAACGCACGCGGCGGCCGAAAGCCGGTTGAGTCACGTTGCGCAGCTTCGCCGAGCGGCTGAAGTTGAGCGTTTCCACCACCGACAAGAAGTCCTCGACCCATTTGATTTCCATTGTTCCCGCTCTTTTCGCTGATGTCCGGCTTGAATGCCGCGCTGTTGATGCCGTTTGAGGCTGTGTACTTTCCGGCATATCACTATACAAATACAGCATGGGAAAGTCCCATGCCGTTTCGGCATTGCCTTGGCGACAACATAAAAACGGCATCAACACGGCAAAAGCTGTCGCCATGTCCTCCCGCCCGTCCCGGCACATGACTGGCAAATGAACACTAACCGCCATTGAACGTGTCCCCCGCTCAATTACAATCGCCTCTCGGCCCACCCGCCATCCGACAACCCGCCACCGAACCTGCAACCGAGAAAGCCCATGCCCGACCTCAACCAGCTCATCGCCGCCACCAGCCAGATCGGTGCCACCGCCATGGTCATCCGCGCGCTGATCGTGTTCTGCTTCACGCTGATCTTCCTGCGCATCGCCGGCCGCCGCTCGTTCGGCCAGCGCAGCGCCTTCGACCTGTGCATCACGGTGCTGCTCGGCGCCATCCTCAGCCGCGCCATCGTCGGCGCCTCACCCATGTTGCCGGTACTCGCCGCCGGCGCCGTGCTGGTCCTGCTGCACCGCCTGATCGGCATCCTGGTCACGCGCTGGGCATGGCTCGACGACCTCATCAGCGGCACCGAACGCCTGCTCGTCAAAGACGGCCGCAAAGACCCGCACCAGATGCGCGCCGGCCTGATCAGCGACCGCGACATCGACGTCGCCCTGCGCAAGAAGGAAGACGGCGCAAAGATCGAGCACGTGGCGCGCGCGGTGCTGGAGAGGAATGGGGAGATCACCATCACGCTAAACGGACAGGTGAACGCCGCCGATAACCACGTCGCAAGATAAAAGTACCGTCCGGCAATAAACGCCACGGAAGATTTCGGTAAGATATCCGGCTATGGAAAAAGACACGCAAAATTGGCAAGACTCCGAACACCCCATCGATCCGCACATCCGCAGCGAAATCGAGAAGACGCTTTCGCGCATTGAAAACGAGCGCAACGTAAAAATCCTGTTTGCCTGTGAATCGGGCAGCCGCGGCTGGGGCTTTGCCTCACCCGACAGCGACTATGACGTGCGTTTCATCTATGCGCATCCGCTCGACTGGTACCTGACGGTTTTCCCCGGCCGGGATGTGATCGAATTGCCGATCAACGAGATTTATGACGTCAGTGGCTGGGATCTGCGCAAGGCGCTCGGTCTGCTGAGGAATGGCAATGCGACGCTGGTCGAATGGCTGTCCTCGCCGGTCGTCTACCGGGCGGACGATCGCTTTCTGGAGGCGATACGGAACGCCGCCGAGGAAGTGCATCGTCCCGACCGTTCGTTCTATCACTACCTGCACATGGCGAAGAAGAACTATCGCGAATATCTGCGCGGCGACATGGTACGTCTGAAAAAATATCTTTACGTATTGCGCCCGCTGTTCGCTTGCCTGTGGATCGAGCAGCAACGCGGACCGGTGCCGATGCGTTTTCAGGATCTGGTCGATACCTTGGTGAACGAGGAAGACCTGAAGAGCGCCATCGAAACACTCCTGGAAGTCAAACGTCAGGCGAAGGAATCAGAAGATGCGCCAGCAATGCCCGTCATCAATCGCTTCATCGAATTGCATCTCGGCCGCCTGAGCGAGGGACCGGCGCCGGGCAAAGGGGACGATGCCGATTTCTCCATTCTGGACAGGCTTTTACGCGACACTGTCCGGGCTTGACGGCATCCATCGCATCCATCCCGGGAAACTCATGCTGAATGCAGAGCGTCCCATGTCAGGCCGAATCTTGCCAGGTATTTCTTGAGCCGGTCCGCGTCATTCGGCCTGGCCTTGGCGTCGCGCGATACCGCGTAAAGCTTGCGTCCGGCGTCCGACATTGATCTGGACTGGCGGCATACGGCAATCACCGATTGCAATTGCATCGCATCAAACAGATCGAGCGTCTGCGCCTGCTCGCTGCCGAGCACGGCTTCCAGATCGACATCCTGCTCTTGGTGCGCAACGCCGAGATAGTGTTGCCACAAGCTCTTCAGCCGACGGGTTTCCTCCTCGACGATGCTGTCGTTGATGCGCCCGGCGTCGGCCAGTGTCGCCATGCGCATCACGGAGGCGGAAAGATCGCGGAAGTTGCCTTTCCACACGGCGTCGGCCGACACGGCGAATTGCATGTAACGCTGGCGCGCTTCCGTATTGAAGCGAACCATCTGTGCATTTTCCGCGCTGTATTGTTCCAGCAGGTAGTCGATGTTGGGCTCGATGTCTTCAAGACGTCCCGCCAGCCCAGGCAAGTTGTATATCCACAGATTGATACGCGCGTAGAGATCTTCGCGGAAACGGCCCGCCATGACCTCTTTGGCCAGATCCCGGTTGGTGCCCGCAATCAGTTGAAAATCACTCTGCACCTCATGGTCGCTACCCATGGGAAGAAAGCGCTTCTCTTCGATCGCCTTGAGCAGCATCGCTTGCTCGTCAAGGCCCAGTTCGCCGATCTCGTCGAGGAACAGCAAACCCTTATGTGCAGTCCGCAGCAGACCGGGCCGGTCAGAGGCGGCGCCGGTAAATGCGCCCTTGATATGGCCGAACAGGGTGGAGCCCGCGCCATCGCCATGCAAGGTCGCGCAGTTGAGCTCGACGAATTTCCCCTCGATCTGATGCCGTGCCTTCTTGAGTTCGAACACGCGCCGGGCGAGAAATGATTTGCCCGCGCCAGTGGGACCCATCAGCAACATCGGCGCTCTGGATTTGATGGCCACACGTTCAATCTCGTCAATCATCGCGTTGAAGCTGGGATTGCGCGTGGCAATACCGGACTTCAGAAAGGCAACGCCTTCCTTTTGCTCTCGCGAAAAGCGCTGGGCAATCTGATCGTATTTGGACAAGTCCAGATCGATCAGCGCATAGCTGCCGGGATCGCCCGGCGCCTGACGGCGTGGCGGCGACGTCTGCAGCAGCCGCCCCGGGAAATAATTCGCCTCGGTCATCAGGAACATGCAGATCTGTGCGACGTGCGTACCCGTCGTGATGTGGATCCGATACTCCTCGTGATCCGGATCGAAGGGATACGCTTTTGCGAAATCCAGAAGGCCGCCATAGACCTCTTCGAAATCCCAGACATCGCGTATCGGCAGCTGATGCAAAGCAACGGTGGTTTCCGGCGAAACGCTGGCGATGTCCTTGCAGACCTGATGAATGACTCCCTCATAGCGGCTGCCGCAATAGAGCAGTTCGAGACGATCCACCACGACATCTTCGTATTGGGTCAAGGCGACGGTAGGTCGCCATTTCTCCCAGCGGGAGCCGCCCTTGCCACTGTCGAGCTGAGTGCCGACAAAGCCGATTACCACGATTTTCTTCGCATCCATTTTTATAATTTCTTATATAAAAAGATAAATTAAATCGAATTCTATCAGATGCCAACACTTCCAAAAGCATCCCAAATAACCAGAAAATCTCTTTTAAATCAAACATCTGCGGAACAGGGACAGCATTATCCGATGGCCTGGCACACCCATTGCAATAAGGAGGACAGACACAACGAAAAAACTGAGGAAATGAAATGGCAAACGCTCACTTGTTCCAAAGCCTGAAAAGCAAATTTCTACCGCAAGCAACCGCGCTCAATCACGAGCAAGCAGCTGCCTATGCGATGACACCGAAACATCGCCTGGCGCAATACGCCGCGACCGGATGCCTGAACGCCACTTACTATGCAAGCGCCGAAGCGCAGTTGCAGACCGTTCTGGCGTTGTCCAAAGAGATCGATGCGAAATTCATTGCGCAAACCGCCCTGTATTGCCGTGAACGCGGCTACATGAAAGACATGCCTGCGCTGCTGGCTGCCGTGTTGGCAGCTCAGGGCGCGGTCCAGCTGGCACCTGTATTCGGACGCGCCATCGACAACGGAAAGATGCTCCGCAACTTCGTGCAGATCATGCGTTCCGGCGCGACCGGCCGCAAATCGCTGGGTACCCGCCCGAAGAAACTGGTGCAGACATGGCTGAACACCGCAACGGAAAAAGAATTGCTGGCCGCAGCAATCGGCCAGTCGCCGTCCCTGGCTGACGTCGTGAAGATGGTCCATCCAAAACCGGCGGAAGCCTGGCGTGAAGCATTCTTCGCCTGGCTTCTGAACAAGCCGCATCACGCCGATGCGTTGCCGGCAATCGTCAAGGCATTTGAAGCGTATAAGCTGGATCAGAGCCAGCCCGTGCCAGAGGTGCCGTTTCAGATGCTGACGGCGCTGGACCTGCCGTCCGCAGCATGGGCGCAGATCGCTTTGCAAGGCGGATGGCAGATGACGCGGATGAATCTGAATACCTTTGCCCGTCACGGTGTGTACGCCATCGACGGCATGACTCAGGCAATCGCGGAGAAATTGCGCAACGCTGAGGCCATCGCCAAAGCAAAGGTGTTTCCGTACCAGTTGATGTCGGCTTACAAGGCGGCGTCTGATGAGGTTCCGGCAGAGATCCGCGAAGCGCTGCAGGATGCGCTGGAGATTGCATTGAGCAATGTGCCGCAGATCGAGGGAAAGGTCGTTGTCTGCCCGGACGTATCCGGTTCCATGTCCTCCGCCATCACGGGACATCGCGGATCGGCAAGCTCGGCGGTGCGCTGCATTGACGTCGCCGCCCTGGTGGCAGCCGCGATGCTGCGCAAGAACGCCGGCGCACAAGTGCTGCCGTTCGAGGCGGACGTGGTGAAATGCGCGCTGAATCCACGTGATACCGTGCTGACCAACGCACAGAAGCTGGCCGCCATTGGTGGCGGTGGAACGAACTGCAGCGCGCCGCTGGCCCATTTGAATCGTCAGAAGGCGAAAGCCGATCTGCTGGTTTTCGTCTCGGACAACGAATCCTGGATGGACGCCAACCGCTACGGCGCGACCGCCACGATGCAGCAGTGGCAGATCTTCAAACGCCGTAATCCGAAGGCGAAGCTGGTTTGCATCGACATCGCGCCCAACGGCACGACGCAAGCGCAAGAGCATGTCGATGTACTGAATATCGGCGGCTTTTCGGATGAGGTGTTCAAGATCATCGCCGCGTTTGCCTCGGGTCAGCTGAGCCCGGATCATTGGGTCGGCGAGATCCAGTCCATTACCATATAGGGAGAACAACATGGGATGGCTGATCAGCGTAGGACAGCTGCGCAAAAAGGATGTTGAGCAAGGTAAGAATGCCGGTGTGATTACATATTCTGGTTACATCACATCAAACGATTGTCATATCGTTGCTCAGATTGGGTATGGCCCGAATGCTGACAAGACTACATCTGGAAAACCCGGTTCGAACCCGGGCCATCAGGCGGAACATGCCTGTTGGAACGTCTTGTCGACCCTTGTCGGGATGGATGATTAAACCTCCGCAGTCCCTGTTTATTTTTTGATGAATGCAGATGAAATTACATGGTAAGAGCGCCGAGGCAGCATCTCGGAGGTCCCCGGTCCGACTCCGGGTCGGCGCAAGCCGATAGCTCAGAAAACATTTCATCGTCCCTTGTCATCACCTTATTGAATACGAAATCTTAAATACTAAAAACGAGAACATGATGCCTACACAAGCAACCGAACAATTCGACGTACTGAATACCGAAGGCGGCAGCCCGATCAAAATGTGGACCAAGGGCGTGCCTGTAGAAAACGATGCGAAAGACCAGCTCAGCAACACCGCGCGGATGCCTTTCATCTACAAGCACATTGCCGTCATGCCGGACGTCCACGTCGGCAAGGGCTCAACCATCGGCAGCGTCATCCCGACGCTGGGCGCCATCATCCCGGCGGCCGTCGGCGTCGATATCGGCTGCGGCATGATGGCCGCCAAGACCACGTTGACGGCAAACGATTTGCCGGACAACCTCGGTCCTTTGCGCAGCGCCATCGAAAAAGCCGTACCGCATGGCATGTCGCCAAAGACCCGCAGCTACAAAGGCCGCGACAAGGGTTCGTGGGAGACGCCGCCGACACCGGTCGATCAGGCCTGGAAGCAGCTCAAGGACGGCTTTGACGACATTTGTGCGAAGACGCCGAAGCTGGAAAAGACCAACAACTACCGTCACCTCGGCACGCTGGGTTCGGGCAACCACTTCATCGAGGTGTGCCTGGATGAGACCGGCGCAGTGTGGTTCATGCTGCATTCCGGCTCGCGTGGTGTCGGCAACGCAATCGGCTCGCACTTCATCGAAGTCGCCAAGGAAGACATGCGCGCACACATGATCAACGTGCCTGATCAGGACCTGTCGTACCTGAAGGAAGGCACGCAGCACTATGACGATTATGTGGAAGCGGTCAGCTGGGCGCAGAAGTTTGCGCGCATGAATCGCGAAGTGATGATGCAGAACCTGATCGCTGCGGTGCGCACAGTCATCGCCAAACCGTTCGAGACGCATGTCGAAGCCGTCAACTGCCACCATAACTATGTGCAGAAAGAACACCATTTCGGCAAGGACGTGCTGGTGACGCGTAAAGGCGCTGTATCGGCGCGCGCCGGCGAGCTGGGGATCATTCCCGGCTCCATGGGCGCCAAGAGCTATATCGTCCGCGGCAAGGGCAATGCGGAAAGCTTCAATAGCTGCAGTCATGGCGCCGGGCGCACCATGAGCCGTACCGAAGCCAAGAAGCGTTTCACGATCGACGACCAGATCAAGGCCACGCAAGGCGTCGAATGTCGCAAGGACGCCAATGTGATTGATGAAATCCCGATGGCGTACAAGGACATCGACGCCGTAATGGAAGCACAACGCGACTTGGTTGAAATCGTCTATACGTTGAAACAAGTCGTTTGTGTGAAGGGCTGAGGCCAGCAGGGGACGAGAAGATCGTCTCCTGCCGGCGGGCCCGCAATTGGTTCATCATGCGAAGGCGCCGTCATCCCGGCCGCGCTGCACATGGATGACAGAAATACAGAAAAAGAGAAAAGCAGAGCGATGATTACTTTGAATGGAGCTCTCGGGGAAGGCGGCGGCCAGATCTTGCGCACAGCCCTGACACTGTCGGCGATCACAGGCCAGCCTTTCCATATCCGCAACATACGCGCGAATCGTCCCAAACCCGGCCTGATGCGTCAGCATCTCGCGGCCGTGCAGGCAACCGCCCTGATCTGCGATGCGGACACGGAAGGCGCGGCCTTGGGGTCACAAACGCTCACCTTCATGCCGCGGAAAATCAAAGGCGGCGACTACCAGCTTGCCATCGGCACCGCAGGCAGCTGCACGCTGGTATTGCAAACCCTGTTGCCGGCACTGCTGACGGCAGACTCGCCATCGACCATCTCGCTCCGTGGCGGGACGCACAATCCTATGGCGCCGCCTGCACAATTCCTGCAGCGCGCGTACCAGCGCTTGCTCACACGCATGGGAGCGGATATCGATATTGAACTGCACCGTTTCGGCTTTTACCCCGCCGGCGGTGGTGATATAGCCGCGACAGTGCGTCCGGGCTCGCGATTGGCGCCGTTCGATCTCCTGGCAAAAGGCGAACCTGTCGCCGCCTATGCGGAGAGCTTTGTCGCCAACGTCCCCGCCAGTGTGGCCAAGCGCGAGCTCGACTGTATCGGCGCAGGTATGAACTGGGATGCGGCGCAATTGCGTTCGCATGTACTGCCGACAGATCAAGGACCGGGCAATGCCTTGCTGCTGACACTGGAGTATGAACACGTCACGGAAGTGTTCTGCGCCTTCGGAGAAAAATCCGTGCGCGCCGAAGACGTCGCCAAACGCGTCCTACGCGAAGCACGCGAATACATGGCACGCGCCGGCGCCGTCGGAGAACACTTGGCCGACCAACTCATGCTGCCGCTCGCGCTGGCCGGCGCAGGATCGTTCACCACGCATTGCGTCTCCGCGCATGCCAGGACAAATGCGGCGGTGATCGCGCAATTTCTTCCCGTGCGCTTCTCAATCCGTGAGCAAGATGGAATCAGTACCTGCGCCATTGAACAGCGATAGAATTGATGCGTTTTCGGGATTGCCCAGACCCACAACGCATCATTCCTTGCTCACATGACACAGCCAACGATTCTCGAAGCCACCAATCTGACGTTCCACTACCCCGAGCGCGAACTGTTCAACAAGCTCACGCTCGCCATCCCCGCCGGCGTCACCATCATCCGCGGCGGCGACGGCCGCGGCAAAACCAGCCTGATCCGCCTGCTGGCCGGCGAACTGAAAGCGCACAGCGGCCAACTGGCCATCAACGGCATTCGTCTGGACCAACAAGCGGAGCAATACAAGAAGCAGGTCTACTACGTCGACCCGCGCACGGAAGCATTCGACCAGATGACGGTGCCGGAATATTTTGCTTCAGTGCGGGCGCAGTTTCCCGATTTTGACGATGCAGCGCTGCCGGCATTGATCGAAGGCCTGTCGCTGACGCCGCATGTGGAGAAGAAGCTATTCATGCTGTCGACCGGCAGCAAGCGCAAAGTGTATCTGGCGGGGGCGTTTGCTGCGGGGGCGGTGGTGAATTTGCTGGATGATCCGTTTGCCAGCCTGGACAAGGGCTCGATCAATTTTGTGAGCGAAGTGCTGGCGGGTTTTGCGGAGCAGGGCGAGCAGGTATGGGTCGCAAGTTTTTATGAGACGCCGGAGGGGATTGGGGCGCGCGCGATCATCGATCTTGGCGACTGAGTTTGACTCTGGCTGTGCGCTTATTTTCCCGAGCTGATGTGATCTTCAAGCGATGCAAACAACTCGGGATTCAGCAAATCCTTCAATGGAATCCCCAGTGCAATCGCCAGCAACTCCATGTTGTCGATGGAAATGTTGCGCACGGAACGTTCTACTTCACTGACGTAGGTACGACTTAGCTCTGCTCGGAGAGCAAGGTCTTCCTGGGATACGTCCTTCAAACGTCGAGCACGGCGCAAATTCTGTCCGAATATTTCTCGCGCCGATATAGATGCTTTTGGCTTTTTCATGCCGTAAGCATCCGAGGATTGACACTTACAGTCCACTAACTATAAATGACCTAATGCAAACTATAAGTGACATAAAGAGCAATTAAAGATATATTTTGCTCATTAAACGTCTCACAGATAAGTCCGTCACTATGGTTAAACAGATGAGCTTTTTCGCCATCGCCTGGAAACATATGGCGGAGCTTGATGATTTTCTTGCGGAGCAGGCCGCCGAAGCGGCGCGACGCATCACCGAGCGATTTGAGCTGAAACAGAAGCTGGATGCGTTCTCGGCTGCAACGGACTTCCGATTGGAAGTCATCGTGCGCAAGGAGTCGATCCGGGGTGAGGACAACGCAACCTATGCCTGTGCGTTGCTTGAACTGAGCTTGCCCGCCGTCTCCACGACAGCATCCCGAGAGACCTATATGGAGACGCTCAGGCTATTGCGTGAGGCCACCAAGGAAGCGGTGGAGCTGCCGCCCGTACTGACGAGAACGGTAGTCCGCTTCCGATGGTCAAGAAGGTATCGTTAGCCGGGAATATTCGGCTCGACAAGATTAGCCAGCTGCAGGAGCGATTCCTGCCAGCCTAGATAGCACATCTCCACCGGAATGATTTCCGGAATCCCCGCCTGCGTTATGCGCACTTCCGTGCCGGTCAACACCGGCCTCAACTTCACCGTCACCTGCATTTCGCCAGGTAGATTCGGATCGTCAAACTTGTCGGTGTAGCGAACCAGCTCGCCCGGCACCAGCTCCTTGTATTCGCCACCGAAAGAGTGGCCGTTGCCGCTGGTGAAGTTTGAGAACGACATGCGGAAGGTTCCGCCGACTTTAGCTTCCAGATGCTCCACCGTGCAGGTGAAGCCGTAGGGCGGGAGCCATTTTGCGAGGGCCGCTGCGTCGGTGAAGGCGCGGTAGATTTTGTCGGGTGTGGTGCGGAGGATGCGGTGGAGTTCTCCTTTGAACGTGACGTGCTTTGAGGAAAATTTGGATTATTTAGCAAATTAATAACAAATCAGCTCGCTGATTACTCTGCAGCATCAAATAGATACCCCTCTTATTTGCATTGGCTGTAAATTCCTCAATATGCGCTGCTATCCAAAAACTGCGAAAACAACGCTCGGTCTGAGGCTACCTCAAACCGGTAGAGAATTCATAGGGGAAAAGGACAAGCGCCGCTTTTTATGCATTGGACCCTCCTTGTCAGTTATTTTTGACTTAGAGTTCGAAAATTACATAAATTAATGTTAAAACCACATTAATTTATTGATTTTTTAAAATGGAAACTGTAGTCTTACCCTGTGGAATATACAAAATTTAAGCAGTTATTGAGCTCTGCGGGACTTTCTGTTCGGCAATTTTCCGAGTTGCTTTGTCTCAATTGCAACTCTGTAAGTAACTATTCGAGGTCCGATTCTGTTCCTCCTCATCTTGTGGTTATCGCAATCCTCATCTCCGAACTCGCGCGAAACGACATCGATTTTCTTACTCCTATTCAGCGTTTGGATATCAAGGAAAAGAAACCTCGGGGTGATAGAGGAAGGTCGATGCTCAAAAGAAAGAAATTAGATATTAATCAAGGCACCACAACATGAATTTTAGTATTGATCGGCTTCCCAAAGACCTCCAGGAGCAAATGCGCAACTTATACGCTCCTCCTGAAAATCCTTCCAAGATTAAATACATTCAAGAGAACCGTATTCACCATGGAAGTTGTTTAGATTTGATTCAAAAAATTGCCCCCAATAGTGTTGCGCTAAGTGTATGGTCGCCACCATATTTTGTTGGAAAAGAATACGAAGCGGAGCTGTCGTTTGACGATTGGCAGGACTTAATTAGTGGCGCAATCAAGCGCCATTTTTCCATTATTAAACCTGGTGGTTTTGTCGCTATAAATATTGCAGATATTTTGTGCTTTAAAGACGCTGAAATGCCACGTATTCAGGCAGACGTTATAAGCCGAAAACGGTCGCCGATAACTCGTGACGACATTCTCAAAGCTATAACTGATCATCCCGAATTCAATCGTCATCAATTAGCCAAGCTTTTGGGATGTAGCGAGCAAACTATAGATCGCAGATTGAATGGTAATAACATTCGTGGCGGCAAGTCAGATACTCAAACCCGGGTAAAGATTGTCGGTGGATTGATAGAGAATTGGGCTTTAGATGCGGGATTTTATCCTTATGACCGGCGTATGTGGGTCAAGGATGCTGCTTGGGAAAATTCTCGATGGACTAGCCTATCTTATAGAGCGGTAGACGAATTTGAATATATATATATATTCTGGAAACCAGGGGTCACTACTTTTGATAGGAATAGACTTTCTTCATCTGAATGGGCTGCTTGGGGGTCTCGTGGGGTCTGGAGTTTCCCTTCTGTGAGAGCAAATGACAATCATGAGGCTAAGTTCCCGGTAGAATTACCACGCCGGTGCATAAAATTATTGACCGAGCCAAATGATGTTGTTCTCGATTGCTTCATGGGAAGTGGGACCACTGCACTGGCAGCACTAGAGCAGGGTAGGAAATTTATCGGTATCGAGAAGGAGCAACAATACGTCAGTTTGGCAATGGCTCAACTAGAAAGAGACTTTCCAAACCATGTTTCTCGACCCAAACGGCCTCGTAGCAAACTTACCTCGATTGGAATTGATTGAGAAAGCTGTAGCAAGACTAATTGTTCAAGCTCTGTATAACTATAGAGATCAAGCACACACTATTTTTCGCAATGAGTCAGATAACCCTGCAGATATAGGCGAGGATATAACAAGAGAAGCTCTAGATCATTTGGGAGTATCGAGAATCAATCGACGTTTGTATGGAAAAGTTGACTTAAAACAGGCCTGCTACCTTTTTCTACCGGATTTCAGCATTCGTATTGCATTATTTGTGGACTCAAAAGCGGAAAAAAATAGTTCTGTTGCCCGAATCCAAATGTCACAGCTATCTATGACCGTGCAGCAAATTCGGGCTGGTAACAACATTACTAACCCCGGACTTTTACCACAGGTTCTAACGATGGACGGAGAAAGCTATTTGACAGTTACGGCATTTGTAAAATATGTCTATGTTGATATGCCCGACGGCTCAAAAGAATTGACGACTATAAAAATTCTATCCTTACCTAATGGAATGCTTCAGTCAATATATAACCCAAGCCATGTTGATACGATTTTTACCGCCGGACCGAATGCTCCGACTCTGGGAGAAGAATTTCGGACCCGTTTAAGTTTTTCTCGATTGGCAGCTAAGGCTAGCTGGCGAGTACAAACTATTGCAATGTCCCCAGCTCCGTTTATCTGGTCTTGAGCAAAATAGAGCGACATAGGTTACTTATAAATCCAACCTATCAACAAAAACAGCCCCATAAGTTTCTCAACTTATGGGGCTGTTTTTCTCAGGTTATGTGTCTATCTACAATGCCAATCAGACATCAATATTCCCAGCCTGCAGCGCATTCAACTCAATAAACGCTCTGCGCGGTTCCACGTCATCCCCCATCAGCGTCATGAAAATCTGATCCGCGGCGATCGCGTCTTCGATTTGCACTTTGAGCAGGCGGCGGACGGTTGGGTCCATCGTTGTTTCCCACAGCTGTTCCGGATTCATTTCACCCAGACCTTTGTATCGCTGCTTGCTGACGCCGCGTTCGGCTTCTTCGCGTAGCCATGCCATGGCCTGGTGGAAGTCGCTGATGGCGCTTTCCTTGATCTTGTCGCCGGTGCCGCGGCGGATCAGTGCGCCGCGGCCGATGAGACCGCGGAAGGTTGCAGCTGCGTTTGCCAACACCTGATAGTCAGGGCCGTTGACGAAGTCGGTGTCGATGGCGGTGACTTTGATGTTGCCGTGGTACATGCGCTGGATGCGCAGGATGTGCTTGTCGGTCAGCTCGTCGGAGCGGACGATGACGTCGATGCCCGGTTCGTTGATGGCTGCCTTCAATGCGGCGGCGGATTGCTCGGCTTCTGCTGCGGTGTTCAGTTGCAGGGTGACGCCGGTCATGATGGCGGACAGCGCGGTGGCGTCGATCATGCGGGTGAGGCGCATGATGATGGCGTTGGCGGTGTTGTACTGACGGACCAGTTCGGTCAGCGGGGCGCCGCTGATCGGGGCTGCGCCTTCGCTTGGGACCAGCTCTGCATCGTTCAGAGCGATCTGCATCATGTAGTGCGCTTCTTCGACGTCGTCTTTCAGATAGCGCTCGTCCTTGCCGGCCTTGACCTTGTAGAGCGGCGGCTGGGCGATGTAGATGTGGCCGCGTTCGACCAGTTGCGGCATCTGGCGATAGAACAGCGTGAGCAGCAGGGTGCGGATGTGGGCGCCGTCAACGTCCGCATCGGTCATGATGATGATGCGGTGGTAGCGCAGTTTGTCGGCGTTGAATTCATCAGGGCCGATGCTGGTGCCGAGGGTGGCGATCAGGGTGGTGATCTGCTCGGAGGAGAGCATCTTTTCGAAGCGCGCTTTTTCGACGTTCAAGACCTTGCCGCGCAGCGGCAGGATGGCCTGGAATTTACGGTCGCGGCCTTGTTTGGCCGAGCCGCCCGCGGAGTCACCCTCGACGATGTAGAGTTCGCACAGCGCCGGATCTTTTTCCTGGCAGTCGGCCAGTTTGGCAGAGAGGCCGAGGCCGTCCATGACGCCTTTGCGGCGGGTCAGTTCGCGTGCCTTGCGTGCGGCTTCGCGGGCGCGCGCGGCTTCGACGATCTTGCCGCAGATGATCTTGGCGTCGTTCGGTTTTTCTTGCAGGAAGTCGGTGAGGGTCTTGGCGACAATTTCTTCCACCGGGCCGCGGACTTCGCTCGATACCAGCTTGTCTTTGGTCTGCGAGCTGAACTTGGGCTCGGGGACTTTGACGGAGAGGACGCAGGTGAGGCCTTCGCGCATGTCGTCGCCGGAGACTTCGACCTTGGCTTTTTTGGCGAAGTCGTTTTCTTCGATGTACTTGTTGATGACGCGGGTCATCGCGGCGCGCAGGCCGGTGAGGTGAGTGCCGCCGTCACGTTGCGGGATGTTGTTGGTGAAGCAGAGCACCTGTTCGTTGTAGGCGTCGTTCCATTGCATGGAGACGTCGACGCTGATGTTGGTGTTCTGGTCCGACATGCGTTCGCCGGTGGCCTGGAAGATGGTCGGGTTGAGAACGCTCTTGTTCTTGTTGATGTATTCGACGAAACCGCGGGTGCCGCCTTCGAAGGCGAAGTCTTCTTCCTTGCCGGTGCGCTGGTCGGTCAGCTTGATGTGCACGCCGTTGTTGAGGAAGGACAGCTCGCGGATGCGCTTAGCCAGAATTTCGTAGTGAAATTCGACGTGGGTGAAGATCTCTTCGTCGGCCCAGAAGTGGACTTCGGTGCCGCGCTTGTCGGTGTCGCCGAGGACTTTGATCGGGGAGACCTGCACGCCGTCGACGATTTCGATCTGGCGGTCTTGCGGGATGCCGCGCACGAATTCCATGCCGTACATTTTGCCGTCGCGACGAATGGTCAGGCGCAGCAGTTTGGACAGGCCGTTGACGCAGGAGACGCCGACGCCGTGCAGACCGCCGGAGACTTTGTAGGAGTTCTGGTCGAACTTGCCGCCGGCGTGGAGCTCGGTCATGACGATTTCGGCTGCGGAGCGTTTTGGCTCGTGCTTGTCGTCCATCTTGAGTCCGGTCGGGATGCCGCGGCCGTTGTCGGTGACGGAGATCGAGTTGTCGGAGTGGATGGTGACGTGGATTTCGGTGCAGTGACCGGCCAGGGCTTCGTCGATGGAGTTGTCCAGGACTTCGAAGACGAGGTGGTGCAGGCCGGTGCCGTCAGAGGTGTCGCCGATGTACATGCCGGGACGTTTGCGGACCGCTTCCAGACCTTCCAGAATCTGGATGGAGGAGGCTCCATATTGATTTTGTTGCGGTTGATCGGTGTTGTCTGCTGGGACTTGGGACATGGCTACCTTCTGAAAAAACTAACGGAACTGCCTGACTAAATACTAAGGAACTACAAAGAAACTGCTGAAATCGGCGATGAAACCGAATTCTTAAAAGTGGCGAAGGGCCGTCTTACGCACGGCCCCTCGTCTACTTTCGGCTAACTGAAATCAAATGCGCATCGGCATGACGACGTATTTGAAATCGGCATTGTCGGGAATGGTGATCAATGCGGAGGAGTTGGCGTCGCCCAGGGCGATGTTGACGTAGTCGCCCTTGAGGTTGTTCAACACGTCGAGCAGGTAGGTGACGTTGAAACCGATGTCGACGCTGTCGCCGCCGTAGTCGATTTCGAGTTCTTCAACCGCTTCTTCCTGGTCGGCGTTGGTGGAGCTGATCTTGAGGCTGCCTGGTGCAATCACCCAGCGCACGCCCTTGAACTTGTCGCTGGTCATGATCGCGGCGCGTTGCAGCGAGCGCAGCAGTTGTTCGCGGCCGATGGTGAAGTTGTTCTTGTAGCCCTTCGGCACCACGCGGGTGTAGTCGGGGAACTTGCCTTCGACCAGCTTGGAGATCAGTTCGATATCGGCGAAGGTCAGCTTGACCTGGTTGTTGGCGATTTCCAGTTGAACCGGTTCTTCGCTTTCGTCCAGCAGACGCTGCAGTTCGATGATGGTCTTGCGCGGGATGATGACTTCCTGGCGCGGGAATTCTTGCTCGGTCGCGACCTGGCAGAAGGCCAGGCGGTGACCGTCGGTGGCGACGGCGATGACGTTCTTGCCTTCGACGACCAGCAGCAGGCCGTTGAGGTAGTAACGGATGTCTTGCTGCGCCATCGAGAAGTGGACCATGTTGAACAGGTGCTTCAGGGTCTTTTGCGGCAGCGTGACTTGCGCGTTGTAGTGCTCGGCCTGGGCGACGGTCGGGAATTCTTCGGCGGCCAGCGTTTGCAGGGCGAAACGCGACTTGCCGGATTGCACCGTCAGGCGCTTGTTGGACAGGGTGACCGTCACTTCGCCCGAATCGGGCAGGGCGCGCAGAATGTCGAGCAGTTTGCGCGCGGCGACGGTGGTGGCGGTGGCTTCGCTACCGGAACCGACTTCGGCGTGCGTGGTGATCTGCACTTCGATGTCGGTCGAGAGGAAAGATACTTTTTCGCCGTCCTTGCGAATGAGGATATTGGCCAGAATCGGCAATGTGTGCCGACGCTCGACAATACCGCTCACTATTTGCAGTGGCCGGAGAAGCGTATCTCGTTGGGTTTTGACCAATTGCATAGTCTCTATATCCTTGCTAGTAGTGGTTTAAAGGATGCTGAAAGCCGCTTTCAAATTCTGTCTGCAATCCGGTCTGGTCCTCCGTCTGCGCTCAGTTTTGCCGTCGTTTCCGCAATCTGCTGCAATTTGAAAAGGGCTTCGTTGCGGTAGCGCGGGCTTGCTGCTGCCTCTGTGCTGCTGCGCTACATCTTGCTGCGCGACGAATCCATCCTCGCTTACGGTATGCCCACCCAATGACATGGCGATGACGGCTGCATAAAGCCCACTGACCGCGCCATGCTTTTTTGGCAACAAAAGAGTCGCCGGGACAAACCGGACCAACTCTCTCATTGTATCAAATCAACCCCTCTTCAAGGGGCAAATTAGGCTCTTTTGGAAGCCGATTCCTAACCTTTCAGGGTCTGTTCCAGGACGTGGAGTTCGTGGTTGCATTCCGGGTTTTTGGTGCGATCGGCGGATATCTTGCGTACCGCATGCAGCACAGTGGTGTGGTCGCGGCCGCCGAACAGGTCGCCGATTTCCGGCAGGCTTTTTTGCGTCAGTTCCTTGGCCAGGTACATGGCGATCTGGCGCGGACGGGCGATATTGGCCGGACGCTTCTTGGAATACATGTCGGCGACTTTGATGTTGAAGAAGTCGGCGACGGTTTTTTGGATGTTTTCGACGGAGATCTGGCGGTTTTGGACGGATAAGAGATCTTTTAGCGCATCTTTGACGACATCGATGGTGATGTCCTTGCCGTGGAAGCGCGAGTACGCCAGGATCTTGCGCAGGGCGCCTTCAAGCTCGCGGACGTTGGAGCGCAGGTGCTTGGCGACGAAGAAGGCGACGTCGTCGGACAGCTGGACGCCTTCCAGAGTGGCCTTTTTCATCAGAATGGCGACGCGCATTTCCAGCTCGGGCGGCTCGATGGCGACGGTCAGGCCGGAATCGAAGCGCGAAATCAGGCGGTCATCCATGCCGCTGATTTCCTTGGGATAGGTGTCGCTGGTGATGATGATCTGCTTTTTGGCGGCGATCAGCGCTTCAAAGGCGTAGAAGAATTCTTCCTGGGTGCGGCTCTTGCCGCCGAAGAATTGAATATCGTCGATCAGCAGCAGGTCGAGCGAGTGGTAGTAGCGCTTGAAGTCGTCGAAACCCTTGCGCTGATAGGCCGTGACCACGTCGCGCACGTATTGCTCGGCGTGGATGTAGCGGATCTTGGCGTTGGGATTGTCGGCCAGCACCTGGTTGCCGATGGCGTGAATGACGTGGGTCTTGCCCAGGCCGACGCCGCCGTACAGGAATAGAGGGTTGTAGGATACGCCGGGATTGTTGGCGACCTGGGTCGCAGCGGCGCGCGCGAGCTGATTGGCTTTACCGGTGACGAGGTTGTCGAAGGTAAGCACCGAGTTGATGCGCGACAACTCCTGGCGCGGCGTGACCGGCGGCGGGGCCGGTTCGACCAGCGATTCCTGGATGCCGGTCGGATAACCGTCAAGCATGGTGCCGTGGCTGTTGCCGCCGTTGCTGTGCATGCCGGCGGCGCCCGCAGGCATCGGCGCTGCAGCTGCAGCGCGACGGGCGGCGCCGATACGCGGATCGAGCACGAATTCGACGTCGATCTGCATTTCCCAGTACTCGGAGGCGATCGTCGTGATGCGGCTGGCGAACTGGGTCTTGACCCAGTCGAGCTTGAAACGGTTGGGCGCGGCAATACGCAGGCGGCCATCTTCGTAATCAAGCGGAGCCAGAGGCTTGATCCAGGCGCTATATTGCTGCGGCGTCAGTTCCTGCTCCAGCTTTGCGGAGCAAGCCTGCCAAAAATTTTCCATGAATCTTCTTATCTAAATATGAGGGGCAAATATGAGGTGCAATTGCGCAGAAAAAGCGTGCCGAGCTGACTTGGGGAAAGCCTGATGTCAACACTGCGCATCGCGCTATTTTACTCTGATGAGGAAAAGTTATCCACAGGCAGCGACGGCTTTTGACAGAGTAAAAATGTATATCGATAGCTGCCAAAAGCTTGAGCGGAAATATCGAAGAATGACGCTTGACAGAGGGGACGCCGATAAGAATGCGGGAAACCGGCCGGCGCTCCCACGAGGGCAATGCGCCGCGGCGGCGCTGTGGGAGCGGCCTGCTTAATAATTAATCATGCAATTAATCATTCAACAACAGCGCCGTCGACGAAGACTTTCAGCTCGCCTTGCTGGAACTGGGTCCAGGTTTCGTTGGTAGTCAGCGGCTGGGTGACGATGACGGCGACGCGGTCTTTGGACGTGGTGACTTCGGAGAAATCCACAGAAATGTCCTGGTCGGACAGATGCGCCGAGGTGAACGGATGCTGGCGGATAATGTAGTACAGATTGGTGGAGCAATGCGAGAACAGCGCCGATCCATCCGACAACAGCATGTTAAACGGACCATGTCCGGCGATATAGTGTGTAAGTTCGCGCAACTCCTGCGTCAGGTCGGCCAATGGAGGCAGGTTTTCGCCGAAACGGTTGCGCAGCTGCTGCAACAGGTAGCAAAAAGCCAGTTCGCTGTCGGTGGTGCCGACCGGACGGTACGGGCCGTGCAGGGTCGGGGTGAAATTCTTGAGGTCGCCGTTGTGGGCGAACACCCAGTAACGCCCCCACAATTCACGCACGAAAGGATGGCAATTGGCCAGCGAAACGCGGCCTTGCGTGGCTTTGCGGATGTGGGCGATGACGTGCTGGGATTTGATCGGGCAGCTTTTGATCAACTCGGCGACCGGCGAGGTGACCGCGGACTGGTAGTCGACGAAGTGGCGTACGCCGGAGCCTTCAAAAAAGGCGATGCCCCAGCCGTCGCTGTGGTGATCCGTTAATCCGCCGCGATTTGCAAAGCCGGTGAAGCTGAAAACGATGTCGGTGGGCGTGTTGCAATTCATCCCGAGTAACTGGCACATGATGTCGGCGAAGCGGTGAGGCTGGAGTAAGTGTTGATAAGGAGCGCCGGCAACGATCACAATGACCAATGAGATGCCGGCAAGACCTTACGGTATCACGCAGGCTGGCGCCGAGAAAGCCGGAATGACGGCAATTTCGTTCAATTGCGGTAAAAATCGTTTCGAAAATAAAAAAAGCCCCACGAATTGGGGCTCGTGGGGCTTAATCCTTCCTAAAGAGGGAGGAGGAGACTCGGTACGTAGTGCTTAATCTTTCGCTTGATGTTTCCTCTGGTGCTCAGCGCAGTCATTGCTGACTGTTATCTGTCGCTGGCGGCCAGGTTGCGCAGTTCTGCGGCAAAACTCGGTTGTGAACGGCTGTAATCGTTGGCCATGCGGTTGAGCATCTTGACGCCGTTGAAACGATGCTGACGCACGCGTTGTTCCAGCGACTTGCGCGGCACGACCAATACAATGGCGGCGCGGACGATGCCCATGACCAGCGGCTTGAAAACCATCAGCAGGGTGACCAGCACGCCCAGACCCAGCAACGGACGCATGAAGGCGACGGTTGCACCGATCAGCGATTGCGCGACCGGAACGGCGGCTTCAACTGGAAAGGCGATGGCTAGAACGGACATGATATTGATTTCCCTGATATCGAATAAATTTCTTCTCTTGTTGCATTGCAGTATATGCACCCCCGCCTCGCATTGCCAATTTCATGTTTCGATATCAGATATAGGGATTGTGAATAGCGCCGTCCTGCATTATTCTCAAAGTATGTAGTCACAGACATTGAAAAATGCGGACAAAAAAATCCCCGCAAAGCCGAAGCTTGCGGGGAAATCCTTCCTAAAGAGGGAGGAGGAGACGCCGGACAGTTTCTTATGTCGCGCAGTCAGTACCGCCTCAAGACGTCGGTACGAGCATCAAAACACAAGACTGAATGGGGTGTTGCGCTACAGAAGCGGTGGAAAGCGTCGTTATAGCCAGATTACCGGCGCGTTCCGAACTACATCACCGCACTGTAGTACTGCAAAAACTTAACAACGACTGACTGTGATTAACCGCGGGAAGCGATGAAACGCAGTTCAGCAGCCAGGTTAGGCTGAGTCGATTCGAACTTGTTCGCCAGGCGGTTCATTTGCGCAGCGCCGTCAACGATGTGTTGGTCAGCAGTCAGCAGAGCGGCTTGCGATTCGTGGGCTTGCACGAAACGAACGAAGATGTTGCGCAGTGCAGTGCCGATCTTGCCGGAAGCAGTGCCAGTGTTCTTTGCAGAGTAATTAGCGGTCAATGTAGTCATGATGGACTCCTTGCGAAATGTGTTATGTTGCATTGCAGTGTAATGATCCATGACTCGCTTTGCCAATTTCGGTTTTGGATATCAGTTATCGATTTTGTGAATATTATTATTTTGATGCGTCCGTCTTTCCTTTTTCCGTCGTTTATTTCGTCCATGTCCTTTACGTCCTTATTTACGTCCACATTAAGGTGCGGCTGATATGAGCTTTTTGACTCTCGACCTGAATTTGTTGCGCGTTTTCGACGCGGTCATGACAGAACAGAACCTGACGCGCGCCGCCAATTTGCTGGCGATGACGCAGCCGGCGGTGTCCAACGCCCTGCGCCGTCTGCGCGATACGCTCAATGACGAACTGGTGATCCGCACCGCCCACGGCGTCAAGCCGACGCCGCGCGCCGAAGAATTGTGGCCGACCGTACGCCGCGCCCTGTCGGAGCTGGAAGCGGTAATCACGCCGGAAACCTTCGATGTGTCGCGCGCGCAGAATACTTTCCGCATGGCGATGGTCGATGCGACGGCGGCGTTGTGGCTGCCATCGCTGGTGCGCACCATCATGCGCGACGCCCCGCGCATCAAGATCCGCATGATGCCGCTGACGACGCGCGACCCGCGCGCAATGCTGTTGCGCGGCGATGTCGATCTGGCGGTTGGTTTTTTCCCCGGCGTGACGGCGCAGCTGGCCGACGGCCTGAAAACACAGATCAGCCACGAGCGTCTGTACACCGGGCAATACGTGTGCGTGATGCACAAGAACCACCCGCTGGCCGACAAGGAACTGAATCTCGACAACTATTGCTCGGCGGATCACTTGCTGGTCAGTCTGTCGGGCAAACCCCACGCGGTGATCGATGATGTCCTCGCGGGCATGGGACGCGAACGTAAGATTTTGCTGACGGTGAACCAGTTCTTCACGGCCGGACGCATCGTCGCCAGTTCGGAACTCATTACGGTGTTGCCGCGCCATCTGATCGCAGCGACCGGCATGACGGAAGTGCTGGTGGTGAAAGAGCTTCCGTTCAAAACGCCGGAAGAACATGTGGACATGCTGTGGCATGAACGCGATGCGCGCAGCCCGTCGCATAAATGGTTGCGCGCACATTTAAGTGCAACAACTCATGACGAATTCGGTCGTATCAATATGAAGCGCTGACGATGTCCTGATTCCCTTGATGCGGCTGGCGCTGATCACTTTTCACTAGGATGATTTATGCCACGAACGTCAAAAATAATTGGACTAAGTTTCGCGGGTTTTCTGACTCTCATCATTTTGTTGATCGTTCTGATCGTCAATTTTGACTGGAATCGCGCGCGTCCCTGGATCAACCAGCGCGTCAGCGATGCCACAGGCCGCCACTTCGCCATTCAGGGCGACCTGATCGTCAAATGGCAAAAACCGGAATCGCCGCAAACCAGCTGGGCCAGATGGATTCCGTGGCCGCACGTAAGCGCCGCCGACATCGTGCTCGGCAATCCCGACTGGGCGCCAGCCAACTCCAGCATGGTTGCGATCAAGCAGCTGGATGTGACGCTCAATCCATGGCCGCTGCTGCAGCATAAGATCGTCTTGCCTTCGCTGGCGGCAGACACGCCGCAAGTTGTCCTGCTGCGCAACAAGGACGCGGTCAATAACTGGACCTTCAAATCGGACGGTCCCTCGGCCTGGGAATTTCGTCCCGAGAAAATCGTGATTCGCAAAGGCAGCGTGCAGCTTGATGATGCAATCCAGAAGATCGATGCCAAGGCTGACATCGACACGCTCGATCCGGACAAGGAAAAAATCTACGGCATCGGCTGGAACGTCAAAGGCACTTTCAACAAGGCCGATATTCGTGGCGAAGGCAAAGCCGGCGGCGTGTTGTCGCTGCAGGATGAAAGCAAACCTTATCCGCTGGAAGCCGATGTGCGCGTCGGCAAAACCCGCATCGCCGTCAAAGGCACACTCACCAAACCGCAAGAACTTGCCGCACTCGACCTGCAGCTGAATGTGTCGGGCGATAGCATGGCGCATCTGTTTCCGCTGACTGGCGTGCTACTGCCGGAGACTCCGCCGTTTTCCACTTCCGGCCATCTGATCGGTAAGCTTGATCCCAAGCAGAGCGACTGGATCTACGAAAAATTCAACGGCAAGGTCGGCTCCAGCGACATCGGCGGCACCCTGGAATATCAATTGAAACAACCGCGGCCGCTGCTCAAGGGTGAAATCGTTTCCAACCTGTTGCAGTTTGAAGATCTGGCGCCGCTGATCGGTGCCGACTCCAACGCGAAAAAAGCGGAGCGCGGCGCGGAAGAGCGCCAGCCATCGAACAAGGTTCTGCCGGTCAAGGAATTCAAGACCGATGCCTGGGATGCATTGGACGCCGACGTCAAACTCACTGCGCATAAGGTAGTGAAGGAAAAGAATCTGCCCATCACCGACATCCGCGCCGATCTGCATCTGAACAACAAGGTACTGCAGCTGACGCCCTTGAACTTCGGTATCGCCGGCGGCAACCTTACCTCCAACATCAAGCTCGACGGCAGCGCCCCGAAGATGAAATCGGAGCTGAAGCTGTCAGCGCGGCGTATCAAGATTCAGCAGTTGTTCCCAAATCTCGATGCGGCACAAACCAGCTTTGGTGAAATCAACGGCGATGCAGCATTGACCGCCACCGGCAATTCGGTCGCAACCATGCTCGGCTCATCGAATGGTGAATTGAAAACCTTGATCAATCACGGCGCCATCAGCAAATTGTTGCTGGAAGAGATGGGACTGAATATCGGCAATGTGGTGGTGTCGAAGCTGTTCGGCGACAAGCAGGTCAAGCTCAATTGCATGGCCAGCGACTTTGCGGTGACCAACGGCCTGATGCAGGCACGCACCTTTACGCTGGATACCGACGACGCGATCGTCAACATCACCGGCGACATCAATCTGGCCCAGGAGCAACTAAATCTGACTATCAATCCGCGCAGCAAGGGTCTGCGGATTATTTCGCTGCGCTCGCCGCTGTATGTCACCGGTCCGTTCAAGGATCCAGACTTCGGCGTCGACAAAGGCACCCTGGCGCTGAAAGCCGGCGGCGCCATTTTGCTGGGTGTCGTCGCACCGGTTGCGGCCATTCTGCCCTTGATCAACATCAGTGGAGAACAGCAAACCGATTGCGCCAATTTACTGCAGGAAGTCCAGAAAAAACCTACCGCGCCGCCGCCTGGTAAAACCTACAAAGGCAAGCCGGTACAGGCTGCCAGGTGATTTCAAGGTTTTGTCGACGATGGTTTTCTTTAACTTGGTTCGACAAAACCATCTGTGGATAATGTTGTGAATAAGTCTTGCGCGGTTTGGGGATAGTGCAAGACTTTTTCACAGCGCCAAAATCTATCCAACAACTGTTCTTCAGTCATACACGTGTTGCCAAGCGTTTATCATTTCCGTAAACACCTGATTCGATTTCGGTTTACCGGGTTATCCACAGAAAAGGGCCCCTGTTAACTACTACTACTATTTATATATATAAACATCTATATAAAAACCAGAAAACCTTTTTTCTCTTCCTTCCCGGCCGAATCACCTAAAAAAAGAAAATCGATTCGGAGATTCAGAACTTGCTCTGCCGATCATTTCAAAGAAATCGCATCAGGCACTTCAAGCACCAGGTCCGATTCAGCGACCGCGACACAGGGCAAGATGCAACCTTCGGCTTTTTCTTCTCGGGTCAATCCCGGCCAATCGATCTGATAACTGATTTGTCCGCTTTTTAAAAAGCAAAGACAGGTGCGGCATGTTCCATTGCGGCAAGAACTGGGCATGCGAATGAAGGCCTGTTGTGCCGACGTGAGTAACGACAAAGCCGGCTTCGCGATAAATTCCAGCCCTGAGGGCTGGATGAGCACCTTGTAGGCGTTTTTTTGGTCTTGCTCGTCCATGGGCATCAATTTGTTTGTTTTTGCTGTGGCGACGTCTTGCAGGTCATTCAGAAGGAAATGAAGCGACCGTGATGAAATCAGCACTTTCCCCATCGACAGTTCGAGGGATCAGACAAAAAGACTTGAAAAACCGATTTTCAAGGCATTTTCAAGACCATCTGTGGATAAGTCTCTGCATATCTCTTGTGCGGAATGGGGATAGGTCAAAAGTTCTTCACATGTCTATTTTCTATCCACCATCTGTTCTTTTGCTATACAAGACTTGCCAAGCGGTTATGAATTTCGTAAACCCATGATTTGATTTTGGTTTACCGGGTTATCCACAGAAAAGCGGTCCTGTTAACTACTACTACTATTTATATATATAACCTATTAATTTAAAAACCAAACTCACGTTATTCTCGGGAAAACGTAAAAATTCCTTTCAAACAACATCAATCAGGACCAGACATCCTGCAACAAGGCGAACACCGCACTGATTGCCGGTTCACTCTTACGTTTCTCAAGAGAAATAAAAGAGAGCTCGGTCGACAAATCCACCGCATCGGCAATCACCAGGCCATGGGCATGCGCCTGACTGAGAGCGATTGACTCCCGTGCCAGCGATAGCCCGACGCCGGATTTCACCAGATCCAGCATGGAAGATTCCTGATCGACCAGCGCAACTGCATTGGGCGTGAGCTTGTATTGGGCAAAAACCCGGTTTAGCAGACGGTGATGCGCGGACTCCGGCGGCGTCCAGATCCAGGGAAGTTGTGCCAACTCCTTCCAGCCCTTGCCGGCAACCCGGCTTTTCCAACCGGCTGGCGCAATGACGTTGTAGGTGAAATGAGTCAACGTCAGGCTATGGAAGCCTTTGCCCGGCGAACCGAGAAAAAAGCCGACATCCAGCTCCCCGGCTTTGACTTGCTGAAGTACCGAACCCGACATATGGTGTTGAAGACGTGTGGATAGCTGTGGATGACGTTCCACCAGCAATTTGAGGAAAGCGCCGAGACGGATGAATTCCGGATCCAGGATAGTGCCGATGGCCAGTGTGCCAATCAGGTTGCCGGCGCTGCTGTGCAAGGCATTGGCATGTTGATGGAATTCTTGCAGGGTGTGCAGAACCCGTTCCGCGACCGGGAGCAGTTTGCTGCCTTCGTTGGTGAGTTTCATGCCTGCGCTGGTGCGCGTGAACAGGGTGAGATTCAGTCTTTCCTGCAGCAATTTGATTTGCAGGCTGACGGCAGGCTGGGTGACATGAAGAGTTTCTGCGGCGCGTGTCAGGTTGCCTTCCTGAGCAACCGCAACAAAAGCACGTAATTGTGTGAAATCCATGATTAAGTTTGATTAAAAGTCGTCAACTGTCATTAGCGGTAGATTTTAATAATGCATTGATTATCAGTTATTTTTATATTGCTATTGATAATAACTGATTGGATTCATTTCATTCGAGGCTATATTCTTCTAAAACCAAACAAATAAGCCATTTTCAGCAATCTCCAGGCCAACTATATTCATTGATCACCAAAGGGATACTTATGACTGCCGCATCTTCCACCATTCAGCATTACATCAACGGCCGCGTCACTCCGTCCGAAAGCGGGCGTCAGCAAGACGTGTTCAATCCTGCGACCGGCGAGGTGTCGGCCAAGGTGGTGCTGGCGTCGACCGCTGAAGTCAATGCTGCCGTTGCCGCTGCGAGCGCTGCTGCTCCGGCCTGGGCTGAGACTGCCCCGCTGAAGCGTGCGCGCGTGCTGTTCAAGTTCAAGGAACTGATAGAGCAGCATCATGACGATTTGGCTGCGGCGATCACGCGTGAACATGGCAAGGTGTTTTCCGATGCCAAGGGTGAAGTCACACGCGGTCTGGAAATCGTCGAATTCGCCTGCGGCGTGCCGCAACTGTTGAAGACGCAATTCACCGACAACATCGGCGGCGGCATCGACAACTGGAATCTGCGTCAGCCGCTGGGTGTGACGGCCGGTATCACGCCGTTCAATTTCCCGGTGATGGTACCGCTGTGGATGGCGCCGCTGGCGATTGCGACCGGCAACAGTTTTATCCTGAAGCCTTCCGAGCGCGATCCGTCGCCGTCGCTGATGCTGGCCGATCTGTTCAAGCGCGCCGGGTTGCCGGACGGTGTGTTCAACGTGGTTCAGGGCGACAAGGTCGCGGTTGACGCGTTGTTGCAGCATCCGGAAGTGCAGGCAATATCGTTCGTCGGTTCGACGCCGATTGCCGAATACATCTACAGCGAAGCCACCAAGCGCGCCGGCACCTATCCGCTGCGCGCGCAGGCGTTGGGCGGCGCCAAGAATCATCTGGTGGTGATGCCGGATGCGAATCTGGAACAGGCGGTCGATGCATTGATCGGCGCCGCTTACGGTTCCGCCGGCGAACGCTGCATGGCGATTTCGGTGGCGGTGGCGGTCGGCAGCGTGGCCGACAAGCTGGTCGAAGCGCTGATCCCGCGCGTGAAGGCGTTGAAGATCAAGAATGGCATGGAAGCTGACGCTGAGATGGGCCCGCTGGTGACTGCTGCCCACAAGGCTAAAGTGGAAGGCTATATCGACGACGGCGTGAAAGCCGGCGCCAAGCTGCTGGTAGACGGTCGCGGCGTCAGCGTGCCGGGTCATGAAAACGGTTTCTTCGTCGGCGGCACTTTGTTCGACAACGTCACACCGGACATGAAGATCTACAAGGAAGAAATTTTCGGGCCGGTGCTGTGCGTGGTGCGCGTGCCGGACTTTGCCGAAGCAGTGCGTCTGATCAATGCACATGAATACGGCAACGGCGTGTCGCTGTTCACTGCCGACGGCAATACTGCGCATGAATTTTCGCGTCGCATCCAGGTCGGCATGGTGGGTATCAACGTGCCGATTCCGGTGCCGATGGCGTGGCACTCGTTTGGCGGCTGGAAGCGCTCGTTGTTTGGCGATACGCACGCTTACGGTGAAGAGGGGATCAAGTTCTACACACGTTATAAATCGATCATGCAGCGCTGGTCGGCTACTATCGGTAAGGGCGCGGAATTTACGATGCCGGTGGCGAAGTAAGCAAAGACGATTGAGACCACCACTCACTGTCGTCCAGCAAATGCTGGGACCTAGTGCCGTATTGTCGGCTGAACAGTTGTACGTAGCGCGACGCGACGCTGAGTCCTGACTTTCGTCAGGACGACAGAATTAAACGGTATCAGACAAAAAATAACGGAGACAGCAGCATGGAGTCAGCAGGTAAATACGATTACATCATCGTCGGCGGCGGCACGGCTGGTTGCGTGCTGGCCAACCGGCTCAGCCACGATCGCGGCGTCAAGGTATTGCTGATCGAGGCCGGCGCCAAGGATGATTACCTGTGGATTCACATTCCGGTCGGCTATCTGTATTGCATCAATAATCCCCGTACTGACTGGCTGTATCGCACGGAAGCCGATGTCGGCCTTAACGGCCGCAGTCTGATTTATCCGCGCGGCAAAGTGCTGGGCGGCTGCTCGTCGATTAACGGCATGATTTACATGCGCGGTCAGGAACGCGACTACAACGAGTGGGCGCAACTGACCGGTGACGACAGCTGGCGCTGGGATCAGGTGCTGCCGCTGTTCAAGAAGAGCGAAGATCACTACAAAGGCGGCGATCAGTTTCATGGCGCCGGCGGCGAGTGGCGTGTGGAAAAGCAGCGCCTGTCGTGGAAAATCCTCGATGCTTTCCGTGATGCGGCGGCGGAAGTCGGCATTCCCAAGATCGATGACTTCAACCGTGGCGACAACGAAGGCAGTTCCTACTTCGATGTGAATCAAAAACGCGGCATTCGCTGGAACGCCTCCAAGGCGTTTTTGAAACCGGCGATGAAAACCGGCAATCTGGAAATCATGACCGGTTCGCACGTCAAACGCCTGCGCATCGGGCAAGGTGAAAATGGCCCGGTCTGCCTCGGCGTCGAGTTCTCCGGCGGCGGCAAGGAATGGTATGCCGAATCGGCATGTGAAACGATCCTGGCTGCCGGTGCGGTCGGCTCGCCGCACATCCTGCAATTGTCGGGCATCGGTCCTGCGAACTTGCTGCAGCAGCATCAGATTCCGGTGGTCAAAGACCTGGCCGGCGTTGGCGAGAACCTGCAGGATCATTTGCAGATCCGCACGGCGTTCAAGGTCAAGGGCGTGAAGACGCTCAACATGATGGCCAACAACTGGTTCGGCAAAATGAAGATCGGCATGGAATACGCGCTGTTCCAGAGCGGACCGATGTCGATGGCGCCGTCGCAGCTGGGTGTGTTCGCGAAGTCAGACGCGTCGCAAGCCAGCGCCAACCTTGAATATCACGTGCAGCCGCTGTCGCTGGAAAAATTCGGCGATCCGCTGCATCCTTTCCCGGCGTTCACCGCCAGCGTGTGCAATCTGCGTCCGACCTCGCGCGGACATATCCGACTGGGTTCCGGCGACGGCACGCTGGCGCCGAAGATCACCCTGAATTACCTCAGCACCGAGCAAGACCGCAAGGTCGCGGCGGATTCGCTCAAGCTCACGCGCAAGATCGCCGCAGCGCCTGCCTTGCGAAAGTACCAACCCGACGAATGCAAGCCCGGGGTGGAATACCAGTCTGAGGAAGAGTTATACAAAGCCGCCGGCGAAATCGGCACGACCATCTTCCATCCGGTGGGCACCTGCAAGATGGGGCGCGCCGACGATGCACTGGCCGTCGTCGACAGCGAATTGCGCGTGCGCGGCGTCGCCGGACTGCGCGTGGTAGACGCTTCCGTGATGCCTACCATCACATCCGGTAATACCAATTCTCCCACCGTCATGATTGCTGAAAAGACAGCAGAACTGATCAGAAAAGCGCGCAAGAATTAAATATTTCGAGCTTTGCCCAATACGGTACTTATACGTATTGTAGTAATGGTACGACTCGGCTACTATGCGCCAGATATTAAAAAAATAAGACTCTCGCACAAGGCCTGACGACAGGTGTTCAGGCCCTAAAAAGAGTAGTTGCCGATGTCAGAAGCGTCGCGTAACTTACTAAGCGGCCATGCAGTTATAAAGACGCATGGTATTCACGGGAAGAATGAGAAGAGACAAGAAGAGACACTATGACAGATGTCATTCTGGAGACAAAAAACCTGACGAAGGAATTCAAGGGTTTTACAGCAGTCAGTAAAGTCAACCTGCAAGTCCAGCGCGGGCATATCCATGCGCTGATCGGACCGAATGGCGCCGGCAAAACGACTTGCTTCAATTTGCTGACCAAATTCCTGGTGCCGACTTCGGGCCAGATCTTATTCAATGGCAAGGACATCACGATGGATGCGCCGGCGCAGATTGCGCGTCAGGGCATCATTCGTTCCTTCCAGATTTCCGCCGTGTTTCCTCACCTGAGCGTGATGGAAAACGTGCGCATCGGTTTGCAGCGCACGTTGGGTACTTCCTTCCATTTCTGGAAGAACGGCGACAGCCTGAAGCAGCTCAATGACCGCGCCATGGCCTTGCTCGAAGAAGTCGATCTGACCAGCTTCGCCGATACCATCACTGTCGATTTGCCCTACGGCCGCAAGCGTGCGCTGGAGATCGCCACGACCCTGGCGATGGAACCGGAACTGATGCTGCTCGATGAGCCGACCCAGGGCATGGGCCACGAAGACGTCGACCGCGTGACTGCACTGATCAAAAAGGTCTCGGCCGGCCGCACCATTCTGATGGTTGAACACAACATGAACGTGATTTCCGGCATTTGCGACCGCATCAGCGTATTGCAGCGCGGCGCGGTGCTGGCCGAAGGCACGTATGACCAGGTATCGAAGAACCCGCAAGTGATGGAAGCCTATATGGGCACGACATCGGGCGCGCTGGAAGGAGCTCACTGATGAACACGGCAACCCTGCAACAAGGCGGCGTGGCATCCACTGGCGGCGGCACACCCGCGCTGGCGATTTCCGATCTGCAAGCCTGGTACGGCGAATCGCACATTCTGCACAACGTCAACCTGACCGTAAACAAGGGCGAAGTGGTGACGCTGCTGGGCCGCAACGGCGCCGGCCGCACCACCACCTTGCGTTCCATCATGGGTCTGGTCGGTGCACGCAAAGGTTCGATCAAGATCAACGGCAATGAAACCATCGCCATGCCGACCCACAAGATCGCGCATCAAGGCGTGGGTTATTGCCCGGAAGAGCGCGGCATCTTTTCGTCGCTGTCGGCGGAAGAAAACCTGATGCTGCCGCCCTTCGTGTCGAAGACCGACAAAGGCATGTCGATCGAAGAGATCTACGACATGTTCCCCAATCTGAAAGAGCGCCGCAACAGCCAGGGCACACGCTTGTCCGGCGGCGAACAGCAAATGCTGGCGGTGGCGCGCATCCTGCGCACCGGCGCGCGCCTGCTGTTGCTCGACGAGATTTCCGAAGGCCTTGCGCCGGTCATCGTGCAAGCACTTGCGCGCATGATCCTGATGCTCAAGTCCAAGGGCTACACCATCGTGATGGTGGAACAGAATTTCCGTTTTGCGGCGCCGCTGGCGGACCGTTTTTATGTGATGGAACACGGTCAGATCGTTGAGTCGTTTGCCGCTGCAGAATTGCAGTCGAAGACGCAGAAGCTCAACGAATTGCTGGGCGTGTAAGTCCGGACGGTCGGGACATATCGGGCTTCATTCGCAGCAACACGGATTCTGAAGAGTCGGCTTAAAGAGTCAGATTAATCAGCAAGTCATAAAAAGAATGCACCATGAGTTCCATCGGTGCGACGGGTAGTCACGTAGTCGGTGGCGCAATGCGCGATCGATGAGTTACGTAACAACTTCAGCAGCAAAGTCAGCAACAACTTCGGGCAGCAAGCGAACGTTATAACAAAGGAGATGGAAATGAAATTGAAGACAATGTCACTCGCCGTATCGACTGCGGCAGCAGCGTTCGCTTTGGCAGCATCGGCGCCGGCTTCGGCGCAGATCTCCGGCGACGTGATCAAGATCGGTTTCATCACCGATATTTCCGGCGTCTATTCGGACATCGACGGCCAGGGCGGCGCAGAAGCGATCAAGTTCGCTATCGCCGACATGGGCGGATCGATCAACGGCAAGAAGATCGAACTGGTCGTTGCCGATCATCAGAACAAGGCTGACGTTGCCGCCAGCAAGTCGCGCGAATGGTTCGACCAGCAGGGCGTCGACGTCCTGATCGGCGGCACCAATTCCGGCACCGCGCTGGCAATGGCGAAAGTCGCCAACGAAAAGAAAAAGGTCTTCATTGAAAACGGCGCCGGTTCGGCTCGCCTGACCAATGAAGAATGCTCGCCTTACACCGTTCACTACGCTTACGACACTGTGGCGCTGGCCAAGGGCACAGGTTCTGCAGTCGTCAAGCAAGGCGGCAAGAGCTGGTTCTTCCTGACCGCCGACTATGCGTTCGGTCACTCGCTGGAAGCGGATACCAGCACCGTCGTCAAGGCATCGGGCGGCACCGTCGTGGGTTCAGTCAAGCATCCGCTGGGCGCATCCGACTTCTCGTCCTTCCTGCTGCAAGCACAAACTTCCAAGGCCCAGATCATCGGCCTGGCAAATGCCGGCGGCGACTTCATCAATTCGGTGAAGGCAGCCAACGAATTCGGCATTACCAAGACTGCCAAGCTGGCCGGCCTGCTGGTGTTCATCAACGACGTGCACTCGCTGACGCCGAAGCTGACCCAGGGCATGTACCTGACCGACAGCTGGTACTGGGATACCAACGACGAGACCCGCAAGTTCGCCAAGCGCTACTTCGAAAAGCAAAAGAAGATGCCTTCGAGCCTGCAAGCTGCCGACTATTCCTCCGCGCTGCAATACCTGCAAGCTGTGAAGGCTGCCGGTTCGGATGATGCCGACAAGGTCATGGCGCAACTGCGCAAGATGAAGTTCAACGACGTGTTCCAGAAGAACGGTTATCTGCGCGCCGACGGCCGCGTGGTCCACGATATGTATTTGTACCAGGTCAAGACACCGGCCGAATCCAAGTACCCATGGGACTACTACAAGCTGGTGCAAACCATTCCTGGCGAACAGGCATGGACCACCAAGGCTGAATCCAAGTGCTCCGCCTGGAAATAAGTCTTCAGTAAATCTGGCTACTAAACGCAATTAAACGCAATTTGAGATCTGTCATTTCTGTTTAATCAGGAATGACAGATTTTTCATGTTGCCCACGTTGCACTTGATAAGCCGGAAGCGCATGGTTCACTCAGACGAGTATCCAGGCGACATCCGGTCAATCAGAATGAATGAGTTTCTATGGAATTATTCGGCATACCCCTGCAAGCCTTGTTGAGCCAGCTGCTGCTGGGCCTCGTGAACGGCTCGTTCTACGCGATGCTGTCGCTGGGACTGGCGGTCATTTTCGGCCTGCTCAACGTGATCAACTTTGCACACGGCACCTTGTACATGCTCGGCGCGTTCGCCGCGTGGATAGGGTTGACCTACTTCGGGATCAATTACTGGCTGATGCTGATTCTGGCGCCGCTGATCGTGGGCCTGTTCGGCATCATCATCGAAAAGACCATGCTGCGCTGGCTCTACAAACTGGACCACCTGTACGGTCTGCTGCTGACCTTCGGCATCACGCTGATGGTCGAAGGCATCTTCCGCTCGATCTACGGCGTCTCCGGACAGCCGTATTCGGTCCCTGACGCGTTGCAAGGCGCAACCAACCTCGGGTTCATGGTCTTGCCGAATTATCGCGCCTGGGTCGTTCTGGCGTCTGTGGTGGTGTGTTTCTCGACCTGGTTCGTGATCGAGAAGACCCGTCTGGGCGCTTACCTGCGCGCCGGTACCGAGAATCCAAAACTGGTGGAAGCCTTCGGTATCAACGTACCGCTGATGGTCACCCTGACGTATGGCTTCGGCGTGGCATTGGCGGCGTTTGCCGGCGTGCTGGCCGCACCGGTGATTCAGGTGTCGCCGCTGATGGGCTCCAACCTGATCATCGTCGTGTTCGCGGTGGTGGTGATCGGCGGCATGGGTTCCATCCTCGGCTCGATCGTCACCGGTCTGGGCCTGGGCGTGATCGAAGGCCTGACCCGCGTGTTCTATCCTGAATTGTCGGCAACCGTTGTGTTCATCATCATGGCCATCGTCCTGATGATTCGTCCTGCCGGTCTGTTCGGTAAAGAGAAATAAGGCGACGACATGACTAATGCGATGAATAATCCAATGAGCAAGAAATTCTTTTACGCCGTGTTGCTGATCCTGGCGCTGGCGGCGCCGTTCGGTCTGTATCCGGTGTTCCTGATGAAGATGCTGTGCTTTGCCTTGTTTGCATGCGCCTTCAATCTGCTGATCGGCTACACCGGCTTGCTGTCCTTCGGCCACGCCGCGTTCTTCGGCGGCGCCGGTTACGTTGCCGGCCAGGCGATCAAGGCCTGGGGCGTACCGCCTGAAATCGGCCTGATCCTGGGTACTGCCACCGGCGCACTGATCGGTCTGGTGATGGGTCTGCTGGCGATTCGCCGTCAGGGCATTTATTTCACCATGATCACGCTGGCGCTGGCGCAGATGCTGTTCTTCGTAGCGCTGCAGGCACCGTTCACCGGCGGCGAAGACGGCTTGCAAGGCATCCCGCGCGGCAAGCTGCTGGGCTTTATCGATCTGTCGAGCGACATGACTTTGTACTACGTCGTGCTGGCGATCGCGATTGCCGGTTTTGCGCTGATCGTGCGCACCATCAGCTCGCCGTTCGGCCAGGTGCTGAAGGCGATCAAGGAAAACGAACCGCGCGCCATCTCGCTGGGCTATGACGTCGACCGCTACAAGCTGCTGGCTTTCGTGCTGTCGGCAGCGCTGACAGGTCTTGCCGGCTCGACCAAGGCGCTGGTGCTGGGCTTTGAAACGCTGACCGACGTGCACTGGAGCATGTCCGGTCTGGTCGTGCTGATGACGCTGGTTGGCGGCCTGGGCACCATCATCGGTCCTATCGTCGGCGCCGTGATCATCATCATGCTGGAAAACAAGCTGGGCGATATCGGCAACTGGCTGGCTACGGTGACCCATATCGAATGGTTCAATACCCTGGGCGACTCGGTGACCATCGTGACCGGCTTCATCTTCATCGTTTGCGTGCTGGCCTTCCGCCGCGGCATCGTCGGTGAAATCCTGAACCTGATGGGGAAGCGTTCGCCGACTGCATCGCACTAGTAGTTTGGCTCAGGCCGGTTTGCCGGCCAGGGTAACTGCAGCAATCACTGCCGCCGCACAGTTCAGACTGTCCGGTGGCAGTTTTCATTTGACGCCGGCCGGTTTGCTTGTACAGTGTCGCCACGCGCAATCATGCAGCAAATGTATTTTCGGAGAATTGAATGGCAGTGCCCCAGACCGACGAGCAGATAGAGATTTTGAAGTGTCACGCCCAGATCGTCATGATCGAAGCGGTTGCCGGCTCGGGTAAAACCACCACGCTGGCGATGCTGGTGAAGCAGGCGCTGACAAGAGGGCTAGGTGCGCATCAGATCCAATGCCTGTGTTTTTCGGAAGGGGCAAACAAGCGTTTCCGCGAAAAGCTGTACGAGGAAGGCGTCACCAGACCGGTGCCGCTGAATACGGTGGAGGCGTATGCGCGCGAATGTCTGGCGCAGCTGGGCGAAGCGCTGGCGCTGGAAAAAACACGTTACTACGCGTCGGACGAAGAACTGCGCCCGCATCTGGTGGCGGCGGCAAACAGCGTGCTGGCGCGCTATGAAGCGAGAGAAGGGCGGATCGACAACGGCTTCGATTTTTCTTTCGAGAAAAACAGTGCCAATGCCGAGGAAATGTTTTCTTTGCTTTACCGTTTTAAAGCCAGTCTGGCCTCGCATCGTTTCCATGACGAAGAGCTGGATTACGATGATCTGGATCAACTGGCAACGCAGTTCGGTACGCAAATTGAAGCGGTCGAAATCGGCATCGCTTACGAGCGGCAGCGGCAGACTTACCCCGGTGAATACAAATGGCGCAGTGCCGCCGATCTGGTGCCGGACCTGGTTGAGCTGCTGAGCAATCACCCGTCCGCGCTGGAGATTCTCCCGGTTAAAGGTTTGTATCTGATCGATGAATGGCACGATATCAACGCAGCTGAATTCCGCTTGCTGCAATTGTTGCTAAGAGGAAATAAATTGGTTGCGGTCGGTGATCGTTATCAAATTATTAACTCTGCGCGTGGTGCGGATATCGTCTATTCCACCGCGGGTTTTGAGATGGCCTTTCCGAATGCGCAGTACCTGCCGCTGGGGAAATCCTATCGTTTCGGGACTTCGCTGTCCAAGCTGGCGCAGCGGCTGACGGCGCGCAAATGTGCTTCGCATGAAGATCTGTACACGGAGATCAAGCGCCTGACTTATGACCCGACTTTGTCCGGAGATTGCGCCGCGAAAGTGGCGCAGCAGGTGCAAGCCCTGGTGAAGGCGCGGGCCGACACGCGTTATTCCGACATCGCGATCATCGTGCGCGAGCCGGACCAGACCATCGAGATCGAAAACCTGCTGCTTGATCAAAACATCCCGTACTACTGCGACGACATCGAGTCTTACCTCCATCGTCCTGAAATTCTGATGCTGCGCGGTCTGCTGCACATGGCGAGTAATTCGTTCGCGACGCTGCAAGGCGACAAGGAAAGCATCAAGCGCATGGTCATGGGATTTTCTCTGTACCTGCCGGTTGGGGAGTCGTCCGAAAACTGGGAGCGCGGCTACTTTGCCGAAGGCAGCTGGTTCGAGGAAGCGCAACGGATGATTGCGGAACAGCCGAATGCGCTCAAGGATTTTTTCGAAGCCGTACTGTGCAAGCCACGCGATGCCGACGATGACATGACGCTGCGCTGGAAGCAGCGCTTCACGGATGTAGTGGAAGAGTTGCAGAAGCTGAACAAGGAGAGTACGGCAGCAGAGTTGCTCAACTTCGCCAATCGCCATCTGTCGCTGGTCGATGCCACCAGCCGTGCCTTCATCAATCGCAGCCGCGCGACGTCGGCTGCCAAGTCGATCCAGACCTTTATCGCTTTTGCCTCACGCCACCCGGAGATGAACGCGGCCGACTTCCTCGCCGAACTGCATCGCCGCCAGCAAAAGGTGAGCAAGAACCGGAACGCCATCCAGTCGCGCCGGCAATTGACGCTGACGACGATCCAGGCAGCGAAAGGGCGGCAGTGGCCACATGTGCTGGTGCCTTATCTGCAGCAGCACGAATTCCCCCGGCTGCGCGATATCGCCGAGGAGGTCCGCCATTTTTATGTTGCCATGACGCGGGCTATCTCCAGTCTGTCCTTGTTCGAACCTGATGACGAGCATGCAGAGCAACGCAGTGTGTTGATGAATCGGGTGCGCAAGTAGTAGGGCGCAAGAGCGTCATGGGAGTAGAGAAGCGGGAGCCGCAGGAGTAAAATGCTTGTCGCTCTGACAGTGCGGCCGGCAGGTTTCGCTGCGATATGTCGGGGCCGAACCAGCAAGCAGTTCCCTTCTCCCGTTTAGCGAAAGCCTCCGATGTCGTTGTTTTCCCCGTGCTGTATCTTCACGCAGGCAGGTCGTTATGTCTGATCTTTTGCCTGTTCTCTTTTCCAATTATGTGATTCTCTGCATCGGCGCATTCGTCGCCGGACTGGTAGATGCAGTGGTCGGCGGTGGCGGGCTGGTGCTGATCCCGACCTTGTTCTCGGTCTTTCCTAATGTCGCACCGGCGACGCTGCTCGGGACCAACAAGGTGGCCGGCGTCATGGGCACCAGCGCGGCGGCGATCAATTTCGCCCGCAAGGTCCGTATCCATTGGGCGGCAGCGGCACCTGCCGCGCTGGCGGCGTTTGCCTTGTCCTTTACGGGGGCCTATCTGGTCACGCACGTGCCGACCGACATGATGCGCAAGGCTTTGCCTTTCGTGCTGCTGGCGGTTGCGATCTATACCCTGAAGAAGAAAGACTTCGGCCAGCACCATGCGCCGCTGTTGTCGGGAAGCAAGGAAAAACTCTATGCCATTCTGGTGGGTGCCGGGGTGGGGTTCTATGACGGCTTGTTTGGACCGGGTACCGGCAGCTTCTTCGTGTTCCTGTTTGTGCGTATCTTTGGCTATGATTTCCTGCGCGCATCGGCTGTGTCGAAGGTGGTGAACATCGCCACCAATCTGGCGGCCCTGGTCTGGTTCTCCTACAGCGGTCACGTGATCTGGCAACTGGGTCTGTTAATGGCGGTCTTTAATATCGGCGGCTCGCTGGTTGGTACACGTCTGGCGATGAAACATGGCAGCAGCTTTGTCCGCAAACTTTTCCTGTTCGTGGTGAGTGCCCTGATTTTGAAGACAGGATATGACGCGTTTTTGAAGTAGGGCAGGATAGATTTCGGCGATTGTTTCACGTGAAACAATCACCGAAGAATATCAGGAGATAAAAAAGGGAGGCTGAGGCCTCCCTTTTTATTTGTCAAAAAAACCTTCGATCAATCGCCAACAGTCATTGTCCATCCATATCGGCAACCCAAATTGTTTCACGTGAAACAAAAAGCGTGACTAAAAAGGGAATAACCGGGGTGGGGTCTGATACCCATCCGAAAAAGACTTTATAATCTCGCCTCTGTTCACCGTCTCCACGAGGCGCATTATGCTATTTCCCACACAATTTGATGTCATCGTCGTCGGCGGCGGTCACGCCGGAACCGAAGCTGCTTTGGCATCTGCCCGCATGGGGCAAACCACATTGCTGTTGACGCACAACATCGAGACCCTCGGTCAGATGTCCTGCAATCCTTCCATCGGCGGCATCGGCAAGGGCCATCTGGTCAAGGAAGTCGATGCCATGGGCGGGGCGATGGCGATTGCAACCGATGAGGCGGGTATTCAATTCCGCATCCTGAATTCGTCCAAGGGCCCGGCTGTCCGCGCCACGCGCGCCCAGGCTGACCGCATTCTGTACAAGCAAGCGATCCGTTCGCGTCTGGAAAATCAGCCGAATCTGTGGCTGTTCCAGCAGGCTGTGGACGATCTGATGGTTGAGGGCGACCGCGTGATCGGCGCCGTGACGCAGGCCGGGATCAAGTTTGCGGGCAGGGCGGTGGTGCTGACTGCCGGTACTTTCCTCGACGGGAAGATCCACGTCGGCCTCAATAACTATTCCGCCGGCCGTGCCGGTGACCCGCCAGCGATCTCTTTGTCGGCACGTTTGAAAGAACTCAAGCTGCCGCAAGGCCGTCTGAAAACCGGGACGCCGCCGCGTATCGACGGCCGCAGCATCGATTTTTCCGTGCTGGAAGAACAGCCGGGCGACTTCGATCCGATCCCGGTGTTCTCGGTCATGGGTAATGTCGGCATGCATCCGGCACAAATGCCGTGCTGGATTACCCATACCAACACCCAGACCCACGACATCATTCGCGCCGGCCTGGATCGCAGCCCGATGTACACCGGCGTGATCGAAGGCGTCGGTCCACGCTACTGCCCGTCGATTGAAGACAAGATCCACCGCTTCTCGGGCAAGGATTCGCACCAGATCTATCTGGAACCGGAAGGCCTGACCACCAACGAGTTCTACCCCAACGGCATCTCCACCAGCCTGCCGTTCGACGTGCAGCTGGCGCTGGTGCGCTCGATGCGCGGCATGGAAAATGCTCACATCCTGCGTCCGGGCTACGCCATCGAATACGATTACTTCGATCCGCGTGGCCTCAAGTCGTCGCTGGAAACCCGGCAGATTCAGGGCTTGTTCTTCGCCGGCCAGATCAATGGCACCACCGGTTACGAAGAAGCGGCGGCGCAAGGTATGCTGGCCGGCCTCAACGCCGCGTTGCAAACACAGGGCCGCGACTCCTGGACACCGCGCCGCGACGAGGCTTATCTTGGCGTGCTGGTCGATGATCTGATTACCCAGGGCGTGCAAGAGCCTTACCGTATGTTCACCAGCCGCGCCGAATATCGCCTGAGTCTGCGTGAAGACAACGCCGACCTGCGCCTGACTGAAATCGGCCGTCAGCTGGGCTGCGTCGGCGACGCTCAATGGGAAATGTTCGAGAAAAAACGCGAGGCTGTTGCACGTGAAATGGAGCGCCTGAAATCCACCTGGGTGAATCCGCGCATCCTCGCCGATGTCGAAGCCGAACGCGTTCTGGGCAAAGCCATCGAGCGGGAATACAACCTGGTCGATCTGCTGCGCCGTCCGAATGTCACCTACGACAGCCTGATGACCCTGACCGGCACCGACGGTCAATCGCTCGCCGGACCCGGCGTCGCCGATGATCCGGTGCGGGAACAGATCGAGATACAGATCAAGTACGCGGGCTACATCGATCGCCAGGCCAAGGAAATCGGCCGTCAGGAACACAACGAAAGCATGAAGCTGCCAGCCGATCTCGACTACATGGACGTCAAAGCCCTGTCGATCGAAGTGCGCCAGAAGCTCAACAAGCACAAGCCGGAAACCCTCGGCCAGGCGTCGCGGATTTCCGGCGTGACGCCGGCGGCGCTGTCCTTGTTGCTGGTCCACCTGAAAAAAGGCGGCCTGAAAAATGCCGCTGATCAGGCCGGGACTCCGGACTCCGACAACCACAATCAGGCGGCCTGAGTATTTTGAACACGACAACAACAGACTCCAAACTGGCCGACACCCTGAGCGCGGGCGCTGAAGCTCTCGGCCTGGCGCTCAGCGCCGGTCAGCAGCAAAAACTGCTGGCCTACCTCGCCCTCATGGCGAAGTGGAACCGCACCTATAACCTGACCGCCCTGCGTGATCCGGCGCAGATGATGACGCATCACCTGTTGGACTCGCTGGCCGTGGTCAAGGCCTTCGACGGCGCCACCAATGTGTTGGACGTCGGCGCCGGCGGCGGCTTGCCGGGCATCGTGCTGGCAATCTGGGCGGCCGAGGCGCAGCCGGGCATGCGCGTCTCGATGATCGATACGGTGCACAAGAAAACCGCTTTTTTGACACAGGCCAAGGCCGAGTTGCAATTAGGCAATGTATCTGTCTACACGGCGCGTGTTGAACAGTTGCAGGTTGAGCAACTGTTCGATGTGATTACTTCGCGCGCTTTTGCGGAACTCAACGACTTCGTTAACTGGTCGAACCATCTGTTACAGCCCGGCGGCCATTACATTGCTCTCAAAGGCGTGATGCCGCAGGATGAAATTGCCCGTCTTCCGGATGGATGGAAAGTCGCCAGAACCGAAGCCTTGCAGGTACCCGGTCTGGACGCCGAACGTCATCTGATCTTCATCGAAAGGTCTTGAATGAACACCCAGCTTGCCCGCCGTTTGCTCTCTTCCCTGACGCTGGTCTGCGCCGCCGCCGCTCCCGTGGCCGCGTTGCCGGTGACCAATGCCATGGCGCAGGAAGTCGTCACCGTACCGTCGGTGGATCTCAAACGCTACGTCGGCAAGTGGTATGAAATTGCGCGTTTTCCCAATAGCTTCCAGAAAAAATGCATCGCCAACGTGACCGCGGAATACCGCGCACGCGCCGACGGCGATATCGACGTCATCAACCGCTGCAAGGTGGAGGGCGGCGTACTGGATCAGGCCGACGGTCTGGCGCGCGTGGTCAAGGATGGCGAAGGCAGCAACAACGCCAGGCTGCAGGTGCGCTTTGCGCCGGCATGGCTGGCATGGTTCCCGCTGGTGTGGGGCGACTACTGGATCATCGACCTGGATCCGGATTATTCCATCGCCACCGTCGGCACGCCGTCGCGCGACTATCTGTGGATCCTGGCGCGCAAGCCGGCGCTGTCGACTGCAGAATATGAGGCGGCGGTGAACAACGCCACCAAGCAGGGATTCGATACGTCGAAGCTGGTCAAGACGCCGCAACAGTAAAAGCAGTACGGGTTACTACAGACGACTATCGCGCACAAAAGAAAACGTAAAGACAACGAGGAGACATCATGCAAGCACTGTTTCACACCATGGGCATCACCGACGTCTGGCAGCTGGTCGCAGCGACCGTGGTGTTTCTGATGCTGCCGGGACCGGGCACCTTCTGCGTGCTGACGTGTTCAGCCAAGCATGGTTTGCGCGGCGGCTTTGCGGCGATCGCCGGACTGATGCTGGGCGATATCGTGCTGATGTTTCTGGCGGCGATCGGCGTGGCGGCTTTGCTGCACGCAAATCCCTTGCTGTTCAAGGGAATGCAATATATCGGCGCCGCGTATCTTGCTTATCTCGGCGCGCGCCTGCTGTTCGCCAAGGAAGAGGGCGGATCATCGGTGGTGCCGTTTTCGAACATGGCGGATTTCCGCCGCGGCTTTTTCGTCACGCTCATGAATCCCAAGGCCATCGTGTTTTACATGGCGTTTTTCCCGCTGTTCATCGATCCGGCGACGCAGCAGGGCGCAGCGACTTTCCTCACCATGGGCGCGGTAATTTGCACTTGCACCCTGATCTATGGCAGTCTGCTGGTCCTGGTGGGAAATGCGGCAGCAAAACGCCTGGCGCGCAATCGCACGATCGCTACATTGGCGTCGCGCGCGGCCGGCATTTTTCTGATCGGCTTCGGCATCAAGTTAAGTACAAACTGAGCATCTGAACCAGCATTGCATCAACCCTGAGCACCAACGGAACATTCACTAAAAAGAACCTATGGCTAAAATCTTTTGCGTTGCGAATCAAAAAGGCGGCGTCGGAAAAACCACCACAGCAGTCAATCTCGCCGCCGGTCTGGCGCAGCACAATCAGCGCGTGCTGCTGGCCGACCTCGATCCGCAAGGCAATGCGACCATGGGTTCCGGCATCAACAAGGCCGAGCTGCAAGGTTCGATTTATGAAGTCCTGCTCGGCATGTCCGACATCAAGAGCGTGCGCAAGCGCTCCGAAAGCGGCAACTTCGACGTGCTGCCCGCCAACCGCGAACTGGCCGGCGCCGAAGTCGAAATGGTCGAACTCGACAACCGCGAGAAGCGCCTCAAGGATGCCTTCGCCGCCGTCGCCGACGACTACGACTTCATCCTCATCGATTGCCCGCCCGCGTTGTCGCTGCTGACCCTGAACGGCCTGTGCTCGGCGCATGGCGTGGTGATCCCGATGCAGTGCGAATACTATGCGCTGGAAGGTCTGTCCGATCTCGTCAACACCATCAAGAAAGTGCACGCCAAGCTCAATCCCGATCTCAAGATCATCGGTTTGCTGCGCGTGATGTTTGACCCGCGCATGACGCTGTCGCAACAGGTTTCCGATCAGCTCGAACAGCATTTCGGCGACAAGGTTTTCAAGACTGTCATCCCGCGCAATGTGCGTCTGGCGGAAGCGCCGTCCTACGGCATGCCGGGTGTCAATTTCGACGCCGCATCGAAGGGCGCGCAGGCGTACATCGCGTTCGGCGCCGAAATGGTCGAACGCATCAAGACGCTGTAATCGTTATAAACGATATAAATAATTTTAGTAATCAGTAATTCAGAAACAGGTAGGTAACCAAGATGGCAACCAAAAAATCAAAAGGCCTCGGCCGCGGTCTCGACGCATTGCTCGGCGGATCTTCCGACATGACCGAAGACGAGCCGGTGGTCGCTGGTTCGCCATCGGTGATGCCGGTCACGGATCTGCAGGCCGGCAAATATCAGCCGCGCAGCCGCATGGACGAAGGCGCGCTCAACGAGCTTGCCGCATCGATCAAGGAACAAGGCCTGCTGCAACCTATCCTGATCCGCTCCATCGGCCAGAACAACGGCAAGGACATCTACGAAATCATCGCCGGCGAACGCCGCTTCCGTGCTGCCAAGATTGCCGGCTTGACCGAAGTACCGGTGCTGGTGAAGAACGTCGACGATCAGACCACCGCCGCCATGGCGCTGATCGAAAACATGCAGCGCGAAGATCTGAATCCGCTGGAAGAAGCGCAAGGTATCCATCGCCTCATCACCGATTTCAACTTCACGCATGAACAAGCTGCGGTTGCAGTCGGCCGTTCCCGCAGCGCAGTGTCGAACTTGCTGCGTTTGCTGAATCTTGCCAAGCCGGTGCAGACCATGCTGATGGCCGGCGATATCGACATGGGCCATGCGCGTGCTTTGCTGGCCGTTGATTCCGCCACGCAGATCAATCTGGCGAACCAGATTGTCGCCAAGCGCATGTCGGTGCGCGAAGCCGAAAAACTCGTCGTGCGCACGACTGCCGAACAAGCGGCATCGAACAAACCACGCGACGGCGGCAAGGAAAAATCGCGCGACATCGCGCGCCTGGAAGAAGAATTGTCCGACATCCTCGCCACACAAGTGTCGATCAAGACCGGCGCCAAGAACAAGGGCCAGCTCATCATCAGCTTCGCCGGCCTTGACGCGCTTGACGGCGTGATCGCACGTTTGCGCGGCGAAGCGGTAGAGCAGTAAAGCAGAGGCAGTAAGTTGTAGCAGTAACGCAGACCGATGCGGACCGGCATGGTTGCCGGCCGCAATTTGCAGCGCTCTTTACCTCGATGCCGCCATCGCAGTATCCACCCCATCTACATCATTCAGTCCACCTGCAGAAAAATTGTCGCGGTACTGCTGGGCACTGATGCCCAGCCGCCGCTGAAACACCACGCGCATATGGCTCGCATCGCGGAAACCGCAACGGTAGGCCACCGTCTTCAGCGGCGCCGCTGAACTCTCCAGTATCACGCGCGCCGCGTCGACGCGCGCGCTCTCGATGAATTCCGCCGGCGTCATCCGCGCATCGCGGGCAAACACACGCGCGAAATTGCGCGGACTGCTGGAGACCACTTTCGCCAGCACGTCGACACTAAGCTTGTCCTGCAGATGTGCGCGCACGTAATGTTGCACCTGGCCGACCAGCGACATCTCTTCGGCGTAGGGCGTGAGGTAAGGGCTGAACTGCGATTGCCCGCCGCTGCGCTGCATGAAGACGACCAGCCGCTTGGCGACATTGAGCGCGACTTCCTGTCCCATGTCTTCCGCCAGCAACGCCAGCGACAGATCAATGCCGGCGGTCACGCCGGCCGACGTCACCAGTTTGCCGTCGCGCAGATAAATGCGATCGGCGTCGACTTCGACATCCGGAAAATCACGCGCCAGCGCGGCGGCGTCATTCCAATGCGTGGTGACACGCTTGCCATTCAGCAGTCCCGCATGCGCGAGTAAGAACGCGCCGTTGCAAATCGAACCATGCCGTCCGGCGCGCCGGGCGGCCTGCACCAGCCAGTCGCTCAGCGCAGCGTCGCGCGCATGCTGCGGCAAGGCCGGCCCTCCCGCCACCAGCAGCAGATCGACGGCGTCGTTAGTCTCGCTGTAATGCCGATGCGGCACGATCTGCATGCCGTTGGAACAGGCGATCGCTTCGCGCGTGCTGCCGACGACTTGCAAGTGATAGTGCTGCTGCGGCAGCAGGAAGCGGTTGGCTTCGGCGAACACATCCAGCGGGCCGGAAACATCCAGCGCCTGAACTCCGGGAAACACCAGCAGGGCGACAGTAGGCATGGCAGTGAATGAGCAACGACGGTGATTGAAGACAAGAGATCGACTGATGCCATCATAGCGCCGTCTTCGCCGGCGAGCCGGCATTGCCATCTTCGTGGCAGAAAAACGTCGCAGGATGGCTGTCAACGCGTCCTTGCGGCACTGTCTTTGTTGTGCGCCGCCGTCGATAATTTTCTCCATCGGGGACGTGCATGGTGCGCGTTCTTTTGCGCCTTCTCAGGAGAACACATGAACACTTCAACCGCCACCATGGCGACCGGCGACGCCGAGCGCGTCGGCCCGGCCTTTTCCGTCGACGGCATGCTCGCCGCGCGCAACAAGACGCGCCAGGCGATTCGCGACATCGCGGCACGGATCAGACCGGGCATGGTGGAAGAAGACGCCGTCGAGATGGCCAGGCAGGTCCTGATCGATGCCGGCCTCACGCTGAGCTGGCACCCGACGCGCGTGCGCTTCGGCCGCAATACCGTCAAGCCGATGCGGCAGGCGTCCGAACCCGGCGTAGTGCTGCAGGAAAACGATATCTTTTTCATCGACATCGCACCGCGCCATGACGCGTGGGAAGGCGACGGCGGCGCTGCTTTCATGGTCGGCAGCCAGGACGATTACGCGCGCTGCGCGCAGGATGCTGAAGCCGTGTTTCATGCCGCACGACGCGCGTGGAGCGAACAGCAATTGAGTGGAGAAGCGCTGTACGCCTTCGCGGAAAACGAAGTGCGCAAGCGCGGTTGGGAATTGAATTTCGATCTGCCGGGACACCGCGTGTCGGATTTTCCGCACGCCGCAATTCACACAGGATCACTGGCAGAATTCGAAGGCGTGCCGTCGGCGGTGCGCTGGATTCTGGAGATCCATTTGCGCCATCCTGACCATACTTACGGCGCCTTCTTCGAGGACATGCTGCTGGAAGATAGCTACTACGTTTGACTGTCGTGTTCGCTACGCACCGTGAATGGTACGTAGCGAACTAGCTTGTCGAATCAAGCTTCTTCACCCAGGAAACCGCCACTCTGATGCGACCACAGGCGCGCATACAGACCGTTGTGCGCCAGCAGCTCCTGATGGCTGCCTTGCTCGACGATGCGGCCCTGATCCAGCACGATCAGGCGGTCCATCGCGGCGATGGTCGACAGGCGGTGGGCGATAGCGACCACGGTCTTGCCTTCCATCAGGCGATACAGGCTTTCCTGAATCGCCGCTTCGACTTCCGAATCGAGCGCGCTGGTCGCTTCATCCAGCAACAGGATGGGAGCGTCCTTCAACATCACGCGCGCGATCGCGATGCGCTGGCGTTGTCCGCCGGATAATTTCACACCACGTTCGCCGACGTGCGCATCATAGCCTTTGCGGCCATGCGCATCGGCCAGGCTGCCGATGAAATCATGCGCCTCGGCGCGATGCGCGGCGGCGATCATGTCATCGTCGCCGGCATCGGGACGGCCATAAAGAATGTTGTCGCGCACCGAGCGGTGCAGCAGTGAGGTATCCTGCGTCACCATGCCGACTTGCGCGCGCAGGCTGTCCTGCGTGACGTGGGCGATGTCCTGGCCGTCAATCAGTACGCGGCCCTGTTCGACATCGTAAAAGCGCAGCAGCAGATTGACGATGGTCGACTTGCCCGCGCCGGAACGTCCGACCAGGCCGATCTTTTCACCGGGCTGAATGTTCAGGTTCAGCTTGTCGATCACCTGGCGTGCATCGGGACCGGTGGCGCCGTAGGCGAAACTTACCTCTTCAAAACGCAGTTCGCCGCGCTTCACTTGCAATAGCTGTGCATCCGGCAAATCCTTCACCTCATGCGCGCGCGACAGCGTGTTGATGCCGTCCTGCACGGTGCCGACGTGTTCGAACAGGGCCGCCATTTCCCACATCACCCAGTGCGCGATGCCGTTCAGGCGCAGCGCCATCGCGGTCGCCGCCGCCACTGCGCCGATACCGACCTGGCCTTGCGTCCACAGCCACAGCGCAACGCCGGCAGTCGACAGGATCAGCACCATGTTGAGCGAGTGATTGACGATTTCAAAGCCGCTCACCAGACGCATCTGGCGGTTCACCGTGACCAGAAAGTCCTGCATCGCGCTGCGTGCATAACCGGCCTCCCGACCGGCGTGTGAAAACAGTTTGACGGTCGCGATATTGGTGTACGCATCGGTGATGCGGCCGGTCATCGTTGAACGCGCATCCGCCTGATTGCGCGCCACCTTCGACAGGCGCGGCACGAAGTAGCGCAGCGCCGCCATGTACAGCACCAGCCAGCCGAAGAAGGGCAGTAGCATCCACAGATCGAAGTTGCCGACGACTGCCGCCATCGTGACGAAGTAGATCATCACGAACACCAGGATGTCGCCCATGATCATGCACACGTCGCGCACCGCGAGCGCTGTCTGCATCACCTTGGCGGCGACGCGGCCGGCGAATTCGTCCTGATAGAAACTCATGCTCTGGTTGAGCATCAGGCGATGAAATTTCCAGCGCAGCATCATCGGAAAAGCGCCCGCCAGCGTCTGATGCTTGAAGAAGGTCTGCAGCGCAATCAGCACAGGGCTGCCGGCCAGCACCACGGCCAGCCACATCAGGCTGCTGCGTTCCTGCGTCCACAACTGCGACGGCTCGATGTGGCTGAGCCAGTCGACGATGCGGCCCATCATCGCGAACAGCAGTGCTTCAAATGCGCCGATGATCGCGGTCAGTGCCGTCATTGCAACGATGTAGCGGCGCAAGCCCTGGGTGCAGGCCCAGATGAACGCTGTAAAGCCGCGCGGCGGCGGCTTGGGAATATTGTCGGGGTAGGGGTGAACCAGTTTTTCAAACCATGCGAGCATGCAATCTCCAGAATATCGGCACAGTATCGGCGCCGCGCGCAGCAGCCTGGTGCTGGAGTCCGCGCAAGACCGATGCAGTGAAGAACACCGATTTTAACCCGTTCACCAAAACGGGGCGGCTGCTCCATACCTGTCGTCCTGACGAAAGTCAGGACCCAGCGCCGTCTCGGCGTTTGCTGGGACGACAGCTCGTGGGATAGCAGCAAGTGCCAGACTGTTGCACTTGGTTGCATTTAAACGCAAGCTGAAATATTGCGGATTGCTTATCATCGCAGATGATCTTGCACAGAACCCATCCGGAACTCACATGACAGCCAACAAGAAAAAAGCCTTCGACCGCCGCGCCATCTGGCAGCTCATCAAACCATACTGGATCTCGGAAGAACGCTGGAAGGCCTGGGGCCTGCTGGCGGTGATCATCGCGCTGGTGCTGGTCATGGTCTATATCAACGTGCTCATCACCGACTGGAATCGCACCATGTACGATTCCATGCAAAACAAGGATTACGTCGCCTTCAAGAGCCTGCTGTGGCAGTTCAGCTACCTGGCCTTTGCCTACATCGTCGTCGCCACTGCGCGCATCTATCTGACGCAATCGCTGCAGATCCGCTGGCGCAGCTGGATGACCGACAAGTACATGGCCAAATGGCTGGCGCATCATGCCTACTACCGCATGGAGCAGGGCCACATCGCCGACAACCCCGATCAGCGTATCGCCGAAGATCTGCGCTCGCTGACGTCGAACACCATCAGTCTGGTGCTGGGCTTCATCTCCAGCGCCGTGACGCTGGTGTCGTTCGTGGGCATTCTGTGGGCCATCAGCGGCCCGGTGTCGTTCGCCCTGATGAATCGCGAATGGGTGATACCCGGTTACATGGTGTGGTTTGCCATCGCTTATGCCGGCGTCGGGTCGTGGATCATCTGGTGGATCGGCAAGCCGCTGGTGGTGCAGAGTTTCAACCAGGAGCGCTTTGAGGCGAACTATCGTTTCGGTCTGATCCGCATCCGTGAACATGCGGAAGCGGTTGCACTGTATCGCGGCGAGCGGCGTGAACGCGATGAACTCAATCTGCGTTTTGAGGACATTCGCCAAAACTGGTGGGCCATCATGCGCACCACCAAAAGCCTGAATATCGCGACCAACTTCTACGGCCAGTTCGCGATTATTTTCCCGCTGCTGGTGGCGGCGCCGCGCTACTTCTCCGGCGCCATTTCGCTGGGTGTGCTGATGCAGCTCAGCAGCGCCTTCGGCCAGGTGCAGGACGCCTTGTCGTGGTTCATCAACGCCTTCACCACGCTGGCCGACTGGAAGGCCAGCATCAACCGTCTGGCCGGTTTCAACCTCGCCGTCGAGCAGGCGCAGAAGCAGCCCGCCAGCATTTCGGTGGAACGCAACAATGTCGGCGCCATTTTGCTCGACAAGGTCGACCTTGCCTTGCCCGACGGCAGCGCGCTGATCGGTGGCGTTAATGGTGCGATTCATCCCGGCGAGCGCATCCTGGTCAGCGGTCCGTCGGGTTGCGGCAAGTCGACGTTGTTCCGCGCCATCGCCGGTATCTGGCCGTACGGCGGCGGCGACATCCAGATCCCGCACAAGTCCAAACTGATGTTCGTGCCGCAATCGAGCTATCTGCCGATCGGTACGCTGCGTTCGGCGCTGGCATATCCGGCAGATGACAGTGCTTACACCGATCTGGCGATGTGCCACTACCTCGACCTGTGCCGGCTGTCGCACCTGAAAGACAAGCTCGACGTCTACAACAACTGGGGCAATCGCCTGTCGCCCGGCGAGCAGCAGCGCCTGGCGTTTGCACGCGTATTCCTCACGCGCCCTGAAGTGGTTTTCCTGGATGAAGCCAGCAGCGCCATGGACGGCGAAACCGAAGAAGCGCTGTACTCCCTGCTGCAGGAAGAACTGCCGCAGTCGGCCATCGTCAGCATCGCCCACCGTGAAACCGTGGCACGCTATCACCAGCAGCGCTGGCATTTTTCCAACCGCAACAATGCGCCAGGCGACAGCGTCAGCCGTCTCAGCATCCAGCCGCTTTAGCAGCATCTACAACATCCGCAACATTGCGCGACGCCGATGCATGGGATCCATGGCATCGCGCAATGCTTACTTTGCATAACGGCTGTTGCGCGTCTGTGCAAGAATGTCTCTATTCCCCGAACTTCCCTGTCTGAACTTTCAAAAAGAAAACGTCCCATGAACGATCCTATCGTGTACCTCAACGGCGACATGACGCCGCTCTCCGAAGCCCGCATCCCTGTGCTTGATCGCGGCTTCATCTTCGGCGACGGCGTGTATGAAGTGATCCCGATGTATGCCCGCAAACCGTTCCGCGGGACGCATCACATTGCGCGCCTGTTCCGCAGCCTCGGCACCATCGGTATTACCAATCCGCATAGCGAAGCCGAATGGCTGGCGCTGATCGACCGTGTGGTGCAGGCCAACGATCTCAGCGACCAGATCGTCTATATCCAGGTCACGCGCGGCGTCGCCAAGCGCGGTCATGCTTTTCCCAAGGATCCGGTCACGCCGACCGTGTTCATGATGACCAGCCCGCTGGCGGTGCCATCGGCTGAAGTGCGCGCGAAGGGCGTGGCTTGCGTGACCATGCAGGACAAGCGCTGGCTCAACTGTCAGATCAAGTCGACTTCGCTGCTGGGCAATGTGCTGGCCGCGCAATACGCCGCCGAGCACGAAGTCACCGAAACCATCCAGTTCCGCGACGGCTTCCTGAGCGAAGCGTCGTCGTCCAACGTCTGGATCGTCAAGGACGGCAAGCTGTCGGCGCCGCCGAAGGACAACCTGATCCTCGAAGGCATCCGCTACGGCCTGATCGAAGAGTTGTGCAAGTCGCAGGGCATCGTGTTCGAAGCGCGCCGCATCACGCAGGAAGAAGTCTTCGCCGCCGATGAAGTACTGCTGTCCTCGGCCACCAAGGAAGTCTTGCCGGTGGTCACCATCGACGACAAGGCCGTCGGCAACGGCAAGCCGGGTCCGGTGTTCGCCAGGCTGTACGCGGCGTATCAGGAAGCCAAAGCCGCGCTTTGATACGGCGGTTTTGCCGATGAGAAGCCGCATGTCTTGCCGCAAGCCAAGACATGCGCAAACCGGCTGGTGCATGGCGTAAAATAGGCGCAGTTCCTTGCAGTCCCTATTGAAAGTCGAAAGCCGTACACCATGCCAGCTCCTACCGAAGAATCCCTGATCGAATATCCCAGTGACTTTCCCATCAAAGTCATCGGCATCATGCACGATGAGTTCGCCAATACCATCGTCGAGATGGTTACCGAATACGATCCCACTTTTCACGCCGGCAAGGTCGAGATGCGTCCGTCCCCGAAAGGTAATTACCTGTCGCTGACCGTCACCGTTCGCGCCACCAGCCGCGAGCAGCTTGACAATCTGTACCGCGCCTTGTCCGGTCATGAAATGGTCAAGTTCGTGCTGTAAGCCATGCTGCAAGGCGTAAAAAAACCGGTTCGCTCTCGCCAGAGCCGAACCGGTTTTTCTTTGTGCGAAGACTTTTGCTGTAAAGACCTCTGATCTAGCGCGCCAGCTTGAAGATACTGACCACCTGCGCCAGACGTCCGGCCTGATCCTGCAACGACTGCGCTGCTGCTGCTGCCTGTTCCACCAGCGCCGCATTCTGCTGCGTTGCTTCATCCATCAGCGTGATCGCCTGACCGACTTCGCTGATGCCGGCGCTTTGTTCCTGGCTGGCCGAGCTGATTTCGCCGACGATATCGGTGACGCGTTTCACGCTCGCCACGACTTCGTTCATGGTTTCACCGGCCTGCACCACCAGCTTGCTGCCGACATCCACCTTCGATACCGAGTCGTCGATCAGCGTTTTGATTTCTTTCGCTGCGGCCGAAGAACGCTGCGCCAGGCTGCGCACTTCCGACGCCACCACCGCAAAGCCGCGGCCTTGTTCGCCGGCGCGTGCCGCTTCCACCGCGGCATTCAAGGCGAGGATATTGGTCTGGAAGGCAATGCCGTCAATCACGCTGATGATGTCCACAATCTTGCGCGACGAATCGTTAATGGAACCCATGGTGTCGACCACCTGACCGACCACGGCGCCACCCTGAATCGCAACTTCGGAGGCTGACACGGCGAGCTGATTCGCCTGGCGCGCGTTGTCGGCATTTTGTTTCACCGTGGAAGTCAGTTCTTCCATCGCCGATGCGGTTTCTTCCAGCGAGCCGGCTTGCTGCTCGGTGCGCGAGGACAAGTCCAGATTGCCGCTGGCGATTTCGCTCGATGCGGTGCTGATGGTGTCGGTACCCACACGTACCTGGCTGACAATGTTGAGCAGGTTGTCGTTCATCGTCTTCAATGCGGTCAGCAGCTGGCTGGTTTCGTCCTTGCCTTCGGCGACGATGGTGGAGCTCAGATCGCCTGATGCGACGGTTTCGGCAATGCCGACGGCCTGCGTCAACGGGCGTGTGATACTGACCGTCAACAGCCATGCCAGCACGCCGCCCAGCACCAGTTCCACCACGCCGAGAATGATCAGCAGACTGCGGCTGGAAAGATAATAGTCGCTTACCGCATTGGCAGAGTTGGTGATCTCCTGGCGCTGCATGTCGCGGAATTTGGCGACGCTGTCGGCATAAGCCTGATACTGCGGAATGAGTTTTTCGGCCGTCATCTTCTTGACGGTATCCATGTCGCCGGCTTTTTTCAGTTTGAAGACTTCAACACGGGTAGCGTTATATTCATCGCGGATCTTGTTGATCACAGCTAGCTGCGCGATTTCTTGCGGCGCCGTGTTGGTTTCTTCGACCTTCTTGCGGATCGGCAATACGCGCGCCGATTCAGCCGTGATCTGCGCCTGGAAGTATTGCTGCGCGTCGGCGTCTTCTGTCTTGATCACCGCCAGCGTACGGATGCCGCTTTCGCGAATCACGGCCAGCCATTCATTGGCGTTGCGTTCATTCACGATGGAGTCGGTGGTCATCGACACGACGGCGGTATTGATCTGTTGCAGGCGCCAGACGCTGATGCCCAGCATGACGACCATCAACATCAGAATGACGACAAAACCGATGCCGAGGCGTACGCCGATTTTTAGATTTTTCATGTTCGATCTCCTAACGAAACGGATGAAACTTAATGCAGAAAATGCCCGGCATAAGGACGGGTAAGACGACAACAAGCAAGCGGTGAAATCAAAGACAGCAATGCGGCAGCCGACGCGAAGCGAAGCACAAAATTTCTTGCGGATAGCAATCGGTGCTGCGCATGCAAAGGGGAGAGGGTTTTATCAGCATCTCATTCGTTGCCTGCCGCACTGGCCGTAATCCGTGCGACGCCCTGGGCAAACAAACGCGGATGCTTGTCGGCAATTATCCTTGCCGCTCTATGTACATACGATAGGGTATTTCACAGCCCGGCAAGCAGGCGAACAGAGAGGTTTTCCCGCAGCATTTGCTTGTTTGCGGGAATTGGCGTGTTGTCGCCGCGTACCAGGATCAGCCGGGCCAGCGGCTGTGTGCTTTGAAAAGCGCGATTTCTTCTTCCAGCCATTCCCTGAATTGCCGCACCTGCGGCTTTACCGCCACGTCCGGCACGGTGACGAAGTAGTAGGCGCGGTCGCTCAGCAGCGCGATGTCGAACAGGCGCACCAGTTCGCCGGCGGCAATTTCCTGCGAGGCGATGGCGTGACGCGTCAATGCCACACCGGCGCCGTCGGCGGCAGCGCGCAAGGTCAGTGACGAATCCTCGGTCACCAGTCCGCCGGCGGGATCGGGCAGATCCAGACCGGCCAGCGCAAACCACGGCAGCCAGGATTCCTGCAGGCCGTCCATGCGCAGCAGCGTACAGTCGCGCAATTGCTGCGTCGATGACGGCAGGCGGCCCTGGCGATAATGCGGGCTGGCCACCGGGTAGTAAAACTCTTCGAGGATCTTTTCCGACTTCAGGCCCGGATAAACGCCCACCCCGAAGCGCAGGCCGACGTCGATGCCGTCGCGCGCCAGATCGTTGAGATGGCTGCTCGATTGCAATACCACCTCGATGCCGGGATGGCGGTCGACGAATTTCCACAGCCGCGGCGCCAGCCAGCGCGAGGCGAAGGAGGGCGGCGACGACACCACCAGCCGTTGCTGCCGGTTCTGCTCCTGCAAGGCTTCGGCCGCAGTAGCGATGTCGCCCAGCGACTTGCGGATGGCGGCAGCAAAGCGCTGGCCGCTTTCCGTGATGGCGATGCGCTTGCCGTTGCGGGTGAACAACTGCAATCCCAATTCTTCTTCCAGCGCGCGGATCTGGTGGCTGATCGCGCCCGGCGTTACGTGGATCTCTTCCGCCGCACGCGAAAAGCTTTCATGCCGCGCCGCCGCTTCAAAAGCGCGCAGTGCAGCCAGGTTCGGCAGCTTGCGGAAATCGACCATCGATGAATGTCTTTGTGAGAAAAATTAGCAAGAACTGAGAATATATATCGTTTTGGTTTGACCGTGGCGCTGACTAGAATACCTCTATCGATCAGGTACTTGCTATCCACAAAAAGCAACAGGACGCCGCGAGCGAGCGATCGGCCAACCCGGAAACGGTAATACAAAGAGGTGAAGTCATGCAAAATATTTTCACTAGAAGGCAAATCCGGCTGCAAGCCGGCGAGGTGAGATCGCTACAGGTCACGCGCCCGGTCTGCCTGCAAGTCGGCAGCGGCCGCGTGTGGGTGACCATCGAAGGCGGCCGTACCGATTACTGGCTTTCCGGCGGGCAAAGCCTGGATATTCCCGGTCACGGCCTGGTGGTGATTGAGTCGGTCAATACCGCCAGCAAGCTGCAGGTCGGCCTGTGCCGCCGTCACTGGATCGTGCGCCTGACCGGGCTCGCCAATGGGCTGACGCGCCGTTTCAGCAGCCGCAATCAGGCCGGCAGAACCGCGACAAAAATCGCCGAAGCGCCGGGAAGCTGCGGCCAGTAAGGCTTTCAACAAAAACTTGCCGCATGGACAATCCATGCGGCGCGGGCGGCGATCCGGGATTTTCGTTACACTTGCCGGCATGCGAACCGCTCCACAGATCATTCACCGTGGCGTCGAGGCTTACGAAACCAGCTTCAACGCCATGCGCGCCTACACCGACAGCCGCACCGCCGAATCCCCCGACCAGCTCTGGATCGTCGAACACCCGCCGGTGTTCACCCTCGGGCTGGGCGCCGACATCGCCCACGTGCTCAATCCTCACGCCATTCCCGTGATCCAGACCGACCGCGGCGGCGAAGTCACCTATCACGGGCCCGGCCAGGTGGTGATTTACCTGCTCATGGACCTGCGCCGCAATCATCCCGGCGCGCGCCTGTTCGCCCGCGAATTCGTGCAAAAGATCGAGCAGGCGGTGATCGACACGCTGGCGGCGTATAATCTCGCTGGTGAGCGCAAGCAGGGCGCGCCCGGCATCTATGTCAGTTCAGGGCCGTGGCAGGGCGCCAAGATTGCAGCGCTGGGATTGAAAATCCGCAGCAACGGTTGTACCTATCACGGCGTGTCGCTCAATGTAGCGATGGATCTGGCGCCGTTTTCCTGGATCAACCCTTGCGGCTATGAAGGCCTCGCTACCGTCGACATGCAGACGCTGGACGTCGCCGCTTCGCTGAGCGACGTGCAAACGCTGCTCGCCGACAAACTCGTTGAGCATTTTGCTTTTTCGCCATCCGCGTGAGATGGCATCAGAAATCACTACTATGACTACCGACATCACTACAGCCGACGCTGCGCTGCGCAACCCCACCGACAAGCAAAAGGGCGCCGGCAAAACGGCCTGGATCCCGATCAAGATCATGCCGGCGGAAAAGCTCAAGAAGCCCGACTGGATTCGCGTCAAGGCCGGCTCGCCGACCACCCGCTTCTACGAAATCAAAGACATCCTGCGCGCCAACAACCTGGTGACGGTGTGCGAAGAAGCGTCCTGCCCCAACATCGGCGAATGCTTCGGCAAGGGCACCGCGACCTTCATGATCATGGGCGACAAGTGCACCCGCCGCTGCCCGTTCTGCGACGTCGGCCACGGCCGTCCCGATCCGCTCGATCCGAATGAGCCGGAAAATCTCGCCAAGACCATCGCCCAGCTCAAGCTGAGCTACGTCGTCATCACCAGCGTCGACCGCGATGACCTGCGCGACGGCGGCGCCGGCCACTTTGCCGCCTGCATCCAGCGCGTGCGCGAACTGTCGCCTGAGACACGCATTGAAATCCTGACCCCGGACTTCCGCGGCCGCATGGACCGTGCGCTGGAAATCCTCAAGATGGCCCCGCCGGACGTCATGAACCACAATCTCGAAACCGCTCCGCGCCTGTATAAGGAAGCGCGTCCCGGTTCCGACTACGAATACTCGCTGAACCTGTTGAAGCGTTTCAAGGACCTGCATCCGAACACCCCGACCAAGTCCGGCATCATGGTCGGCCTCGGCGAGACCGACGAAGAAGTCCTGCAGGTCATGCGCGACATGCGCGCCCACAATGTCGACATGCTCACCATCGGCCAATACCTGATGCCAAGCGGCGACCACTTGCCGGTGCGCCGTTACGTACACCCCGACACCTTCAAGATGTACGAAGAAGAAGCCTACAAGATGGGCTTCGTGCACGCGGCGGTCGGCGCGATGGTGCGTTCCAGCTATCACGCGGATCAGCAGGCGCACGGTCTGGTTGGTTAAGTCATTTTCGCCGGTAGCATGCAGTAACACGGCGTAAAAAAACGGCCTGGTTCTTCAATGATCCAGGCCGTTTTTTATTCCGCTTCCATTCTCGAATCGCCTGCTTAGTTCAGTGCGAGTTTCCATCCCACATCCACGCCCACAACCCCGGTAAATGCAGCGGCTTGGAACGGTCCGTGACCGTGCGCGCCATGACCGCGCGCTGCAGCGCCGCGCTGTCATCGTAGAACGGTTTGGCGGCTACCGTCAGGCCGGTTTCCTGTGCGCTGTCGAGCAGGATCTGCATGTATTCCTGCATATGGCGCGAGGTGTAGCGATTGAGATCGTGGAACGTCACTTCCACCGGAATCACGCCATCAACCGTCGGCAGTTCGCCGTCTGCAATGCGCTCGCGCACTTCCGACAATTGCCGCACGATATTCGAGCGGCGGCGCAGGCTGAAGTTGTAGCCCCAGATCTTGCCGTCATTCAGACTGACGTCGGTCATCAGCACATGAAAGCCATGCTGCTGATACGCGGCGAAAGTGCGTTGATCGAAATTCCAGAACGGCGGACGTAAAAACGTCGGCGCCGCGCCGGTGATGGCGGCAATGTCGGTGCTGCCGTTGGTGAGCGATTGTTCCAGGGCCTGCGGATTCAGATCCCGATGATTAGTATGTCCCGGCGTGCTGGTATGGAAACCCAGGATATGGCCTTCCTCGTGCTCGCGGTGCATGATCTGGCGGCCGAGTTCGCTGCCGCCGGCACCGTGCGCGCGGGTCTGTACAAAGAACACCGCCTTGATGCCGGGCTGTATCGGATTGTTGGCGAGATCGTCGAGGATCGACAGCGTCGGATTGAAAAACCCCGATGCGCTGGGGCCGTCGTCAAAGGTCAGCAGGAAACGAATCGGCGCCTGCACATGCAGGCGCTGTTCGGTCAGCGGCGTCAGCGCGATGGGCGGCGCGATACAGCCGCTCAGGCTGAGCGCGACAGCAATTGCAGACAAAGCGGCAGAGAGTTGTTTCAAGTTGCGGACCTGTCATCTGGAACGCATTTCATCAACAGGCGTGAAATGCGTTCTTTTTTATCGTGTCGACAAATCCACAGACAAGCCGCACAGAAGCACAAAGGCCGCGCGATTATACCTGAGCAGTTTCAGCAAACTTAAGAAGGATGGCTGGCGGGAAAGCCTTTGTGGCTGGCCCGCCACGCCACTGCCAGTGTCGGCGCCAGCAACACCAGCAAGGCCCACGGAAACGACCTTACGCCGACAGTATCGAGCAGCACGCCGCCGACCACGCCGCCGCCGGCAATCGCCAGATTCCATACCGTCACGATCATCGACTGCGCGACGTCGGCCGCTTCACCGGCGTTCTTGGCAGATGCGGTCTGGAACAAGGTCGGCACGCCGCCATAGGCCAATCCCCACGCCGCCACGCCGACGTATACCACCGCCGGGACATCGCTCCACACGCCCAGCACAATCGCGGCGAAAGCAAACAACACGATGCTGATCAGCACCAGCGTGCGCAGCCAGCGGTCGATCAGGACGCCGGTCACCCAGATCGAGGCCAGCGCACTTACGCCGAAGATCAGCAGAATCATGCCGACGCTGTTCGCCATGCCTACCGGAGCAAGGAAGGGTGCGATGTAGGTATAGAGAATGTTATGCGCCAGCACGAACGCCAGCGTCACGAATAACACCGGGCGCACGCCGGGCAGCATGAACACCTGCGCAATCGACAGATGCCTGCCGGCTTTCTGGCCGGGAAAATCCGGCACCCTGGCCAGCGCCCACACGATCAGAATCAGCGTCATTGCACTCATGATGCCGAAGGTCGGACGCCAGCCCACGCTCGCACCGAGGAAGGTCGCCGCCGGGATGCCGAGCGAGAGCGCAATCGGAATGCCGGCCATCGTGACGGCGATCGCGCGGCCTTGCAAATGCGCCGGCGCCATACGTGCCGCGTAACCCGCCATCAACGCCCACACCATGCCGGCGAACACGCCTGCAAAGAAGCGCGCGGCCAGTGTCAGCGGATAGCTGGCCGACACCGCCGTGATGGTATTGACGATCACAAAGCCGATGATTGCCGTCATCAGCAAGGGTTTGCGCCGCCAGCTCTGCGTCGTCGCCGTCAGCGGAATCGCGGTGACCATGGAGCCGATCGCATACAAGGTGACAAGCTGGCCGATCAGCGACTCCGACACGCGCAGGTCGGCGCTCATCTGCGGCAGCAGACCTGCCGGCATGGCTTCGGTGAGGATGGTGATGAAGGCCGCCATCGCCAGCGCCAGCAAGCCGGCAAGAGGAAGGCGATCGGAGGAGGGAGAAGACGGCGGCGCCGCAGCGAGGGCATCGCCATCAGCGGTGGTGGCGGAAGTCGAGGTCATGAAGTACCAATCAAGAGAATTAATCGAAATAGCAAAAGCGGCACCTGTCGCACGTTGTGTGCCGCATGCAGACAAGATAGGTTGATTTGGCACTGCGGACAATTGGGCTATAGTTCCAAATAAAACGGACATAATGTCCGCAATAGCATTTGCGAGGAAACCGCATGGATAGCCTGAGCTCACTCAACGCCTTCGTACAAGCTGCAGAGACGCGCAGTTTTACAGCCGCCGGACGCCAGCTCGGCGTGTCGGCATCCGCCATCGGCAAAGCCATCAGTCGCCTGGAAGAGCGGCTCAGCGTGCGCCTGTTTCATCGTTCCACACGCACCATCACGCTCACGCCGGAAGGCATGACATTTCTGGAGCGCTGCCGCCGCATCTTCAGCGAGATCGAAGCTGCCGAGCTGGAGATGGCGCAAACGCAAGGCGCGCCACGCGGCAAGCTGCGGGTGAGCATGCCCATCGTCGGCATGTTGATGATGCCGGCGCTGGGCGACTTCATGCGTGCTTATCCGGAGATCGAACTGGATCTCGATTTCACCGACAGGCTGGTTGATGTGGTGGGGGAGGGATTGGATGCCGTGGTGCGCTCGGGAGAAGTCAGCGATTCGCGCCTGGTGACGCGCAATCTCGGAAAATTCACCTTCAGGCTGGTCGGCTCACCGGGTTACTTCAAACAAGCCGGCACGCCGCAAAAACCGGCTGATCTGTTGCAGCACGCCTGCCTGCAACACCGCTTCGCCACCAACGGCAAGCTGGAACGCTGGCCGCTGCGGCAAGGACGCAAGGACCTTCAGCTGGAGCTGCCGGCCACCGCCGTAGTGAACACCATCGAGCCATTGATTCATCTGGCGGAACAGGGACTGGGCATCGCCTGCCTGCCGGACTTTGCGATACGCCGGCAGCTACAAGAACGCCGTCTGGTGACGGTGCTCGACAGCTACATCCACCATTCGGGCACCTTCCGCATGCTGTGGCCGTCGAGCAAGCATCTGTCGCCGAAGCTGCGGGTGTTTGTCGACTTCATGGCGAGTCATCTGTTTACTCGCTGAGTGTTTTCCATCTGCGCCGGAAAAATTCATCAACGCCTTGTGTCGGACAGATCTCCCAGCGTATTCGCCACCAGCAATCTGAACCACCGATGCGCTGCGTCGTTATGAAAGCGTGCATGCCAGAACTGTTTGACGGTCAGGTCCGGCAGTTTCACCGGCAATTCGAACATGCGGATGTCCGCCAACTGGGCAAACAATTCCGCCAGTTCGCTCGGCACGCAAGCGATGTAATCCGATGTCGCCACCAGGCCCGGCACCGTCAGCAGATACGGCACGCTGACGCCGACCTTGAGGCGTTCGCCCTGATGGCGCAATTCTTCATCGAGCAGTTGATTGGTGAGCGACAGGGTGCCGGCCAGCACGTGTTCGCTGTCGACAAATTGTTCCATCGACATCTTGATCGCTTGATTTTTAGCCGCCTTGTTTTTTGCGCCGATCTTCCCGCTACGCACGATGCCCACCAGCGAGCGGCGGAACAGCGTCTGCTGATACAGGTTGTCGCCCATCTTGCCAAGGTAGCCGATGGCCAGGTCGATGGCGCCGTCCTGCAGCGCCGATGCCAGTTCCAGCGACGGCACCTGAATCGGTTTGAGCGTCGCGTGCGGCGCATGCTCGCGCAATGCGCCCAGCAGTTTCGGCAGCAGCACGATCATCCCCATGTCGCTCAGGCAAACCGAAAAGGTGCGCGTCGTGGTCTGCGCATCGAAGGCTTTCACATCCCAGATTTCGCGCTGGATCAGCGCCAGCGTCGCGATGGCGCCTTGCGCAATGCGTTCGCCGGTCGGCGTGGGCGCCATCACCGAGCCCGCGCGCACGAACAGATCGTCCTGAAAGCTCACGCGCAGACGGCTCAGCGCATGGCTCACGGCGGGCTGCGTCAGGCCCAGTCTTTCCGCCGCGCGCGACACGGTTTTCTCTTCGAACAAGGCCTGTATCACGTACAGGAAGTTCAGGTCGGGGGTATTCATATATGAGCCGGATGTATAGTAATTATTAAATTCATTCCGCGCGTTTATAGCGGTCTCGCGCGTAGTATGCCCATGCTTTCCGCTGGAAAACAAGCAGCCGCCCGAACTGGCCGGTTCCGGGCTGTGCGCGCTTCTCTGCGTGTGCACTGCGCTGTATAAATGCCATGCATGCTCTCTATGAGTTTCATTGGATGGTGTTATATCTCTCGTCTCCCTAGAATCAAACGCGTCGGCCAGCTTGCTCCAGCCATCACGGAGCAAGGCGTGCGCGACTCAAAAATCACAACGATGCGGAGACAAGATGAGCGGGATGCTCAGCCGCAGCTATTTCAGCGGGACATCAAATGAAATCTCATGCCGGATTCGCGGCGACCGTTTTCCTGACCGTGCTGGCAGGGGGAGCAATGTTCGCACTTGTCTTCACGGCGCAAGGAGCGCGGCATCAGAATCTGATGTTAGGCATCGCCGGCACCGCTCTGCTGGCGCTGATCGCAAGCAACTGGTTGCTGTCGCGCGGCCTCGCGCGACGCAGCGCCAGTGTGTTGCAGGACATGCAGTCGCTTGGCGCGGGACGGCTTGCGCTGGAGGATGAACGTCGCCTTGCCGGCAGCGAACTTGATCAGGCCATCGCCACCTTGCGTCGCCGCATGGCCGATGTCGTCACCAAAGTGCGCAACGGCACCGTCGGTTTCGCCATGACCTCGGGTTTGCTCTCGACTGACAACAAGGCCTTGCTGGAGCGCACCGATAAGCAGGGTGCACTGTTGCAGCAGACGGCGGCATCAACCGAACAGATCACCTCCAACGTACGGCAGAACGCCGACAACGCGCACAAGGCCAACGAGCTGATCGCCACAGCTGCACAAGCTGCTGCGCAAGGCGGCGAAGTGGTCCACAACGTCGAGACCAACATGGCCGGCATCCGAGACAGTTCGCGCCGCATCGCAGACATCATCAACGTGGTCGACGGCATCGCGTTTCAGACCAATATCCTCGCGCTCAATGCCGCCGTGGAAGCGGCGCGTGCAGGAGAGACAGGACGCGGCTTTGCCGTGGTGGCGACGGAGGTGCGAGTACTGGCGCAGCGGGTAGCGGCTGCTTCCAAAGAGATTCAGACGCTCATCATCGATTCGGTCAGCAAGGTGGAAAGCTGCGACAGGCAGGTGCTGCTGGCCGGCACCACCATGCGCAAGATCGTGTCGTCGGTCAGCAGCGCTGCGACCATCATGCAGGAAATCAGCAGCGCCAGCCGCGAGCAGAGCAGCGGCGTGGCGACCATTAACGACACCATCGCCCAGCTCGACCAGATGACGCAGGAGAACGCCAGGCTGGTCGATGAGATTTCTGCGGCTGCCGCCAACCTGCATCGCCAGGCGGTGACGCTGACCAACGTCGTGTCGCACTTCGATCTCGGCTCGGACGAATTCGGCACGCGCGAAGATGCCGTGACACTGGTCGACTCCGCCATCGAGCATGCCGAAGCGGAAGGCTTGCCCAGTCTGATCGAGAAGGTCAACGATCTGGTGGAGCGGCGCTTTGCGGATCGCGATCTGTATCTGGTGGTGGTCGGCCTGGCCGACGGCGAGATCGTCGCCCACGGCGGCAACCCGCGCCTGGTCGGCGTCGACACACGCAAGCATCGCGACCCCGGCGGCAAGCCCTTCGGACAAGAGATCGTCGACACCGCCAGACATCACGGCACCGGCTGGGTCGATTTCAAGTTCGCGCATCCGGTCACGCAGGAGATCAGGACCAAGTCGGCCTATGTGCGCCGGCTCGGCGACTGCCTGGTGTCCTGTGGCTTTTATACGCGCTGAACAACAGGCTCAGGCTTACTCAGTCAGACATGCCTGTTTCGCCGTCCTCCCAGCGAGCGCCGGGACCCAGTGTCGTGAGGACTTGTGACAAGCGCCGTTACGACACTGGGTTCTGACTTTCGTCAGGACGACAGCGGTGCTGTGCGAGGCAATGAGAAGGTTTTTAACGCCGGACTGAATGCGCCTGACAGGTGCTTAACTCCAGAACGGTAAAACATCTTGAGGCGGTTCTTCCCTGGTGCGGCGTGTGACTCTCTCCTCCACGCTGCACCATTTTTTTTGGCCTCAGGCGCGACGAAGATAGCGAGAGATAGCGAGCCAGATAATGAATCGGATGCATGTGATGTATGCAATCCATTATATGGATTAATAGTGTGACGAGGTCTAACATCAAGCTCCATAAAGCAGCTCAAAAACAGCTCGAAAAAAGCTCAATAAGCGAACTCATCAAAGCAAGATCTTCAGGAGACACAGGTGTTTGATTGCGACGTCCTCATCGTCGGCGGCGGTCCCGTCGGTTTGTTTCTGGCGGCTGAACTCGGCCAGCGCGGCATCAGCGTGCAGGTGTTCGACGCCAAGCCGGGCACGGCGCGTCATCCTGCCGCCAACGCCAACAGCGCGCGCACGATGGAACACTTCCGCCGCATCGGCATCGCTGACGAAGTGCGCGCCGCCGGCCTGCCAGGCGATTATTCTCCCGACATCGCTTACTTCACTTCCATCGGTCAATATGAGCTGGCGCGCCTGTCGCAGCCGAGTTCCGCCGACGCCGTCGAGTGGGCGAAGCAGCACGACTTCACCTGGCCTACCGCCGAGCCGCCGCATCGCTGCTCGCAGCTGTATGTTGAACCGATCCTGTTGAAAGCGGCCTTGCAACATCGCTGCTGCAACGTGCATTTTTCGGCGGTAGTGGAATCCTTCGAACAAGACGCACAAGGCGTCACCGCCATCGTTAATCTGGAACAGACCGCCACACGCGAAGCACGCCAGCGCAAGGTGCGCGCGCGTTACCTGATCGGCTGCGACGGTCCGCGCAGCAGCGTGCGCAAGGCGCTCGGCATTCGCTATAACGGCGTGGCCGGCGAGAAGCGGGGCTTCATGGGCGGCCAGATGGAGGCGGTGTATTTCCACGCGCCCACGCTGTACACGGCGAGCCGCAAGCGTCCGGCATGGCAATACTGGACCTTCAGTCCGACACAGCGCGCCTTGCTGATCGCGGTCGACGGTCGCGGCGACTTCATCATGAACGTGCAGCCGCAAGACGATCAGCCGCTTGATCCGGAACTGGTGCGCAAGCGCATCGCCACCGCCATTGGCGCCGACATCCCTTTCGAGATCAAGAGCACTTCATCATGGACCGCCGGCTTTGCGCTGGTAGCGGAACGTCTGTCGCAGGGCCGCGCCTTTCTTGCCGGCGACTCCGCGCATCTGTTCACGCCGACCGGCGGTCTCGGCTACAACACCGGCATCGATGACGCCGCCAACCTGGCGTGGAAACTCGCCGCGCTGGTCAATGGCAGCGGCGGCCCCGCGCTGGCCGAGAGCTATCACGCCGAACGTCATCCGGCGGCATTGCGCAACACCGCCTTCGCCCGTGAATTCGCCGACAGCATCGGCCACGTGCAACTGCCTGCCGCCGCGTTCGAAGACGGACCGCAAGGCGACGCCGCCCGCGAAGCGGCAGGGCGCTATCTCGACTTCCACGCCTATCGCGAATTCATGATTCCCGGCGTACATCTGGGCATGCGCTACGAACAGTCGCCGCTGCTGGTGGCTGAAGCCGGCAGCCCCGGTCTCGATGCGGCCAACCTGTACCTGCCGTGTGCGCGGCCCGGCCATCGCGCGCCGCATGCCTGGTTGCGCGACGGACGCTCCCTGTATGCGCTGTTCGGCATGGGCTTCACGCTGCTCACGCTCAATGCCGGCAACGCCACGCAAATCGACCCGGGCAAACTTGCCGGTTATCTGCCAGGCCTGACCTGCGTCACCGTCGCCGAGCGCGCCGTGCGCGAGCTGTACCAGGCCGACTTCGTACTGGTCCGGCCCGATCAGCACGTGGCGTGGCGCGGCAACGTGCTGGACGCCGGCTTCGCTGCCGTTGCCGCGCGTGCGCTCGGGCATGAAAGAGAACCGGCGCCGGTACATCTGACCGAGCCGGAGCGGCTGGCGCCATCAGCGGCGCGCAGCGAATACGCCGGCGCCTGAATCAATTTTCTGAATCGGCAAGACCACAAGGACGAACGCAATACCTTTTCAACATCAACAAACAAAAGATCCGCACAGCGGACTTCACCTGCAGGAGACAAGGAAAATGCACGCACAAGCAGTGTCGTCAGATGCCGTGATGAACGGCAGCAAGACATCGGGTTTGCAAATATTGACGCTGGTTTTATGTTTCATGGTGGTGGCCTGCGATGGCTTCGATCTTGCCGCAGTCGGCTATGTCGCACCATTGTTGAAGAAGGCGTGGGCGCTGACGCCTGCGCAGCTGGGGCCGATCTTTGGCGCCGGCTTGTTCGGCCTCACCGTCGGCAGTTTTGTGTTCGGGCCCTTGGCCGACCGCATCGGCCGCAAGCGCGTGATCGTGATGTCGATGCTGGTGTTCGGCATCGGCACGCTGGCCTGCGCTTACGCCGACTCGGCCAGCACGCTGGTGCTGCTGCGTTTTCTGACCGGCGTCGGTCTGGGCGGCGCGATGCCGACCGCGATCACGCTGTCGTCGGAGTTCAGCCCCGAGCGCAATCGCGCCTTGCTGGTGACGCTGATGTTCTGCGGCTTCACGCTTGGTCTGGCGTGCGGCGGCGCGCTGGCGGCTTTGCTGATTCCGTCTTATGGCTGGCAGGGTGTGTTCATTTTTGGCGGCATCGTGCCGCTGGTGCTGACACCCATCATCTGGATTTTCTTGCCGGAGTCGCTGCGCTTCATGGCCGGGAAAAAGAAATTCGAAGCGGAGTCGCGCAAGGTGCTGGAACGTCTGACGGGCAATCCGTACGCGACTCTGGCGGAAGCGATTCCCGACGAACGCCGCGACGGTAATCACGGTGGCGACAAGAAAGCCGGCATCCTCGCCACGCTGTTCAGCCGTCACTATCGCGCCGGCACCATGCTGCTGTGGCTGGCCTTCTTCTGCACGCTGTGGGTGTATTACCAGATCAGCAGCTGGCTGCCGACCGTGATCACCGAAGGCGGGATCGCCGTCACGCAGGCTGCCACCATCGGCGCCATGATGCCGGTCGGCGGCACCATCGGTTCGCTCATCAATGCGCGTCTGATGGATCGCCACAATCCCTTTGCCGTGCTGAGCGTGTCTTACCTGATCGCGGCGATCTCCATCGTCTGCATCGGCCCGGCGGTGCATCACGCAGGCTGGCTGTACGTCACCGTGTTCTTTACCGGCTTCGGATTGTCCGGCGCACAGACCGGCGCCAACGTGCTGGTCTCCGGTTTCTACTCAACCGTGGCGCGCGCCACCGGCGTGAGCTGGGCGCTGGCGGTGGGCCGCATCGGTTCCATCATCGGCTCGATGACGGGCGGTTTGCTGTTGGCGGCCTTGCCGTCGGCGCAGATGGCGTTCGTCGTGTTCGCGGTGCCTGCCGTGATTGCAGGCGTGTCGATGTTCAGCGCAGGACGGCTGTACCACGGCAAGGCCAGGCCGGAATAAGGCTGGTCGGATTTGATTCATTACCTATAAAACAGAACGAGGGCAGGAGACATGAAACTGAACAAATTATTCGCATGCTTGCTGAGCGCAGGCCTGGCATGTGCCGTAGCACCGGCGATGGCGCAGACAGCCAATACGACCAGCGTCACGGTGTACGGCATTCTCGACACCGGCGTGGAATACATCACCCACGCCAACGCCGCCGGCAACAGCATATTGCGCATGCCGGGCATCACCGGCAGCATGCCGTCGCGCATCGGCTTCCGCGGTACGGAAGATCTGGGCGGCGGACTGGCCGCGCAATTCGTGCTGGAAAATGGCTTCAATGCCCGCGCCGGCGACATCAACCAGGGCGGCCGCCTGTTCGGCCGCCAGGCTTGGGTCGGCATCAACAGCCCTTATGGACTGGTGTCGTTCGGCCGCCAATACAACATGATGTTCTGGGCGATTCTGGATGCCGACATCATCGGCCCGGACATCTACGGCGGCGTCGGTTCCTTCGATGCCTATATCCCGAATGCACGCAGCGACAACACGGTTTCCTACAAAGGCAAATTCGATAGCGTAACCGTCGGCGCCACCTATTCCTTTGGCCGCGACAGCACCGGTACCGGCAATGCGCCGGGGCAGGGCACGTGCGCCGGTGAAGTCGCGGGCGACACGCAAGCCTGCCGCGACTGGTCGGCAATGCTGCGCTACGACGGCGCCAACTTCGGCATCGCCACGGCATATGACCGGCAACAAGGTGGCGCCGGCGCCGCCGCCAACTTCTACAACGGCGTTGCGCCATTCGCCATCACTTCGTCGGGCGACAAGGATGCGCGCACGCAACTGAACGGTTACTTCAAGGCCGGCGATCTCAAGATCGGCGGCGGCTGGCTGGGCCGCAAGGTCACCGCAGCAATCGGCAACCGCGAAGTGAAGTCCGACCAGTACTACCTGACAGCAGCCTATCTGTTTACGCCGCAGTTCACGCTGGACGGCGGCTACTACCGCATCATCAACAAGCAGCAGGATGCGCGCGGCACCATCAGCGTGGTGCGCGGCACCTACGCCTTGTCCAAGCGCACCTCGGTCTATCTGCAGACTGCCTATCTGGCCAACAGCGCGCAGGCCGCTTACACCTTGAGCCAGGGCGGCGCCGGCGCCAGCCCGGGCAAGGGCATGAACCAGTGGGGCACGATGATCGGCATGCGCCACGCTTTTTGATTTGAATTACATGTCGCATGAAATGTTTTAATGCCGCCGGCATGGTGCCGGCGGTGTGTCTGGAGAGTGGAAATGAGATACATCAGTTTTGAACAAGACGGCAAGGCCTTGCTCGGCGTACGCGACGGCAAACAGATTCGCGTGCTGGGCGAAGAAACCCTGGAACAGTTGCTGGCGCGCGGCGTCGATCTGCAAACCTATGGCCGCGATACGGAAAGCAAGGGAACGGTCGAAGAAACCGGCCTGAAACTCCTGCCGCCGCTGCGCCGTCCGACCAAGATCATCTGCGTCGGCCTGAACTTTGCCGACCATACCAAGGAAAGCAATTTCAAGCAGCCGGACTATCCGACCATCTTCCTGCGCCTGAACACCAGCCTGATCGCGCACAACCAGCCGATGATCCGTCCCACGGTGTCCGACAGCCTCGACTTCGAAGGCGAAATCGCCGTGGTGCTCGGCAAGGGCGGCAAGAATATCAGCAAACAAGACGCGCTCAGTCACGTCGCCGGCTACGCCTTGTTCAACGACGGCTCGGTGCGCGAATACCAGTTCAAATCCCCGCAATGGACCGTCGGCAAAAACTTCGACGGCACCGGCGCCTTCGGTCCCGACCTGATCACCGCAGATGAGTTGCCGCCCGGCGCCAAGGGATTGTTGCTGGAGACTCGCCTCAACGGTGAAGTGGTGCAATCGGCCAACACCGACACCATGGTGTTCGACGTCGAATCGCTGATCTCCATCCTCAGCGAAGCCTTCACCCTGGAAGCCGGCGACGTCATCGTCTCGGGCACGCCATCGGGCGTGGGCTGGGCGCGTACGCCGAAGCTGCTGATGAAGCACGGCGACGTCTGCGAAGTCACGGTGGAACGCATGGGCACGCTGACCAACAAGATCGTCGACGAAGCGGCACGCTGATCGGCAAAAACAATAACAAGCGGCGCAGCGAATCCCTGTTCCGTCGTCCCGGCGAAGGCTGGAACACGGTGTCGTGAAGACAGTTGATACGACACCGGGTGCTGACGTTCGTCAGGACGACTGCAATGAGGGGCTTGCAGGATGCCAGCGGCAAACGACGCCGCAATTTGCCCTACGCAATATGCAAGACGTACTACGCAAGGAGACAAAGATGAGCAACCAGACACGCCCGGCAGGCGTCCATTCCATCGACCATTTCGCACTCAACGTACCCTCGCTGGCTGAGGCGGATCACTTCTACCGCAGCTTCGGATTGGAAGTGAACGGCAGCTCGGACGAGCTGGAACTGCGCGCGCAGGACGGTCATCGCTGGGCGCGCGTATTGCCGGCAGCGGGCAAGTCGCTGGCTTATCTTTCCTTCAATTGCTACGCCGCCGACCTGGCGCAGATCGAGCGCCAGGTGCGGGGAGCGGGCGCCTCGTTTGATATCGATCCGAAGAGTTTGCGCGGCGCGCCGAAAGAAGGCATCTGGTTCTACGACCCGGACGGCAATCTGCTGCAAGTGAAAGCCGGGGTGAAGACTACGCCGGACAGCAAATTGCCGCTGATCCAGCAGCAGGCGCCGGCCAATGCGCGCGGCTCGGTCACGCGCGCCGAAGCACCGTTCATCCGTCCGCGCCGCATGTCGCACGTGTTGATGTTTTCGCCGGATGTGCCGCGTATCGTCGATTTCTACAACCGTGCACTCGGCCTGCGCTTGTCCGATAAATCCATCGACATCATCGCCTTCACGCACGGTCCCCATGGCAGCGATCATCACCTGGTGGCCTTCGCCAAAAGCCACGCCAAGGGCTGGCATCATGTCGCCTGGGATGTGGCGCGCATCGACGACGTCGGCATCGGCGCCTCGCAGATGGCCAAGGCCGGCTACAAGGATGGCTGGGGCACCGGCCGCCACGTACTCGGTTCCAACTACTTCCACTACGTGCGCGATCCGTGGGGATCGTTTTCGGAATACTCAGCCGACATCGATTATGTGCCCGCCGGCGTCGACTGGCCGGCGGGAAATTTCTTGCCGGAAGATTCGCTCTACCTGTGGGGGCCGGATGTGCCGGCGTATTTCATCAGCAATACCGATAGCTGAGTTTTCCACGCGCTTTTTCCCCGGCCGCCTTCTCTGGCGGCTCTTTTTTATTGCACCCGCGCAAGCGGACCACGTACTGCATCATCTATACTCATCGGGTCGGCTAGCGTCTGTGCGCCGCCGCCAGCGTCGTTTCATTTCACTTCGCCCGAAAGAGCCGCCATGCCCGTCTCCTACCTCAGAAGCCTCGCAGGAAAAAACCGCACACTGACCGGCAACCGGCATCTTGCTTTTGTGCTCTCCGCCATTGCGGGCGCGATCAATGCCGGCGGGTTTCTGGTGGTCGGACAATTCACCTCGCACATGTCGGGCATCCTGTCGCTGATGGCGGAGGATGTGGCGATCGGCGCCGTGGGATTGCTGATGGCAGGCGCGGCCAGCATGTTCTGTTTCATCGCCGGGGCGGCGAGTTCGGCGGTGATGATCAACTGGGCGCGCAAGCGGCGGCTGGAGGCCGAGTACGCCATGCCGTTGATCGCCGAGGCGATCCTGCTGCTGTTCTTTGGTCTGCTCGGCGGCAACATCACCAGCGTTGAATGGCTGTTCGTTCCCGTGACGGTGATGCTGCTGTGCTTCATCATGGGTTTGCAAAACGCCATGATCACCAAACTCTCCCGCGCCGAAATTCGCACCACGCACGTCACCGGCATGGTCACCGATATCGGCATCGAGCTGGGCAAGGCGCTTTACTGGAACAGCAACCGTCATCCCGATCTGCACGTGCATGCCGACATCGCCAAGCTGAAAAATCTGTCGACGCTGGTTCTTCTTTTCTTTGCCGGCGGCGTGGCGGGGGCGCTGGGTTTTCGCCATATCGGTTTCACTTTCACGCTGCCGTTAGCGGCAACGCTGATTCTTGTCACGCTGGTGCCGGTGCTGGACGATCTGCAGCGTACGCTGAAGATGCGGAAATGACATTGCCGGGATGTGTGCGAGTCCAATGAAAAAAGGCCTGCGCGGATAATCCGGCAGGCCTTTTCAATATGGCGGCGGAGATGTATTTCAATCCGGCGCGGCGCCCTCGGATGGCCGGCGTGACCGCAGGCGCTTCACCGCAACGGCGCCAAGTGCGCCGATGCCGGCCAGGACCGCCAGCAGCAGCGCCGCACTGACGGCACGATGCGTCGCCACCCAGTGCCGCGTCTTTTTCCACGCCTGCACATACGGGAAACGTCCCGCCGCCTTGAAATCCGGCTCAACACAATTCTGTCCGAAGTCGGCCGAGAACGGTACGGCTGCGCCTTCTTTGACATAGCGGCGATACAGCGCCGGCGCCAGCGCAGCGTCGTAGTAAACAAAACCGGTGCCCTTGCACAGCACCGCCGCGAAGGCCTGTGAACGCGGCGGCAAGGCGTCTGCCGATTTCATGATGTAGTCGGCGGCGATGTTGCGGTAGTGATAGCGGATGTTGGGCTTGCTTTCGCTGGCGGCGTAGCGTTTGCGCTCGTCGTCGGTGACGAACTGCCCGGGCAAGTCGGCGGCGGCGCGTTGCTCCGGCGTCTTGACGGCAGGCGGTTTTGCGGCGTCGCCGGAAGGGGCGTCCTGCGCAGGATTGCGGCCGGGGCCGAAACCGAGCATGCCGTCCATGCCGGCGTAATCGGGCGCCTGCTCATATCCCATGATCTCCAGTCCGCGCTGGCGCGCCAGCGTCGCCGCTTGGTACCAGGCCTTGGCGCGGTTCACCGCGAACCATGCATGGCCGGCATCGTCGAGCGCGTCGCCATACGCTTTGGCGGTCGCGCGATAACGCCAGTTCGCCAGCGTGCTCTTGCCGTCGCTGTAGTTCTGTTCCATCGGCGCGTAGCGCATATCCTTGTCGTCAGGGAAGTAGGGCAGCGCATCGGCGACGCGTCCTTCGCGCACCAGGCGGCGCGCCAGCAGTCGGCGCAGGTAATCGGAGATCTGCACCGGATGCGCGCTCAGCCATTCGTAGTATTGCTTGTCGGGCGTCGTCGGGAAATTCTGCGGCGCTGCCGGCACCGGCGTGGCGGGTGCGTGCGCGTCGACATAGGTCTTCAACTCATCGACCGTGAGCACGCGTTCAGCCAGATACCAGGTGTCGCCACTGTAGTCGCTGTAGAGCGGGTGGCTCAGGCTGACGTCTTTGCCGTCAACGCCGCGCGACTGGCTGGCCCTGGTGACGCTGTACAACTGGTCGAAGGCTTCCACATATTGTCCGCGCGACAGCGTCAGCACGCTTTGCTCTGCCTTGATCAGACCGAGCGAGGCGGGTTCGACGCTGGCGTCATTCTGCGGGAAGGCTTTGGACGCCTCCGCATAGGCTTGCGCCGCTGCGGCGACGTCGCCCTTGCGCAAGGCCAGCTTGGCGCGCACCCAGCTGGACAGCGCGCTGCGCTGTTTGTCTGCGAGCGTCTGCGCGAGATCGTAATAGCCGCTGCGATAAGCGAGCGCGGCTACGCGGTCGGCGTCGGCTATGCGCGCGATGCCTTGCTTCTGCAATGCCGCCACCAGCGACGGCAGCACCGGATTGACCTTGATGCCTTTACCGCCTCTGGCGGCATCGGCGTAGCCATAGCCGTCGCCGTAAGTATTGTATTCAGCCGGCTGGCTGACGCCGTCACCGCTCACGTCGCCCACGCGCGCAAGCGCATAGCTGACCAGCAGACGCTGCGACAGCGGATCGTCGATCAGCTTTTGCGCGCGCTCCGGGTCGCTCAGCGCCCATGCAGCGATACTGCGCAGCGACTGCACGCCGCTGTCGGAATTGTGCGCCGCCTGTTCGGCGTACAGATGGATGGCTTGCTTGAGGCCGGCGGCAGGGATGTCGTCAGCGCACGGCGCGGCATTGACGAAATCGGTGTAGCCGCATAAGGCCGCACCGCCGGTGAGAAACATGCGCGCCTGCTCGCCGTAGCTGGCCACCGCCAGACCGTTGGGATCGAGCGCACCGGCTGCCGCACGCGCACGCGCGAGTGCATAAGCCTGCGTCGCTTTCGTGCGTTCTTCGGCAGGATTGCCGCCGGCGCCGAACATTGCGCCGGCGTGGCTTTGTCCGAGCATGTAAGCCGCCCACACGGCGCGTTTGTCGCCATCCGCCTTGGGCAGATCGAGTACGGCCTGGAAGCGTTTCATGGCACGCGCGCCGGTGTCGCCTGCGGCAAGATAATCCACCGCGCCGGCGGCGTACAAACGCACCGCCGGCGGCAGGTCCGCGCCTTGCGCGTACGCAGCGTCGCCATCCTTGAGCGCGCGTACGGCCTTGAGCTGAGCGCGCTGCGCAGGCGTCATGAACGTCGCATCGGCGGCATCGGCGGCAGTGAGTTTGTCGGGCGACGCGTAGGCGTTTTCGTTTTCGTTGGCTTGCAGCTTGTCGCTGCTCTGCGCCACATGGAGATGCGAGGCCTCGTAAGCAAAGGAATTGGCCGGCGTCGCTTTCAGGGTGCCGGCGCGGTCGTCGAGCACTTGCAGCGGGAAATCCGGGCCGCAGGCGATCACGACGGCGGCGCCGAAAGGAAGCGCCAATGTTAATGCAGCGGCGATACGAATGTGTTTGATGTTCACGTTAGCGTTCCACATGGAGTTGGATGTCTGGTTGCTGGCAGCGTACCCAGCCGATGTTGCGCTGGTAACCCGCGCGCAATAATCCTTCGCGCGTACGCCGCAGATACTTGCCTTTGGCGTCCGCTTCCAGGGCGTAGCCGTTGATGCCGTCGGCGGCGTTGCATGCCGCATCGATGCGCACTACCGGCGGCAGCGCGCTGTCGGCATTGCCTGTATTGCGTAAGGTGAGGTCGTGCAGGCCGGCTTGTGCGTTGGGCAGTACCTCAACCGTGAGGGACGACGTCAACGGCTGGCGCGCCAGCACGGCTTGCCAGGTCGTCAGGCTCCAGTTGCGCACATCGTCTTCGGTAGGCAGACGAAACCAGACCACGCCGATCAGTCCCGGCGACGGATCCTTGTCCAGTTGCGCGAGGAAGGAACTCACTGCAGTCGGCGACGCCGCCAGCTCCTGCGATGTCCCGCCGGCCGCCAGCAAGGGCCGTTCGCTTTCGACTGCGCTGATGCGGCCGTTATCGTCCCAGCTCACGCGCGTGCTGTAAGAGGGCAGCGCCACGCGCCACGGATGCGCAGTCTGCTTCGCATAAGCTTTCAGCCAGGCATGCGCGCGCTCGGCGTCAAACAAGCCCTGGCGCGGATTCATCACGGCGTGCACTTGCAAGACGGATTCGTCCGCCACCGCCAGCAGCTTGTTCAGCTCCGGGCTGTTGAGCCAGGTCGGCAATGCGGTGATCGAGAGTGTGGTGTCGCGGTCCAGACTCTGCCGCAGGCCGGTGAGGAAACTGCCATAGGCCGGCAGTTGCGAGGTCGGGCAGTCGTAGTCGATCTCCACGCCGGTCACCGGCACGTTCTGTTGCCGCCAGCGTGTCAGCAGATCGGTGATGCGGGTTTGTGTGGCGGCGTCGAGTCTGTCGGTCTGACCGTCCAGCCGCACTACCATCACGACGGCATGCGTGGTCGTCCGCAGCGCCTGCCAGTCGGGAGCGGCGGTCTTCCATCGGCGTTGCGCGGTCAGCTCCGCCGCCAGCACGCGCCAGCCGCTGACCAGCTGATCGCTGGCTTGCATGGCATTGGCGACGGAAGGACTCCATTGGCGCTGCCAGATATAAGCTTGCTGCGGCAGGACATCCGGCGCACGCTGGCAGGCCGCAAGCAGTGCACCGCAAAGCGACAGGGCAAGCAAAAGAAAAACGGAGCGCCGGCGCCGGTATCGGTAGCGATGTGGCAAGCCGAATGTTGAGCAGCGCAGCATGTGTGATGTGTGGGTTTGCCGGTTTGGAATCGAGTCGAACGGAGCGTTGTCCGCAGGGATGTGTCACTGGCTGCCATTCTAGTTTATCCGTCTGACGCTGCGCTGAGGCTGGCCGGATTTATTCATGAATGTTGCGTCGCCGATGCGGTCCGGCGGGGAGGGAAGGGGGGAAAAGAGAGAAGCGGCGTTTCACTGCCTGATTGATCACTCAGGCAGTGAAGCGCGAAGGACGTTAGCGACGCCGCAGAGGCTTACACCGCGCCGCGCGTATCCACATAGACCGCATACAGCGAGTGGCTGCTGGCCATGAACAGGCGGTTCTTTTTCGCGCCGCCGAACACCAGGTTCGGGCAGCGCTCCGGCAGGTGGATGTGGCCGATGGCTTTGCCTTGCGGCGTGAAGACGCGCACCCCGTCCAGTTCGGATGGATTGGCGTCGAGTGCGCCGTTGCTGCCCCAGCCGCACCACAGGTTGCCGTCGACATCGACCTTGAAGCCGTCAATCGCGCCCGGGCCGCCGGCGTCGACCGCCAGTGTGCGCGAACCGAGTCTGGTGCCGTTGTCGGTCAGCTGATAGGCCCAGATCACGCGGTTCGGCGTGGCGCGCGATTCGACGATGTAGATGACTTTTTCATCGGGCGAGAATGCCAGTCCGTTGGGGCCGTTCAGCGAATCGGTGATCAGGCTCAGCTTGCCGGTCTGGCCGTCGATGCGATACACCGAATGCGGCAGTTCCGAGGCTTGCTTGTCGCCTTCCCATTCGCCGGCGATGCCGAACGGCGGGTCGGTGAACCAGATCGAGCCGTCCGATTTGCAGATGATGTCGTTGGGCGAGTTGAAGCGCTTGCCGTTGTAGTTGTCGGCCAGCACGGTGATGCGGCCGTCGTATTCGGTGCGGGTGATGCGGCGGGTCAGATGCTCGCAGGCGATCAGGCGGCCCTGGCGGTCGCGCGCCAGACCGTTGGTAAAGTTGGCCGGATTGCGGAATACCGAGGTGGCGCCGGTGACTTCGTCCCAGCGCATGATGCGGTTGTTGGGGATGTCGCTGAACAAGAGGTAGCGGCCATCGCCGAACCAGACCGGGCCTTCGACCCAGCGGAAACCGGTCGCCAGTTGCTCGACCGTCGAGCTGTACAGGCGGTATTTCAGAAAGCTGTTGTCCAGCACCTGTACGTTGGGATCGGGGTAGCGCTGGCTGGCCTTGAAGTCGAAACTCTGGGCCTTGGCGGTCAGGGCCGTGGTGGCCATGGCGAGGCCGCCGAGTAATGTTGTACGACGAGTTGCGTCGAAACCGGCGATTTTTTTCTTACCTTCTTGATTCATCGTTGTCTCCATGTGGGAAAAAATACCGATTCCCCGGGCGCGCAGACTTTGCCCGGCAATCCGGAAGAATCAGGCTTGGTCCATATAGGCATGGGTTGCGACGGCAATGCCGGTGCGGCATGTCGCAAAGAGGGTGAGGCTGTCTCCTGGGGTCGGCAGGCCTTGGCGGTTAGCCGGCCTGTCCATACTTATATGTTGTCGTACATCATATAAGTTGAAGTGAAGATTGGCAACGTCAATTTTCCGCTGGGGAATAGCAGCTGCAGTAGCAAAGGGAAAGAGGAACCGGAATAAGTGAGGACGGACTCAGGCGGCCGTCTCGCCCTGACGCATCAGATCAGCCATCCAGTCCACCAGCACGCGCACGCGCCGCGACAACTGCCGCTGATGCGGATACAGGATGGACACCGCCATCGGCGTCGGGCGAAATGCCGCCATCACCTCGACCAGACGGCCGTCTGCGAGCTGTTGCTGCACGTGATACCGCGGCAGCTGCACCAACCCCAGGCCGCCTTCGCAACAACTGACATAAGCCTCCGCATGGCTGACGGCGACCTGGCCGGGCAGGCTGATGCTGTGCGTTTCACCATCGGCGAAGAAGTCGAACGGCAGGATCTTGCCGCTGACCGACGAGAAGTAATTCACCGCCTGATGCGCACCGAAGCTCTCCAGCGAATCCGGCACGCCGTATTTTTCCAGATAGGCCGGACTGGCGACCGTGACCTGCTGCAGGCGCGCCACGCGCCGGATCACCAGGCTGGAGTCGCGCGGTTCGCCGGCGCGCAGCACGCAGTCGTAGCCCTCGCGCACCAGATCGACGGCGCGGTCGCCCATGCCGATTTCCAGCTCAATCTGTGGATACAGTGCGCAGAACTCCGGCAGCCGCGGCAGGACGAAATGCATTGCCAGCGAGCCCTGCAAGTCGATGCGCACCTTGCCGCGCGGATTGGAGGCGGCGGCGCTGAAGGCCGATTCGGTCTCTTCCAGATCGGCCATCAGCTGTACGCAGCGCGCGTAATAGGCGTTGCCGTCCAGCGTGGTGCTGACCTGGCGCGTGGTCCGCTGCAGCAGCCGCACGCCCAGCCGCGCTTCCATCTGCTTGATGGTGTGGGTCACCGTGGCGCGCGGGATGTGCAGATCGTCGGCGGCTTTGGTGAAGCTGCCCAATTCCACGATACGGGTGAATACGCGCATTGCGTCGAAACGATCCATTGCGGCCAGCCTTGTGCCTATTGTTGGCAAATTTTGAATAGTGATAGCAATTTAAGCATATTTATCCAAAACCAACCAGAGTCCACAATGGCTTCACTGACTTGCTGAACAGCGGTCACCGCGAGACAAACTCACTCATTCACTCACTCACCACTATCAGGAGCACATCATGGAACAAGCACAACAAGTCGCCATCGTCACCGGCGCCTCACGCGGCATCGGCGCTGAAATCGCCAGACAACTCGCTCGGGAAGGCTACGCCGTCGTCGTCAACTACGCCGGTAATGCAGCAGAAGCGCAAAAGGTGGTCGACGCCATCGCTGCCGACAAGGGTAACGGCAGCGGCAAGGCCATCGCCATCCAGGCCGATGTCGCGGATTCCAAGGCGGTCGAGGCCCTGTTCGAACAAACCATCGCCGCCTTCGGCCGCGTCGACGTCCTGGTCAACAACGCCGGCATCATGCCGCCGAACCTGCCGATGCTGGCTGACACCGACGACGCCACCTTCGATCGCCTGATCGCGGTCAACCTCAAGGGCAGCTTCAACACCATGCGTGCTGCTGCCACACGCTTGCAACAGGGCGGCCGCATCGTCAACTTCTCGACCAGCGTGATCGGTCTCGCCATGCCGGGCTATGCGGTCTACGCCGCCACCAAGGGCGCGATCGAAGTCATGACCAATATTTTCGCCAAGGAACTGCGCGGCAAGCAGATCACCGTCAATGCCGTCGCGCCGGGACCGACCGCCACTGCGCTGTTCCTGAACGGCAAGACGCCGGAACTTATCGACCGTTTGTCCAAGGCCGCTCCGCTGGAGCGCCTGGGTTCGCCGGATGATATCGCCAAGACCGTGGCCTTTTTAGCGGCTCCCGGTAGCTGGATCAATGGCCAGACGCTGCGCGCAAACGGCGGTCTCGTCTAAATCTGCGCTCAACCCAGGTCGTCTAACAAGGAAACCATCATGAACAAATTAGTCATCCTCGTCACCGGCGCATCGGCCGGCATCGGCAACCTTACTGCGCGTTCGCTGGCGCAAGCCGGTCACGCGGTCTACGCCAGCATGCGCGACATCAACGGCAGGAACGCGCCCAAGGTGCGTGAATTGCAGGACTGGAGCTTTGCGCGCGGCCTCGACGTGCGCGCGGTTGAGCTGGACGTCCTGTCGCAAGAGTCGGCAGACGCCGCCGCAGCGAAAATCATCAGCGAGCAAGGCCGCATTGACGTGGTCGTGCACAACGCCGGCCATCTGGTGGTCGGCCCGACCGAAGCCTTCACGCCGGAAGAAATGATCAAGGTCTTCGACACCAACGTGCTGGGCGCGCAACGCGTCAACCGCGCTGCCTTGCCTTACATGCGCGAGCGCCAGTCGGGCTTGCTGCTGTGGGTCAGCAGCACCACGGTGCGCGGCGGCTTCCCGCCGTTCATGGGGCCGTACGCCGCAGCCAAGGCGGCGATGGATTCTATCGCCGTGACGCAATCGTATGAGCTGGCGCGCTTCGGCCTCGAAACCTCGATCATGGTGCCGGGTGCATTCACGCATGGCACCGATCACTTCCCCAACGCGGGCAAACCTGCCGATCAGCGGACGGCTGACGCCTATGCGCGTTATGCCGGATTGATGGATCAGGTCGGTGCAAGGTTATCGGCATTGTCGCCCGCCGATGCGGATCCGCAAGCTGTCGCCGATGAGATGACGCGCATTGTCAACCTGCCCGCCGGTCAGCGTCCGTTCCGCGCGGTGGTGGATTTCATCGACGACGGCGCGGGCGCGGTGACCGATGTCGCCGAGCGAGTGCGCGAAGAATTCGCCCAGCGCATCGGCATCGACGACCTGCTGCATCCCGCAGTGATCGCCTGACTTCGCCTGATTGATTGCAGACCCATTGCCTTGAGTGGAGGAGATTGACATGCACAGCGTTCAAGTAATTCTCGGCGGATTCGCCTTATGGACCAGCCTGTTGCTCGGCCGCAGCATGTGTGACCTGCGCGCAAGCGACGGTGCTTTGTACATGGTCTTCTGCGCGCTGTGGTTTGCAGCCGCCGCCGTCAACATGGCAATGGGCATGTACGGCGCCGGCTGCTCGTTTGCCGAAGAGCTGCCGTTCTTCCTGCTGGTGTTCTGCCTGCCGGTGATGGGTGCGGCGAGTTCGGTGATGATGTGCCGTGGCCGGTAAGTGACGGCAGCGGTCGCCAGAACAGCCATCACCGCGGTGACGGCAAGCATCGCGGCCATGTGCACGCACACCGCTGCCAGCGCCAGCAGCAACGAGCCGGATGCCGTGATCTCGCGCGCCGGTGTATTGCTCAGACATAAGGGCACGAGCGCCGGCACCAGCATCAGGCCCGCCCCATGGAGGGTGGACGTCAGGCAGGACCAGAGCGCCAGCCCTGCATGTGTTGCCGGTGTGCGGGCCGGCTTGTCTTTGTGCCCTGACAAGCGATAGGCGGCAAACCATATCAACGCTGCCAGCAACACACCCGCCGCGACTTTCCACGTCATGTGGTCCATCTCCATGCCAAGCGCCACCGCAACAGCCACCAACGCGACCGAAGCGGCGTGTCCTGCGGCGATCGGCATCAGCGCGGGCATCAGCGCGCGCAAAACCTGCAGCCGGTTGCGCGAGCGCAGGTTCCATGCCGCGGCGAACATCCAGCCGCTGCAAGGATTCAATCCGTGCAGGGCGCCTGCGCCTGCCACCGCCAGCCATGGCCAGAATGCCGACATGAGATGCCCGCGCGTTCAGGCGACGTCAGGTGCGCGAGTGGCAACATGCGCCACTCATCGCCGCCGGTTTAGCCGCACTCGATTCGTAACGGTCGTGATGGCGGACCCATTCCATCTTGTGAGCCGCGTCGCCTTCGTCGCGGCCCTTGGGCGTGAGGTCCATCATGCTGTAGGCGCCGATCATGACTTCCACGCCGCGGCCGTAGGTGGAATAGGTATGGAACACTTCACCGTCATCGTTCTTGTAGAACACGCTGACGCCCGGCGCTTCACTCGCCGGAAAAAAGCGCGTGCCGTAGTTGTAATAAACCTCACCCCCGGCCTGTTCTTCCGGCGTGAAGCTGACCGCGAAGTCGAAGTTGAAATCGCTGTCATGCGATGAGACCCATGGAAATTGCCAGCCCATGCGCTGGCGGAAACGTTCGATCTCGGCCAGCGGTGCGCGTGAGATGGCCACCGGTGTGATGTCGCGTTGCTTCAGGTGGATGTTCATGCCGTCGGCATGGTCCGCCATGAAAGAGCAGCTCGGGCAGCCTTGTTCCCAACCTGGCCCCAGCATGAAGTGCTGCACCAGCAACTGGCTGCGGCCGTCGAACAGTTCAGCCAGCGTACGCCGGCCTGAAGGCGTCTCGAAGACGTAGTTCTTCGTGACGCGTTTCCATGGCAGCGCACGGCGTTCGCAGGCGATCTCGTCGCGCAGGCGGGTCAGTTCTTTTTCGCGCGCCAGCAATGTCTTGCGTGCACTCAGCCATTGTTCGGCGGAGACGATGGAGTGGTGTTGAGTAACTGCCTTGTCGTTGATGCGGTTCATGATGTTCTCCTGAGTTAAAGAATCATTGAAGTTGCAGATGAGCTTGTCGATGGACGTGCACGATCCTGCCGTGAGGCGGATGAATCGCTGTTGATGGATGAAATGGAAGCGGGCGTCAGCAGAACATGCCTGCGTCCTGAGAGCTTGGGATCAGGTGCCGGTGGTCTTCGGCCGCCGCACCGCGCGCACTTTGCCGCTCAGGCCGCCGCCGCAGTAGAACAGATCGGCGCCGTCCGATTCCAGGCCGCTGACGCCGATGCCGGGCGGCATCGCCAGCCGTTTCAGCACGGCGCCGGTATCGGGATCGATGCGGCGCAGTTCGCTTTCTTCGGCTTCCCAGGTGCCGTGCCACAGCTCGCCGTCAACCCAGGTCACGCCGGTGACGAAGCGGTTGGAATCGATAGTGCGGATGATGCTCCCGGTGGCCGGATCGATCCGGTGGATCTTGCGGTCGCGATGCTGGCCTACCCACAGGCTGCCTTCGGCCCAGGTCAGCCCCGAATCACCGCCGTGGCCCGGCGCCGGGATCGACGCCAGCACCTTGCCGCTGGCGGGATCGATCTTGTCGATGCGCTGTTCGGCGATCTGATAGAGGTAGGTGCCGTCGAAGGCGGTGCCGGCGTCGCAGGGATGAGTGAGCGTACGCGTGGCTTCACCGCTGGCGGGGTCGAAAGCGATCAGCGCGGCGCCGGTTGCAGCCCAGACCTGGCGGCCGTCATGTGTCACGCCGGCCACGCGGTCGGTGCCGGGGAAGGGACCATATTCGCGTACGATCTCGGCGGCTTGGGTTGCTACCTCGGCTTGGCTGTCTTTGCTGTTTTTGCGGGTCATCGTCGGCTCCTTCAGTTACTTTTGTCTGTCGTGTGGTTAGCGCCGTTCACCGACGCTGTAAAACAACTTGAGACAACTTTATTCCATCGGCAGCGCAGCGGGGAGTAACAAGATTGTCGTGAATCCCGTCAGCGGCGGCGACAACCAGCGTTGCGTGCGCGCCCGCCCGATTGAGCGCACGCGGCCTTCGGCTTCCAGCTCGGCCAGCGCGCGCTGCACGGTGCGCTGGCTGGCGTCGAGGGCCAGCGCCAATGCCGAGGTCGACCACGCCGCGCCGTCGGACAGCAACGCCAGCAGCGATGCCTGTTCGCCATCGATAGGCGGCGCCAGCACCGCCACGGCCCGGCCATCGAGCGGTTTGAGAACGAAGCCGCGCGGGGTCGCCTCAATCTGCGCCAGCGTGGCGATGAGCGCGCGCAGACGGCCGATTTCGACGCGCAGGCGCGCCCGGTGCGAGTCGTCAGGATTGTGTGTGCGGAAGGCGCAGGCGATCAAATCTTCTCGCGTCATTTCGCCGGGCCAGGCCTCGGCGAGCGCACGCGCCAGCGAGAACAGTATCGGCCGCCGCGCCAGCGATTGCCAGGCGGCGCCGACGCAGATTCCACGACGACAGGCATCAACCACCAGCGTGCCGGAAGCCAGCAGCACAGCCACTTCATCCAGCCGCAGGGTTTGTTCTCCGTCTGCACACAGACGCCGGGCGGCGGGGCGGTCCAGCGTGGCTTGCGCATCGGCGACTTCGGCCTGCAGCGCCGGTACGCGTGCATGGCTTGCGGCTTGCTGTGCGCGCGCAAGCGCTTGCCGTGCCGGCCCGATGCGCAAGGAGCGCAGCGCCAGTTCCGCTGCCGTCAGTTCGGCGACGGCAGCCAGCGACGGCGACAGGCCGCGCACGTCGAGCGGCGCCAGCGCGGTTTCGGCTTCTTCCAGGCGGCCCAGCAATAAAAGACGGCGTGCTGCGATCAGGCGCGCCTGCAAGGCGTTGGCGCGATCGGCATGGGCCTCCAGTGTGGCCAGCGCCGCGGTTAGCGCACGCGGCGAACCGCCGATATCGCGTTCGGCCAGGGCCACTTCCGCCTCGGCGACGATGCAGCGGGCGCGCGCCAGTTCTTCATGCGCACCGAAACCGCGCGCGGCGCGCCGCAACAGCTCGCGTGCACGCAACAGCTCGCCCAGTTGGGCCATGGCGATGCCGCGCAAGGCCAGCGCCGGCGGGTCGTCGCGCAGGGCGACGTGTTTGAGAGCGCCTAGCGCATCGCCGGCGGCGAGCGCGCGCGCAGAGGCGGCGATCAGGGAATCCATGGCGAGAGCATACACCGCGAGCTGACGCCCGCGGACATCGCGGATTTATCGCGGCGCAGTCATGGCGCCGGCTTCCGACAGCAGCCATTCGTGAAAGGCTGCGATGCGCGGCAAGCTCGCACATTCCGGTCGCGAGACCACGTAATACGCCAGCGGCGATGTGCACGAGATAGTCTCGAACAGGCGTACCAGACGACCGGAGGCCAGATCGTCGCGCACCATCACGCTGCGCCCCAGCGCAACGCCGTGACCGTCGATGGCAGCTTGCAGCACCGCGGCGGAATTGTTGATTTGCAGGCCGCGTTCCGACTCGACGCCGGGAAATCCTGCGGCATCGAGCCAGCTGCGCCAGGTCTGAAAGCCGGGATCATTTTGCATCGACAGATCGTGGATCAGCGTGTGGCCGGCCAACGCGGAGGGATCGCGCAGGGTGCCGTGGCGCGTCAGATAATCGGCGGAACAGACCGGATAGATTTCTTCCTCCAGCAGCTTTGCAGCCGTCAGCCCCGGCCATTCGCCGGAACCGTAACGTACGCCGACGTCAATGCCATTGGCCAGGAAGTCCAGCGTCTTCAGGTTGGTGTCCAGACGCAGATCTGTTTCCGGATACGCCAGCTGGAACGCTTCAATGCGCGGCAACAGCCATTTGGCGGCAAACGCCGGACTGACCGTCACCGTCAGCACGCCGCTGGTTGAGCCTTCCCTGAGCAATCCAAGTCCGATCGCCAGACGGTCGAAGCCGGCACGGATATCCGGCAAGGCCTTTTGCGCCGTATCGGTCGGCACCAGCCGCGCAGTGCCGCTGCTGCTACGCAAGAACAGCGGCGCGCCCAGCCATTCCTCCAATCCACGCACTTGCTGCCCGACCGCTGCGGGCGTCACGTTGAGCTCCGCCGCCGCAGCGGAAAAGCTCTGGTGCCGGGCGCTTGCTTCAAAGGCGCGCAGGGCGTTGAGGTAGACGGGATATTTCATTTAACGAGATAGTTTTTCTTTGTCGATGCGATGGAATAACTGATTTGCCGACGCCTTGCCGAAATTTCATACTGTGTTCGTCACTGCAACAGATCAGCCTGATTGAGCGGGTTTCTCTCCCGGAACAGGCACACATTCACTCTGAAAAGGATACATCAAATGCATAGTTTTTCTTCCAAGGTCGCGATCATTACCGGCGGCGGCTCCGGTATCGGCAAAGAAGTCGCCAAACGTTTGGTATTGGCCGGCGCATCGGTAGTCATCGGCGGCCGTGACGCCGCCAAACTGAAACAGGCGGCGCAAGAGATCGACGCCAGCGGCGCCAAAGTGCGCTACGTGGCGGGCGACATCGCCGTACCGGCAACTGCGCAGGCGCTGGTCGCTGCCGCCACGGAAGCCTTTGGCGGCGTCGATATCCTGATCAACAACGCAGGCGTGTTCAAGCCGAAAGCCTTCCTCGACGTCAATGAGCAGGAATACAGCTGGTTCCTCGATACTATTCTCAAAGGCAAATTCTTCATGGCGCAGGCTGCAGCCAAGGCGATGCAACTGCGCGGCGGCGGCGCCATTGTCCAGACCGGCTCGCTGTGGGCGTTGCAAGCCATCGGTGCGACGCCGTCAGCGGCTTATTCCGCAGCCAACGCTGGCGTGCATGCGCTGACGCGCAACCTGGCGCTGGAGCTGGCGCCACTGAACATTCGCATCAACACTGTCGCGCCAGCCGTGGTTGAGACGCCGGTCTACAACACCTTCATGACCGACGATCAGGTCAAGGAAACGCTGCCGTCCTTCAACAGCTTCCACCCGCTGGGCCGCAATGGTCAGCCTGGCGACGTCGCTGAAGCGATGCTGTTCCTGGCGTCGACCAATGCGTCCTGGATTACCGGCACCGTCCTGCCGGTGGATGGTGGCGTCACTGCCGGCCGTAACTAATTACAGAGGGATAACACATGATGATGAGCTGGAACGGCTATCGCGACCAACTGCTGGCGCGCGTCGGCGATCTCGCCAAACTCAGTCCGGATGTCGTGCGCGGCTTGCAGACCCTTGATGGCGCCGGCGCCAAAACCGGTCGCCTCGGCGCCAAAACGCATGAGCTGATCGCACTGGCCGTCGCCGTCACGACGCGTTGCGATGGCTGCATCGCAGTGCACACTCAAGCGGCGGCCAAGCACGGTGCCTCGCGTGAAGAAATCGCCGAAGCACTGGGTGTGGCGATTGCATTGAACGCCGGTGCAGCCGTCACGTATTCGGCGCGCGTGCTGGACGCTTACGCTGCATTGGAACAGGCGTAAGCGAAGGGCGAATGCGGGTGCAATACCGGGATGGCCGTCTTAGGAATTATGAAGATGGTCTCGACGGCGACAGATGAGAAAGAAAGCGCCGTCCCTTCTCGGTAAGCGAGACCATGCCCGACATGCCCGCAGCAGAATCAACGAAGCCGTCAGCACAGGCGTCTTCCCATATCGTCAGCCGGGGGCAGGTGCTTTTCCAGACTTCCAGGACTTCAGAGTAAGACGGTTTGCCTTGTTCAATCCAATGCAGCATCTGCATCGTCAACGCATCGTGCGATCGCTCCATATGCCCGCCGTGAAGAATAGGTCATCTCCAGTATCGTTCGCCATCCGGTGATCGGCAAGGCAGCTGATGCATGTTTTTACAGTTGCATTTCGTCAAGCTTCCGGATCTGCAAAATGTGTCTTGCGGTGTGGCGTGAGGTAATACGTTAAGGGCGATTTGCAGGCAGCTCGACAGTAAAGATCGTCCCCGATTCGGTACTCGACTCCACCTTGATGCTGCCGCCGTGGGCGAGCGCCACTTCGCGCGCGATGAAAAGTCCCAGGCCGAGGCTGGTTCTGGGGCGTCCGTCATTGTCGGATTCGGTCGGCAGTTGTACCAGCGGCTTGAAGATGGACTGCAGCGATTCGAACGGGATCTCTGTGCCGTAGTTTTTGACGCTGACGACAATCCCCCTGTCGTCGCGCCTTGCATCGAGCGTCACGGGCCGTTCGGCGGTACCGTACTGCGCGGCATTGAGCAGCAGATTGGAAAACAGCTGATGCATGCGCACCGCATCGAAAGAACCGTTCATGTTGCCGTCGGTGTGCAACTCGAACTGCATCCTGGGGTGCATGGAGGCGGCGTCTTCCACCACCGAGCGGAACACATCAAGCAGATCGGTCGGCAGGCAGAGCGTGGGCATGCCGCTGCCCAGCTGCGTTCGCGTATAGCCCAGCAGATCGTCGACCATGGAATTCATCATGCGCGCGCTGCGTTTGATGCGCGCGCCCAGTTCTCTGATTTTCTCTGCGGGCAAGACGGCGTGCGTCATCAAGTCGCCGCTCAGTCCCATGGTGGTCAGCGGTGCGCGAAGGTCGTGTCCGAGAATCGCCAGGAACAATTCTCTGGTGTGATCCGCACGCGCAGAAAACGTCAGCACCGATTCGCTCAGCGCCTGGTCGATGGCTTCGTTGAAACGCACCATCTGCTGTATGGTCTCACCGGACATTGTCTCGACTTGCGGCAACCACAGACGCAACACGGTCGCGCGCAAGGCCCGGTATTCGGCGCTGACCTGCAGCAAGGAAAAATCGCCGGCCTGGCGCAGGGCGCCGTGTATCGAAGCGGCGCTGCGCTGCGAATACAATCCGGGCGCCAGCCCTTGCGATTTCAATTGTTGCTGCTCGGGATTCTGCAACGTCTCGATATCGACCGCGATGGCCTGAAGGATTTCGCGTGCGTGGTTGCGCAAGACCAGGTCGGGTTTTTCCTGTGCGTCACCCGACAAGACATGCACGAACCGTTGCCACTCCGCCAGGATGTCGTCCATGTGTTTGAAGATGAAATAGTAAAGTTTCATATCGGTCTTTCGTGACGCATTGCGCACAAGCGCTTAAACGTTTTCCCGCCTGCGCGATCAGGCACAGGAAACGGTGATGGGGGAATAGCGGGTAAGAATTGAATCCAGGTTTGTGTGCTCCGGTCACACGCAGGATGGCTGGATTCGATGCAGGTTGAATCAATGTGCGCGGTAGGGCGGCGCGACAGAGATGATTCAACAAAGAGGGATTATGTTTGTTGCTTCACAGCATCTTGTGGCTGATGTTGTGGCATGAGTGTACGTCAATTTGAATGATTCTGAGACGAGGCGATGACGGATATTGCCTGCGCGCTTCAGGCGATGGCCGCCCGGGCTCATGGGCGTTCCGGTTTCTCCGTGTTCCAGAGACGCCGCCCGGACACATCCAGTTCCGTGAGATAAAGGCGCAGATCGAATTCATATTGATGATAATTCGGCTCCATATAAGAACAGAGTTTGTAGAAAGCCTTGTCGTGTTCCTTTTCCTTGATGTGCGCAAGTTCGTGGACGGCGATCATCCGCAGAAATTCCATCGGCGCCTCTTTGAACAAGCTGGCGACGCGAATCTCATGCTTGGCCTTTAACTTCCCGCCTTGGATACGCGAAATCGATGTGTGCAGACCGAGAGCGTGATTGATCACGTGAATCTTGCTGTCATAGGCGACCTTGTTGATCGGCTCGGCGTTGCGCAAGTATTCGGTTTTCAAGTCCTGGACGTACTGATACAGCGCCTTGTCGGTGCGCAGCTCATGCGCCTTCGGATAACGTTTGAGCAATACCTCACCCAGACGATTCTGAGCAAGAAGCTGCGACACTTGCTCGCGGGTTTGTTCGGAATAGGCGCTCAGGTACTTCAGGGATGACATAGCGAGGGACAGAAAACGGCAAAGTGCAGCGGTCGGGATGAGCAGGACGGGATGGCGCGCAATATACCACGGCGGGGTGGCGCCAGACAGGCCGGGGGAGGGGCTCACGGCCCGTCTGTTTACCTTTACAGCCTGGCGCAGCGCGTGTTGCTGTTCTTGTCGGCGGAGACAAAACGCACCGGCCGCCAGCCGGATCCTTCGGCGTGATAGAGCGTGTAAGGCGGATTGATGCGATTGCCTGCCTTGTCGAAAGTGATCTCACCGCTCAGGCTGCTGTAGCGGATGCCATGCAAGGCTGACGTTACCTTCGCTGCATCGGTGGAATCAGCCTGGCGAACGGCCTGTATCAATGCACCGGCCGCGTTGTAGGCATAGCGCGAGTACGTGCTGGGCGCACGGCCGTATCTGGCCTGGTATTTTTGATTGAAGGTTTTCCAGGACGGGCACTGGTCCTGCGGGATGTCGGCCTCCAGCGCATACAAATAGCCGTTGTCCTCAGCAGAAACATCCTGATTGGTGGTGCCCGTGTTGAGCAAAATCCTGGCTTTGACGTTAAGTCGTTTGACGGCCGCCAGAAACGCCGGCACCTGCGCCACGTATGCAGCAAAAAAAATCACATCGGCCTGCATGTCCGTTGCGGATTTCAACACCGTATTGAAATCCGACGTGGTCGCGCCCACCGTGGCGACTTGCAGCACCTTCTTCGAGCGTTTCGTCAGTTGTCCGATAAAGGCCTCGGTCAGGGCCTTGCCGGACGATGAGTCATTGCCGATGACCGCGATGCGTTGCCCCTGCAACTCATCCAGCGCAGCGTCGGCCAGCGACATTGCCACGCCCGAAGTGCTGCCGACTACGCGGAAGGCCGTCTGGTTGCCGCGGTTGGTCAGCTCGCTGCTGGTGGAAGTGAAGTTCACCTGGGCAATGCCCGCCCGCTCATAAATATCCGCCGCAGCAAATGCCGCATCGGAACTCCAATGGCCGATGACGCCGCTGACTCCCGACTTGACGAAATATCTGGCGACGTTGGCGGCCATGTTGGGATTGCCATGGTCATCCTGCGGCACCAGCTCGAAACGGATGGCGTTCGGGGCTCTGGTGCGCTGCTCATTAGCCTCGTCCACCGCCATGGCGGCGCCTTGGCGGGCGCTTTGCGCAAGCACATCCGGCATGCGCGCGGCAAAACCGATCTGGGCGATACGATCGCCTTCGGCAAATGCAGCGGCCGGCAGCAATACATTGCAAATAAACAAGCCGGACACCAGCCGTCGGCGAGCTTCGTATTTGTTCTGCGGCATCTTATTTCCTCTGTTATTTGATTTGATCAAAACAAGATACGTGTCCGAATGATTCTAGCGCAGTGTTGCCGGATCCATGGGGAAAATAATCGCGTTTCCCCTGGTGTTTTCAACAGGTCAGCGTTGCGGCGGGGTAGAGCGGTACGCACCATCTTGCAGCGTCATCGTCAAGATGCGAACCCGCGTAGAATCGCTGCGTCGCAGGGGGCTCAGTTGCAGAGCAGAAGTTTTTCAGGTCTTGCCAAGGCTTCAGTTGCCCTCTGCCTCTCCTGCTTCACTCAAGACGGATAGGTATGGATAGGACGCAATATTCCAGTTTTATCGATAACGAAATTGAAGAGAATTCCCGCCCCGGACAATGCACTTTTGCAAAATCGAGAATGATGGTGCGCCGGACATTTTCTTCCCACCCGCTGTCGTCAGCAGACTGCTGTTGTGAACAGGCGGGAAATCGGAGTATGGCGCGCACGGCAGACTGCATAGGCGTGTTCGAAAAAAACAACTAAGAGTCCGGACGCATTGGCTCGCGAGCCTTTACACATTACAATGAGAACCATTCTCATTATTTTTTACCGTCATGACCGCCGCCGTTCAACCTCATCACCAAGACGTGGCCGGCCTGTATACCGGCCATCATCGCTGGTTGCTGGGTTGGCTGCGCCGCCGCACCGACAATCCCGAACTGGCAGCCGATCTGGCCCAGGACACCTTCATACGGGTCATGGTGTCGCGCCGCGATTTCTACCTGGAGGAGGCGCGGACCCTGCTCGCCACCATCGCTCGCGGCCTGATGATCGATCATTTCCGCCGTTGCGCGCTGGAAGCCGCCTTCCTTGAGATGCTGGCCCAACTGCCGCCTGAACACGTACCTTCACCCGAGGCGCGGCTGGTCGTGCTGGAAACCCTCAATGAAATCGACGCCATGCTGGCTGCCTTGCCGGCCAAAGTGCGGGCCGCTTTTCTGCTGTCGCAGCTGGACGGCCTGGGCTACGCCGAAATCGCCCTCCGTCTCGAGGTCTCTTTGAGTTCCGTGCAGCAATACATGAAGCGCGCCTTCATCGCCTGTTATCGCGTGCAGTATGGCGAGTAACTCCATCGCACCGGATGACGACATCGTGATGGTCGCCATCGACTGGATGGTGAAGCTGCAATCAGGCAGCGCCACCGAGCACGAACGCGAAGCTTGCCGCCGCTGGCGCGCGCAAGAGGCGCGTCACGAGCTGGCCTGGCAGCGACTCCAATCGCTCAGCGACCGTGTTGCCAGCCTGCCCAGCGCGCTGGCGCATGGCAGTATCGGCGCGGGAGACACCCGGCACCGCAATAACCGCCGCTTCGCCGTCAAGTCGCTGTGCGCCGCCATGGGCGTAGGCCTGCTGGTCGCCGGCGGCAGCGATATCGTGCCGTGGCGGGCGATGATGGCCGAATATTCGACCAAGGCCGGTGAACGCCGCCATGTGGTGCTCGCCGACGGCACGGTGGTCGAGCTCAATACCGCCACCTCCATCGACACCTCTTATGATGAACAACGCCGCCTGATGCGCCTGCATCGCGGCGAAGTGCTGGTTACCACGGGCCACGAACGCGACCGCGCCTATCGTCCTTTTGTCGTGCACACCCGGCTGGGCCAGGCGCGCGCGCTCGGCACCCGGTTCCAGGTACGCGATAGCGAAGCCGGTATGCGGGTGGCGGTGTTCGAGGGTGCGGTAGAGTTTCAGCCTGTGGAGGCGTCCGGCGCCATCCGCATCGATGCCGGGCGCCAGGCATTGTTCAACCGGCAAGGATTGGTCGGCAACCTGTCGCCCGCCAATGACGAAACGGTGGCCTGGATCGACGGCTTCATCATCGCCGATCGCATGCCGCTGGGAGAACTGGTGGCTGAACTGGACCGCAACATGCCCGGCAAACTGCGCTGCGACCCGGCCATCGCCGGGCTGACGATCTCCGGCGTATTCCCGCTCGGCCAGCCGGCGCGCATCCTGGCCGCCATCGCGCGGACCTTGCCGGTGCAAATCGATACCTTCACTTCCTACTGGATCACCTTGCGTCCACGCGCTGACGCTTAAGCCCGGAAATCTGGTCCGAAAATATTATTCAATTTTTTCTGCAGGTTTTCTTGGCTCGTTCGGTTTACCTGATAGCACCTTTGCCAATCAACGTAAAAACCGTATGAAAACCCTGACCCGTTTCCCTTCCCGCCCGACCCTGGCGCGGCTGGCCGTACTGGCCGTTTTTGCGATGCCGGTCGCTAGTCTGCAGGCGCAGGCCGTCGACAGCCAGCGCGTGGCGTATGACATCCCGGCCGGTCCGCTGGACCGCGTCCTGAACAACTTCGCCCGCCGTGCCGGCGTCTTGTTGTCGTTCGATCCGGCCGTTACTCATGATCGTCAGACTGCCGGTCTGTCCGGCCGCTACACCGTGGCCGAAGGCTTCTCGGTCCTGCTGACCGGCTCCGGCCTGCAGGCGGTGAAGAATGCCGACGGCGGCTACGTGCTGGCCACCGCCGTGACTACCGGTAGCAACAGCAACGCCGTGCTGCCTACCGTCACCATTACAGAAAGCGCCGATCCCACCGCACCGTACGCCGGCGGGCTGGTCGCCCGCGGCGGTAGCCTGGGCGTGCTCGGTACGGCCAGTGTGATGGACACGCCGTTCAGCACCACCAATTACACCTCGCAAGGCATCGAGGACGTGCAGGCGCGCGCAATCGGCGACGTCATCGCCAACGACGCCTCGGTACGCAACACCAACGGCAACGGCGGCTTCGGCGACAGCTATCAGATTCGCGGCTTCACGATGTCGGCCAACGACGTGGCGTTCAATGGACTGTACGGCATGGTGCCGCTGACCCGCATGCCGATCGCGATGGTCGAGCGTATCGAAGTGCTCAAAGGACCGGGTACGCTGATGTACGGCATGGGTCCGGCCGGCGGCGTCGGCGGCGCGGTCAATCTGGTCTCCAAGCGCGCGCACGAAGATCCGATCTCCAGTGTGACGGCGACTTACTTGTCGAATTCGCAGTTCGGCCTGAAGGGCGATATCGGTCGTCGTTTCGGCGAGAACCAGGAATGGGGCATCCGCGTCAATGCGCTGTACGCCGACGGCAACACCGGCCTGTCCGGCAGCAACCAGCAGCAAAGCATGGGCTCGGTGGGACTGGACTACAACGGCGGCCGCGTGCGCTGGAGCCTGGATGCTTACACCCAGCACGAAGACACCCGCAACTTCCGTCCGCAGTTCAGCATCAGCAGTCTGGTGATGCCTGAAGCGCCGTTGGGCAAGACCAATCTGTATCCGGGCACCACGCTGCAATCCGACGACAAGGCCGTCGCGACGCGTCTGGAATACGACATCAACGACCAGCTGACAGCCTATGGCGCCGTCGGTTACCACGTGGCGCAATCGTCCCAGAGCTGGCCCAGCGCGACGATCATCAACGCCCAGGGCGACACCAACGTCCTGACCAACGGTTACTATGACCAGAAGGTCACTTCCACCTCTGCCGATGTCGGCATGCGTGCACGCTTCAACACGGGAGGCATCAAGCACACTCTGATGCTGGGGGCAAACATGCTCGACCAGCAGACCGATTACTTCTTCCTCACGCAGAGTACGGGCATAACGTCCAATCTGTACAACCCCGCGGTGCTGCCCACGGTCACCATCAACCGTGGTCAGGCGACGCCCCAGAGCCAGACCCGTCTGACCAGTCTGGCGCTGACCGACACGCTGTCCTTTGCCGATGACCGCCTGCGCCTGATCGGCGGCCTGCGCCGTCAACAGGTGTATACGCACACGTTCGCCGCCGTTCCGCAGAACTCCAACAAGAGCGCCATCTCGCCGGTACTCGGCGTGGTGGTCAAGCCGATCGAAAATCTGTCGCTCTACGCCAATTACACGGCAGCGCTCAGCACCGGCGGCTTTACTTCCGCCAGCGACGGCAATCCGAATCAGGTATTCCCTCCCTACAAGTCCAAGCAGTACGAGACCGGCGTGAAGGCCGACTGGGGGCGCGTGACAACGACGGCGGCGCTGTTCCAGATCGAGCAGGCCAGCCGTACCAGCACGCTCGTCAACGGCGTCACTTACACCACGCAGGACGGCCGCAATCGCGTGCGCGGGCTTGAGCTGACGGCGTATGGCGAATTGATGCGCGGCCTGCGTTTCAACGCCAGCGGCACTTTCTTTGACGCCAAGCAGTACCACACTGCAAACGGTGCGACTGACGGCAAGGATGTCGGCGCCATCCCGAGCAACAATTTCAACCTGGGACTGGATTGGGACGCGCCATGGCTGCAAGGACTGGCGCTCAATACCCGCATCACCCGCACCGGCTCCATGTGGTACAGCAATGCCAATACCCTGAAGGTGCCTGGTTGGACCCGTACGGATATCGGTGCACGCTACATCACCAAGGCCGCCGGCCAGGTCGTGACCTACCGCGCCAACATCGAAAACCTGTTCGACAAAAACTACTGGGTGATGCAGAACGGTTACGTCGGCACTTCTTCCGGCCGCACTTTCGTGCTGTCGGCTCAAGTGGACTTCTGATGTAACTCGGTTAATTTTGCCGTGAATGAAAACGCCCGCAATTTGCGGGCGTTTTTCTTTTGGGTATGTCCGCTCCTGGCCGATTGCGGACGTCGGCTAGTCTTTCTTGGCCACTAGGATGAAATCTTGAATCACTGCGACAGTCGGCTCCATGAATTCGCGCGCATCGGCGGAAGGGGTTAAATTTTCCTCAATGGTGTCAAGCTGGCGCTGTAGGAGCGTCTGAAAAAGGCGTGCCTGCTCAGGGGGCTGGACTGCACAGAGCGAATAAAGCACGGCTTTCATGCCTGTGATTTCCGCTCGTGCTTTGTCCCACTCAGCATTTGTCATCTCGTTCTCCCCAGATTTATTTTGAGATTAGTATAGCGATTGAGGCAGATCGCGGCTCTTGACCGATTTCAGACGTTCGTTGTGCTACAGGTAGCGCGCCAATCTAAGGTTCCGTTTTCAACGTTCTTTCTGAAAACGTAGAGCAAGGTCTTCTAAGGTGATATTGCTCAACTCGTACCTGCCCTCTATATAGTCGGTGAACGCGATACCGGTTTGAATATTCCAGGTATGAAAGAAATACTCAACGCCATGCTTAGTCTGGTTACCGATTTACGAGGTAGTGTGGTCGTCCCTGAGTGCGGTCATTGGCTCCCTAAAGAACGACCTTCCTTGCTGACAAAAGCAATTACTGATTTCGCCAATAACCTGTAGAAAAACGGCTTGTGGGGCTTATATCGGACTTAAGAGAGCGGGGCCGTCGTTCCTCGAACGACGAGGCTGACCGATAGCTCGTGTTGATGAAGATGGCGGCGCTGAGCAGGGGACGCGAGCACGTAATCTCCCGCCAAACGACCCATTTCCTTGGCTGGTACTTCCAATGTTGAGAGTTCTGGCGTCGAGATTTGAGCAATCTCCAAATTGTCGAAACCAAGAATAGAGACTTGGCTGGGCACGGCAATGCCATTCTGGTTACAGTATTTCAACGCACCGACTGCCAATATATCGCTACCGCAAAAAACGGCTGTTGGCGGCTCTTCGTTGCTCATCAACTTGGCCATGGCCGAATAGCCGGCGCTCAATTGATAGGGAGCCTCGACGACATCTACGTTCTTTCTCTCTAAACCAAAGGCAAGCGACTCTGCGATGAATCCCTCGACGCGCTCAGCGGCACGATCATTGTCCTGAGTCAGTCCGGCGATCATGCCGACCTTGCGATGACCGAGGTCAAACAGGAACCGGGCTCCCATTCTGCCTGCTTTCCGGTTGTCAAAGCCGATGGCGGCTGCGTTACCGCGAGACTCGCATGCATAAGTAAAGACGTAAGGAATATGTCTTCGTTCGAGGAGTTCTATCGTTTGAGGGCGATGCAGTGCTCCCACGAGAATGATGGACGATGCGCCTCGTTCCAACAATTGGCGGACCTGTTCAAGTTCTAGATCGACATCGTACCGTGAGGTGCTGATGATCAGGCCGACATCTTTTTCTGCCAGACGGGCTTCAAGGCCGTCGATCATGGTCGCGTAAATAGCGTGACTCAGTGTGGGAATAACGACGCCAGCCAATCGCAACTTACTGATGCGTGACGATGACGTCGGCTCATACCCGACCGCGGTCGCAGCCTGCATGACGCGTTGTCGCACATCTTCTCCGACATTCGGATTGTTGTTCAACACCCTAGAGACGGTCGCAGGTGAGCAGCCGGCTGCCTTCGCAACATCGATCAGTTTTGCGTCCCTTGTATGGGTAGATGTCAACATGCGCCTCCAATTCGAACAAAGATTCTCAGTTTCTCGTGTTTTCAGCATTTTCACAAACTTACATGCTGAGTTTTACGGACCAACTATCCCAGAATGATACACCGCCTCTATGGGGTACGACTAGATCAAGTCCGCATACTTGACATTGGCAACGGAGCGGAGCAAGATATTTATAAGAAAATTTTCAGAAAATTTTCTTATAATTTTCAAATAATTTCACAAAAGAAACTTCTCGCTTGAAGTAGAGCGAGCAGCTTTTGTGAGGGCGTGTAGTGCATGGCGCGAAGTAAGGTGCCCAGGCATTTTCCTGCGCCAAAAGGAGATCTGTCATGTGCGACGTAATGACTTCACCAAGCGAAGTTGTTTCAACCAGATAGCTTCTTCGTAGGATCTTTTAAACAGCACTACGCAGATGGTGGCAGGCCGGTCCGGCCCGCACCGCAACTAACTTGAGGAGTGAATTTTGAGTAATGAGTGGATTGATCAGGCGATTGCACGAGCTCTTGGCTGTGCGAATCGCATCGCGTCGGAGGTAAGCGACTTTCCGCACGTTACCGAGAAAACGGGATGGGTGTGCACACCTGATGGAGTCTGGACCGGCGGTTTTTGGGCCGGGATCCTCTGGCTAGCCTACGAGCAGCAACGCACGGATCGCTGGCTGAAGCTGGCTACGTCATACACCGACCGATTGCTCGCAAGGGCGCAGGATACGCACAACCACGATCTCGGTTTCATGTTCTACCCCAGTGCAGTCAAGGGCTGGCGTTTGACGGGCAATGAAACATACCGTGACGCGGCGCGTAGAGCTGCGACGGCTCTCGCTGCGCAGTATGACGATAACGCTGGTTTCATACCTGGATGGGGATTTTTCGGTGGTGCGGACTGGAAGGGCTCAGTTCTTGTCGATACGTTGATGAACTTGCCCTTGCTGGTCTGGGCGGCGGAGCAAGGTGGCGAGGACCGCCTTATGCAAGTCGTACGAGGACAGGCCGATGTCACGTTAAAGCACCATCAACGCAGCGATGGATCGTTCTATCACGTCTATAAGTTCAATCCGGAAACCGGCGCACCGATTGGGGGCGATACCTATCAAGGGCTGGCAGCGGAAACAACATGGACGCGTGGCCAGGGCTGGGCCATCTCAGGACTCGCCATGCTGGCTGCGATGACAGGGGAACCATCTTATCTTGACGCAGCAAAGCGAACTGCCGCGCGGTTTGTTTCTCGTCTTTCCAGCGACCACATCCCGTTGTGGGATTTCGATGCTGTTGGTGCCGACCAGCCCAAGGATGCGTCAGCCGGCGCAATTGTCAGTTACGGTCTGCTTCGGCTCTACATGCTGACTAACGATGAACAATATCTTCAAAAAGCTTCTTGCATGCTGGAGGCGCTCGCAAGTCATTGCGGCAATGGCTCTGACGTCGGTGGATTGCTACTTCATGCAACAGCCGACCTTCCGCATGGACTCGGCATCGACCAATCGACAATGTATGGCGATTACTACTATCTGAAATCACTGATTACTCTGAAGAATACCCTTCAATATTAATATCGTTCAGAAAACCTAAAACAGGAGACAAGCATGAAACAAGAAGTTGAGGTCCCGAACAGGGGCAGCGCCGCATCGGAACGTGTGGAAGACAGCGATGCGTCGCGCCTGGAGATCAAGCGCGCAACGCAAGCGAGTGTGATTGGCAGCGTGGTCGAATGGTACGATTTTTATCTCTACGGAACGGCCGCTGCGCTGATTTTCAATAAGCTATTTTTCCCCAATTTTGATCCTCTTTCAGGAACCTTACTGGCCTTCAGTACTTATGCGATCGGCTTTTTTGTCAGGCCAATCGGCGGCATCATTTTCGGCCGCCTGGGTGATAAAGTCGGACGCAAGCGTGTTCTCGTCATCACGTTGCTTATGATGGGCTTGTCGACGACCGCCATCGGACTATTGCCCACCTATGGTGTCCTAGGAATCGGCGCCCCGTTGCTTTTGCTGTTGCTTCGCATGGTACAAGGTATCGCGGCGGGAGCCGAGTTCACCGGAGCAATCCTGCTCATCGGCGAGTTTTCGCCGCGCAATCGGAGAGGTTATTTCACTAGCCTTCCGGGGGCGGGCATTTCTGTTGGCATTCTCATGTCCGCGGGCATCTTCGCACTCTTCACCATGCTGCCGACAGAGCAGTTCAATAGTTGGGGCTGGCGTATTCCATTCCTGCTTTCAGCGCTCGTGGTCGTCATTGGCGTGATTGTCCGTCGGGCAGTTCCAGAAACGCCGGAGTTCGTTAAACTTCTTGCGTCCGAGAAGGCATCACGTACGCCGATCTCAGATCTTCTGCGCGTACAGCCTCGTGAGCTGGCATTGGCTTTCGGCATGCGAATTGCGGAGAACGGCTCGGCTTATATTCTGCAAGTCTTTGTCCTGACCTATTTGGTGACTTTCGTAAAAGTAGCTCCGAGCATTGGTTTGACGGCGACATTGGCGGCCGCAGGCGTCTCGGTTGTAGCGATTCCGCTCTGGGGTCTGCTTGCCGATAAAATTGGCGCGCGTTGGGTTTATTTTATCGGAGCGGCGTCCTTTGCCATTTTGCCGTTTCCTTATTTCGCAATGCTGAATACGGGGAACACGTCGCTCATCATCGCTGCGGTGGTAATCAGCGTATTGTTTAGTTATTGTGCTTTGGTAGGATCGCAACCATCCTTATTTATCTCATTATTTAAACCTCAAAACCGTTTTAGCGGAATTTCGTTGGCGCGTGAATTCTCTGCGCCTGTTGCAGGGGGACTTGCACCGTTGATTGCGGCCGCACTGCTTGCCGCTGGCGGCGGGAGCGCCTGGCTAGTGGCGATCTACGTGACTTGCCTCGGTGCGATTTCCGCTGTTTGCGTTCTGCTCTTGCCGAAAAAACTGATCGGTGATGAAAGTGGCAGCCGCGATACCATTTCCAGGAAGAATTCATGACAACAGCTTCGTTCGTACAGTATCAGCTTCTTGACGGAGGCGTGGGGCTCCTCACGCTCGACAATCCGCCGCTCAATCTCACGACATTGACGACGCTTGAGAGACTAGAGTCCCTATGCAAGGAAATTGCTCTGGACGATCAAATACGGGCACTCGTTATTACCGGTGCCGGTCAGAAGGCATTTTGCGCCGGCTCCGATATCAGTGAATTCGCTCACGTGCGCGAGGACGTTGTGCCGCGCAAACTGGCACAAGAAAATCGCGTGTTTACGATGATCGAACAGCTCCCGATGCCTGTCATCGCGGCGCTGAATGGCATCACACTTGGAGGTGGCGGCGAAATCGCCCTGGCATGTGACATTCGTTTTATGGACGAGACAAGTAGGATTGGCTTTCCAGAGGTAAAGCTTGGAGTCTTTCCGGGTAGTGGAGGCGTTTTCCGATTGCCGCATCTTGTTGGGCCGGCCAAAGCCTATGAGCTTCTCTATACAGGCGACATCATCACTGCCAGCGAAGCGCATCGAATTGGCCTAGTCAACCGGCTTGCACCAGCGGGAGAGGCACTTTCACATGCCCTGGCTTTTGCAAAGACTCTGGCTGCTGGGCCGGCGCTCGCGCTTAGTTTAGTGCGATCCGGGGTACGCGCTGCACTCAATCAGACGACGGAGGAGGCCACCGCGCGCACGCTTACCGATAGTCATGCAGTCTTTAACGGGCCTGATATTGAGGAAGGAATTGCTGCTTTCTTCGGAAAGAGAGCGCCCGTCTTTACAGCAAGTCGCAATCAGCCGCTTGCAGAAAAAAAGGAATCGGAGCAATGAGCAATTTTCTATCGGGTATTAAAGTCGTGAGTCTCACGCACTATCTGCAAGGGCCTTCTTGCGTGCAGTTTCTCGCCGATCTTGGGGCAGACGTTGTCAAGATCGAACGAATCGGTGGGGCGTATGAGCGCCACTGGTCGGGCGCGAAAGCCTTTCTCAACGAAGATTCGTCGGTGTTCTTTCTTCTGGCAGGACGCAACCAGCGCAGTGTGGAACTCAATATTCAGTCAGAAGAAGGGCAGGCAGTACTCTGGCGGCTTATCGAGGAAGCAGATGTTCTTGTTGAAAACTTTCGGCCCGGGACACTCGACAAGCGCGGTTTCTCGTATGAAGAAGTGCGCAAGCGAAATCCTAAAATCGTCTATTGCTCATTGACTGGTTTCGGCACGGATGGCCCGTCAAAAGACAAGCCTGGCCAGGATTTGCTTCTCCAATCGCTAAGTGGTCTGGCGACTCTCGGCGGCCGGGCAGGCGATCCGCCCTCTATGGCTGGCACCGCGCTGGTTGATCAGCATGCCGCAACACTTGGAGCAATGGGGATTTTGGCCGGACTATTTGGACGGCAGCGCACGGGACAAGGAACGAAGGTTGACAGCAATTTACTCTCTGCGGCGCTGGATCTCCAACTGGAGCCGCTCAACTATCATCTGAATGGGGCGAAGCTGTACGATCGCAGCAAGTCAGGAATTTCGTCGCGTTTCCACCAAGCTCCCTACGGTGTATTCAAGACTGAGGACAGTTGGTTGACGTTGTCGCTTGCTGATGGCGAAACTTTGGCAAAGGCGTTTGGAGACGCACAATTTGCAACATGGTCTAAAGAAGATCAGTTTGACGAGCGTGAAGTCGTCAATGAACTCGTTGCCGGGTACATGACAACGAAGACTACCGAGGCGTGGGAATCGCATTTTGCAGCTCTTGGACTGTGGTGCGCACGCGTTCGTGACTATGACGAAGTTCTTGCCGATCCACAAATTTCTGCAAATCAGTCGGTCCTTGAATTTGATGACCAGGAGGCAGGACACGTTCGACTCTTGGCGCATCCCATCCGTTACGATGGAAATGTTCCACCACTCCGCCGGCATCCGCCAGGGGCAGGGCAGCATACAGATGAGGTGCTTGGAGAGCTTGGCTACGAAGCAGAGGAAATTGCCGCCTTGCGTACTTCAGCAGCTATCGGACCGGACAGAGCCGTGACCAAGTACGATCGAAAAGCGTCGGCACCGGCTTCTGCTTACAGCAAAAAATCCAGTAGTTGAAGGTCAAGCCTCGTCATTGAGGATGGAAATTTCTTCCATCCTCTCGTTGCGGCCTAGGTAACTGACCATGCGTAAAGCATGTCACGCCTGAGGCGAAGTAGAAAAATGGCGCTCGTGGTTTCGGTGTAACACATGATGATTTGAATAGAAGAAAGTCGTAGCAATGGGTGACTGCAAGATCGCCGTGGTCGGCGAGTGTATGGTGGAAATGAAACGCAAAGGCAAAGCGCTTACGTATTCTTTTGGCGGCGATACACTGAATACGGCGATTTATCTGTCCCGCATTCTGCCAAGCTCTCAGTTTTCAGTTCATTATGTAACGGCGTTGGGAACGGATACACTTTCCAACGAAATGGCCGAAAAATGGATAGATGAAGGCCTTGCGACGACTGGTGTTCGGCGACTGGAAGACAAGCTGCCTGGTCTCTATCTCATCGAGACCGATGACAAAGGCGAACGAAGTTTTCGGTACTGGCGTAATGACTCTGCCGCACGCCATTTGCTAAAAGGGGAGGGACGCCAGGAAGTAGACTCCTATTTGGCGGATGCAAACTACATTTATCTCTCAGGAATAACGCTGGCAATCTTGGACGCGGAAGATAGAAGTCATCTTTTGGCTATCCTGCGTAGCGCAAAATCTCGAGGTGTGAACATTGTATTTGATAACAATTATCGACCACGACTTTGGAAAGACAAAGAAGAGGCGCGCGTTACTTACGACGAGGCTTATTCTCTTGCCGATATCGCTCTCGTTACGGTGGAGGACGACGCGGCCTTGTACGAAGACAAAGGCGCGGATGCAATACTTCTTCGATTGCACAATTCTGGAGTGCGTGAAGTTGTAATCAAGCGAGGGCATCGATCTTGTTTGGTTTCATTCGAGGGACGCATTGAAGAGGTTGATGCTATCAAGGTGAAGTACATCGTAGACACGACAGCGGCAGGAGATTCATTCGGCGCCGCATACCTGGCAGCGCGGCTATCCGGGGCCGCTATTGTTGATGCCGCTCGCGCTGGACATCGCCTAGCGGCTACTGTGATTCAATATTCTGGAGCGATAATCTCTCGCGAAGAAATGAATTTGTAAGTCAACTAGTGAAAACGCACCATTATCGATAGTCAGCAATCGCGTATTTTTCGCAGAACTTTGCATAGTTCAACGGCAGCTTCTGGCCGATTGCGGCCGGTCGGCTAGATTCTCAAAAAATTGCAACGAGAGAAAAGTCGAAAACCAAAAATAACCAATTCACTAGGGTTGGTACTTTCTCCACGATCTGCGAGTTTGATGAAACAGACCTCATGAACTGATAGCAACAAATAGCTAGAAGGAGGGCCATACGAGTGGAGGGCCCCATCCTATGGTTGACATTAGGTTGTCATCGTTTCGGCCCAACCGTATAGGTCTTGACGTCTCTAACATCAATGAAATGAGCAGCATCGCCCCCAACATTCCAGACAGTTTCCCTCAGATTCCAGAAGAAATTATATTGGCGGCCCCAGGGCTCCTGCTGGTTGTTATTGGTACCGCCCTTTGTCCACAACACAACGAAGTCCCCCTTTTTGAGCTCAACGCTTGGAAACGCATACATGTGGCGCAACTTATTTGACAGCTTGCCTTTGCTATCGTACGTGCTGTCCGCAACGATGATATGGCCGACATTGAAGTCTTCCGTGACTTTAAAAGTGACCGACTCGTGCGTCAGACTCCCATTGTTGTAGATGTCTACAGTTCCTATTGGCAGTGCCACGGTCTCTCCTCAGTTGGTTGTGATCTGGAAACGAAAATTTCCTCACAGCGATGCGATTTGGGTTGTAAATTTTGGTTTTAAGTCTTGCAACACGAAATTTCTACACTTTTGGTTATTCACCTATCGTCGAGGTGCCATTCGAAGCTCCAAGTGGCCTTGTAGGACGCTGGATGCTCAAGCGCCCAGAGATCGCGTTCAAGTAAGTGGGTAAGAACCGTCCCTGTGAAATGCAAAATTTTTTGATCCTCATTTCCGCTACATGATGAGACAACGACATCTTTCCTACTAAATTTTTGCATTGCCTTCCGCAATACTTCTTCTGATGGTACCGGTCGGATATTTGGTGTCTGCCGGTTAGTTCTGGACACCACAACGTAGCTCATGGCTGCTCCTATTTAAGAAGCGGCCCGAAGAGGCCGCCTGAACGATTCTAGTTTTCGGGATTGTTTGGCAAGCGTGCCACACAATTCCACGAGTACTTGACCGGCCGTCTCACCTTTTGATTTTTTTGGAGAGGCATTAAGAACGTCTCTCGGGGGCGTCAAATTCGATGCCGCCCGACCTGGCTCCTATGCCACGCCCGGCTTACTTTTGCCGGTGACGCATTTTTTGAGGAGGCGATGCGGAGCGAAAGTGATGCCGACAAAGTAGAAATCCGCTGTCGCTCGAGTCAAATGACAGCATTTTTCCAGCATTTCCAAGGAGGCTGTGCAATTACTGGACATAGCGTTAATTCGAATCAAAGCCCGCATTGAGCGGGCTTTATTGTTCCATGCGAATGTCTGTTCCTGGCCGATTGCGGACCTTATAAGCGTAATCGGTTCCACATTTTCTACATCATTGGTGCCAAGAGAGCGGTGCCGGAACAACGTCCTCTTCTTGCAACGTGACGTTTCGAGCACCAAACTGACGAGGATATGACATCACTTGGTTGGCCAATGCATCGACCGATTGCACTCCGTTTTCTCCATAGCTGCTTGCCTCCGTACTCGACAACTCAAGAGAAATCTCATAGGACGCAACGGTTCCGCAATTCACTGATAAGACCAAGCGGCCCCCAGCAATCTCGTAGAGAATCCAGCCCCCGGGTTGGCGTGCAATTTCCTGCATGTGATTAAATCTTTCAAAAATCGTAGGTTCATAAGCATGATGAACGGCATCTGCATGTGGCCGCTTCTGGCCGGTTGCAGCCATCGCGAAAGCAATTAACCGAAGCCAATCGCCGACTGATAGCCCATGCCATGAAGCCCAATGGTCGAAGCCGCAAAGCGAATTGATGTGTCAGGCGTCTTTTGTCTCGTGGCGCCGGAGTACAACATGGGTTGCTTTCTCCGACCCCGCGAACTCGACGCAGTCATATCCTGCAGCGCGCAGGTCCACTCCCTCGAACAATCGCTCGCCCCGGCCTAGCAGTACGGGCGAAATCGCGATATGCAGTTCATCAATGAGCGCTTCTTGAAGATACTGTCGAATGACGCCGGCTCCGCCTCCAATACGCACGTCCATACCGTTCGCGGCTTCGCGGGCCCGGTCGAGCGCTTCGTGAATGCCGCCCGTGACGAAGTGAAATGTCGTGCCGCCTTCCATTTGGACAGATGGACGTGGATGATGGGTCAATACGAAAACTGGCACGTGATACGGTGGGTTGTCTCCCCACCAGCCTTTCCAATCCATATCGGGCCAGGGACCCCGAATCGGTCCGAACATGTTCCGCCCCAGAATCCACGCTCCGACATTCCTGAATCCCCGCGCGGCAAAATCGTCATCGACACCGGTCGTGCCATTTCCTGCACCATGGATTCGCTGGAACGTGTGTGTCGGGATGAACCACTTGTGCAAGCTTTCTCCACCTACACCGAGAGGATTGTCAATGTCTTGATCCGGCCCCGCTGCATAGCCGTCTATGGAGATTGTGAAGCTTTCAACTCTGACGCGCGTCATTCTGATTCCCTTCATATGAATTGAAGTCTGATCGGACGAGAAAAGCCCGTGAAATCCGACATCCGTGGAGAAGCCTGTTTGTAGCTTGATATCGCTATCGTAACGCGACATGTTACCAATGCAATAGCGGTTAAGTTGCATTGCCGGCCAGCGGCAATCGGCCGGATGTTCACCTACACATTTTAGTCATACCAAGGATGAACAATCGCTCTAAAAATTGCCAGATGGATAAGCGAGTGTCGTCTCGACGTCTGAAGTGCCGAAAACGGCGGGCGGATCAGAAACGAGCAGGTGCATCTGGCGACTTCCTGATAGAGTGATGCGGCAGCCGTAATGGCAAGCAGAAACTGATGGCCGATTCTGGTAGCACCTTCCGCAGTCAATCAAGGAGAAGTGACATGGATTTGCAACTTGAGGGCAAGATTGCCCTGGTAAGCGGCAGCACCGCGGGCATCGGCTATGCGATCGCTCAGACCCTTGCCCGGGAGGGCGCGAACGTTATCGTCAACGGCAGGACACAGGCCGGGGTCGACGAGGCGGTGGACCGCATACGCTCGGAGACGAATGGCAACGTCCAGGGCTATGCCGCAGATCTGAGCCAGGCCGACGCCGCGCATGAGGTGGTGCGACGCCATGCCGGCATCAACATCCTTGTGAATAACCTCGGCATCTTTGAGCCAAAGGCCTTTGAGGATATTCCCGACGAAGACTGGCTGCGCTTCTTTGACGTCAACGTGCTGAGCGGCGTGCGCCTTGCGCGCCTGGTGCTGCCGGAAATGAAGCGCGCGAATTGGGGTCGGATCATCTTCATCTCCAGCGAAAGCGCGGTACAGATTCCCACGGAGATGATTCACTACGGCATGACCAAGACTGCTCAGCTGGCAGTGTCGCGCGGACTGGCGGAATCGGTCGCCGGAACAGGCATCACGGTCAACAGCGTGCTGCCCGGCCCGACCAAATCGCGTGGCGTTGGCGACTTCGTTGAAGGGATGGCGCGATCAAGTGACAAAACCTTCCAGCAAGTCGAGGCGGAATTCTTCGAGCACGTCCGTCCGACTTCACTGATCAAGCGTTTCGGGACGCCGCAGGAAGTCGCGTCACTTGTGGCCTACGTCGCCAGCCCGCTTGCATCGGCCACCACCGGCGCGGCGCTGCGTGTCGATGGTGGTGTCGTCAAGAGTGCCTTCTGACCAAACCAGAGCGCTCAGATACGCCGGGCGACTGAATCCGAAAGCCCGATTTGGCATAAGCCGAATCGGGTTTTTTGTCGAGCATTGCCTACGGCATCTGAAGAAGTCACTGTCTCAATCGGATTGCATCCTGCCACGCGATTTAACGGTATAGGGAAGCGCAAATAAGTACAGTCCTGTGAACAGGAGTAAAGCCAGCGGCGGCAGTGGCGAGTAGGTAATCCACGCTGCCGGCTCTCCTTGGGCCCGCATGATGAAGTTGGCAACGACGGTCAGGGTAAAGGCGACAGACAGCCAGCGGTGGGTTTGTCGAATCCAGCTGCGAGAAGATCGGTTCATCGCATGCATCTTGCTCAGCCCCGTTCCTGAATCATCTTCCAACCGTTTCCCGAGGGATCGCGAAAGCCTGCGTCAACGGTGCCGTAACGCTCTATCGGCTCCTGGGTCATCTCCACGCCCTGCGCTTTCATCTTTTCATAGCTGTCCCGGCAATCCCGCACGTTCAACACAAGCGGAGGCATCGCACCTTTGGCCACCATCGCTTTCAGCGCTTGTTCGGTGGCGGCGTCATGCATCGGCGGTCCTGGTGTGAACAGGCCTAACTGAAAATCCGATTGCTCCGAATGTTGCACCGTCAGCCATCGATAGCTGCCATTTTTTACATCGGTATGAACACGAAAGCTGAGCTTGCCTACGTAAAACGCAAGCGCTTCATCCTGATCTCGTACATACACGCCGACTACCTGAACACAATCACTCATTTTTTAGGTCTCCTTTGCCTGGGTCTCCTTTATACCGTCGCCCGAAAGACGCCGCTTCTCCAAAACTGATGTCTTGAGATCCGGACGCTGAGCGGCACTGACGACGCAAGCGGGAACATGTTGTAATCCCTGCGCGGCAGCGCGTGCTTGCAGGCGTATGGTGCTGGGTTTCTCGCCGGTGATTTCCCGGAAAATTCGTCCGAACGTACCCAGGCTCCGCCAGCCGGTCTGGAAGGCGATTTCGGTAATCGGGAGTTCGCTGTCCCTTAGCAGTGCTGCTGCCCGTTCGATACGCCGGGTGAGCAAATAGCGATGTGGCGGGATGCCAAACGCCTCTTTGAACGATCGCGCGAAATGCGCTTCGGATACATGACTCACACTCGCCAGTCGCTCGACAGGCCAGTCTTCGTGCGGCGTGGCATCCATCCGATCTTTTGCGCGAAGCAGGCGGCGCAATATTTCCGGGCTCTGGATGAGGGGGAGCTTGCTCATTTTGCTATCAGGGCCAGTCAGTACGGTTTTTGTATTGCATGCTCGAATGCCTCACCTCGCCGCTGGATGTGTGCCTGGAATGTCGGTTTCTGACAATATAAATGGTCACGGCTCGCTGATTGACGGCATCCATAAGTGTCACTTCCAAAATAGCCACTTCGATTTCTTTTGAGGCGGCAGCGGACTCTCAGGCGATGGAACAGCTGGCTCAGCGGCCAGCGCCGGAGGCCAGCGTTGCGGGCCATTGGCTGATCCAACCAGAGCGTGAGCTGCACATCCGGCCAGGTTTGCGTCTTCCTGCAACCCCGCAATGTTGCTCATCGCACCGGATACGCGGAAGCCTTCTTGCCGGTGATCGCCGTCGAGATACTCAAAAGTTTCGCGCAATTGTTCTTCAAGTTCACCGTCCAGTCCCATTGCATCAAGCTCTTCTGTCCGGACCAGAATATTCTGAAAATCCTCCGCCTCCAGGCGGGCTATCCATTCGCCGTACAAGGCGAAACGTTCGGCGCCCAGCGCTTTCTCCAGCATCTCGGCCCTGTGCCTGAGGCGCTCGATTCCGGCAGATCTTGGACAAAAGAGGTAGGCATAGGGGCGCGAATCATCATCAGACTCATCGTCATCGGGCTCTTCCTCATCGTCGCCGTCGTCAATTCCGGAGCGATTGGGATTCGCGGGAAGAATCCGGATGTCGGCGCTGGAGAATAAGCATAGCCAAAATAGTGGAATGGCCCACTTTGCTTCGTACTCCGTTCCCGACACCTTGAAAAAATCATCAAACTGGGATTCGGTGGGGAAATCCTGAAAATCGGTACAGCAGAGATAAACGCGATTTGCCATTCGTTACCTTTATGCAGGGGTAGTTGGTTGGATGATTATCCGGGTTGATTGACATGCTTTTGCAGTAATTTCACACGGTTTTCTCTTCAGGTCCATATCCGGAGAGTCATTTTTTTCAACAATCCCCGGCTTCGGGCTGATGACCACGCTCCACGTTATGCTAAGTAACCCAGCATATTTTTGCAGGTGACTAAGACTATAAGTACAACATGGCGTGGATTGGATTGTTTTCCGCGCGGTGAGATATCCGCCGCTGGCCGGCAGGTTTTATTTTCGCTATCGATCCGATGAAGACAAACAATTTTCCTTAAGGGAAGCGATCCGTTAGTCTTTTGTCATGAAAAATCGAATTATGAAAGCCGTCATGACATCCGCAAGCAGCGCAGCGCCAGGTTCCGCCATCAAGGGCAAACCATACCGATGGGGAATGTACGGCCTGCTGGCGCTGCTGATTGTAGCAAGCGTCTGTCTGTCGGTTGCGGTCAACCGTACCTCCAATTCGGTAAGGGCAAAAGTGACGCCTTTGCTCAAAGAAAAAATTCCATCGCTGAACGGCCTTGCGGACTTTGAGAGCGCCTTGCTTCGTTACCAGCTCGCGCTGAACAAGTATTTCGCCAGGTCGATATCCAGAGACCGTTTTCTGCTCATCGAGCGTGATGCCCGCATGGAGATGGACATGCGTTTCGGCTATCTGCTGAACAGATTGCAGACGCCGGACGACATGAAGACGATTGAACAAAGCTACTCTTCCGTGCTTGCCCTGGGGCCGAAGTTCGATGCTGAAATGACGCGCCGGGTCGTCAATGTGGAGACGGCGCGCACGATTCTGCTCGATCTCAACACCAACACGAACAATATCCGGACCCAGCTTGACCGTCTGCAGGGCCGGCTGGAAAGCACGTCCGTCGACGGCGCCAGCGATGTGGTGAAAGAGGTGAACGACTCCTCCTTTCTGGTCCATATCTATACCGCAGCGTCTTTGCTGATCGCGCTGTTTCTGATCTATCAGTTCAGAGCCAGACTCGCTTCGGAAAGAAAACTGGCGTTTCAGGCCTGGCATGACCCGCTGACGCAGTTGCCGCATCGGCTCTCTTTCGAACAGCGGTTGACGCGTCTCGACGACCAGTCTTACACGGTGGTCTTGTGCGCTCCCGATCGCTTCGATCAGATCGTTGGCGGGATCGGACATCAGCGTGCCGACCGGCTCATTCTGGAGATTACCCGACGCGTGCAGGAAGTCGCGCGCCGGCACGCGGGCGAGGTGTTTCGCATGGATGGCGCAAACATTGCCATCCTCTATCGCTTGTCGAACGGCCATCCTGATTTTTACGCCGCGCTTGATGCGCTGAAGGCGCTGGGGATGTCGCCGTTTCAGCTGGAAAACCAGGAAATGCATGTCACGCTGAGTCTGGGCGCTTCCGAGTATCCGCTGCATAGCGCCGATCCGGCCGACTTGTTGAAGAATGCCGATGCTGCGCTCACTGCCGCAAGAGAAGCGGGCGGCGATACCTATGTCTTGTATTCGCAATCGCTGAACGAACGCTCCCAGGAAAAGCTGGCGCTCGAAGCTGCACTCGGGCATGCCGTCGAACATGGCGAGCTGGAGCTCCACTATCAGCCGCAATACGACGTGGCAAACTCCCGCCTGATCGGTTTTGAAGCGCTGGTCCGGTGGCGGCGGGACGGGCAGCTGGTGTCGCCGGCGGACTTTATTCCCGTGGCGGAAAGCTCCGGCCTCATCGTGCAGATCGGCAGCTGGATACTGCAAGAAGCTTGCCGCCAGATCAAGATCTGGAACGACGGCGCCGACGAAAAACTGCTGATGGCGATCAACATCTCGCCGCGCCAGTTCAATCATCCCGGCTTCATGCTGATGGTGCATGAAAGCCTGACGCAGTCCGGCGTCGATCCGAGCTGGATCGAGCTGGAGATCACCGAAGGAATCATGGTTCAGCGGCCCGAGAGGACCGCGCTGTTGATGAAGCACTTGCGCCACCTCGGCATCCAGCTGGCTATCGACGATTTCGGTACGGGTTATTCCAGCCTCTCGTACCTGAAGCATTTCCCGATTACCAAATTGAAAATCGATCAGTCTTTCATTCGTGGATTGCAGGCAGGATCAAGTGACGCCGCCATTGTTCAGGCGGTGATTACGCTCGGACACAAGCTCAACGTCGCAGTGATTGCCGAAGGCGTGGAGGAGCAGGAACATCTGAATCTGCTCAGCACATGGCGTTGTGATCAGATTCAGGGATATTTCTACAGCAAGCCGTTGATTGCGAGCCGCGCCGGCGAATTCATCGTCCGGCAATCATTCCTGCAGACTGCATCGGGGGCCGACTTGAGCGCGGCGTGATTTGTTCCTGTTCACAGCCGTCTCAATGATTGGCCCTGAACCTGCGCTCATTCAAACGCATCGCGATACGCATAAATGGAAGGCGTACCGCCTGTCATGATGAACAGCACGTTTGATCCGGGCTTGAATTTTCCTTCGCGGATATATGCCAGCATGCCGGCGAATGCTTTGCCCGAATAAACCGGGTCCAGCAGGATCCCCTCAGATCGTGCAAGCGCCAGCAAGGCGCTTTTCATTTCTTCGGTAGGAATGCCGTAGCCGGCGCCGCGCTGGCTGCCGTCGACCAGAATATCCTCTGCAGCTATTGCACCCTTGTGGCCAAGCAGCGCCAGTGTTGCGTCGGCCAGCGGCACGGTCTTCTGGCGGGCAGTGCCGTCGTCGTGCAAGGTGGAGAATGCCTGAACGATGCGCGCAGGCTTGCCGGCGCTGTGCAATCCCGCCGCCAGGCCGGCGTGGGTGCCGGAACTGCCGTTGGCGACCACAATGTGATCGAATTCAAGCGATAGTTGTTTCTGTTGCTCAAGGATTTCGTAGAGGCAGCTGGCGTAACCGAGGGCGCCGATCTCCGTGGATCCGCCGGTCGGGATCAGATACGGTTTGCGACCCGCTTGAATCAGTTCTTCCACGCGCGCATGCGCACGGTCCAGCGGCGTCGTGCCTGCTTCCGCTACGTCGACGCGCGCACCGAATATCTTGTTCAGGAAAACGTTTCCGCCAAGTTCGTATTCTTCATTAGTCTTGGGCACCTGGCGTCCGAGGATGATCTCGCACTGCAGTCCGGCCTTGGCGGCGGCGGCAGCGGTGAGGCGGGCGTGATTCGATTGCAGTCCGCCGATGGTGACGATGGTGTCGGCGCCTTCGGCAATGGCCGCGCCGAGCAGGAATTCCAGCTTGCGCAGTTTGTTGCCGCCGCCGCCGAGCGCCATCAGGTCATCGCGTTTGACGAACACGTTGACGTCGCCAAGGTAGGGGACCTGTCGCGCCAATTCCTTGAGCTGATAGATCGGCGTCGTGCCATCAATAAGGCGAATTCGTGGAAATGGCGCGAGGAGATCGCTTGTAGAGGACATGGTTTTCTCGGAGTGACGGGTTGCTCAACTTATCAAAGAGCGATGGATGTTTTATCGCTTGCGAATGGTGATTGTAGATGCTCTTTGAAAGACGGGTTTTGCACCCTCTGATTCCTGGTCGGCAGTCTCAGGCTGCGGCGTTGGCAGGCATCATTGCCGTCTGATATACAGGCCGCATATCTGGCGTCGCGCTCGTGTATATCCTTTTAAGCCTCGCCGTCCTGCACTACCGGCAGCGATTCGCTGCGCCACCTCAGCATGCCGCCGGCCAGATTGGCGACCTGTCCAAAACCCGATCTTGCCAGCAAGGCGCTGGCCTGCGCCGAGCGCACGCCCGAGCGGCATACCGCCACGACAGGCCGCGCCGGATCGATTTCGTTCAAGCGGTTCTTCAACTGGGACAAGGGCACCAGGCGCGCGCCGGCGAGGTGACCGATGCCGTCGATGAATTCGGCCGCCTCGCGCACGTCGACGATTTGTACCTCAGCGGCGTGTTCCAGCAAGGTCATCGGTTCGATTTCCCAGATGCCGCTGAAGCGCAGCGTCAGCGGCGCCCATGCCGGCGCCTCGGGTGTCGGCAGATCGCCCTCGGGTTTGCCGCAGCGCAGGTTGGCGGGCACCGCTACGTCCATCAGTTTGGGATGTGGCAGATTCAGGTTGTTCATGTAGCCCGCAAAATCGCCGACGTCCGCATCGCCGCCCAGGCGCGGGTTAAAGCGGCGCTCTTCGGCGACGCTGCTGACGGTGATGCCGCGATAGTCGTGCGCGGGGTAGAGCAGGCATTCGGCAGGCAGGCTCAGGATTTGTTCGCGCACGGACGAGAACAACTGCTGCGGGCTGCCTTGCTGGAAGTCGGTGCGGCCACAGCCGCGGATGAGCAGGCTGTCGCCGGTGAAGGCCATGCGTTCATCGTCGAGTACGTAGGTCAGGCAACCGCCGGTGTGGCCGGGCGTGGCGCGCACCGTCAGATGGCGGCTGCCGAAGCTGATGCGGTCATCGTGATGCAGCGGCAGGCTTACCAGCGCTGCATCGGCCGCTGCAGCTTGCGCCAGGGCGATGCGGCTGCCGCAACGTTCATGCAGACGCCACGCGCCGGTCACATGGTCGGCGTGCACGTGCGTGTCGAGCGTTGCCGCCAGCCGCAGGCCGAGTTCTTCCAGCAATGCCAGGTCGCGCGGCACCTGTTCATACACGGGATCGATCAGTAATGCCTCGCCGCCGTCACCCAACAGGTAGGTGTAGGTGCAGGAACCGGGGTCGAACAGCTGGCGGAAAATCATGAAGCACTCTGAAAGATAGGGCGGGACAGGCGGATGTGGCGCCGCAGTCATTACATCATATCAAAGGCGTCCGGGCGCGCCGCCGGTTTCATGTTGCACCGATATTTCATCGGCTAACGGCAAGCGGAACCTCTGCCAGTCATCCCAGGCTCAGACTTTCAGCGTTTGTGGTTTTATTGGCGGCTAAACAACATCTTCTTGCTCGAATTTCACAAACTGATGGGTATAATGTTTCCAAAACAAGCATTGACGTCGGACCCGATAACGGGCCGCGGGGGAATCATGGATCAAATGGGAATGCCATTGCTGGGGGTGGCGCTGGCTGCGCTTTGCATGCTGGTCGTCGCACTGGGCGCGGTTGTGCGTCAAATTGTCGCCAAACGACGACTGCAGCAGGTGCGCGCGCAATACGAAGCCAAGAAGTGTGCACGCCGCGAGGCGGAAGGGCGCTAAGCGCACCTTCCGGTCAATATCCGCTGCCGCTTCCGCCGCGGCAAATAACTGAAGAAATCACCAGCAAACCGCGCAGCGTCCTGCGCCCGCAGTACGTTGTACTACGCGCTCTCGCGCGCCGCTTCCAGCAAAAAATCCCGTAACAGCCGCGCACTCGGACCGACGCGTTGCGAGTGGACCAGATAAATTTCCAACGGCGCGGTTTCCACCTCCGGCAGCACATGCACCAGTTCACCCGAGGCGAGCAGGGCGGCCGCGTCGTATGCCGGCAAGCGAGCGATGCCTTCTCCCGCCAGCACGAACGCCAAGCGTGACGCGGCGCTGTCAGTGACCACGTCGCCCTGGACAGCCACTTCCCGGTTCTGCCCGTCGGTGCGGACGGTGACCGTCTTCTGGCTCGGGGGATAGACCACCCAGCGATGCTGTTCCAGTTCCGCCACCGAGACCGGCGTGCGATAGCGGCGCAGATAGGCCGGCGAAGCGCACAGCATGGTCGGCTCGCGCACCAGCCGCCGGGCAACCAGTGCAGAGTCGGCCAGCGGCCCGGCGCGCACCGCCAGTTCAATTCCGTGATGCACCAGATCCACGTTGGCATCGTTCATTGCCACATGCAGGCGGATGGCGGGATAGCGCCGGCGGAACTCCAGCAGGGCCGGCAGGATGCGCTTGTTGCCGAAGTGATGCGAGCAGGTGATGCGGACTTCGCCGCGCGGCTCGGCGCGCAACAGTTCCATGCCTCGGATGCCGTCGTGCGCCTCGTCGAGCAGGCGTTCGCAATGCACACGGAAGGCTTCCCCGGCGGGAGTCAGGCTGAAGCTGCGGGTGCTGCGCTGGGCCAGCGGCACACCCAGCTTAAGCTCCAGCGCGCGGATGTGATGACTCACCACCGCACGCGTGAGCCCCAGTGCACGCGCGCCGGAGGAGAAGTTGCCGCTGCGGACCACGGTCGCAAAGATCGCCATGGCGCGCAGCTCATCGAGGATGGGAGAAGGATCGTCCATGTCTGGATTGTATTATATTGTTTGACATTGAGTCTGTATTTGCGGCTCTACCGCGCCTCATGCCTGATTGGTATCTTTCTTCTCAACCGACATCCCGTCCGGTTCTTTCGACAAGGAGATTGCCATGACTACCAAGCATGTACTGTTTATTTTGACAAACGCAGCTGAAATCGGCCCGAACAAGCGTCCTACCGGATACTTCTTCTCCGAGGTCGCTCATCCCTATGAAGTTTTCGATCACGCCGGCATCGCCGTCGAATACGCCTCCCCGCTGGGCGGCACTCCGCCGGAAGACGGCTACGACGCCAACGACCCGGTGCAACTGGCCTTCCGCAACAGCAAGGCGATCCGCCGCATGTCGCGCAGCCGCAAGCTGTCGGAAGTCGACGTCCTCGACTACGACGCGATCTTTTTCCCCGGCGGCCTCGGCCCGATGGCTGACATCGCGACCGATCCCGAAGTCAAGCGCGTCATCGCCCGTGCCTGGGATGCCGGCAAGATCGTCGCCGCCGTCTGCCACGGCCCTGCCGCCTTCCTTGGCGTCAAGCTCGCAGACGGTACGCCGCTGCTGCATGGCCGCAAGCTGACCTCCTTCTCGAACGCTGAAGAAGCCGGTTACGCACAGGCCGACGTGCCCTTCCTGCTGGAAGATGCACTGCGCGCCGAAGGCGCCGAATATTCGGCAACCGACGTCTGGCAATCCAAGGTAGTCGTCGACGGCCGCCTGTTCACGGGCCAGAATCCGGCATCGGGCGGTCCGCTGGCAGAAGCCATGGTCCAAGCGCTGCGTGGAGAATCGGCATGAGCGCGCCCGGACCGATCACGGTAGTCGCGCGCTGGCATCCTGCCGGCGGCGCCTTCGGCGAGGTGTTGTCCATCGTCACCGAACTGCGCCCCAAGTCGCTGGCGGAGCCAGGTTGCCTCGGCTACGAGGTGTATCAGAGTGTCGACTTGCCGCGCAGCCTGCTGCTGGTCGAACGCTATCGCGACCAGGCGGCGCTCGACGCCCACAAGGAGTCAGCGCACTACCAGGAGCTGGTGGTGAGGCGTGTCCTGCCGCTGCTGACCGACCGTCGGGTTGAGTTGCTGCGGGACCGCGATGCAGCATGATGACAAAAGAAAGTCCGAAAGACGAAAGCCCGCGCAAGCGGGCTTTTTTCTTATCTGTCGGCCTGTTGTCTTCGACGTACACGATTCGTCGGGGAAATAGGAAAGGCGAAAAATCACGATTCTTTTCAAAAAATGGAAAGAGTTTGCAAAATGGAAGAAGTTTCCATAAAATCGATTCCAGTTAAGAAAGAGGGTGACGATACGTTTGCCGGATTGTCTGATCGAACATGCAAGGAACAACATGACCGCAGTACTGCAGCGCAGTTTTCGAATACTTGAAGAGCTGGCCGTGGCGCCGGAGGGCAGAACGCTCACGGAGCTGGTGAGCGAGCTGGGCCTTCCCCTGAGCGCCACGCATCGTCTCTTGGCCGACCTGATCGAGCAGGGCTACGTTCGCAAAGACGAGCGCCGCGGCGAATTCCTGCTGACCATGAAGATGCCGTCGCTGGGCCTGCGCTTCCTGAGCGCTGCGGGGATCGCCGATATCGCCCAGCCGATTCTTGAGAAACTGGCGGCGCATTGCGGCGAGCTGGTGCGGCTGGCGATTGTCGAAGACGATCAGCTGATATACGTCGCCAAGGCGCAAGGCGCCCGCCAAGGCATCGTGTATGACCCGGAAATGGGCCGTCCGGTGACCCTGTCCTGCAGCGCGGCAGGCATCGTCTGGATGTCGACCAGGTCGGATGAAGAGGCCATGGCCCTGGTATCGAAGCAGGGTTTCGGCACGCCGGCCGAATTCGGACCCCGCGCACCGACGACTTTCAAGGCGCTGCTGCCGATGATTGCGCTCGCCCGCAGCAACAAGTACGCCACCACGCAGGACATGTTCCTGCCGGCGATGAGTTCGATGGCCACGCCTGTTCTGGGCGCGGCAGGAGAAGTCCGGGCCATTCTGATCATCGCAGGACCGATGTCCAGATTGGGAGAAGAGCGGATGAAGGAACTGGCGCCGGTCATGCAATCAACGGCGCTGGAGCTTTCTTCAGCCAGCAGCGTCTCGCCGATGTTCAGGCGGTCGCTCGGCACGCAACACGGCAAGCAGGGCGCCGTCACCTCATAACAAACTAACGGCCGACGCAGACCCGCTCAATCATCCGCAGTCGGCAAGCCATACCAAGTTCCATTCCGGTCAGCGCACGCATGTGCGCTGAGGGGGAAGTTTTGCGCGCAAAAAAAGCCTGGCGCCCGAAAGCGACCAACAAGGCCATCAGAAAAATTTTATAAGGAGACAAAGATGAGCAGTTCATCGAATCACACGGACGACAGGGCAATGGCAAACCGGGCGGTCAGCGCGGCGACGCTGGGCACGGCTTTGGAATGGTTTGACTTTACCTTGTACGGCGCAGTCGCCGCCACGATCTTGCCCAAGCTGTTCTTTCCCGCGATGGAACCGACCTCGGCGCTGCTGGCGTCGCTGGCGACGTTCAGCGTGGGGCTGGCAGCGCGGCCGTTGGGAGCCATTATCTGCGGCTACTTCGGCGACAAGATCGGCCGCCGCAATCTCATGCTCGGCACCGTTTCCGTCATGGGCATTACCTCGGTGCTGATGGGATTGCTGCCTACTTATGCGCAGATCGGCGTCTACGCGCCGATCCTGCTGGTGATCCTGCGCATTCTGCAGGGCTTTGCACTGGGCGGCGAGTCGACCGGCGGCCAGCTCATGGCGCTGGAACATGCGCCTGCCAATCGCCGCGGACGCTATTCCGGGATCATCGGCATGTGCGCGCCGCTGAGCCAGATTCTGGCCAACGCCGTGCTTCTCTCGCTATCCGCCTTCATGACGCAAGAGTCGTTCGAGAGCTACGGCTGGCGCATTCCGTTTGTCGCCAGTTTCATTCTGGTGCTTGTGGGCATTTATATTCGCGTCAAGGTCAGCGAAACCCCGGCATTCGTCGAGATGAAAAAGACAACGGCCTCCAAAGCCGGCCGGCCGTTGCGAGATGCTTTCCGCCTGCACTACAAGACCATCATCCGCATGATGCTGTTCTTCTGCGGTCCGACAGCGCTGTTCTATCTGGCGGTGGTGTTTACCCTGAGCTACCTGACCAATACGCTTGGCGTGCCGAAGCAAACGGGATTCAAATTGCTGATGATCGCCAACGCCTGTGCCATCGTGGGTTCCATCGCCGGCGGCATCATGAGCGACAAGATCGGCCGCAAACGTGCGCTGTTGATTGCATCCGCTGCGACCTTCGTCATTGCGCTGTGCTATTTCCCCGCGCTGGAAACTCGCAACTTCGCCGTGATGGCCGTTGCGATGGGTTTGTTCATGGCCTTTACCCAAGTGCAGACCGGCATCCAGCCGGTCGCCTTCGCCGAAGTATTTCCTACCAATGTCCGCTACACCGGCTCCGCCTTGGCCTTTACCGGCGCCAGCCTGTTCGCCGGCGGCCCGATTCCGGTGGTGGCCACCTGGCTGGTCAAACTGGGTAACGGATCGCCGTGGGGTCTGGTGACACTGGTTGCTGCGCTGAACGTCCTGTCTTTCGTGATGATCGCCATCGGACCGGAAACCAGGGGCAACGACATGAACAGAGTGGACACGGATTTCGGCGGCGACAATCAATACGCCGGTCTGACGCAGGAAAAACGCGCCTCGGTCTGAACGCCGGAACTGGAAACAGAATTGAAAATCAGGATTTGAAACAAGGAACAAATATGACCGCAAATGAAACCGGTCTGCTAGCCATCTGGAGCACCGTGGCAGCGGAAGTCGAGACCGATTATCTGCACTGGCTGACGAGAGAGCACGTATTTGAACGCGTCGGCATTCCGGGCTTCAGCTCGGGACGCGTTTTCCACCGAAGAGGGAGTTCTCCGTCGGAGTACCTGATCCTGTACGAGCTGGCCCATGCCGAAATCATGGGAAGCCTCGACTATCAGGCTCGTCTGAATCAACCGACGGCATGGACCCAGCGCATCATGCCGATGTTGCAGAAATTTCGCCGCGGCGGCGGGACCATCGTGAAGTGGGCAGGGAGCGCCAGCGCATTCGGCAGCCGTCTGGCGGTGGCCAGATTCGACGACGCCCTTCCCGCCGGCCTGAAAAACGACGCCTCGCCGCAAGGACTGGCGCACATTGCCGCACAAGACCGCGTCGTCAACACCTATCTGATGGAAGTCTCCGCCGACGGCACGCAGATCGCCACCAAAGAAAAATCCATGCGCCGCGGCGGCGAGGGAATTTACTCCGGCATGCTGGCGATCGAAACGCTGGATGATGTCACGCTGGAGCAATCCGTCTCTGCCAGCGCCGCCAGTCTCGTCATTCCGGAAGCGACGTTCGAGCGCTACGACCTGATTTTTACCTATGTGAAACGCTGACTCCGTCGTACCTTGAAACTTCAATCCACATGGTCTCCATGTGGATTTTCTTGTCTTAAGAAATTATTTCAATGCCGGGCTACGCCTTGCGCGACCGGTGCGCCGCCTGCTTCGCGCGGTTTCCGCATACCGCCATGCTGCACCAACGGCGGGCGTGTCCCTTGGTTTTGTCCACAAACAGCAGCGTGCAGGCCGGACCCTCGCACGCCTTCACGTAGGTGAAACTCTCATCGCAGACCACACTCGCCATCGCTTCCGCCAACGGCAGGAGCAATGACTCCGGCGAACGCCAGCGGCGCTCTCTTTTCCTGATGACGCTCTTGCCGGCATCGCCTGCGAAGATCTGATCAAAGCTTTCATCGCGCGCCAGTAAACGGTTGAGGGGCTCCAACTCCGACACGACGTTGTCAGGCAGCGGCTGTCCTTTGTGCCGCACGACGAAGCTGCGGAACCACTCTCTCAGTCCTCGCGCCTGCGCGGCAATCGCATCCAATTCTCCGGGGCCTGCACCGTGTTCAAACTCTGCCAGCACCGTTTGCGGAACCAGCTTCGCTGCGGCCAGCCAGTTCAAAAAATCCTTGCCTGAGCCTAGCCATTCGACAGGCGTATCGACCGGCGTCGCCACCGAATTCAGGAAATCCAGTCCGACCGCGTCGGCGAGAAACATCGGAGGGGGAAGTTGTTGATCCATTTCGGCATCCTTTCAGACTTGGTATGGACAAATAATAACTTAATTGGTTGATTATTAGAAGTTACTGTTCATTCAACAAAGCGATTGTGAAGGCCAGGCAGGGTTTTCAAGTCTTCCTGATGGAAGCCATATGATCGGCATAAAACAGTAAATTTGGTCTTTTTGATGATTTTGATGAAATAACCGTTAAAAAATAATTTGACAGGTTATAAATCAAAAGATAACCTTTAAATCGCAATTTAACAGGTTATTTAATTCTTCATCCAATTCAAGGAGCCATTCATGGAGCTCATGCATCTTATTCGCCACAAGAAGGTCGCCGTAGATGGCCTGGAGGTTTTCTATCGTGAGGCGGGCAATCCCCGCAATCCGACTTTGCTGCTGCTGCACGGTTTTCCCAGCAGCAGCCACATGTTCCGCAACCTGATTCCGCTGCTGGCGGATCGTTTCCATCTGATTGCGCCAGACCTGCCTGGATTCGGCCAGACCGCATTACTGCCGCGAGACAAGTTCGCCTACACCTTCGACAACCTGGCCAAAGTTATCGCGCGCTTCACCGAGGTGATCGGGCTGAAGCGCTTCGGCGTCTACGTGTTCGACTACGGTTCGCCGGTCGGCCTGCGGCTGGCCATGGCGCATCCCGAGCGGGTCACGGCGATCGTGACGCAAAACGGCAACGCCTATCTGGAAGGACTGAGCGAGGGCTGGAATCCGATCCGCGCCTATTGGCAGACGCCGGATCAGGCCAACCGTGACGCACTGCGCCAGCTGCTCAAACCCGAGACCACCTTGTGGCAATACACGCACGGCGTGGATGACGCCGAGGCGGTTTCTCCCGACGGCTATTCGCTAGACGACTTTTACATGACGCGTCCCGGCGCGCATGAAGTCCAGCTCGATCTGTTCCTCGACTACGCCGGCAACGTGGCGCTGTATCCGGCATTTCAGGCCTATTTCCGTGCGCATCAGCCGCCGCTGCTGGCGATATGGGGACGCAACGATCCGTTCTTCTTGCCGGCCGGCGCCGAGGCGTTCAAGCGCGACCTTCCCAAGGCCCGGGTGGTGTTCTACGAAACCGGCCACTTCGCGCTGGAAACGCATGCGGCCGAAATCGCCGTGGAAATCCGCGCCTTTCTGATAAGCCCGGCCGCGACATAAACCTCTTTCATCAACTGTTATCAACTGTCATCAGGAGTCTCGTCATGCGAGCAATCGTCATCAAAGAATATGGTCCGGTCGAAGGTCTGGCATATCAGGAGTTGCCCGAGCCCGAACCGCAACACGGCCAGGTTGTCATTCAGGTCAAGGCTTTCGGCATCAACCACGCGGAAATGCACATGCGCCGCGGCGAGTGGGCCGAGTCGGCGCCGGTCAGCGGCATCGAATGCGTCGGCATCGTCAAGTCTTGCCCGGGCGGCGAATTCAAGCCGGGGCAAAAAGTGGCGGCGCTGATGGGCGGTCTTGGTCGTACCGTCAACGGCAGCTATGCGGAATACACCCGCGCCCGCGTCGAAAACGTCGTCGCCATCGAATCGGCGCTGCCGTGGGCAGACCTGGCTGCGCTTCCCGAGTCCTACGCCACGGCGTGGACCTGTCTGTTCCGCAACCTCGACATCAGGCGCGGCCAGACCTTGCTCATCCGCGGCGCCACCTCGTCGTTCGGCCAGGCCGCGGTGAACATGGCGGTCAACGCCGGCGCGCGCGTCATCGCCACCACGCGCAGCAAGCAGCGCTTCGCCATGCTGGAAGAGCTCGGCGTCATGCGCGTTGAACAGGAGGGGCCGTCGTTGTCGGTGCGGCTCAGGGAAGCAGAGCAGGTCGACGCCGTGCTGGACCTGGTCGGCAACAGCGTGCTGCTCGATTCGCTGGCGATCGTGCGTCGCGGCGGACGGGTTTGCCTGGCGGGGTTCCTCGGCGGACTCGCGCCGGTGCCGGATTTCAATCCGCTGCTGCAGATGCCGAGCGGCGTGCACTTCAGCTTCTTCGGCAGCTTCGTGTTTGGAAATCCGCAATTTCCGCTGTCGGACGTGCCGCTGCAGGACATCGCGCGTGACGTCGAGCAAGGTCGCTACAAGGCGAAGCCGTCGCGCGTGTTCCGCTTCAGCGAAATCCATGAAGCGCATCGCGCCATGGAAGCGAATCAGGCCAACGGCAAGATGGTGGTCGTGGTCGACTGAACGCTGCCGCAGCCAATCAGATTCGAATAATCAACTTACCTATCAAGGACAAAACATGAAAAAGATTGCAATCGTCACCGGCGCAAGCCAGGGCATAGGCCGCGCGACGGCGATCCGTCTGGCGCGGGATTTCGGCGGCGTGGCGCTGGTCGCCAGAAACGCCGGCAAGCTGGCCGACACCGCCGAAGAGGTTGAAAAGGCCGGAGCGCAGGCGCTCATCATCGACATCGACCTGAGCGCCCCAGGCGCCGCCGACATTGTGGTAAACCGCACGCTGGAAACCTTCGGCCGTCTCGACGCGCTGGTCAATATCGCCGGCGATGTGCCGCAGATCGACCTGTTCCAGATGACGGACGAACAATGGGACGCCGGCATGTCGCTCAAATTCCACGGCGCCCGCCGCCTGACGATACGCGCGTGGGAAGCGCTGAAGGCGACGCAGGGATCGGTGGTGATCACCTCCGGCAATTCCGCCGCGATGCCGAAAGCGGCGTTCGCCGCCGTGGCCGCCATCAACGCCGCCATCGTGTCGCTGGCGAAAGCGTTTTCGGAACGCGGCATCCACGACGGCGTGCAGGTCAACAGCGTCCTGCCGGGACCGGTCATGACGGGCCGGCGCGAATCCTTCCTCGCCAAATGGTCGGCTGCAAACGGCATGTCGGTGGAACAGGCTCAGTCCAAATTCCTGGCAGCGGCCGACATCGGCCGCTACGGCCAGCCGGAAGAAATCGGCGAGCTGATGGCCTTCCTGGTGTCGCCGGCCGCGAAGTGGATGACGGGCTCGGCGATCCGCATGGATGGCGGTGAAATCAAGTCGATGTAACAAACTTCAGCTACGCCAGACATCGCCAAAGCCCCGGAAGCCCGGGGCTTTGGTCTGTCTGCAACCGGAGCAAAGTCTGAAAATACTTGATCACATCCTCTTGAGAGTCTCCATGGCATTTACAAGAATTCATCATAGATAACGTATTAAGTCATTTAATAAGCCATCTATAAACATATATATTTACAAATAAATTCATAGATGAATAATTAAATGAGATAATCAGTTATCTATAGAGGATTCGTATGCCCAAAAAGCTCATGGCCGACGAAACGAAATACCCGACGCTGGTCGCCGAACGCACGGCCCTGTGGGGGCGTTACATCAAGGCGGCGCGTCTGGAGCAGCGTCTGACGGCGGCCAATCTTTCGCAACGCGCTCAGGTATCAGGGAGCACCTTGCGTCGTCTTGAACATGGCGATCCGGGCGCGGCCGCCGGCGCTTATATGGCCGTGCTCAGCGTCCTGGGTTGTCTGCCTGATCTGGCCCCTGTGCCTCGCGATCCGATAAAAGCGCCGGTACGCCACGATGGAAAGACGATGATGCGCGCGCGCCGGTCCGCCAAGGAAACCGCCAGTGATTACTTCTGATCGTCCGACGCTTCTTTATATCTACCTGCAGCGTCCGGACGACGGCGCGTGGGTAACCGTAGGACGCTATTCGCTCCAAAGAGAGACCGAGGGCGTTTTTCGCTACGCCCCCAGCTATGCCGATGCCGGCCTGAGTTGGAGCATTGATCCGGTTAATTTACCGTTCCGCATGCATGCCGACATCCCCGCCCCCCGCTATCGCGGTTTGCATGACGTGCTGCGCGACGCCAGTCCCGATTCATGGGGCCAGGCCATCATCAGGAGGGAAAAAGGGCTCGCGGATTCCGCGCATCCTTGCCAATATCTGATCCATGCCGGCAACGCCGACAGATGGGGAGCCCTGGCAGTCGGTACGTCCCGGAGTCCATCCGTAGCCAATCTGAACAGTCCGCGTCTGGACAGCCTGGCCGAGCTCGTCGCCGAGCTGGAAGCAATGGCGGCGCAGCTGCCACCGATCAGACAACGTATCCGCAAGATGCTGGTTGCGCCCAGCCTGGGCGGCGCGCGTCCCAAGGGCGTGGTGCAGGATGATCACGACTTCTGGCTGATCAAACCCCGGATACCGACCGATACAGCCGACGTGCCGCTGCTGGAGCACGTCGCTGCGGAATTGGGGCGCAAGGTCGGTTTGAATTTCGCCGAGACGGTACATCAGTACGTCGGCAATTCGTCGCATAGCGTGATCCGCATCAAACGCTTTGATCGTCGCGGCGACCGGCGTCTCATGGCCATCAGCGGCGCCAGCATGCTTGCAACCGAATTCCCCGGCGCCCAGAGCAAATCCGAATGGAGTTACCCGCGGCTTGCAGAAGAGTTGCTGCGCATCGGCGCGGGGGACGATCGGCAAGAACTGTTCTTGCGCATGGTATTCAACGCCGTTCTCGGAAACGATGACGATCATCCCCGCAATCATGCCGCCATCTACGATCCGGCCTTGAGCCGCTGGTGCCTGTCGCCGGCCTTCGATGTGGTGCCGAACTGGGACTTCGATCCGGAAACGCTGGCCATGCAAACTTCGCTGGGAACCTGCGATATTTCCCGCACAGCGGTCCTTGCGGACGCTCAGCGATTCGGGCTGACATCCGAGGATGCGGCAACGGTGTTGGATGCATTCCTGGACAGCATCGAACAGGCGCATCAGAGTGCACTGTCGGAGTATGCGAAATCCATCGGGGATTTTTTCAGCGGGCGAATCCGGCTTGGATTGAAAAAGCTGCGGGACGAAGCCGTGTAACAGGTTTCAGATGGAGGCGACAGCGTTGCAGATGTCCGCTCCGTTTCCCTGTTATTTTTCTTGGGTGTCGGCTAATGCGTCGTGCGAATCCGCAGTGGATCGCCATTGCGCCGGCGTCATCTTCATCCATTGCGTGAACACGCGGTGAAACGCCGAAACCGACTGATATCCCACCAGTTCCGCCACCGTCTCGACCGATAGCGCCGACCGCTTCAGTTCATTGGCAGCCAGTCCCATGCGGATATCCTTCAGAAAATCGTTCGCCGAGCGTCCCAGCTTGTCCTGGAAATGGCGCATGAAAGTGGCGCGCGACATGCTGCACAAGCCGGCCAGTTCCGGCAGCGTCCACGGTCGCGCCGGGTCGCCGAACATGGCGGCAATCGCGGGCGCCAGACGTGGATGTCCGGCCAGCGCCAACAGACCGGTCGGCGCCTGTTCCGATTCACTGGCGGTGCGGATGACCAGCGTGAACAACGCCGCCGACAATGTGTTGAGCATCGCGTGGCCGCCCAGCCTGTCGCTGCCGGACTCGGCGCGCATCAGGCGCACCAGGTTGTTCAGGTGGGCGGCGGACGATTCGGCGCCGGGCTCCGCCGGCGTATCGCCTGCCTGGCCGTCCGCCGACCGCGCGACCAGCTTTGTCGGCAGATAGTCGTGGATGAAACGGTCATGCGGCGGGGCGATCACGAAGCGGCCGCACAACATGTCCAGGCGCTCGCCGCTACGGGCGTTTTCACTGACGACAAAACTCGCGCCGGCGCGATTGTCCACCGGCGCCGGCGCGCGTCCGCTGCCGTCATGCAGAAAGTGGGCCGAGCCGTGCGGCAGCAGCACGATGTCGCCGGCGAGCAGTTCGCGGGTGCTGCGGTCGTCCGGGTCTTCCAGGATTGCGCGTCCGCCGAGCACGATATGGTAGGGAATCTCGCGGGCCGGCGATTGTTCGTAGACCACGCGCCAGGGCGCGCCGTAGGCGCAGCGGATCTCAAGCCGACCGGTTACGGTGATCATTTCCAGCAGTTGGCTCAGCCAGTCGGAGTTGGTGGACATGCTATCTTTGTTTGATCCTTTTGAGCATTTTATTGGTATTTATCAGTCTTAACAAGATCATCTGCGCTGCTTAAAGTAGAGGCTCCTAACCACCACATCAAAAGGAGTCACACCATGAGCCGCATCACTATCCCCGCACTCGCATCCGCCACCGGCGCCACTGCAGACGTCTACGCTCAGATCCGCAAGATCGCCGGCGGCAGCGTTCCCAACCTGTTCGCCACGCTCGGCCACCTGGCCCCGGCTTCGTTGACCGCAGTGCTCAACGCCGAGGGCGCGCTGGCATCCGGCAGCCTGAGCAAGCAAGATCTCGAAACCATCAAGCTGCTGGTCAGCGAGCAGACCGGCTGCGATTACTGCGTCGCCGCGCACCACATGCTGGGCAAGATGACCGGCCTGTCGGCGGACGTCTTGCGCGCCATCCGCGCCGGCCAGCCGACCGGCGAAAGCAAGCGCGATGCGCTGATCCATTTCGTGCTGGTGCTGCAAAAGACCAGCGGCACCATCAGCAACAACGAGTTCGAGGCCATCCGCGCCGCCGGTTACACCGACACGCAACTGGCTGACATTTCGCTGACCATCGCGCTGACGATTTTCACCAACACTTTCAACCGCATCAACGACACCGATGTCGATTTTCCACCGGTGAAGTAATTGAAAGCTCGCCCGGGCCGGCAGCAACCGGCCGGCCCGGACTTCAATACGAATCAATACAAATAATCGTCGACGACCTTGCGCACCGTTTTCAACGCCGTCTGCAGCGCCTCCGGCGCCACGGAGCCGAGCGCCAGCCGGATCGCATGCGGCACCTGCTCGCCAATCGCAAACGGCTCGGCGGTCGAGACCGAGACGTTCTCGTGCAGCAGCGCCATGGCGACCTGATCGGCGCGGACTTCCTCCGGCAACGGCAGCCACAGGAAATAGGATGCCGGGTGCGAGACGGTGTGCAGTCCCCTGAGCGTTTTGCGGGCTATCGTCTGCCTGCTTTTCGCATCGGCGCGTTTCTCTGCTTCCAGGCGCGCGACGGTGCCGTCTGCTATCCATCCGCAGGCGATGCCGGTCATGACGCCGGGCGTGTTCCAGGTGGTGGCGCGGATCGCGCGTTCTATCTTCGGCACCCATGGCGCAGGCGCGGCGACGAATCCGACGCGCAGGCCGGTGGCGACGCTCTTCGACAGTCCCGAAACATAGACCGTGATGTCCGGCGCCAGTGCGGCGAGGGGCGGCGGCGGATTTTCCGCGAGGAAGGCGTAGGCAGCATCTTCGATGATCAGCAGTCCGTATTGACGGGCGATCGCCACCAGCTTCTTGCGCTGCTCCAGTTTCATTACCCAGCCCATCGGATTGTGCAAGGTCGGCATGGTGTACACCGCGCGTACGCGGCGCTTCTTGCACAGTTTTTCCAGCGCATCCAGATCAGGTCCTTCTTCCGACAGGGGGATGGCCGCCAGCTCCAGCCGCTGGTTTTCCGCGAGCACCTTGAATCCCGAATAGGTCAGCGCATCCGTCGCCACCACATCGCCGGGGTTCAGCAAGGCCATCGCGGTCGCCGCCAGGCCATGCTGCGCGCCGCTGACGATGAGCACCTGATCGGCTGTGACGGACAGGCCGCGTGACAGCAGATGGTGCGCTACCGTGGCGCGTTCGTGGGGCCGGCCGGCATGGGGCTGGTAGCGCAGCAGGGCTTCCAGATCGCCGGAGGACGCCAGTTGGCGCAGGGCGTTGCTCAGCAGTCGGGTTTGTTCGGGCAGGGAAGGGTAGTTGAAATTGAGATCGACCACGTCGGCGGCGACCGCGTGCAGGTCGACACCCTGATCCGGCGGCAGGGCGGTTTCCCTGACAAAGGTGCCGCGGCCGGTCTCGCCGCTGACCAGGCCCATCGCTTCCAGCTCGGCATAGACCCGCGTCGCCGTCACCAGCGCGAATCCCTCCTGCGCGGCGAGTTGCCGGTGCGTAGGCAGGCGCGTGCCGGGCTTGAGCGCTCCGCTGCGGATGTCGGCGGCAAGGAGATCGACCAGCTGTTTGTATCGGGCGTGGGCCATAGCGTGATTCCTGATGCCTTATGTATCCATGACAATAATTTGATTGTACTGATTGCCGGTCCTATGATGCCTCATCGCCACCGGACTTGAACAGGAAAAACCACGCCATGTACATCAGCATTCTGACTTTCGACGGTTTCAACGAACTCGATTCGCTCATCGCCTTCGGCATTCTCAACCGCATCAGGAAACCGGACTGGCGCGTGTCGATTGCCGGGCCGACTCAGCAATTGCGTTCCATGAACGGTCTGGAGATCAACGCCCACATCACGCTGGAAGAGGCCGGACACGCCGACGCAGTCATCGTCGGCAGCGGCATCAAAACCCGGGAAGTGGTGGCGGATGAAGAGATCATGTCGCGTTTGCAGCTGGACCCGTCGCGGCAGCTGCTGGGAGCGCAATGCTCCGGCACGCTGGTGCTGGCAAAGCTTGGCTTGCTTGACAAGGTGCCGGCGTGCACTGATCTCACGACTAAACCGTGGGTGCAGGAGGCGGGTGTGGAAGTATTGAATCAGCCCTTTTTTGCCAGAGGCAATCTCGCCACCGCGGGCGGCTGCCTCGCGTCAAGCTATCTGGCCGCATGGGTGATCGCGCGCCTGGAAGGAATCGATGCTGCACAAAGCGCCATCCACTATGTCGCGCCGGTGGGCGAGAAAGAGGAATACGTTGCGCGCATGATGAAGAACATTGCGCAGTTCATGCCGGAGGCAACGGCAGCAGCGTGAGACAGTGTCAGGCAAGCAAGCGTGCTCAGCCGTTCCTGCTATCTGGCCTCGCGCACATCGCGCCGGATCGCCTGCGGCGGCACGCCGAATCCGCGCATGAACACTTCCCGCATATGACGCCGGTCGCGGAAGCCGGTCTCTCTGGCGATCACTTCCAGCGGATGCCGGCTTTGCTCGATCATCAGGCGCGCCGCTTCCAGGCGCAGTCCTTCGATGGCTTTGGCCGGTGATTGCCCGGTTTCTTCTGTGAACACGCGGCTGAACTGGCGCGGACTCAGGTTGACCGATTCCGCCAGTTCATCGACGGTCAGTTCCTTGCTCAGATTCTCGCGCGCATAGTTCAGGGCGTTCTGAATGCGGTCCGACTTCGGCGACAGATCCAGAATTTCAGAATGCTGCGACTGTCCGCCGGAGCGGCGCTGATACATCACCAGCTTGTGCGCGACGGAGCGCATGGCGTCGCTGCCCAGATCCTTTTCCACCATGGCCAGCGCCAGATCCAGACCCGCCGTCATGCCGGCTGACGTCCAGATCGGGCCGTCGACGATGTAGATCCTGTCGTCTTCCACCTGAATATCCGGAAAGCGCTTCTGCATCTCGCGCGCAAAATACCAGTGGGTGGTGGCGCGCCGTCCTTCCAGCAGACCTGATTCCGCCAGCACGAAGCCGCCGGTGCAGATGGCCGCGACACGGCGCGCGCGCGTCGCCGCTTTCCTCAGAAAAGTCCGTTCCTGCGCCGACGCCGGCGAACTCACCGGATCGCCGACGCCGCTGACAATCCAGGTATCCACCTGGGTGCGCGCCGTCGGCACCTGGGTCGCAATGCTCAGACCCAGGGACGAGCGCACTTCCTTGCCGGCAAGAGAAAAATTCCTGACCTCATAGAACTGCTCCCCGGCAACCATATTGGCGTACTCGAATACCGCCTGGGTCGCCACCGCCATGATCTGAAATCCGTCCTGAAGCAGGTATCCGATGCGATGCATGTCTATTCCTTGTCCGGTTTTATGCCAGTGTCCTAAAACATGACCATAAACGTCATTTGAGACATCGTCAAGTACTCCTATGATTCGTCCATGCATTTGCACATCCGGACTTGACCGGTTTTCCCAACAGACAACGCAGGAGCAACATCATGACCCAAGCACACCAAGGTACTGCCCTTATCACCGGCGCCTCTTCCGGCATCGGCGCCATCTACGCCGACCGCCTGGCCAAACGCGGCTACGACCTGATTCTGGTCGCCCGCAACCGTGATCGCCTCAACGCACTGGCCGACCGCATTACCACCGAAACCCGCCGCACCGTCGAAGTGCTGGCTGCCGACCTCAACGACAAGTCCTCGCTGGCGCAGGTCGAAGCCAAGCTGCGCAGCGACGCCAGCATCACCTTGCTGGTCAACAACGCCGGCATCGGCACCCACACGCCGCTGCTGTCGAGCGACGTCGACAAGATGACGCAGCTCATCGACCTCAACGTCACTGCACTGACCCGCCTGACTTACGCTGCCGTACCGGGTTTCGTGGCGCGCGGCAAGGGCCGGATCATCAACATCGCCTCCATCGTCGGCATCGCACCGGAAATTCTCAACGGCGTCTATGGCGGCAGCAAGGCCTTCGTCTACGCCTTCACCCAGTCGCTGCATCACGAGCTGGCCGCACAAGGCGTGCAAGTACAAGCCGTATTGCCCGGCGCTACGGCGACCGAATTCTGGGACATCGGCGGATTGCCGGTGGAAAACCTCGATCCGAACATCGTCATGACGGCCGACAACATGGTCGACGCGGCCCTGGTCGGCTTCGATCGCGGCGAGCTGATCACGATTCCATCGCTGCAAGATGCCGGCGAGTGGGAAGCGTATGAAGCCGCTCGCCAGGTGATGCTCCCCCGCTTGTCGAACAAGGCCGTCGCTCCGCGTTACCTTGCCGCGAAGTGATCTCCGATCCGGCCGCTTATTTACTCAATTTTCCTGCTCAATTCAAGAAAGACCCATCATGAAACTTACCGATAACACCATCTTCATCACCGGCGGCACTTCCGGCATCGGCCGCGCCCTGGCTGAAGCCCTGCACGCTCGCGGCAACACCGTCATCATCGGCGGACGCCGCAAGGCATTGCTGGATGAAGTCGTCGCCGCCAACCCAGGCATGGCCGCCATCGAGATCGACATCGCCGACCCGGCCAGCATCGATGCCGCAGCAAAGACGCTGATAGCCAGCTATCCCGCTCTGAACGTGCTGATCAACAATGCGGGCATCATGCCGTTCGACAATGCCGGCGGCCAGATCGACGACACGGTGTCGCGCAGCATTCTCGATACCAACCTGCTTGGCCCGATTCGCCTGACTTCCGCCCTGATCGAGCAGCTCAAGCGCCAGCCGCGTTCGACCATCATTCACAACACGTCGGTGCTGGCCTTCATTCCGCTGGCGGCGACGGCGGTGTATTCCGCCTCCAAGGCGGCGTTGCATTCGTATGCGATGTCGCAGCGCTTCATGCTGCGCGACACCACGGTGCGCGTGCAGGAAATCGCGCCGCCATGGGTCGACACCGATCTGATCAAAAAGAGCGGCGATCCTCGCGCCATGCCGCTGGATGCCTTCATCGCCGAAACCATGGCCGCGCTGGAGAGCGACGCCGAAGAAGTGATCGTCGAAGCGGTGCGTCCGCTGCGCGCCAATCCGGGGCCGGGCGAACATGCGCTGTTCAACGGCTTCAACCTGTCGCTGATCGACAATCCGATTCCGGTCTGATCGGGAACGGACGTCGCCGCCTGTTGAGGGCGGCGATTTTTCATTTCTCGTTGAAACTGAAACAAATCGCGTCCGGATACTCCGGATCGCAATATCAGCGACAATGGCCGGACGTATTCACCACGCAAGGAAACCAAAATGACTCAACCCATTGCCGTCGTCGCCACCATCACTGCGCATCCCGGCCATCGCCAGGCGGTCATCGACGCGCTGCGCACAGCTGTTGCCGCGGTGCGCCTGGAACCGGGCTGTGAACAATATGTGTTGCACGAAGATATGGATGAGCCGAACCGGCTGATCATGATTGAACGCTGGAGCAGCATGGCGGATCTGGAAGCGCATGGACGCGGTGCGGCATTGGCAACCCTCGGCGGCGCTTTGAAGGACCGCGCCGACCTGCAGATCAGCAAACTGATTCCGGTGAGCTGACGCGCCAGCATGGCAAGATTCGCTTTGCCTGTCGTGTTCGGCAGGCACGAGCGTCGTCGTTGCATATTGATTGAATGATGAACGGAGCAGCAATGGCAGTCGATTTTTTCAATCTCACACGGGGAGAGCAGCCCCTGCTCATTTCCATTCCCCACATGGGCACCCACATCCCCGACGGGATCGCCAATCGCCTGACGCCGGCCGCCAATCTGCTGGCGGACACCGACTGGCATCTGGCGCAGCTTTATGATTTCGCCAGATCGATGGGCGCGACTATCCTGCAGGCGACGCATTCGCGCTATGTAATCGACCTCAATCGTCCGCCCGGTGACGAGAGTCTGTATCCCGGACAAGCGACCACATCGCTTTGCCCGACCGAGACCTTTCCCGGCGAATCGATCTATCAGGACGGTCAGGCCCCCACAAAAGAAGAAATCGCCGGACGTCTGTCGACATACTGGCGTCCCTACCACGACCAGTTGCAGGCGGAACTCGCGCGACTGCGCGCGCTGCACGGTGCGGTGTTGCTGTGGGATGCACATTCCATCGCGAGCCGTCTGCCGCGTCTGTTTGACGGCAAGCTGCCCGATTTCAATTTAGGCACCAATGAAGGACGCAGCTGCGCGCCCGCGGTGCAAGACGCCGTTGGGCATGCAGCCTCCGTCGCCGTCGGTCAGCGCTTTACCTCGGTGGTGAACGGCCGCTTCAAAGGCGGTTACATCACGCGTCATTACGGGCAGCCGCAAGACGACATCCACGCAGTGCAATTGGAAATGTGCCAGTCGACTTACATGGACGAAACGCCACCCTTCGGCTATCGGCCCGACCTGGCGCAAGAGTCCGCACCGGTGATCCGCACCATCATGGAGGCGGCGTTGCAGGCGTTGCCGCGGCCCTGATGCAGCGCAGCTTGTTCCCCAGCCTCGTCCCACAATGAAAAAAGCCCGGCAGATGCCGGGCTTTTTGCTTGCTGTGAAACCGAATCAGTAAGTCAGCGTAACCGTCACGGTGTCCGTATAGACGCCGGCCAGTGGAGTCTGTGCGCTGGCGATGCGGCCGTAGACGGTCAGGTTCTGGATCAGGCCGTTGCCGGTGCCTGCCTGGGTATCGGTGCCGATGGTCGAACCCCAGTTGTTGGTACGGCCGGAATCGCGATACAGCGCGTAGTTCAGCGTGCCGCCCAGGGAACCGGTCAGCTTGCGCACGCTGGTGGTAGCGCCGGTGCCGGCGCCTGCATCCAGGCCGATGGTGTACGAAGTGCCGTTGGTGCACAGTACGGCGATGTTGCCGGTCTGGTCGACTTGCGAGCTGGTGTAGTTGCCGAAGGCGATGGTGGAGCCGACGACGGTGCAGGAAGCCAGTACGGTCGCGGTGACGACCAGCGTGCCCGTTGCAGTTGCAGCGAAAACCGGAGCGCCGGAAACCAGCATGGCGGCAGCGAGGGTGGCGCAGATGACACGATTTTTCTTGATGGTGAACATGGCATTTTCTCCTGATTTCTTGGCGGTTGTTGGCGTTTCGTTCTTGTCCCATTACAAGAATTTCGAATTCGCCGGGCACAGGTGAACTTTACTTTTCAGGCATAGCCGCAGATATCGGGGGAAACCTTAATCGCTTGCCAATTTCATCGGGGAATTCCTGAGGGGTATTGATACGGAGAAACAGAGGCGGGGGAACGCCAGCGGGAGCGTCTTCTCATTGCCTGTCGCTGAAAGCCATGTTGCGCCAAATCCGGTATCGTTACGTACCAACGCGTTGGCACGGCTTGTCGAGGCAAAGTCGCAAACGCCCTTGCACGAAAACCCATGTTTCACATCAAGGATTCCCATGAAATCACTCTTCCATCTCGCCTATCACGTCCACGATCTGGATATCGCCCGCGACTTCTACTGCAAGTTGCTCGGTTGCGAAGAAGGGCGCAGTACGGATACCTGGGTCGATATCGATTTCTTCGGACACCAGCTGTCACTGCATCTGGGCAAGCCGTTTGAAGTGACGAACACCGGCAAGGTCGGTTCGCACATGGTGCCGATGCCGCATCTGGGCGTCATCCTGCAGATGGATGACTGGCGCAAGCTTGCCGACGCGCTGTCGGCAAGCGAAAAAGTGCAATTCGTCATTCCGCCCAGCATCCGCTTTGCGGGCGAAGCGGGCGAGCAGGCAACCATGTTCTTCAGCGACCCATCGGGCAACCCGATTGAGGTGAAGGGGTTTGCCGATCTGGCTCAGGTCTACGACAAATAAATCCGCGTTGCGGTCATTGCATCATTGGGCGTGACTGAGCGTGACTGAGCGTGACTGAGCGTGACTGAGCGTGACTGAGCGTGAGCGCGGTTGACCGGCGTTTCAGATCGCAGCCTGATCGGCCAACTGGCTGAGCCGGGAAACAAACAGCTTCAACATCGGCGAGGCGTTCGCCTTGCTGTAGCCCACGCATAGCTCGACGGTCGGCGGCGTGCCGGCCAGCGGGCGGCTGACCACCGACCATGGCATCAGGTTTTCCACATATGAGGGAATCAGCGTGACGCCGCGCGTCGATGCCACCAGCGACATCACCATGGCCGGATTGTCGACGCTCTGTGCCGCCAAAATAGTGACCCCCTCGCGCTGCAGATAGTCGTCAATGGCCGCGCGCAGCACCTTGGCTTTGTTCGCCATCGCGATGAATTTTTCTCCGATCAGATCTTGCGCCCGAATGCTCGCGCGCGCAGCGAGGTGGTGGTCGCTCGGCATGAGCACCACCAGCGGCTCGCGGCTGACCGCGTGATACGCAAGATCAAAGCCCGGCTCTGCGCGCAGGAAGGCGAGATCAAGCTTGCCGCGCGCCAGGGCCTCCGCCAGATCCGGCGAATAATCGCTGGAGACCGTGACGTCCACGTTAGGCAATTCCTCGCGCAAGATGCTCATCGCCCTGGGCAGCCAGTTCATCTCTTGCCCGGTCAAAAATCCCAGTGCAAATCTTTGCTTGGCCGGTTGCGCTGCGCGCCGCGCCGCTTCGATGGCCGCATCGACCTGCGTCAGCGCCAGCCGGGCGTGATCGAGAAAGGCCTTGCCCGCCGTCGTGAGTTCCACACCGCGCGCACTGCGGCTGAACAGCTCGGCGCCGACTTGCTCTTCCAGATCGCGGATCTGCCGGCTCAGGGACGGCTGCGACGTATGCAGGCGCTGCTCGGCTGCGACGGTCAGGCTGCCGGTTTCGGCCACGGCGATGAAGTAACGAAGATGGCGCAGTTCCATTTTTATGTTCCTGTTTTTTCTCATGCCATGCTTTTGAGGCATGCCTACCAGCTTATAAAGTCTTTTTTCATTCTGCCATAAGTTCTTATATTCCTTCCTGTGGCGCCGCATTTCGGGATTGACCCAGATGCCTGCCGATGTCATGGGATCGTCGTCCCATGTTTAAAAAACATACCTTAAAGGAATTTCATCATGGCTCATCCTGTTGTCCTCATCACCGGTGCGCTCACCGGTATCGGCCGCGCAACCGCGCTGGCGTTTGCAAAACATGGCGCTCATCTGGTTGTCTCCGGCCGCCGCGAAGCGGAAGGCAAGGCGCTCGAAGCGGAGCTGCGCCAGTTCGGCGGCGAAGCACTGTTCATCCGCGCCGACGTGCGTCTCGACGACGAAGTGCGTGCTCTGGTCGACAAGGCCGTAGCGCGTTTCGGGCAGATCGATGTCGCCGTCAACAACGCCGGCACCGAAGGCCAGCCCGGCCCGATCGTGGACCAGACCGCCGATAGCTACGCCGCCACGTTCGACACCAATGTGCTGGGCACGCTGCTGAGCATGAAGCACGAGCTGCGCGTCATGACTGCACAAAAGAGCGGCAGCGTCATCAACATTTCATCCACCTATGGACACGAAGGCGCCGCCTACGCGTCGGTATACGCCGGCAGCAAGCATGCAGTCGAAGGCATGACCAAGTCGGCGGCGCTGGAAGTCGCCGCCAGCGGCGTGCGCGTCAATGCGGTCGCCCCCGGACCGACCGACACCGGCATGCTGGACCGCTTTACCGGAACGCCTGAGAACAAGGCCGCGCTGGCTGGCCGCGTCCCGCTCGGTCGCGTCGGCAAGCCTGCGGACATCGCTGCTGCCGTGTTGTATCTGGCGTCGGCAGGCGCGGCATTCGTGACCGGTCAGATCGTCACGGTGGACGGCGGCAAGACCGCCGGCTGATCTACTCAACAACAATTTCACCGTTCAGGAGTTCGCATCATGAACACACTCGCAGGAAAGACCGCGCTCGTCACCGGCGCCTCACGCGGTATCGGGCGCGCCAGCGCACTGGCGTTGGCAAAAGCCGGCGCTCAGGTGCTGGTGCACTACAGCAGCGGCGAGCAGGAAGCCTCAGGCGTGGTTGACGAAATCCGCCGCACAGGCGGTAAGGCGGAAAAGGTCGCCGCCGACCTGAGCCAGCCCGACGGTCCGCATCAACTGGCCCAGCGCGTGCGCGCCATCATCGGCGGACGGCTGGACGTGCTGGTGGCCAACGCCGGCGTCGCCAACGCGGCATCGATCCAGGACACCACGGTCGAAGATTTCGACAAGTTGTTCGCGGTCAATGTGCGCGCACCGTTTTTCCTGGTGCAGCAATTGCTGCCGGCATTGTGCACGGGCAGCAGCATCATTCTGTTGTCATCGCTGGCGGCGCATGCATCGGTCGGCACCTTGTCTGCCTATGCCGCCACCAAGGGTGCGATCGACACGCTGGTCAGGCATTTCGCCGCCGAGCTGGGCGAACGCGGCATCCGCGTCAATGCCGTCGCGCCGGGTGTGGTGCCGACCGACATGTCCAATTTCGCCAAGACCGAAGCAGGGCGCGACTTCACGCTCGGCATGCAGGCGCTCAAGCGCGTGGCGCAGCCGGACGACATCGGCGCCGCCATCGCCTTCCTGGCATCGGACCAGGCGCGCTGGATCACCGGCGATACCTTGCGCGTCGATGGCGGCTCCAAGCTGTAAGCCACGCACACCCGTGTAACAAAGCACGCTACCAATAATTCATCATTCAGGAGTTTCATCATGACCAGCAACACTCTCAAGCTGTATCAATCGTCCGGCTCGCCCAATTCGCGCCGGGTGCGCATGTTCCTCGCCGAGAAGGACATGCAAGTCACCGTCGTCCCCGTCGATCTGGGTGTGAAGGAGCAATTCTCGGACGCCTATCGCGCTATCAATCCACGCCTGCAAGTCCCTGCACTGGTGCTGGAAGACGGCGCCACCATCGCCGAAGTACCGGCAATCTGGCGCTATCTGGAATCAATTCACCCGGCCAATCCTTTGCTGGGTACCAGCGCGAAGGAGCAGGGCGTGATCGCCATGTGGGAACGCCGCGTCGAACTGGACGGCTTCGCCGCGGTGATGGAAGCGGTGCGCAATACCGTACCGGGTCTGAAAGGCCGAGCCTTGTCCGGCCCGCATCTCTACGAGCAGATTCCGGCGCTGGCCGAACGCAGCCTGCTGCGCATCAAGAACTTCTATGCCGACATGAACACGCGGCTTGAAGCGTCGCCATTCATTGCGGGTGAAGCGTTCTCGGCGGCGGATATTACGGCGCTGGCGACGGTTGACTTTGCCACCGGCGGGGCGAAGTTGCCGATTCCGGAAAACCACGCGGCGCTCCAGCGCTGGTATGACATCGTCGCGGCACGTCCGAGCGCCAGGGCATAGGCAGCGACGTGGTGGAAAAATCAGAAACGGCCTTCGTCGAAGGCCGTTTTTTATTGCGTCATTGCGCTTAAGTAAATCAGGCGGTGTCGCGATAAGCACGGCTGGAGATGGCGACCGGATTGCCGTCCGGGTCCTTGGCGTTGGCGAATGCATAGCCGTTGGCTTGATGCGTGCTGCCAAAAACCAGGCCGCGCTGTGCGCTCTGCTGCTTGAAGCTGTCGACGTCACGCACGCTGAACATGAGTTTCACGCCGACCTGGCCGAGCTTCACGGTCTTGGCGGCCTGATGGATCAGGATACTTGCGCCGGCGTCGGGGGAGTGCAATTCGATAAGTCCTTCCAGCATTTCGCCGGTGGTCTCGAAGTCAAAAAACTTGCTGTAGAACGCGGCCGTGACGGAGGGATTTTTCGCGTAGATAAGGATGGTGTTGAGTATGGCCGACATGGCGCTCCTGACGAGGTAGTTGAAATCTACCGGATCGCCACTCTAACAAGGAAAGCTATTTTTTTCAGCGGTAATTTCGGTCGGGCCGGCGCCACAAAAAAGCCGCCATCGGCAAGATGGCGGCCTTAATGTATCTCAGGATGATGGCGTCAGCGCATCGGCATATCAGAGCGGCTTCGATCCTGGATTGGACTTTTGATCGTTGCCGCCGGCCTGTTGGTTCTGACCGCGATTTTGCTGATCCTGCTGCTTTTGTGCGGCGCCGCCGGCGTTGCGTTGCTCTTCCGCTTGTGCGTGCTGGCGTCCGCCGCCCTGGGTAATGCTGGAATCCTTGAACGCGCCGCCTTGCTGCTGGCCGGAGCCGGAATTCTTCTGATCCTGCTGGTTGCGTGTGCCTTGATCAGATCCGCCTTGTTGCTGATTCTTGCCTTGCGATCCCTGATCTTGCTGTGCCGGCTTTTGCTGGCCTGCCTGATTGGATTGACCAGCTTGCGCTTGCTGCTGCTGGTTGTCGCGTTGTTGCTTGTTGTCTTGATTTGACATTGTGATTCTCCTCGAAGTACGGTCATGGATGTTGCTCATGATTGTCTGCGTACGGCGTTGCCGCGTTGCCGACAAACTCGCTCGCGGATTGGACCGAAGGCTCCGTGGCGATTGCTTATCCTGCGCGCAACACGCTCCCGCGCCTATCGGCGGATGTCGATAATGCGTGTGAGGAAACGCGCCACAATATGTAGGGCTGGATATACCGCACGGCTGCCGTGCGATCAGGAAAAGGCCGAGAGGTAACGCTGCGGCGTGGTCCCCATGGACTTCCTGAACATGGTGATGAATGCCGACTGCGAAGCGTAGCCGAGGGCTTCGGCGACGGCAGGCAGCGGTTCTTTCAGGATCAGGCGATAGACGGCTTCGCTGATGCGCATCTGCTGACGCCATTGGCCGAAGCTGAGTCCGGTTTCGTCGCGGAAATGCCGGGCCAGCGTGCGCGTGCTCAGGCCGAACTGTTCGCCCCAGACTTCCAGCGTATTGTTGTTGCCGGGTTCGTGCATCAGCTTTTCACAGATCTGCCGCAGGCGGGCGTCGGCCGGCAGCGGCAGCAGGCCGCCTTGCACCACAACTGCAGTGGAGAGGGTCTTCAGCAGCAGCGGTACGATCAGCGCGGCGCTGCTGTCGGGCGCATATTCCAGCGGATCGGCCAGCATTCCGAGGATCAGTTCATGCAGCAATCCGGACACCTCGATCATGCTGCATTGCCTGCCGAGCCAGGAAACGGTTTCCGGTTCGAAGTAGACGCTGCGCAAGGTGACCGAACCGACCGCATGCAATTCATGGTCGACGCCCGGCACCAGCCACATGGCGCGCGACGGCGGCAGCAGCCAGCTGCCCGCCGGCGTCAGCACGCGCACCACGCCGCCGGTGGCATAGATCAGCTGCGCCTGTTCGTGGCTGTGCCAGATTTCCCGGTCGCCGTCCTTATAATCGTATGCTCGCACGACGACCGGCCGTGGCATGCGCCGGTAACCGGAACCGTAGGTGCTGCGCCAGATGTTTTCCATGTTGGCTGCTTTAATAAAAATAAAGAAAAAATTGTCTTAATTAGCCAAATTATGGCCGATTTACGAAATTTTTTGGCAATACAAAAAATAGACGTACCGCATAGAATCTTGCTGTCGAGACAGGCAGACATAGCCAGCCGCCAAAATTCCTCATCGACCGATGCGCAGATTTCTGCCGCAGCCTCCTTTCGTACAGATCCTCATTTGCCGCACATGGCAGCTTCTGCCGTTGCCGGACGATTGTGTATCGTGTTGTCCGGAGCAAGCCAGGCATGAGCATTCCCGCATCGTCGTCAAAACAACATCAATACTGATAGGGAACAGGTATGTCCAGGCAGAACCCGGTTTTTGGCTTTTCCAAGATTCATCTCGCGGCGCTCGCATTGTGCTTCGGCGCACCCATCGCCGGCCACACGCAAACGACGGAGTCCGGCAGCGGCGCGACCTTGCCTGCGGTGACCGTGTCAGCCGACCGCGTCAACGATTCTCCGACTGGCCCGGGCAACGGCTATGTCGCCAAGCGCAGCCTGGCCGGCACCAAGACCGATACGCCTATCGTCGAAACGCCGCAGTCGATCTCCGTCGTCACGCGCGAACAGATGGATGCGCAAGCGGCGCAGACACTGGACGCCGTACTGCGTTACACGCCGGGCGTGTATTCTCAGGACAACGATCTGCGCTTCGACCAGTTGTCGGCGCGCGGCTTCGATCTGGACTCCTACCTTGACGGACTCAAGCTGGTCAAAACCGCGACCTGGTTCGTGACGCCGCGCATCGATCCTTATTTCCTCGACCGCGTCGAAGTGCTGCACGGTCCGGCATCGGTTTTGTACGGCCAGGCGACGCCGGCCGGCGTGGTCAACATGGTCAGCAAGCGCCCGACCGAAGAAACCTTCCACCGCATCGATTTTCAGGTCGGCAACAATGACCGCTATCAGGTCGGTTTCGACATGGGCGGTCCGCTCGATCCGGACGGCAAGGTGCTGTATCGCGTGACCGGCCTGGGCCGTTACTCCGGTACGCAAACCGACAACGTGCGCGAAGAGCGCTTTGCCATCGCGCCGTCGTTTACCTTCAAGCCGAGCCGCGACACCACCTTCACCGTGCTGGCGAGTTTGCAGCATGATCTTGCGGGCGGTCTCTTCAATCCGGTGCCGCCGTCGGGCACCATCCTTCGCAACGCCAACGGACAACTGTCGCCAAGCCGCTATTTCGGCGATCCCGACCGCGATCATTTCGAGCGCACGCAGGGCACGCTGGGATACCTCTTCGAAACCCGTCTCAACGAAGCTGTTGCCTTGCGTCAGAATGTGCGTTACCTGCACGACGATATCGACTACTACCAGACTTCGATCACCGGGCCGCTGGCCGGCAACGGCCGCACTGCGCCGATCTGGTCCAACATCAACCGCGAGCATCTGACCAACTTCGCCGTCGACAACCAGGCGGAAGTCAAATTCACAACCGGCGCGCTGACGCATACTGCACTGGCCGGCATCGACTATCAACGCACCCTGAGCGGCGTCAATCGCGGCGGTGCGGTGACCGGCAGCATCGATATCTACAATCCGAATTTCAGTGCGCTGGCGACAGTGCCGATCACCACCATCGAGAACTATTCCCTGACCCAGGTCGGCGCCTATCTGCAAGACCAGGTCAAGCTCGGCAACTGGTCGCTGTCATTGGGCGGACGCAAGGACTGGACTACCAGCGACGATGCGCAACGCGCCGCCACCGGCACCACCGTCACAACCACGCGCCAAAGCGACAGCGCGTTCACCTGGCGCGGCGGCCTGAGCTATCTGTTCGACTCCGGCTTTGCGCCCTATGTCAGCTACGCCAAATCCTTCCAGCCGACCATCGGCAGCAATCCCGGCGCATCGCCTTTCGTACCGACGACCGGCAAGCAATACGAAGCAGGCGTGAAGTTCCAGCCGAAGAATACCGACGCCTTGTTCACGCTGGCGGTCTACGATCTGCGCCAGCAAAACGTTCTGACGCCGGATCCCGTGTCGCCGACGCTGGCGGTGCAAACCGGTGAAGTCCGTTCGCGCGGCATCGAGTTTGAAGCGCATGCCAACGTCACCGAAAATCTCAAGGTGGTCGGCTCGCTGACCAAGATGATCCAGGACGTCACCAAGTCCAATACCGCCACCGCCGGCAAGCGTCCCGTCGCCCAGCCGGGCCAGATGGCGTCGGCATGGGTCGACTACACGATCCGTGGCGGCAGCTTCGACAAGCTGGGCTTCGCCGGCGGCGCGCGCTATGTCGGCCGCAGTTACGGCACTGCCGACAACACGATGGAAGTCGCTTCGCGCACCTTGTTCGATGCCGCGATTCACTACGACTACGACCTGCATTGGAAGTTTGCGCTCAACGCCGCCAACCTCTTCAACAAGGAATACGTCGCCTATTGCAGCAACGCCTTCTTCTGCTACTGGGGCGCGACGCGCACCGTGCTGGCGACGGCGCGCTATCAATGGTGACAATGGTGATGACGGTATGAGCGTGACGCTATCGTGTTCTCCGCCTGGGCCCTATTCGGGAGAGGCATGATGGCGTTTTCCATGACGGTCTGGTACCGCCTGCACAAATGGAGCAGTCTGGCCTGCACGGTATTCTTGCTGATACTGTGCCTGACCGGGTTGCCGCTGATCTTCGGCGACGAGATCGATGCGCTCTTCGATCCCGAGGTGGCGATTTCGGCGGTCGCCGACAACACCCCCGACACCAGTCTCGACCGCATCGTCGCCGCCGCGCACGCGCGCTATCCGGGCCAGTACCTGCGTTTCATGGTGTGGGACAAGGAAGAGCCGAGACGGCTGTCGCTCAACATGGCGACTGCCGCCGATGCGCCGGCAGCAGCAGGGCATGTTCTGATCTTCGACACGCGTACGGCCGCATTGCTGAGCGAGACGCCCGCTTTGCACGGCTTCATGCATGTCATGCTGCAGCTCCATCAAAACCTGTTCATCGGCTTGCCCGGCGATTTGCTGTTGAGTGTGGTGGGTTTGCTATTCCTGATTGCAATCGTCTCGGGCGTGGCGCTGTACGCGCCGTACATGCGCAAGCTCGATTTCGGCGCGGTGCGTTTTGAGCGCACCAGTCGTTTGCGCTGGCTCGATCTGCATAACCTGATCGGTATCGCTGCGCTGGTCTGGTTGTTAGCCGTTGGCGCGACCGGCTTCATCAACACCTTGTCCAAGCCATTATTCGGCTTGTGGAGCATGCAAGAGATGCCGCGTCTGCTGGCCCTGGCGGCGAAAGAGTCCGCTGCCGCCGGTGCCGCTCAGGCTCCCGTCAGCGTCGACGTCATGGTCGCCGCAGCGCGTCGCGCCTTGCCGGACAAGCGCATCAGCAGCGTGGTGTTTCCGAATGCGCATTTTGGCAGCGCACAGCATTACACCCTCTGGACACTCGGCAACACGCCGCTGACCTCGCGCATGTTCACGCCGGTGCTGCTTGATGCGGTCACCGGCAACGTAGTGTCGGCAGCCAGTCTGCCGTGGTACCTGAAGGCGCTGGAATTATCCCGGCCCTTGCATTTCGGCGACTACGGCGGTTTGCCGCTAAAGATCATCTGGGCGCTGCTCGATGTGCTCGCCATCGTGGTGCTGGGCAGCGGCATCTATCTGTGGCTGGCGAGAATGCGGGCGAACAAGGCTGAGTGACGCTCGCGTTCCTTCCTTCTTGTTCAGAAGAATCTTGACAGAAAGAAAAGGGAAAATTGCGGGAGGGGAACTACGCGGTTTGTGGGCAGCGGCATCCGACTGCCCACAGCATCTGCGATACCCGGCGTTGCGCCAGGCTGCGCAATTTACTTGCCGGCTTCTTGCTCGGCCATTTCCAGGCCCAGCTCTTCGAGCATGCTGTTGACCAGCTTGTCAAAGAAGATACGGTAAGTCGATTCCATGTTCTTGATACGACGCAATTTGCGCATGACATTCCTTTAGTTGATTGAGAGAATTTTTCCACAGCATGACTGCTGAACGTGCGGCAGTATATCTCAATCGGGCGCAAGGCCTTGTTTGGAGCGGTGTGCGAAACGCCGCGCAGTCCCTCTCAGTCCCAAGTTCCGATCTCTTCCAGTAGTATTTTCTTGCCGTGCATGATCAGCAGTCCGCCATCTTCCTGCACCCGGTAATACGTCGCACCATTCTTGAATTCATAGCCAAGGAAGCGGCAAGGCGTCACACCGTCTGCGCATAGCGTGTGCATCGTCTTGCCGCGCAGTCTGATGTTTTTCCCGGTCTTCTTGCTGGTGCCGACATAGGACACGTCGTCGCAGCCTACCGAACCCTCTTCGCAATTTTCGCGGATGTTGATGACGAACGAGGGCGTCGTCAGTGTGTTCGCGTGCGCTTGAATAAGAGCCGGAAGGAGCAGAAGAGGGGCGAGGTATCGTTTCATGTCGCGGGATTTGACGTATAGGAAGAACTTTGCTTTCGGGCGATCCCAGGCAGTCGATTCATCGTCCTGAAAGCCAGAATCGAATCGTTGAAATTACGGCTCAAGGAATAATCCAATAATGCCGTCTCAAGTTCCACCAGAACTTCATGGAAAGAAAATGCAAGTACAGGAATTAACATTGATCGTATTTTAAGTTCATGCGAGATCCTGTTTGGGGGCATCCAAAAATTCCTTGATTACCAATGACAGACACGCAGTACCTCAACCGCCTGCTCGCGCCGCTATCCGATAAGTGTTTGGCGACATTCCCGCGACGCGCTTGAAAGCATTACTGAACGCGCTCTCCGACGTATAGCCCAGCGACTGTGCGATGGTTGCAATCGGCGAGTTTTCTTCGCGCAAAGCGCGTTGCGCGAGGCGCATGCGCCATTCGGTCAGATAGGTAAGCGGCGCTACGCCGGCGGCGGTCTTGAAGCGTGACGCAAAGGTTGTGCGCGACATGGCGCAGGCTTCGGCAAGTTCTTCCAGATGCCATGTACGGCCGGGGTCGCCATGCATCAGGCGCAAGGCAGGTGCCAGCCGGGGTTCGCCCAAAGCGCGCAGCCAGCCGGTGGGTGCCGGTCCGGTATTATTCAGATGGGCGCGCAGGATCTGGATGAACAGCAGCTGCGCGAGTTGGGCCGATGCTAGTTGGCTGCCCGGCAGGGTGGTTGCGCGCTCCTCCATCAACTGACCCAGCAGCCATCGGAAACTGGCCGCCTGCGGCGTCGTGGCGGGAACGTGTATCCACGGCGGCAAGACGTCCCGCAGCAATTTGCCGCTGGTCGGGTCGAGCAAGACATGTCCGCCGATATGCTCGAAGTCTTGCCCGTCTCCCACCATGGCCATCGCCTTGCCCGATCCCGAGAACAATGCCATCGCGTCGACCGCCGGCACGCCGGGTGCACTGGATAGCGTAAAGGACCGCGGCGCCGTCAGTAGTCCGACATCGCCGGTGTCGAAGCGCACGGGCTCTTGTTCACCGTCGAGTTCGATCCAACAGCTTCCTTTTACTACGGCGAAGAACTTGATTTTTTCCGGTGCCGGAAAGCGGATCGCCCACGTGCCGCCAGCCGTGAAGCCGCCGGTTGCGATCGATTCGGCACGCGTGAATTTGAGGATGTCGGAGAACGGGTCGATGTGCATTTCCGCACTATCGCGCAAGTAATGGGGATTTACAAGTATTCATAATACGGCCTCAACGCCTTATCTTCTCCTTACTTTGGCGCTGGCCACTCCGGCCGGCGGGTAATTCGGGAAATGTTATGAGCGATACATTGGTACTGGTGACGGGCGGGACAGGATTCATTGCGCAGCATTGCATGACTGCACTGCTGCAGGCGGGCTATCGGGTGCGCACTACGGTGCGCGATCTGCAGCGGGAAGGGGAAGTCCGCCGCTATCTCAAGGTCGGCGGCGTTGATGCCGGCGATCGTTTATCCTTCGTTGCAGCCGATCTTGGCGCAGATCAGGGATGGCGTAAAGCTGTGGCCGGATGCAGCTACGTCATGCACGGTGCTTCGCCTACGCCGTCCGGCGACCAGGTGCTGGAAGAAGATTGGATCAGGCCCGCGGTCGACGGTAATTTGCGTATACTGCGCGCGGCGCGCGATGCCGGCGTCAAGCGCGTGGTGCTGACTTCCGCCTTCGGCGCCATCGGCGTCGGTCATCCGCCGATGAAGCGTCCGTTTAATGAAACGGATTGGAGCGATCTCAGCAACGCATCGGTTGCGCCGTATCAGAAGTCCAAGACCCTCTCCGAACGCGCGGCCTGGGAATTCATCGCCGCCGAGGGGCGCGGTATGGAGTTGACGGCGATCAATCCGGTGGCGGTCCTCGGCCCGGTGCTGGGGGAAGATTTCTCGCACTCGATCCGCCTGATCAAGTTCATGCTGGACGGCCAGCCGGCATGCCTGAAGATCAATTCTGGCTTCGTTGACGTGCGTGACGTCGCCGATCTGCACTTGCGGGCGATGACTAATCCTGCCGCTGCCGGCGAGCGTTTTCTGGCGATCGCCGGGGAGAGCATGTGGATGATCGAGCTCGCCAGTGTCCTGCGAAACCGCTTGGGCGAAGCGGCCGGCAAGGTGCCGACGCGCGTGATGCCCAACTGGATGGCGCGCCTGGCCGCCAACCAGAATCCGACGATGCGCGCCGCCGTGCCGCTACTGGGGATCAACATGAACGCCACCGGCGAAAAGGCCCGACGCCTGCTGGGATGGTCGCCCCGCTCGCGTGAGGAAGCTATCGTGGCAACAGCGGAAAGTCTCATCCGGTTGGGGTTGGTGCAAGGCTGAGGACCGCGGGGTGGAGCTATCCGTTCCTGCCTGGTTGCGGATATCCATCGGCCCCAGGACAGATTTTTCATTCCTAAGCCAATTGATATGGCGCCGTGATTTCAGGAGCGTCAGGAGGTGTGCTGTAGATTTCGTAACCGCTCTTCCCGTTGCGTTTAACCCGATACATTGCCTTATCGGCACATTGAATCAATTCGGAGAGATTGTTGCCGTGCTGCGGATAAAGGCTGACGCCAATGCTCGCTCCCAGCGAGTAGCTTTCGCCGTTGACTTCGATGTGCTGCGTCAGTTGATGGAGCAGTTTTCTGGCGACGTCATGCGATTGCCCTTCGTTCTCAAGCTGGGTGCCGATGACGACAAATTCATCGCCTCCGACCCGCGCGCAGATGTCCGTGCTGCGCGTGTTGGTCTTTAGCCGCGCGGCCACTGCTTTCAACACCTCATCGCCGACGGCATGGCCAGCGGTATCGTTAATCGGCTTGAAGTTGTCGAGATCGATATAGAAAACCGCAACAACATGATGAGGACGTGTTGCAAGCAGCAAGGCATGATCAAACAGCGTGTTCATGTAGCGCTGATTATTCAGTCCGGTCAGCGGATCGAGGAAGGCAAGATCCAGCGCCTTGGCCTCAGCATCGAGCAGTCGTTTCTGAAACAGAGACAATACTGCCACCATCAAAGACATGTACTGGACCAGCACCAGCATTGTTCCAAGCATGAAGGCATTCTTGAACCAGCTCGGAAAAAAATAAATCAGGATCGGGGAGCTGATCCAGTGCATCGCGAGGACGAGGCATGCTGCTGACGTCGTCCAAAGCGGCCATCTGGAAATATTCAGACGGTGTTGAAAAGCGATCCGTGCAGCGTAGAGCATGATGCCCGCATTGACTGCGGAATATCCCATCATGCGAACAAGCGGCTGGAAGTCGGCTACCCAGGCGATCAGCACCCACGACTCCGCAAGAAACGCTGCGCTCCAGAGCCATCGCATTTTGATGTCCAGATTCAGGAAACGCGCCAGGCCTGTCAGGAAAAGAGGTTTCTCCAGTACATTGCAGATCGCATAAATGGACACGGCGAGTTTCACATCGCCCAGAGGAAGCAGCAGGAAAATACACAGACGCGCCGCAAGCGCGCAGGTCATCGAAATTGCCCACCAGCCCGAGCCCGGATTGGTCCGGGGAATCTGATTCATCCAAAGAAAAAGAAGGATAAATACAAAGTAAATGGCAGAGCCGAAGGTATGAATAATTTCATATGACATTCCCGTGTCCTCCTGCTTATTTTTTTGTGATTTTTATGTATCCGACCGGGCTGCAAAAGAGCGTCGCAATTTCTATGCAATAGCTCTGAAAGCGGCGCTCGTTATCGGCTTACGGGCAGTATATGAAGCATCGGCAACGTTGTATACGATTTGCGAATTCAGCCGGCGCGATTTTCAAACCAAGTTGTAAATCCACACCGCACGCCAATCGATTTTTAAATGATTTTCTCCGGCTGCTTGCAGACGTCCGGTTACAAGCTGTTTCGAACTTTGCAATTGCGGACATAAACCGGCGCGATATCATGCGCATAATGAGCATGCGCATAATGAGCATGCGCATAATGAACACGCGCACAATGAGCAGCAAGGCCGTCTGAAGACGGCCGCATATTGCCACGTTTATCGTTGTGCATTAACACATTACACAGGCCGGGAGCCAAGCATCATGAGTCCTCAAGAAACGCAGGCACTTCAAGATTTTCTCAATCAACTGATACAGGTGCGCGGCATCGGCAAAGATGCCGAGGCTGACGCGATGATCGCCGCTGCCGTCGCCCGGCAGCCGGACGCGGCCTACCTGCTGGTACAGCGAGCGCTGTTGATGGATCAGGCGCTGACGTCTTCCAAGGCGCAGATTGCATCGCTGCAAAGTCAGGTACAGGCTTTGCAATCAGGCGCGGCCCCGGCACGCGGCTTTCTCGACGGCAATGCCTGGGGCAATTCGCCCTCCGCGTCAGTGCGTTCCGATCCGGCGCCTGCTTATGCGCCCGCCTATGCATCGGTGCCTGCCCCGGCACAGACAGCTCCGCAATATCAGGCGGCTCCGGCGGCGTCGCCAGGATTTTTTGGCGGCGGCATGGGCAGCATGCTGGGTACCGTCGCGGCCACCGCCGCCGGCGTGGCTGGTGGCGCCTTCTTATTCCAGGGAATCGAACATCTGATGAATAGCGGCAACGGTAGCGGCTCGGGGCTCACGCATCAGAATGGATTGAGCGCGCCTGTGGAAAACGTCGAAAACACCACCGTCAATAATTACTATGGCGGCGACGCCGATAAAGGGCGTGTTCAGGACCGCGCCGACAGCGGCAGTGACATGGCATCGAACAATGATCTGGCTGACCTGAGCAATATTGATCTTGACGATAGCAGTGACAGTAGCAGTTACGACGATTCCATGGCGTAATTGCACCGCATGGCCGGCGCGGTCGCCGCTATTTCTTGATGAGGACGATGATCCCGCCTGCGCCGGCATTGTCTTTGTTGACGCCCTTCAGGACATTGTTGCTGATCTTGCTGAGTGTGTAGTTATCTGCGTTGTAGCGGCCAGTCCCCGATATGAAAACCGGGTTGCTGCCATTAATGGTGATTGTCTCCCCTTGTACCGTAACCAGAGCCTCTTCCTGAATCTGCTTGGTTTCGCCATTGGAGGAAAACGACAGCACAATGACGCCATGGAAAACGCCATTGCCGGAGGTGTTGTTCACGCGCAGGGTGCCGTTTGCCGAGTAGCCGCGCGCAGTCGTGTAGTCCATCGTCCATTCACCGAGCATGGTGAAGACATTGCTGTCTTGCTTCACTGACTTCGCATTCGCCTGTTTATCGCTCGCCTTGATTGTGTCGCAGCCCCACGCGCGTACGATGCAGCTAGATCCGCCCTGGCCGCGGCACTCAGACAAGGCGCGTTGTTGCACGACGGCGCTGCTAGCTGCTCCCTGCCACCATCCGTAGACGGTGGAGCCGGGCGTCTGGTCGGCAGCATACGCAGCGCATTGGTTTTCAAAGCGCTTCACGATGCTGCAATCCTGACCGCATTCTCTCTTCGCGCGTTCATCCGCGACTCCGTACGACGGATGGTTGAACGAGAATCCGTATTCCTTGCCCTGCAGCGTATCAATGGCCAGCGAGCCGGCCGCCAATGCGGCGCTGCCGGTAATCGCTGCGATCATGCCTACTGCAATTTTCATCAGTTCGCCCCGCATACATTTCCCCTTTTTGTTGTGCCTTGGTAAAAAGCGTTTTTGAGTTATTTGCCTTGCCGCAACTTCTCGCGATTATCTTTCGTCTGCGGAATCTGCATCGGTCAATCTATAGGAACTGGCGTGCCCACACAAATATTTCCGTCAGCGAAAAGGAGTTGGCATGCCGTGCGGCAATTCAGGGAATCAGCCCCGCCACGCGATAGCTGTCGAGGACTTCGTCGTAGACGGCAACGTCGTTCTGTCCGCGCGCCAGCAATTGCGCGCCCCCTATCGCAGCAAAGATGCCGAGCGCGCGATGCCGCAGCGCCTTTTTCTGTTTCGGATCGGTTTGCTCCAGCGACAGCAGGGTGGTGATCCAGTCGATGTTCACTTCGTTGAAGCGGTCCACTTCCGCGCTCACTTCAGGCGGCAGATCTTCGTGCTCGGCAGACATGATGCCGCACAGACACATGCGGTTATCGTCCACCAGCGCTGCGCGGAAGATGTCGGTGTATTTCTTCAGGCATGAACGCTGGTCCTTGTAGCCCGACATCAATTCACTCAGATACGCGATGCCGTCATCGGTATAACGGCGCGCGATCGCCGCGCCCAGGTCGCCCTTGGTCGGAAAATGGTAGTGGACGCTGGCGCTCTTGATGCCGACTTCCGCCGCCAGGTCTCGGAAGCTCAGCGCGCTGTAGCCATGCGCCTGCACGGTCTTGCGCGCGACGCTCATGATCTTCTCTTTGGTATCAATTGCACTCATGGAATAAATCTCTCTATCGATAGATAGTTGTTGACAGGAGCATTGTACTTCTTTAATGTCTATCTATCGATAGATAGATATGTGTAAGTCAATAAATACGTCGATCAACCGAATCAACCAATTCCATTAATCCATAAACAGGAGTTTCAACAATGAAGATTTATGACCGTCCCGGTTTTCCCAATCCTGCCCGCATCCGTATCGTTCTTGCACAGAAGGGCCTGGATTCACAGGTCACCTTCGAATCCGTGGACCTGATCGGCGCCGAGCACAAGCAGGCCGCCTATCTGGCGAAGAACCCGTCCGGCGTGCTGCCGTTGCTGGAACTGGATGACGGCACCCTGATCTCCGAAAGCACCGCCATCACCGAATACCTCGACAACCTCGACGGCAATCCGGTCCTCACCGGCCGCACGCCCAAAGAGAAAGCCATCATTCACATGATGCAGCGACGCGCCGAAAGCGGTCTGATCGATGCGGTCGGCATTTATTTTCATCACGCCACACCGGGTCTGGGCAACGATCTGCAAAAGTACAAGAGTCCGGAATGGGCGCATCGCAAAGAATGGGGCGAGCGTGAGCGCGAGAAGGCGTTGCAAGGCATGGCGTACTTCGATCAGATCCTGCGCACCAGCAGCTTCGTCGCCGGCGAGCAATTCTCGATGCCCGACATCACGGTCTTCGCCGGTCTGGCGTTTGCCGATGCAGCAGGCATTCCTATTGCCGAAGAACTCACCGCCTTACACGCATGGCGTGCCAGGGTGGCGGAGTTGCCGGCCGTCAAAAATCGCAGCGGACAAATGTTCGTGGCGGAAGATCTGCGCCGCCTGGGATTCTGACGACGTTGGCATACGGAAATCAGGAAACGCCCGATAGCCCGGCAACGGCGTGATCGGTAAAGTAACACCTGACATCACGTCGTCTCCTCTCGGTCGAAAGACTGATTCGCCCGCCGTCGGCCCGCGCCGACCGCGGGCTTTTTTATTCTGCAGGGAATCAATCCCGCATTACACAACGAACCTGGCCATGCAGATGTCCGCCAGATAAGTGCCGTCCGGAAGTTTGATGCGTTTCTCAAAGCGTCCCTCTTCGATAAAGCCGAAACGCCGGTACAGACGTATCGCAACGGCATTGCCTTCACGCACGCGCAATTCGATCTTTTCAACAGAAGGATGACATTGGGCCCAGCTCAATACCGCCGTCATCAAATGTGTTCCGATACCGCGCCCGGTAAGGCCAGGATGCACCACGACGGTCAACGAAAAGACATGCGATGTCGAACTCAACGGCATTGGTTCAAGAAGTGCGTGGCCGGTTATCTTGCCGTTCATTTCCGCGACCAGATAAACCCCGGCAACCGCAAGCCACTTTATCTTGTCCTCGAAATCGCTTTCGGTTAATTCATGTGAAAGAGAAATCAAAATCCCGGGAGTCTTGCTGGTCTCACGCTCCGCCGCGCAAAGTATCTGCGCATCGTCTGGTACTGCATTGCGTGTAATGATCAATTCGTCCATATCGATATAAAGCCCCTGATGTGCAAAGACAAGTTTTACCCATGAATCAGCAAAAGAAAACGACGTCACACGTCTGTCAAAAAGCATCATTAGAATCCCGGCAAAACGCGCAATTCAGCATTGCACCTACCGGAGCCGGCGGTCGGGAAATATACCGGCACCACAATACCATTGCATCGTCCCTACGCAAGGGAGGTTGCATTTCAGGAAATAGCGATGCTCGCGTCAGGCGACACAGTGCCTGATGCGGCAGTACTCGTGTTCCCGCCTCCGATGTTCACAAACTGGTCATATTCCTTGCTCATACTGCGAGGTCTTCAGTCCTGCCTGTGAGGTCCCCGTGAATGCCCTGTTACTCCCCGCCACCAGATTGATGGAGCAGCTGCGCCTGCTGCCGAAATTCCTGCTCGTGTCGCTGGTATTCATTCTGCCGCTTGGTCTGGTCACCGGCTTGTTGTTCAACGAATTGCAAAAATCCATCGCCTTCGCCGAGCTGGAGCAAGACGGCCTGCGCTACGCCGTCAAGGCGGAAGACATCCACGTCCTGCTGCAACGCCATCAGGCGCTGCGCTACATGGAACTCGGCGGCAATGCCAAGATGCAGGCGCCGGCCAGGCTGATCCAGGCGTCGATCAGCAACAAGCTGGCCGAGTTTGAGCGCGACGGCGCTACGGTCTCGCGCATCGGCTTGCATGACTCGCTCGCCGGCATCCAGAAAAGATGGACGGCGATGCTGCAGCAGACGGACGTCAAAGCCAAAGATGACTACGCCGCTCATGCCGCCCTGATCGCACAGGTACAAAAATTCAGAACCGGGATCGCCGACCGCACCAACCTGCGCCTCGATCCGGAAACCAGCACGCATTACCTCGCGCTGACCTTGCTGGACAATATCCCCGCCGTCATCGAAAACATGCTGACCATCGGCGGTCGCGGCGGCGCCTACATCGACACCGGTCTGCTCGAAGCGAACGAAGAAGTCATGCTCGCCTCGACTGTGACCACCGGCAAAATCGAGCTGACGCAGTTGTCGGAAAAACTCAACGCGCTGTTCTACGACACGCCGGAATGGAAGGCGCAGCTGAGCCGGCAGGTCGCGGCAGTGCCGATGGTGTCCGCATTCTTCGACCGCGCAACCAGCGAGGTGCTGAAATCGCTGGACCAGACCTCCGGCGAGCAATTCTTCGGCGCCGCGCAGCAAGCGACGCAGCAGCTTCAGACTTTGTCGGCCGCAGCGACTGCATTGCTGAACCAGGAGCTGACGCAGCGCGTCGCACACTATCAGGCGCGCCGCAATCTGATCATGGCCGCGGTGCTGGCCGTCCTGGCGCTGGCAGGATATCTGCTCGCCGGCTTCTATAATTCCTTCAGAGAAGAAATCGGCTTTCTGAGCAGCGCGGTGGAAAGCACCGCCGCCGGCGACCTGCGCTTGCAGAGCGTGTCACACGGCAAGGATGAAATCTCTGCACTGGTCGGCGCCTTCAGCAACATGAACGTCAGCCTGGCGCAGCTGATCTCCAATGTGCGCCGCAGCGCCAAGGTCATCACAGCGGCTTCGCGCGAGATCGCGATCGGCAACAACGATCTGTCGCAGCGCACCGAGTCGCAGGCATCCAGCCTCGAAGAAACTGCATCGTCGATGGAAGTGCTGACCGCCACCGTCAAGAAGAATGCCGCCAATGCCGAGCACGCCAATGCGCTGGCGCTGTCGGCATCCGCCTTCGCCGTCAAGGGCGGGCAAGCGGTTGGCGATGTCGTCGGAACGATGGCGTCCATCAAGCAAAGCTCGGACAAGATCAGCGGCATCATCAGCGTGATCGACGGCATCGCCTTCCAGACCAATATCCTGGCACTCAATGCCGCCGTTGAAGCAGCGCGCGCCGGCGAGCAGGGCCGCGGATTCGCGGTGGTGGCGTCGGAAGTGCGCGTGCTGGCGCAGCGTTCCGCCGCCGCAGCGAAAGAGATCAAAGGCCTGATCGATGACTCGGCCGGCAAGGTTGAAGCAGGCGGCCGTCAGGTGCAGGGCGCCGGGCAGAGCATGAACGACATCGTCAATTCAATCAACGAAGTGGTCGGCATCATGTCCGAGATCACCACGTCCAGTCAGGAGCAAAGCGCCGGCATCGCCGAAGTGGGCGGCGCGATGGCGCATATTGATTCCATGACGCAGCGAAATGCCGCACTGGTGGAAGAAGCCGCAGCCGCAGCAGAGAGTCTGCAACAGCATGCCGGTCTGCTGGCCAGCGCCGTGAGCGTGTTCAAGTTGGAAGAGGAGATCGGGGAAGCCGATTCTCACGCGGAAAATATTGCCCCGGCGCCGACAGCGAAAGTACAGCGTTTACAGGATTTCGCGCACAGACCGGCGCGTCAGGCGCACCCATCGCCGGGCGTTGCAATACAACGCCGTATCGCCTGAGTCCCACACCAAGGGATGCGACAGCCCCGGCTTGCATGCCGGGGCGCTTGCCGGCTCTTCTGTCAGTCGCCCGCGTTGGCGACGATCGCGCCTTCAATACCGTTCTTTGCGAGCGAAGCGGCGACAAATCCCGACGCCTTCATCTCTTCAACAAAGCTGGCCAGATAAGCCGCTGCCGCGTCGCCTCTTGCCTTCGGCACACCCATCGCCTGGCGAATCACCATGAAACGCTGCGGCAGGATCCGCATGCCGCCGACCTTTGCCGCATCCTGTTCAAGCTGCTGTTTGACGCCGGCCGCCACGCTCAGATTCTGATCGATGAAACCCTGCACCACCGCAGGTGAAGTCGGGATGCGCACGATAGTGGCCTGATGCAGTTCGCGTGACAGGAACAGATCATAGGCACTGCCCTTGCCGACGGCGACGGTGATGCCCGGCTTGTCGACCTGCTCATTGGCCGTGATCGGTGAATCGTTGCGCACGGCATAGAACCCTTCGATCAGCACATACGGACCGGTGAAGCTGATCTCTTGCGCGCGCTTGGGGTCGACTGCAAAAAAGCCGATGTCGGCCTTATCCTGCTCGATGTTTTCCACTGAATTGCCGGCCGATTTCACCGCCACCAGTTGCAGCGGCACGCCCAGCCGTCTGGCAAGCTCCGTCGCCAGATCGACCGACACGCCGACCGGTGCGCCGGTCTTGGGATCGAGGTTCGCCAATACCGGATTGCCGAGATTGATCGATGCGCGCAGCGTGCCGTGGGGCGCAAACAGCGCCACCACGGATTGATCAGCTTGCACAGGGGAAGAGGGCGTCGATTGCGTCATCGTGGTTCCTGAAGTTTGCGCCAGTGCGGCGGCGTTGCATGTCAGAAGAACCGTCAGTGCGGAGAGTGCCGCCAGCGCTGTCCGGTTCTTCAGTGTTGTGAATGTCTTCATCGTGGCGTGACCTTTGTTGGATTCTTTTTGCAGGCTTTGTGTAATACGCAATTCAGGATGATGGCACAACAGTGCGGACGGCGCAGATGACGCAGTTGCAGGATGCGGGCAATCAGGCAAACACGCTGCGCCACCAGGCAATCGCGCGGGTCAGGAAGCTTTCTTCCTCTTCAAAGAGATAAGGCTTCTTCATGCGCAGACGCTCCAGAATTTCTTTCTCTTCCTTCTCCTTGACCGTGCCATACGCAATACCCAGTTTCAGCAGGCTGCGCAGGGCGCCCAGCTTTTCATGCGCGACGGCGCCCCGGGCATGCTCGACCGCGATCTTGGCGTCATGCAGTTGCTGCGCCAGCGATGCGGCGAGCCGCCATGCCGGCGTCTTCAGTTTCTCTTCCACCTGGGCGATGCTGACCGCCGCCGACTTGATCTGCGCCGCCAGGATGTCGATCTGCGACTCATCGCCCTTGGCCTGCTTGACGATGGCCGTGGCCCACGCCTTGGATGCTGCCGTCAGATCGTCGGAACCCCAATCCTGGCGCACCGCGATATGGAAGCCGTAGTTCGACGCCTGCGAAATCAGGATCGCCACTACGTCCGGAAAATCCTTGTCCAGCGCGCGTTTTGCCCACGCGTATTGACCCGACATCATCAGATGTTGCACGGCTTCTTCAGTCAGGAAGTTCGTGTTGTCTGATATTTTTGCCAACAAAAAACTGTCGAACGACGGCGCCACAAAACCTGAGTCGCACTTCAATGACAGACGGATGAAGTTCTTGAATTCGCGATCCAGCGATTCATAGACTTCGTCCTTGACGTTCATGTTGATTTTTTTCATGTTCTTCTCCCGTAGTACTACCGTGCACGTTAAGACTTTAGTTGCGAATCCTTCAATGTCAATCTCTGCCCGGGTTTGAGGCAGAGACATCGGCGACAGCGAAGGTTTCGCACCGGATGTTTGTTAACGGCAAGTATGGCGGAGAACTTTATCGCGGGAAATATTTTCTGCGATAAAAATCATCACTCTTTCAGCGTTCGCTCAAAGAGTGATGACTAAAAACAAACGTTGAAACGGCAACAAGGTCGTACCGTCTGTGCCGGCCGGATATGCCTCGCGCATCTTTTGCGCATACGCCTCGCGGAACGCGGCGAGGCGGTCGCCCTGCAATTTCTCCAGATAAGGACGCAGGCTGCTGCCGCTGGCCCATTGCACCACCGGATCCGGGCCGCTGAGCACGTGCAGATAAGTTGTCTGCCAGATATCGATGGTCGACGCCAGGGGGCGCAGCAGGTCGTAGTAACCCTGCGGGGTCAGCACCGAGCGCCGCTCCGAGACGTCGCCCAGCACATCGGCAAACGCCGGCGAGCGCGCCAGCCGGACCTGTTCCAGACGCAAGGGTGCGTCATGCATGATCGGCATCTGCACCGCCAGGCAGCCGCCGGGCCGCAGGAAAGAGATCAGCCGCCTGAACAGCTGCGCATGGTCCGGCAGCCACTGCAAGGTGGCGTTGGTGTAAATCAGATCGAACGGTTCATCCGGCGCCCAGGCGCTGATATCGGCCTGCAGGAAGCCGCAGTCGGGTGCTTCCTTGCGCGCTTTTTCCAGCATGCTTTCAGAACCGTCCACGCCGTGCACGTCGGCATCGGGCCAGCGCTGCTTGAGTATCGCGGTCAGGTTGCCGGCGCCGCAGCCCAGATCCAGGATGCGCGTTGGCGACACCGGAGGAACATGCGTCAGCAGATCGATGGCAGGGCGCAGGCGTTCATCGCCGAAGCGCAGATATTGCGAAGCGTCCCACAAGTCGGCATTGGCATTTTTGGCAGGCATGATGTCTTCCTATTGTATGCAGTAAGCAGGTTCAGACAGAGTGCGACGCCGCCGCCTCGCGATCGATGGTCGAGCTGTGGCGCGTCTCCGGCATCACAATATACGTCACGAGCGAGATCGCTGCACACAGGCTGGCGTAGTAGAAGAACCATGGCTCATGACCGGATGCCTTCAGCCGCAACGCCACGAATTCCGTCGTGCCGCCCATCACCGCCGTGACGATGGCGAACGGCAGACCCACGCCCAGCGCGCGCACCTTGGCCGGAAACAGTTCCGACTTCACCAGCCAGTGGATCGAGCTGAAACCGCTGAGGATGCCCAGCGCCGCCAGGTTCAGCAGAAAAGCGGTGCTGGTGCTGCTGGTCGTGCCCAGCGCATGCATGATCGGAATCGTCAGGAAAGTGCCGCCGAAGCCGAAGATCATCATCACCTTGCGGCGGCCGATCACATCCGAGAGCAGACCGTACAGCGGCTGGAACACCATGTAGATCAGCAGCGCAATCGTCGTGATCAGCGTCGCCTGGTCGCGGCTGAAGCCGCTGGTATTGACCATGTACTTCTGCAGATAAATCGTGAAGGTGTAAAACGCTACGGTACCGCCGACGCTGATGCCCACGCTCCAGATCACTTCGCGTCGATGGCGCAGCAACACCTTCAGCAGGCTTTCGCCGGAACGCTTGCCATCGTGACTGCCATGGCCATGCCTGACGAAAGAATCGGTCTCGGCAATGCCGCGCCGCAGATACATGGCGAACACCGCCAGCAAGCCGCCGATGAAGAACGGAATGCGCCAGCCCCAGGCTTCCAGCTGTTCCGGCGTCAGCAATGCACGCTGCAGCAACAGCATCAGACCCAGTGCCAGCAGCTGGCCCATCACCACGGTCACTTGCACAAAGCCGACGAAGAAGCCGCGCCGTCCGGGCGGCGCCATTTCGCTCAGGTAGGTCGCACTGGTGCCGGCTTCGCCGCCCATGCTGAAACCTTGCAGCAGGCGGGCGAACACCAGGATCGCCGGCGCGGCGATGCCGATGGTGGCGTAGGTCGGCGTCAGCGCAATGATCAGCGAACCGACGCTCATCATCGCGACCGACAGGCTCAGCGCCAGCCGGCGGCCGTAGCGGTCGGCCAGCGTGCCGATCAGCCAGCTGCCGAGCGGCCGCACCACGTAGCCGACCGAAGCGATGGCGGCGGCGTTGAGCAGCTGCACCGTCATGTTCCCACCGGGGAAGAAGGCCTTGCTGAAGTAAATTGAAAAGATGGAATACGCGAGAAAGTCGTACCACTCGATCACATTGCCGGCGCTGCCGCCGATGATGGAGCGCAGGCGTCCCGGCGCTGATTGCGTCGATTGCGTTGATTGTGCGGACGGTGCAGAGACCGCGGCCTGCGGTTGTGCTGCACTATCCGGTACTTGCGATGTTACGTTCATGTTGTCTCCTGTGTAGGGCAGGCGGGACTTCGGCGTCCCGTCTCGTAAGCTTCGCGGTCCTCGAGGGAGCGCGCCATCGGCGACTGACTGGTTATTGTGGCGCTGCCAGCAAACTCACCAGATCGCCGGCATTGCTCATCTTTTCTGCCTGCATGACTTGTTCAATGATGCGCTCGCTGTGCACCGCCGACAGCCGGTGCGAGGTCAGCTTGCGGAATTTGGCGATCACTTGTCCGGCCGAGGCGAAGGAATGTTCGCTGCCGCGCGGCGTCTCGACGGTCTCCGTCAGCACCGTGCCATCGCGCAGCGTGACCTTGACGTGCACCATGTGGCGATAAACCGAACCGCGCGCCGTGATGGCCGGATCTTCAATCACCTCGACCAGTTGCGACACGCGGATGCGTTCCGGATCGGTGACTTTTTCTTCGGTGAACTGTTCGACGAAGGCGTCGCCATCCAGCAGCAGCGTCGCCACGCAATACGGCAGGTTCAGCTGCGCCGATGTCAGGCCTTGCGGCACATACTTCCAGCCCACATGATCCACCGTGACGCGCGAACCGAGGACCTGCACCTTCTCCACATCGGCCACGCCGAAGGGATGGCGCGCCTGCATGTTGCGGATCGCGTCCAGCGTGGTGTGATTGCTGCCGACGCAGGAATAAAACTTCAACGCAATCTGCGTCGTCTCAAAGCGATCGCCCAGACCGGCCGTCAGTTTGCTCATGTCGAAACGGTCGGTCGAGCGCGAGAAGGTCGAGCAGAAACCGCCATAAGGATTTTCAAACACATCCATGATGCCGGTGAAGCCCTTGCGCGCCAGCAGCGCGCCGTACAGGCCGCTTTGCGATGCCCGTCCCGCATGCATGCGCTTGACCATGGCGCCGAACTGCGCCGCCATCAGACCCGACGCCTGCGTGCCGGCAATGCCCAGCGCGTGCACGGTTTGTTCCGGTGTCAGCTTCAGCGTAGCAGAAGCCGCCGCCGCCGCCGAGAACACGCCGACGGTTGCGCCGGAATGCCAGCCCTGGGCGATATGTTCCTGTCCCATGCACATGCCCACGCGCGGGCCGATTTCATAGCCGGCGACGCAGGCGGTGAGAAAATCGCGGCCGCTCATGCCGGGATTGATTTCGGCTGCCGCAAACAAGGACGGCAGCGTCACCGCGCCGACGTGCAGGACGCCGACGCGATGCACGTCATCCAGCTCGAAGCTCTGCACCAGCGTGCCGTTGACCAGCGCGGCATGCGGCGCCGACAGGCGTTGATTGGTGCCCCATACGGTACAGCCGCCGGCGGTGGTGTCCACCTCGCCCAGCGTTTCCATCAGGATGCGGCTCCATGGCAATTGCGATCCGTAGATCGCGCAGCCGAGCGAATCGAGCATCAGCAGCTTGATGCGTTCAATCACCGGTGCGGGGATGGCGTCGTAGCGCAGCGTGCTGACGAAGTCGGCGATGCCGCGTGTATAAGGGTTCTGAAGCTGGTCGGAGTGACTCATAAGCAATTAACGTAGTGAAGACAGGGATGAGGTCGCGATCGCCGATACGGAACTCCGCCATGGCAGAGTCAAGAACGGCGCGCTTTTCGGTGACGTCAGTATTGGTCTTCGCACATTCGTTTGTAAATTGCAGGTTTCGTGTTTATTATTGCGTTTCAGGAAGTAATCGCGAGCCTGCCGGGACGCAGGCTCCGGAACAAAGGAAACAGGTGGGATCCATGAGGCAAAAGCAATGAGCCAGAAGCAATTCGGCGGCGTCGACCTGGACGGCGTGCGCGGTTTTGTCGCCGTCGCCGAACGCCAGACCTTTGCCGACGCCGCGCTGTCGCTCAATATTTCAGCCTCGGCGCTGACGCGCCGCATCCAGCGGCTGGAGACCGCCATCGGCACGCCGTTGCTGGAGCGCACCACCCGGCGCGTGGCGCTGACGCCGGCCGGGCAGTTGTTCCTGCCGGGCGCGCAACGCAGCCTGCAAGAATTGGGTACTGCGCTGCGCCAGGTGGAGGACGCCGGCAACACGCGCGTCGGGCAAATCGTCGTCGCCTGCATCCCCACGGTCGCCAAGCAACTGTTGCCGCGCATTATCCGCGACTACCGGCTGCATCGTCCCGATGTCCGCATCCGCATGATCGACGGCACCGTCGAAGTGGTGGCGCGCAATGTGCGCGACGGCACGGCCGATCTCGGGCTGACTTTTCCTACGTTGCCTGAACCTGACTTCGTCTTCGACGCGCTGGTCAGCGATCCCTATTGCCTGGTCTGTCCGACCGATCATCCGCTGGCGCAACTGAGCACCGTGCAGTGGGAAGATCTCAAGCCCTACCAGCTCATCATTTCAGGTTCCGGCAGCGGCAACCGCATCATCCTCGATCAGGCGCTGCACAACATCAACTGGCAGCCCGAGCGCCCGGTCGAGATCGAACATCTCACCACCTCTCTCGGTCTGGTCGAAGCAGGACTGGGAATCTCCGTCGTACCGCAATCGGCGCTGCCCGACGAACCGCGCTCGCGCATCGCAATTCGTCCGCTGGTCCACCCTACGGTGGCACGCACTATCGGCCTGGTGCGCCGGCGCGGCGTCACGCTCACGCCGGTGGCGCAGCATTTCCTGCGTACGGTGCGGCGCATGGCGCCGGAGTTGGAGCGGGAGAGTGAGGAATACAGCCAGCGGCTGGCGCAGCTGTCATTGAAGTAAGGCGAAAAAGCCCTGCTTTATCTGGCGGGCGCTCTCATCTGCCGCAACGTCTTCTCATTGACCGAATCCTGAATCGCGGCCAGGGTTTGTTCCAGATGCTGCTTGACGATCTTCTGCACCAGCCGGCCGTTCTTCTTGTTGAAGCCTTCGAGAATCATGCCGTGTTCTTCGTTGTCCACTTGCAGGATCTTGGGATGCATGAAGATCGAAAGCGAGACGTAAGGCTCGGCGACGACGAGCAGGTTCTTCACGATCTCGTAGAGCCGTGAATCTTCTTCGCTCATCATCAGCTTGATGTGGAATTCACGATTCAGCGCCGACCATCGATGCGGATCGGTCGAGGCGCACATTTCTTCGTGGATGGCGTTCGCCGCCTCCAGCGATTCGGGGGAAATCGAACTCACCGCCTTCTTCGCCAACAGCGGTTCCAGCGCGATGCGCAGTTCGTAGATTTCCGCGACATCCTTGACGGTCAGCCCCTTGACCACCACGCCCTTATTGGCGTCGATCAGCACCAGGCCTTCCGAGCGCAGGCCGCGAAAGGCTTCGCGCACCGGCGTGGTGCTCACTTCAAAACGCTTGGCGACTTCATCCTGCCGCAGCTTGTCGCCGGGGTGATATTTGCCGGAAAGGATGTCGTTTCTCAGCAGGCTGAGAACGTGTTGTTCGATGGTCTTGAAGGCTTTCGGCATGCGCGGCTTCTATTGGGTGTCTCGGCTGGCAGGCGGTATTCGTTCGCTTGCTCTTTGCGGCTCAATGGTTTGAGCTCTTTCGGTTGTGCTGCCACTGTATTTTGTCTTGCATGGCAGACCGGTGCAAGCACTGTACGTACTGCACCGGTCCGTGTCGCCGGTTCATGCCCTCATCAGAGCGATGCGGGCTTCATCGACGGCAGAATGGTGCTCAGCCATTGGCCGGTTTGCAGCAGCGCCAGATCGCCGTCGGCGCGTCCGATCAGCTGCACGCCATATGGCAGGAAGTCCGTCGAAAAACCAGACGGCGTCGTCACCGCCGGCAAGCCGAGCAGCGTCGCCGGTGCGCAGAAAGACGCGTCGCCGGTCTTCTCCAATCCCTTGAGTGCAGTCGTCGGCGAAGTGATCGTCATGATCGCATCGAGGTCTTTCAGCAAGGCATCGCGACCGGCACGCAGCACGCCGACCTGTTCGATCAGACCGAGGTAGGTCTCCTTGGAAATCGTCGCACCGCGGCTCACCAGCTCCCGCGTGTAAGGACCAGCCAGCGCGTCGGCATCCTTGATGTCGTCGTAGATCGCTGCGCGCGCCTCGTAGGCGAGCACGTCAACCACCAGCTTGTTGAGGTCGCGGATATCCATGCCCAGATCGGCATCGACGCATTCCACGCCGAGCGCTTCCAGGCGGCGCACCACGGCATCGAAGTTCTGCTGCACGTCGCCTTCCACCTGCGCCCACTGCGAGGAGCGATAGACGCCGATCTTGCGCGGCTTCACGCCGGCCGCAAATGCCTTGGCGGAAGCCGGCGCCGCAATCGCGTTGTCGCGCGCGATGACCGCGTGGCAGACTGCCGCCCAATAGAAGCTCGATGTGATGAAACCCAGGTGATCCAGCGTCGGCGCCAGCGCATGCACGCCCTCGGTCGGAATCAGTCCGTAAGTCGGCTTGTAGCCCACCGCGCCGCAGTACGACGCCGGCCGGATCACCGAGCCGACGGTCTGCGTGCCCAGTGCGATCGGTACGATGCCGGCGCCTACGGCTGCCGCCGAGCCGCTCGACGAGCCGCCAGGGCTATGTCCTGTATTCCATGGATTGACGGTGGCGCCCGGATCGCGCCAGGCAAATTCCGTCGTCACCGTTTTGCCGAAGATCACCGCACCCGCTGCACGCAGCTTGCTGACGATCCACGCATCCTTCTGCGGCTGATAGCCCTGAAAAATCTTCGACCCGTAAGTGGTCGGCATGTCGGCCGTATCGATCAGGTCCTTGACGGCGACCGGTACGCCGGCGAGAGGGCCGGCGCCGGAATCGCTATCGGTATCAGGATAAGCATCGGGACGATGGGTGAACGCCTTCAGCGTGCCCTCGATGCGGTCTGCCGTCGCGACTGCGAGTGAGAGCGCCGCCTGGTTTGTCTCTTGCATGTGTGATGTGCTCATGATCTGCTCTTCAGAATGAATGGCAAAGTTGCAGACCGGATGAACAAGGCGCGCCGGTCTGCTCACTTACTACCTGTTGGTCGCTTACTTGCCTGCCTTTTCCGCAAAGCTGTTGTCCACAGCGCTATCGTAAGTCACTTCGCCCGCCTTGATGTTGCCGATGGAGATCTGGAGATCAAGACCGGCCTGGAACGCCTGTTTGGAAATCGACGGCGTCGCCGGATAGATCTTCTGATCCAGCAGGCGCTTCACGGCTGCTTCCACCACGCTCTTTTCCAGCGAAGGGAATTCCGCCACTGCCACACGATACGCCACTTGCGGATTGGTCTGCATCAGCTTCTCGGCATCGGCGATGGCGCTCACAAAACTTTGCACCATTTGCGGACGCTTCTGGATCGTCGTCTTCAGCGTGTCGATGGTCGAGAACGCGTACACGCCGTCATACTGCTTGGCGAAGTCGTAGACGATCTTGTAGCCGTTGGCCAGTGCCTGTTCCACCTGCGGCTGATACAGCGTCGCCGCGGCGGCGCGGCCGGCCGTCACGGGCGAGATTTCGGTGCCGATCGAGACGGTGTTGAGCTTGACGTTGGAGAGGCCCTTTTCCTTCAGCAGATTCTGCAGCAGGTAAGTGCTGGTCGATGGTGGCAACGCAGCCGAAATGGTCTGGTCCTTGAGATCGGCGATCGACTTGATCGGCGAATTCGGTGGCGCGACCATCCACACCGGCACACCCGATACCACCATCGCCACGTTCACCAGCGATGCCCCCTTGAGATTGGCCAGTACCGCCGTCATCGGATCCTGCAGCGAGAAGTCCGCATGGCCGCCGATCACCGCCGCCACACCTTGCGCGCCGCCGCCGGCAGTCACCTTCTGCACTTCCAGTCCGTGCTTGGCGAACAAACCTTCATTCATCGCCACATACAGCGGCAGATACTGAATCGACTGGAAGGCCTGATAGATCACCGCCTTCTCTGCAGCATGGCTGGCCGGTGCTGCGGCGCAAGCGGCTGCAATTACTGTGGCGCTGAACAGCGTACGGACGTACTTCATTGTTCGACTTTCCATGAAACGATCCTTTCTTCGATTAATTGGACAACCCAGGTAAGAACTGCGGCCATCAGCGTCAGAATGATGACGCCCAGCCAGACACTATTGAGATCGAACAGCGAGCCGGCGACGAACACCGCATGTCCCAATCCGTTTTCAGACGCGATGAACTCGCCCACCACCGCACCGATCAGCGCGAAGCCGATGTTGATGCGGAAGATGGAGAAGATCCACGGAATCGACGCCGGTACGATCAGCTTCTTGAAGATCATCGCGCGCTGCGCCTTGAACGACTTGAAGAGGTTCAGCAAATCCTTGTCGACTTCCTGCGCCGCCGCGCACGAAGAAATCATCGCCACCGCAAAGGTCGAGATGCCGGCCAGCCAGATCTTCGACACCATGCCCGAGCCGAACCAGATGATGATCAGCGGGCCGAGGGCGATTTTCGGAATGCTGTTGAGCAGGATGGAAAACTGTTCGACGATGTCCGAGGTGCGCGGATAAAACCACAGCACCAGTCCCAGCACGATACCCAGGCCGCTGCCGAGCACCAGGCCGAACAGCGTCTCGAACAGCGTCACCCAGGTGTCGTACAGCAGTTGCCCCTTGGTGAAGCCGATCACGGCCGAGCGATAAATGCCCAGCGGCGAACCGAGCAGCTGGCCGTTGATCAGATTGGCCTGCGCCGCCATCTGCCACAGAACGACCAGCACAATCAGGATGGTGGTGACGATCATCGTCGCGCCATTGTTTTTTCTTTTCATGAGAACCCTTTCTCCGCTCAGATGGCTGCGTGCGCGACATCGCTCGCACGCAGCGCATTCCAGATTTCCTTGTGATACAAGGGAAACTCCGGCGCACCGCGCGCCGTCACTGCATCGCGGTCGCCATCGGTGATGCCGTCGACGGTAAGCAGGATTTTTTCTTCGCGGGTGATCTTTGCCGGACGTCCGCCCAGCACGACGATGCGGTTGCTCATTGCGATGGCTTCATCGATATCGTGCGTCACCAGAATCACGCTGGTGCCTTCGCTGCGGGTGAGGCTGATGACATCGTTCTCCAGCATCAGCCGCGTCTCGTAATCGAGTGCCGAGAACGGTTCATCCAGCAGCACCACCGTCGGATCGGCCAGCAGCGTGCGGGTCAGCGCGACGCGCTGTTTCATGCCGCCCGACAGCGAATGCGGGTAAGCGTTGGCGACCGACTCAAGGCCATAGCGGCCCAGCATCGCCCTGGCGCGCGTGCGGTCAGCCTCGGTCACAGGGCGGTGCAGTTCGATGCCCAGCACGGCATTCTCAAGAATCGTGCGCCACGGCAGCAGCAAATCCTTTTGCAACATGTAGGCAATGCTGCCTGGCGTGCCATCGGCTTTTTCACCCAGCGCGATCTTGCCGGCGCTCGGTGTCAGCAGGCCGGAGATCAGGTTGAACAGCGTGCTCTTGCCCGCACCGCTGCGCCCGACGATCGCCACGATCTCGGCCTTGCCGACGGTGAAATTGAGGTTCTGGAAAATACGAATCTCTTCGCCGTTGGCCTTGATGAAGGCGTGGCTCAGATTCTGGACTTCAAGACGGTTCTCCAACATTTGCTCCGTAAAAAAGTACCGGCGTCGCCGCCGGCGGATGAGTCAAAAGTGTTGCCGATGTTTCTCAAAGAGAACTATGCATAATGCATAATCTGCTTCGATGCGCTGGCCCACAAGCAGAAGGCGTGCCAGAAAATACGCGCAACTGGGCACTTGGAAATCGAACCGGCTGGAGGCGTAGAAGCGGTGCGGGATCTGGCTTTCAGCGCTATCTGCGGTTCAGATTAAACGCTGTGCAGGCGACCACGCGCGAGGTCAGAGAAAGGTGCACACAATGCGTGCGAAGACGAGGCGATTCACAAAGATGGCGCGTGCGCCGCGTTGTACCGGTACAGGCCGGCTCATCTGTTTTAATGGCAGATCGAGGGCATGTTGCCTGAATCAGAACTGCATCTGCACGCCCAGGCTGGCCATGTTGCGGCGGAAGTAGCCGTAGGCGATGTTGGAAGGATTGTCGATGTGCGTGTATTGCGCGCGCACCACCATATTGCGGCCGGCGTAGCGGCTGATGTCCCACAGGGCCGAGAGCGAGCTGAGCACCTGGCGATCGGTGCGCGGTTGTGCAAACAGGGGCATGGTCTGATCGTAGTGCACGTCGGTATAACTGAAGTTGGCGCCGAGCAGCAGGTCGGGCTGGACACGGTACTGCAGATATACGCTGGGGCCGGACAGGCGGCGCGAATACACGGCGGCCTCGGCCTGTTCCCGCTGCAGCAGATATTCGCCGCCTACTTGCAGATCGGGCGTGAGCTGTGCGATGGCGCCCACGCCGCCTTGCCATGCATCGGCGTTGCGCGTGCCGTCGGTGTGGACTGTGCGTTTGGCATAACCGGCCGTGGCCGTCAGCGAGACGGTGTCGCTGATCGCGCGTGCAACGCGCCCGACGATACCGGGCGAGGTTTCCTGCAGGCGTCCGTCGAGGCGGGTATAGCGCACGTTGGGTTGCAGGCTGGCGGACCACGCCTGGCGGCTGTAGACCAGCGCGGTGGCCAGAGTCGTAGTGTCGTTGTTGTAGTCCTGGCGATCGAAGTAGCCGGTGCCGAACCATCCGGCCTGGAACAGCAGGGAGAAGCGATCGTCGAGCCGCAACGCATAGCTGCCGTTCAGACCCAGCGCGGCGCCTGCGGATTCGCGCGGCATGGCTTCCTGCAGCAGGTCGAAGGTGACCGGAATGCCGCCGATCACTGCCGGCACGCTGCGCGACACCGGGCCGGCGTTGGTATTGTCGTCCCAGGTCAGTCCGGCATACAGCTGCACTGCCCACGGCTTGTCTTTGGAATTCAGGCTGGCCGAGACCGGATCGTTGGGCCGCAGCCGCGAGGCCAACTGATCGAGTTCCGTGCGCGCCGGGCCTTCGCTGGCGTCGGCTGCCTGCCCCAGCAATGGCGCCGCATCCCCCTGGCGGCCCATGGCCAGGTACAGTCCTGCCAGCTCGATCTTGGGTGAGGCATCGGCCGGCGCCAGCGTGATCGCGCGCCGATAGTACAGCTCGGCCTGGACGCGGTCATGCGCGGCACTGGAGCACCGTCCCAGCAGCAGCATGCGTTCGGCTTCGGTGTCGTCCACCGGCGTCGTGTCCTTCAGCATGGCGCAGGCAAGATCGGGACGCCGCTCGGCGAAGGCGCGGCGCGCGAAGGCAAGTTCCGTGGCGTTTTGTTGCTCGACTGCCGTCATCGGCGCAATCGTCGTGCCGGTCTCGGCGGCATACGCGTCGCCCCCGGCGCCGGCAATACACAGGGCCATCGTCAACCAGGAGAGCCGCGGCAATTTGCCGACGCATGCGAGGGAAGCGGCCGGCGCAGCGACAGAAGAGCTGGACGCGCTGGAAGGGCGGGAGCGAAAAGAAGCGTGCATTGGAGTCAATTCAAAGAGGTGGGATCAGAAACGCAATCGCATGGCAGCATGGCGGAGAGGCGTCACCGGCAGCGCAGCGGCGTCATTGCTTGGCCTTGAACGTGCCGGTTGCACTCAGCGAACCGCCGGTGTTCTGCATGGACCAGGCGCCCGCGAGTTGTTCAGCCGCAGGCCCGAAGAATTGCCCGTTCATGATGAAGCCGGTGACGTTCTGTCCCGCATACGTGCCCGACATGCCGCCACCGACGTAGCCGCCCAGCAGCGTCAGGTTGAACGACGTGCTGCCCTGGTTGCCGTTGAACGTGATGCCGCCCGCGATGCTCGGCGCGCCGCTCCGGATGGCGCCAAAATCGACCGACGCCGACAGGGTTCCGCCGATGCTCGCGCCCGAATTGAGCGTGCCGCTGACAGGGCCGGTGTAGGTCGCCCGCGAAGATGTCGGGATACTCACCAACGGTGTGACCAGGCCGGCCGTGACATAGGCAAAGGCCTGTTGCTGGGCGGCGGTGGCGGCGGTGGCGGCCGCGGTGGCTTGCTGCTGCTGTTGCTGTTGCAGCGCGCTTTGCGTTGCCGAGGAACTGCCTTCGCTGCTCGCTACCGCGGCCGCGGCGGCAGCCAAGGTGATGCCCAAGGTCCCGGCTGCCACCGCGCCGACCGACATTCCCGCGACGCCTCCGGTAGTGGCGGCGCCGGCTGCAGCGCCGGAGGGCCCGGAACTCGTCACCGTGCCGGTGCCGTCGCCGCCCACAGGGGTTGCATCCGCGGTGCGCGCAGCAGCGGTCGGGGCGGGCGGTATCGCAGCTTGCGCCTGAGCGGCGCCGTCGCCTTGACCGGCTGCCAGATGCATCATGATTTCCTTGGTCGTGGCGGGTTTGGCGGGCGACTTGCCGACGCCGGGTTTGGCGATCTCCTGCGAGGCCGATTCGGACGGTGTGGTCTTGGCGCCGCCGGACGCGCTCTTGGTCTCAGACCCGGTCTTCGATTCGATCTGCGTCTCGGTGCTTGCCGGGTTGCCTGCCGGACTACCCGACTGCGTCAGGGTCGATTGCACGTACTGTGCGATCTGCTGCAAGAGTTGCTGCTGCTCTTGCAGCGTCGACGTCGCTTGTCCCTGCTTCGCCGGCTGCGCCAGCGCTTGTGTCACTTTTGTGAGCGCGGTCAGGCTTTGCTCCACTTGCGCCAATTGTTGCTTTTGTTCTGCAGTGGGCCGGGGATTCTGTTGCAGTTGCTGGCGCAAGGTTGTCAGTTGGGCGCTGAGCTTGTTTGCATAGGCAAGGTTGGCGGCCGAGCTCTCAGACGACGGTTGCTTTTCTACCTGAGTCCGTTGCTGCTGCACCTGCTGCAGAGCCGTCTCCAGATCCATGCTGCCGATGTTGAGCGCGCTGACGCCCGGCGGCATTTGCGCCTGGGCCGCACCTGCAACGCCGAGCAGCGGCAGCAGCAACGATGCGCCGATCAGTGAAGCAATGGGGAGCGTGCGGCTCCGGTGTTGACGCGGCCGGGCGACCGGCGGACGAATGAATGGCATGCTGACCCCTGGGAGCTACGCGATGGCGCGCAATGATGTTTTTTGTGCGCACCATGTTACGAGCCAGCTACGCCGGGGTAAATACTGCATATGCAGTATTTAGAGCAGAACCTCAGGGTGAAAGCAGCTTGCTGCGTAACGCATAAGCCGTGACTTCCGCCACGTTATGCAACGACAGCTTGCTCATAAGATTCTGGCGATGCTTACGTACTGTGAGGACAGAAAGATTCAATCGGGTCGCAATGTCGTTGCTGGATTCACCCTGTGCGATGAGCGCCAGGATTTCCTGTTCGCGTGCGGTGATCGACGCCGTTGCCTGTGCCGACAGGCCAAGACCATCCGGACGCTCGGCAAAATCGCCGAGACCTTTGCTCAGATAGACGATGCCCGAGAGAACCAGCGAGATGGCATACAGCAGTTCCTCGGCGTTTTCGTGCTTGAGCACATAGCCGTCTGCGCCCGCTTCGAAGGCTGCCTTGACGGAAGCTGCGCCGGGGCTGGCGGTGAGGATCAGCACGCGCACCGCATTGGACGCACCGGAAGACTCCTTGATCCGGCGCGTCAGTTCGATGCCGTGGCAACCCGGCAGGTCGAGATCGAGCAGCAGCAGGTCGGCCTGATGCTCGCGCAGCAGCCGCTCGACGTCGCCGCCATCGCCGGTGTCTGCAACCACGCACAGGTTGGACCTGCTGGAAATGAGCAGCTTCAGGCCGTCGCGGATGATGGCGTGGTCTTCGGCGAGCACAATCTTTTTCATGCCTTTGTTGTCCCTTTATCAAGGCGTTGCGCCTTTTTCCCCGGCCGGCGGCTGACGCCGGCAGTACGCCGATATTACAATAAACCATCATCACGCCCGGCAAGTCCGCCAGCTCTCGCGGGCCCGGCTACCAACGACAGTCAACCATCGCAAATAATAATGCCGCGCCTGCTTCCCACTCAAAACCGGGCTGTCTATCTGGAGCTGGTCAATACGCTCTACCGCCAGTCGCCGCCGATCTTCTTCGGTAATATCATGGTGGTCAGCCTGACCATATTCCTGCTGTGGGGCCAGCTTGCACACGCCGTGCTGCTGGGTTGGGCGGCATCCATTTATCTGGTCACGGTGCTGCGCATCATCATGGTCTGGCGCGATCTGCGCGGTCCTGCAGGGCGGCAGCCGACTTCCCTGCGCTGCTGGCGCTATGTTGCTTGGGCGGCGGTCTCGGGTTGTCTGTGGGGAGCAATCGGGCTGTTATTCTTTGCGCCCGACAATACCGTCATCACGGTGTACATCTGCATCGTCCTGGCCGGGATGACCGGCGGCTCGGTCGCCTCGTTGTCTTCCTTCTGGCCGGCTTACTACGTGTATGCCTTGCCGACCGTTTTGCCCTTTGCGATCCGATCGTTTGTACACGGCACGCCGCTGTTCTCCGTGCTTGGCGTTCTCTCGCTGTTCTTGCTAGGCGTGAACCTGGCGTACAGCCGCGTGATGCAGCGCACGGTGCGCGACGCCATCGCGCTGCGTTTCGAGAACGTCGAGCTGATCCGCCAACTTACCGAAGAAAAGGATCGTGCCGAACAAGCCAATCGCAGCAAGTCGCAGTTTCTCGCCGCGGCCAGCCACGACTTGCGCCAACCCGCGCATGCGCTCGGCCTTTACATCGCCACCCTGCGTACGGTCGCCCAGGCGCCGCGCATCGAACGCAGCACGGTCGACATGCTCGCCGGCCGGCTGCAGTCGGCGCTGAGCAGCATGTCGCAATTGCTCAACGTGCTGCTGGATATCTCACGCCTTGACGCCGGTGTCGTCCAGATTGAGAAGCGCCGCTTCAGCCTGCAAGAAATTTTTTCCACGCTGGGCAACCAATTCGCCCAGGCTGCCGCCGTCAAGGGGCTGACGCTTAAGGTCAGGCCGACATCGGCGTGGACCGATACGGATCCCGTCTTGTTGCACAATGTCCTGGCCAACCTGCTTTCGAACGCCGTGCGGTATACCGAAAAGGGAAGAATCCTGCTGGCGTCCCGGCGCCGCGGCGATGTGCTGGAGGTCGGCGTGTTCGATACCGGCATCGGCATCGCCGCCGATCAGTTCGAGCCTATCTTTCGCGAGTTCTATCAGATCCACAATATCGCGCGCGATCGCGAGCAAGGGCTTGGTCTCGGCCTGGCGATCGTGCAGCGTACGGCCAGCCTGATCGGCACGCGCGTAGACCTGCGCTCGGTTCCCGGCAAGGGATCATGTTTCTTCCTGCACCTGCCGTACTGCCGCCATCCCGACATGGCAGACGCTGCATCCGCTCTTCCCGACCTGCCTGCAAGCCTTATCGGCGAGACCGGCACGGTGCTGGTCGTCGACGACGATCAGCAGGTCCTCGACAGCATGCAGATCCTGTTGCAAAGCTGGGGCTATCAGGTCCTGGCAGCGCGTTCGCTGGAACAGGCGCTGACGATGCTGAGCGGCGGGCACAGGCCGGATCTGGTGGTCAGCGATTTCCGGTTGGCTGCCGACGTGACAGGCATCGATGTCATCAACGCCGTACTCAGGGCGCTGAACGCAGACGTGCCCGCCATCATCGTCACTGGCGACACCTCGCCGCAAGGCATCAGCCAGGCCAGCGCCAGCGGCTATCAGGTGCTGCACAAGCCGCTTGATCCTTCGCAATTGCGCGCGACGATATCGCGACTGCTGGCTGCCGCGCAAGAGAAGTGAGCTGCATGCAGGTGCGGAATCCGGACAAATTAAGGCAATCGAGTGAGGCGGCGGCCAGCTTGCCCGCCATCTCATCCCGTTTTAACGCAAGGGCACATTGATCCCCAGCAGCACCGACGAATACCGTCCCTGTCCGACATTCAGATTGCTGCTGTAGTCGAACATCAGCGACATGCCGTTCGACAGCAGCAGGCGGGTGCCGATGCCCGCGGTCCAATTGCCGGTGAAGCTGTCGTCCGAACGGATCACGTAAGCCGGACCCGACGATGCCAGGTCGGCATAGGAAATACCCGCTTCGCCGGCGCCGGAGAATTGGCGGCGGTATTCAATACGTCCACGCGGTGACCACATGCCTGCGCGAGTCAGGTACTGGCCTTCGGTGCGCAAGCCCAGCGTGCCGCTGCTGGTGCGCACGCGCTGTTTGAAGTACGTCAGTGCATTGACGCCGGTAGCCGACTCGGTGTATTGCCCCAGCGTCGTGGAGGACAGATCGACCTTGCCGTAAGGCGACCACATCCAACTCTGGCCGCGGAACTCATAGCCGCTCGACAGCGCCACAAAGGTCTGGCTGCCGCTGCGTTGGCCGGTGGCGAAGCTGGCGTCGGTCGTCACATAGCGCGTCGAATCGAAATTGATGGCGCCGAAGCCGATCAAGCCGTCGATGAAGATGTTCGGCGTCGGCCGCAGGCTGCCGTAGACCGTGCCGACCACGCTCTGGCCGATGCTCTTGCTGCCGTTATCGCCGATATCGCTGCGGTCGCGGCTATAGCCGGTGCCGATGCCGATGGTGAGCTGATCGCTGAGGCGATAGTCGGCGCCCATGCTGATGCCGTCGGTGGAGAAGCGGAAGCCTTCCTGCTGGCCGTTGGCATTGCGCTGGCCGAAGTCGACCGTGCCGGCGATCCACAGCGACAATTCCTGCTTCGCGTTATTGGTGGTCTTGTTCGGCAGATCAGGCAACGCGGCAAGGTCTTTGCCATCGGCAGCGAGCGGCGTGGCGTCGGATTTTGCGCCGGACTTGTCGGCCTGGCTCAGCAACGGCCAGCCGACTTTGCGCATACCCGCCTGCAAGGGCGAGCCGACCACGCGATCGGCTTCGTCATCGCTCCATTGCGCCAGCAGCGGCTTGACCGGTGCAACCGGTTGCGCGAATCCCAATCCGAAACTCGACCGCGCCCAGCCGTCGCCATGCAGGGCTTCCAGACGGCGGCTGAAGTTGCCCAGCTGCGCGGTGGAGAAGCGCGCGACCGTTTGCGCTCCGGCTGCAACCAGTCCTTTGACCTGGGGATCGCTCGCAGCGTTGGTGCGTGCCGCAATGGTAATGCTCACCGTCGCCGTTGCGGACGTCACGCTCGCGTTGCTCAGGGTATAGCGGATCGTCACAGTACCGGCAAACGCGGTCGCGGCAGCGAAGCGTAGCTGATAGGACGGGCTGCCAGCAGCGCCTACGTTGACGATGGCCGCAGTGCCGGCGTTGTCAGGTGTCATCGCGCCGAGTGTGGCGGCAGTAAATGGTCCGCCGGTAGCGCCTGTCATCAGGTTGACAACGACGGTCGAAGCAGCGGCGCCGGCAGCACTCTGATTGGCAGCAACCGCGACCGAACCGACAGTAACGATTGCCGTTACCGGCGACGATGTGCCAAATACGTTTGACAGCGTATAGGTGAACTGTACGTTGCCGCTGGATCCCGCCGCCGCGGTATAGACGATATCGGTGCCGCTGACGATAGCGGTGCCGGAAGTAGGCGTGCTCACAATCGTTACACCGGTGACTGGACCGTTGGCTGCGACTGCCCCGACATGCAGCGTAATGGATTGTCCCGGTTGCACGGTGGCGGTCTGCGCCGCCGAAGTCGGTGCGCCCGGCGACGTTACTGTGACGGTTACCGTGGCAGGCGCGGACGTACCGCCAGGCCCGGTGACGGTGTAGGTGAAGCTGTCGCTGCCGACATAGTTGGCGACGGGCGTGTAGAGCACGTTCAGACCGTTGACGACGGCTGTGCCGTGCGCCGGTGCGGAGCCTGTCGATACAGAGGTGATGGCGCCGGTATCGTTGGCCGTGACCGGAATCGTCACCGCCTGATTCGCCATCGTGTTGCTGCTGTCGGCCACCGCAACCGGAACACCGGCGCTGACGGTCAGCGTGAAAGTCTGCGCCTTGGTGACCGGCGTCGGCGTGCTGCTGTCAGTCGCCGATGCCGTTACGGAGAAGCTGCCTGTTTGCGTCGGCGTACCCGAGATCGTCGCAGTGGTCGCGGTCGAGGCGAAGGTCAATCCCGTCGGCAGACCGGTCACGGTGATGGCGTTGTAGGGCGCAGTGCCGCCGCTCCAGGTCAGCGTCTGGGTGTAGCTCGCGCCTTGCGTCGCAGCCCATCCCGCCGATGGTGTAATCACGACAGTCGGCGCACCGACAGTGATGGTGATGGTCGCCACGTTCGAGGTGCCGACTGCGTTGGTCGCCGTATAGCTGAAGGTATCCGTGCCGCTATAACCGGCCGTCGGCGTGTAGGTGAACGTATTCACGCCGGAAGGCGACACCGTACCGTGCGCCGCCGCCGTGGTGACGCTTAAGGAAGTCGGGGCGCCGCCGGCAATCGTTGCCGTGATGCTGTTATTGCTGCTGCTGTAGCCGACCGTCGCACTGCTGTTGGCAGTCACCGGCTTACCGGCGCCGACGGTACCGCTGTAACTGGTTGTGGTGCTGAAGCTGGCGCTGTCGGTCGATGTCACCGAGAAGCTATAGGCTCCGGCAGTCGTCGGTGTACCGGCGATCAGGCCCGTGTTCGTCAAATTCAAACCGGTCGGCACCGCACCACCCGTTACCGAATAGCTGTATGGCGAGATGCCGCCGGACGTCGACAACTGCTGCGAGTAGCTGATGCCCACCTGAGGCTGGGTCAGCGAAGACGGCGAGATGCCCAGCGTCGGTGCGCCGACTGTCAACGTGTACGTACGCGAGGTTGTGAAGGGAATGCCGGTACCGGTAGAGCCGTCATGCAATACGGTGATCGTGAAGGTAAATGACCCGCTCTGGGTCGGTGTCCCCGACAGCGTTGCCGTTCCGGCAGTGAAGCTCAGCCCGGTCGGCAAACTGCCGGTCTGGGCGTACACATAAGCCGGTACGCCGCCGCTGGCGGAGAATGTTTGGGAATACGGCGTACCGACCGCGGCGGTCAGCGCCACGGAAGTGGGTGACAGCGACAGCGTGGGCGGACTGACCGTGATCGTCACGGTCGCCGTTCCTGATGTTCCGACCGCATTGGTCGCGGTATAGGTGAACGAATCGGTGCCGGCATAACCGGTGGTCGGCGTATAGCTGAACGCTGAAACGCTCAGCACGCTGACCAAGCCGTGTGCCGGCGCGCCGGTTACCGTCAGCGAAGACGGCGTGCCGCCTGTGGCGGAAGTGGGAATCGTGTAGCTGCTGCTGCCGGCATTGTAGGCGACCGTCGCGCTGCTGGAAGAAACGATCGGTGCGCCCGCGCCGACGTTGCCGGCGAATCCTTGCGCGCCGGTGAAGCCATTGCCGTCGGTGGCAGTGAGCGTGAAGGAATACGGGCCGGCAGCGGAAGGCGTACCGGCAATGGCGCCCGTGGCGGCGGTCAGATTCAGACCTGCCGGCAGCGCACCGCCGGTGACCGCATACGTGTACGTGCCATTGCCGCCGCTGGCCGTCGCCTGCAGGGTGGTGGCAACACCACGTTGCAGCGTGGCCGCACCGATCGACACCGTAATCGCCGGCGCCGTCACATTCAGCGTGTAGTTGCGCGAACCGGTGACCGCGGTGCCGGTGGAACTGTCGGTCGCGCTCACCGTGATGGCGAAACTGCCGGTCTGCGTCGGCGTTCCCGACAACGTTGCCGTGCCGGCATTAAAGCTCATTCCAGTGGGCAGCGTGCCGGTCTGATTATAGGTATAAGGACCCGTGCCGCCGTTGGCGGTAAACGTCTGGCTGAACGCCGATCCTCCCGTCGCATTGAGCGTGGCGCTGGCTGGCAACCCCAGCGCCACCGTCGGCGCCGTCATCGTGACGCTCACCGTCGCCGGGGCAGACGTACCGCCTGCGTTGGTCGCCGTATAGGTAAAGGAATCAGGGCCGTTATAGCCGGTGGTTGGCGTGTACTTGATCGTGGTGCCGCTGCTGATGCTTGTGGAGCCGTGCAACGGCGCGGTGCCGATAGCCACCGACGTTGCCGTGCCGCCGCTGAGCGACAGCGTTACCGGGTTGAGGCTGCTGTTGTAAGTCACCGGCAGGCTGACAGGGCCGGCCACCGGCGGCGGTGGTGCGGGGTCGATGGTGATGGTATAGGTGGGCGTCGTAGTTGCCGCCGTGCCGGCGGTGCTGTCGCTCACTGTAAATCTGAAGGTGCTTGTGGCTGCAGTTGTCGGTGTGCCATGGATCAAGCCGTTGTCTAGTTGCAGTCCCGAGGGCAGTGCGGCGAACCCCGTGTCCAACGTATAGGTGTACGGCGCAATACCGCCGCTGGTGGTCAGTTGCTGGCTATACGGGACACCGACCATCCCGTTTGGCACTGTCCCCGGCGAAACGCTGAGTGTCGCTGCGCCGACGATCATCTGGTATGGCTTGGTGATGGTATTCGGGGTGGCCGCGGAGTCGGTGACCTTTACTGAAAAATTGTAAGTGCCCGCGGCGGTCGGGGAGCCGCCGAAAGTACCGGAGGAATTAAGAGTGATCCCGGCCGGCAGCGAACCGGCAAGGAGCGCATACGTATACGGGCCGGTGCCGCCGCTGGTGCTCATCTGCTGAGAGAAGGTTTGCCCGACGGTCGGATTGCTGGAAGCCGCCGGAGAAACTACCAGCGGCGATACCGGCGCGGCCACCGTGATATTGAAAGTCATGATCTTGTTGCTGGAGTCCCTCGCCTTAAAGGAGTCCGATAGCTGGCCGTTGCCGTTGTTGGAATAGGTAATGTAGCTGTTAGTGTCGCCCGCCGCATTGTTTCCGAGGATGGTGCCATTCGTGGGAGGCGTGTCGACGCCATTCCAGCCTCCGAACGAACAGCCTCCGATATTGTAGGTAATCTGAACCTGCTGACCGGAAGCAACGTTAGCGTTGAATGGTCCGCAGGGAGAAACGCCCTGGGCAAAGGAGGGACTAAGCCAGCCCGCCAGCATCATCAGCACCAGCGTCGTCATCAATGCCATGCCGATTGACCGTAGCGACTTTACCGTGACGCACCCGCATCGCCATGACAATAATGATGTCGATATCGACGAAGAAAAGCGATTTGCGACGCCGTGCGTGCTGGCTTGAAACATGCATCCCCCTGGATGATCGTGCGATTTCTTTTGAAGCGGATATCTGCCGTGCGAGATCGTCACCGCTGCTCACTGCAGGGATGACGACGGTATCCGCGGATGTCGTGAGGGCGGCACAAGACACGCTCTCTGATTTTTTATTTAATGCACTGCTGTTGCGATGGCGTGACGGAATCTCGCCCGGCGTCACCAATATGACCGCCCCATGACATGACTCCTGCCGCTCTCTGTAATCTTTGTAGCGCGGCCGTACCGGCGTTTTATTCACCTTGTTTCCGCACGCGATTCTATCCCCGTTTTGCAGGCGGACTTGACCGCACATCTCACTTTTTAAAGAAAAAAAGGAGAAAAATTACATAAAAATTAACTTGCGAAAATTACGCTTGACGCTTGAATCTGCGGTCCATATGCTTTGCGAAAATTTTAAGAAATCTCAACATCCGGCGATAACAACGAGAGCAACAAAGGCCCGGTGCAGCGACTGCTCCTCGTCCTACTGGGAATGTTTTTCACGCGATTGCGGCATCCACGCCCTCTGAAGCTGAGGTCGCGATGCGGCAGCGATACAGCTAAGGGAGAAGAAAAGAATGGATGGCGAATACTATCTGGGGCAAATCGTCACGACCGCTTTCGGTTTCGTGCCGAAAGACTTTGCTCTTTGCAATGGACAACTCATGCCGATCAATGTCTATCAGGGATTGTTTGCGCTACTCGGCACGCGTTACGGCGGCGACGGCATCCGTACTTTCGCCTTGCCCGATCTGCGTGGCAGAACGCCGGTCGGCGCCGGGACCTCGGTCGACGCCGTATGGCAACCGTCGCCGTATGACATCGGTACGCTCGACGGTGCAGAAACAGTGGCGCTGACAGCTACGCAACTGCCTGCCCACAGACACGACAACATCAATGTCGTCAAGGCCGGCGCCAGCGAGTTGCGTACGCCCATCAACAATTTACTTGGCGTCAGCTCCGATAAAAAAATCTATCGCAACGCCGCTTCCTCCGCGAAAGTGCAACTCGCCGCAAACGCCGTCAGCAGTCGCGGCGCCGGCGCCGCCCACGACAACATGCAACCGTATCAGGTGCTCAGCTTCTGCATTGCGCTCAAGGGTGTTTTCCCTTCCCGCACCTGATTTACTTTCGCCCTCACTACTTTTCAGACAGGACTACCTACCATGCCTAGCCCCATGATTGGAGAAGTTCGCATGTTCGCCTTCGGCCGCGTGCCGACCGATTGGCTCTTGTGCGACGGCAGCACCAAAAGAATTGCCGACTACGATGCCTTGTTCACGCTGATCGGCACCACCTATGGCGGCGACGGCGCCGAAACCTTCGTCTTGCCCGATCTGCGCGGGCGTGTGCCGGTACATCAGGGGCAGGGTCGGGACCGGTCAGGCCCCATGACCAACCGCTATCTGGGTGCCAGAGGCGGGAGCGAAACAGTGACGCTGCAAGTCACCCATATCCCCGCCCATACCCATTCGTTCGAGGTAAGCGCCGACTCGGCTGACAGTGTGCAACCTGATGGCAACATCCTGGGCAAATCTGTCGGAGACAATCTCTATGTCGCGCCGGAAAAAATTGGCAGCGCAGCGTCTGCTGCGACTGCCGACGCCACAACGTCCGTTGTCGGCGGTTCCCAGCCGCATGAAAATATGATGCCGACCGTGACGCTGTCGTATTGCATCTGCGCCCGGGGATTTTTCCCTTCCCGAGATTAAGAACACCAATACAGGAGCATCGCAACATGGCATTCATCGGTGAAATTCAAATTTTTGGTTTCGGCTACGCCCCTCCGGGATGGGCGCTTTGCAATGGTGCATCACTTCCGGTCAATAGCTATACACCCTTGTTTTCCCTGATCGGCAACTCCTATGGCGGCGACGGCGTCAGGCAGTTTCAACTGCCTAATCTGATGGGGCGCGCAGTCTGCGGTCAGGGCCAGGGAATCGGAACGACGGCGCGGCGAATGGGTGACACATTCGGCACCAACAACGTGAAGCTGGCGACAGAGCAAACGCCGGCGCATAGTCACGGGCTGAATTTTTTCAGTATCCCCAAGACCACTGATCCGACCTCCGGCCAGGAGATCGATAACCGGACGAGCATCCCCGTTGCCGGTCACAGCCTGGCGCTGCCGGATTCGAAGATTTTTTCCAAGAGCGCGAGTGATTCAAAAATGGCGGATACGCTCGGCAAGCTCGAAGGCGGAACCGATGCACACGAAAACCGCCAGCCGTTCGGCGCGCTGGCGTACTACATCTTGACTCAGTCCGCCGGTGGGGAAGGTGTGTATCCAACGTTTGACTGAGTCTTGCTGCTTATCGGCGAGTCGTTGAATTTTTGATTGGCGTTGGCTGCCGCCGCTGTGCGGATTTGTGTCCCTCGTCAGGACGGGAAGAGAGAAAAAATGGAATCCAATTTGGACGATGCTCTGCCTGGTGCAGACAAGAATCTAAGCGCCGTCGCAAGCCCGACCCCCATTGCTACACCAAATGGAGAAAGGGCGATTTCCGACCTCTGGAGCGGGGATCGGGTGCTCACGGCGTCTGTCAGTTCAGCCGAAGGAAAGCTGCGACTTGCATGGGAGGCTGCCACGGTTGGATTTAGCAGCGGAACCTCGTACGAGGGGATTGATATCCTGAATATTTCCATGGATCAGTCCTGGATTGCCAGCATGCACGACACGTGCTTTCTATTGCCGAATGGGAAATACATCCGGGCAAGTCGATTGCGTGTCGGCATGCAATTGGTAGACAAGGATGGGATTGCGCTCATCATTACGGCGATCGCAAAGGGGCTGGCCCCGGGAGGCGTGCATGCCATTGCAACAGATCGACCTTGGAATAACAGTCCGGATGGACATCTCTTGCTGGCAGCGGGCGTCGTCATCGGTGACTTCATGATGAAAGAGTATTTTGATCGACTACCCGAGTCCATGAAAGAATCTGCTTAGCGTACCGGCGCAGAGACGTTCTGCGCAATGCCTCCTTCTGCACATGCTCAGAAGCGGTAAGCCAGGCAACTCTGTGCAGGTCGTTTCAGCGGCTTGCCGAAGCCTATCGGCAAGCCAGCCCAGACTCTCTTGAAATAAATTAAAACGGATAAGCCCGCGCCGACGTCTGCACCGTCACCCAGCGCAAATCGGTAAACGCCTCGATCCCCGCCCTGCCGCCGAAGCGACCGATGCCGCTGCTCTTGACGCCGCCGAACGGCATCTGCGGTTCGTCGTGCACGGTCGCGCCGTTGATGTGGCAGATTCCCGATTCAATCCGTGCCGCCACACGCAGGGCGCGCGCCGTATCTTGGCTGAACACCGCCGACGACAAGCCGTAGTCGTTGTCGTTGGCGCAGGCGATCGCCGCGTCTTCGCCGTCCACGCGCACGATGCCCTTGACCGGGCCGAAGGACTCTTCGCTGTAGATGTTCATCGCCGGCGTCACATGGTCCAGCAGCGTCGCCGGGATCAATGTCGAGTCGGCCTTGCCGCCGCACACCAGTTTTGCACCCTTGGCCAGCGCATCGTCGATCAACGCGTTGCAGCGCTCGACGGTCTTTTGATCGACTACCGAGCCGAGCACCACCGGCCCCTGGCGTGGATCGCCCAGCGGCAGGCTCGATGCCTTGGCCGCCAGGCGCGTGACGAAGTCGTCGGCGATCTTGTTGTCGACGATGATGCGTTCCGTCGACATGCAGATCTGGCCCGAGTTGGCGAAGGCGCCGAAGGCCACGCCGTTGACCGCGACCTCCAGGTCGGCGTCGTCCAGCACCAGCGCCGGCGCCTTGCCGCCCAACTCCAGCACCACGGGTTTGAGATATTTCGCGCACAGCATGGCGATTATCTTGCCGACATGCGTCGAGCCGGTGAAGTTGACGCGGCGCACCGCCTTGTTCGCGATCATCGCTTCCACCACGGCGGCGGCATCGGCCGGCGCATTGGTGACGAAGTTGACCACGCCCCTGGGCAGGCCGGCTTCCTGCAAGGCTTCGATGATCAGGCCGTGCGTGGCCGGGCACAACTCCGATCCCTTGAGCACCACCGTATTGCCGCAAGCCAGCGGCACGGCAATCGCGCGCACGCCGAGGATGATCGGTGCATTCCATGGCGCCATGCCGAGCACCACGCCGGCCGGCTGGCGCACCGCCATCGCCAGGTTGCCGGGCAGGTCGGAAGGAATCACTTCGCCGCTGATCTGCGTCGTCAGCGATGCGGCTTCGAGCAAGGTATTGGCCGCCAGGTGCACGTTGAAACCGGCCCAGATCGCTGACGCGCCGGTCTCGCTCGCCATCGCCTGCACGAAGGCATCGGCCTTCGCTTCCAGCGCGTGCGCCGCCTTCATCAGCAAGGCGCGGCGTTCACCGGGACCGGTCGCCGCCCATGCCGGAAAAGCCGCCGCCGCTGCTTCCACCGCCTGTACCGCATCGGCCACGCCGGCTGCCGGTGCGATGGTGGCGACTGCGCCGTCGAGCGGGTTGCGCCGCTCAAAGGTCGCGCCGTTTCTGGCCTGGGTTGGTTCGCCGCCGATCAGCATGGCTATCTTGTTCATCGTTGTCTCCATTCAGTTATTCGTTGCGTTGTTCGTCGGGACCTTGCCTATGCGACTTCCACGTCGATCAGCATCGGCTTGTGCGTATCCTTGCGGCTCAACGCCATCTGCAGGGCATCGCGCAAGGCCGACGCATCGGCCACGCGCAGCGCGGTGCAACCCTGGGCCTGCGCCAGCCCGACAAAATCGATCGCCGGCAGCTCGGTGCCTTGCACCACATCCGTCGCGCTGAAGCCGAACACCGGCGCAAAATCCTGCAGCGCGGCGTAGCGGCCGTTGTTGAGGATCACAAAGGTGATCGGCAACTGCATTTGCGCCGCGCTCCACAGCGACTGGATCGAATACATGCTGGAGCCGTCGCCGAAGATTCCTATGATACGAGCATCGGGCTTAGTGGATGCGACCCCGAGTGCAACACCCAGGGCCGCCGGCATGCCGTAGCCCAATCCGCCGCTGTCCATCGTAAAAAATCCCGCGCTCTGCGTGATCGGCAGATAGTTCTGCATCACTGAGCGCGCGCTCGGCGCCTCTTCCACGATGATGTCGGACGGCTTGCGCAACTCAGTCAGCGTCTGCATCACATACGCCACAGACAGCGGCGAGGTCGGCTCCGCACGTGGACGCAGCGCGCGCGGTGCAGGCAGCGCACGCGCCGGCGGCGCTGCGCGCGCCAGCAGATCCAGCACGCTCAGGCGAATGCTGCCGACTGCCGCCGTGCCCGACGGCGTCCACGCCGCCGTGGTCGGATCATCGGTCAGCTGGCACAGCGCCGCACCTTGCGGCAGATGCGGCCCGTTGCCTTCCACGTGATACGTAAACGCCGGCGCACCGAGTGCGAAGATGCAATCGTGACCGTCGAGCAGGCCGACGATCTTTTCGCGCATCGCCGGCAAGAAACCGGCGAACAAGCGATGGTCTTCCGGAAAGCTGCAGCGCCCCGACATCGGCGCTGCAAACACGCGCGCGTTGTGGCGCTCGGCCAGCTGCACCACCGCGTCCCAGGCATTGTCGCGATCCACCGCCGCGCCGACCACGAAAGCAGGGCGTTTGCTCGCGTCCAGCATCGCGCCGATCTGGTCCAGCACAAAAGGCTCGGCGCGCAGCTCGGTGCTCACCGTGCGCGGCGCCAGCAACTCCGCCGGCTGATCCCAGTCGTCCGCCGGAATCGACACCAGCACCGGCCCGCGCGGCGGCATCATTGCGATGTAATACGCGCGTGCAATCGCCAGCGGCACGTCGGCCGCGCGCGCCGGCTCCACGCTCCATTTCACGTAGGGCTTGGGCAACTCGGTCGCCTGCGCAGAAAAGAGGAAAGGGTCGAACGGCAGAATAGAACGCGCCTGCTGACCCGCCGTGATCACCATCGGCGTGCGGTTCTTGAAGGCCGTGAAGATGTTGCCCATCGCATTGCCCACGCCCGCCGCCGAATGCAGGTTCACCATCGCCGCATTGCGCGTGGCCTGCGCGTAGCCGTCGGCCATGCCCACCACCACCGCCTCCTGCAAGCCCAGCACGTAGCGGAAATCTTCCGGGAAATCGCGGAACATCGGCAGCTCGGTCGAACCCGGATTGCCGAACACCGAGGTCATGCCGACCCGCCGCATGAAATCCAGCACGGCGTCGCGCACAGTGATGGTTGAAGACGGCGTGGCGGAAGACGATGTGCTTGATGTCGCCGCAGCGGTGTGCGTGGATTGGGAAGTACTCACCCTGATTCTCCTGTATTCAATGTAGGGATTGCGGTGTCATGAAGCGTAGTCCGGCCGCATGACAGCTGCAGCAAGTATGAAAGCCCAAGCCTTGTTTTGAAATTGCCTTTTGGGATAAAAGACATTACTCTTTCGCATGACTTTCGATCTGCGCCAGCTCACCGCTTTCACCACCATCGTCGCCACCGGCAGTCTCGGCCGCAGCGCCGATGCCCTGCACGTCACGCAGCCGGCGCTGAGCCGCACCATCAAGCGCCTCGAAGAACAAGTCGGCGCGCCGCTCTTCGAACGCCACTCCAAAGGCATGCAACTCACCGCCATCGGCAAGGCCCTGTTGCCGCACGCCACGCTCTTGCTGCGCGAAGCCCAACACGCCGCCGAAGAGATCGACGCCATGCGCGGCCTCGTCAAAGGCACCATCCGCGTCGGCGCCGTCGGCAGCATCGCCAGCATGGTCCTGCCGCTGGCCATCGGCGAAGTCCTCAAGAAGCATCCCACCCTGCAAGTGCAAGTCATCGAAGGCGTGTGGGACCGACTCACCGACGCCCTCATCACCCACGAAGTCGACCTCGCCCTTGGCATGGCCGTCGACGATACCGAGGATATCTGCGCCATCGGCGACTGCCGCTGGGAAGACACCAGCTACGTCGTCGCCGCCGCCGATCACCCGCTGCGCAGCAAAAAAAAGCTCGCCCTCATCGACACCCTCTCGCAACCCTGGGCGCTCCCGCCGCAAGGCACCGGCCCCTACGAGCAGATGCAGCAAGTCTTCCACAACCACGGCCTGCCCATGCCCGACAGCGCGGTAGAGACGCGCTCGGTCATGGTGCTGAAGAGTCTGGTGACACGCTCAGGATTCCTGAGCTGGATGCCCGCCCCGATGTTCGAAGTGGACCGCAAGGCGCAGTTGATTACCGCGCTGGAGATTGAAGGCGCGACGGGGACGAGAACGCTGACTGCGTTTCGCCGGAGGCACGGGATTTTGCCGGGGCCGGCGGTTAGGTTGTTGGAGGAGTTGAGGGTGTTGACGGTGCGGGGTTAGCGATATAGTTGACGATCTTGTTCTTCAAATACTTACGTTAATACTGAAACAAAGAATGTTCAATGAACGATCTATCCTACAATCAGTAAGCGTTTCATCTAGAGGTGTTTATTAAAGGTTGGTATGTACACCACGATCACAGTACCTGACGACGCGGCCGAAATTTCCGAGCAAATGGGGACAAAGTTCAAGTTCTGGTATGAAGACGAGCAGCTTGGTAGAACACTGTTCAAGGAGGGGCGACCGGGAACAGGGGAAAACTGGGCCGAGAAGTTAGCATGCGAATTAGCGCAGACCATTGATATGCCTCATGCATATTATGAGTTAGCAAATTGGCGCGATAAAGCTGGTGTAATTTCGCCCAATTTAATTCAGACAGGACAAAGACTGATTCATGGCAATGAATTGTTGGCAAGAGTCACTTCAGGTGAAGGTGATGGGCTGCAGCACTATGCGCAACGAAGTCACACAGCTCCAACCGTTATCGGCTTCCTGAAGCGCGCAAGTAGTAGTGGTCTAGTTTCTCCTCCGCTTGACTTTGTTCCGACGGACGAAATTGCTTCAGCGCTAGATGTATTTATCGGTTATCTTATGTTTGATACGTGGATTGCCAATCAGGACAGACATTCAGAAAATTGGGGGATCATTCGCAATGAAAATTCCAATTTCTATCTTGCACCATCCTATGATCACGGTTCGAGTCTCGCTCGCAATGAGTCAGATGCAAAGCGTCTTCAGAGACTTACAACGAAGGACAAGGGCGCTAGTGTTGATAAGTACGCGTTAACGGCAAAATCGGCATTGTTTCCCGGGAATCCAGATGCCAAACATCCCTTTTTGACGATCGAAGCTTTCCATTTTGCATGGAAACAACGGCCTGCGACAGGTCATCAGTGGTTGCAGCGGCTGGAAAAGGTGTCACATGACAAGATAAAATCTATCGTTGATCTAATGCCGCCTGATTATATGAGTCACACTGCAAGAGACTTCACAATTCGTCTTCTGGATATCAATCGCCAAAGACTGCTTGATTTAAAACTTTGAAATGAAATCATTATTTGTTGCTTGGCAACAGCCAAATTCTCGAGAACTGATCCCTGTCGCACGTTTGGACAAGGATGGAGATGTGTATCGATTTGCGTATACTCGGGGTGCCGCTCGTGCCGGTGGATTTCAGACGTTTGGAAAAATGGATCAACTTGATGCGGTTTACGAGTCAAATCGTTTATTCCCTCTTTTTTCCAATAGGATTATCAGTAAGTCGCGTCCAGAATATCGAGACTATCTACAGTGGTTAGCACTCGATTCGCTGCCAGAAGATCCTATGGCAATGCTCGGCTTAACGGGAGGAATTCGAGGAACGGATTCCCTCGAATTATTTCCTTTACCGATTGTCACCGAGGATGGGAAATATACAGTTGATTTCTTTGCACGAGGTTTAGCTTACTTGACTAAAGAGTCTATTGAACGTGTGCACGCACTTCAGCCCGACGATGCGCTTTTTGTAATGCATGATTGTCAGAATAAATTTGATCCACTGGCATTGGCCTTGCGTTCCGATGCCCCTATCAATTTTCTTGGATATTGTCCGCGATATTACGAACAAGACATTCAGATGGCTCTAGCAGCAAGTCCTTCTACGCTGACGGTTCATGTGCGTAGAGTGAATCACGATGCTCCTCTAAATATGCGTCTATTGTGTCGTCTATCGGGAACGTTTCCTAAAGATCACATTCCATTTTGTCGAAACGAGGATTTCAACGCATTTGATGCTTCATCGCCGATTAAATGGGAAGATATTTCTCTGTCTATTACTGATTAATTTATTACACGGACCTTTCTCGTCAGCGGTCCGTGTAGCGAATTTAGCTTTCGCTTAATATTTCTTTAGCAATGGGATTTTCTGAACTAAATAGTTTAGGAATATGCCCCCGCACCACCAACAACGCCCCCAACACAAACACCATAGCCGTCCCCAGCATCACCAGATAGCCATTGGCTCCCGCGCCGGTGATCACTATCGCTCCCGCAAATGCACTGAGAATCGCACCGAGCCGGCCGAAGGCCAGGGCGGATGCGGTGCCGGTGGCGCGCACTCCGGTCGGGTAGATGTAGGCGCACAGCGCGAACATGGTGGATTGCACCGCGTTGACGAACAGGCCGTGCAGACCCAATCCAAAGATGAAGACGCCGGTAGCGTGCGAGGCGTCCACACCCAGCAGCAGTAGCGCGCTGGCGACGCCGCCGATGCTGCACAGGAGCAGCGGGCCGCGTGAGCCGTAGCGGGTGATGGCGACAGCGCAGACCAGCGCGCCGATGACGCCGCCTAAGTTGTATGCCGTCAGACCGGCCCCGGCGATGGCGACGTTGAGACCTTCGGCGGCGAGCATGGTAGGCAGCCAGCTGAAGGCGCTGTACACCGCCAGCAGACACATGAAGAAGGCGCACCAGATGGCGATGGTGTCGCGTGCGCGGCCGTCGCTGAAGAGGGCGCGGAAGCCCAGGCGCTGCTCTGCCTTCTGTTCGCTCATGTCGGTGAAGCCGGTGGCGGCGTTGACGTTGCGGGCCATGCGCGCGAGCAGCTTGCGCAGTTCGGGCCAGCGTTGTTCACGGCGTGCCAGGTAGCGCGGCGATTCGGGCAGGGCGAGGATTAACAGCACGGCCAGCACCAGCGGCAGCGCGCCGCCGATGAAGAACAAACCGCGCCAGCCGTACAGCGGCATCACCGCGCCGGCGAACAGGCCCGCCAGCATGCCGCCCAGCGGCACGCAGACGATGGTGGCGGTGACGGCGACGGTGCGGTGTTTGGCCGGTGTGAATTCCGCCGTCATGGTGGTGGAGCTGGGCAGGGCGCCGCCGATGCCGAAGCCGGCGATCAGGCGCAGGATGGCGATGGTCAGCACGTCGGGTGCGAGGCCGATGGCGCAGGTGGCTGCGCCGAAGATCAGTACGCTGCCGATGATGGCCCAGCGGCGACCGAAGCGGTCGGCGAACAATCCGGCGCAGGCGCTGCCGATGCCCATGCCGATCAGCCCGGCGGCGACCGCCGGCGCGAAGGCGCTGCGGGTGATGCCCCATTCCTTGATCAGCACCGGAATCGCGAAGCCGATCAGCTGGCCGTCGAAGCCGTCCATGACGATGGACAGCGCGGCCAGGCAGACCACGAATTTTTGCATCGCGGTGAAGACGCCGTCGTCGAGGGTCTTGCCGATGTCGATGGAGGCGCTCATGCTGCCGTCTCCGGATGGGGATGATGAAGGAATGCGCCGGCAGCGCCGGGTGTTTCCACTCTGTCTTGCAGCATGGCCTTGTCTCCTTGAATTTCTTGTCGGTATTTTTATAGGTGTCTCGCGCGCGGATCGTGCCGACGCGATTTTTGTGCGGCCAAGTATGGAAGAGGGTTGCCTGATTTGGAATTACCTTTTGGGGCAAAAGGCATTACCGCGATGCATGACTTGCCTGCCGGCGTCTATTGTCCGGCATAGTGAGAATGCGTGCTGATGGCGATGCCGCCCGATCAGCCGGAAGTCGGCGGATCGTCGCCGAGCGATACCGGCTCCGGCGGCGCGGCCGTGACAGCAGGCGCGGGCAGCGGCGAGGCCGTTTCACCTTGATGCCGGGCAAGATTGTGCCGGTAGTAGGCGATGAATTCGGTTGCCGGCATCGCCTTGGCGTAGAGCCAGCCTTGTACGAATTCGACCTCGTGCTTGCGCAGGTAGTCGGCCTGTTCCTGCGTTTCCACACCTTCGGCGACAATCTTCAGCTTGAGTGTTTTGGCCATGCCGATGATGTGCGGCGTCACGCTGCTGGTGGCCGAGTCGGTGCCGATGGTGTCGATGAAGGACTTGTCGATCTTGAGTGAATCCAGCGGCAGGCTCTGCAGATAGGACAGGCTGGAATAACCGGTGCCGAAGTCGTCGATGGCGACGGCGTGCCCGGCGGCGCGCGCGCTGGTCAGAGTGACGCGCGCAGAGTTGATGTCCATGAAGCCGCGCTCGGTGGCTTCCAGCCAGATTTGCTGCGGTTCGATCCCCGTATTTTTTAACGCCGCCTGCACCGAGGTCAGCGCCCGCCCGGTCTTGATGTCGTCGGCGCTGAGGTTGATGGCGATGTGGATGTTGCGGTCTTCGATCAGCAAACGGCTGAGGTCTTTGACGACGTTGTCGATGACCTGGTCGGTGATGGGCAGGATCAGGCCGCTTTCTTCCGCCAGCGGGATGAACAGGTCGGGCCGCACCATGCTGCCGTCGGCGCGCTGCCAGCGCACCAGCGCTTCGGCGCCGACGCACAGGCCGGTGCGCAGTTCGACGATCGGCTGATAGTGCACGACAAATTCTCGCCGCTTGATGGCGACGCTGAGTTCGCCCAGCGACGACAGCCGGCGCCGCACGCCCCAGACCATGGCAGCGACGATGAGCGCCGCAATCACGGCGCCGATCGGCAGCAGGACAAGTTGCTCCTGCCGCAAGCGTTTGAACAGGTAGCTGCGCGGTTCGATGGCGATGGCAATCAGTCCGGATGCACGCACGGAGGCAATCAGATAGTTGTCGTCGACGCTGTTGACGGGATTGGCGACGATGTCGCGCACCACCATGGCGTCGGGCCCGTTCTGTTCACCCAGTACATAACCCTGCTCGGTCGCCGTCGCCAGCTGGATGCCGGAATCAACGATGACGTCAACGAAGCGCGACGGCACCGTCAGCACATTGTGCGCACCGTATTGAATCGCCATCATGGGATTGCCCTGGCTGATGGCCGGCGTCATGCGCAGGGTGATTTGCAGTCCGTCGGCTGTGACGAAATCGACCGGCGTCTGCTCGGCGTATTTGTCGGCGCGGCCCCACGAGGTGCATTGCAGCTTGCCGTCGCGGAAGTAGCCGATCTCTTCAATCGAACGGGTGTTGACGGTGAGTTGCCGCATGCGCGCGATGTGCGCGTCGGAGCAGGGCTTGAGGTTGAGCGGCTCAATCGCGTGCAGCGCCGAGCGGATTTCGTTGAAGGAGATGTTGGCGCGCAGGATGGCTTGCTGGGCATACTGGGCGAGGCGGGTCTGTTCTTCGCTGACCGCGCGCGACCACGAGAAGTACAGCATGATGACCAGCGGCAGCGCAGCGCCGACGAGGGCCAGCAAGACGGTGACAAAGATGACGCGGGACCGGTCCATGTTGCTTCTCCCTATTCTTATGGTCTGGAGGAAATGCAGCGGTACCGACAAGTGTAATGAGAAAAATCGCACCCGGCCCGGTTTTTACATGTTGCGGCGGCTTTTTGCCACAATCTTCGCGGGCGCAGAGGCGGCCGCGCCGGCGACGCCGATCTCCGCAAGAAAATCCAGAAACGCCCGCGTCTTGGCCGGCACGTGATGGCGCGACGGGTACAGCGCATACAGCGGATAACGCTCGTCGGGCCAGTCGGGAAAGAGGTCGACCATGCGGCCGTCGGCGAGGAAGCCTTCCGAGCCGATATCCATCATCTGTGCGATGCCATAGCCGGCCAGGCAGGTGCTCCACAGCGTGCCGGCGTCGTTGAGCGTGAGCTGGCCGGTGGGATGCAGTTCCAGCTTCTTGCGGCCGCGGTGGAATTCCCATGAAAACGGCCGGCCGCTTTCCGGTTCGCGGAACAGGATGCAGACGTGGCCGTTCTCCAGATCCTGCGGCGTTGCCGGCCGGCCGCGGCGTTCGAGATAGGATGGCGCCGCCACCGTGATGATGCGCGAGTCGAACAGCTTGCGCGCCACCAGCGTCGAAGGCTTGGGATGGCCGAAGCGCAACGCCAGGTCGAAGCCGTCGCCAACCATGTCGCCGAGACGGTCGCGTGTGACCAGATCCAGTTCCAGCTGCGGATGGCGATCGAGGAAGTTGCCCAGCTGCGGCCCCAGCAACAGCCGCGAAAAGAAGGGGTCGATGTTGATGCGCAAACGTCCGCGCACGGTTTTGACACCTTCGGAGGCGCTGGCGGCGGCGTCTTCCAGTCCGGCCAGCAGCGGCTGCACCTGTTCATAAAAGCGGCGGCCTTCGTCGGTCAGCGTTACCGAACGCGTGGTGCGGTCAAACAGGCGTATGCCGAGCCGCGTCTCCAGCCGGGCGACGGCGCGGCTCACTCCCGGCGGAGACATGTTGAGAATGTCGGCTGCCGCGGCAAAGCTGCCGCCATCGACGATAGCGACCAGCACGCTCATGCCGTTCAGGATACGTTCATCAAAGCTCATGTGGGTTCTCCTGGTTATGTCCGGCCGTGTCCGGTCTTTATTGTCAGCGATGTCCGGCGATGTAATTGATGACATTTCGGCACTTATGAAATGCCATTCATGCTATCGCAAAACCTGTCGCCAACGCCGAAAATTCACTCCAGCCAGCATTTTGCTGGGTCTTTATTTCAACTCTGAAATCATCTGGAGAAAGCCATGTTTGCCATCACAGGAATTACCGGTCAGGTCGGCGGCGTTGTCGCCCGTCAATTATTGGGTCAGAAAAAATCGGTGCGCGCCGTTGTTCGCGATGCCGCCAAAGGTGCGCTGTGGGCCGCACAAGGATGTGACCTGGCGCTGGCGACGGTGGAAGACAGCGCTTCGCTGGAGCGCGCCTTCACCGGTATGGAAGGCGTCTTCATCCTGCTGCCGCCGACCTTTGACCCCAGCGCCGGCTATCCGGAAGCACGCGCCGCCATCGCCTCCATCAAGACGGCTTTGCTCGCCGCCAGGCCGGGCAAAGTGGTGTGCCTCTCGACCATCGGCGCGCGCGCCACGCAGACCAATCTGCTGAATCAGCTCGGTCTGCTGGAAGAAGCGCTGAGCGATCTGCCGATGCCGGTGGCTTTCCTGCGCGCCGGCTGGTTCATGGAAAACGCCGTCTGGGACGTGGCGCCCGCACGCGACGGCGTGATCCCCAGCTATCTGCAGCCGCTGGACAAGCCGGTGCCGATGGTGGCGACCGCCGACGTCGGCGGCGTCGCGGCAGAAATGTTGCTGGAAGAGTGGAGCGGCGTACGCATCGTCGAACTGGAAGGTCCAAAGCGCACCACTCCGCTGGAGATCGCCGCCTGCTTCGGCAAGCTGCTGGGTCGCGAGGTGAAGATGGAAGCCGTGCCGCGCTTCACCTGGGACGACGTGTTTCGCTCGCAGGGCATGCGCAATCCTCTGCCGCGCATGCAGATGCTGGATGGATTCAACGAAGGCTGGATCGATTTTGAATCGGGCCGCGACGGCACGCGCAAGGGTGTGGTCGGTCTGGAGACGGTGTTGCAGGAGCTGATTAAACGCGGCGCTTAACGCTGACGCGACAGCAGCCGGTCAGGCGGGGCTGATCGGCTGCGCATCGTCGTTGCTTCTTCATTGCCTTTTCATTTTCCCTTCACCTGCGACTTGCTCCCACTGCGCTGGCCCCATGCCACGCCGAGGAGGACCAGGGCGCCGGCCAGCGCATGATAAGCGTGCAACTGTTCGCCGAGCAGCGCCCATGCCGCCAGCGCCACCAGCAGCGGAATCAGATTGGCGAACAAGGCGCTGCGCGGAGCGCCCAGATGCCTGATCGCATTCATCCACATGAACGGCGCGCCGATCGAGGCCAGCAGTCCGGCATACATCACCATCGGCAGGTTTTGCGCCGTCAGCGGCGAGGCCGGCGCCGCCAGCCAGAACGGCAGCAGGATCAGGCTGCCGAATGCAGCCTGCACATACAGCTGGATCCATGTCGACAGCGGCAGCGCCCAGCGTTTCAGCAGCACGCCGTAGAAGGCGTTGGACGTCACGGCAATCAGCATCAGCGCGTCGCCGATATGCACGCCGCCGCTGAACAGCCGGGCCGGATCGCCGTGCGAACTCAGCACCACCAGTCCCAGCAGCGACAATACGCCCCCGACGATGCGCGCAGTGGACAGGCGCTCGCCCGCAAACAGGCTGCTCAGGCAGGCCGAGATCAGCGGCATCAGGGCCACCGTCACGCCCATGTTGACGGCCGAGGTGGTGCGCGCCGCTTCATATGCAAGGCCCTGATACATCGCCATGCCCAATGCGCCGAGCAGCAGCAGGCGCGGCCAGTGGGCGGCGATCACTGCGCGCTGCCGCCATGCCTCGCGCCCGAGGAAGGGGGTCATCACCAGCACCGCCAGCAGCCAGCGATAGAAGGCGATGGCCGCCGGCTCGATCGCCGTCGACGCCGCCTTGGTGATGATGGTGTTGCCGCTCCAGATGCAGACCGCCAGCAGCGGGAAGAGATAGAACCGCAGGTCGGACGGCGCCGTAGGGACAGGCTGTGCAAGCGAAGATGTGTTGTTCGACATGATTGCTCCTTGAGGTGTTGTTGCACTATCCTGCGGTATTGCGATGCATGCATAAAGTGATATTGTTGCAATTGATCAGTGCATTACATGCAGCAATCGGCGTGGCAGTCATGCAGTAACAATCCTCTTTCACCGATACCGCAAACCTTCATCTCCAGGAGCAACGTCATGCGCGATCTCGACTTCAACATGGTGCTCGACCTTGAGGCCTTGCTGCGCGAAGGAAGCGTCGTCGGCGCGGCCAGGCGATTGCACCTGAGCGCACCGGCCATGAGCCGCCGCCTCGCCAATTTGCGCAATGCCGTCGGCGATCCGCTGTTCGTCCCGGCCGGACGCGGACTGGTGCCGACCCAGCGCGCGCTGGAACTGCGAGAAAAAATCGACGCCCTTGCCGAACAGATGCGTAAGGTGTTCATGACCGATCAGGTCGATCTGTCGACGGTGGAACGCACGCTGGTCTTGCGCACCAACGACGGCTTCGCCGGTGCATGGGCGGCGCGGCTGGCGCAACGCGTCGCGCAGGAAGCGCCCGGCATTTCACTGCGCTTTTCACCGCGCACCGACAAATACGTCGGCGCCCTGCGCGACGGCGTGGTGGATCTGGAGGTGGGGGCGTTGCATCCCGGTGACGATAGCATGTCCGAAGAGCTGCACAGCCAGGTCTTGTTCCGCACGCCCTTCGTGGGCGTGGTGCGTGCCGGCCATCCCCTGGCGCGCAAGAAAGTCAGCCTCGCCGGTTTCACCGCCTGGCCGCATATCTCTGCGTCGCGCAACGGCAACGATAAAGGTCCGATCGACGACGCATTGGCGGCGCGCGGTTTGCAGCGCAAGGTCAGGCTGGTGGCGCCGGGATTTCAATCGGCGGTGATGATGGCGGCTTCTTCCGACATGATCGCCGCGGCGCCGGCCACGTTCGCGCGGTGGGCAACGGAACATCTGGACCTGCACATCTTTCCGCTGCCGCTGGCGACGCCGGAAGTGGAAGTCTCGCAAAGCTGGCACCCGCGCCGCCACGCGGATCCGGTGCACAAGTGGTTGCGTGGGCTGGTGCGGGAGTTGTGCAGTATTGAGGATTGAGGAAGGGTCAGGCCAGTGTGGTGGTGACCTCGGTCGTGACGCTGGTCATCAGTTTTTGCACCGGGCATTTTTCCGCGACGGCCAGCAGCTCCTGGCGCTGCGCTTCGGTGAGATCGCCGGTCAGGCTGATTGACGCTGCCAGGCGATAGGTTCCCTGGCGTTCTTCGCTGTTGTCGCGGGTGATGGCGACCTGGATGTCTTCCACCGGAATGTTCTTGCGCTTGGCGTACCACACCAGCGTCAGCGCTTTGCAGGCACCGAGCGCGGCGTCGTACAGGTCATGCGGATTGGGACCGGCGTCGTCGCCGCCTTCTTCCGCCGAACCGTCGACGGAGATCAGGTGATTGCGCACGTGCACGATGTGGCGCATGGCGAGCGACTGGTCGCGTTTGACTTCGATGGCTGGGCTGGACATGAGCGTTCCTTGGAGTGGGAAAAGAATGCTCAATGTAGCGCAGTTTCAGCGCCGGTGTTCAGGCGCCGTTTCAAGTGCCGTTTCAAGTCCTTTAAGCGCTGTAACGGTAAGGCGCCTTCAGCAAGTCCTCGATATCCACCGGCAGGTCGCGCACGCGCACGCCGGTGGCGTGATACACCGCAGCCGTGATTGCCGGCGCGATGCCCGCGATGCCGATCTCGCCGATGCCGCGCGCGCCGATTTCGTCGAGCGCCTTGTCGGGATAGTCGAGGAACACCACGTCCATCTCCGGCGAATCGGCATTGGTTACCATCACGTAATCGGCCAGATTGTTGTTAACCGGCTTGCCGCTGCGCTGGTCGTAGTGGGTCTGCTCGAACAGCGCCATGCCGATGCCCATCACCACCGCGCCCTCGATCTGGTTGCGTCCCGTGCGCGGATTGATGATGCGGCCGGCGTCGATCACGGTCACCACGCGGCTCACCCGCAGCCGCGCGATGTCGGGTTGCCAGCGCACTTCCACAAAGTGCGCGCCGTAGGAATGGATGGAAATATTTTTCGCGCCGGGGTCCTCGCCGCTGGGACCGGACTTGCCTTTGCCGTCGACGCCGCTCACCTGCGCAGCTGCAAGGATGTCGGCGAACGGCACGCCGCTTTGCGGCGACTGGTCATGCCGATGCACGCGGCCTTGCGTGAACGCCAGCGCATCCGGTTTGACGCCGTGGAAGGGCGAGCGCTCATGCTCGGACGCCAGCGACACGACTTGCTTCATCGCCGCGCGCGCGGCTTGCGCCACTGCCGGCACCATGGAGGCGGTCGCCATCGAGCCGCCCGACATCGGACCCGGCGGCAGACGCGTATCGCCGATGGCGACGATGATCTTCGCCATCGGAATGCCGGTCAGTTCCGCCACCATCTGCGACACCACGGTATAGGTGCCGGTGCCGATATCCTGCACGGCGGAATAGATGCGCGCGGCGCCGTCGCTGCCCAGCGTCACCGAGGCTTCGGCGCCGACGCGGCGCGCAATCCACGAACACGCGGCCACACCCCAGCCGAGGATCTCACCGTTTTGCTGCATGCTGCCGACCTGCGGATTGCGGCGCTCCCAGCCGAAGCGTTCGGCGCCGGTCAGGAGAGCTTCGCGCAAATGCCGGGAAGAGAAGGGTGCGCGGATACTCTGGTCGGTCGCCGGTTCGTTGAGCAGGCGCAGTTGCACCGGATCGATATTGAGCCGCACGGCCAGTTCGTCCATGGCCGATTCGGTAGCGAACAGGCCGGGCACGGCGCCCGGTCCGCGCATCGACGTGTTCGGCGCGATGTGGCGTTTGACCGGTGCGCCGGTGATGCGCATGTTTTCGGTGCCGTAGAGATAGGCCGTCGATTCGCCACAGCGCTCCATGCTGGCTTCCACCTGCGCCACATGGAACAGATAATCCTGCTGCAGCGACAGCAGCTTGCCGCCGCTGGTGGCCGCCAGCCGGATGCGCTGCTGGGTGTTGGTGCGGTGGCCGACGTTGTGGAACATCATGTCGCGCGAGATCACCAGCTTGACCGGACGGCGCAGATTGCGCGCCGCCTGCGCCGCCAGCAGGCTGTGTCCCCATGGCCAGAGCTTGCCGCCGAAACCGGAGCCGAGATACTCGGTGACGATGCGCATGTTCTCCTGCGGTACGCCCAGCATCTGGCTCATCACGCCGCGATGGTTGACGATGGCTTGCGAGGTTTCGTACAGCGTGAAGGATTGCGACGGCCCGTCGTACAGGGCGATCGAGGCGTGCAGCTCGATCGGGTTGTGCGTTTCGACCGGCGTGGTGTAGGTTTCGTCGAGCCGTACCGCTGCCGCAGAGGAAGCGAAGGCCTGATCGGGATTGCCGCGCTCGGTGTCGGTCTTGGGTTTGTCATCGGTCGCGAGCAGCTTGCTGACGTCGTGCGGATCGCGGCGGTAGTCGAGCTTGACTGTTGCTGCCGCCGCAGTCGCCTGCTCGAAGGTGTCGGCCACCACCAGCGCCACATACTGGCCGTAGTAGCGCACCGTATTGTCTTCCAGCGGTGGACGGCGCTCGTCGGTCTTCACGCCCGAGGCGGCATTGATGTGGAAGAACTTGCCGATGTTGTCGTGCGTGTAGACGATGCGCACGCCCGGCATCGCCGCTGCCACCGAGGTATCGATGCCCCGGATCGCGCCGCTGGCGATGGTGGCGCATACCGGCACCGCAATCAGCATGCCGGGGAAGCGATGGTCCGAGGTGTAGCGCGCACGGCCGGTGACCTTGAGCGGGCCGTCGATGCGCGACACGGCAGCGCCGACGCCGGTCTGGATGGCGGGCGTCTGCGACTGGATCGGGATGGTGGTCACAATAGTGTCAGGCATCATGCGCTCCTTTGTGCAGGTGAAACTGCGATCTTGAGCGCCTGCACCAGGCAGCGCTGGATCAGGTCCACCTTGAACGCGTTGTCGCGATGCGTGCGCGCATCGCGCACAGATGCCGCCGCCGCTCGCGCAAATGTATCGACGCTCGGCGCTGCACCTTGCAGCACCGCTTCGGCTTCCGGCGACCGCCATGGCCGCGTGCCGACGCCGCCCAGCGCCACGCGCGCATGCGAGATGCGGCCGCCACTGACGCCAATCAGCACTGCCGCCGACGACAACGCAAATTCATACGAAGCGCGGTCGCGCAATTTGAGATAGGTCGATGCCGCGTTTGCCACCGGTGCGGCCAGCGACACGTGCGTCACCAGCTCGCCCGGCGCGAGCACCGTTTCGCGCTGCGGCGTGGCGCCCGGCAACAGGTAGAAATCGTTGATCGGAATCATGCGCGCACCGCCGGCGCCCTGCACGTGGACGATCGCTTCCAGCGCCGTCAGCGCGACGTTCATGTCGGAGGGATTGGTGGCGATGCATTGATCGCTGATGCCGAGGATCGCCAGGTTGCGATGGAAGCCCTCCATCGCCGCACAGCCGCTGCCGGGCCGGCGTTTGTTGCAGGCCGCGGCGATATCGCGGAAATACACGCAGCGGGTACGCTGCAAAAGATTACCCCCGGTGGTCGCCATATTGCGCAACTGCGCCGACGCGCCCGACAGCAGCGCCTGGCTCAGCACTGGATAGCGTTGCATTACCAGCGGATGATTGGCGAGATCGCTGTTGCGTACCAGCGCACCGATCTTCAGGCCGCCGTCGGCGGTTTGCTCTACCTGATCGAACGGCAGGCGGTTGATGTCGATGACCTGCTGCGGTTGCTCGACGTCGAGTTTCATCAGGTCCACCAGCGTGGTGCCGCCGGCAAGAAAACGGATCGGCCGCGGCGCGATGTCTGCACCATCGGCGGCGGCAGCGAGCCGCACGGCGTCGTCGGGCGTCTGTGCGCGCAACATCTGGAAGGTGTGCATGGCGATTCCTTGGAGAGAGTGATCAGGTAGCGTCGCGAACCTGCCGGATCGCCGCCACAATGTTGGAATAAGCGCCGCAGCGGCAGATGTTGCCGCTCATCGCTTCCTTGATGTCGGTGTCGCTGCGCCCGCAGGGTTCTTTCAGCAGGGCCGTCGCCGACATGATCTGGCCCGCGGTGCAGTAGCCGCACTGCAAGCCGTCGTGGGCGACGAAGGCCGCCTGCATCGGGTGCAGCCGATCCGGTGTACCCAGTCCTTCGATGGTGGTCACGGCATCACCATCGTGCATCGCCACGAAGCTCAGGCAGGAGTTCACGCGGCGGCCGTTGACATGCACCGTACAGGCGCCGCACTGGCCGTGATCGCAACCTTTCTTGGTGCCGGTAAGCTGGAGATTTTCGCGCAGGTAATCGAGCAGGCTGGTGCGCACGTCGACCTGAACGTCGCGCACGACGTCGTTGACGGTCAGCCGTACATTCACTAGTCCCGGATCGGCAGTTAACGGAGCGGGCGCCGCCAGCGGCGCTGCAAGTGCCGACGCAGGCAAGGCCGTCGCCGCGCCGCTGGAACCGACCCACATCAGGAAGGAGCGGCGCGTCAGATGCGGAATGCCATTGGCCTGTGCCGATGGATTTGCGTTTTCGACAACGGAAGGGGCAGAGCGGGGCGCGCCGTCATCGGCATTGCTGCGAGGGGATGCGCCGGGGAAGTCTTCTTGCTGGTTTTCTTTCATGATGGTCTCATCGAAAATTGGCTGGAAGCAGACGGTTGGGCCGCGCGCCGACAACGAAAGTTCAATAAGAGCCGGTGAAAGAAGAAAGGAAAAACACCGCTGGAAAACGATTCTTCAGATCGACACGATCAAGGAGTTTTCCGACGGCAGGATGGCAGTTTGTCTGACTGCGTGGCGTCCTGAAAGGACGTCTACTGGCCGGTTAAGCTAGAGACAGAATTTCTGAAGACGGAATCAATGCGCGCGCAACTCCGACAGGAATTTTTGCGCGCGCATGCTTTGCGGACGCAGGAAGAAATCTTCCGGCGTGCCGGTTTCCACGATGCGTCCCTGGTCCATGAACCATACGCGGTCGGCGACTTCGCGCGCGAAGCCCATTTCGTGCGTGACGCAGATCATGGTCATGCCGTCGCGGGCAAGTTGCTTCATCACTTGCAACACCTCGCCGACCATTTCCGGGTCAAGGGCGGAAGTCGGTTCGTCGAACAGCATCGCCGGCGGATCCATGGCCAGCGCCCGTGCGATCGCCACGCGCTGCTGTTGCCCGCCGGACAATTGGCCGGGGTACGACTCGGCTTTGCTGGCCAGGCCGACACGCTCCAACAACTCCAGTGCACGTACCCGCGCTTCGCTGCGTTTGCTGCCGCGCACGTTGACCGGCGCCATGACGATGTTGTCCAGCACCGACAGATGCGGGAACAGGTTGAAGCTCTGAAACACAAAGCCCACGCGGGCGCGGAAGCGATTCAGATCCAGCTTGGGCGCATGCACATCCTGACCGTCGAAGACGATCTTGCCCTTCTGGATTTCTTCGAGCCGGTTGACGGTGCGGATCAGCGTCGACTTGCCTGATCCGGAAGGGCCGCAAACCACGACGACCTCACCCTTGGTGACGCTGGCGTTGACGTCGGCCAGTGCGTGATAGGAGCCGTACCATTTGTTGACCTGATCGAAGCTGATCATGCTGTTTGTATCGTTAGGCGTGGTTGTGGCGATGCCGCCGGAAGATGTTTCCATGGTGTCGATTCCGTTGAAATTGATCAGGCCGCCGTGGTCGCTGCGACCGTATTGCTATTTGGGACTACCGTTGCAACCGTGCTGCGAGGAACGCCGCTGCGGCGTCTGGCAATGCGGCGTTCCAGCCAGCGGGCAAATTGCGTCAGCAGCGAGCACAGCACGAAGTAGATCAGCGCCAGCATCACGAATACCGGGAAGGGCTTGGTCAGCAAGGTACTGTTGATCTGGTTGGCGGCGAAGGTCAGTTCGTTGACGCTGATGACATAGCCCAGCGAGGTTTCCTTGATGGTCGAGACGAACTGGCTGATCATCGCCGGCAGCATGTTGTAGAGCGCCTGCGGCAGCACGATCTTGAACATGGTCTGCAGATAGCTCATGCCCAGTGCGCGTGAGGCTTCAACCTGGCCTTTGGGGAGGCCCTCGATGCCGGCGCGGATCACTTCGGCCAGATACGCGGCTTCATAGATCACCACCGTCACCAGCATCGTGGTGAAGCCGGAAATGGTAGTGCCGATCAGCAGCGGCACAAAGAAATACACCCAGAAAATGAACATCACCAGCGGCACGCCGCGCACTGTATAGATGATGGCGATGGCCGGCGCACGCAGGATCGCCAGCGGGCTGACGCGTCCCAGCGCCAGCAGCACGCTCACCGGAAACGCCAGCGCCAGGCCGGCCACGGACAGGATCAGCGTGACCGCCAGGCCGCCCAGCGGGCCGTTGGGGTACTGGCCGATTAGCAGCAGCGTCCAGTTGTCGCGCAGGATATGAAAGATGTCGATGATCACGATGGTCCTCAGCGCGTCTTGATGCGGTAACGGTTTTCCAGCATCGCGCCGCCGGCCATGATCAGCAGCGATATGCCGAGGTAGATCATGGTCGTTAGCAGATAGGTTTCGATGGTGTGGAAGGACTGGCTTTCGATTTCACGCGTGGCGTAGGTCAGTTCGGCGACGCCGACGACCATCGCCAGGCTGGTGTTCTTGAACAGCAGCACGGTGTGGCTGACCAGCGTCGGCAGGGCGATGCGCAAGGCTTGCGGCAAGATCACCAGGCGCGATGCCCCGAGGTAGGACAGGCCGAGGGCGCGCGCCGCTTCCATCTGTGAACCGGGAATGGCGCGGATGCCGCTGCGCAGGCTTTCGGAGATGTAGGCCGACATGCACAGGCCGACCGCAATGATGGCAAACAGGAATTCGCTGTGACGCTGGTTGAACCACAGCTGCACACTGTCCGGCAGCAAGGTCGGCACGCCGAAATACCAGAGAAAGATCTGCACCAGCATCGGCACGTTCTGGTGATACTCGACAAACAGCGCGACCGCGCGCTCGGCCCAGCGATTGCGTGTCATGCGCAGCAGCGCCAGCAGGATGCCGACCGTCATCGCCAGGATCCAGGCATAGCCGGTCAGTTGCAGCATGGTGCTGATGCCCTCGATGATGAGGCGCGGATAGTCCTCGCGCAACAGCACCGAAAAATCCAGTTTGGTACTCATACAGTTCCTTCCCCCATTGCGTTGCTGCCGCCTGTCCGGGTGATCCGGGGCAGGCGGCAGCGCAGATCGTCGCTTTTACCGCTCAACCCTTGATCGGTTCGATCTTGAAGCCGCGTTGCAATTTGTATGCCGTGTTCGGGCCAAGCCACTTGTCGAAGACCTGTTTGGCTTCGCCGGTCTTTTCCATGTTTTCGAGCACGCCGTTGACATGCTTGATCAGACCCGACTCTTCCTTGCGCATGCCGACACCCCAGTATTCGTTCATCAGCGCCGGTTCCAGGATGTCGATCGGCGAGCTGTCTTCGGTCTGCTGCTTGAACTTGACCAGCATCAGCTCGGACACGGCGAAACCTTCCACCTTGCCTTGCTGCATTGCCAGGAAGGCGGCCGGCGGGTCCTGGAAGGTGGTGGTCGATGCAGTCGGCAGGGACTTGCGCACGCCCAGTTCCGAGGTCGATCCCTTGGTGGCGCTGACGCGTTTTCCGGCCAGGTCGTTCAAGCCCTTGTAGCCGGAAGAGCGGCGCGCGGCGACCTTTTGCAGGCTGGCGTAGTAGCCGTCGCTGTAGGCGATCTGCTCGGCGCGTTCCGGCGTCCAGCCCAGATTGGCGATGACGATGTCGACGCGGTTCTGCTGCAGCTCGGGAATGCGCGCCGCCACCGAAATCATCTTCAGCTCCAGTTTGACGTTGAGACTCTTGGCGATGGCCTTACAGAAATCGACGTCGTAACCCTGAATCTCGCGGGTCGACGGATTAGGAAAACTGAAGGGCTCGGCGGTGCCCAGCGTACCGCAAATCAGCGTGCCTTTTTGCTTGATGTCGGCGAGCTGGTCGGCGCTGGCGGAAAAACTGATCGTCATCAGGACTGCTGTCGTGAGCGCTGCGATGGCGGACTGCTTGAGTGTGAACATGATTTCTCCCGAGGTGTTAGTGAAATGACTGAGACAAGTTATTGAGACGACAGTTAAGGCATCAATTGAGATACAGCATCGCGCAGTTGCCGGCAACCCGATTCAATCTGCTCGATCGAGGTCGCAAACGACATGCGCAAATAGGATGGCTGACCGTAGGATGCGCCATCAATGGTGGCGACGCCGGCCTGCTCAAGAAAATACATCATGACATCGACGTCGTTGTTCAGCGTCGCGCCCTGTGGGGTTTGCTTACCCAGCAGACCGGCGACATCGACGAAAACATAGAAGGCGCCGTCCGGCGGCAGGCAGCGCAGGCCGGGGATGCCGTTGATCAGCGCCACGATGGCGTCACGCCGTTTGCTGAACAGATCGCGGCCCTGCAGCACGCATTGCTGCGGCCCCGACAAGGCGGTGATGGCGGCGGCCTGGCTGACCGCGCTCGGGCAGGTGGTGCTTTGCGACATCAGCAGCGCCAGCGCTTTCATCAGTTCCTGCGGCCCGGCGCCGTAGCCGATGCGCCAGCCGGTCATCGCATACGCCTTCGATACGCCGTTGACCACCAGCGTGCGCGCCTTCAGGGCAGGCGCGATTTGCAGCGGCGAGATATGTTGCGCGTCGCCGTAGACGAAGTGTTCGTAGATTTCGTCAGTCATCAGCCATACCTGCGGATGGCGCAGCAGCACGGTGCAGATGGCGGTCAGTTCGTCGGACGTGTAGACCGCGCCGCTCGGATTGTTGGGCGTATTGAGCACCAGCCAGCGGGTGCGCGCGGTGATCGCCGATTCCAGCGCAGCGGCGCTCAGCTTGAAACCACCGGCCGCATCGCAACTGACGATGACCGTCTTGCCGCCGTTGATGGCCACCATGTCCGGATACGACACCCAGTAAGGCGTCGGGATGATGACTTCGTCGCCGTCATTGAGCGTGGCGGCGAAGGCGTTGTAGATGATGTGCTTGGCGCCGTTGCCGACCACGATTTCGTCGATGCCGTAGCGCAGATGGTTTTCGCGCTCCAGCTTGGCGGCAATCGCCTTGCGCAACGCCGGCGTGCCGGTCGAGCCGGTGTAGCGCGTGTGGCCCGATTGCAGCGCATCGACGCCGGCGGCAATGATGTGCGCCGGTGTCGGGAAATCGGGTTCGCCGATGGTGAAATCAATGATATTGCGGCCGGCGGCGCGCAGGGCGTCGACGCGGGCTTTGGCGGCCATGCTCGGTGAGGGTTTGACGGCAGAAAGGCGGTCTGCCAGAAGCTTGTCCAATTGCGGCTCCAGTGAAAGAAAAAAGAAAGAAGAAGGGGATGAATAAGAGGTCGAACTACAGGCCGTAGGGCTGCAAGACTTTGCTCAGCCAGGCCTGTTCGACCTTGCCGTTGGCGATTTCGGCCTTGATGGCGTCTTCCATGGCGGCCGTCTGTTGCGCGGCGGCGATCAGCGTATCGGCCTGTTCGGGCGCGAACGACACCACGCCGTCTTCGTCACCGACGATCAGGTCGCCCGGACGAATCACCTGGCCGCCGATGCTGACCGGCACGTTGATCTGGCCGGGGCCGTTCTTGTAGGGACCGCGATGGCCGATGGCGCGCGCATAACAGGGAAAGTCCGCCGCGTGGAACGCTGCGCTGTCGCGCACCGCAGCGTCGATCACGAAACCCGCGCAGCCGCGCTGCTGCGCGTACAGCATGATCAGTTCGCCGACCAGCGCGTTGCTGGTATCGCCGCCGCCGTCGACCACCAGCACATGGCCGGGCGACATCATCATCAGCGCCTTGTAGATCAGCAGGTTGTCGCCGGGGCGGGTCTTGACGGTGAAAGCGGTGCCGACCAGCTTGCGCTCCGGATGCAGGCGCTGCAGGCCGCGCACGCCCGACAGGCGTTGCAGGTTGTCGCTCAGGTGCGAGACCACCAGCCCGTGCAGTGCGTCCAGCATGGCTGCGGGGGCGACTGCGGGGGCCGGATGGATGACATAGGGGGATGCAGACATGTGAAGATCTCCTCAAGCTTGTGTTTGTTTTGTACCTACTCGTTAGCTCGATAATAGGAGTGCCGAAAAACTAAAAAAAGCGATATTTAATTATCAATTTGCATCGCTTTTAGGAATACAATCAGCTTATTGCACCATCTCAATGCACCTCACTCCCGCGCTCGCATGTTCTCCTTCAAACAGCTCGAAGCCCTGTACTGGATCGCCTCCCTGGGTGGCTTTGCGGCGGCCGCGCGCAAGCTCAACACCACGCAGTCGGCGGTATCCAAGCGCATCAAGGAGCTGGAAAGCAGTTTCGACACAGCCTTGTTCGACCGCGATCTGCGGCAGGCGCGGTTGACTGAAAAAGGCGAGGAATTGCTGATGGTGGCCAAGCGCCTGCTGGAGCAGCGCGACGCGGCCGTCGAACAGTTCAGCAAACCGGAAGTGGTGGAGCGCCGCCTGCGCATCGGCGTTACCGAGCTGACGGCGATGACCTGGCTGCCGCGTCTGGTCAAGCAGGTGCGCGAGCATTATCCAAAAGTGGTGATCGAGCCGGACGTGGATCTGAGCGTGAGTCTGCGCGACAAACTGCTGGCCGACGAGATCGACGCCATCATCGTGCCGGACGCCTTTGCCGAATCGCGCTTCTCGGTGCTGCCGATGGGCAAGGTGAAGAGTGTGTGGATGGCCAAGCCCGGTTTGCTGCCGCGCTCGTCTTCCAATCCGCGAGTGCTGCGCATGCATGAGCTGGCGCAGTACACCATACTGACGCAGGGCGACAAGTCAGGCACCGGCATCATCTACGACCGCTGGTTCAAGTCGCAGGTGGTGTCGCCGTCCAATTCCATCAGCTGCAGCAGCCTGGTGGCGCTGATCGGCCTGACGGTGTCGGGCATGGGCGTGAGCTACCTGCCGCATTTGTGCCTGCGCTCGCTGGTCGAGCGCGGCGCGCTGGAGGTCGTCGAGACCATCCCTGCCTTGCCGGAAATTCCCTACGTTGCGCTCTATCGCGGCGAACGCAAGAGCAACTTCATCTCATCGATCCTGATGCTGGCGCAGGAGTGCTGCGAGTTTTCGGATCTGTTCCAGATCGAGGACGAAGTGGCCGGCATCGGGCAGGTGCATGCCGGTGCGTCGCCATTCTGAACGCACCTTTACTGAAGTTCAGCTGGACTTCAGCCGAACTTCACCAGATTCAGCACCGGCAGCGGACCCCCCGGAAATTGCGCCGCCCGGCCTTCATTCACACCGCCCAGATCGACGGGCGCAAAGCCCAGGCGCGCGATCAGATCGCTGACCGTCTTCTTGGCGTCGGCATCATCGCCGGACAAAAACAGCACGCGGCGTCCGCCTTCCGATTGCGGATCGCCGGCCAGCACGGCGGCCAGCAAATGATTGAAGGATTTGACCACGCGCGCGCCGGGCGCAAATTCCGCCACCACTTCGCTGGAAGCGCGGCCGCCCAGATCGACGCCCTTGAACGTCGCCGCGTCGACGGCGTTGTTGGCGTCGATCAGAATGCGCTTGTTCCATGGGCCGGCGTCCTTGAGCGCGTCGGGAATGCGTCCCCAGTTCACGGCGAGGAAGACGATGTCGGCTTGCGCCGCTTCTTTGACGCTGACAGCCTTGATATGCGGACCGAGTTCGCCGGTCAGCGCTTGCAGCGATTGCGGACCGCGGCTGTTGGCGATGGAGGCGGCGATGCCGTTACGGGCGAATTGGCGGGCGATGGCTGTGCCGATGGCGCCGGCGCCGATGATGCTGATGTTCATGATGTTTCCTTTCAGTTCGTGGTCAGGTCGTGACGTGTGAATTCAGCGATGTACTGCGCCGTCAGGGCGACAGCAAGGTTTGCTGAGTCGGGTTTTGCTGAATTGAACTGTAGGCCTTTCATTCCCCTCGCGTTAGTCGCGATCGGATAGAATCACTTTCAAGCATTACTTGAAAGTGATTTATGGAAACCCTGGCGAATCTGGAGTCGTTTGTCCGCAGCGCGGAGACCGGCAGTTTCTCGTCGGCGGCGCGGCGGCTGGCATTGACGCCGGCAGCGGTGAGCCGCAATGTCGCGCAGCTGGAGCGCAATCTCGGCGTGCGCCTGTTCCAGCGCAGCACGCGCGGGTTGACGTTGAGCGAGGCCGGCGAGCGCTTTCTGCAGTCGGTGCAGGGCGGGCTGGACAGTATTCAGGGCGCCATCGCGGATATCACCGTCAATGCCGGGCAGCCGGCCGGCGTGCTCAAGCTCAGTACGTCGCAGGCATTGGGAATGGACTATCTGCTGCCGCTCATGCCGGCGTTTCTCGAACGTTATCCGGCAGTGACGCCCGATTGGTTTTTTGACAACCGCCCGCTGGATCTGATCGCCGGCGGGTTCGATGCGGCTATCGGCGGCGGCTTCGATCTGCCGCCCGGAATGGTGGCGCGCGAGCTGGCGCCGGTGCACGTCATTGCGGCGGCGTCTCCGGCATTTTTACGCGGCAAGCGTTTGCCGAAAGATCCTGCTGCTCTCGGCGACTTCCCTTGCGTCGCCATGCGCTCGCCGTTGAACAGCCGGGTACGCACACAGATCATGCGCAATAGTCGCGGGGTCGAAATGACAGCCGTGCAAAAACCGGTGATGCTGTTTAACGATCCCGAGGCAGTGTGCCATGCCACGTTGCTGGGGATGGGTATCGGCCTGGTCGGTGTGCTGCATGCACTGCCGCACCTGCAAAGCGGCGCATTGGTGCGCGTGCTGCCGGACTGGCATGCCGACGTCGGCCCGATTTCACTGTATTTCGCCAGCCAGAAACTGCTGCCGGGCAAGACGCGCGCCTTTGTCGACTTCGTCACCGAAGCGTTCCGCGAGCAGAAACTGGCGCACACACTCTCAGCCCAGAACTTGCCCAACTAGGCAGCACAACAATCAGGCAGTCCGCCGCGCGGGCTCCGGTTTACCGAAGCGTGATTTCCTGGTAACCCACCGGCAACTGCGCCGCGTAACTCCCCTTGCGTAGTCCCGGCAACCAAATTGCCACGCCGGATGTTCATGGGCATAATGGGCTGCACACCGGACCGGGATAACAACAGCGGCGGCGCTCCTGCCGTCAACGGGTTCCGGACCAGTGTTTCCATCGGGAGAACGCATGCGCAGGCTGAAGGGGAATCAGCATTACTTTCTGGCGCAGTTCCTGCCGCTGGCCGCCATGGTGCTGGCGGCGGCGGCCTTCCTCTATCACAGCCGCATTGACGCCGAGCTGAACCGCCTGCAACTGGAGCAGCGTGAACGCGTGGCGCTCGGCGTGGCGTCGCTGACCAATGACATGGACGCGCCGCTGCGCCATCTGAGCATTCTCACCGGCGAACCGCCCATTGCCCGCGCCGTCAACGATCCGACGCCGGAAAATATTGCCGGCATGGTGGAGAGTTTTTCCACGCTGATGCTGCGCAACCCCTACTACGACCAGGTGCGCTGGATCGATCAGGACGGCATGGAAAAGGTTCGCGTGAACATGACCAGCACCGGACCGATGCTGATCGCCGACAAAAATCTGCAGAGCAAGAAGGATCGTCCCTACTTCACCGACACCATGGCGCTGCCGCGCGGCGAAATTCTGATTTCGCCGATGGATCTCAACGTCGAAAACGGCAGGATCGAAGTCCCGCACAAGCCCACCGTGCGGCTGGCGGTAACGGTCTTTACCAGTGGCGGCCAGGCGCGCGGCATCCTGATCATCAACCTGCTGATGGCGCCGCTGCTGGACCGTTTCTCCAATCAGGTTGAACGCGGCGTCAACCGCGCCATGCTGCTCAACGGCGAAGGCTTCTGGCTCTACAGCACCAATACCGCTGATGAATGGGCCTTCATGTTCAAGCGTGACGACAGTCTTAAGCGCGACTATCCCGCCGTCTGGACGCAGATACAGGCGCAGCCGGCCGGCAATATCATCGGTGACGACGGCATCTGGTCGTGGCAACGCGTCGATATCGACGGCAACACTGGCCGTTACGGCCTGCACCAGCAATCGCCCTGGACCGTGGCGCTGTTCCTGCCGCAGAAGCGCGTGATCGTCGACAGCCACCGCATTCTGATGCGGCTGAGCTGGTTTGTCGCGCTGATCCTGCTGGCCCTGGCCTTGCTGAGCTGGCAGCTGGCGGTGCATCGCAAGCGCCGCGAAGCTGCCGTGCATGAACGCCTCAAAGCTGAAACAGAACTGATTGCCAGCGAAGAGCGCGTCGCCGACCTGCTGCGTCATCAGGAAACGCGGTCCGTGCTGGCTTCGATTGTGGCGTCGTCGGACGACGCCATCATCGGCACCGGTCTCGACGATCTCATCAACAGCTGGAACCCCGGCGCGGAAAAAGTATTCGGCTATCTTGCGCACGAAATGATCAATCAGTCGGTCTACGTGCTGGTGCCGACCGAAAAGAACGAAGAAACGCGCGGTATCACTGCGCAGATCCTGCAGGGCGAGACCGTGGTCAACTACGAAACCACGCGCTGGCACCGCGACGGCCGCCTGCTCGATATTTCAGTGACGATTTCGCCCATCCTTGATGGCGAGAAGAAGATCGTCGGCACCTCGTATATCGCGCGCGACATCACCGATCGCAAACATCTGGAAAAAGAACTGACCCAATACCGCCAGCGTCTGGAGGGTCTGGTCGAGCAGCAAACCAGAAACCTGCTCGACGCCAACCGCAATCTCGAACTGGCATTGTCGCGGGCGGAATCGGCCACGCGCGCCAAGAGCAGCTTCCTGTCCAACATGAGTCACGAAATCCGCACGCCGATGAACGCCGTGCTCGGACTGACTTATCTGCTGGAGAAGACCGCACTCAACGCCGACCAGCGCGATCTGGTGCGTAAGATCATCACCGCCGGCCATTCGCTGCTGGGCATCATCAACGACATCCTCGACGTCTCCAAGATCGAAGCGGGACGGCTGGAGGTCGAGCACGTGCCGTTCCGCCTCAGTGCGGTGCTGGAAAACGTGGTCAACGTCACCGCCCCTAATATCGGCGACAAAGATGTGGAACTGGTGGTTGGCTTCAACGATGTCGGCATTGAACATCTGCACGGCGATGCCTTGCGGCTGGAGCAGATCCTCACCAATCTCACCAGCAACGCTATCAAGTTCACCGCACATGGCGAGATCAGCGTCCACGTCGCCGTCATCAGCGAAGTCGGCGACCAGGTCATGCTGCGCTTTGCCGTGACCGACAGCGGCATCGGCATCCCGGAAGAACGCCAGCAGGATATTTTCCACGCCTTCACCCAGGAAGACACCTCCACCACGCGGCGCTATGGCGGCACCGGCCTCGGCCTGACCATCTGCCGCCACCTGGTGCAATTGATGCGCGGCGAAATCGGCGTCATCAGCGAACCGGGCAAGGGCAGCCAGTTCTGGTTCATGCTGCCGTTCCAGGTGATCCCGCATGCCGCGGAGAAGTTGCCGCTGGAAGGACCGCTCACCGTGCTGGTGGCCGATGACAACGCCACCGCGCGCGCCGTGCTGGCCGACACCATCAAGTCCATGGGCTGGCAGGTCGATACGGTGGAATCCGGCGAGGACGCGATTTCCAAGGCCATGGTGCGGCTGCGCCATAACCTGAGCTACGACATTTTCCTGCTCGACTGGCGTATGCCGGGCATGGACGGTCTGGAGGCCGCCAGGGCGATCCGTGAAGCATCGTCTTCGCATGCTCAGCCGCCGATCGTGATCATGGTGACGGCTTACGGCCGCGACGACGTCATGACTTCGCCTGACGCGCAATTGCTCGACGCGGTCATCACCAAACCGGTCACGCCGTCGACGCTGTACAACACCATCGTTCACGTGCGCCAGCGCCGCAGCGGCGAAGCGGGCGCCGGCAGCACACGAGCAGGGGCAGGGGCCGACAAGGCCGGCGTTAGCACTACCGTCGCCGGCGACAACCGCATTGACGGCGTGCGCGTGCTGGTGGTCGACGACAGCGAAATCAACCGCGAAGTCGCCAAGCGCATCCTCGAAGCCGACGGCGCCGAGGTCATCGCCGTCGGCGACGGCAGCGAAGCGGTCGACTGGCTGCGCGAACACCCGGACGGCGCCGACCTGGTGCTGATGGACATCCAGATGCCGGTCATGGACGGCTACACCGCCACGCACGAGATCCGCGAGACGCTGCAACTGCGCGCGCTGCCCATCATCGCGCTGACGGCGGGCGCCTTCAAGGCGCAGCAAGAGGCGGCAATGACGGCCGGCATGAACGGCTTCCTCTCCAAGCCCTACAACGTCGAGCAGATCATCTCGGTGGTGCGCCAGCACATTGCGCATCTGTCGGGCGATGAACTGGAGCGGCGCCGCGAAGCCAAGCCGGCCTACGCATCGGCCAGTGTTGCCACCACCTTTCCGACCATCATCGAGACCACTCCCAGCGCCACGCCCGGACTCGATGTCGCGGTCGGCCTGGAAGCCTGGGGCAGCAAGGAGGTCTACAGCAAATTCCTCAGCAAGTTCGCCGAGCAATACGAGAAAACCGGCAGCGATATCCTGGCCCGCATTCAGGCCAACGAATTGTCCCAGGCAAAAACGCTGGCGCACAAGCTGCGCGGCAGCGCGGGCACGCTGGCGCTGACCGACGTGCATCGTCTCGCGGGCGAGCTGGAGGCGCTGCTCTCCGGCGATGCATCCGCCTCCGACTGCAAGGTCAAGGCGGCCGAGCTGGACGCCGCGCTGCGTATTGCACGGCGCGCCATCGTGGATTACGCCGGCGGCTAAATGAAGTCCGGAATGACCGACTGATCTGATCAACTGACGTCGTCGCGCAGCACTGCGCGGCATTTTTGCAACTGTTTCTGCGACTTGCTTTTACTGCTTGTCAGGCGTTGTCCTACAAGCGCCCCTCGGCCTGCATCGCCGCCAACATTTGAGCGTTACTTTCGGTTAAGCTGACATACTGCCGCGCATGTGCGGCGATAAATCAAACAGGGAAATCAGGGAGCGCGTTGTCCGCGATGGAAGAGAAAGAACGGGAACTGCAAGCCGAGGTGGCCTCGGTGGCCAGAATCGACGCCGTGCCGATGATCCTGGATGTGGTGTGCCGCACCACCGGCATGGGCTACGCCGCAGTTGCGCGCGTCACCAAAGAACGCTGGATCGCCGCCGGCGTGCTCGACAAGATCGCCTTCGGCCTGGGAGTCGGCGGCGAGCTGCAGGTCGATACCACCATCTGCGATGAAATCCGCGACAGCGGCGAACTGGTCGCCATAGACCACGTCGCCGAGGATCCGCGCTTCTGCAACCATCACACGCCCCGGATGTACGGCCTGCAGAGCTACATCTCGGTGCCGATCTTCTGGCGCGACAAAGAATTCTTCGGCACCTTGTGCGCCATCGATCCCAATCCGGCCAGGGTACAAACCGATGAAGTCATCAATACCTTCAAGCTGTTTGCCCAGCTGATCGGCTCGCATCTGGACAACCTCGAGCGGGCCGAGGCCAGTGAAGCGGCGCTGTTGAATTCGCAGCAGGCGGCCGATCTGCGCGAACAGTTCATCGCCATTCTCGGCCACGACCTGCGCAATCCGCTGACCGCCATCACCCTGGCCGCACGTCTGTTGCGCGCCCGGGCCTCGGAAGAAAGCCAGAAGACCGTGACCCAGATCGAGCAGAGCGCCAGGCGCATTTCCGGTCTGGTGGACAACATGCTGGATTTTTCGCGCGCGCGTCTGGGCGGCGGCTTCGTGCTCGACAAGACCTCCGACAATGCGCTGCGCAAGGACCTGGAAATGGTCATCGCCGAACTGGGCGCCGTCTGGCCGGACCGCGAAATCCACGTTGACATCAAGCTCACCGCGCCGATTCATTGCGATAGTGCGCGTATCTGCCAGATGCTGTCGAACCTGCTGTCCAACGCGTTGACGCACGGCTCCCGCCATGGCGCCGTCGCCGTGAAAGTGACCGGCGATGCGGAACATTTTGAGCTGCAGGTGCAGAACGAAGGCTTTCCGATTGCACCCGATGTGCAGCGCCGTTTGTTCCAGCCTTTTGTACGCGGCGGCGACCGCAAGGAAAAGAACGGTCTCGGCCTCGGCCTCGGTTTGTTCATCGCCGCCGAGATCGCGCGCGCTCATGGCGGTCAGCTGACGGTGGCGTCGGATGCGGCGCAGACAACCTTTACGTTTCGCATGCAGGCGCTGCCCGGTTGAGACCGCTGCGGCTGCTGCGTTTATTTCAGACTTTCACTTTGCAGTCATTCCGAACCAGACCATGACCCCATTCGTAATTGCGGCGGCACAGACCCTCTCGGTAACCGGCGACATGTCCGCCAACATTGCCCGGCACGGCGAAGCTATCGCACAGGCCGGCCAGCATGGCGTGAAATTGCTGGTGTTTCCCGAGTTGTCGCTGACCGGTTACGAACTGAACGCAGCGCGCTCGCTGGCGATCCGGCCGGACGACGCGATGCTGGCGCCGCTGCATTTGCAGGCGCGGCGTCTCGGCATGACGGTGGCGGTCGGCGTGCCGGTGGCGGCAGAGGATGGAGGTCGACCGTACATCGGCGCGGTGTTGCTGGGTGGGTCCGATGTACCGACGTTTTACGCCAAGCAACACTTGTACGGTGACGAGAACAAGCTGTTCAGCCCCGGCCGGCAAAACAATCTTTGCGAGGTAGGCGGCACGCGCGTCGCACTGGCGATCTGCGCCGATATTTCGCAGCCCGGCCATGTGGCACAGGCTGCGGCGGATGACGCGGCGCTCTATGCCGCCGGCGTCATGGTGACCGGCAAAGGCTATGCGCCGGAGGCCAGTATGCTGCAAGGCTACTCGGCGCGTTACGGCATCGGTGTCTTGATGGCCAATCACGGCGGCCCCACCGGTGACTGGCTGGCGGTCGGCCGCAGCGCGTTTTGGGCTGACGGCGAACTGATCGTGGATGCGCCCGGCGACGGTGAATGCCTGGTGATCGCGCGACGGGCGGACGGATGGGCGGGCGAGGTGGCCGCCTTGCATTGAGACAGGCGACGTCCCCTGACTGCTGTCTGCTCGCATTTTTCGGCAAAAAACGGCGTAAATAGTTACCCCGCCGAGAACGGAATGCCGGTCATTCCGCTCTTAGCAATCTAGTATAATTTTTGCGATTTTCTAAAAGAAATATAAAGATCTTTTCTGGTGGCCATTTCACCCGGTCATCCTCTTTTTTCCTGTATTGCCATTTATTACGGAGTTCGCCGTGCCAGGTTCTGCCATGCAAGCTGATGAACGGAAGCCATCGACGCCATCAACGCCATTGACACCATCGGGCCGGGTGCGCAATAAGGGGCCGGTGAGCGGACCGCCGCTGCCGCCGGGACCGCTGGTCGGTTTTGCCGTCGCCATTCTGGCGGTGATCCTGATCGCCTTGTTCTCTTATCGCTCGCTGCAGACGCGCGAGAACACGGCGGCGCTGGTGTCGCACACGATAGAAGTGCGCGAGCAATTGCAACTGCTGGTGTCGGCGCTCAAGGATGCCGAAACCGGCCAGCGCGGTTACTTGCTGACCAATACCGAGAGCTACCTCACGCCTTACATCAATGCGCGCGCTTCTTTGCCGAGCGAGCTGAACAAACTGCGCAATCTGGTCAGCGACAGTCCGGAGCAGTTGCAGCGTCTCGACGCCATCACCTCGCTGGTCAAGGTCAAGATGGATGAACTGGCGGAAAGCATCGATCTGCGCCGCACCAAGGGTAGCGATGCGGCGCTGGAAGTGGTGCGCACCGATCGCGGCAAGCTGGCGATGGATCGCCTGCGTACGCTGGTCGATCGCATGGAAACGCACGAGCGCGATCTGCTCACTGACCGGCAGGCCGAGTGGCGCACTGCCGTCACCTTGTCCAATACCATCACCTGGGGCGGGTCGATTCTGCTATTGGTGCTGATTGCAATTGCCGCGGTAATGACTTCGCGCGACTACCGCGCGCGCGAGTTGCAGGTCTGGATGCGTGCAGGTCAGATCGGCCTGAGCGAACGTCTGCAAGGCGAACAACGGCTGGATGTACTGGGCGCCAACGCGCTGGCCTTTCTGGCGGATTATCTCAACGCACAGGTCGGCGCCATTTATATTCAGGAAGAAGGCGGCGAGTTTCAGCGCTTCGGCGGCTATGCGCTGGCAGCCGACAACCGGCACACCCGCATGCAACCTGGTGACGGCTTGCTGGGTCAGGCGGCCAAGCTGAACCGGTCCATGCATGTGCGCGACGTTCCGAACGGGTATCTGCCGGTGTCGTCCAGTCTGGGCGCATCGACGCCGCTGGAACTGCTCATCGTGCCGGCCAGCGTCGATGGCGGTGTGCAAGCGGTGGTGGAGCTGGGCTTCTTCCGCGCCTTGCATGCCAATGAAGCGAACTTCCTCTCCAATATCGCCGACATGATCGCGGTCGCCGTGCGCTCCTCCAAGGACCGCACCCGTCTTGAAGAGCTGCTGGAAGAAACCCAGCGCCAGGCCGAAGAATTGCAGACCCAGGAAGAAGAGCTGCGCGTCAACAACGAAGAACTGGAAGAGCAGAGCCAGGCGCTCAAGACTTCGCAGTTCCGTCTCGAAACGCAGCAGGCCGAACTGGAAGAAACCAACGCCCAGCTCGAGGAACAGGCGCAACAGCTGGAAGCGCAAAAGGACGATCTGTCCAAGGCCCAGGATGTGCTGCTGGAAAAAGCCGGCGAGCTGGAGCGATCCAATCAGTACAAGAGCGAGTTCCTCGCCAACATGAGCCACGAGCTGCGCACGCCGCTCAACTCGACTCTGATCCTGGCCAAGCTGCTGGCCGACAACAAGGATGGCAACCTGACCGGCGAGCAGGTGCGTTTCGCCCAGACCATTTCTTCGGCAGGCAACGATCTGCTGGCGCTGATCAACGACATCCTTGATCTGTCCAAGATGGAGGCCGGCAAGATCGACATCCTGTCCGAACCGGTGGCGCTGACCAAACTGGCCGACGACATGCAGGCCAGCTTCAGGCCGACCGCGCAGCAAAAGAGCCTGGGCTTCAGAACCATCATCGAAGCCGGCGCGCCGACGCATATCGAAACCGACATCCAGCGTATCGGACAGATTCTTAAAAACCTCTTGTCCAACGCGCTCAAGTTCACCGACAAGGGTGAAGTCACGCTGACCATCTATCCGGTTGCCGCCGGCAAGGTGGCCTTCTCGGTGCGCGACACCGGCATTGGCATTGCGCAGGATCAGCAACACTTCATCTTCGAAGCCTTCCGCCAGGCTGACGGCAGCACGCACCGCAAATACGGCGGCACCGGTTTGGGACTGTCGATTTCGCGTGATCTGGCGCGTCTGCTGGGCGGCGATATTCAGGTGCAGAGCAAGCCCGGGGAAGGCAGCATCTTCACGCTGACCCTGCCGGCCGTGTATTCCGCCGATGCCGTCCAGGCACGTCCCGGTGCGTTGGACGCGCCGGCGTCTTTACAGCAGCCCGGCCAGCCGAACTTTCCATCTGCGCCGAAGACCGCACCGGTATCTTTGCCGACGGCGGTGGCCGAAGCTTCGGCGCGTAGCACGCCCATTTCACAGCAACCGGGCGCCGTCGACGACGACCGCAACCGGCTCGACACCGTCGCGCGCCGCATTCTGGTGATCGAAGATGACATCGCGTTTTCGCTGATTCTGCGCGATCTTGCGCATGAGATGGGGTACCAGTGCATCGTCGTGCATTCCGCCAATGAAGGCGTCGCTGCCGCCGCTCAGTATCACCCCAACGCCATCGTGCTCGACATGAACCTGCCCGATTTCTCCGGGCTCGGCGTACTCGACCAGATCAAGCGCAACCCCGCCACGCGGCATATTCCGGTGCATGTTGTGTCGGTCGCCGACTACTCGCAAGAAGCATTGGAGCGCGGCGCCATCGGCTATGCGCTCAAGCCGGTACAGCGCAAGGAGCTGGTGGACGCCTTCAAGAAGCTGGAAGCCAAGTTCTCGCAAAGCCTGCATCACGTGCTGGTGGTGGAAGACGATGCACGTCAGCGTGAAAGCATCCGCCAGCTGCTGGGCAGCCAGGGCATCAATATCGTTGGCGTCGAAAAGGCCGCCGACGCCCTGGCGCAATTGCAGGCGACGACTTTCGATTGCATGGTCATGGACCTGAACCTGCCCGACCTCAGCGGCTATGAGCTGCTGGAAAAGATGGCGCGGCAGGATGACGTTTCCTTCCCGCCGGTGATCGTCTACACCGGTCGTTCGCTGGACGCGGAAGAAGAACAGCAACTGCGCCGCTTCTCCCGTTCCATCATCATCAAGGATGCACGGTCGCCGGAGCGTCTGCTGGATGAGGTTACCTTGTTCTTGCACCAGGTCGAAACCACACTGCCGGTGGAAAGCCAGCGCCTGCTCAAGGTGGCGCGCGATCGTGAGACCGTGTTCGAAGGCCGCCGCATCCTGGTGGTGGAAGACGACGTACGCAACATTTTTGCGTTGTCGAGCGTGCTGGAACCGAAAGGCATGAAAATCGAAATCGCCCGCAACGGCATCGAAGCGCTGGCCGCGCTGGAGCGCAGCCAGGCCGCATCGGGTGCGGCCATCGACCTCGTGCTGATGGACATCATGATGCCGGAGATGGATGGCATGACCGCCATGCGTGAAATCCGCAAGCGCGCCGAATGGAAAAAGCTGCCGATCATTGCGCTGACCGCCAAAGCCATGAAGGACGATCAGGAAAAATGTCTGGCTGCCGGCGCCAACGATTACATCGCCAAGCCGCTCGATGTTGAAAAGCTGTTGTCACTGGTACGCGTATGGATGCCCAAGTAAAGAACAGAACGCGCCCGCAGGCCAACCATTTCGATATAGAAATGCAGTTGTTGCTGGATGCGATCTATCTCAGATATCACTGCGATTTTCGCGGCTATGCCGGCGCCTCGATGAAGCGCCGGTTGATGACGGCGATGAATCGTTTTCATTGCGAGACCTTGTCGCAGCTGCAGGACAAGGTGCTGCACGAACCGGAAGTGTTTCCGGCGCTGATGGATTACCTGACGGTGCAGGTCAGCGAGATGTTCCGTGATCCGGGCTATTTCCTGTCGCTGCGTGAGAAGGTGATTCCCTTGCTGCGGACTTATCCGTCGCTCAAAATCTGGGTGGCTGGCTGCAGCGCCGGCGAAGAAGTGTATTCGCTTGCCATCCTGCTGCGCGAAGAGGGTTTGCTGGAACGTACGCTGATCTATGCCACCGACATCAATCCGACAGCGCTGAAAAAAGCCGAGTCCGGCGTCTACAGTCTGGATCGCATCGCCGGTTTCACCAGCAACCACCAGAAGAGCGGCGCCAAGAGTTCATTGTCGGACTACTACACCGCCGGTTACGGCCGCGCCGTATTCGACAAGACGCTGCGCCAGCACATCGTGTTCTCCGACCACAGCCTGGCGACCGACAGCGTGTTTGCGGAAATGCACCTGGTGTCCTGCCGCAATGTGCTGATCTATTTCAATCGCCAGTTGCAGGAGCGTGCGCTGGGTTTGTTTCGCGAGTCGCTGTGCCGCAAAGGATTTCTTGGCCTGGGTGCAAAAGAGTCGCTGCGTTTTTCCAGCCACGCCGACGCCTTTGACGAGATCGTGCGCGAAGACCGCATTTTTCAGAAGAAGAACCCGGTATGAACGTCGTGACCAAATTTGAGCGCCGCATCGCCGCCATTGTGATCGGCGCCTCGGCCGGCGGCGTGGACGCGTTGTCGACGCTGCTGCCGGCCTTGCCGCGCGGTGCTGCGGCGGCCACTTTTGTGGTGCTGCATCTGCCGCGCGAACGGCCCAGCCTGCTGGTCGACATCTTCACGCCCAAATGCACCCAGCCGGTGCGTGAGGCGCAGGACAAGGAGCCGGTCGAGGCGGGGACGATCTATTTCGCGCCGCCGGATTATCATCTGCTGGTCGACGACGGTCCGCAGTTGGCTTTGTCTGGCGATGAGCCGGTCAATTTTTCGCGGCCGGCCATCGACGTGCTGTTCGAGTCGGCGGCGGACCAGTACGGCGACGGCCTGCTCGGCATCATTCTCACCGGCGCCAACCATGACGGCGCCGCCGGCCTGCAGGCGGTGCGCCGGGCCGGCGGCATGACCATCGTGCAACAGCCCGAAGATGCACAGGCGCCGTACATGCCTGAACTGGCTTTGCAACAGGGCGCTGTCGATGCGACCATGACGCTGCAACAGATTGCAGCGCTGTTGGCAACCCTGCCTCGCGGAGAGAAAAATGTATAAAACAAAAGAGGACGATAATATGTTGCCCCGCGTGAAATTCCTGCTCGTCGATGATCTCGACGAAAACCTGCTGGCGTTATCGGCCCTGCTCAGGCGCGACGATGTCGAACTGCTGCAGGCGCGCTCCGGCTTCGAAGCTCTCGAATACCTGCTGGCGCACGATGTGGCGCTGGCCTTCATCGACGTGCAGATGCCCGACATGGACGGTTTCGAGCTGGCCGAACTGATTCGCGGCAGCGAGCGTACGCGCCACGTGCCGCTGATCTTTGTCACCGCCGGCGTGCGCGACGAACGCCGCCTGTTCAAGGGCTACGAAAGCGGCGCAGTCGATTTCCTGTACAAACCGATCGAACCGCACATCCTGCGCAACAAGGCTGAAGTGTTCTTCCAGCTGTACCGCCAGAAGCAGCAGCTCGCGCTGGAACTGCGCGAGCGTACCGAGACCCTGCGTCTCAACGAAATGTTCGTCGCCATTCTCGGCCACGATCTGCGCAATCCGCTGGGCGCCATCCTGACTGCAGCGACCCTGTTGCAACGCTCGCTGAAGGAAGAGATCAACCAGAAAGCCACGGCACAGATCGTCAACAGCGGCAAACGCATGGGCCGCCTGATCGACGACATGCTCGACCTCGCGCGGGCACGTCTGGCCGGCGGCATCGCGCTGGTGCGCACTGCCGCGCGGCTCGATGACGTCGTCCAGCGCGTGGTGCAGGAATATCAGGCGGGCTTCCCGCATTGCCGTATCGATGTGCGTGTCGAAGGCGATGCTGCCGGCGAGTGGGACGCCGACCGGCTGGCGCAAGTCGCCGCCAATCTGATCGGCAACGCCGGCCGCCACGGCGATGCCGCCGAGCCGGTGCGCGTGCATATCGACGGCACCCGCGGCGACACCGTGGTGTTCTCGGTCGCCAACGCCGGCATCATTCCGCCGGCGATCTTGCCCGACATCTTCAATCCCTTCCGTGGTGGGCACCGTCGAGAAGGACACGGCGACGGCCTCGGTCTCGGCTTGTATATCGTCGAGCAGATCGTCACCGCCCACCGCGGCGAGATCGGCGTGCAGTCCGCAGACAGGCATACGGTCTTCACCGTGACGATTCCACGCAAGGTGGAAGAGAGCGGCAGCACGGTCTATGGCGGCTGGGCGGAAACCGGCGGCGAGACCCACGACAGCGGCTGGCAGTCGCTGAACTAGGACGTTTTTCATCAGGGGAATCTCATGACTGCTCCCAATGAAAATTCCCCGCGCATGCTCACCGGCAAGTGCCTGTGCGGCGCGGTGCACTATGCGGTGGAAGACAGCTTTCAGTACGCGCTGAATTGCCACTGCTCCAACTGCCGCCGCGCCACCGGCTCGGCCTTCAAGCCTTTCGGCGGCATCGAAGCGCACAAGTTGCGCATCACCGCCGGCGAAGAACACCTGCATCGCTTCGGCGGCGACGGCATTCCACAACAACATGAGGCGCACGACGCCCATTGCGGCAAGTGCGGCTCCCTGCTGTACTCGCTGGTGCGCGACGGCGCTTACGTGCATGTCACGCTCGGCACCCTGGTCGACACGCCGTCTGTCCGGCCGACAGCGCACATCTTCGCCGGCTCCAAGGCGCCGTGGTTCACCATCACGGATCAGTTGCCGCAGTACGAAGAATTCAACTGAGTCAACCTCGCTTGGTTGCTGTCCGCGATTGCGGATCTGCGTCGGCTATTCTGGCACCGATCACGAAGGCGCTTATAAAAGAGATCCACGACGCTGGTTCACTGTCTGGGTCGTCACCAAAATTGTCCAGCAAGTCCATCCCCATCTACGATTTGAAGATGCACTGGCACCGGCACTTCCACAGGATCTCAAGATCGTCCGGCTGCGCTCGGCGGTGACCAGGCTGTTTGCCGGCGACCAGGTGGGGCGTCGATTGTCACGGATAACAAGACAAATCGTCGCATTGGCCAGTATTTATTTTCAGCAGTGATCCCGCTAGAGTGACCCCACATTCATCACAGGATCATCATGAACGCCTCCTCCAGCAGTTCCGAAGGCTACGGCCTGCCTCTGCATCATCTGGTGCGCCGTCCGGCTGCCGGCGCTATTGCCGTCGAGGGGAGTAATGCTTGCCTGTTGCTGTTGCACGGCGTCGGTTCGAACGAAAACAGTCTTGCCGCTTTTGCGCAGGCGCAGGATCCGCGCCTGACCGTGATCCTGCCGCGCGGACCGCTGGCCTTCGGGCCCAATCAGCATGGCTGGTTCAACGTCAGCTTCACGGCCGCCGGTCCGGTGATCGACCCGGTGCAGGCGGAGGCGTCGCGCGCCATGCTGGTGTCGTTCATCGAGGGCTTGCCGGCAGCGTATGGCATCGCATCGGACAAAGTCTGGATCGCCGGCTTCAGCCAGGGCGGCATCATGAGCGCCGGCGTTGGCCTGACGCGGCCGGACAAGGCGGCGGGTTTCGGTATCCTGAGCGGACGCATCCTGCCCGAGATCGCACCGCTGATCGCCGGCGCCGATGCCTTGAGAAAGAGCAGCGCCTACGTCTCGCACGGCGTGCAGGACAACAAGCTGACGGTCGAATACGCACGCAATGCGCGCCGCCTGCTTATTGAACATCAGGTCCCGACGGCTTATCGCGAATACACCGCCGGCCATGAACTCAATGCCGAGATGCAGGGCGACTTCATCGCCTGGATGACGCAGCAGCTGGATGCCGCATCAGGTTATTGATGACGACGCTCGCAATTGCAGCAGCAGTTGCAGCTGCATTTACAGGACATCGCTGACGACGATTTTCTTGGCGCCGGCGGAGGCCTCGAAAGTGAATTCCGCAACATTGCCGCCGAACACATTGCGCACGATGCTTTCGATGTCGACCACCTGCACCATCTGCCCCGGGTTGGCGGTACGGATGATGTTGCAGACGTAGCTGGCGCGGTTGCTGAACATCGGCAGCGGCGGGTCGATCTGTGCCGCGCCGAATTCCATGACGTTGTGCAGATCGTCGACCAGCAGCCCGAGGGTATGGCGGCCGTGGCGCACCACGACGATTTCCCTGGCGGCGTCCAGCTTCGGCGCGCCGGGATGCAGCAGTTGCCGCATGTCGATCACCGGCACGAAGGACGAGGCGCTGCCGCTGTTGTCCTGATAATTCAGTACGCCGGCGATGACCGGCTTCAGGGTCGATGCGGTCAGCATGCGTTCGACTTCCAGCGATTCGACCACGCTCGAGGCGGGCATTGCAAAGATGTCGCCGTCGATCAGGATGGTGGCGTATTCGCGCGCGCTGCCGCTGTGTGGCGCGACTTCCAGCCTGGCCGCATCGGTTTGTGCGGCTGCTGCAGCATCATCCTGCGCGCCGATCGGTACGAACACCATGGCGATGACGTCATTGCTGTAGTTGTCCGCGTTTTTGAATTCGCGATAGCCGAATGAGGCGGTGTGGCCGACCACCATGTATTGTCCGTCGTGGATGCGGATGGCGGCCGAGCTGATGCCGTTGCCGGCTGCCATGGCGTCGGCGTCCGGGCGCAGCACGCTGCCGGGCGGATAACCGGCATGCGTGGAAGAGATGACGTGGCCGCTGCGGTCGGTGTAGACCGCGAAGGCCTGGTCCTGCTCCGGCAGCGATGCCGACAGCATGTTGCGGAATTCCGGTTCGGCGTCGAACACGATGCCGATTCCGCCGACCGCCTGTCCGGCGTGGTCCGGATGAAAGATCGCGGCGCAATACACATAGGTCGGGCGGTCGCCGTACAGCCAGGTCGGCTCGAACGGCGAGACGCAATAAGCCTGGCTGTCGGCCAGTTGCAGCGTCTTGCGCACCAGATAGTCGTCCATGCTGCGGCCGACGATGCCGGGGCCGTCACCGTGAAGGTCGGACGCCGCAATGATGGCGCCGCCGGCGTCGAATACCACCAGTCTGGCGTAAGCGGTATAGAGCGCGTTGATCGATGCCAGGATCTGTGCAATGCGTGCGCGCTCCGGTTCGCCGCGCCGGTGATCCGCGACGATGCGGCGGATGTCGGGCGTGAGCGCCCACCAGCGGCAGTCGTTGGCGCGTTCGTACAGGTTGCGGTCCATGATGTCGATCATCAGGCGCGAGATGAACTGCATGTCCTGCAGGCTGGACGAGACGACGGTGCCGTAAAGGTCCTGAATCGATTCCCTGAAAATGCTGTTGGTCTCGTCGCCGGTCTGGCTGATTTCCTGCAGGATCGCTTTGAGGCGCAGCAGATCGCGGTCTTCGCCGGCGGACATGATCTTGCCGTTCCACACCACGCGCCGCAGCGAATGATTGATCGATTCGGCCATGATGGTGACGTCGTGCAGCGGCGGACAAAATGATTTGGCATGCGACATCACGCCGTTGAGCATGGCCGCGTCATAGCCGGAGAGCACATCCGTGTTCTGCTGGCGGAAGGCGGCTTCGCACGGGATCATGACGTGGCCGTACCAGCCGGGGCCGCCGTAGCCCTGGTAGTCGCGCGCTGCACAGGTGCGGGCCAGATATTCGCGGCCGGCGTAGACCACGATCTGGTAGTCGCCTTCGAGCGCCAGCGGCACGGTGCTGCCGGCAGGGATATGTTCAGCGTCGCTGCTGGCGATCACGCAGCCGGCGTCGTCGAGCATGAGCATCACTGAGCGGTCGGCGGCTTTGCGCAGGCCGCTGAAGACGTCCTTCATTTCCACCGCTATCGGAAAGCACAGGCACAGTACGCCGATGGCTTCATCGTTCGCCGGATCGACGATCTTGTGCGAATAGATCAGTGCGCGTTCGCCGCTGTCGCGTAGGTCGGAGTGCGCGAAGGTTTCGACGTAGCGGCCGGACTTCAGCGTCTGCGCGATCAGCGGATCGAAAGAACGCGTCACCTCGTTGTTGCCGTCGAGGTTGGCCAGCACCCGGCCTTCGGTATCGAGGATCAGAATCTCGTCGTAGACGGTGTACTTGTCGCGATAGGCGCGCAGCCGCGCCACCATGTTGCCGGTGTCATCCTGATCGCGTTGATGATTAAGAATGAACGTGCGGATGGCGTCGTCCATCGCCAGGAAGCCGACATCGGCGGTGCGTTCGAACAGGTTGCGCACCACGATGTCGATGACGACCTGCGCCTTGAAGTCGATCTCCTGGACCGATTTGGCGATGTTCTGCCGGACCAGGTTGGCGATGAGGCGCTGCTCCAGATTATTGAAGCCTTCGCGCGTGACCTTCATGGTCGGCAGGATGCTCTTGGCTTCCACCGGGCAGACCATCTTTGCGGTCGATTCGATCAGGCGCCAGGCGAAGTTGAGTTCGCGCAGCGAACGTTCGCACAATGCCACATCCGGCATGTAGCGCAGGAACTCTGCGGTCGGTAATGTCTGTTCCATAAGACCTCAAGAATGAGTTGCACACGGCAATGCAATTGCCGCCGGCCGTCGCCATGCGCGACGCCGTGTCCATGTCTCCCGCAATCTGCCCGCCAGGCCGCGCCTGTTCCCTTGTTGCGTTTTTCAGAGGTCTTGTTTTCTGCCTGCCACAAAGATTGTGGCAGAGAAATCTTTCGCTGCTTACCCGCCTGTCTCATTTTGTAAAGAAAATGTGCGGTTTTCTTGCGTGCGCGAGAGATATATTGATGAAACGACATTGTCGCCCAGGCATGCCGGCCGGGATCGTTATCCGAAGAAGAGGGGAGTGGTATGGGCCGCCGCCGGCGCCCGCCCGCTTCACGCCGTGGCTGCCGCCGGCGCGCAGGAACGCGGCGCTCTCGTCCGATCAGGTCCGGCGCGTGAAGCGGACTACAGCTGCACCGACTTCAGATCTTCCAGAAACGCCGCGACGATGGGTTCGTTCGCATTGGCGCGGTTGGTCACTACGCTGATGCCGACTTCGTATGACAGCTCGGTGCGGTTGAGCGCTTTCATGGCGCCGCGCGCGACGTGTTCGCGGCCCATTTCTTCCGGCAGGTAGCCGAGGTGCTGGCCTGACAGGATCAGGATCGACATGGCCTCCATGTTGCCGGTCATGGCCATGATGTTGCGGCGGTGGATCGGCACATGGCCGGGCGGCACCGGATAGTCGCGCCAGGCCCAGGCATAGCCGGCGGCTTCTTCCGGATCGATTTCTTCTTCCTTGTAAAACAGCGGATGCGGCGGCGCGCAGTAGGCGACCTGGCGCTCCAGCATCAACTGCGTGTATTGCAGCGCCGTCACGCGCCGCCAGAAATAACCGATCGCCACCTGGATGCTGCCGTTGATCAGCATCTCTTCCAGTTCGCTCGGCGTGCGTACCACGATGTCGAGGCGCACCGCCTCATCGCGCTGGCGAAAGCGGCGGATGACTTCCGACAGGCGCGTGTTCTGATGCGTCGGCGTGTGGCCGATCAGACCGATGCTGAGCCGCCCGACCAGCTTCTTGTCGAGATTGCGCGCTTCCATGCCGAACTCGGCCAGCGCCTCGATCATGCGGCGCGCCGAATCGGCAAATTTTTCCCCCTTCGCGGTCAGCCGGAAACCGGCGCGGCCGCGTTCGCACAGGCGATAGCCGAGTCGCGTCTCCAGTGCGCTCAACTGGGCGCTGATGGTGGACTGGCCGACGTTGAGCTTGGATTGCGCAGCCGACACGCCGTGGGCGTCGACCACCGTCAGGAACACCCGGATCAGGCGGATATCCAGATCGAATACGTTGTTGAGCATGGGCCGCCATCAAGAAGGAAAGGCCTCAGTCTATACATCGATGCCAATCGATGCAAACGTCGCGAGATACGCATATTTGTTTGCAAAGTCCATCGCTACAATGGGTAAAACCACTTCCATTTACAAGGACGCATATCGATGGAACATGCACTGTATCAGCCCATGGGCGGCAATGTGATGCCCCGTTTTGGGGGGATTGCCACCATGATGCGGCTGCCGTATGTCGAAAATCCGGCCGGCCTGGATGTCGGATTCGTCGGCGTGCCGCTGGATCTCGGCACCTCCAACCGTTCCGGCACGCGTTTCGGCCCACGCCAGATCCGCACTGAATCGGTGCTGCTGCGTCCCTACAACATGGCCACGCGCGCCGCGCCCTTCGATTCGCTCAAGGTCGCCGATATCGGCGATGTCGCACTCAATCCTTACAGCCTGCTCGACTCGGTGCGCATGATCGAGGAAGCCTACGACCGTATTTACGCCACCGGCTGCAAAACCATCAGCATGGGCGGCGACCACACCATGACCCTGCCCATCCTGCGCGCGATCCACAAGCAATACGGCAAGGTCGGCCTGATCCACGTCGATGCCCATGCCGACGTCAACGACACCATGAACGGCGAAAAGATTGCCCACGGCACACCATTTCGCCGCGCCTTTGAAGAAGGCCTGCTGGATCCGCAGCGCGTGGTCCAGATCGGCCTGCGCGGCACCGGCTATCACGCCGACGATTTCGACTGGTGCCGGGCTCAGGGTTTCCGCGTGGTGCAGGCAGAAGAATGCTGGAACAAGTCGCTGGCGCCGCTGATGGCGGAAGTGCGCGCGCAGATGGGCGACGGCCCGGTCTACCTGACCTTCGACATCGACGGCCTCGACCCGGCCTTTGCGCCCGGCACCGGCACGCCGGAAATCGGCGGCCTGACCGTGCAGCAAGGCATGGAGATCATCCGCGGCGCCAAAGGCCTGAATATTGCTTCCGCCGATATCGTCGAAGTCTCGCCGCCGTACGACCAGGCCGGCACCACGGCGCTGGTGGCGGCCAATCTGGCGTATGAAATGTTGTGCGTGTTTCCCGGCGTGAAGTATCGGGCCTGATGCTTTGCGCGTCATATCAGTATTGTTAAAACGAAATCGAAGGATGGCATTCCATGAGTGAAACCCGGTTGTGGGGCGCGCGTTTCCGCTCCGCCCCTGACGAAGCCCTGATGAACCTGTCGCGCGGCGGCATGGCGCATTTCCGGCTGACGCATTTCGACATCGTGTCGTCGCAGGCGCACGCGCGCGAGTTGCTGCGCGCCAGGCTGCTGACTGAGGACGAATGCAGCGCCATCGTCGGCAAGCTCGGCGAACTCGGCGCCGCCTTTGCGCGCGGCGAGATCACGCCATCGCCCGCCGATGAAGACGTGCACACCTTCATGGAACGCATCCTCGTGGCCGCACTCGGCGACACCGGCGCCAAGCTGCGCGCGGGACGTTCGCGCAACGACCAGGCGGCCAACAATCTCAAGCTCTACCTGCGCGCCGAGAGCCGCGCCATCGGCGACCTGTTGCTCGACTTGCAGGATGCTCTGATGGGACAAGCCGGCCAGCATCTGCAAACGCTGGCGCCGGGCTTCACGCATTTGCAGGCGGCGCAGCCCATCGTGTTTGCGCATCAGCTGCTGGCGCATGCCCAGACCTTCAGCCGCGACATGTCGCGCTTCATTGACTGGGATCGCCGCAGTGCGCGCTCGCCGCTGGGCGCGGCCGCCATGGCCGGTTCGGCGATCGCCTTGCACGCCGAGTTGTCCGCGGCCGATCTGGGCTACGATGCGCCGTGCGAAAACTCCATCGACGCCGTCGGCAGCCGCGACCATGTCGCCGAATTTCTGTTCGTCGCTTCCATGCTGGGCGTACACCTGTCGCGCCTGTCGGAAGAAATCACGCTGTGGGCGTCGCGCCAGTTCCAGTGGATCGATCTGGACGACAGCTTTTCCACCGGCAGCTCGATCATGCCGCAGAAGAAAAATCCCGACATCGCCGAACTCACGCGCGGCCGCGCGGCGCGTCTGATCGGCATGCTGACCACCATGCTGGTGGCGCTGAAGGGTTTGCCGTTTTCCTATAACCGCGATCTGGCGGAAGACAAGTTCGCCGCCTTTGAAGCGGTCGATGTGCTGCACAAAGTCTTGCCCGCGATGGCCGGCATGATCCGCACCATGCGCGTCAATACTGCGAAGCTGCGCCGCGATGCTACGCAGGGCTTCACCCTGGCGACTGAAGTGGCCGACTGGCTGGCGCGCCGCGGCGTGCCGTTTTCCGCTGCGCATGAAATCACCGGCGCGATGGTCAAGCTGTGCGAAGACAAACAGGTCGAACTGCACGAACTGAGCGACGCCGAGATGAGCGCCGTCAGTCCGTACCTGCTGCCGGAAGTACGCAGCGTGCTCACGCCGGAAGCCGCCGTCAACGCCCGCAGCGGCTACGGCGGCACCGCGCCGGCCCAGGTGGCCGCGCAATTGCAGCGGCTGCAACAGACCGTCGCCGGCCAGCGCGCATGGTGCGGCAATGAAGCCGGACCGACGGGCTCTTCGGAATTATCCAGTGCAGGTGCCTCATGACGATGCCGTCTTCTTCAACGACCTCCGCAAACTCACCGTTCGCCATCGATCACCTGAAGATCGTGCCGCGCCGTTTCTACGGACGCTGGCTGTCGGCGGCGCTGATCCTGCTGGTGTTCGCCTTCATCGTCAACGCCTTCGCGCACGGCCAGATCGAATGGAAGATCGTCGCGCAGTTCATGACCGCCAAGGTCATCATGCACGGGCTGCTCAATACCATCCTGATGACTATCTACGCGATGACCATCGGCATTGTGCTGGGTGTGATTTTCGCCGTGATGGTGATGTCGCCCAATCCCATGCTCAAGGCCATCGCCGGTTTTTATATCTGGTTCTTCCGCGGCACGCCGCTGCTGCTGCAGATGCTGCTGTGGTTCAACCTGGCGCTGGTGTTTCCGACGATGGGCATTCCCGGTCTGTTCGAAGCACGCACGGTGGATCTGATCACGCCCTTCATCGCCAGCCTGCTGGGCCTGGGCATCGGGCAGGGCGCTTACACCGCCGAAGTGGTGCGCGGCGGCATCCTGTCGGTCGACAACGGCCAGACCGAAGCCGCCAAGGCCATCGGCATGACGCGCCTGACCGCGCTGCGCCGGATCATCCTGCCGCAATCGATGCGCGTGATCATTCCGCCCATCGGCAACGAAGTCATCAGCATGGTCAAGCTGACTTCGGTGGCCAGCGTGATCCAGTTTTCGGAGATCCTGCACAACGCCCAGACCATCTACTTCGCCAACGCGCGCGTGATCGAGCTGCTGATCGTGGCGACGGTCTGGTACCTGGCGGTGGTGACGGTGTTTTCCATCGGCCAGCATTTTCTGGAAAAAGCGTTCGCGCGCAATCAGCGCAAGGTGGCAAAGACCGTAAAGCTGAAAGCGGCGCCCGTCGCGGTCATCGAAGGAGCGCAATCATGAGTGTAGCCATGAGCGCCGTCCTGCAAGCGCAAACCGCCATGCCGATGGTAGTCGCGCACGATGTTCAGAAATACTACGGCAGCTACCACGCTCTCAAGGGCATTTCGATGGAAGTTGCGAGCGGCGAAGTGATGTGTATCGTCGGGCCGTCGGGTTCCGGCAAGAGCACCTTCCTGCGCTGTATCAATCAGCTGGAGCGCACCGACGGCGGGGCAATCTGGCTCGGCGGCGAACTGTGCGGTTATCGCCGCAAGGGCGACGAACTGCGCGAACTCAGCGACAGCGAGATCGCGCGTCAGCGGCTGGCCAGCGGCATGGTGTTCCAGCGCTTCAATCTGTTCGGCCACATGACCGCTTTGCAAAACATCATGGAAGGCCCGGTCGTCGTCCAGCAGCGCAAGCGCGCCGAGGTGCGCGACGAGGCCGAAGCCCTGCTTGAGCGCGTCGGCCTGGCCGGCAAGTCCGGCGCCTATCCGGGCGAATTGTCGGGCGGCCAGCAGCAGCGCGTGGCGATTGCGCGCGCGCTGGCGATGCGGCCCAAGCTAATGCTGTTCGACGAGCCGACTTCCGCGCTCGATCCGGAACTGGTCGGCGAAGTGCTGGGTGTGATGAAAGATCTCGCGCTGTCCGGCATGACCATGATCGTAGTCACGCACGAGCTCGGGTTTGCACGTGAAGTGTCGGATCGCGTGGTCTTCATGGACCAGGGCCAGGTGCTGGAATGCGGCACGCCGGCTGAAGTCCTGACGCGTCCGCAGCATGCGCGCACCAGGGAATTTATTGCAGCGATTTTGAGCTGATCTTGAAGTGAAATTTTTAAGGGGAATCACGTGCAACTGTTTAACCGAATTCTGACCAATATGAGCCTGCGCAGTGTTGCGCTGGCAGTCACTGCCATCACTGCAATGGGCGCATTGTCGGCACACGCCGCCGATCTGCCCGACCGCATCAAGAAAGCCGGCAAGCTGGTCATCGCGACACAAGCCAACTACCCGCCGATCGCCTACAAGAATCCCGAAACCGGCCAGTTGATGGGCCTCGACATTGAGCTCGGAGAAGCCATCGCCAAGGAACTCGGCCTCAAGGTAGAGTATCAGGAAACCGCCTTCGCCCAGGTCTTCAGCTCGCTGGCTACCGGCCGCGTCGACATCGCCATGGTCGCTATCAGCGACACGGCGGAACGCCAGAAGGTCGCCGACTTCATCGACTACATGAAGACCGGCCCGCAGTTCTTCACGTTGCAAACCAATGCCGCCAAAATCAAGGGCATCGCCGATGTCTGCGGCACCAAGGTCGGCGCCAGCCGCAACACCAACTGGCCGGTCCAGATCGCTGCCTGGAGCACGGACAATTGCGTCGCCAAGGGCAAGCCAGCCATCACCGTGATCGGCACCGAAGGTTCGGTCGATGCGCGCACGCAACTCAAGACCGGCCGCATCGACGTCGCCGTGCAAGGCAGCGAGACCCTGCCGTACTTCCAGACCATGGAAGCCAACACCTACGTCCTGCTCGGCCAGCCGCTGTTCCAGCAGGAGACCGGCATCCCGGTTTCCAAGACCGAGCCGGTACTGCGGGCCGCTGTGCTGGGCGCACTGCAAAACCTGCAACGCAACGGCACCTACGACAAGCTGCTGGCGAAGTACAAGCTGCAATCGTCGAGCATGCCGGTTGCAGTGAATCAGGGGAAATAAACCATGACAGAGGTTGCCGACGTTACCGACAGCGCGGAATGGAAGACGCGCTGCGAACTGGCGGCGCTGTACCGGCTGGCGGCGCATTTCCGCATGACCGACATGATCGACACGCATATCTCGGCACGGTTGCCGGGGTATGAAGATCAGTTTTTGATCAATCGCTACGGCGTGCTGTTCCATGAGATGCGCGCCTCCGATCTGGTCAAGGTCGACTACGCCGGACGCGAACTCAAAACCGGCAACGGCGCACCGGCCGGGCAACGCGTCAATGCCGCCGGCTTCACGATCCATTCGGCGGTTCACCATGCGCGGCCCGATCTGCATTTCGTCATCCATACGCATACCTCGGCTGGCATCGCCGTGGCGGCGCAGGAGCAGGGATTATTGCCGATCAGCCAGCATGCGATGAAGTTCTACGGCAAGCTCGGCTATCACGACTACGAAGGCATCGCGCTCGACCTCGCCGAGCGCGAGCGGCTGGTCGCCAACCTCGGCAACAACAAGGCGATGATCCTGCGCAATCACGGTTTGCTGGCGGCGGGGTCGACGGCAGCCGAAGCTTTCCACGAAATCTATTTTCTTGAACGCGCCTGCCAGGCGCAGGTTGCCGCGACGTCGGGCGGACAGGCGTTGCGCCTGCCGCCGGAAGCGGTGCGGCTGCGCACGGCGCAACAGTTCGCCGGCGACAACGCGAGCGGCATCATGGATCTGGCATGGCAGGCGGCATTGCGGCTGATCGAAAACGACCAGCCCGATTATCGTCAATGAGTTTCCGCTGATTCTCTACTGATCCTCTAGCCATGACCAAGGTCGTCTTTCTCGGCGTCAGTTCCGACGTCCCTAAAATTGCGGCGCTGGCGCGCGAGCGTGCCGGCGACATCGAGGTCTTGCTGCCCGGCGATGCCGGTGCGGACGAGGCCGAAGTCGCCGTCTGCTGGTCGCCGCCTCCCGGCGCACTGGCAAGTTATCCGCGCTTGAGATTGATCCATGCGATCGCCGCCGGTGTCGACAACATCCTGTGCGATCCGCAACTGCCGGCGCTGCCGCTGTGTCGCGTGGTCGCGCCTGACCTCACCGTCGCCATGACGGAATTCATCAGCTGGGGCGTGCTCTACTACCATCGGGATCTGGACCGTGCCCTCGCCAATCAGCGCAACAAGATCTGGCATCGCACCGCGCCTGCCGCTGCGTCGTCATGCACGGTCGGCATCATGGGCGTGGGCCAGCTCGGCGCGCATGTTGCCGATGAATTGCTGCGGATGGGTTTCAAGGTGCGAGGATGGTCGCGTCAGGAAAAGACGGTGGAGGGCATGGAGAGTTTTTACGGCGAATCCTTGTCCGATCCGCAGTTCAGCGACTTCCTCGGCGGCACCGATATTCTGGTGTGCCTGTTGCCGCTGACGGCGCAGACGCAGGGCATCCTCAATCGCGCCACGCTATCTGCACTACCGGCCGGCGCTGCGTTGATCCACGTCGGCCGCGGCGGTCATCTGGTATCGGCAGAGGTGCAAGCCATGCTGGAAAACGGCCATCTGCGCGGCGCCATTCTCGACGTGTTTGAGAAGGAGCCCTTGCCGGTCGAGAGTCCGTTCTGGTCCATGCCCAACGTCATCGTCACGCCACACATCGCCGCTGCCGCCAGCTACGACAGCGTACTCGATCAGATCGAAGAAAATATCCGCCGCCTGCAGCAAGGCGAACCGCTGCGCAATCTGGTGGATCGCAGCAGCGGTTACTGATTCATCAAGCTACGGCCGGCTTCACGCAACGCGCAGACACATTGTTCACCGCCAGCGTCAGCGCCAGCGCGCCGGCTTCACACGCTGCCGCCACCCAGCCGAGATCCGCGACCGAGAACACACTCAGGGTCAGCGCACCCAGCGCTGCGCCGAGTGAGAATCCCAGGTACATGAAGGAAGCATTCAGCGACAGCACGATGGGCGTTCCCTTCAGGCCGGCGATGCCGATCAGGCTGGCTTGCTGCGCCGGGAAAAACGACCAGTGCGCCAGGCCCCACGCAACCACGCCGATCAGCAGCGGCAGCAGGGCGTGCACGGGCGAGAGCCAGTAAGCGGTGGCCGACAGCAGGGCAAACGCCAGCGCCATGATGGCAAGGCTGGGCAGGATCACCGGACGCGGACCGAGACGGTCGACCGCCTTGCCGCCGATAGCCACGCCGATTGCGGCAGCAGCGCCCCACATGAACAGCACGTAGCCGATCTCGGCGCCGCGCAGCGTGGTGGCATGCGACACCAGAAGTGCGAGATAGGTGTAGACGGTGTACGCGCCCATGGCCCACAAGGTTGTCACCAGCAGACTCATCAGAATGATCGGGCGCCGTGCCGTAGCGATGCGCTCGCGCAGGCTGGCGACCGGCAGATTGGCGCCGATGCCGCGCGGCAGGCCGAAGATCAGGCCGGCGGTTGCCAGCGCCGACAGCATCGCGACGCCGAAGAAGGTCATGCGCCAGCCGAGATGTGCGCCGATGAGTGCGCCCAGCGGCACGCCGAAGGCGACCGCAATCGAGATGCCGCCGTTGACGATGGCCAGCGCGGTGCCGCGGCGTTCCGGGGTGACGGTGGCGCCGGCCAGTGCGTTGGCGCCCGGCACGAAGATGCCGGCGGAGGAGGCCAGCAAAATGCGCGCCGCCATCAGCCACCAGTAGTTGGTCGCCGTGCCCGCCATCAGGTTGGCCAGCGTGAACATCACCATTGCGGCGATCATCAGGCGGCGGCGATCGATGGCGCCGGTCAGTGCGGTGAGCACCGGCGAACTCAGCGCATAGGCCAATGCAAAGACGGTTACCAGTTGGCCGGCGGCGACTACGCTGACTTGCAGATCGGCGGCCATCTCCGGCAACAGGCCGGCGATCATGAAGCTTTCAGTGCCGACGGCAAAGGTGCCGAGCGCCAGCCAGAACAGCGGCAGGAGAGACGAGGCTGTGGCAGCCGCGCCGGTGGGGGAAGTTGTTTTCATGACGTTCTCTCAATCAAGGATGCCGCCCTCGGCAGCATGTCGTTTCATTTCATGTCGTTGCGCATGATTACGTCCGGCCGGCGGCGTCGAGTTCGGCGAACTCTTGCTCGGTCAGGCAGATGCGCGCAGCGGCGACGTTCTGTTCCAGATGTTTGACTTTCGATGTGCCGGGAATCGGCAACATCACGGGACTGCGTTTGAGCAGCCAGGCCAGCGCGATTTGTGCGGCGGTCGCTTCATGGCGCGCCGCGACTTTGGCGAGCGTCGACGACAGTGCGCCTTGCAGCAGGTCGCCGCCTGCCAGCGGATACCACGGGATGAAACCGATCCTGTGCTGCGTGCAGTAGTCGAGTACGTCTTCGCTGGCGCGGTCGGCGAGGTTGTAGCAGTTCTGGACCGTCGCGACCTTGAAGTGGCGCGACGCCGCTTCGATGTCGGTCACGCTGACTTCGCTCAGGCCGGCGTGACGGATCACGCCGTCATCGATTAGCTGCCGCACCGCGCCGAATTGTTCATCGGCCGGCACCCGCGGATCGATGCGGTGCAGCTGCCAAAGGCCGATCTGTTCCACACCGAGCCGGCGCAGGCTGGTGTGCGCCTGCTGAATCAGGTATTCGGGACGGCCCAGCGGCACCCAATGGTCGGGGCCGGTGCGCACCAGTCCGGCCTTGGTCGCAACCAGAATGCCGCCGTAGGGATGCAGCGCCGTGCGGATCAGGTCTTCCGACACGTTCGGACCGTAGGAGTCGGCGGTGTCGATGAAGTTGACGCCGAGGTCCGGCAGGCGGCGCAGGGTGCGGATCGCTTCGGCGCGGTCTTCCGGTTCGCCCCAGATGCCGGGGCCGGTGATGCGCATGGCGCCGAAACCGAGGCGTTGTACCGGCGTCGTGCCGTCGATCAGAAAAGTGTTGTTGCCGTCTGCCATGTCGATATCCTCAGAAAATGAAAAGAGAGCGGCGCAGCGCATCCTTGCAGAGGTGCTGCACCGCCTGATTTATGCGGCCAATGTCGCGTCTGCGTTGACTTCGTGGCGCGCGTGGAAGGGATAATCGGTATAGCCGACCTCGGTGCCGCCGAAGAAAGTAGGACGATCATACGGGTTTAACGTCCAGCCGTTGCGCAGGCGCTCAGGCAGGTCCGGATTGGCGATGAAATCGCGGCCGAACGCAACCAGATCGGCGTCGCCCGCCTGCAGGATCGCTTCCGCGGTGTCGCCCTTGAAGCCGCCCGCCGCAATGATGAGGCCTTTGTAATGTTTGCGCATGAGTTGCGCTGCGACCGGCGCCGGATCCTTGCTGTCGTCGTCGACGTTGCCCAGCACGCGCGGTTCGATCAGATGCAGGTAGGCCAGGTCGAGCGCCGAAAGTTGCTGCGCAACGTACGTAAACAAGGCTTCCGGATTGCTGTCGGACATGTCGCCCCAGGTGCCGCTCGGGCCGAGGCGCACTGCGACACGCTTGCTGCCCCAGACCGAGATCAGGGCGCGCGTGACATCGAGCAGGAAGCGGCTGCGGTTTTCGAACGAGCCGCCGTAGATGTCGGTGCGCCTGTTGCTGCCGTCTTGCAGGAACTGGTCGAACAGATAGCCGTTGGCGCCGTGGATTTCCACGCCGTCGAAACCGGCTTGCACGCCGCGTTCTGCAGCCGCACGGAAGCTTTCGACCAGGTCGCTGATTTCTGCAATCGTCAGGGCGCGCGCAGGGGTGTTGGGAATCCAGCCGGCTTCGGTATAGGCGACGCCGCCGTGTTCCACCGCCGAGGGCGCGACCGGCTGGCCGCCGCCCGGTTGCAACTGGCTGTTGGACTGGCGTCCTGCATGGTACAGCTGCAGGAAGATGCGGCCGCCCTTTGCGTGAACGGCGTCGGTGACCTGCTTCCAGCCGGCGATCTGGCTGTCGTCATACAGGCCGGGCGCGCCGAGGTAGCCGTTGCCATTGGCGGCGGCGATGGTGGCTTCGCCGATCAGCAGGCCGCCTTGCGAGGTGCGTTGCGCGTAATACTCTGCCATCAGCGGACCGGGAATCGCGCCGGCTTCGGCACGCATGCGGGTCAGCGGCGCCAGCACGACGCGGTGGGAGATTTCATAAGGACCGACGTTGACGGCGGTATGGAGTTTCGAGAGTTGGGACATGGTTTGCTCACAGTGTGGTTCGATAGGTTGTTGGATATCTGCAAAACGCCGTGCAGGATTCAAATGCAAGTACGGTGTAGGCAATATAGGCGTCCAGACACTTAAGAAAAATAGCCCTGATTTCTCAACATATCGGACAATAGTTCTTGAATCGGCTGGTTGATTTCCTACCGGCACGTCCCACAACAGCATCTGTTACTTCATCTTGGAAGCGGATCACCATGGACAGCCTCAACGGCATTTCGATGTTTGTGCAGGTCGCGGAAACGCGCAGTTTTACCGAAGCCGGCCGGATTCTCGGCGTGTCGTCCTCGGCGGTCGGCAAGAGCATCGCGCGCATGGAGGAGCGGCTGCGCGTGCGGCTGTTCCATCGCAGCACGCGCAGCATCACGCTGACGGCGGAAGGGGCATTGTTTCTTGAACGCTGCCGCCGCATCCTCAGCGAGGTCGATGCGGCCGAGGCCGAGTTGTCGGATGCCGCCGGCAGTCCGCGCGGGCGCTTGCGCGTGGGTGCGCCGCAGCTGGTCAATCTGCTGATGCCGATCTTCGACAGTTTCATGGCGCGCTATCCCGACATCGATCTCGACATCGACATGTCGGATCGCATGGTCGACGTGGTGGAAGAGGGCTTCGACATCGTGATCCGCACCGGCGAGCAAACCGATTCGCGCCTGGTGGCGCGCCGGCTGGGGGCTTGCCCGCACGTGCTGGTGGCTTCGCCGGGCTACCTCAGGCAGCACGGCACGCCGATGCATCCGAACGAACTGGCGAAGCACGCCTGCCTGCAGCATCGCTTTCCCGCCACCGGCAAGCTGGAGCGCTGGCCCCTGCGGCGCGAAGAAACCGATCCCGAGCTGGTGCTGCCGGAAACCATCACCGTCAACACCATCGAGCCGCTGGCATATGCCGTGCTGCAGGGACGCGGCATCGCCTTCCTGCCGGCTTTTCTGGTGCGCGATGCGCTCGATCAGGGTTTGCTGCGCACGGTGCTGGACGATTATCTCGACCGCACCGTGACCTTCTGGATACTGTGGCCGGCAAGCCGCTATGCCTCGCCCAAGCTGCGCGTGTTCATCGACCACATGAGCCAGCATTTGCGCATCTGAGCGGGCGGCACATTCCACTGCGAATTGCCGGTGGAAAACATCCCTGTTCCGGCTTCTGCCGCCGGGTTGCCTGGTTTACACTAAACCGGTGTTAACACATCTCCCGCAGTTTCTTCTCGTTGTTTCTTCTCGGCACTAAATTTGCCGATGCCGGGAATGCGGGCAATTCATTTACGACATCATGCAATCTGGAATCGCCTTGGCTGCTGACATGTTTCATCTGGATATCTGCACATCATGAGCAGAGGCTATTCCGCGGCCGTGAGCCGCCTCATCGCCAACCAGCAGCAGCGCTACGCATTTCCTCCGCCGGATGCCGGGCCGCAGGCGTCGATGCCGCGCGTCATCCATCAGCATTTCACCGTGGCTGGCGAGAGCCGCAGCTTGCAGGCGCCGGCCTGGGGCGACTATGTCGGCCGCATCCTCGATTTCCCCGTGTCGCGCGCCCAGCGCGAGTTCGGTTTCCGGGGCGAGATCGACACCTATGTCCTGAGCGACATGATTTACCTCGACAGCCGCACCGACGCCTTGTCGCAAGCCCGCACCAACGCCCGCATCTCGCGCGACAGCGTGCGCGACTACGTTTTCCACGTCGCCGTGGAAGGCATCATGGAGACCGCCATCGGTACCGTGAAGGAGCGCAAGTCGTCGCAGTTCGTGCCGGGCATTCTTGCACTCGACATGGGACAGCCCATGCACATGGTGCGCCCGACCTATTCGCGGGTGCTGGCGTTTTTCGTGCCGCGCGCCATGGTGGAAGAAGAGATTCCCGACGCCGAGTCGCTGCACGGCCAGGTGGTCGGCTACACGACGCCGCTGACGCGCCTTATCCTGGACCGCGTGACCAGTCTGTGCCACGGCTTGCCGACCATGCCGCAGGAGGAGGCGGAACAATCCATCCGCGTCTGCGCCGGCCTGATCCTGGCTGCCTTCAAGAAACAATCGCGGCGCAGCGCCGGCACCCATGCCGCAGTGCAGACGGCGACGCGCAACCAGGTCCGCGACTTCATTGAGGTGAACCTGCGCGACGGCGACCTGACCACGGAAACGATCCTCCAGGCTTTCCCGATTCCACGGCCGACCCTGTACCGCATGTTCGAGCATGAAGGCGGCATCGGCACCTACATCCGCAACCGCCGCCTGCGCGAAGCGGCGGAAGAACTGGCGACGGCGCCGCATGTAAGCATCATGGAGATCGCCTACGGCTGGTCCTTCGGCAGCCCGTCGGATTTCACGCGCGCATTCCGCCGCGCCTACGGCATGGCGCCGCAGGATTTCCGGGCACTGGGCGTGGATCTGCTCAGGAACTGAGCGCTGCCGGCTGCGTTTGCCGGTCTTGTCTGCGCTGCAAAATTGTCACTTTTTCATCAAAATTGCCGAAGTCGCCGGCACGGCAGCTTTCCGGCAAAAGTCTCCCGGCTCCAAAAATCCAATTCTCAAGGCATTCAGAGCGGCTTCGATGTAAACTACTGGCTGATTTTGCGTTGTGCGCCGGGAAGAAAGCCCCAAAACTTGCAGTTTTGCGGAATAAACTTTCTCATATGGCAATATTTCTTCTTTGAAACTCTCTCCTCAGACTGTTTCAGCGCGCAATTAAGATTGGCGACAGGAAGCGCCAATACAATCAGGCCTTGGCAATAAAAGCTGCTGACAAAACGTCGTTGACGGGGTTTTGTCAGCAGCTTTATGGGCTGCACTGGATAAACAACAGAGAAGCATACCGACACATCAACAGCAAGGACGTCATCATGACCACAGATAAATCCACCATCATCTATACGCTTACTGACGAGGCGCCGCTGCTGGCGACGTACTCCCTCCTGCCGATCATCCGGACCTTCACCGCACCGGTGGGCGTCGATGTCGTGGAAAGCGATATCTCGGTGGCGACGCGCATTCTGGCCGAATTCCCGGACCGTCTGACACCTGAACAGCGTGTCCCCGACAATCTGGCCGCGCTGGGCAAGCTGACGCAAGATCCAAGCGCCAACATCATCAAGCTGCCGAACATCAGCGCCTCGGTGCCGCAGCTGCAAGCCGCCGTGCGCGAACTGCAATCGCGCGGTTACGCCATTCCGGATGTGCCGGAAGATCCGAAGACCGATGAAGAAAAAGAAATCCTGAAGAGCTACTCCAAAGTGCTCGGCAGCGCCGTCAACCCGGTCCTGCGCGAAGGCAATTCCGATCGCCGCGCACCGGCATCGATCAAGCGCTTCGCACGCAAGCACCCGCACAGCATGGGCGAGTGGAGCATGGCATCGCGCTCGCACGTTGCGCACATGACCCACGGCGACTTCTACCATGGCGAAAAGTCCATGACCATCGGCGCCGCGCGCGACGTCAAGATGGAACTGATCGGCAAGAGCGGCAAGACCACCGTCCTCAAGGCGAAGGTCGCCCTGAAGGCCGGCGAAATCATCGACAGCATGTTCATGAGCAAGAAGGCGCTGTGCGACTTCTACGAAACGCAATTTGAAGATGCGCGCAAGACCGGCGTCATGCTGTCGCTGCACGTCAAGGCGACCATGATGAAGGTCTCGCACCCGATCGTGTTCGGCCACGCCGTCAAGATTTTCTACAAGGAAGCGTTTGCCAAGCACGGCAAGCTGTTCGATGAACTGGGCGTGAACGTCAACAACGGCCTGGTCAACCTGTACGAAAAAATCGAAACACTGCCTTCGTCGAAGAAGGAAGAAATCATCCGTGACCTGCACGCCTGTCACGAACACCGTCCGTCGCTGGCGATGGTTGACTCCGCCAAGGGCATCTCCAACCTGCACGCACCGAACGACGTGATCGTCGACGCATCGATGCCTGCCATGATCCGTATCGGCGGCAAGATGTGGGACGCCAACGGCAAGCCGCAAGACACCAAGGCGGTCATCCCGGAAAGCACCTTCGCCCGTATCTATCAGGAAGTCATCAACTTCTGCAAAACCAACGGCAACTTCGATCCGACCACCATGGGCACCGTGCCTAACGTCGGCCTGATGGCGCAAAAGGCGGAAGAATACGGTTCGCACGACAAGACATTTGAAATCGCTGAAGACGGCGTCGCCAACATCGTCGACCTGGCGACCGGCGAAGTCCTGCTGACGCAAAACGTCGAGCAAGGCGACATCTGGCGCATGTGCCAGGTCAAGGACGACCCGATCCGCGACTGGGTCAAACTGGCCGTCACCCGCGCCCGCAACTCCGGCATGCCGGCCGTGTTCTGGCTCGACCCTTACCGTCCGCACGAAGCAGAACTGATCAAGAAGGTGGAGACTTACCTGAAGGATCACGACACCAAGGGCCTGGACATCCAGATCATGTCGCAAGTGCGCGCCATGCGTTACACGCTGGAACGCGTCATCCGCGGCCTGGATACTATTTCGGTGACCGGCAACATCCTGCGCGACTACCTGACCGACCTGTTCCCGATCATGGAACTGGGCACCAGCGCCAAGATGCTGTCGATCGTTCCGCTGATGGCTGGCGGCGGCATGTACGAAACAGGCGCAGGCGGTTCGGCGCCGAAGCACGTCAAGCAACTGGTGGAAGAAAACCATCTGCGCTGGGACTCGCTGGGTGAATTCCTGGCGCTGGCCGTGTCGCTGGAAGACATGGGCATCAAGACCGGCAACAAGAAGGCGCAAATCCTGGCCAAGGCGCTGGACGATGCCACCGGCAAGCTGCTGGACAACAACAAGTCGCCATCGCCGAAGACCGGCGAGCTGGACAATCGCGGCAGCCATTTCTACCTGGCCATGTACTGGGCGCAGGAACTGGCAGCACAAAAGGACGACGCCGAACTGGCAGCCAAGTTCGCACCGCTGGCCAAGACACTGACCGAGAATGAAGCCAAGATCACGGCAGAGCTCAAGGCAGTGCAAGGCAACCCGGTCGACATCGGCGGCTACTTCCTGGCCGACCCGAAGAAGGTCAGCGAAGTCATGCGTCCGAGCGCGACGTTCAATGCAGCACTGAGCGAAGTCAAGTAATCAGGCGCGTTGAAATAAAAAAGCAAAAACGGATCCGCGCAAGCCGGCGGATCCGCCCAGAAAAAAGGCAGACCAGCGAAAGCGGGTCTGCTTTTTTTCATTCTGCATGAGCATCACGCCATCCCCCCGTCCGGCGTGCGTGTTCATCGCATGGCTACTGCTGGAACTACTCTGTTCCGATATCTATCGGTGCAGCAATGTTCCGTGAGCCGTTATCTCAGGCGCCGGAATAAAGCGTGTCGCCATGTTGCGCGGTCTGCAGTTGCCGTTCGACGTTCTTGCGGCTCAGCGACGATGGCGCTTGCGACACGACAGGATAGCTGTTGCCTTCCGACAGCAGGCCCTGATGTTCTGCCTGGATCAGATCCTGTTTGACCTGCGCGCGCGAGACGGTCGAGGTGAACGGCTGGTCAACCGGATAGGGTGCTTCGGCGAAGGCGCTGGCAGCAGTGCTCAAAGTAAGGACGGCGAGGGCAATATGAAATTTACGCATGGTGTATTCTCCAAAAATAAGGCGATGGCCGCAGTCAGTCGTGCATACCGCATGACTTGGGAAGAACATTGAAGGGGGCCGCGGCCATCGTGAACACAGTTTGCGCCACGCGCGGCGACACCAGCATGACGAACGTATGACAATTTCGTCATACCCGCGTCAGCGTTTTGCCAGACAAGGAACATGTGCATAACGCGAGCCGGTCAGGTGTAAATCGTTTACGTATTGCTTGCAGTTTTTTCTTGCTTGTTTTGTATGCGGCGCGGGCTTTGCAACACAGCCAGGCGTCAGGTGTAAGATAAGATACTCCACGTTCTCCAGCACAAGGTGAGTCAACGATGATGAAACCAATTTCCTTCGCACTTGTCCTTGCCGCCGTCGGCATTTTGCAGAGTCATCCGGCGCTGGCGCAAACGCAGTCACAATCGCAACCGGCCGATCCCAGCTGCGATTGCCAGCAACCGGTAGGCGCCTGCTCGGCATCCATCGCCGTCAAGCCGGTGGAAGCGACCACGCTGGGTTCCTATGCGGCGGAGCTGAAATTCACTTCTTCCGCACCGGCCTGTTCCAAAGTCAATTACTACGTCGACGGTACGCCGTATTTCAACGTGCTCGTGAGCGGCAACACCGGCACCGACAATATCTGGGGACCGAAGCAGGTCAGCCGCGCCAATATCACCGAAATCAGCTGCCAGGTCTGCAAGCAGGTTTCCATCACGCCGATCCCGCAAGACAAGAAGCCGGTCAAGAGCGAACTCAAGCCGGGCTTGTTCGATGGTCAATGGGCGGGGGCGGGGAATAATTCCTTCGGCTCGGCGCAGCGCTGGACGCTCAGTTTCGCCACCACAGCGGCGGGGCAGGCGGCTATTACCGGCACCATGGAAGGCAATTTCCCGACAGTGCCGATCAGCGCCAGCGGCACTGTCAGCGGCAGCACGCTGAGCTGGAAGGATCAGCAGACATTGTGCTCCGCCAGCCTGCTGACGGACGTGTCGCTGGCCTTCGAATGCCACGGACAAGGGTCCGTGCAGATGGTGATGAAGCGCCAGTAGCCGCCGGGGATGCGGGCGCGCCGGCCCGGTTCAGACCGAACTCACAAGCGATGTGAAATCAGCCGCACCGGAATCGATTTCGCTGCCGGCACCTTGCTGCCTTTGGCGTGATGCGACAGCGGGATCAATGGATTCAGCTCCGGAAAATATCCCATGATGCAACCAGCCGGAATATCGTAAGCCTGCACCCGCAGGTTCGCCACGCGGCGCGCGACGTCGTCGCGGCTCACGGTTTGCGCCGTGACAAAGGCGCCATCCTGCAGCGCCAGGCGTTCCATGTCGGCTGCGTTCATCAGCAACACGCGGCGCGTACCGTGCACGCCGCGGAAGCGGTCGTCGAGGCCATACACCGTCGTGTTGAACTGGCTGTCGCCGCGCGTGGTCATCAAGCGCAGGGTGCCAGGTTCATCCGGCATGTCGGGATCTTCGTCGAAACTGTCCGGCGTGATGAAGTTGGCCTTGCCGTTGGGCGTATTCCATTTGCGTTCGCGTGCCGCCAGTGGCCGCGCGAAGCCGCCCGGCATCCACATGCGTTCGTTGAAGTCGTGGAAGATGTCGGGATAGGTTTCGGCGATGGCATTGCGGATGCGCGCGTAGTCGGCTGTCCAGGCGTTCCAGTTGACCTTGGGATTGGGGATCAGGATGCGCTTGGCAACTTCCGCCACGATGGCGACTTCCGACAGCAGTTGCGTCGATGCCGGTTTGACCACGCCGCGCGAACCGTGCATGCAACCGGTGCTGTCTTCCACCGAAACCGCTTGCGCGCCGCCGGTTTGCTGATCGATCTCGATGCGTCCCAGGCAGGGCAGCAGGTAAGACCGTTTGCCGTGAATGACCGAACTGCGGTTCAGGCGCGTCATTACCTGCACGGTCAGAGGAATCTGTCGCCACGCCGGTTCCATGCGGTCGTGATCGGGGATGGCGCGTACAAAATTCCCGCCCAGCATGAAGAAGGCGGAGATTTTCTTGTTGAGTATTTCTTCGCAGGCTTCGACGGTGTTGAGGCCTTTTTTCTCAGGGACAGTGAAGCCGTATTGCTGCTGCAATTTGTCTTTCGGCACCAGCTCGGGCTTTTCCGTAATGCCGACGGTGCGTTGTCCCTGTACGTTGGAGTGGCCGCGAATCGGGCAGATGCCGGCGCCGGGCTTGCCGATGTTGCCACGCAGGAGCAGCAGATTGGTCAGCATGTGAATGGTGCGCACCGCTTCGCGATGCTGGGTCACGCCCATGCCGTACATCAGCATGCAGGCGCGTGCATTGGCGTAGGTCTGCGCGGCTTGTTCCAGTTCAGCGCGCGTGACGCCTGATTGCCGTTCGATGTCGTCCCACTCGGCTTGCCGCGCGGCGTTGGCGAATTCCTCGAAACCGGACGTGTGATCGGCGATGAAGCCCGCATCGAGCAGGCGCGGCTGGCGCGCCGCCAGCGCAGCATCGTCGTTTTCGATCAGCCACTTGGCCATGCCCATGACCGCCGCCGTATCGCCGCCGATCTTGATCTGTACATATTGCGTGCTGATCGCGGTGCGCGCCGGCGTCAACATTTCCAGCGGCGATTGCGGATTGACGAAACTGACCAGGCCGCGTTCGCGCAGCGGATTGAAGGTGATCACCGGTGCGCCGCGTTTGCGCACTTCCTCCAGCGAGTGCAGCATGCGCGGCGCATTGGTGCCGGTGTTGTGGCCGAAGAACAGGATGCAGTCGGTTGCGGCAAAGTCGTCCAGTCCTACTGTGCCGACGGCGACGCCGATGGTCTTGGGCAGCGCCACCGAGGTCGACTCGTGGCACATGTTGGAGCTGTCCGGCAGATTGTTGGTGCCGTACATGCGTGCCATCAGGCCGTACATGTAGGAGGTCTCAAGCGAAGCGCGGCCCGATGCGTAGAACACCACCTTATCGGGATCGGCGGCGCGCAGCTCGGAGCCGATTTCATTGAAGGCTTGCTCCCACGAGAGCGGCAGGTACTTGTCGGTCTCGTCGTCGTAGCGCATCGGCGCCGTCAGGCGACCGGCGGATTCCAGCTCGAAGTCGGACCAGCTCTCCAGTTCCGTAACGGTGTGTTGCGCAAAGAATTCCGGCGTAGCGCGCTTATCGGTGATTTCCCATGCGGTCGCCTTGGCGCCGTTCTCGCAAAATTCAAAAGCATGCGGATCCGCCGGCTTGGCCCAGGAGCAACTGACGCAGGCAAAGCCCTCCGGCTTGTTCTGCTTCATCAGCGCGCGGGTGCCGCTGGTGACGACGTGCTCCTGCATCAGGATGGAGCCGAGCGCGCGCACCGAGCCCCAACCGCCGGCGGCGTTGGTGTACTCGGTGAACGTAGCTTCTTCCGGAATGTCCTTGGTCTTCATGGCGCTCTCCTGCAAGGCGGTGCCGACGCTGTCTATTGCGATCTATATCGCGATCGATGGTCTGCAAGAGTCTATATTCCGCCTCCGGCCCGGGTTTGACTGTAGGCCGGACGCGGATTTACAAGGAATGGTTTTCCTACAGCGCCACACTTTTGCCGTGTCATTCCGGCAAGTCGCCGAGGCTGGTCGGCTCTTGCATAGCGATGCCGTTGTGTTCGGCGCGGAATGCGGCGGAGAAGGCGTAAGCCGCCTTGCGCACGCGCATGATGGAGCCGATCGGCCGGTGCGCCGCCAGGCCGTGCCAGGGGTTGAATGACATGCCGTCATCGATCGCGCGCGAGCGCGCTTCGCTCCAGGCGGTTTGTTTCGGCACGCGGATGCGCGCCACGGTGATGTAGGGGCTGCGGTCTTCTGGCCAGACCACGGAGGCGTTCTCAATCGGCATCTTGTCGAGGTCGTTGCACAGTTGCAGGCGCAGCTCCCATTCAGCGGCATTGCCACCATTGGCAACATTGGTAACATCGGCACCGTCAGCATCAAGGCCGGCAAAGAATTCGCACACCGCGTCGCGCAGACCGTCAGGATGGCCGCGCAAGTCGATGTCGGCGTTCCTGAGCGCCTGCAGATTGGCCGAGACCGGCGCCACCGATACCTTGGCCATGTAGGGGCCGCACAGGATCGGCACCTGGCTGTAATAGGTTTCGCCGAGCGGATTGGTGGGCGGATGGCCGCCCAGCGCGACCAGGGTGGCGCTTTGTTTGCCGGCGGACTCGAGCATCTCTTCCGCGCCGCGCAGCACGGCTGACAATGCCTTCTTCAATTGCGGCGCTTTGTCGGTGGTTTTTGCCAGCAGCTTCAGCGTAGCGAGAAATTGTTTGGCGCCGGGGACCGAGAAAGCCGGCCCGTTCACCATGACGAAATCCTGTGTGACGTCGCCTTCGCTGCCAGGCAGGCGCGGACCGCCGTTTGCGCGGCCGGCGCCGATGATCTTGAGCGCCATGCCGCGCGGCGTGGAAACCTTGTCGTCCAGGACATCGCCGGGCGTGGTGGACAGGCGCATCACCAGCGGAAATTTACCGGGCAAGCCGAATATTCCCTGCGCCAGCGCCGGCGGCAGGCCGTCCAGCACTTCCAGTTCGCCGCGCAGCAAACCGTGACTTTTGACGTGCACGCCGCGCATGGCGTGGCCGGAGTGCCGGAAGGTGGTTTCCGCGATTTCTTTCAGCGCGGCGATCAGACCGGCCTCGGTGTCGCGCTCGTCGGGTTCGAATATCTCGTACGCGGGATCGTAGATGATCGGGGCTTCCAGCTGGCTGTCGTTGAGTTTCATGGCGGGCTTCTCGCTTTCTGAAAAGAAGGGCCGGACCGGCCGCAATTTTTCAGGCTAGCGGGAAGCGCAGGGATGCGAAGTCGGACAAGCAGACGAGATGTGTCGGGGCAAGCCTGATTCTGTTATCGGAGAAGCTGAAGATGTGCGCTGTCGACTCAGCGGCGCCTGGCTTGCTTCGTCCAATAACCGAAAGGCTCTTCATGGCAGTCGATGTCGAGTTCGGCGACGCGGCTTTGCAGTTGTTCCTGCGCATCGTGGATGGCGGCGTTGTAGACCAGCGGTCCGACTTCTTCGAGGAAGAAATGCAGCAGCGACTCGGCCTGCAGGTTGCCGGCGTCGGCATCGAAGTTGTCGCGCAGATAGCGTTGAATCGAGGCGACGGCTTCCTTTTGCAGTCCTTGCTCCAGCTTGATGGCCATGGTGTCTGTTTCCTGTGGGTGATGGTTGCAGCGATGGGGACGAATGCAGCCGGGGCGTTATTGTAGTCCGGGCGGCGGTGTGGCTTGCAAGCGTCTTGCTTTGCGCTGTCGTTCCAACGAAAGTTGGTATCCCGCGTGCGCTGGGACGACGGATTGGATGGAGACGTGGAAAATTCCGCTATCCTGTGGTCATCGCTTATCCACTCATTGCCATGCCGGATTTCCCTTCCTCTTCTTCCCGCCCGCCGGTGGGCCGCCTGCGCAAGCTTCTCTGGATCGCCTTGTGTCTGCTGCTGACGCTGGCGGTCGCCGCAGCCGGCGTATGGACCGGTCTCGCCCTGTGGTTTCAGCTGACCGCGCCGATGCAGATCAAAGTGGCGGCCATCGTCTTCCTTGCGCTGGCGGTGCTGGCGGCGGCACGCGCTCTATGGCACGGACAGCGGCAGCGGCGCTGGAAGCCGGTGTTATGGTTTGCGCTGTTCTTTGCCGGTGTGCTCGGCTGGTGGAGCACCTTCAAACCGTCGCACGACCGGGTCTGGGCCGACGACGTGGCGCGCCTGCTGCATATCGATGTCGAGGGCAGCAAGGTGCGCCTGACCAATGTGCGCAACTTCGACTGGCGCAGCGAGACCGATTACACCGTGCGCTGGGAGAATCGCGAATACGATCTCGACCATCTGGTCACGGCCGATCTGGTGCTGTCGTATTGGATGGGACCGGCGATTGCGCACACGCTGGTGTCGTTCGGTTTTGACGACGGCCGCTACCTGACGTTTTCGGTGGAAATCCGCAAGGAAAAGGGCGAGAGTTTTTCGGCGCTGGGCGGCTTCTTCCGCAAATTCGAAACTGTGCTGGTAGCCTCCGACGAGCGCGACATCATTCGCGTGCGCAGCAACGTGCGCGGCGAGGATGTGTATTTTTATCGCTTGCAGGTCGAGCCGGCAACGCTGCGCAAACTGTTTATCGGTTACGCCGGTGAAGCCAGCAAGCAGGAACAGGCGCCGGCTTTCTATAACACGCTCACCAGCAACTGCACCACCATCGTGTTCGATCTGGCGCGCGCCATCAATCCGCAACTGCCGCTGGACTACCGTCTGCTGGCTTCAGGCTATCTGGCGGAATATGCCTATGATGTCGGCGGCCTCACGCCTGGTTTCGACTACGCCACGTTGCAGGCGCGTGGACGTATTAAGGAACGCGCACTGGCGGCCGGCAATGACCCGCGGTTTTCTGCACTGATCAGGGTCGGTATTCCGGGCGTGGCGCCTCTGAAATAATCCCGTTCAGGTCCAGCGCGCCGCGGAACCCACCGCCGCCGGCATCGCCTCGCGCATGGTTTCGATGAAGTAACGCAGCCGCGCCGGATAGAAGCGGGCGTAGGGATAGATGATCGACACCGGCAGCGGCGCGGCTTCCCATTCCGGCAGCAGCGGCACCAGGCGGCCGTTTTCCATGTGTTCGTGCAACAGCCAGGCCGAGCCGAGTATCAGGCCGACGCCTTCGACCGCCGCGTTGGTCAGTGCATACAGGCTGTCGGAACTGAGCCGCGGCTGGAATGCCACCTCGGCGACTTCGCCGGTGACGACATTTTTCAGCGTGACGTCGCGCCGGTAGAACTGCGGAATCGCCAGCCACGGCATGGTGGTCAGATCGCGCGGATGCGCCGGCATCGTGTGTTGCGCCAGCAGCGAGGGCGCAATCGCCAGCATGCGCGGGACTTCCGCCAGCCGGATCGCCACCACCGAGGGATCGGTGACTTCGCCGACCTGGATCGCGCAGTCGATGCCATGCGCGATGAAATCGGCGATGCGGTCGTACAACAGCCATTCCACCGTGATGCCGGGATGACGGCGCATGAACTCGGCCAGCGGCGCAATCAGCTGGCGTTGCCCGAACGCATTGGGCACCACCACGCGCAGCGAGCCGCCGGCTTCGACGCTGGCGCCGCGCAAATCGAATTCGAAAGACTCCCACTCGGCCAGCAGGTTGAGCGCCCGCTCGTAGCAGCGCTCGCCGTCCTCGGTCAGTTTCATGGCATGGGTGGAACGCTGCAGCAGGCGCAGGCCCATCGAGCGCTCCAGCAACTGCAGCCGGCGGCTGATGGTGGGCTGCGTGGTGCCCAGTTGTTGCGCCGCCGCCGACAGGCTGCCGGCCTGGACGATGCGCACGAAGGTCTGGATCAGCTCGATGCGGTCCGAGGCCGTGGGCGCGGGAGGATTGAAGTTGTCGGGCGGGGTCATACGTCAAGCGTATAACAATTCTGCAAGCCATGCTACTACCGCAGTGCAGCATCCCGGCGCACACTCCGATCCATCAACAAATCCATAGGGGTGCAGATCATGTCTTCCATTCAACAAACGCATACAGCAGCAGGCGGTAAAAGCCACATTGCCACTGCTGCTCCAGCACCGGCAGGCGCCAACCTGCCGGCGTCGCTGATGCTGCTCTTGTCCGCCGGCGCCGGTCTGGCTGTTGCTTCGCTGTATTACTCGCAGCCGATGCTTGGCATTCTCGGCGCCGACATCGGCGCCTCCGACCGTGCCGTCGGCATGGTGCCGATGCTGACCCAGCTCGGTTACGCGCTCGGCATTCTGCTGCTGGCGCCGCTGGGCGATCGTTATGACCGCCGCCGCATCATCCTGATCAAGGCCGCTGTGTTGACCGGCGCACTGCTGCTGGCAGGCGCATCGTCCGGCATCGCCATGCTGCTGGTCGCGAGCCTTGCCATAGGACTTTCGGCAACGCTGGCGCAGGATATCGTGCCTGCTGCCGCTACCCTGGCTTCCGAAGAGCATCGCGGCAAGGTGGTCGGCACCGTGATGACCGGCTTGCTGCTTGGCATCTTGCTGTCGCGCGTGCTGAGCGGCTTCGTGGCGGAACACTTCGGCTGGCGCGTGATGTTCGTCGCGGCTTCGGTGAGTATCGCGCTGATCGGTGTCGCGGCATGGCGCGGTCTGCCACGCTTCAAGGCGACCACCCATCTGGCCTATAGCGCATTGCTGGGTTCGCTGAGCAAGCTGGTGCACAAGCATCCTGCGCTGCGCCGTGCGGCATTGGCTCAGGGTTTGCTGTCGGTCGGCTTCAGCGCCTTCTGGTCCACATTGGCAGTGATGCTGCACGCTGCGCCATTCCATCTGGGCAGCGCCGCCGCCGGCGCGTTCGGTCTGGCAGGCGCCGCCGGTGCGCTGGCTGCGCCGCTGGCCGGCCGCATCTCGGACAAGAAAGGTCCTGAACTGGTGACTCGCCTGGGCATCGGCCTGGCGATCCTGTCCTTCATCGCGATGGCGTTTGCTCCCGCCTTCTCGACCAGCGGTCAGTTGTGGCTGCTGGCATTGGCGGCGGTTGGCTTCGACCTAGGTGTGCAGGCGACGCTGGTGGCGCATCAGACCATCGTCTACAGCATCGAACCCGGCGCCCGCAGCCGTCTGAATGCAGTCCTGTTCGTCGGCATGTTCATCGGCATGGCTGCCGGCGCGGCACTCGGCAGCCTGCTGCTGGCGCAATGGGGCTGGATCGGCGTGGTGGGTCTGGCGACGGCGGCTTCGGTGGGGGCACTGATCGTGCGGATGTGGCCTGGCAAGAATCGCAACGTCTGAAACTGACAGTAGGCAGAAACAAGAAGGCCGGGACAGCAGATTGCTGTTCCGGTTTTTTTTTGTTTTCGAGGTCCGGTAATGATTGTGATGAAAACGACAACAATTCTTGCGAGCATCTGCTTGCGCGCGCAAAAAGCGCCAACCCGCACTTGAAGAACGCACAGCCTGCTACCATTTAATTTGCCTATGCAAACACGCACCGGACGACGCCGACAGGGGAGCGCGTCCGTCACATTGAGCAAAAGCAAGCTCAGCTCGCCTGAAAGAATCCGAGCCGCGAGGTAAGATACGCGGCTGCGTTCCGTTAATCCGTTAGCGGGGCCTCAGGTACTCATATAGGTTCATCATGTCGTCAACAGAAAACATCGAAACAGACGTCGTCATTCCCGAAGAAAATCTGGAATTCGTCAGCTCCTGCGCATTGCCCATGCCGTGGGCAACTTTTCAACTGCACGCCTTCGTCGACCACGTTTCCGGCAAGGAACATCTGGCGCTGGTGCTGGGCGATGTCGCCAACGGCGAACCGGTCCTGGCGCGCGTGCATTCCGAATGCCTCACCGGCGACGCCTTGTTCAGCCAACGCTGCGATTGCGGCGCGCAACTCGAAGCGGCACTGAAACGCATTGCCAAGGAAAAACGCGGCGTGATTTTCTATCTGCGCCAGGAAGGCCGCGGCATCGGCCTGCTCAACAAGATCCGCGCCTATCACCTGCAAGACGGCGGCGCCGACACGGTGGAAGCCAATCTGCAACTGGGCTTTCCGGCCGACATGCGCCGTTACACCATGGTGGTGCCGATGATCGATCACCTCGGCATCAAGGGTTTGCGCCTGATGACCAACAATCCGCGCAAGGTCAACGCCCTGCAGGAAAACGGCATTGAGATTCTCGAACGCGTGCCGCTGGTGGAAAACCGCAATCCATTCAATATCCGTTATTTGCGCACCAAGGCGACCAAGCTGGGTCACCTGCTGCCGTCGCACGACAACGACTGAGCGACGAAACGCCGGCCGGCATTGCCGCCGGCGTCAGTTCGCCAGGTTTTTGCCAAGTGTTGCCTTTGCTCCATCCCGGTCCCTCCGCTCCATTTCAACCATGACACAAGACTCTCCCGCACTGATCCCGATTTCCCTGCTGACCGGTTTTCTCGGCAGCGGCAAGACCACCTTGCTCAACTATCTGGTGGCGCAGCCCGAGCTGAAAGACACGCTGGTCATCATCAACGAATTCGGCGAAATCGGACTCGACCATCTGCTGGTGGCGCACAGCCAGGACGACGTCGTGGTGGAGATGAGCAGCGGCTGCCTTTGCTGCACCATCCGCGGCGATCTGAAGAAAACGCTCAAGGACATTACCTGGCGCTTCGCCGAAGGCGGCAAACGCAAATTCAATCGCGTCATCATCGAGACCACCGGGCTGGCGTCGCCGATACCGATCCTGCATACCTTGATGACCGACAACTTCATCGCATCCAGATACCGGCTCGACGGCGTCATCACGACCATCGATGCAGTCAACGGCAACCAGACGCTGGACAATCATCTTGAAGCGGTGCAACAAGCCGCCGTCGCTGACCGTCTGCTGCTGACCAAGAGCGATCTGGCCGATGCCGCAACCTTGAAAGATCTGCAGGCGCGGCTGACGCAGATGAATCCGGGCGCTGAACAAATCCTGTCGCAGCAAGGACAGGTTGCGCCGCAAAAATTGCTGGATGCGGGTTTGTTCAAGGCCGCGGAAAAAACGCCCGACGTCGAGCGTTGGCTGAACGAAGAATCCTATGTGCAACCGGCGCACGATCACCATGGGCATCACCACGGTCATGACCACCAGCACGAGCACCAGCATGAAGACGTCAATCGCCACGACGATCACATCCGCGCCTTCTGCTTCAGCTTCGATCATCCGATCGAGCCGCATCTGTTCGACGAATGGCTGAGCCTGCTGGTCGGCTTCAAGGGCCAGAACATCCTGCGCATCAAGGGCATCATCAATCTTGCCGGTGACTACAAGCCGACCGTGATCCATGGCGTACAGCATATTTTCCATCCGACCGTGACCTTGCCGGCGTGGCCGTCGGAAGACCGCCGCACGCGCATCGTCTTCATCACCAAAGACATCGAGCGCGCCACCATCGAACGCTCTTTCACCGCTTTCATGCAGGCGCAGGCCATTGAAAAAGAGCAAAAAGAACAGCGTGCTCAGGACGGCGGCAAGTCATCCGGTGCGTGGTAAAAATGCCGCAATCCTGATTGCCTGCCGTCAGAAAATATTTCCATGAAGATACAAGAACGCGCCACACTTTGAGGCGCGTTTTGCTTTCTGCATCGCCCTGTTATGGTGAGGTTCTGCGTACAGCAAGAGTTTCCCTTGTAGGACAGCGGCGCGCCGTTTTAGTGAAGGCCCGCTCAAGCGCGCAGAGCGGGAAATTGCCTCGGACAGAGTTGGGAAAAAATTAATTAATAATATGGCTGAAGCAGGGAAGGCGCGTTTATGATGGTCCCATCAGGGTCACGGAAAACGTTATCTCGGCATGTACAAAACGATCAAACGCGTGGGGGCGTCCATCTCGGTGTCGTTGACACTGATCATCGGCTTTGGGGCAACCGCATTGTTGTTCCTGGGTACCTGCAAGTTGGAAGACGATGCATTCAATCTGGACTTCGAACGGCGCGCGTCGTTGCGCGTGACCACCTTGCAGCGCGGGCTGGAAGAGGCGGTCCAGGTGTTGACGGTGATCAACCGTTTATTCGCCACTGTGGACAGCCCCAACCGCGAGCAATTCCATACCTTCACTGAACCGCTGCTGCAAAAATATCCGCATGTGCAGGCTTTCAGTTTCCAGCGCTTCGTAACGCGCGGCGAGCGCTACGACTTTGAAGCGGCGATGCAGCCGCGTTTTCCGAAATTCAGCATCACGACCCTGGTCGAGGGCAGGACCATCACGGCGCCGGTGCGGGATCGTTATCTGGTAGTGGATTATCTGGAGCCGATGCAAGGCAATCAGGCTGCGCTGGGACTTGATCTCTCGGCCAATCAGGTGGTGATGGACGCTTTGCAGCGGGCGATTGAGACCAATAGTCCGGTCTCAACCGGCGCTTTGCGCCTGGCGCAGAACTCGACCAACGAACGCGGCTTGCTGGTGCTGATGCCGGTGTATCGTCACGGCATGCCGCTGACCACTGCGGAAGAACGCCGTGCGGCCGTCATCGGCGACACTACCGCCGTATTCAACGCGCGCATCTTGCTGGAGCGGATCTTCAACTCCTTCGGCCCGATCCGGCGCGAAGGCCTTGAGGTCAGCGTCTATGTCGGCACCAGTGCCAGCCGCGAAGACCTGGTGTATCGCACCGACGATATCCGGCGCCAGGCGATTGTGCCGGGTTTGCCGAGCTGGCTGGGTTATCGCCGTCCGGTACACGTGCGCCGCACCTTCGACATCGCCGGACAACCCTGGCATCTGGAGGTGAAGTCGGCGCCGATTCCGCTGACATCCAATCATTCCAACTCGCTGCTGATTCTCGGCGCAGGCACCTTGCTGACCCTGTTGGCGGCGGCCTATCTCTACACGCTGTCGATGCGCTCGCGCCGCATCCAGCGCACGGTTGACGAGCGCACCGCCGAGCTGCGCCTGACCAACGTCCTGCTCAAGGAAGACATCCACGCGCGCCAGCAGGCCGAGCGCGCCTTGCAGTTGCGTCAGCGCGCCATCGAAGCCAGCGCCAATGCCATCATCATCATGCGGGCCAGCGCGCCCGACTATCCGATCGAATACGTCAATCCGGCGTTCGAGCGTATCACCGGCTACAGTACGGCGGAAGTCGGCGGCCGCAGCATCCGCATGCTGGAAGGTCCGGATGTCGACAAGCAGGGTTTCATCGACATCTGGAGCGCGCTGAACGAACAACGCGAATGCAACGTCGTCCTGCGCACCAACAACAAAGACGGCGCACTGATGTGGAACGACTTCTACATCGCGCCGGTCAAGAGCGAAGACGGCAATGTGACGCACTTCGTCGCTGCGCTCTACGACATCACGTCGATGAAACGTTACGAAGCCGAGCTGGAGTTTCAGGCCAATCGCGACGTGCTCACCGGTCTGGTCAACCGCAGCATGCTGCGCAAGGTGCTGGAAGAAGCCATGGCCTATGCCGAGCGCTACCAGCGTTCGCTGTGGGTGGTGTTCGTCGATCTGGACCGCTTCAAGTTCGTCAACGACACGCTCGGCCACAAGGCCGGCGACCTCTTGCTGAAGACGGTGGCGGGACGTCTGCGCGGCGCGGTGCGCGACACCGATACGATTGCGCGGCTGGGCAGCGACGAGTTCGTGATCGTCATGTCCGAATACACCGACGTCGGCCTCGACACGCGCAACCTGCAGCGCATCCAGGCTGCCATTGCCGCACCGATGACGATAGAGGGACATACTTTCTTCCCGACGTGCAGCCTGGGCGTGGCGGCGTATCCGGATGACGGCCGCGATGCCGAGGTGCTGGTCAAGCATGCCGACATCGCCATGTATCGCGCCAAGCAAAGCGGCCGCGACAATTACCAGTTCTATACCCCGGCAATGAACGAACAGGCACTGGAGCGCCTGCGCATCGAAGGCGACCTGCGCCTGGCGCTGGAGCGCAACGAATTCCTGCTGCATTATCAGCCCAAGATCGATCTGCGCAGCGGCAACATCGTCGGCATGGAAGCGCTGATCCGCTGGCAGCATCCGGAACTCGGCATGGTGTCGCCGGTGCGCTTCATCAGCCTGGCCGAAGAGACCGGCCTGATCCTGCCGATCGGTTCCTGGGTGATCCGCAGCGCCTGCGAACAGACCAAGGCCTGGCAGGACGCCGGCTGGGGCAAGCTGCGCGTGTCGGTGAATCTGTCGGTGCGCCAGTTCGTGCAGAAGGATCTGGTGTCCTCGATCGAGGCCGTGCTGAAAGACACCGGACTCGACGCCGATCTGCTGGAGCTGGAGCTGACGGAGAGCCTGGTGATGACCGATGTCGACCACGCCATCGGCATCCTGCGCCAGCTCAAGGAACTCGGCGTGCACCTGTCTATCGATGATTTCGGCACGGGTTATTCCAGCCTGTCCTATCTCAAGCGTTTCCCGATCGATGTACTCAAGATCGACCGGTCTTTTGTGCGGGATATCACCATCGACGCCGACGATGCGGCGATCACGGTGTCCATCATTTCGCTGGCGCACAGCCTCAAGCTGCACGTCATTGCCGAAGGCGTCGAGACGCAGGAGCAGTTGTCCTATCTGCGCCGCCATGGTTGCGACGAGATGCAGGGATATCTGTTCAGCCCGCCGGTGCCGGCGGAACAGTTCGAGAAATTGCTGCAGCAGAAGAGCGATCTCATGACGAGCGCTCTGGTGAGCAGCTCGCGCTAGATCGTTGCGGTCAGATCTCCACTACCAGCTGCGGATTGAAATGCGGGTTCTCCCATTCAATCTCGTCCAATGATTCCGCCTGCCTGAGATTGAGCGCATAGCCGCGCGGATTGGTGATCACGCGGCAGCCTGCGACTTTGTAGTCAAAGCTGTCGTGCACGTGGCCGTGTATCCACAGATCGGCTTGCGCCAGCAAGGGCGTAAGGTCGCTGATGAAGCCGGGATTGAGCGGCGAACCGGCGAAGCGCGCGTGAATCGATTGCGGATGCACGCCGTGGTGCGTTACCACCACGGTCGGGCCGTCGAAATCCTGCGCCAGTTGCTGCTCCAGCCAATGCCGCGATTGCCGGTGCAATTGCAAGGCATGCTGCGGCAGGAAGACGCCGTCCGGCATGGTGATCACGCGGTGGTCGTAGAGGATTCTGCCGGCTTCTTCCATCGCCGCTTCCAATGTCAGCGGTTCGACGCCGCCCTGCTGCAAGGCATAGTCAGTCCACAAGCAGCAGCCGAGAAAGCGCACACCACCGATGATGCGCGCATTGTTTTCCAGATGGATGACATTACCGCCATGGGTATCGGCATGGCTTCTGATCTCTTCCACCACGACCGGATACTGCGCATCGTAGGCTTCATGATTGCCATGCACGTAGACGGCCGGCACCGGCCAGTCGGCAAAAGCATCGATCGCGCCGATGCCGTTATGGATGTCGCCGGCGATCACCAGTACATCGGCATCGGTCGGTTCAACCGCGCGGTAGCCGGCGAAACGGTCCATGCGTTCAAGATGCAGGTCGGAGGCGATCTGGATTTTCATCGGCGGGCTTGGTATGAGTTCAGTGGGCGATCCAGGCCAGGATCAGCGTGATCGTCAGCAATGAGGTCGTGGTGGAAATCAGAATCGCGCGCGACATCAGCGCCGCTTCGCGTTGGTACAGCTCCGCCAGCATGAAGGGGCCGGTGCCGATCGGCATGGCCGACAGCAGCAGCGCCGTGTCTGCCCACAATTTAGGCAGCGGCAGAATCCAGTAGGCGAACACCGCCGTGATGGCCGGATGCAACAGGAGCTTGAAGCTCACCAGCAGACTGACCGAGCCGGACTGTTTGCTGGCAATCGGCTGCGCCAGGAACAGGCCCAGCGACACCAGTGCGCACGGACTGGCGGCGGCGCCCAGCAGTTTGAACAATTGCTGCACGCCGGTCGGCAACACATAACCGCTGCTGGCCACCAGCCCGCCGAGGATGGGTGCGATCAGGATGGGATTGCGGATCAGCGAATTGCCGGTCTTGAGCAGGCTGCGGCCGATGTGCTTTTCGGCATGCAGGCAGATTTCCAGCAAGACGATCGCGACGGCGAACAGCAGGCAGGCGGTCATCACCATCGCGATCACCGCCGGCGGCATGCCGTCGTGGCCGAAGGCCAGCAGGCACAGCGGAATGCCGATGAAGCCGACATTGGCGTATGAAGTGCCGAGACTGTCGATGATGATGTCGCCCGCCGCCGCACCCTGGCGGTATTTGATCCAGGCCGTCAGCAGGAATACCGCCACGATGCCGATGGCGAACACGACGATAAAGCGCAGGTTGCTGAAGTCGGCCGGCGTCAGGCGCGCAATCGAATCGAACAGCAGCGCCGGCAGGCCGAGATAGATGACGAAACGGTTCAGCTCGCTGGCGGCGTTGACGCTGAGGATCTTACGCTTGCGGCACAGGTAGCCGAGAAAAATCAGCGCGAAAATCGGAAAGACGACGTTGAAGATGGCGAGCATGGATAGTGAGCACCGGCGAGCAAAAAAGCTGCGCACAATGCGCGCAAGCGTGAAAGGAGTAGATCCGAAGGCGTAACGATTTTAATGCGTTTCCTTCGGCAAGTCTTTTCACACCTGATCGGTGCGTCCCATGCTCTTCAGGCGGGTCGCAACTGCCCGGCGGGGAAGTCGACCGCCTTGTCGTCAATCGGGAAGTGCAACAGCGCCGCCAGCAGACCCGCTGCTACCGTCGCACCCCACACCAGCGTGTAGGAACCGGTCAGGTCGAACATGAACCCACCCAGCCACGCGCCGAGGAAGGAGCCGATCTGATGGCTCAGAAAACAGACGCCGAACAGCGTGCCCAGATGGCGCGTGCCGAATACCTTGGCGACCAGTCCGCTGGTCAGCGGCACCGTACCGAGCCAGGTCAGTCCCATCACGGCGGCGAAGATCACCACCGACGTCGCGGTGGTCGGCAGCAGCAGGAAGGCCACGATCGCGCCGCTGCGGATCAGGTACAGCCAGCCCAGCACATATTGCTGGCGGAAGCGTCCGCCCAGCCAGCCGCAAGCCCAGCTGCCGGCCATGTTGAACAGGCCGATCAGCGCCAGCGCGGTTGCGCCCAGCCCGAGCGGCATATGGCACAGCAACAGATATCCCGGCAAGTGCGTGCCGATGAAGGCCAACTGGAAGCCGCAGGTGAAGAAGCCGATGGTCAGCAGGCGATAGCCGCGATGGCGCGCGGCGAGCGCCAGCACTTCTTTCAGCGAAGAGGGGGGCGATGTCTGCGTTGCGGGAGCTGCGGAAGCCGGTGTGGCGCTGTTGCGCTGGCTGCGGTCCAGCAATATCCCGGTCGGTGCAATCAGCAGCGTCAGCACCGCCAGCACGAACAGCGATACCGATACGCCGGCGCTTTCGCGCACGGTCTGCGCCAGCGGCACCAGCAGCACTTGTCCCAGCGAGCCGCCGGCACTGGCGATGCCCATCGCCATGCTGCGCTGCTGCGGCGTCGCCACGCGGCCCACGGCAGCCAGTACCACGCCGAAGCTGGTGCAACTGATGCCGATGCCGACCAGCACGCCCAATCCCAGCACCAGCAGCAAGCCCGACGGCGCCACGGCGGCCAGCGTCAGGCCGCCGGCGAAGGTCGCAGCACCGAAGGCCACTACCGGCGTTGCGCCATAGCGGTCGGCTGCCGCGCCGGCGAAGGGTTGGGCGAAGCCCCACACCAGATTGTGCATGGCAATGGCGAACGCAATGATCGTCACCGGCAGGCCGCGATCATAGGAAAACGGATTGATGAACAGGCCGAAGGTCTGGCGGATGCCCATCACCACGCTGAGCACCAGCGCTGCGGTGATGATCACAACCAGTGCGTTGCGGCTGAGCGGGCTGCTGGGTTGAGGCAGGGTAGTTGTCGACGACATGGTGGCGATCCTGAGTGCAATGACAGGCATCACACTAGCAGCGCGCATGCGGCACGACAAAGGAAAAACCGTTGACGACAGATGAGCCGGGCTCACCTGTGCCTGTGCTTGAAGATGATGCCTGCTAGGCCCGCCGCTCTTCGAAGCTGCGTGCTTCCTTCAGCAGCCAGTGCTTGAAACCGGAGACGTCGGGGCGATGTTCCGCACCTTGGGCGCTCACCAGCCAGTAGGCCGTTTCGGCGTCGACCACTTGCGGGCTGAGCTCGACCAGCGTTCCGGCCTCCAGGTCGCGGTCCACCAGCGGCCGTCTGCCGAGCGCCACGCCGAGACCGCCGATGGCGGCTTCGAAGGCCATCTGTATGGTGTCGAAACGCAGGCCGCGATGTGCATCGATGTCCTTGAGATTGACATGCGCCAGCCAGGATGACCAGTCTTCGCTGGCGGGGCTGACATGGATCAGCGTTGCGCGGCGCAGGTCGACTTCTCCGCGCGCATCCAGCAAGCGCTCGCGATAGGACGGACTGCACACCGGCACCAGTTGCTCGCCGAACAGACGCGCCCAATTGGCATCGACCACCGGCACGCGGCTCATGCGGATGGCGAAATCGAAGCCGTCTGTCGACAGATTGACCTGGCGCTGCGATGTGTCGACCGTGACGCTGGTGTCGGGCCAGTGATCGCGAAACGCCGGCAGGCGCGGCAACAGCCAGCGCGATGCCAGCGTCGGCGCGCAGCTGACGGCGATGCTGCGGTGATGCTGGCCGCGGCCGGGCAGGCGCTGCGTGCCGGTGGCAATCAGTGCAAAGGCTTCTGAGATATAGCGCAGATAGTCGGCGCCTTCCGGTGTCAGGGTCAGCTTGCGCGGCTCACGCACGAACAGCGTGACGCCGAGGCTTTGCTCCAGACTGACGATGCCGTGGCTGACGGCGCTGGGCGTGACGTTCAGCTCGGCGGCAGCCAGCTTGAAACTCTGCAGCCGTCCGGCGACTTCAAAGAAGCGTAATGCGGACAGCGGAGGAAGGCGCGTGGAGGGCGGTGGGCGTTGCGGCATAAAGAATATTTCCGGCAGCGGTCCTGCAGGCGATGGTGTCGTCACGCCGGGCAGGGCAAACACAGTGAGAGGACAGCGTATCATATCGGGCAGGTTGCCGTGGCCGGCAGCGAGTTGCTCTTCCGATCTTCTTTCTTCATTTGCATGACGCCATCTTCGCCGGATTTTTCTCAGTTCAACGATGCCGACTTGCGGCAGCGCTGGCAGGGGCGCGTCCATTTCTCCGTGCTGCAAAACGGCTTCGGCGACGGTGCGCAATTGCTGCAGGCATGGTCGGCATGGCAGGCCGACGTGGATGCGCCGGAGCGTTTGCACTACCTCATCATTGATCCGCAGCCGCCCACGCGCGCGCAATTTGTGCAATTCGCGCAGTGCCAATCCGCATCGCCGGAACAATGGCAGCAATCATGGCCGCCGCAGGTGCCGGGATATCACCGGCTGCTTTTGGAGCAGGGGGCAAAGCGGTTTGTGCTGACGCTGATCAATGGCGATCTGGCGAGCAGCCTGCCGCAGTTGGAGGCGCGTATCGACCTGTTCCTGCTGCGCAGTGATCCGGCGTGGAATGCGGCACTGCTGAAATGGCTGGGCCGGCTGGCAGCGCCGCAAGCCCACGTGCTGGCGCAGGGCGAGCTGCCGTTTGCGCGGCGCGAATGGCAACAGGCCGGTTTCGTCTCCGCAAATGAACATGCGCTGGCGCCGGCACGTTTTGCGCCGCGCTGGCAGGTTTCATCGAACGTGACGTCATCCACTGAACGCAGCGCCATCGTCATCGGCGCAGGCCTGGCCGGCAGCGCCGCGTGCGAAAGCCTCGCCGCGCGGGGTTGGCAGGTGGCGCTGATTGAACAGCGTGCACAAGCCGCGCAGGAAGCATCCGGCAATCTGGCCGGCGTCTACATGCCGGCGGTTTCGCGCGACGACAATCCGACGGCGCGGCTCACGCGCGCGGCTTTTCTGTTCGCGCAGCAAGTGTGGGCGCGCAGCGGTGTGTTCGATCGGACTCGCCGGTCCGGCGAGGCGTGCGGCGTGCTGCAGGTGGCGCGCGATGACGAACAGGCTGAAGCCTTCGCGCAGGCCGCGCAGCATTGGCGCTATCCTGCCGACTATGCGCAATGGCTGTCGGCGCGGGAGGCCAGTGCGCGTCTGGGCAGGGCGACCGGGAGCGGCTGGTTTTTCCCGACGGGCGGCTGGCTGCGGCCGCCGGTGGTGTGCGAGGCGATGCTGGCGGCTTGCGGCGATCGCGTGCAGCGGCACTTCGGGCAGTTGGCGGCATTCCTGCAGCGCGTTGGCGATACATGGCAGGTTCTCGATGCGCAAGGAGGGCTGATTGCGCAGGCGCCTGTCGTGATTCTGGCGAACGGCATGCACGCCACGCGATTCGCGCAGGCCGGTTCCTTGCCCCTGCAATCCATACGCGGTCAGGTCAGCCACGTGCCGGCGGCGGCCTTGCCGGAGTTGCCCTTTGTGCTGTGCGGCGACGGCTATCTCACCGGCGCGGTCAACGGCCTGGTCAGCGTGGGCGCCAGTTACGATCAGGACGATGATCCTGAGCTGCGCCTCGACAGCCATCGCGGCAATCTCGACAAGCTGGGCCAATTGCTGCGACAACCCGGGTTGGTGGAAACATTGATGTCCGCTGCCGATTACTCGGCGTTGTGGGGCCGGGTCGGTTTTCGCTGCGTGTCGGCCGACCGCCTGCCGTTGATCGGCGCCTTGCCGGACGATGTGGCGCTGGCGGGTGCAGGAGAAGTGCAGCTCAGGGATGTGCCGCGCCAGCCGCAACTGCACGGCCTGCTGGCTTACGCCTCCCGCGGCCTGATCTGGGCGCCGTTGGCCGCCGAGATTCTGGCCTGCCATCTGGAAGGAGAGCCGGCGCCGCTCGGCAAGGACTTGCTGGCCCTGCTGGATCCTGCACGCTTTGCGTTGAAGGCACATCGGCAGGGCGGACGCTGATATCGGTTTTTAACTCGTTGTCTATGCGCCAATAAAAAAGCCTGCATGACGATCATGCAGGCTTTTTCTTTTGGGAAGATGCTTCCGGTTAGCCGGCCCGGATCAGCGTTCCCAGCCGCCGCGGTTGAAACGCCAGCCGTCGCGGTCCTGATGCCAGCCCGGCGGCGCGTAGTGGTGATAGCCGCGGCGCACGCGCTCCCAGTGGCCGCCGACCCAGACGTGGCGATAGCCGTCCCATGCCCAGTAACCCGGCGCCCACACGTAGCCGCGGCGTGGCGGCGGTGCGCGTTCAAAGCGTGGCGGAGGAGGCGGTGTGCCGATACGGATATCCACCGAGGTGCGTGCTTGCGCTTGTGCGGCTGGCGCCATCAGCACGGCCGATGCGGCGCTCGTGGTCAGCAGGACTGCCAGGACGATATTCTTGTAGTTCATGATGTACTCCCGTGTTTTGAAATGACTCGGCGGCTTTGGTCAATTGCCATTCAGCCGATGACTCCAATGTAGATCAGCTGAAATGTACAGACTGTAATTTTGTGTATCCGTAGGCGAGGGTTTCTGCGAAACAGAAATAGCCCGAAACAAATCCGCCGTCAGTCGATTGTCAGAAATACGCAACTGCCGCCACACTTTCCTGCATCGAATGCCCGGCGTGTCTTGTCCCCGCTGCATTGCGCATGCGACGATGTGACCATGAGTCATGGACCAGCAGAACAGGGGGAAATCATGAAAAAAACATCGCAAACCGGCTTGCTGCGCGTACGCGACGGCCATGAGGCGCGCGTCTCGTTCGTGGAATTGTTCTTCGATCTGATCTACGTCTTTGCCGTCACCCAGCTCTCGCACCGCCTGCTGGAAAATCTCACTCTCAACGGCGCCATCGAAACCCTGGTGCTGTGGTTCGCGGTCTGGCTGGCGTGGCAATACACCTCGTGGGTCACCAACTGGTTCGATCCGGAGACTTTGCCGATCCGCATTCTGCTGTTCATCATCATGCTGGTCGGACTCCTGATGGCAGCGGCGATTCCGGACGCCTTTGCCGGCCGCGGCCTGGTGTTTGCGATCGCCTACTCCGTCATTCAGGTTGGCCGCACGCTGTTCGTGCTGCTTTGCCTCGGCTCGCGCCACGCACTGACGCCCAACTTCCGCCGCATGTTCGGCTGGCTGGTGATTTCCGCCGCGTTCTGGATTGCCGGCGGCATGTCGCAGGAACACCGCCTGCTGTTCTGGATCATCGCCGTCGCCTGTGAATACTTTTCGCCGATGACCGGTTTCGCTTTGCCGGGCATGGGCCGTTCCGGCACGCAGGAATGGACCATTGAAGGCGGCCACCTGGCCGAGCGTTGCCAGCTGTTCGTGATCGTCGCCCTGGGCGAAGCGCTGCTGATCACCGGCGCTACCATCGCCCACGCGCACGAATGGGATGCGCCGATCCTGGTCGCGTTCATCGTCACCTTCATCGGCAGCCTGGCGATGTGGTGGCTGTACTTCGACACCAGCAGCAAGGACGGCAGCGAAGCCATCGTCCTCTCCAGCGACCCCGGCCGCATCGGCGCCTACTTCCACTACGTGCACGTGATCATCGTCGCCGGCGTCATCGTGTCGGCGGTAGGCAACGAGCTGGTGATCGCGCATCCCGGCCAGCACATTGCACCGGTAACGCTGCTGGTGCTGATCGCCGGACCGGCCATGTATTTGTTCGGCAACGCCGTCTATAAAAAGGTCGTGTACCGGCGCTTCCCGCTGTCGCACATCGTCGGGCTGGTGCTGCTGGCGATTCTCGCCATGTTTGCTCACGTCACCGATCTGCTGATGGTCGGCGGCCTGACGACTGCCGTGCTGATCTTCACCGCCGTGTGGGAAAGCTGTTCGCGCCGCAAGACCGCCCTGAGCTATCAGGATGAACACGCATCTCAGTGGTGACGCAGTGCTGAAATAACGATTCAAGGCATCCGGCAAGATCCGCTTCCTGCCGAAGCGGGTTTTGTTGCCGTATTGCCATCCTGTAAGCCCGCATGGGCAGCGCCGTCACGCCGGGGTAGAGTAAAATGCCGGCTGCCCCGGAAGACTGTCTGCAGACGTGCAGCGGCAAGGCGGCGATGAACAATGGAAAGACGTAGATGCTGCGAATTACTGAAATACAACTCCCCCTCGAACATCCTGAAGCCGACCTGCGTACGGCGATTCTGGCGCGCCTGGGCGTGCCGGACGAGGACTTGTTGAGCGTGAGCCTGTTTCGCCGCAGCTACGATGCACGCAAGAAATCCGCCGTCACCCTGAATTACACCGTCGACGTCGAAGTGCGCGACGAGGCCGCCGTCTTGCGCAGGCAGAATCTCAAAGACAAGTCGCCGATCGTACCGACGCCCGACACCAATTATCATTTCGTCGCCAAGGCGCCGGCGGGACTGAGCAAGCGTCCGATCGTCATCGGCACCGGCCCATGCGGGATTTTCGCCGGCCTGATCCTGGCCGAGATGGGTTTCAATCCGCTGATCCTGGAGCGCGGCAAGACCGTGCGCGAACGCACCAAGGACACCTGGGGCCTGTGGCGCCAGCGTGAACTGAAGCCGGAATCCAACGTGCAATACGGCGAAGGCGGCGCCGGCACCTTCTCGGACGGCAAGCTCTACAGCCAGGTCAAGGATCCCAAACATTACGGCCGCAAGGTGCTGACCGAGTTCGTCGCCGCCGATGCACCGCCGGAAATCATGTACGTCAGCAAGCCGCACATCGGCACCTTCCGGCTGGTGAAGATGGTGCAGCTGATGCGCGAAAAGATTATCGCGCTGGGCGGTGAATTCCGCTTCGAGCAAAAGGTCGACGATATCGTCATCGAAGACGGACAAGTGCGCGGCGTCACGCTGGCCAGCGGCGAACACATCGCAGCCGACCACGTCGTGCTGGCCATCGGCCACAGCGCGCGCGACACCTTCCAGATGCTGTACGACCGCGGCGTCTACATGGAAGCCAAGCCGTTCTCGATCGGCTTCCGCGCCGAACATCCGCAGTCGCTGATCGACAAATGCCGCTTCGGCCCGAGCGCCGGCCATCCCATCCTCGGCGCGGCCGATTACAAGCTGGTGCATCACGCTTCCAACGGCCGTTCTGTCTACAGCTTCTGCATGTGCCCGGGCGGTACGGTGGTGGCGGCGACCTCGGAACCGGAACGCGTGGTCACCAACGGCATGAGCCAGTATTCGCGCAACGAGCGCAACGCCAACAGCGGTATCGTGGTCGGCATTTCGCCGGCCGATTATCCCGGCCATCCGCTGGCGGGCATTGAATTCCAGCGTCAGTGGGAATCGCGCGCCTACGAACTGGGCGGCCGCAACTACGACGCGCCGGGCCAGCTGGTGGGCGATTTTCTGGCGAAGAAGCCGTCGACCCAGCTCGGCAGCGTGATTCCTTCGTATAAGCCGGGCGTGCTGCTGGGTAGCCTCGATACGTCCTTACCGGACTACGCTATCGACGCGATCCGTGAATCGCTGCCTTTCTTCGACAAGCAGATCCGCGGCTACGCCATGCACGACGCCGTGCTGACCGGAGTGGAAACGCGCACCTCGTCGCCGGTACGCATCCGCCGCGATGACGACACGCTGCAAAGTCTCAATACCAAGGGTTTGTATCCGGCCGGCGAAGGCGCCGGCTATGCAGGCGGGATCATGTCGGCGTCTATCGACGGCATCAAGATTGCCGAAGCGGTGGCGCTGGCGATTGTCGGCCAGTAAGACGCGACCGTGATGGAGGCCGCTTAAGCGGCTTGCGCGTACAAGCGCACCAGCATCAGTTCTGCTGCGCTGGCATCCAGGATGCAACTCTTCTCTTCTGCGGTGAACATCACCGCATCTCCCGCATGCAGCTTGGTTTCATCGGACAGGCTGCAGCTGCCGTTGACCACATAGATCAACACCGCATCGCCATGCATCGGCAATGCGGTCTGTTGGATGACGGTGATTTGTTCGACTGTATGCGTGAAGGCGGTGCGGCGCGTCATGACGTTGAAGTCGACGATGCCGCCGCTGATCAGTTCTGAATGGACGGCGGTGGCGCCGTCGAAGCGCAATACCGGGTCGCGCGGCGTCAGTGTCTGTGAGACGCCGGCGATGTCCAGCGCAATACCTTTGCCTTCCAGAATCGCGAGCGAGCGGTCCACCTCGGGGAACAGCGAGAACGCGCCGCCCTGCTGCACCGTGGCGACGCTCACGCGCCAGTCGAAAGAGTCCAGCGAACTGTCTTCCGGGAAACGCATGATTTCGCACGTCATGCCGCCGCCGTTTTTCCAGCGCATCAGGCGTTGCTTGGATTGTGGAATCAGGTGGGGCATGAAAACAGTATAGGACGAACGGCGGGTGTTATCCCGCAACATTACAATTTCATGCAGGTTGCAGAATCAGATGCGCCAGCCGCGCCGCCACCTTGGCGGTCATGCCGTCACGGTCATAGACCGGATTGCATTCGGCGATGTCGGCGGCCGCCAGTTTGCCGCTGGCCTTGATGGTGCTGACCAGCCGCTCGACTTTTTCCAATGCCATGCCGTAAGCCGCCGGCGCCGAGACGCCGGGCGCCTTTTCGCCGGGCAGCACATCGAGATCGATAGTCAGGTAGACATCGTCCACCTGCGCCAGCCGCGTATGCAGTTGTGCATTGAGCGTGTTGAGGCTGCCGAGGGCGACGTCGGTGTCCATGATGTATTCCACATCCAGTTCGCGTGCGCGGTTGAACAGCGCCGGGGTGTTGCCGAGCTGGCTGATGCCGTAGCAGAGATAGTGGAATTCGACGTCGGCCCATTCGCACCATTCCGCCATTTGCTTGAACGGCGTGCCGGAGGTCGAACGCTCGGCTTCACGCAGGTCGAAGTGGGCATCGAAATTGACGATCAGCAATTTGCGCTGGGCCATGGCTTTGCCGAAGTGGCGCGTGATGCCGAGGAAGGTGCCGTAAGCCACTTCATGGCCGCCGCCCAATACCAGCGGGAATACGCCTTGCGACTTGACGTCGGCGATCTTGGACGCGAGGCGTTGCTGCGCCTGTTCCAGGTCGCCATCGTTGCAGTCGATGTTGCCGGCGTCGGACAGCGCCTCAATACGATGCGCCGGCAGGTTGGCCATCATGCGGCGGATGGCGTCCGGCCCTTGCGCTGCACCGACGCGGCCATGGTTGCGCCGCACGCCTTCGTCCGAGGCGAAGCCGATCAGCGCGCCGCCGTTTCTGATGCTGTTGTCGAAGGGCCGTACCAACTGATGCAGGCGGCGCGTGTCGCCGGCGCTGTCGTGGTCGAGACGACCGTTCCAGAGAGAGTGATCCATGTTTTTCTTGTCTGCCGTTATCTTATGCGGCGGTTGATTCCGGGGCGGATGAATTGTTGCGGGTCAACACGGCTTGCAGGAAACCGCGTGTGCGCTCCTGGGTCGGGTTGACGAAAATCTGGTCGGGTTTGCCGGCTTCGACGATGCGACCCTGATCCATCACCACGACGACGTCGGCCACTTCGCGCGCGAAGCCCATTTCGTGCGTGACCACGATCATGGTCATGCCTTCGTTGGCGAGCGCCTTCATCACTTGCAGCACCTCGCCGACCAGTTCCGGATCGAGCGCCGAAGTCGGTTCGTCGAACAGCATGACTTTCGGCTGCATCGCGAGTGCGCGCGCAATCGCCACGCGCTGTTTTTGTCCGCCCGACAGCGTGGCCGGCATGGCGTCGGCTTTGGCGGCCAGGCCGACTTTGGCAAGCAGGCTGCGCGCCAGGGTTTCGGCTTCGTCCTTAGGCGTGCCGCGGATCTTGCGCGGACCGACCGTGACGTTCTCCAGCACCGACAAATGCGGGAACAGATTGAACGACTGGAACACCATGCCGACCTGCGTGCGCAGATCGTTCAGCGCATGGTCGGCGATCATCTTGCCGTTGACCAGCAGGTCCTGATTGCAGATGGAGATGTTGCCCTCTTCAGCGACTTCCAGCCCGTTGCAGCAGCGCAGCAGCGTGCTCTTGCCGGAACCGCTGGGGCCGATGATGACGACCACTTGCGAGGCGGCGACTTCCAGGTCGATGCCGTGCAGGATACGGTGGCCGGAGAAGGATTTGCCGAGTTTGGAGATGTTGATCATTGGCGTTGTTGTGGACGGCTGCATCAGACTGCTCCTCCTGCGCGCAAGTGTTTCTCAACCCGTTGCAGGGCCATGCTGGTGAGGCTGGTCAGCACCAGATACACCAGCGCCACGGCGATATAGACTTCCAGCGAGCGATAAGACACGCTGATGATTTTCTGGCCTTCGTGCATCAGGTCGGCGATGGTCAGCAGCGAGACCAGCGCCGAGTTCTTGATCAGCGCGATGAACTCGTTGCCCAGCGGCGGAATCATGCGCACCACGGCTTGCGGCAGGATGATGGTGCGCATCGCCTTGCCGGACGACATGCCCAGCGAACGCGCCGCTTCCATCTGGCCTTTGTCGATCGACTGGATGGCGCCGCGCACGATTTCCGACACATAGGCGCCGGAGTAGATGCCCATGCCCAGCACGCCGCACAGGAAGGCCGGCAGCAGGATGTCGAATTGCGGCAAGCCGAAAAACAGCAGGAACAACTGCACCAGCAGCGGCGTGCCGCGGATGAAGGTGACGTAAGCAGTACAAATGGCGTAGCGCAGGCGCTTGGTGCGGTCCAGCCGGCCGAGGCCGACCAGCAGGCCGAGGATGCAACCCAGCACCAGCGACGCAGCGGTGATTTCCACCGTGACGATCGCGCCATGCAGCAGGTCCGGCCAGCCTTCAAGTACCGGCAAAAAATCTAAGCTCATCTGTTCTCCTTGGAGCGCCTGATAAAGACTCTGATAAAGCGCCTCCAGCAGCGTTGCATCACCTTCTTGTGCTTGAGTACTCACGCACTGTCTGCGGCGATGCGCCTTGCTGGCGACGTTTTCTCAGTCGCTCTCTGTCTATTTGTATAGTGTCTTAATAAATTATTTGGCCGACGATGACAGCCACTTCTGCACCAGCTTGTCGTAGCTGCCGTCGAGCTTGACCTTCTTCAGCGCGGCGTTCATTTCTTCGGTCAGCTGCGGCAGGTCCTTGCGCACGGCGTAGCCGTACAGTTCGACGCTGACCTGCTTGTCGAGCACCTTCATGCCGGGACGGGTCTTGGCATATTCGATGGCGGCCGGCTTGCCGGTGACGGCGGCGTCGGCGCGGCCGATTTCAACCAGGTTGAACATTTCCTGATTCTTCTCGACTTCGATGCGTTCGGCTTGCGGGTAATACTCTTTCAGGTAGTTGGCCGACTTGGTGCCGACCTGTACCGAGACCTTCTTGCCGGCCAGATCCGACGGTTGCTTGATCGAGGTATTGCTGGCCTTGGTCAGTACCACCAGGCCGCCCGGATAGTAAGGGTCGGTGAAGTTGACCACGCGACGGCGCTCTTCGGTGATGTAGATCGCCGAGGAGGCAACGTCGAAGCGGCGCGACACCAGGCCGGGGATCAGTCCCTTGAAGTCGATGTCGGTCCATTCGACTTTCTTGTGCATGGTCTTGGCCAGCAGTTCGATCAGCTCGATATCGAAACCGGTGCGCTTGCCGTCCTTGAAGAATTCGAACGGTGGGAAAGTGGCGTCAGTGGCGACGCGGATGACGTCGACAGTCTGAGCGGAGGCCAGTGCAGGAACGGCACTGGCGGCGAAACTGAAAGCAAGGCTGACTGCGAGCATGGCAAAGCGGCGGCGGTGAATCATGGTTTCTCCCTCGGGTGAATAGTTCTGATGACTGCTGAAAACTGCTGGTTTAAAACAATGAAAGACGTTCGCTGATGGCGGCTGCCGCCTGGACCGTGGCGGCAATCAGCTCGCGCTGCCGCTCTTCAGCCCGTACGGCCGGCGCCATCAGGGTAATCGCGCCCACGGCCTGGCCGGGTTTGTAAAACACCGGCGCGCTGACACCCCACACGCCCCAGTCGACTTCGCCTTCGCTGACCGCATAACCCTGCGTGCGGATGGCGGCGAGTTCTTTTTGCAGGCGCGCGATCTCTTCATCCTGGCCGTGCAACTGGCGCTGCACAATGTTGTCGGCCATGGCGAGCGGCAGATGCGCCAGCACCGCCTTGGCGGATGCGCCGCGCGACAGCGGATGCGAGCGGCCTTTGGAAAACGAACAGCGCAGCGATTGTTCGCTGTCCACCATGTCGAGGCAGGTGACCTGGTCGTTGACTGCGACCATCAGGCCGACGCTTTCACCGCACTTCTTGGCCAGTTGCAGCATTTCCGGCTGGGCGTTGCTGACCAGATAAGAGGTATGGTCGAAGCCCCAGGCCAGTTGCACGCTCAATGGCCCGGGCGCGTAAAAGTTGTCCTGTTCCTGCACCAGCCCCCATTTTTTCAGTGGCAGCAGATGGCGATACAGCGTGCTTTGCGGCAAGCCGGTCAGTTCTTTCAGCTTGCGCACAGCGATCGGTTTGCCGTGCCGGGCAATCACCGACAACACCATGAGCGATCGCTCGCTGGTGGCGACGACAGGTTCTTGCGGCGTGGCGGAGGCTGAGTTCATGGCCGGATGATTCCTCATTTTTCTCATATTTAAAAATTGAATTCTCGTTTTGTGAGAATTTAAGTGTAAATGACTCGCGGCCGGATGTGGTTACCTGATCGGGCAGCTTCTTCTTGAAAGGGAGAAGATTTTGCGTGTGCCGGCGTACTTCGATACGGATCTATTGAAATGCCATGAGGGCAAATTGCAGGGCGGCAACGGCCGGAAGCCGATGGCTCCGGGCGAATGTCCGAAATGCTCTATCATGAGTTATCGTTCATAAAAGGCGACGCTGCTGCGCTCGCCTCGGAATCATCATGAGAGACCTGCCTCCTACCGCCACCTTGCGCGCCTTTGAGGTTGCGACCCGGCATGCCACGTTCACTTCCGCTTCGGAAGAATTGCATGTCACCCAAAGCGCCGTAAGCCATCAGTTGAAGAACCTCGAAGAGATCTGGGGGTTGCAGTTGTTTCAACGCGGCAAGTCATTGAGCCTGACGCCTGCGGGCGCAGCGCTGGCGCCGATCGTGCGCGAGTTCTTCCTGAATCTGGAGACGACTCTCGCTGATCTGCGAGAGCAAAAAGGCAGGGTCCGGCTTAAAGTCAGTACGACCTATTCCTTCGCGCTGAAATGGCTGCTGCCGCGATTGCCGGGTCTGTCGCAACAGCATCCTGAGATTCTGGTCACGCTGGAAACAAGCGACAAAGCCATCCATTTCACCAGCTCGGAGCCTGACGTGGCGATCCGTTTTGGCAATGGACACTATCCCGGCCTGCACTCGGAATTCCTGTTCAGGGAACAGATTTTTCCGGTTGCAAGTCCCGATCTCCTGCAGCGTTTTGGCGCGCCGCGCGAACCAGCCGACCTGCTGCACTACCCTTTGTTGACACGCGACGGCGCCGATCTGGTGCCGAAATGGGCGCTTTGGTTTCAGCATGTCGGGGTAGGCGTTTCCGCACTCAGGGAAAGCGTCAGATTTGCCGACACCAACATGACCATCGAGGCGGCGCTCTTGGGGCAGGGGATTGCTTTGGCGCGCAGCGGCCATGTCGAAGCTGAAATCAGCGACGGCAGCCTGGTCAGGCTGTTTGACGTGCCTTTTCCCTCTCCGGTCGCCTACTATTTTGTCTGCCCGAAAGGCATCGAATCGCAGCCCCACATCGTCAGTTTTCGCAACTGGCTCCTGGCGGAATCCGGCAAGGCCGAACAAGGTTATCGATAGGGTATGAGGATTCATTCATTCTGTGATGAGGAGACTTCGCTTTAATCACAGCGCCGGCTTGCTTAGTATGGCGCATGTCCTTTCACATCATTTCGCTCGTACTCTTGGCCGCGTTCTTGCATGCCGGCTGGAACGCGCTCCTGCGCGGCGGCGCCGACAGGCTGTGGTCGATGACCATCATGTGTCTGGCGGTAGCCATCGCCAGCGCCGCGATCGCCTTGTTCCTGACGTCTCCCGCCAAAGCCAGCTGGAAATATGCCGTACTGTCCGCAGTGCTGCATGTGGGCTACAACCTGTTTCTCGTCAGAAGCTATCGGGTCGGCGATCTCGGACAAACCTATCCTATCTCGCGCGGCTCCTCACCCCTGTTAGTCACCGTTGCAGCATCGGTCTTCGCCGGGGAGAGCGTAGGGATCGGCGCTGTGCTTGGGATTGTCCTGGTGTCGGGCGGCATCATTTCCCTGGCGTTCAGAGGACGCAGGCTCGCCGTCCCGGGTTTGCCGTACGCCTTGGGAACCGGCTGTTTCATTGCCGCTTATAGCGTGACCGACGGTATCGGCGTGCGCCTGTCCGGCGCGCCGATGGCTTACACGGTATGGATGTGCGCCTTATGGGGCATCCTGATGCCGCCGGTCTACATCGGTCTGCGCGGCGCGCGCAGTTTATTTACCGTGCGGCCCGGACTCATCACTGCCTTCATCGGCGGGCTGGTCTCTCTTCTGGCCTATGGAATCGTCATCTACGCCATGTCCGGCGCACCCATGGGAGCGGTGTCGGCATTGCGCGAAACCAGCGTGCTGTTTGCGGCGCTGATCGGCTATTTTTTCCTGGGCGAGACCCTGACTGTCCGCAAGATGCTGGCGTGCACGGTGATTGCCGCCGGCATCATCATCATCGGCTGACGCCTGCAAGCAAGCGCCAGGAACACGCCGGTGCGACTTTCCGCCCTTGCCGGACCGGTCGTGCTACTCACTCATCATTTCACCACCGCATGGAGGTTCATCGAATGAATATTGTTTCTCAGGCGCCGCTCATACTGATAACGGGCGGTAGCCGTGGCGTCGGTGCCGCGACTGCACGGCTTGCCGCCGCACAAGGCTACGACGTGGCGATCAGCTTCGTTTCCAACGAACCCGCCGCTCGCGCGGTGGCAGCGGAGGTGGAAGCTTTCGGCCGGCGCGCCTTAAGCGTGCGCGCAGACAGTGCCGATCCGGAACAGGTCGCACAATTATTCGCCGCGATCGACCGCGAGTTCGGCCGGATCGACGTGCTGGTCAACAACGCTGCGGTGCTTGGGCTGCAGTCCCGCCTGGAGGATCTCGATGTCGAGAGGGTGCGGCGCATCTTCGCCGTCAACGCGATCGGCCCCATCCTCTGTGCGCAGCAAGCGGCGAAACGCATGTCGTATCGCCACAACGGTCGGGGCGGCTCCGTGATCAACATTTCATCGGCTTCGGCCCGACTCGGCAGCCCCAACGAATATGTCGACTACGCCGCGTCGAAAGGCGCGCTTGAGACCTTCACGACCGGCTTTGCCAAGGAAGTGGCGCGGGAAGGAATACGTGTCAATTGCATTCGCCCCGGGCACATCTACACCGATATGCATGCCAGCGGCGGAGAGCCGGGACGGGTGGATCGCGTCAAGGATTCGATTCCCATGGGAAGAGGAGGCCAGCCCGAAGAGGTAGCGCGGGCGATCCTGTGGCTGGCCGGCTCTGAGGCTTCCTTCATCACCGGTACTTTCCTCGATGTCACAGGAGGCAAGTGAGCCACAGGAGGACGGGACCGGTCCTCGAAGCGTCGAGTCCGAGGACGCGATCGTCAGGCGAGATGGACGGCGAATCCCGATTGGTCCGGTGCGAGATCGGGGCGTAAGGTGAGTTGCGGAATGTCGTAGGCGCCGCCATTTTGTTTGCGGAACGGTATCGGCGCTGTGGTCGACAAGGTATCGAGGCGCCGGCCGAGCGCTTCGCGAATTTCATCAAACCGGACCTCGTCCATCTTGCCGGTCCGGTACACCACGAAAGGCGGCAAGACATCGAAGCCCGGGTAGTAAAGAATGCCGTGATGGATCGGGAACAGCAGGTCGTCGATCGGTCCGTTGACGCCGCGCGGGCTGTAGTGGGATTCCCAGCCGCCCGCCGTGACCACCAGCATGGCGCGCTTGCCCGCCAGCGTGCCTTCGCCGAAGCGGTCGCCCCAATGCCTGTCGGAGTGTTCGCCTACGCCGTATGCAAAGCCGTAGGCATAGACACGGTCGACCCAGCCTTTGAGAATGGCAGGCATCGCATACCACCACAGCGGAAACTGCAGAATCACGGTGTCCGCCCACAGCAGTTTTTCCTGCTCCAGCGCGACGTCGTCGCTTTGCAATCCGTTTTCGTACGCGTGCTGAGATTCCATGGAGGCATCGAAGTGCGCGGGATTGAGGCGCTGCTTGCTGTCGCCGGCGTCGACCTGTGCTTTCCATTGCATGGCGTACAGATCGGAGACGCGCACGGTGTGTCCGGCTTGCTCCAGATGCCGGATGGTGAAATCGCGCAGCGCGCCGTTGAGGGACTGCGGTTCGGGGTGGGCGTAGATGAGAAGAATGTTCATGGCTGGGTTTTCGTTGAGATCAATGAAGATTGCCCAGCTTAGGGTGTGCTCAGGTATATTGGAAATGAATTGCTGATATACAAGGTATTGACATGAATAATCTCCGCAAGCTCGATCTCAATCTGCTGGTAACCCTTGACGTCCTGCTGGCGGAACACAATGTGACCCGCACCGCGGAACGCCTGAACTTCTCGCAGCCATCGATCAGCGTGCACCTTGCCAAGCTGCGCGACATTTTCGGCGACCCGCTCCTGTTGCCGGGACCGCGCGGCATGCAGCCGACTGCGCGGGCTGAGGCTTTGCGCGAGCCGTTGCGGGAGGCGCTCGATGCGCTGGAGCGCGCGGTTGCGCCGGAAGCGCCTTTTGATCCGGCGGCTGCCGTCAACAGCTGGTGTGTTGCCGCCACAGACTACAGCGAATCGGCCGTTCTGCTGCCGGCGCTGGGCGGCCTGAGGCAGGCGGCGCCGGGCACGCGGCTGGCGGTGGTCGAACTCGCACCTTCGCGCATTGCACGGCAGGCGGAACTAGGCGACATCGACATGGCTTTTCACATCACCGATGAGGCGCCATCCGGCATGCGCCGGCGCGCCTTGTTCGCTGAGAGGTATGTGCTGGTGGGGCGGGCGGGACACCCGATGCTGCGCAAACGGCTGAGCCCGGCGCAATTCTGCGAGCTCGAGCATGTCATCGTGTCACCCGACGGCGGCGGTTTTCGCGGCGTCACCGACACTGTGCTGGCGACCGCCGGGCTGACGCGCCGCGTCGTGCTTTCGGTGCCGCATTTTCTGTTCATGAAATCGGTGCTGGCCAGTACCGATCTCGTTGCGATGCTGCCTGAGCGGCTGGTGCGCGACGGCGCCGGGTTGGAAGTCGTGGAGCCGCCGGTCGATGTACCCGGCTATGAATTATCGATGCTCTGGCATGAGCGCTCCCATCGCGATCCGGCGCATCAATGGCTGCGCGAGTACATTGCCAATGCTGTATAAGCCGGCCAATAAAAAACGGACCGCATGGGCGGTCCGTTTCAAGAGGTATTGCGAGCGTACTGCGGCAGTCTGACGACTGTGCCGAAGATGGATTACTTCTTGCGGCTGGTGGTCTTTTCAGCAGCTTGTGTGAATTGCTTGGCCGCGTTGCTCAGGTGGCCTTCCAGTGTTTCCACGGCTTGCTTGGTGTTCTTGGTCAGTTGCTCGTAGCTGGCGTTGGCGTTGCCGATTGCCGACTTCAGCAGGGCGACGGCGTTTTCCGAACCGGCTGGTGCGTTCTTGGCGATCTCGTCGACCAGAGCGCTGACTTTACGGCTGGTTTCAGCGACTTGCGCTTCAGTTGCCTTGGTCAGTTCAGCTTGAGTAGCCGACACGATGCTTGCCAGATGACGACCGTAAGCGGCAGCCTTTTCTGCGGTCGGTTGGGCTTGAGCTTGCGCCAGCGCCAGCAGTTCTTGCGGATCCTTGATGGATGCAAATTGCTGTGCAGTGGCGGCGGACTCTTCCAGCGATGCCTTGGCGGCGCTCAGGTTCAGTTCGACGATCTTTTCCAGACCTTCGAAAGTCTTGGTGGTCAGTGTATTGATCAGATCCAGTTGAGCCTGGAAGTGGGTCTTGGTTGCAGCGGAAAATTGGTCTTGATACGAAAACATGTGCTTCTCCTTTGGTTTTCAAAAACAGCTGGGGACTAGCGGCTTCGGTCTCGTAAAACTATTTTTGTGCGCCGCAACAATTACTATTTTACGCACTTAAATGGTGAGGTCAAGAACTTTTTGTGCGCCGCACCAAATTGTGATCAATTGCAACAATAACAACACATTTTGTTATTGCACGGCGTCAACAACGAGCGGCTTCAACCCGTTGCCACTTCCACTACCGCCGGCAATTCATGCACCACGACACCCGCGTCCGAGACCTGGAAGGGACAGCCCTGGCTAATCTCAATGCCGCGCATGGCATCCTGATAACCTTGCTCCCAGCGCCACTCGATCGAGCCGCGCGAGAAATTTACATCCTTGGACGCCATGTTCCAGTCACGCCCGGCATAGGGCAGGCGCACGATATGGATCGTCGTATCGGCGCCAAGTTCAGCCAGTTGCTTGCGGTCGGCCGGTTTGCGCAGGTCGGCGGGCAGCCGTTCATACAATTCGCGCGCCAGCTTGCGCAGCTGATATTGCTTCAGATAGGCCTCGATGTGGCGCTGCGAGCGCGAGGCGAAGGTGACGTCCTTCTGGCGCGTCTGGACTTCTTCATAGGTGCGCGGCTCCGGACCGTCGGCATGCCACAGATCGACCATCATGCACAGCGTGTCCTGGCGCGGCTCATCGTTGAGTACCGCTTCCAGCGGCGTGTTGGAGTACAGGCCGCCGTCCCAGTAGAGATCGCCGTCGACGCGAATCGGGGCAAAGCCGGGCGGCAACGCGCCGCTGGCCATGACATGTTCAGGGCCGATGGCTTGCTGATCGGAGTCGAACTTGACCAGGGTTCCGCAGGTTACCTTGACTGCGCTGATGGTCAGGCGGATGCCGGCGTCCTTGTTGTTGAGATAGTCAAAGTCGACGTACTTATTGAGCGTAGCCCGCAATTCCTCGGTGTTATAGAAACTGGCTTCCTCCGGCGGCACCGGCAGGCCGATGGCGAAGGGGCTGAAGGCGCGCGGAGTAAAGAAGCCGGGGACGCCGCGTGCGAAGGTATCCATGGTGGTCATCCAGGTCGCCAGCTGGCGCGTCGCGTCGGGGACTTGCTGCAGATTGATGAGATCGGCGTGAGAGATGCTTTCCCAGAATTCACGCAGGCGCTGGATGCGGAACTCGCGTTCATTGCCGGCGATGATGGCGGCGTTGATGGCGCCGATCGACGTGCCGACCACCCAATCCGGCGTGAGATTGTTCTCGTGCATGGCCTGGTAGACGCCGGCCTGATAGGCGCCGAGGGCGCCGCCGCCTTGCAGCACCAGGGCAATGCGATGCCTGCGTTCAGTTGATACGGATGCCGGGGAAGGGCTTACAGCGGGTTTGCGTCGCATCTTGATCCTTGGGGTTGGAATACAACAGACTGCGCATTATGCAAATTGTTCAATGCAGCATCCGACAAAAATCATACGCCACAAATGTGACAAGCGCGCCGGGACAGCGGATTCAGGCGTTCTGGGATGTCCGGGTCTGACGCCAGGCGTCGACCAGCTGACGCGGTTCCTTGCCGACAGCCTCAAGGTCGATGGCATGCAAGTGCTCAATAATCATCACGGCATAGACATCGGCCAGGGCGTTGACCTCGGGCGACAGCGCGCATTCTTCGCCCGTGGCGGGACGCTGGATGCGCCAGTAGTTGATGGCTTCTTCCAGTTCCGTCAGGGAAAGTGTGGTGGCAATCGTCATGTCGTTCATGCGCTTTATTGTACGCCTGCCGCCGTGGCGGCAAACGAACCGGACATGGCGCACGCCGCAATGCCTTGTGCCGCAGAGACAGGAGCCTGGTTGCATCAATACGTCCGGACGGACAATGCAAACATACACGGCAACACCATATACAAGCAGTCCGGCCAGCAGTTCATGCAATTTTCAAACTAAGAAATACGAAATGCTTCGTTCTGCAAAAAGACGGACTTTGATTTAATGGCCCATCGTTAATCTTGTCTGCGCTTGCTGCCCTCTGCAGCAAAGCGGTCAATCTCGGAGCCAGTCCATCATGTCAGCGGTCATCGAAAAATCGATCGCGGGCGCAGCCGTCTCTACGCCCCGTGCGCCGGCGCACCGCATCCTCAGTGAAACAGAAGCGCTGGAAACAGCACGCAGGCTGGCGCAGGATTTCGCTGCGGAAGCTGCTGAACGGGATCAGCAGCGACGCCTGCCGCATGCGGAGATCGAGCGTTTTTCTTCCAGCGGCTTGTGGGCCATCACGGTACCAAAGGCATACGGCGGCATCGGCGCGTCGTGGGTGACGCTGGCCGAAGTCGTCAAGATCATTTCCGCCGCCGATCCCTCCATCGGCCAGATCCCGCAAAATCATTTCGGCATCCTGAATGTGCTGGCGCAGACTGCCAGCGAAAGCCAGAAACACTATTTCTACGGTGAAGTACTCAAAGGCGCCCGCTTCGGCAACGCCGGTCCCGAGCGCACCAGCAAGAACGTTCTCGATATCCGCACGCGCATCACCAAAGATCCCGGCAGCGTCGACTACCTGCTCAACGGCACGCGCTTTTATTCCACCGGCGCGCTGTATGCCGACTGGGTGCCGACGCGCGCGCTGGACGACGAGGGCAAGGGCGTGTTCGTCTTCGCCGAACGTCATGCGCCGGGACTGAGCGTGGTCGACGACTGGTCCGGATTCGGCCAGCGCACCACCGCCAGCGGCACCGTCATCTTCGATAACGTGCGCGTATCGTCCGGCCACATCGTACCGTTGCATCAGCTGGCGACGCAGCCCAACAACATCGGTCCGGTGGCGCAACTGATCCAGGCTGCGATCGATGCCGGCATCGCCCACGCCGCCGTCGACGATGCGGTCGCGTTCATTCGCCAGCGGTCGCGTCCATGGGCCGACAGCGGCGTCGAGCGCGCCGGCGACGATCCGCTCACGATCAACCAGATCGGCGATCTGAAGATTCGTTTGCATGCCGCCGACGCCTTGCTCGAACGCGCTGCGCGCACGCTCGACAAGCTGACGCTCCCCGTCAGCTACGAGCAGATGGCGCAAGCCTCGGTCGCCGTCGCCGAGGCCAAGGTGCTGACCACCGAAATTGCGCTGCATGCCAGCGAAAAACTGTTCGAGCTGGCAGGTACGCAATCGACGCTGTCTGCGCACGATCTCGATCGCCACTGGCGCAACGCCCGCGTGCATACGCTGCACGACCCGGTGCGCTGGAAGTATCACGCAGTGGGCAATTACTACCTCAACGACACGCCGCCGCCACGTCATAACTGGTCCTGAGCTGGTCCCGAGCCGGTCAGCCATTTTCATCGAAAGCACACATCATGAGTCATCCCGCCACTGCAGTCGCATCCACCGATGCGCCATCACGCACCGCAGAGCCGCGTCTGGTCGCCCGAATCCGCGACGATGCCGAGGCCATCGAGGTCGCGCACAAACTGGCCACCGAACTGGCGCGCGAAGCATCCGAGCGCGATCGTGAACGCCGTCTGCCGTGGGCCGAGCTGGAGCGCTATGTCCGTTCCGGCCTGTGGGGCATTACCGTACCCAAAGAATATGGCGGGGCCGGCGTCTCCAATGTCACGCTGGCGCAGGTCACGGCGATCATCGCCGAAGCGGACGGTTCGCTCGGACAGATTCCGCAAAACCATTTTTATGCCGTCGAAATCATCCGCGTCAACGGCAGCGAAGCGCAAAAACGCTTCTATTTCGACCGCGTGCTGCAGGGCGACCGCTTCGGCAACGCACTGGCGGAAATCGGCACCAAGAATTCCGCCGAGCGTAAGACACGCCTGACCAAAGACGGCGGCGACTACCGCATCAACGGCCGCAAGTTCTACGCCACCGGTGCGCTCTACGCCAACTGGGTGCCGACCTCGGCCATCGGTGACGATGGGGTACAGCAGCTGGCGCTGGTGCCGCGCGATGCGGAAGGCCTGACCATCGTCGACGACTGGTCCGGCTTCGGCCAGCGCACCACCGGCAGCGGTTCTGCGATCTTCGACAACGTGCGCGTTCCGGCCGACGCCGTACTGGGCTTCCAGGCTTCCTTCGACCGTCCGACGACGGTAGGTCCGCTCGCGCAGATCCTGCATGCGGCGATCGACCTCGGCATCGCGCGTGCTGCTTATAACGATTTGATTCGTTTCGTCTCGACGCGCTCACGGCCATGGATCGACAGCGGCGTCGAACGCGCCGGCGACGATCCGCTGACCATTCGCGAAGTCGGCGACCTGACCGTGCAACTGCATGCCGCCGAAGCGCTGGTGAACCGTGCCGGAGTGAAGGTCGATCTGGCCGCCGCCAATCCCACGGCGGATACCGTCGCCGCAGCATCGATCGCGGTCGCCGAATCGCGCGTATTGACCAACAACGTCTCGCTGGCCGCCGGCAGCAAGCTGTTCGAGCTGGCCGGCACGCAATCGACATTGTCCGAGAACAATCTCGACCGCCACTGGCGCAACGCCCGCACCCACACGCTGCACGATCCGGTGCGCTGGAAGTATCACGCCATCGGCAACTACTACCTTAACGACAAGAAGCCGCCGCGTCACGGTGCGCTGTAAGGCGGCGGTCATGCGGTTTCATTTCCCCTTCGTTCGTACAACAAAAAAAGACATCATGCGCAAGCGCTTTACTACCACCGTCATTCCAGCGTCTCTCATCCCGGGCCTGCTGCTCGCCGCCTTGCCGTTCATCGCAGCAGCGCAAACGCAAACACAAACGCAAACCCAGGCGCAGACGCCCAGATCCGGCGGCACGCTGGTCGCCATCGTCCAGCCCGAACCCGTCACGCTGACCGGCGCCGTCAACACCGCGCAGCCGACCTCGCTGATCGCCACCAACGTCTATGACGGCCTGCTGTCCTATGACAACGACCTCAAGCCGCACGGCCAACTCGCGGAAAGCTGGGAAGTCTCCAAGGACGGCCTCGCCATCACCTTCCATCTGCGCAAGGGCGTCAAATGGCACGACGGCAAACCGTTCACCTCGGCCGACGTCAAATGGTCGGTGGAGAATGTCTGGAAGACCATCCACCCGCGCAACAAGGCCATCCTCGTCAATCTGACCCAGGTCGATGCGCCGGATGCCAATACCGCGATTTTCCGTTTCACCAAGCCGTCGCTGGCCTTGCTGTCCACACTCAATTCCTGGGGCGCGCCGGTATTGCCGAAGCATCTGTATGAAGGCACCGACGTCCTCAACAATCCGAACAACAACAAGCCGGTCGGCACCGGTCCTTTCGTGTTCAAGGAATGGAGCCGAGGCAACTACATCACGCTGGAGCGCAATCCGAATTATTGGGATAAGAGTAACGGCGGGGGCAAGCCCTACCTCGACAAGATCATCTTCAAGGTCGTGCCTGATGCCGGTGCGCGTGCTGCGATGCTGGAAAACGGCGACGCGCAATATGCCGTGTTCAGCCCGGTGCCGCCGAAAGAAGCGCAGCGCCTGGCCGAGTCCGGCAAGGTCAAGGTCGAAACCAATGGCTACCAGTGGTCGTCGCCGGTGCTCTACCTCGACTACAACCTCAACAACAAATATCTGAAAGACGTGCGCGTACGCCGCGCCATCGCCCACGCCGCAAATCTGGAAGGTCTGAACAAAGTCGTCTGGTACGGCTACGGCAAGCCGTCGGTCAGCATCGTGCCGACCACGCTGTCGCAGTTCTTCGACAACACCGTACCGCGCTATCCCTACGACACCAGGAAGGCGGAAGCGCTGCTCGATGAAGCCGGCTTCCCGCGTGGCGCCGATGGTGTGCGCTTCACCATCAACAACGACTATCTACCGTACGGCGACGACTATCGCCGCACCGCCGAATACCTCAAGCAATCGCTCAAGCGCGTCGGCATCGAAGTCAACATCCGCAGCCAGGACACGGCGGCCTTCACCAAGCGGGTCTACGGCGACCGCGACTTCGACACGGCGATCACCTGGAATGCGTCTTTCCCTGACCCGCAGATTGGTCTCACGCGCATGTACTGGTCGGGCTGGATCGGCAAGAACATCCCGTGGACCAACAGCTCCGGTTACAGCAATCCTGAAGTCGACCGCGTGATCGAACAAGCGCAGGGTGCTGCGACCCAGGCCGAGCGCATCGCATTGTTCAAAAAATTCCAGCAGATCACCCAGACCGAATTGCCGACCTTGCCGCTGATCGAACTGCATTTCTTCACCGTGCATTCGCCGCGTCTCAAAGGCATCACGCAGGATGGCGACCAGTCGCAGGGTTCGCTGAAGAATGCGTGGCTGGAGCCGGCCAACGCCAACCTGGCGAAAGCCGGGCAATAAAAATACCGAGGGAACACACAATATGAACAAGACTGTATTCAAACTTCTGGCGGCCACCGCTGCCGCTGCCATCACGCTGGCTTTCACCGCGAATGCCTTTGCGCAGACGCGCGGCGGCACCTTGACCACGATCATCCAGCCCGAGCCGGTGATCCTGACCTCAGCGCTCAATACGGCGGCGCCGACCGGCTTCTTCAGCGCCAACGTGTTCGACGGCCTGGTCGAATACGACAACGATTTCAAACTGCGTCCCGCGCTGGCGGAAAGCTGGGACGTCTCGAAAGACAGCAAGACGCTGACCTTCCATCTGCGCCACGGCGTGAAGTGGCATGACGGCAAGCCGTTCACCTCGGCCGACGTCAAATGGACGCTGGAAAACGTCTGGAAGAAAATACACCCGCGCAACCAGATCATCTACGGCACCGTCACCGGCGTCGACACACCGGACGACTACACCGTCATCATCCGTTTCAGCGAACCGTCGCTGGCGGTCCTGAGCTCGCTCAACAGCAACGGTGCGCAAGTGCTGCCCAAGCATTTGTACGAAGGCACCGACATCCTCAACAATCCTTACAACAACAAGCCGGTCGGCACCGGTCCCTTCGTGTTCAAGGAATGGAGCAAGGGCAACTACATCACGCTGGAGCGCAATCCCAACTATTGGGACAAGAGCAAGGGCGTGAGCAAGCCTTACCTCGACAAGATCATCTTCAAGGTGGTGCCTGACGCCGGCGCACGCGCTGCTGCATTGGAAAAAGGCGAAGCGCAATACGCGCCGTTCTCGCCGGTGCCGCTGAAGGATGCCGAACGCCTCGCCAAGCTGCCGGGCCTGAAGCTGGAAACGCGCGGCTACGACTGGATCTCGCCATGGCTGTTCCTGGATGTCAACGTCGACCGTCCGTATTTCAAAGATGTGCGCGTGCGCCAGGCGCTGGCCTATGCGATCGACCTGAACGCCTTCAACAAGGTGGTCTGGTACGGCTTCGGCAAACCGGCGGTCAGCCCGGTGGTGTCGACGCTCAAGCAATTCCACACCGACGACGTGCCGAAGTACGGCTACGACCCGAAGAAGGCGGAAGCGCTGCTCGATGAAGCCGGCCTGAAGCGCGGCGCCGACGGCACCCGCCTGCGCATCAACCTCGACTACCTGCCTTACGGCGATGACTACAAGCGCAGCGGCGAATACATCAAGCAAGCATTGAAACGTATCGGCATCGACGTCAATGTGCGCGCGCAAGACACGCCGACCTATACCAAGCGCGTCTACGGAGATCGCGACTACGATCTGTCGGTGGTGTGGTTCGCCGGCTTTGCCGATCCGCTGGTGGGCGTGACGCGCGCTTACTGGAGCGATTCGGTCGGCAAGAATATTCCGTGGAGCAACGGCTCGGGTTACCGCAGCGCAGAGGCCGACAAGCTGATCGAGCAGGCGCAATCCTCGGCCAGCCAGAACGAACGCGTCGCCCTGTTCAAGAAACTGCAGCAACGCGTGCAAACCGACCTGCCGTCGATCCCGCTGCTTGAGCTGCACTTCTTCACCGTGCAGGCTGCGAATCTGAAAGACACCGTCACCGGCGTCGACCAGATCTACAGCTCGCTCAAGAACGCCTGGTTCGATAACACGGCCAAAGTCGCCAAAGCAGCTCCCTGAGGATGGCAATGAAGATTAACAACGTCGTCATCCGTCGCCTGCTGCAACTCGTCAGCGTGGCGCTCGGCGTGGCTGTCATCAACTTTTTCCTGTTGCGTCTGGCGCCCGGTGATGCCGCCCAGGTGCTGGCCGGCGAAGCCGGTGCGGCGACGCCGGAATACATGGCGGCGTTGCGCGCGCAGTTCGGACTGGATCAGCCGCTGCTGGTGCAGTTCGGCAAATACCTGCTGAACCTGGCGCATTTCAATCTCGGCTATTCCTTCCGTCACGGCATGCCGGTGGCGCAACTGATCGGGGAGCGCGTACCGGCCACTTTGCTGCTCATGGGTGCGAGCATCCTGTTTGCCGTCCTGGCGGGTGCGACGCTCGGCGCGATTGCGGCCTACCGCGCCGGCAAGATCGCCGACGTAGTGATCTCCACGCTGGCGCTGGTGTTCTTCGCCACGCCGCTGTTCTGGATCGGCCTGATGCTGGTGGTGGTGTTCTCGGTCTGGCTCGACTGGCTGCCGGTGGGCGGCATGTTCACGATCGAAGCCGGCTATACCGGCTGGGCGCACATCGTCGATGTGGCGCGCCATCTGGTGTTGCCGGCGGTGACGCTGGGCCTGTTCTACATGGCGGTCTATACGCGCCTGATGCGCGCGACCATGGTCGAGGTGCGCCGTCAGGATTTTGTCCGCACTGCCGTCGCCAAAGGCGCGCGGCCGCCCCGTGTGCTGTTTGCGCATGTGCTGCGCAATGCCTTGCTGCCGCTGGTCACCATGCTGGGCGTACAGGTCAGCTCCATCATCGGCGGCGCGGTGCTGGTGGAGACCGTGTTCTCGTGGCCGGGGCTGGGACGGCTGGCGTTCGAGGCGCTGTTCCAGCGCGACTTCAATCTGCTGCTCGGCATTTTGCTGTGCAGCTCCATCGTCGTGATCGTAGTGAACTGGGTGGTGGACTTTGTCTATACCCGTCTCGATCCGCGCATTCGTTTTTCCTGAATCAGATGATTTGCCTGAAAGTGACTCTGCAATGAGCGAACTTGTTTCCACACTGGCGCTGGCCAAGGCCGACGCACCCGCCAGCCTGATTGCCGCACCGACCACGCGCGGCTGGTTCGGCCGGCTGCTGCGCTCGCCGTCGGCGCTGGTCGGCGGCGTGCTGCTGTTGCTGGTGGTGCTGATGGCGGTGTCTTCGCCGTGGCTGTTTCCCGGCGATCCGCTGGACATGGTGGCGGAGCCTTTCCTGCATCCCGGTGTCGATGCGGCGCATCTGCTGGGCAGCGACATGCTGGGCCGCGATCTGCTGAGCGGCATCTTCCACGGTGCGCGCGTGTCGCTGCTGATCGCCGTCGTATCGACCTTGCTGGCGCTGCTTCTGGGCGTGAGCGGCGGCTTGCTGGCCGGCTACTACGGCGGGCTTGCCGATGCGCTGCTGATGCGCGTGACGGAATTTTTCCAGACCATCCCGTCCTTCCTGTTCGCGCTGGCGATTGTGGCCGTGGTGCAGCCGACCTTGCTGACGATTGCACTGGCCATCGGCGTGACCGCATGGCCGAGTCTGGCGCGGCTGGTGCGCGCCGAGGTGCTCAAATTGCGCCATAGCGAGATGGTGCAAGCCAGCGCCGCGCTCGGCGCAACCGATCTGCGCATCATACTGCGCGACATCCTGCCCAACACACTGACGCCGATCCTGGTGTCGACCTCGCTGATGGTGGCCACCGCCATCCTCACCGAATCCAGCCTGGCCTTCCTCGGTCTCGGCGATCCCAATGCGGTCAGCTGGGGCAACATGGTCGGCTCCGGCCGCGAAGTGATTCGCACCGACTGGTACATCACGACGATTCCCGGCATCGCCATCGTGGTGACGGTGCTGGCATTGAATTTATTAGGCGACGGACTGGCCGATGTGCTCGATCCGCGCGACAGAAAATAGGAGAAACATCATGGCACGCGTATCCACCTTGCTATCCAACCAGTTGCCTGAGGGCGCCGCCCGCACGATCTTCGAGAAGGTCGAGAACGAATACGGCGCTTTCGGCAACATGCTCGGCGTACTGGCGCACCGTCCGGCGTCGATCGAACACATCTATGGTTTGCTGTTGCAGTTCGCCGCCGAAGGCAACATCTCCAAGCTGCATCTGGAGATCGTGCTGGTCACGGCTTCCAAGGCCAATGAGTGCAGCTACTGCGTCTCGCACCATGCCCCCAAGCTGGTGGCGCAGCACGTCTCGGCGGAAACGGTCGAACGCATCCTCGACGCCGATGTTCCCGGCCTCGGTCCGGTGGAAAAGCTGGTGCGCGACTACGCATTGGCCGTTACCCGCCAACGCGTCGGCGACAGCCTGGTGGCGCGCCTGCGCGAGCATTTCTCTGAATCGCAGATCGTCGAGCTGACTTTGCGCGCCGCGCTGTGCGCCTTCTTTGCACGCTTCAATGAAGCGCTTGATGTACAGCTCGAACCTGAATATGTCACGGCGGACGCAGCATGACCAAAGACGCCGGCAAGAAGGAGATCCGTCTCAACGCATTCAACATGAATTGCGTGAACCACATCAACCACGGCCTGTGGACGCATCCGCGCGACCGCTCGCAAGACTACACCGACATCGAATACTGGACCGACCTGGCCAAGTTGCTGGAGCGCGGCAAGTTCGACGGCCTGTTCCTGGCGGACATCGTCGGCGTCTACGACGTGTACCAGAACTCGGTCGACATCACCCTGCGCGAATCCATCCAGCTGCCGGTCAATGACCCCATGCTGCTGATTTCGGCGATGGGACTGGTGACCGAGCATCTCGGCTTCGGCATCACCGCCAACCTGACGTACGAAGCACCGTTCCTGTTCGCGCGCCGCATGTCGACGCTTGATCATCTGACCAAGGGGCGCGTCGGCTGGAACATCGTCACCGGTTACCTTGACAGTGCCGCCCGCGCCATGGGGCTGTCCGAGCAACTGGAGCATGACCAGCGCTACGACCGCGCAGACGAGTTCATGGAAGTCGTCTACAAACTGTGGGAAGGCAGCTGGGAAGACGATGCCGTCATCCGCGACCGCCAGAACCGCATCTATGCGCAGCCGGACAAAGTCCACAAGATTCATCACAGCGGCGACTACTACAAGGTCGAAGGCTATCACCTGAGCGAACCGTCGCGTCAACGCACGCCGGTGCTGTATCAGGCAGGTTCGTCCGGCCGCGGCCAGGCTTTCGGCGCGCGCCATGCGGAATGTGTATTCGTCTCCGGCCAGAGCAAGGATGCCGTACGCAAGCTGGTGACCGGCATTCGCGAAGGCGCCGTGCGTGAGGGCCGCAAGCCGGACGACGTCAAGATTTTCATGGGCCTGACTGTCGTGGTGGCGCCGACGGAAAAAGAAGCGCACGAGAAGTATGCGGAATATGCGCGCTACGCCAGCCCGGAAGCCGGTCTCGCACATTTCTCCAGCGGTACCGGTATCGACTTCTCGCAGTACGAGCTGGATGAGCCGATCCGCCAGGTCAAGACCAATTCCATCGAATCGCTGGTCAAGACCGTGACCAATCCCGAACTCAACTGGACCAAGCGCAAGCTGTTGCAGCAACTGGAACTCGGTGGCCGCTACGCCACCATCGTCGGTTCGCCGCAGCAAGTTGCCGATGAGCTGGAAGCGTGGGTACGCGAGACCGATATCGACGGCTTCAACCTGACCCGCACGGTGACGCCGGAGAGCTTTGAAGCCTTCGTCGATCTGGTCATTCCCGAACTGCAGACGCGCGGTTCCTACAAGCACGACTACGCGCCGGGCACCTTGCGCGAGAAGTTGTTCACCGGCGGCGCGCGCCTGCCCGAGCAGCATGCCGGCGCGGATTATCGCAGCGGTGTTCCCGCTTGAGCATCGTTAGAGAACCGACCATAGAAAGACTCCCATGAGCCAGCTCCTCGACATTCGCAACCTCAACGTCTCCTTCCCCGGCCACGACGCCGTCAAGAATCTCAGCTTCGGCATCGAAGCCGGCGAGACGCTGGCGCTGGTCGGCGAATCCGGCTGCGGCAAGTCGACCACGGCCTTGTCGCTGTTACGCTTGTTGCCCGACAGTGCACGCGTATCGGGCAACATCGTGTTTGAAGGCCGCGATTTGCAGACGCTGCCGGAAGAAGAGATCTGCACACTGCGCGGCAATGCGATCTCGATGATCTTTCAGGAACCGATGACGTCGCTCAATCCGGTGCTGACCGTCGGCCAGCAGGTTGTCGAAGCCATCCGTCTGCATCAGACGCTGTCGGCGCAGGCCGCCAAGGCGCGCGCCATCGAGTTGCTGGAACTGGTGCGCATCCCCGAGCCGCAGCGCCGTTTCAACGACTATCCGCACAACTTGTCCGGCGGCCAGCGCCAGCGCGTCATGATCGCGATGGCGGTGTCCTGCCATCCGCGACTGCTGGTGGCGGATGAGCCGACCACCGCGCTGGATGTGACCATTCAGGCACAGATTCTGGAGTTGCTCGATCAGTTGCGCCGCGAGTTGTCGATGGCGGTGTTGCTGATCACGCACGATCTGGCCGTGGTCGAACAATGGGCCGACCGGGTCGTCGTCATGTATGGCGGCAAGAAAATCGAAGAAGCGCGCAGCGAGATCCTGTTCGACCGTCCACGTCATCCCTACACGCAAGGTTTGCTGGGCGCATCCTTGCAGATGGAGCAGAATTATCACTATCGCGACGGACGGTTGCCCGAGATTCGCACGGAGCAGAAGGGCGACGAGCGTATCTTCACGCTGTCCGGCCGTGAGCATGCGCAGCCCCTGCCGCCAATTTCCCTGACGGAAAAACCGCTCTTGTCCCTGCAGGATGTACACACCCACTATCGTTCGCGCAATGGCGTTGTGCATGCGGTGAAAGGCGTGTCCTTCGACGTGGCGCCAGGCGAATCGGTCGGACTGGTCGGCGAGTCGGGTTGCGGCAAGTCGACCTTGTCCAAGACCATCGTGCGTCTGGTCGCGTCCAGCGCCGGCAAGATCCTGCTGGACGGCGACGACATCGCGCAACTTGACGGCGCGCGTCTGCGTCCGTACCGGCGGCGCGTGCAGATGATCTTCCAGGATCCCTATGCCTCGCTCAATCCACGTCACACCGTTGCCGAGATTCTTGACGCCGCGCTGCTGATCCACGACGTCAAGGACAAGACGGAGCGCCGTCGCCGCATCGAACAGATCGTCGATCTGGTCGGGCTGCCGCAGCGCGCCTTACGCAGCTACCCGCATCAGTTTTCCGGCGGCCAGCGCCAGCGTATCGGCATTGCGCGGGCGCTGGTGCTCAAGCCGGCACTGGTGATCTGCGACGAACCCGTCTCGGCGCTGGATGTGTCGGTGCAGGCGCAGATATTGAATCTGCTGGTGGATCTCAAACGCGAATTCGGCCTGTCGTATCTTTTTATCTCACACGACCTGTCGGTGGTGCGCTACATCGCCGACAAGGTGCTGGTGATGAACGGCGGCCGCATTGTCGAGTCGGGCGACCACAACAGCATCTGGCAGGCGCCGCAGCACGAGTACACGCGCTCGCTGATCGCTGCGGCGCCGTCGTCATCGGTGCGGCGACAACCTGTTGCCGCGATGCCGCGCGAGCTGCTGATCGCTTGATCGATACCTGATTGTGACTTGATATTGCGGTCACCAAAAAGTAAATATTCAAGCGACAAAAGATTCGTTTTGTTCGTCGGCGGCGGCAGATAAATTAGCGCTATTTAAGGATGATTCATGGCGCGATTTTTTAACCGTCTGCTGACAGCGGTACTGTTGACCGGCTTTGCCGTTGGGGCTGTGACGACAGCGGCGGCGCAGGACAAGACATTGAAGGTCGGCGTCACCAGCGGTCCGCATGCGCAGATTTTTGAAGTGGTCAAACGCGTCTTCGAACGCAGCAATCCCGGCTACAAAATCCAGATCGTCGAGTTCAACGACTACATCCAGCCTGACGCTGCGCTGGATGCCGGCGAACTGGACGCCAACAGCTTCCAGCATCGTCCCTTCCTGAACGCGCAGATCAAGACGCGCGGCTACAAGCTCTACGGCACCGGGCGCACTTTCATCGGGCCGATGGCGATTTACTCGAAGAAGTACCGCAGCCTGAACGACATCCCGGCCGGCGCCAAGATCGGCATCCCGAATGACCCTGCCAACGAAAGCCGTGTGCTGCTGCTGTTGCAGAAGCATGGCGTGATCAGGTTGCGTGCGGGTATCGATCCGTTGACGGGGGTGAACGCGACGCCGATCGATATCGCCGAGAATCCGAAAAAGTGGAAGTTCATCGAAATCGATGCGGCGCAATTGCCGCGCACGCTGGATGATCTGGATGCGTCGGCGGTGAATGCGGACTATGCGGCGAAGGCGGGCTTGCATCCGGTGCGGGATAGTCTGGTGGTGGAGAATGGGGATAGTCCTTATGCTTGCCTGATTGCTGTGCGGGAAAAGGATAAGGAACAGGTTTGGCTGCCCAAGCTGGTGAAGGCTTATCAGTCGGATGAGGTGAAGAAGTTTATTGATTCGGAGTTTAAGGGGGGTATTTTGGCGGCTTGGTGATAGAGGGGCCCTTGACGGTCATCACCATCTCCGTCGTCCCCGCGAACGCTGGGACCCAGTGGCGGCAGCGCGTCATCGAACCGTCGTTACGACACTGGGTTCCAACTTTCGTTGGAACGACGAAAGTAAGAAAGTGGGAGAAGCGATAAAGAAAGCCGGAGAAGCATGCATCTGCACGGTCGCCCTGGCGATGCGCAGCGAGCCAGTCTCGAAGTCCGCTGGAGAGTAGCCGGCGCCGGGAACCCCCGAAGGGGGCTACGACCCAGCCTGTGTTGGAGCAATGCTCCAACCTTTCGGGCTACCCCCGGCGAAGGATTGATCGAAGAAAGAAAAACCGAAGCCACCTCACACAGAAAGTCGGAACAAAAACACAACGCAGAAAAAATCACAATCAGCGTTGCATCCCCCACCGCTTAACAGTAACCCTCTCAATCACATTAAACCCCAGATTCTCCACCAGCAATCCAATCAGAATCACCATCGCCAACCCGGCAAACACCTTATCCGTATACAGCTCATTGCGATTCTGAAAAATATACCAACCCAGCCCGCCCTTGCCGCTGGATGCCCCAAACACCAGCTCCGCCGCAATCAGCGTGCGCCAGGCAAACGCCCAGCCGATGCGCAGGCCGGCAAGAATCGACGGCAAGGCCGCCGGCACCAGCATGAAAATCACAAACCGTATTCCGCGCAACCCATAGTTGCGCCCCGCCATGCGCAAGGTATCCGACACACCGAGAAATCCCGCATAGGTATTCAGCGCCAGCGCCCACAGCACCGAATGCACCAGCACAAAGATCAGGCTGTTTTCGCCCAGACCAAACCATAGCAAAGCCAGCGGCAACATCGCGATGGCCGGCAGGGGATTGAACATGGAGGTCAGCGTGCTGAGCAGATCGCGGCCCAGTTGAGTCGATACCGCGAGAGTCGTCAGTGCAAAGGCCAGCACGATGCCGATCAGGTAGCCTTTCACCAGGACTTTCAGCGAGATCCATACCTTGCCGATCAGTTCGCCGGTGGCGATGCCGTCAATAAATGCCTGCGCCGTCTGTATGAAACCCGGCAGCAGCAAGTCGTTGTTCTGGATGCGCGCCACGACTTCCCAGATCACGGCCAGTATCAGAAGGATAACGGCCTTGCGCACCCAGCCTTGCTGCCATATGCGTTGCGGCAGCGACAGCGTGCGTTCCAGCGGGACGTTGTCCAGCGGCGTGAGGGTGATTTCGTATTCTTCGCGGATGGGCGGGGAGAGATTCATGGCGGACTCGACCTTGTGGATTGCCGTATCGTGTTAAAAAATCATTCACCCTAGCGGATCTTGTCGCCAGCGCACACGAATTATTTCGCACAAACAAATGCGGATTTTGTATATAGCTGTTTGCAGCGAGAGGCGCAGGAGGTTCGTCGCCGCCGCCATGGGCGTGCATGGCAGGAGCGGCGAGAAGGAGAGGGACGTAGCGGACAGGGACTGCGAAGGCTCAGCTCGGGCGGCCGTGGAAAGCCTTGTTGGCGATCTTCCAGCCGTCGGCTGTTTTCAGCAGCACGAAATAGTCTGTGAAGGTGACCGGACCATGCACCAGGGTGATCTTGGCGGCTGCCGAGAGGCCGCCGATGTCGATCCAGTCCACCGTGCGGCGGCGCTCTGCTTCGTCGGCGGCCGGGGTGCCTTTGAAGCGTTCGCAGTAGACGTCCAGCGGCCATGAGGTGAACACGCCGTCGCGCATCGATTCGATGTGGGCGGTCGGCAGAAAGGCTTGGCGCATATGGGTTGCATCGTCGCGGGCATGGCCGAGAAAATACTGTTCGATCGGTTTCAGCACTTCGGATTGTTCGGTGCCGTAGATCGGCTGGGATGCTGCTGCGCTGGTGCTCATGGCGGGTTCCTGGAGAGTAAAAATGTTCCATGATGCGCGAACCGCATTGCCGTGAGCCGGGCCGCCGCTGATAACGGGTATATGCAAAGCCAGATAGTCGTTGCGGCTTTTCCTCCGGACGGAACGCGGCCGCCGCCACGTCCAGGCGAAAAGTCCCGTTCAGTAAGAAAAGCGCACATCCTTGAAATTTACCTGCGCCGCGGGTTCTGCCTGGCCCTCGTCAAACAGCAGGCGATGGATGCGTCGCGCGGTTTCCTGGAAGCCGACGCTGCCAAGGCTTTGCAGATCATATTCATGACTGTTGATTTCGGCGCGCACGCGGCCGGGATGCGGCGACAGCAGGAGGATGCGGTTGCCGACCACCAGCGCTTCTTCGATCGAGTGGGTGACGAACAGCAGCGTGAAGCGGACTTCCTCCCACAGGATCAGCAGCTCTTCCTGCATCTTGCGGCGGGTAAGGGCGTCGAGCGCGGCGAAGGGTTCGTCCATCAACAGGATCTTCGGCTGCATTGCCAGGGCGCGCGCGATGGCGACGCGCGCCTTCATGCCGCCGGACAGCGTGTGCGGATAAGCGTCGGCGAATTTGCCGAGCCCGACCTTGTCGAGGTAATGCAGCGCGCGCTCGGCGGCTTCGCGCTTGCCCAGCGTGCGCGAGGCAAGCAGCGGAAACATGACGTTTTGCTTGACCGTCTTCCAAGGCGGCAGCTGGTCGAATTCCTGGAAGACGACGATGCGGTCCGGTCCGGGCTGATGGATGGCCTGACCGTCGAGCCGGATTTCACCCGACGCGGGTTTGAGGAAACCGGCAACCGCCTTCAGCAAGCTTGACTTGCCACAGCCCGACGGGCCGAGCAGCACGAAGCGGTCGGCCGGATAGACGTTGAAACTGACGTCGTGCGTGGCCTGCACTACGGCGGTGGCGCTGCGGTATTGCAGGCCGACGCGGTCGACGTGCAGCAGCGGTGTGTGGCCGCTGACAGCACTGCCAACATCGCGGCCGGCATCGCTGTCGCCGACAGCATGCAAGGCGCTGCGCGCCTGATCAGCTTCCCGGTTGTGCATACGCTTCTTCGAAAAAGTAGTCTTTCCACGACGCAGCGCGATTCTTCAATACGCCGATGTCATGTAGTTTGTCAGCGTAGACGTAGCTGCGTTGCGGCGAGACGGTGAAGTCGATTTCCGGATCTTCGACGATCTTGCGTACGAACTCGGGCGCGAGTTTCGACTTCTGCACGCGGATGAAAGTATCGGCTGCCTTGGCCTTGTTGGCACGGATGAACTGCGCCGCCTCGACCAGGGCATTGTAGAAGGCCTTATAGGTCTTCGGATTGTCGTCGTGGAATTTTTGCGTGGTGTAGAGCACGTTGAAGGTCGCCGGCCCGCCGAGGATGTCGTAGGAACTGATGATCTTGTGGACGTTCTTGCTTTCCAGCGCCTGATACTGGAATGGCGGACTGGAGAAATGGGTGTTGATCTCGGAGCCGCCGGAGATCAGTGCGACGGTGGCATCGGGATGCGACAGGCTCACAGAGATGTTGTCGAAGCGCTTGTAGTCGGCCTTGCCGAACACGCGCGCCGTTTCGATCTGCAAGGTGCGCGACTGGTAGCCGACGCCGGCCGCCGGTACGGCGATGCGGTCCTTGTCGCTCAGGTCTTGCAGCGTCTTGACCTTGGGATTATTGCTCAGCAAATAATTGGGCATGGAGCCCAGCGAGGCGATCGCCTTGACGTTCTGGCGGCCGCGCGTGCGGTCCCACAGCGTCAGCATCGGCGGCACGCCGGCCGAGACGACATCCAGCGCGCCGGCCAGCAGCGCCTCGTTCATGGCGGTGGCGCCGGAGATGCTGTTCCATTCGACCTTGATGTCGATGCCTTGCTGCTTGCCGTATTTTTCGATCAGTTTTTGATCCTGCACGACATCGAGGATCAGGTAGCCGATGCCGAATTGCTGGGCGATGCGGATCTGGCCTTCAGCGTGGGCGGCGGTACTGAAGCTGGCTGCCGCCGCGATGACGGTGGTGGCGATAAGTGAAGCGAAGCGCATCTCAGCTGCCTCCGTTGATGTGGGCGTCGTCGAAGAAGTAGTCCTTCACCGAGGCCGGTTTGTTCTTGATGGCGCCGACGCGTTGCATGAATTCGGCGAGCGGATAGGTGTTTTGCGGCGTGATCTTGAATTGCACTTCCGGATTTTTGATGATCTTCAGCAGCAGGTCGCGGTCGATCTTGGCATTGCTGACGCGGATATAGGTGTCGGCAGCCTTGTCCGGATTGGCGGTGACGAATTTGGCGGCCTCGTCCAGTGCGCCGACGAAGGCTTTATAGGTCTTGGGATTGTCCTTGCGGAATTTTTCGGTGGCGTACAGCACCGTGGCGGACGACGGACCGCCGAGCACCTGATACGAGTTCAGCACGATGTGGGCTTTGGGATTGCCGGCCAGTTCCTGTTCCTGAAACGGCGGATTGCCGAAGTGCGCACTGATCTCGGTACCGCCGTTGATGATGGCGGCAGCGGCGTCAGGATGCGGCACGGCCACGCTGATCTTGTCGAGCTTGTTGTATTGAGCGTCGCCCCATTGCTTGGCCGAAGCCAATTGCAACACCCTCGATTGCACCGAGACGCCGACGGCAGGCAGGGCGATGCGGTCTTTGTCGCTGAGATCGGCGATGGTCTTGACGTTGGGATTGTTGCTCACCAGGTAGTAGGGCAGGTTGCCCAGCGAGGCGACGCCGCGCACGTTCTGGCGGCCGTGGGTGCGATCCCAGATGGTCAGCAGCGGGCCGACGCCGGCGCCGGCGATGTCGATCGCGCCCGACAGCAGCGCGTCGTTGACGGCAGAACCACCCGACAGCTTGACCCAGTCGACTTTGATGTCGATGCCCTGGGCCTTGCCGTGTTTTTCGATCAGCTTCTGATCCTGGGCCACATTCAGCAATAAATAGACGACGCCGAATTGTTCGGCGATACGCAACTGGCCTTCGGCGCGCGCCAGCGACGGTGCGCCGAGGGTGGTGGCAGCCGCCATGACACTCATGCTGAGTGCGGCGGAAAGAAATCGTTTGGCGAACATGAATACCCCGTGTTTCGTGTTGATACTGCACGCTTCTCGTATCAATACGAGAAGAAGAGAAAAAGTAAAGACATCCGGAAAAGAACAGCCTTAAGAACAAACACCATCGAAAGCCGCAGTTCTTTATGAGCTAGGAGTATATAAAGCCGCCGAGAGAATGAAAAACGCGTTTATTGCATATCTTTATGCGGTTTTCGCTGCATTTTGAAAGCCATTGCCGCGCGTTATGTTTTCGGTAAAAAATCGCCGCACGGCCGCCGCCGCCGATGCTCGGCCTTGCTGCAATGTCAAGGCCGGCGCACAGGACAGATGCCTTTGCGCAACGCAGCATCCCACCGGGGAAATAGTGCGATAAAGTACGCGCTTACCGGCGCCTGAATCGATGGCCGCAACAATGCAAACAACTGAGCGCCTCCGCCGGTACGCAATTCGAACGAAAAGCATCAACACCAAATACGGGAAAACAATGAGTTCATCTCAGGTCAGACCAAATTATTCCTTCCGGTCGCAAAAACTCCACATCATCACTCTGGCAGCACTGGGTGTCGTCTTCGGCGACATCGGCACCAGTCCGCTGTATGCGCTTAAAGAATGCTTCAGCCCGGAACACGGCATCGCGTTCTCTCCCGATGCGGTGCTGGGCATCATCTCCATGCTGTTCTGGTCGATCACCATTGTGGTCTCGCTCAAATACGTGCTGTTCGTCATGCGCGCCGACAATAACGGCGAAGGCGGCGTGCTGGCGCTGATGGCCTTGTCGCTGCGCACGGCCGTGAGCGGTTCGCCGCGCGCCAAGTTCCTGATGATGCTGGGCGTGTTCGGCGCCTGTATGTTCTATGGCGACGTGGTGATCACGCCGGCGATTTCAGTGCTGTCGGCGGTGGAGGGGATGGATATCGCCGCGCCGGGGACTTCGCATTATGTGATTCCGCTGACGCTGATTATTCTGATCGGCCTGTTTCTGATCCAGCGTCACGGCACCAATCTGGTCGGCAAGCTGTTCGGTCCGATCATGTTCGTGTGGTTCATTTCACTGGGTGCGCTGGGCGTGTTTCACATCCTCAAGGCGCCGGGCATTCTGGTGGCGATCAATCCCTACTACGCAGTGCATTTCATGATCGAGCATTCGCTGCAGGCGTTCATCGTGCTCGGCTCGGTGGTGCTGGTGCTGACTGGCGCAGAAGCGCTGTATGCGGACATGGGTCATTTCGGCATTCGTCCGATCCGCTTCGCGTGGCTGTATACCGTGATGCCTTGCCTGGTGATCAATTACTTCGGCCAGGGCGCCAATCTGCTGACCAATCCTGAAGCGATCAAGAACCCGTTTTATCTGATGGTGCCGGACTTGCTGCTGGTGCCGATGGTGGTGCTGGCGACTTTTGCTACGGTGATTGCGTCGCAGGCGGTGATTTCCGGCGCGTTCTCACTGACCAGCCAGGCGATCCTGCTGGGCTTCGTGCCGCGCATGCGCATTCTGCATACGTCGGAAGACGAGCGCGGCCAGATCTATATCCCCCTGATCAACTGGATGCTGCTGGTGCTGGTGGTGGCGGTGGTGCTGGCATTCAAGAAGTCTGACAATCTGGCGGCGGCATACGGCGTGGCGGTGACGACCACGATGGTGATCACGACCATGCTGGCGGCGGTGGTCATGCGCATCGAATGGAAATGGCATCCGGTGCTGGTGACGCTGGTGATCGGCGCCTTCCTCACGGTCGACCTGGCGTTCTTCACGGCCAACCTGCTCAAGATCGCGGATGGCGGCTGGTTCCCGCTGCTGCTTGGCGGCGCGGCGTTCTTCCTGCTGATGACCTGGTATTCAGGCCGCATGTTGCTGCGCATGCGCATCAAGGATGACGGCATTCCGCTGGAACCTTTCGTCGAAGGTTTACTGGCGCATCCGCCGCATCGCGTCGGCGGCACGGCGGTGTTCATGACCGGCAATATCAACACCGTGCCGGTGGCGCTGCTGCATAACCTCAAGCACAACCGCATCCTGCACGAGCGCGTGTTCTTCCTGAAGATCAGTATCTGGGACGTGCCTTACGTGTCCGATGAAGAGCGCCTGACGCTCAAGGACATGGGCGGCAACGTCTATCTGTTGCGCGCCGCGTTCGGCTTCAAGGAAGCGCCGGAAGTGAACAAGGTGCTGGATCTGACGGCGGCGCAGTTCAACATGGAATTCGAACTGATGGACACGTCCTTCTTCCTGGCGCGCGATACCGTGGTGCCGAGCAAGTTGCTGGGCATGTCGCTGTGGCGCGAACAGCTGTTCGCGTGGATGTACCAGAACGGCGCCAAGCCTTCGGACTTCTTCCACATTCCGGCGAACCGGGTGGTGGAGTTGGGAACGAAGGTCGAAATTTAAGACTTCATGTACGTCGGTGTTATCGATGCATCCCCAGCACGATAGCGCCGACGGTAATGACGAGGCAGGCAAAGATGCGCCGCATCGTCAGTTTTTCTCCTAAAAAGATCGCTCCGATCAACGCTGCAAACAGCACCGACGTCTCGCGCAACGCGGAGACGGTTCCCATCGGCGCCAGCGTTACCGCCCAGATCACAATCCCGTACGCCAGCAAGGACATGACGCCGCCCGCGAGGCTGAGCCAGTTTTGCTTGCGTTCTGCTGCCATCGGCAGGCGTCGGTGCATCCACATGAAAATCAGGGCCAGCGGAAAGCTGTCGAGCACGAACAGCCAGCCGGAATAAGAGATCGAGTTGCCCGCCAGCCGCGCGCCGATGCCGTCGGTGACGGTATAGGCCGCGATGAAGGCGCCGGTGGTGAAGGCGGCAATCGGTCCTGACAGGTTGCGGCGGTCTTTGATGTGCGCCAGACTGATGATGCCGATCGACACCAGCGCTACGCCCAGCCAGGTGTAGCTGCTCATCTGTTCGCCCACGAAGATGGCGGCGCCGATCGAGACCAGCATCGGCGACGAGCCGCGCGCAATCGGGTACGACTGGCCGAAGTCGCCGATGCGATAGGCGCGGATCAGGAACAGGTTGTAGCCGGTATGCAGGATTGCCGAGAGGATGATGTAGAACCAGGCGTCCGCATGCGGCAACGGTGTGAACAATACCAGCGGAATCGCACCGATGCCGGCACCGATGGTCATGATGGTCAGCGAAGCCAGGCGGTCGCCGCTGCTTTTCAGCAAAGCGTTCCAGGAAGCGTGCAGCAGAGCGGCGCAGAGCACCAGGGCGACGACAGTGAAACTCATGCGGGATATCCGGGAAGAAAGGCCATATGGGCGAGGGTTGGAGGAGCAATCGATGAGGGTGAGAACACGGCGCTACTTGGTCACTTGTGCGCGACAACGCCACAAGGCATGTCCGGACGCGAGGTATTTGCGCTCAAACGGCGTGATGGGTGCATCGGTCGCATAGGCCTCGACGGCGGCGATGCGATCGAGTTTTTCTGCTGCGACCTGATTGAGCGCGGCGGCGAATTCTTCGATGTAGATCTGCCAGTTGCTGCGGCATTCGATATAGCCGCCCAGCGCGACGATGGTCGGAAACACGGCATGTCCCTGCCAGCGCCGTGCCACATGGCCGATTTTGGGCCATGGATTGGGATAGAGCAGGTACTGGCGGACAGGCGAAATGCCGGCTTCCAGCAGCAGGCGCCAATAGTCGACCAGATCGGCGCGCACGAAGCACAGATTCTGTGGCTCGGGGCCGCTCCAGTGAGTATTGCGTGCCAGGCGGTCTTCGGACTGGTCGATGCCGATGACGAAGTGATCCGGAAACTGAACTGCGAGGTTGTACGAAGACAAACCCACGCCGCAGCCGGTATCGAGGATCAGCGGCGGCGATCCGGCCGCGCGCCACGCGGCGATGCTGTCGTCGAAGGCGCTGCGGTTGTAGTCGGTGACGGGTTTGCGGAAGGGCGTCGCAACGTGTCTGGCGACCAGCGTGGCGAGTTGCTCATGAATGCCGGTCTGGCTGCTGGTGATGGGGGACGAGTTCACTTCAGGCTTGAATGCGGAAGAAGCCTGACATTATAGCTGTGTGGAAAAGCGGAAGGGTGTGCGGGGAGGGCAGGGCGCGACACTTTGCCGCGAGAGGATGTGAAGATGAGTTGGCGGGGATTGGCCGCGCGAAGCAATCCCGCTTGTTCGTCCTGCTGCGGGATCGCGTCGTGTCTGCTTAGGGTTTGCCTAGTGCAAAGTCATCGGATGACGCATCATCAGATCGTACTTGCTGAGGAAGGTGTCGATGTCTTCCATCGACGGTTCCGTCGCAATCAGTTCCTGCACATCCTTGCGAAACAGTTCGGCGGCCGGGCCGTCGATGTAGATTTCGCGCTGGCCCGACTTGTCCATGATTTCATAACCACCGAAGCGCAAGGCTTCATGGTCACGGTCGGCACCGAATTCAACGACGCTGTATTGCTCACTGTTGTAGATCAGGTTCATAGTGGCTCCTTATGCAAATGCTAGCTTTGTGAAGGAAGTGGCGTCATATCCGGGGATTTCAAGACTTGGGGGTGTGCTCCCTGAGAACGTGTTCTTGTATCTCCCTCAGTGTTTTACGGCGCAATTGGGGATAACTTGTGCCCCGGATGACAAAATGACATGAACAAACAGGCGAGCTGCCTTCAGCGTTGATAGGCGTATGGCAGGAAGGTTCCGGCATACTTGCCGGTGCTCAAGGTAAACAACGATCGTGCGGGCGCCAAGGCTGACAGGGCGGGGATGGTAGAAATACGGTAAGCGGCAAAGCAGGGAAGGCCTGCTTTGCCGCCGGGCATTACGTCAGAGGCCTTTTTTGGACAGCTTGCCGGGCTCTACGCCCAACTGCTTCAGCTTGCGGTACAGATGCGTGCGTTCCAGCCCGGTACGTTCGGCCACGCGCGTCATGCTGCCGTTTTCGCGCACCAAGTGATATTCGAAATAAGCGCGCTCAAAGGCGTCGCGTGCTTCGCGCAGCGGCAAATCGAAGGAAATGTTGGAAGCGTTGTCCGCAATCGGTGCGTAGGCCGGTGCAACGGCCAGGCCATGTCCGTGATGCAGCGTGTCGGCGGCGCTCGGCGGCGCGTAGGATGACGGCGGACTTGCATGGTGATCCAGGCTGTCGGCGCTTGCCGCCACCGTGGGCCGGATGTAGGAGACCGGACGCGCCGCCGGTTCGCGGCTGTGCGACAAGCCTTGCTGAACTGCTTTGAGCAGTTTTTGCAGGGCGATCGGTTTTTCCAGGAAGTTGAGTGCGCCGATACGGGTTGCCTCGACGGCGGTATCGATGGTGGCGTGGCCGGACATCATGATCACCGGCATGGTCAGCAAACCGTCTCGCTGCCATTCCTTGAGCAGCGTCACGCCATCGGTATCGGGCATCCAGATGTCGAGCAGCACCAGATCGGGAACGCTGCCCGATCGCAATTCTCGCGCCTGTTGTGCATTCTCGGCGGTTGCTACGACATGTCCTTCATCGCCCAGAATTTCCGAGAGCAATTCGCGGATGCCCATTTCGTCATCGACGACCAGGATGTTAGCCATGTGCCTGCTTTCCTCACTAGATATTTTTGAGATTTTCTATGCGACCGCTGAATTCTTTATCAAGCACCGCTGCAAAATCAATCTGGCTTGGTGTGTCTAAGTGTGTCGGCGAGGACAGTACGCATAACGGTACGGCACGCAGACACAAAAAACGCCGGGCTAATTTCGCAACCTTACTCGGTAAAGACCCATGTATCAACGGCAGCTATGACAAAAATCTTAATCCTTATGCATCGGATGCTAACTTTAACAGCAAAATCAATATTTTTGCGCCTCTTGTTTCGCTTCGATTTTGTATATCGACGCGGCCCCCATGTTCATCGATGATTTTCTTGACCATTGCGAGGCCCAGGCCAGTACCTTTGGGTTTCGATGTTACATAAGGTTCGAATGCATTCGCCAAGATCTTTGAGCCGAAGCCAGGACCGTTGTCGGTGATGGTGAGCCGCACCGCGCTGCGTGCTGCGCCGCCCGATCCCTGATACTTGATCAGTTCCGTCGCTACGTCGATACGCGGCGCGATATCGCCGTTCTCGGCCACCGCGTCTTGCGCGTTTTGCAGCAGGTTATGGATCACCTGGCGCAGTTGTGTGGCGTCGCCCATCACTTTCGGCAGGTCCGGCGCCAGTTTGACGTGGATGCTGTCGCGGCCGTCGCCGGCCAGGTACAGATGCAGAATTTCTTCCGTCAATGCGTTCAGGTCCAGCGCGGAAGGCTTGGCCGGCGGCGTCTTCGCGTATTCGCGGAAGTCGTCGACCATGTGCTTCATGGCAGTGACCTGATTCACGATCGTGGTCGTGCTTTTTTCCAATATCGCCGCGTCCTGCGGCAGCAGCTTGTCGGCCAGGCGCATCTGCAGGCGCTCGGCAGACAGCTGAATCGGCGTCAGCGGATTCTTGATCTCATGGGCCAGACGCCGCGCCACTTCACCCCAGGCGATCGAGCGCTGGGCGGAAATCACGTTGCTGATGTCATCGAACACTACCACATAGCCGACGCCGCTTTCCACCGGCAGGTGCGATCCGCGCGCCAGCAGAGTGATTTTGCCGCTGGCGGAGTCGCCTTCCTTGCTGCCCTCCTTGCGGGTTTCCGGCGCCGGGGTATGGATGCCGTCCGTGTTTGTGCCGCGGTGCGGCAGCTCGATCTGCTGTTGCCAATGCAGGCTGTCTGTGGCGTCGGATGCCAGCTGGGCGCGCTGTTCGGAGAAGGCCTTGATGATCGCCTCGGCGAACAATGCCTGGCCTTCGATGGTGTGCAGCGGCGTGCCGATGCTGCCGCTGAAGTCATAGCCGAGAATCCGGCGCACCGAGTCGTTGACGCTGACGATGGAGAATTCGCTGTCGAGCACCATCACGCCGGCCGACATGTTGGCCAGCACGGATTCCAGGTAGGCCTTGGCATTTTCCAGCTCGGCGCGATTCTTCTCCACGGAGGTACGGGCTTCCAGCAGCTGCCGCGTCATAGTGTTGAAGGACTGGGTGAGCGTGCCGAGCTCGTCCGAGGTGCTGACGATAGGGCGCGGCGACAGGTTGCCTTCGGCCACCGCTTTGGTGCCTTCGGCCAGCAGCAGCAAAGGTTTGGCCAGATCGCTGGCAATCAGGAAGGCGCTGGCGATGGCGCCGAAGATGGCCAGCAGCAGCGTCAGGGTCAGCGTGACGATGTAAATTTTGCGCAGGCCGGAACGCGCCACCGAGCGCTGCTGGTATTCGCTGTAGGCCAGCCGCAGGGTTTCCGCATTGGTGGCGAGGTAGTCAGGCACCGGCTGCAGTATCTGCAGGAAGCGGCTGTCGTTCTGCAGTCCCATCGCTTTGGCTGAGGCCGGTATCGAGATCACCACGTGCAGGCGCAGGTTGCCGTCCGAATCAGACTCGCCGTTGAGCGGGCGCGAATCGTCGCTTTCCACCACCGAGAAGCCGCGCGTGACTTTGGCCTGGCGCATCATTGCGGCGGTCGGCACGGTGGGGGTGAGCACACCGATGCGTCCACCCACGGTCGCCAGAACCTGGCCGCTGGCGTTGACGACGGTAATTTCCATGCTCTGATCGCGTTGGCGCGACAGGTAGGTGACTTGCTCGGACTCGGACATGTCGGCCAGTTCCTGCGCCATCGAACGTCCGCGTGCGGCCAGGTCAGTCAGGGAAGAGTCCAGCGCATTGCGGCCGAGGTTCAGGCCCGACTCCAGCGCCGCTTCCATGCGCACGTCGAACCACGATTCGATCGAGCGCGAGACGAACTGCACCGACACCAGATAGATGACCGCGCCGGGCAGAATGCCGATCAGTGCAAACAGCATCACCAGCCGCGCCAGCAGTTTGGAGCCGAACTTGCCGCGCCGGTAGCGCTTGTAGAGACGGGTCAGCAGCAGGATCACCAGGCACAGCAGCGCCACGGCCGCCAATGCATTCAGGCCGAGCAGCCAGGGGTAGTGCTGGTCGAACAGTGCGGAGTTTTCGGAGGCCGAGGCCAGCAGAAACAGGAGGATGCTGATGACGCCGCCGCCTACCACCAGCAAATAACGCAGGGTCCGGGTCATTCGACTTTGAAGGTAAATTCTTTCCAGTCGGAGGAAAGGCGCCAGTCGCTGTTGTTAAGCGCGTTGATCTGGAACGGTTTGGGCAATTGGGCCACGTCCAGGCGCATGCGCAAGCCGACCTTGTAGATATCGCCGGACGTGAGGGTGCTCTTGTCGGCAATGATCCAGCGCGGCGGCCGGCGGATCAGCGACATGGCGTCTTCCAGCGTCGAAAAACTTTGCTGCAGCTGACCGCTGGTCGAGGCGTGATACTGGCGGGTCAGCACGTTGAAAGAAATGCGCACCGTGCGCGAGACCGAAATCGACACTTCATCGAACCAGTACCAGCGCCGCCGCGTCAGTTGCACGTCGGTGGTGAAGTACAGCGGCACGCCGCGCACCAGGGCATCTTCCAGGCTGCGGTTGAGTTCGAAGGAATACGATGCCGATAGCCGATAGCCATCGTCGGTTGCTTCCAGCGAGGCTTGCTTGATGTCGATTTCCGCGGCGTGGCTGTCAGTCTGAGAGAACAGCAGAACAAGCGCCAGGAGAAGACCGCACACTCGCCAGAGCAGACGAAGGACCGTCGGGGTTCCTGCCATCGAAGTAGGGTGGCGGAATGACGGCAGATAAGTGAAGATAAGGGCCGATTGCGTCAATTCATGGTCCAGTTTTCTGAAACAGCGCGTAGAACAGGCCGTCATGGTCGGTTTCTGCACTGGCGGTCGGGAGCAGTTGACCTGGGGCTGGCAGTCGGATGGCCTGGTTGCGCTGGGCAAACGCAGCAGCCTGATCTTCCGATTCCTGCGGCCACAACGAACAAGTTACCAACAGCAATTTACCATCCGGCTTTAGCATCTGCCAAAGATTGTCGAGGATTTGCGAGGAAAGTGTTGCGAGTTGCGCCGTATCGGTTTTGCGGCGCAGCCAGCGGATGTCCGGATGGCGGCGCACGATGCCCGAGGCGGTGCAAGGGATGTCGGCGAGGATGCGGTCGAACTGTTTGCCGTCCCACCAGCCGCCATCGGCATTGCTGCCAGCACGTGCGTCGCCGGCTTTGAGCACTGCATTCAGCTGCAGGCGTTGCAGGTTTTCTTCGATCCGGCGCAGACGCTTGGGATCATGGTCCAGCGCCACCAGATCGACATCGGCGCATTCGAGCAAATGACCGGTCTTGCCGCCGGGCGCGGCGCAGGCATCGAGTACGCGCATACCGTCCTGTACATCCAGCAAAGGTGCCGCCAACTGCGCTGCCGCATCCTGCACTGAGACCAGCCCCTCGGCAAAGCCGGCGATCTGCGCGACCGGCACGGGTTTGTCCAGGCGCACTGCATCGGGGCCGACCTGGCGGGCGCCGACGCCTTGGGCAGAGAGTGTCTGCAGGTACGCGGCAATGGTCGTCTTGCGGCGATTGACGCGCAGGGTCAGGGGCGGTGGTGCATTGCCGGCGCGCAGAATGGCTTGCCATTGTTCGGGATAGGCGGCTTTGAGGCGGTCGATCCACCAGGTCGGATAATTCCAGGCGCCGGCCGGCGTTTTTTCCACCTGCGGCAGCAAAGTCGCGCGTTCGCGCAGGAAGCGGCGCAGGATAGCGTTGACCACGCCCTTGGCATGGCTCATCTCAGGATCGGCGGCGGCTGCCTCGACCGCTTGATTGACCACCGTAAAATCATCATAGGCCGGATTGGCCTCGTCCAGCAGCAGGCTCAGCGCACAGGTCAGCAGACCGTGCAGCACGGCCGGTTGCGGCGGCTTGTTGGCCAGCAGGCTGAGCAGGCCGTCGGCCACGCCCAGTTTGCGCATGCTCAGATAGGACAGATCCTGGATTGCGCCGCGTGCCTGCGGTGTGGCATCGCTGTGCGAAAAGATGCGCGCCAGCGCCTGCGGCAACGCCGTGCCTTCGCGTACGCTGACAATCGCCTGGGCGGCGCCATGCAGGCCGTAGGCCAGGGAATCTGTTTTTAAGGAAACTTGAGTCACATTAATGCTTAATAAGAGCTGGTTCGATGCCAAAGCCGACACCTGTCAAACGCCGCCGACGGCATGGCAGGTCGGATTTTCAGGCGCAAACCTGGCAAATCCGGACATCCACGCGGAGCGTCAGTGTACCAGCGACCAAGGCCGGATCGCCATTGTCGATAACCGGCGGGCAACAAAAATCGGATTGGCGGCAAAAATGTCTGTTTGAAGGCGCACTGCCTGTAGTCCGGCGCGCCATGATAGCGGCCGGACTACAGGCAAAGGAGAAATTTACATCGGTAACCGGCGCCTCAGCTCTGCCGCATCCGGCGGTCATCGGCAGGATTTCGCCAATTCGGCTACAGTGTCTCCCTCATTTTTGACCGGAAGACCCGTCTCATGGAAACCGCTTCTGCACTACAGGGCAAGCAGCAGGATATCGCCGGCTGGATGATCATGTTGCTGGCCGCCGCCTGCGGCATTATCGTCGCCAATCTTTATTACGCGCAGCCGCTGATCGGCCCGATTGCGGCCGCTACCGGCATCTCGCCGGGCGCCGCCGGGCTGATCGTCACGCTGGCGCAGATCGGCTACGGGCTTGGTCTGCTGTTCATCGTCCCGGCCGGCGACTTGCTTGAAAACCGCAAACTGGTGGTGAGCCTGATGGTCGTCACCTGCATCGCCCTGGTCGGCGCGGCGTACGCGAACAACGCCCCGCAATTCTTCCTGGCGGCGTTCATCATCGGCGTCAGCTCGGTCGGCGCTCAGGTGCTGGTGCCCTATGCCGCTCACATGTCGCTGCCGGAAACGCGCGGACGCGCTGTCGGCAATGTCATGAGCGGCTTGCTGATGGGGATTCTGCTGGCGCGGCCCTTGTCGAGCCTGGTGGCGGATTTGCTGGGCTGGCACGCGATCTTCGGCTTGTCGGCGGTCGCCACCGCCTTGTTGGCGCTGGTGCTGTTGCGTTATCTGCCGCAACGCCGTCCGCCGGCCGGCATGCATTATTTCGATTTGCTGGCTTCGATGTGGCATCTTGTCAAAACGACGCCGATTCTGCGCCGCCGCTCGATGTACCACGCCCTGATGTTTGCCGCTTTCAGCCTGTTCTGGACGGCTTCCCCGCTGTGGCTGGCAAGTCCGGCGTTCAACATGTCGCAAAAGGGAATTGCCTTGTTCGCGTTTGCTGGTGTGATCGGCGTGATCGCGGCGCCGATTGCCGGGCGCGTGGCCGATCGCGGCTGGAGCCGTCCGGCTACGGGTGTGGCGATGCTGGCAGGCGCTGCGGCCTTCTTGTCGACGCATTTCTGGTCGGGTGGGCGTGAGTCATCGCTGGCGGTGTTGCTGGCGGCGGCGATTCTGCTCGATTTCGGCGTGTCGGCCAATTTGGTGCTGAGTCAGCGCGCCATCTACGCGCTCGGCGGCGAGATTCGCAGCCGTCTCAACGGCTTGTTCATGGCGACCTTCTTTGGCGGCGGCGCGCTGGGCTCGGCCCTGGGCGCATGGATTTATGCGGAGGGCGGCTGGAGTGCGACGTCCTGGCTGGGTTTTGCTTTCCCGGCGCTGGCCTTGCTGTATTACCTGACCGAATTCCGCACTACGGCCAAATAGTTTTGCATATCGCAAAGCAACACAGGAGCCGCAGCTCCTGTGTCGTACTCAATTTCTTCGGGGTTTGAGGCTCAAACGCCCCAGAGGATGTCGTAACTTCCCTTGTTTGCTTCCCGCAGCATGTCCAGCAGCGGATAAGCGCGTGCCGAGAATGTCACCGGCTCGATCTTTTCGTGGCCATGGTCGTCGCCGTTGGCATTGTGATGTGCGTGCACATCGCGCTCCAGCGCTTCAGCCGCTTCGTGCGCTTTGCTGGAGTCGATTTGCTTTTCCAGCAGGGCGAGCGCTGCGCCGCTCTCGGCGGCAGTGATCACACCGCGCGCGATGTCTTTGTGCAGCAGGTCGAGGATGGGCTTGGCATGCGATTCATACATGACAACATCGGCAGCAGCTTTTGATTTGAACGTAACCAGCATATTTCCTCAGGGTATTGATGTTAGTCAGAGCGTTTCTTCTTGAAAACTGCCAAGAGTCTTACTGCGCCAGCTTCTCGCGACAGACTTTGAACAGGTTTGGAGACAACGCTTAATGCAAATATTCGGTTTACAGCAGTCCGATAGGATACCTCGTCCCGGCAGCACTTGTCATCTTCGCGCCGGGCGACGTGTCCGGGAGCCGCTTCAGGCCGGTTTGAACGAAGTAAAAAAGGTCTCGATGTTCTCGGACGTCACCGCCTTGTCGCCGCCGATGATCAGCACCTGATAAATCCGTTTGTCCTTGGCGACCAGCCGCGCCATCAACACCATGGGCTGGCCGCGCGCCACGCCGGCGGCGCTGACATCCAGTGTGTGATCGCCGTCGGCCTTGCCGGGAATGGGCGTGTCGCGTGCGGTGCCGCCGATATTGTTGATCAGCGCGGTACGCATCGACTCCAGCGCCTTGGGCGTCTGTGCCGCGTCAGACAACTCGGCTGCGCCGACGGCGAAGGTCACGCCGTCTATTTCGGCGGCGGTCATGGTCATCATCACCGGCATGCCGTTCAAGTCGATCTGGCGCGAGAACGAGGCCGGTTTGGCCGGCAGCAGCACGCTGAACTGGACCTTGTCGCCATGGGCTTCGCGCCAGTTGTATTTGGGCGAACAAGCGGCCAGCATGGCAAGCGTGCAAAAAAAGAGGAAGGCGAGGCGGAGTGTACGCATGGGCAAGACTCAGACTGAGGGTGACACCGGCGCTTGCCGGGAAAAAGTCCGTACGCCGAACACCACACCGACGCACAGGAAGACGACCCCGGCCAGTATCTTCAGGTCCGGTGCCGCACCGCGCAAGAGGAAGGCGTACAGCAACGCCGCCAGGGTTTCAAACACGATCAGTTGAGCTACTAGCGCCGTAGGCAGCAACTGGCTGGCTTTATTCCACAGCAGGGTGCCGATCCACGACGCCGACAAGCCGATCAGCAGCATCATCAACACATAGACGCCCGGCCGCGGCCCGAGCGGAAAGTCGTAGGCGTTGCCGGCCACATGGTTGTAAATCCCGTAAAGGACGAAGCCCGTCAATGCCATCGGCAGCGTCGCCAATCCTTGCGCCGTGGCCCAGGTGATCGAGTTGATGCGCGGATGCGTGCGTAAATAGCGCGAATTGACGATCGGATACCAGGTCCAGGCGGCAACGGCGCAGACCGCGACGAGACAGCCCAGCATGTAGTCCGTGGTGGAGCGGGCGTTGCTGCCATCACCGATGCTGTTTTTGAGATGTTCGAGTTCGCTGCTGTTGACCAGCATCAGACCCATGCACAGGATCACCAGCGACGGCGCAAGGCGGCTCCAGGCCACCGATTCCGATACATGTCCCGGACGCCAGTTGGCGCAGACCGAGATCACGATGGGCAGAGTGCCGATCAGCATGGTCGGCAGCGGCGCATCGGCCAGCTGGATGGCGGTGGCCAGCATCGCGTAGTACAGCAGGTTGCCTACCAGCGCCAGTTTGAAGGCGACTTTCCAGTCTTCGCGGCTCAGCGCAGCAATGCGCTTGCGGTCGAAGAAGGCCGGGACCAATGCGATCAGGCCGAATGCCACATAGCGCCCCAGCGACAGCACTACGCCGGGATAATCGGCCAGCAACAACGGTGTGACGAAAACCAGGCCCCACATCAGGCCGGCGCACAGGGCGCAGAGAATACCAATCAACATAAGAGACCATCAGTGAGCATGAAAGACGCCGGCATCGATGTCATGGCTGACGCCGATGCTGCGCGAAGGCGCCAGTATCGCCGCTTACCGGCATTCGCGCTGGAATTGATCCTCCAGCCGGGCGCGCCGGCCGTAGCGGATCTGACCCTGAGCGCTGTTTGAAGAGCTGACCTGCACACCCGGAATTGATGAGGGCGCGGGGACAAAGCCGCCATCGCGACGCCGTTCCTGCGGATAAGTGTTGTGCTGCAGTTCCGGTTCGCCGTGTTGCGCGCGCTCGATATCGGCGCGCAGTTGGCGGCAGCGCGGGCTGAGTTCTGGTTCTTTGGCGCTCGTGCTTTTGGCATCTTTGGCCGCATTTTCATCCAGGCTCTTTTGCACGTCAGGTGGCAGGACATTCATGGCTTTGCCGATGTCGCGGTCGCTGGCGACATTCTCAGCACTGAAAGCGGCTGCGCTTGTCAAAGCCAGCAACAGGGAAGCGGCGGCAATGCGGATGTGCTTGGTCATGAGGGTGGAAGTAGGCTGGAAGGCTGTCATGATAGCAAACGGAGCTGGTTCGGAAGTCGGGTGGGAGAACGTAAGGGCACGCTCCTCAAACGAAGACGGATATCGCGCAACCCAAGAAGAAAACATTTCCGCGCAACATTTTCTCTAAGGCAAGGCCGCTCACTCGACTATCGGCTATTGCTCACGCAAGGCGCGGCGATATTGGATTGCTTCGGCGATGTGCGCTTTGCCGATGACGGGGGTCTGCGCAAGATCGGCGATGGTGCGCGCCACCTTCAATACGCGGTGATAGGCGCGCGCCGACCAGTTCAGACGTGTCATGGCGGTTCTCAGCAAGTCTTCGCCGGCGGCATCGGGTTTGCAGTGGAGATCGATTTCGCTCGTCGACAAGAGGTGATTGCCCTTTTGCTGGCGTTGCTGCTGCAACGCAAAGCTGCGCGCCACGCGCTCGGCGATGCTGGCGGAGGTTTCTCCGTTGGCTTGCTGCAGCAACTCTTCATGCGCCAGCGCGCCGACCTGGATTTGCATGTCGATACGGTCAAGCAGTGGCCCGGAAATCTTTCCCTGATAGCGCGTCACCTGATCGGGAGTGCAGCGGCATTGCCTCTCTCTGTGGCCTAAAAATCCACACGGGCACGGATTCATGGCCGCAATCAATTGAAACCGCGCCGGAAAATCCGCCTGCCGCGCCGCGCGGGAGATGGTGATCTGGCCGGACTCCAGCGGTTCGCGTAAAACTTCCAGCACGCGCCGGTCAAATTCGGGAAGTTCGTCCAAGAAGAGAATGCCGCGGTGCGCGAGGGAGATTTCTCCCGGACGCGGGGTTCCGCCACCACCGACCAGCGCCACGCCGGAAGCGGTATGGTGCGGAGAGCGAAAAGGACGGGTCTTCCAGCGCGAGGCCGAGAAGCCGCCGGTGAGCGATTGCACCGCAGCCGATTCCAGCGCTTCGTCATCGGTCATTGGCGGCAGGATGCCGGGGAAGCGGGCGGCGAGCATGGACTTGCCGGTTCCCGGCGGGCCGACCAGAAGGACGCTGTGGCCGCCAGCTGCGGCGACTTCCAGCGCGCGTTTGGCTTGCAATTGCCCTTTGACATCGGAAAAGTCGGGATAGACCGGCGCGCCGGGCGGTACGGAAGGGCGATGCCGGCTCAATTTCACATCCGGATCGTGTCCCGCAAAATGCGCGCATACCTGCAGCAGGGAGTCGGCCGGAAAAATGGTGGCATCGCTGACCAGTGCCGCTTCGTCGGCGTTTTCACGCGGCAAGATGAACGTACGCTGACAGCCGTCGCTATTGTTCGACTTGTGCATGGCGTAGGTCATCGCCAGCGCGCCGCGAATTGGGCGCAGGTCACCGGACAGGGAAAGCTCACCGGCAAATTCATAGCCGTCGAGCGCGTCGCCCGGCATCTGACTGGAAGCTGCGAGGATGCCCAGTGCAATGGGCAGATCAAATCGACCGGATTCTTTTGGTAAATCGGCAGGGGCCAGATTTACGGTAATTCTCTTGGCAGGGAATTCAAACCGGGCGTTCTGCAATGCTGCGCGTACGCGGTCTTTGGATTCCTTGACCTCGGTTTCGGGGAGACCAACGATGGTGAAGGAAGGCAGGCCGTTGGCAAGGTGGACTTCCACCGTGACTTGCGGTGCATGCATGCCCGCAAGCGCACGGCTCTTTAATACGGCAAGACTCATCTATGACACGATAGCGGTACGGTTGGACCCCGGGGGGTGAGATCAGGATGTTTTCTGGCGTGCTTCGAGTTCGACGACACGGGCTTCCAGTTCTTCCAGCTTGGCGCGCGTCTTTGCCAGCACTTGCGCCTGGATGTCGAATTCTTCGCGGGTCACCAGATCGAGTTTGGAAAATCCCTGGCTCAGCATTGCCTTGACGTTCTTTTCAATGTCCTTGGCGGGCGAGTTCTCGATCGCTTTGTTGATCTTGGATTGCAGATCTTCAAAAAATTGCGGTTTGTCCATGATGGTCCTTTTTATATAGAGTGTTTCGGCAATGACGATCTGGCAAGTGTAGCGCTTTCACTATGCCGACGGAATCTGAACGGCAAAGAAAGGCGTGCGCATGGTCTTCTTTGGTCCGGTTTCGGGCGAAAACGTTCAGCGGAAATGTTGTTATTTTGAAATTAATCCATCGTCGGTCGATTTCTTGCGATGCGGCGTGATGAAGGTATCGAGATTCTGCTTGGAAGACATTGAACAGCGTCGTGCCGCAGCTCGTTATCCGTCAAGCACTACCCATTCGCCCTATTAGGGACGACGAAATCAGTTGCCGCCTGAACGCAACATTCCGGTGAGTGAGGGAATTTCCTTATTCATACCCATGAGTATTTCGTTTGCACCATTAAAGACACATTATTTCCACAGGGAAAATGTCGATCTGAAATTGTTGTGCCCTATTGTTGTGCGTGATCATGCGTGGGTGAGATTTATGCACTATATTTGGGAAAAAAAGAAAAAATGCCTAATTGGAATGTTGATTTGCGCTAAAAAAACTGACGCAAAGCGGTGAAAAAGGGTTGGCATGGCTCCTGCTATACAAATTGTGCAGAAATGAATAATTTGTTGTTTAACAGAAACCTAGAGGGACGCCATGAAAAAATTGATTCTTGCAGCCGCAGTCGCAGCATCGTTTGTATCCAGCTTCGCGCATGCCGAGGACGCACCTAAGCCAGATAATGAGTTCACTTTTAATGCGGCTGTCGTCAGCGACTATCGCTATCGCGGTCTGACTCAAACGCGCTTCGATCCTGCTTTGCAAGTGGGCGCTGACTATACCAACAACCCGACAGGTCTGTACCTGGGTACATGGGCGACCAATATCAAATGGATCAAGGATGCCGGTACGATCGCGGGCCAAAGCACCAAGGGCAACATTGAATGGGACATCTACGGCGGCAAGCGCGGCGACATCGGCGGTGGTTTCACCTATGACGTCGGCGGCCTGTACTACTACTATCCAGGCAACACGCTGTCCAACAGCGGCGTCAAGAACGCCAACACCTTCGAATTGTATGGTCAGGTCGGTTACGGTCCTGCTTACTTCAAGTACTCGCAATCGCTGACCAACCTGTTCGGCAATGTCGACAGCAAGTACAGCCAGTACTTTGACCTGGGCGCCAACATTGATACATGGTACGGCGTGATCCTTGGCCTGCACGTGGGCCGTCAGAACATCAAGGGCAGCAATGCCGGCGTCTCCAACGATCAATACAGCTACACCGACTGGAAAGTCGGCCTGAGCAAGTCCTTCGACGACCTGGCAGGCATCACGCTGGGCGTTGCTTACCTGGGCACCAACCTGAAGGATGGCGTGCAAACAACTCCTGCCTCTGATGGCTCCAAGAACGTCGGCAAGAGCGGTTTCGTGGTTTCCCTTAGCAAAACTTTCTAATTGAGGTCGGTATGAAACTGATTACAGCGATCATCAAACCATTCAAGCTCGACGAGGTCCGTGAAGCCTTGTCGGCGATCGGTGTGCAAGGCATCACCGTGACTGAAGTCAAGGGCTTCGGTCGTCAAAAAGGCCACACCGAGCTGTATCGCGGTGCGGAATATGTCGTGGACTTCCTGCCGAAGACCAAGATCGAAGCCGCAGTCGACGATTCCATCGTCGAGCGCGCGCTGGAAGCCATCGAGGCTGCCGCACGCACAGGCAAAATCGGCGACGGCAAGATCTTCGTGCAAGATCTGCTGGACGTTATCCGCATCCGTACCGGTGAAACCGGCAAAGACGCTCTTTAAGGGGGAACAGTAATGAGTATCAAAAAAATGTTGTCGAGTGCGCTGGCAGCGGGCACTTTATTGTTTGCAGTGAGTTTTGCCGCTCCGGTGCAGGCGCAGGATGCGCCTAAGCCGGAAGCTGCTGCCGCTGCAGCTGCTCCGGCAGCACCGGCTGCTGAAGCACCGAAGGCAGCGGCACCTGCCGCGCCGGCAGCAGCTCCGGCCGCCGCCGCGGCTGCACCAGCAGCCCCTGCCGCTCCGGCTGCCGCACCAGCGCCTGTTCCTAACAAGGGCGACACCGCATGGATGCTGATTTGCACAGCCTTCGTGATTCTGATGACACTGCCAGGCCTGGGCTTGTTCTACGGCGGCCTGGTCCGCAGCAAGAACATGCTGTCGGTGCTGATGCAATGTTTCGTGATCTTCTCGCTGATCTATATTCTGTGGTTCGTCTACGGCTACAGCATCGCGTTCACAGAAGGCGGCGCATTCTTCGGCGGCTTCGATCGTCTCTTCCTGCACGGTCTGACCGGCGACTCGAATACAGCAACCTTCAGCAAGGGCGTCGTGATTCCTGAGCTGTCGTTCGTGGCCTTCCAGGGCGCGTTCGCTGCGATCACTGTCGCGCTGATTATCGGTTCGTTCGCTGAGCGTGTGAAGTTCTCCGCCGTGATCGTTTTTTCGATCATCTGGTTCACGTTCTCGTACCTGCCAATGGCTCACATGGTCTGGTTCTGGCCTGGTCCGGATGCATTCACCGACGCTGCCGCTGCTGAAAAAGCAACTGCAATCTCCGGCTGGCTGTTCCAAAAGGGCGCGCTGGACTTCGCCGGCGGCACTGTGGTTCACATCAACGCTGCGGTCGCTGGCCTGGTTGGTTCCTACGTCATCGGCAAGCGCGTCGGTTTCGGCAAGGAAGCTTTCAAGCCGCATAGCCTGACTCTGACCATGGTTGGCGCTTCGCTGCTGTGGTTCGGCTGGTTCGGTTTCAACGCCGGTTCCGGTCTGGAAGCCAACGGCGGTGCAGCTCTGTCCTTCGTCAACACCATCCTGGCGACAGCTGCTGCTGTCCTGTCGTGGAGCTTCGGTGAATGGATCGGCAAGGGCAAGCCTTCGATGCTGGGTGCAGCTTCGGGTGCGGTTGCCGGTCTGGTGGCAATTACTCCTGCAGCCGGTTTCGTCGGTGTCTGCGGCGCGGTCGTCATGGGCCTGATCGCTGGTCTGCTGTGCTTGTGGGGTGTTACCGGCCTGAAGAAGATTCTGGGCTCGGACGATGCACTGGACGTCTTCGGCGTGCACGGCGTGGGCGGTATCCTGGGCGCGATCCTCACTGGCGTGTTCGCTGCGCCTAGCCTGGGCGGCACAGGGATCTATGACTACGTTGCCAACGCAGTTGCTCCTGACTACTCCATCGGCGGTCAAGTCTGGATTCAGTTCCAAGGCGTCCTGACTACCGTGATCCTGTCGGGTGTGGTCTCCTTCATCGCCTTCAAGCTGGTCGACATCGTGATCGGTCTGCGTGTGACGGAAGAAGAAGAACGCGAAGGTCTGGACATCTCCAGCCACGGCGAATCGGCTTACCACTCGTAATTTGTCTCCCGGGGGCCCTTGCGGCTCCCTTCAGAAGCGCCCGAGACCTCCGGTCCGGGCGCTTTTTTTATGGGGGCTTTAAAAAAACGACAACGCCACCACGTAAATGACCTCTCCACCAGATATTGCCGGACAGCTAACGACGTAATAGCAAAAATCCCGCTAAAATGGCCGGTTCCTGTCGGTTTTGTTATCGATTCTCCGACCGCTATTCGTCTCTATCGCTCCAGCACGCGCAGAAGGTCTTTTTATGGTTCCGCATCTTGTCACCGCCCTCAATGGTCCGCTCCTGGATCTGGAAAAGAAAATTCTGGGCGCTACTCCCGCGATTGAGCGCTGGTTCCGCATGGAATGGCAAGAGCACACGCCGCCGTTTTATTGTTCGGTTGACTTGCGCAACGCCGGCTTCAAGCTGGCGCCGGTAGACACCAACCTGTTTCCAGGCGGCTTCAACAATTTGTCGCCGGAAATGTTGCCGCTGGCTGTCCAGGCCGCCATGGCCGCGATCGAAAAATATTGTCCGGATGCTAAGAACCTGCTGCTGATTCCCGAGAATCACACGCGCAACAGCTTCTACCTGCAAAACGTCGCGCGGCTGATGCAGATATTCCGCCAGACCGGCCTCAATGTGCGTCTCGGCACGCTGGAAGACATCAAGAAGCCGAAGCAGATCGACTTGCCGGACGGCACCAGCATCACGCTGGAACCGCTGGAGCGCTCCAAGAACGGCCGCCGCCTCGGTTTGAAGAATTTCGATCCCTGTACAGTCCTGCTCAACAACGACCTGTCGATCGGCATCCCGTCGGTACTGGAAAACCTCGACGAGCAGAACGTGTTGCCGCCGCTGCACGCCGGCTGGGCCGTGCGCCGCAAGAGTAATCATTTTTCGGCCTATGACGACGTGGTCAAGAAATTCTCCAAGCTGGTCGACGTCGACCCGTGGATGCTGAATCCGTTGTTCGCCAAATGCGGCGAGTTGAATCTGCAGGAAGAGGCCGGTTCCGACTGTCTGGCCGATAACGTCAGCAGCCTGTTGTCGAAGATCCGCAAGAAGTACAAAGAATACGGCATCAAGGAGCAGCCCTTCGTGATCGTCAAGGCCAATGCCGGCACCTACGGCATGGGCATCATGACCGTCAAGGACGCCAGCGAAGTCAAGGATTTCAACCGCAAGCAACGCAGCAAGATGGTGGTCGGCAAGGAAGGTCTGGAAGTCAGCGAACTGATCATCCAGGAAGGCGTGCATTCCTTCGAGCGCATCAACGAAGCCGTGGCCGAGCCGGTGGTTTACATGATCGACCGCTATGTGGTCGGCGGTTTCTACCGCGTGCATGCGGATCGCGACATCAACGAAAACCTGAACGCGCCGGGCGCCCATTTCGTGCCCTTGGCGTTCCAGCAGCAGCACGCTTTGCCGGATCTGCAGGCCAAGCCTGGCACCGCAGCGCCGAATCGCTTCTATATGTATGGCGTGGTGGCGCGCCTGGCGCTCCTGGCCGCGTCGCTGGAAATGGAAAAGACCGATCCGAATCCGGAAGTCTATTAATTCTCAATTGCCTGACATTTTGACGGACATTTCATGAAAATCGCTTTCCTGACCGACCCGCTCGACACCTTCAAGACCTATAAGGACTCGACTTTCGCCATGATGCGCGAAGCCGCCAGGCGCGGCCACGCCATTTATGCCTTCGAGCAGACCGATATTGTGCTGGAAAGCGGTCTGGTGACCGCCAACGTGGCGAAAATCACGCTCACCGGCGACGCCGACGACTGGTACCGCGCCGATGCGCCGGTATCGACTTTCCTGTCGGAATTCGACGCCATCGTGATCCGCAAGGATCCGCCGTTCGACATGGAATACATCTACACCACGTATCTGCTGGAGCTGGCCGAGAAGCAGGGCGCGCGCGTCTTCAACAAGCCCGAAGCGATTCGCAGCCACAACGAGAAGCTGGCGATTGCGCAATTTCCGCAATACACCGCGCCGACGCTGGTCACGCGCGACGCCAAGCGCCTGCGTGCTTTCCACGCCGAACACAAGGACGTGATCCTGAAGCCGCTCGACGGCATGGGCGGCATGGGCATCTTCCGCATCGGGCAGGACGGCATGAACCTCGGTTCAGTGATCGAAACCCTGACCGACAACGGCAACCGGACGATCATGGCGCAACGTTTCATCCCGGAAATTTCAAAGGGCGACAAGCGCATTCTGCTGATTGGCGGTAAAGTGGTGCCGCACGTTTTGGCGCGCATTCCGCAAGGCGGTGAAGTGCGCGGCAATCTGGCGGCCGGCGGTCTCGGCGTTGCGCAGCCTATTTCGCCGCGCGAATTGGAGATTGCGGAAGCACTGGCGCCGATTTTGGCGCAGCGGGGGTTGTTGCTGGTAGGATTGGACGCTATTGGCAATTATTTAACAGAAATCAATGTCACCAGTCCGACCTGTTTCCAGGAAATCACGCAGCAAAGCGGCTTCGATGTTGCCGCCATGTTCGTCGATGCGCTGGAAACTGCAGTCGCAGGCAGCTGAGGCAATCACACCAGCACCCGGTCTGGCAACGTACATATAGCAAGTAGAAATTCATGGTCGGTATCCTTCTTCTCACGCATGCCCCGCTGGGTCAGGCTTTCATCGCGGCGGCAACGCACGTATTTCGTGGTTTGCCCGAGCGCATCGAAGCCATTGACGTCATCGCCGACCAGAACCCGGCAGAAGTACAAAAGCTAGCAGCAGAAGCCGTGCGTCGCCTCGACGACGGCAGCGGCGTGCTGGTGATCACCGACGTCATGGGCGGCACGCCTTCCAACTGCACCGGTTATCTGTGCGCCATCGACAACGTCGAAGTCATCGCCGGCATCAGCCTGCCGATGCTGCTGCGCGCGTTGACGTATCGCAACGACACGCTCGACGTCGTCATGGAAATGGCGCTCGCCGGCGGTCAGAGCGGCGCCGTACGCGTGGACAACCGCGTTCGTGTTTCCTCCCAATAAGAAGGCTGGCAATATAGCGATATCGTGCGCTGACAGCGTTTGGCCCAAATCGACAAGAACAAAGAAAGAACTTCCATGATTCAAAAAGAACTTGAGATCATCAACAAGCTCGGTCTGCACGCGCGCGCCTCGGCCAAGCTCACCCAACTGGCGTCCAAATACAAGTGCGAGGTCTGGATGACCTTCAACAAGCGCCGCGTCAACGCCAAATCCATCATGGGCGTGATGATGCTGGCGGCCGGCAAGGGCAGCAAGGTTCTGCTGGAAACCGAAGGCGACGACGAGCAGGATTGCTTCACCGCACTGGAAGCGCTGATCAACGACCGTTTCGGCGAAGGCCAGTAAGACATCGTGAGCGATGGCGGCCGCCGTGTGCAGTTACGTGCCGTCATCTGTCGCCGCAATCAGTCGTAAATATCAAATTTTTCCTGTTTGTTTCTCTCTTGTTTTTCCGCATGATTGCCAAACACGGCGTTGTCCGGTAAGGTTTTGAGAGCTACCGCGATGAAGGTTTAATCAAGGCATAACAAAATAACGCAGGAGACAAACGCGATGGCATCTTTTACCTTACACGGTATCCCGGTTTCAAAAGGCATCGCGATCGGCCGCGCGCATCTGCTTGCTCCCGCCGCTCTCGACGTCAAGCATTACCTCATTCCCGACGATCAGGTCGAGGCCGAAGTGCTGCGCCTCAAAAACGCCATCGCCACCGTTCACCAGGAGTTGCAGACCATCCGCAGCGAACTGCCGAAGGAAGCGCCGCCCGAACTGGGCGCTTTCATTGACGTGCATGCCCTGATCCTGTCCGACCCGATGCTGGCCGAAGTGCCGCTCAATATCATCCGTCACCGCTATTACAACGCCGAATGGGCGTTGGTGACGCAGATCGACGGCCTGTCGGCGCAATTCGACGAGATCGAAGATCCCTACCTGCGCGAGCGCAAGGCCGATATCCAGCAAGTCGGCGATCGCGTGCTCAAGGTGCTCACCGGCAGCGCCATCAATCTGCCGCCGGCTGAAGGCGGCGACGGCGCCACCGCCAGCATCATCGTTGTAGCGCACGATATTTCTCCGGCCGACATGCTGCAGTTCCGTGACGGTGCTTTTGGCGGTTTTGTCACCGACCTGGGAGGCCAGAATTCGCACACGGCGATTGTTGCCCGCAGCCTGGATATTCCCGCCGCCGTCGGCATGAACAACGCCTCGGCGCTGGTCAAGCAGGACGACGTCCTGATCATCGACGGCGACGCCGGCGTGACCATCGTCAACCCGTCTCCTCTGGTGCTGGCGCAATACCGGGCGCGCCAGGAGCGCATGCTGCGCGACCGCAAGAAGCTTGGCCGTCTCAAGAAAACGCCCGCCATCACGCAAGACGGCACCGAAATTACCCTGCTGGCCAACATCGAGTTGCCGACGGATAGTGCTCCCGCGCTGGAGGCCGGCGCCAATGGCGTCGGTCTGTTCCGCTCCGAATTCCTCTTCATGGGACGTGCCGGTCATCTGGAGAAGTTTCCGACGGAGGATGAACAGTTCGATTCGTACTGCCAGACCGTGGTGTCCATGAAGGGCCGTCCGGTCACGATCCGTACGCTCGACGTCGGCGCCGACAAACCGTTGGACGAAGATGAGCAGACTGCCCTGAACCCGGCCCTCGGTTTGCGCGCGATCCGCTACTGCCTCAGCGAACCGCAGATGTTTTTGACGCAGTTGCGGGCAATCTTGCGTGCATCCGCCTTTGGTCCGATCAAGCTGCTGATTCCGATGATGGCGCATGCCTTCGAGGTGGATCAGACGCTCGCCCTGATCGAACAAGCCAAGGAGCAGTTGCGTCAGCGCAAGCAAAAATTCGACGAAGAGATCGAGGTCGGCGCCATGATCGAAATCCCGGCCGCCGCGCTGGCTTTGCCGATTTTCATCAAACGCCTCGACTTCCTGTCCATCGGCACCAACGATCTGATTCAGTACACGCTGGCGATCGACCGGGTCGATCACGAAGTGGCGCATCTCTACGATCCGCTGCACCCGGCGGTGCTGTTCTTGTTGTCGAGCGTGATCGCGATGGGCCGCAAAGCCGGCATCCCGGTCGCCGTGTGCGGTGAAATGGCCGGCGACGTGAAGTGGACACGCCTGTTGCTGGGTATGGGTTTGCTGGAGTTTTCCATGCATCCGTCGCAGTTGCTGTCGGTCAAGCAGGAGATCCTTAACAGCGACCTGACCCTGCTGGAGCCGCAGGTCAGGAAAGTGCTGAAAGCCACCGAGCCGTCCGTGATTGAAGCCGCCATGGCGCAATTGCGCACGCTCAACGCCGAACCGGAGATCAAGGCGACCGCCGCGCGCCGTCGCTAAGCTATCGAAGTTGCTGCAATGGCATGCCGTCAATCGTGGTTTGACGGCATGCGTCGACTTGGTTATTCTTACACCACTGCGCCGATTTGAATGGTTACTCAACCTCAGCTTGCGGGCGCCGGAACCCAGGTTCCATCTAAATACGGCTAAAGCGAGCTTGGAGTTGTGCAGGACAAGCCCAGAATTTAGCCCGTGAGCGTAAGCTCCGGGCTTTTTTGTTTTCAGGGCTATAAATCTGCGCACAGACATAACCGCAAGATTACAAAGAGAGCCCATGTCGATCGGAATCGTATCGCCGCAAATCATGCATTTTCCCGAGCCCTTGCCGCTCAAGAACGGGACGTCGCTGGCCGGCTACATGCTGATGTATGAAACCTACGGCACGCTCAATGCCGACAAGTCCAATGCGGTGCTGGTATGCCATGCGCTCAACGCTTCGCATCACGTTGCGGGCGTCTACGCCGACGACCCGGAGAATGTCGGCTGGTGGGACAACATGGTCGGTCCGGGCAAGTCGCTCGACACCGACAAGTTCTTCGTCATCGGCATCAATAACCTCGGCTCCTGCTTCGGCTCGACCGGCCCGATGCACACCAATCCAGCGACCGGCAAGCCTTACGGAGCGAGTTTTCCGGTGGTGACAGTGGAAGACTGGGTGAATGCGCAGGCGCGGCTGGCTGACCAGCTCGGCATCACGCAATTCGCGGCGGTCATGGGCGGTTCGCTCGGCGGCATGCAGGCGGTGGCGTGGAGCATGATGTTCCCGGATCGCCTGCGTCACTGTATCGTCATCGCCTCGACGCCGAAACTGTCGGCTCAGAATATCGCCTTCAACGACGTCGCGCGTCAGGCCATCCTCACCGATCCCGACTTCCACGGCGGCGATTTTTATGCGCATGGCGTGGTGCCGAAAAACGGCCTGCGCGTGGCGCGCATGGTAGGGCACATCACTTACTTGTCCGATGACGACATGGCGGAAAAATTCGGCCGCGATCTGCGCTCGGGTGAATACCAGTTCGGCTTCGGCATCGATTTTGAAATCGAGTCCTATCTGCGCTATCAGGGCGACAAATTCTCGACTTACTTTGACGCCAATACCTATCTGCTGATCACCAAGGCGCTCGACTATTTCGATCCGGCGCGCGATTTCGGCGGCGATCTGGCCAAGGCTTTTGCCAACACCAAGGCGCAGTTTCTGTTGGCGTCATTCATGACCGACTGGCGCTTTTCACCGGAACGCAGCCGCGAGATGGTGCAGGCGCTGGTCAGCAACAAGCGCCGCGTGACCTACGCAGAAATCGATGCGCCGCACGGTCATGACGCCTTTCTGCTCGACGACCCGCGCTACATGAAATTGCTGCGCGAATACTATCAACGCGTGTGGGCTGAAATCGCTCAGGAGGAGTGCGCATGAATTTTCCCGAACTGAGCGTATTGCGCCCCGATCTCGCCTTCATCGCCCACTGGATACGCGCAGGCTCGCAAGTCCTGGATGTGGGCTGCGGCAACGGTGTGATGCTCGACTACCTGCAGACCGACAAGGCTTGCAGCGGCTATGGCATCGAAATCGACGATGCGCTGATACCAGAGTGCGTGGCGCGCGACGTCTCGGTGATCCAGCAGGATCTGGAAGGCGGTCTGGCAATGTTTGAAGACAATGCCTTCGATACGGTGCTGTGTTTGTCGGCTCTGCAGATGGTCAAGGACGTCGAAGGGATCTTGCGCGAAATCGCCCGTGTCGGGCGCGAAGCAACGGTGTCTTTCCCTAACTTCGCCTACTGGTCGCACCGTGTGGCTTTGCTGCGCGGGCGCATGCCGGTGTCAAAATCGCTGCCGTACGAGTGGTACGACACGCCTAACTTGCGCTGCGCCACCATCAAGGATTTCGAAGAGCTGGCTAACGAAGTCGGACTGGAAGTGCTGGAGTGTGTGGCGCTGCATGACGGCAAGCCGATTACGTTCTTGCCGAACTGGCGCGGCAGCCTGGCTGTTTTCCGTCTGAAAAAGAAGTCGTAAGCCTGCCGCCGGCGTCGGAAAAACAGACCGGCGCCGGCAAATTCCTTATACTCCGCAGACGCCTCCGTTCACAGGTGTTTGCGAACGGAGTTCCGGTGCCTTGCCGTGCGCATCATTCATCGTCCCTCATCGTTTCTTTATGACCCCATCCCCGATTTCGTGGCATAGCTATCTCAACCGTCGCATGCTGATTTGCGTATTTTTGGGCTTTTCATCGGGGTTGCCGCTGTTCATTCTGTTGAGTCTGCTGCAGGCGTGGCTGGCGAAATCGGGACTGAACGTCAAGGCGCTGGGGCTGTTCGCGCTGGTGATGTTTCCCTATACCTGGAAATTCCTCTGGTCGCCGCTGATGGACCGCTTCCACTTCGGCGGGATGGGACGCCGGCGCGGCTGGATGTTTTTCACGCAGATCGCGCTGTTTCTCGGTATCGGCGGCATGGGAATGCTGGATCCGCACACGCAGGTCGGCACGATCGCCTTCATGGCGTCGGTGGTGGCCTTTCTTTCCGCCAGCCAGGATATCGCCATCGACGCTTTCCGCCGCGAAATCCTGCCGGAGGAAGAGCTCGGCCTGGGTAGCGCGATTCACGTCAACGCCTACAAGCTGTCCGGCATGGTGCCCGGCGCCTTGTCGCTGGTGCTGGCCGACCTGATGGCCTGGCAAAGCGTGTTCTGGATTACCGCTGGGTTCATGCTGCCGGGATTGTTGTGCACCTTGTTGGTAAAGGAGCCGAAGGTCTACGGTTCGCCGCCAAAAAGCTTGCGCGAAGCCGTAGTCATGCCGTTTCAGGAATTCGTGACGCGCGACGGCTGGAGTTCTGCGCTGTGGGTGCTTGGCTTTATCTTCTTGTACAAGCTCGGCGACAGCATGGCAACGGCCCTGGCGACCAAGTTCTATATCGATCTGGGTTTTTCGATGACGCAGATCGGCGTTGTCTCCAAGACAACTAGCCTGTGGGCCAGCGTGGTGGGCGGCATCGTCGGCGGCGTCTGGATGATTCGCCTGGGCATCAATAAGGCCTTGTGGGTATTCGGTGTGATCCAGGCGGTCGCGATTCTCGGTTTCGCCTGGCTGGCGCAGGCCGGGGCCGATACGCTGGTGCTGGCCTTGGTCATCGGCTTTGAAGCTTTTGGCGTCGGCTTGGGTACCGCTGCTTTTGTGGCCTACATCATGCGCGAAACCGATCCGCGCTACACGGCTACGCAGTTTGCGCTGTTCACCAGCCTGGCTGCCGTGCCACGGACATTTGTCAATTCGTCGGTCGGCTACATCGTGGCCGATCTGGGCTGGTTCAATTTTTTCATCCTGTGCTTCATCCTGGCGTTGCCCGGAATGGTAATGCTGGTTAGAATTGCGCCCTGGCATCAGGTTGGCCGTCGCGCCAACGACGTGATTTAAGGAAACTAGGGGCGTCAAAGAAAAAATAATGCATCTCTTCTTGCATTTTAGTTGACAAGGGATAAGTGTTCGCCTATAGTTTTGAGTTCCCTGCGCGGAGAGGTGGCCGAGTGGTTAATGGCAGCAGACTGTAAATCTGCCCTCTTACGAGTACGCTGGTTCGAATCCAGCCCTCTCCACCATTTTGGGATCAGTTTGCAAGTTGTTGCGGCTGTGAAGTGAAATAAGTTCGAAAGTAGTTCCTCGCGGGTGTAGCTCAATGGTAGAGCTGAAGCCTTCCAAGCTTATGACGAGGGTTCGATTCCCTTCGCCCGCTCCAAGTTTTGTCCGGTTGCATCGTTTGGTTGTTGGTGCAATTGGCAGGTAAGCCCTTGTAGCTCAGTGGTAGAGCACTCCCTTGGTAAGGGAGAGGCCACGTGTTCAATCCACGTCAAGGGCACCAGTTATATATGTAGTTGTTGTGACAGCAATTAGCGCTTCAGCAAGTCAGCAAGTCAATCGGGCGCGTTGCCTGAACATTCTCATCAATCGTTAGGAGTCTAAGATGGCAAAAGGCAAATTCGAGCGGACCAAGCCGCACGTGAACGTTGGTACGATTGGTCACGTTGACCACGGCAAGACCACGCTGACAGCAGCAATCGCAACAGTGTTGTCGAAGAAGTTCGGCGGCGAAGCGAAGGCCTACGATCAGATTGATGCAGCGCCAGAAGAAAAGGCACGCGGCATCACCATCAACACAGCCCACGTTGAATACGAAACAGCCAACCGTCACTATGCTCACGTTGACTGCCCAGGCCACGCCGACTATGTGAAGAACATGATTACCGGCGCAGCGCAGATGGACGGCGCGATCCTGGTTTGCTCCGCAGCAGACGGCCCGATGCCGCAAACACGCGAACACATCCTGCTGTCGCGTCAGGTTGGCGTTCCTTACATCATCGTATTCCTGAACAAGGCCGACATGGTCGATGATGAAGAGCTGCTGGAACTGGTTGAAATGGAAGTGCGCGAGCTGTTGACCAAGTACGAATTCCCAGGCGACGACCTGCCAATCATCAAGGGTTCGGCAAAGCTGGCTCTGGAAGGCGACACTGGCCCATTGGGCGAGCAAGCCATCATGGCCCTGGCAGAAGCACTGGACACTTACATCCCGACACCGGAACGCGCTGTTGACGGCTCCTTCCTGCTGCCAGTGGAAGACGTGTTCTCGATCTCCGGCCGCGGTACTGTTGTGACCGGCCGTGTTGAGCGCGGTATCGTCAAGGTCGGCGAAGCCCTACAAATCGTTGGTATCCGTGACACGCAAGACACAGTTTGCACCGGCGTTGAAATGTTCCGCAAGCTGCTGGACCAAGGTCAGGCTGGCGACAACGTTGGCGTGCTGCTGCGCGGCACCAAGCGTGAAGACGTGGAGCGTGGCCAGGTTCTGGCGAAGCCAGGTTCGATCAAGCCGCACAAGCACTTCACAGGCGAGATCTATGTTCTGTCGAAGGACGAAGGCGGCCGTCATACACCGTTCTTCAACAACTACCGTCCACAGTTCTACTTCCGTACCACGGACGTGACTGGTTCGATCGAGTTGCCGAAGGACAAGGAAATGGTTATGCCAGGCGATAACGTGTCGATCACCGTGATGCTGATCAACCCGATCGCGATGGAAGAAGGTCTGCGCTTCGCGATCCGCGAAGGTGGCCGTACTGTTGGCGCAGGTGTTGTTGCCAAGATCCTGGCTGACGCGTAATAAAAAGTAGCAATCGCCGCGATCCGGGAAATTCCCGTATCGCGGCGTTGATGTCTGAGCGGCAAGCGTAAGTTGGCTGGCCAAACCGTTCAGATCAGTGTTTTGATCGTAGGGGTGTAGCTCAATTGGCAGAGCGCCGGTCTCCAAAACCGGAGGTTGGGGGTTCGATGCCCTCCGCCCCTGCCACCGATTCAGGTGAGTAGGGTACTGAAAGTAAATAAATGTCTAACCAGCCTGTACAAACCGTCAGCACATCAAGCGACAAGCTCAAGGTTGCACTCGCAATCGTAGCGGTCCTTGCCGGCGTGGTCGGTTTTTTTGTTTTGTCCGGCCAATCTACGGCAGTGCGCGCACTGGCCCTGGTAGCTGGTCTGCTGGTGGCAATTGGTTTTGCCTGGACATCGGCGCAAGGTCGTGGTTTTGTCGGCTTCGCCAAAGAATCGGTACGTGAAACCAAAAAAGTTGTCTGGCCTACCCGCAAGGAAGCAATGCAGATCACGGCGATCGTTTTCGCCTTCGTGCTGATCATGGCAATCTTTCTCTGGGGTACGGACAAGTTGCTCGAATTCCTGTTGTATGACGTAATTTTGGGCTGGAAATAATAATGAGCGATAGCACACAAGACAGCGCACCGATTGGTGCGCAAAGCGTTTCAAGCGCCAGTAAAAAGCGCTGGTACGTTGTGCATGCCTATTCCGGCATGGAAAAGAGTGTGCAGCGCGCACTGACCGAGCGCATCGTTCGCGCCGGTATGGAAGAACAGTTTGGCCAGATTCTGGTGCCGACTGAAGAAGTGGTTGATGTCAAGAACGGTCACAAGTCGGTTACCGAACGTCGTTTCTTCCCGGGCTACGTCCTGGTTGAGATGGAAATGACGGATGAAACCTGGCACTTAGTGAAAAACACCAGCAAGGTGACCGGTTTCATCGGCGGCAAGTCGAATCGTCCAACCCCGATTCCTCCGCATGAAGTCGACAAGATCATGCAGCAAATGCAAGACGGTATCGAAAAGCCGCGTCCAAAGGTGTTGTACGAAGTGGGCGAGCTGGTACGTATCAAGGATGGTCCTTTTACCGATTTCAACGGCAACGTGGAAGAAGTGAATTACGAAAAATCCCGCGTGCGTGTATCGGTCACTATTTTTGGCCGCGCCACACCAGTCGAACTCGAGTTCGGCCAAGTCGAAAAAGTCTAAGCATTGCCCCATTCAAGCGCCCGCAGGAGCGCGGCGAAATGCAAATTTCATCAAATCCGGCAAGCAGCAGAGGAGCCTTAGTACCGTGTCGCAAGATGCAGAAAAGGCGCTAACACTCAATCAACGTAGGAGCCATCATGGCAAAGAAAATCATCGGTTTTATCAAGCTGCAAGTGCCAGCTGGTAAAGCAAATCCATCCCCACCGATCGGCCCGGCGCTGGGTCAGCGCGGTCTGAACATCATGGAGTTCTGTAAGGCATTTAATGCCCAGACTCAAGGCGTTGAGCCAGGTCTGCCAATTCCAGTCGTGATCACTGCATTTGCGGACAAGTCCTTCACATTCGTGATGAAGACTCCTCCAGCAACTATTCTGATCAAGAAGGCTGCCGGCATTCAAAAGGGTTCTGCCAAGCCGCATACAGACAAGGTTGGCAAGATTACTCGTAAACAAGCGGAAGAAATCGCTACCCAGAAGAAGCCGGATCTTACCGCTGCTGATCTGGAAGCGGCTGTGCGCACCATCGCTGGTTCGGCACGTTCCATGGGCATCACGGTGGAGGGTCTGTAATGGCTAAGTTGACAAAGCGCGCTAAGGCGCAAGAAGGCAAGATCGATCGCACCAAGGCTTATCCTTTCGATAACGCACTGGCGCTGGTTAAAGAATTCGCAACAGCGAAGTTCAATGAATCGATCGACGTGTCCGTCCAGCTGGGCGTTGATGCGAAGAAGTCGGACCAAGTGGTTCGCGGTTCCGTGGTTCTGCCAGCTGGTACAGGCAAGACTGTGCGCGTGGCTGTGTTTGCTTCGGGCGAAAAGGCTGAGCAAGCTAAGGCTGCCGGTGCAGACGTCGTCGGTATGGAAGATCTGGCTGAGCAAGTCAAGGCCGGCAACATGCCTTTCGACATCGTTATCGCTTCGCCGGACACTATGCGTATCGTCGGTACTCTGGGTCAGATCCTGGGCCCACGCGGCCTGATGCCTAACCCGAAGGTCGGCACTGTTACTCCTGACGTCGCTACCGCCGTCAAGAACGCCAAGGCTGGTCAAGTGCAATACCGTACCGACAAGGCCGGCATCATTCACGCCACTATCGGCCGCAAGTCGTTCAGCGATGCAGATCTGAAGTCCAATCTGGTTGCACTGATCGATGCACTGAACAAAGCTAAGCCAGCAACCAGCAAGGGTGTTTACCTGCGCAAGGTTTCGCTGTCCTCCACTATGGGCGCCGGCGTCCGTGTGGATCAGGCAACTCTGGCTGCTTAAGTAAAGAATCAAGTCCTCGTTTCCTCACGGAAGCGAGGCACATCTTTGGGCTGGAGCATTTTGCAATTGTGAAGTGCTTCAGGCAATCAAAGACCGTTGGGCGGCGTGCAGCAGGCAGGCACAAAGTTAAAACGTCAAAAACTCTCGTTTTTGATTACCCAGCGCAGATGGTGTACCCGAACAAGTTTTGCAGTCTCACCAGCGTTTCAGGTTTTCGAAACGTTGCAATGAACTCCTAACGTCGGACGCCGTGTTCGAACCGATGTAAGGCAAGCAGGTTTTTCGCCTGTGTCGTCGCCAAGCATCATTTTTGGAGGTTGATCTTGAGTCTCAATCTGAATGACAAAAAGGCCGTTGTCGCCGAAGTCGCTGCAAAAGTTGCAACTGCACAGACTATCGTCGTGGCCGAATACCGTGGCATCCAGGTTGGTCACTTGACGCAACTGCGCGCCAAAGCGCGTGACCAAGGCGTGTACCTGCGCGTGTTGAAAAACACACTCGCTCGCCGCGCTGTTGAAGGTTCCGCGTTTGCTGACCTCGCTTCTGAAATGACCGGCCCGCTGATCTATTCGATCTCGGAAGATGCCGTTGCTGCAGCTAAAGTCATCTCTGACTTTGCTAAAACCAACGACAAACTGGTCGTCAAGGCAGGTAACTATGCAGGTAAGCCGCTGGATAAGGCTGCTGTCACTGCATTGGCAAATATCCCGTCCCGCGAAGTTCTGCTGGCCCAATTGCTGGGCATGATGCAGGTTCCGGTTGCTGGTTTTGCGCGTGGTCTGGCTGCTCTGGCAGCCAAGAAAGAAGCCGAAGCAGCTTAAGAGCGCTGGCCGCAGCAATGTGGCAGCTGTTCATGAGCACTTTGACCTCTGCGTCAGTACCGATTAGATGTTATTACCGAAATAAATTAGGAGTTTCAAATGGCAATTAGCAAAGACGATATCTTGGAAGCCGTAGGCGCCTTGACCGTGTTGGAATTGAATGACCTGGTGAAGGCATTCGAAGAAAAGTTTGGCGTTTCCGCAGCAGCAATGGCTGTCGCTGGTCCTGCTGGTGGTGGCGCTGGCGCCGCTGCTGCTGAAGAGCAAACAGAGTTCACCGTTGTTCTGTCGGAAGTCGGCGCGAACAAGGTTGGCGTTATTAAGGCAGTTCGCGAAATCACCGGTCTGGGCTTGAAAGAAGCTAAAGATCTGGTTGACGGCGCACCGAAGCCAGTTAAAGAAGGCATTGCTAAGGCAGACGCCGAAGCAGCCAAGAAGAAGCTGGAAGAAGCTGGCGCGAAAGCAGAACTCAAGTAATTTTTACTTGAGCTGGAATATCCGCCGGTTCGCCGGCGCATCGTTCCACCGGAGTCAAAGTGCAGAGTCCTTTGAAAAAAGGATTCGGCTTTGGCTCCTTTGTCGTTTCGAAATTTTGTATGTTTAGTGGTTAGCAATTTCTTGTTTTGCAGCTAGTTTTAGCTAAGCAAGAGGTGGCGCCAGACCAAGACTGAAGGGCTGAGACTTGAGGTTTCGCTGCTAACGGATCGCGGCAACAAGGTAATAAGCAATCCGGGCGAGTCCTGAACTCTCTATCCTTCCTGTCACTCACGGAGTGTCCATGCACTACTCATTTACTGAGAAGAAGCGTATTCGTAAATCCTTTGCGAAACGCGCTAACGTCCACAACGTTCCGTTCCTGCTAGCGACTCAGATCGAGTCATACCAGACATTCTTGCAAACGGACAAAACAGCGTCCCAACGTAAGAACGAAGGTCTGCAATCGGCCTTTACATCGATTTTCCCTATCGTTTCGCACAATGGTTTTGCGCGTCTCGAGTTTCTCTCCTATGTGTTGGGCGCGCCGCCGTTCGACGTCAAGGAATGTCAACAACGTGGCCTGACGTTCGCGTCGCCGCTGCGTGCCAAGGTGCGTTTGGTGATCCTGGATAAGGAATCGCCGACCAAGCCGGTCGTCAAGGAAATGAAAGAACAGGAAGTTTACATGGGCGAATTGCCGCTCATGACGACTACCGGTTCGTTCGTCATCAACGGTACCGAGCGCGTCATCGTGTCGCAGCTGCACCGTTCGCCTGGGGTGTTCTTTGAACATGACCGCGGCAAGACTCACTCGTCCGGAAAACTGCTGTTCTCCGCACGTATCATTCCTTACCGCGGTTCGTGGCTCGACTTCGAATTCGATCCGAAGGACATCCTGTTCTTCCGCGTCGACCGTCGCCGCAAGATGCCTGTGACGATCCTGCTCAAAGCAATCGGCATGACATCCGAGCAGATCCTGGCGAACTTCTTCGTGTTCGACAACTTCACGCTGCACGCTGAAGGCGCTGAGATGGAATTCGTCTCCGAGCGTCTGCGCGGTGAAGTCGCGCGCTTCGATATTCTCGACAAGTCCGGCAAGCCGCTGGTCGCGAAAGACAAGCGTATCAACGCCAAACACGTGCGTGACATCGAAGCTGCCGGCATCAAGCAAATTTCCGTGCCGGAAGACTACCTGCTGGGCCGCGTATTGGCGAAGAACATCGTCGACGGCGATACCGGTGAAGTCATTGCGTCGGCTAACGACGAGCTTACTGAAGAATTGCTGGCTCGCTTGCGCGAAGCTGACATCGATGCTATCCAGACGCTGTACACCAACGATCTGGACCAAGGCGGCTACATCTCGCAAACATTGCGCACTGACGATACAGCGGATCAAACCGCTGCGCGCGTGGCGATCTATCGCATGATGCGTCCTGGCGAACCGCCAACCGAAGATTCGGTGGAAGCGTTGTTCAACGGCCTGTTCTACAGCGAAGACCGTTACGACCTGTCGGCTGTCGGCCGCATGAAGTTCAACCGCCGTATCGGTCGTGATGAACTGACTGGCGCCATGACGCTGTCGAACGAAGACATCCTGGCTGTGATCAAGATTCTGGTTGAGTTGCGCAATGGCCGCGGCGAAGTCGATGACATCGATCACTTGGGTAACCGTCGCGTCCGTTGCGTCGGTGAACTGGCGGAAAATCAATTCCGTGCCGGTCTGGTTCGCGTTGAGCGCGCCGTCAAGGAACGCCTCGGCCAAGCCGAAGCGGACAACCTGATGCCGCACGACCTGATCAACTCCAAGCCGATCTCGGCCGCGATCCGCGAATTCTTCGGTTCGTCGCAGTTGTCGCAGTTTATGGATCAAACCAACCCGCTGTCGGAAATCACGCATAAACGCCGTGTATCCGCTCTGGGACCTGGCGGTCTGACCCGCGAACGCGCCGGCTTTGAAGTACGTGACGTACACCCGACCCACTACGGCCGCGTGTGCCCGATCGAAACGCCTGAAGGCCCGAACATCGGTCTGATCAACTCGCTGGCGCTGTATGCCCGTCTGAACGAATACGGTTTCCTGGAAACCCCATATCGCAAGGTCGAAGGCAGCAAGGTCACCAACCAGATCGACTATCTGTCGGCAATCGAAGAAGGCCGCTACATCATCGCTCAGGCGAATGCGACCATCGACGCTTCGCTGAAGCTGTCCGATGAACTGGTCTCGGCACGTGAAGCCGGTGAAACCATTCTGGTCTCGCCAGAACGCGTTCAGTACATGGACGTGGCTCCAGGCCAGGTCGTGTCGGTGGCGGCGTCGCTGATTCCGTTCCTCGAGCACGATGATGCGAACCGCGCATTGATGGGCGCCAACATGCAACGTCAGGCTGTGCCTTGCCTGCGTCCGGAAAAGCCGCTGGTCGGTACCGGTATCGAGCGTACCGTTGCAGTTGACTCGGGTACGACCGTGCAAGCGCTGCGTGGCGGTATCGTCGATTACGTCGATGCAGGCCGTGTGGTGATTCGCGTGAACGATGAAGAAGCGCAGGCTGGTGAAGTCGGCGTCGACATCTATAACCTGATCAAGTACACACGTTCGAACCAGAACACCAACATCAACCAGCGTCCTATCGTCAAGGTTGGCGACCGTGTTGCCAAGCATGACGTGATCGCCGACGGCGCATCGACCGACTTGGGCGAATTGGCTCTGGGGCAGAACATGCTGGTGGCCTTTATGCCATGGAACGGCTACAACTTCGAAGATTCGATCCTGATCTCCGAAAAAGTCGTTGCTGATGACCGTTACACCTCGATCCACATCGAAGAGTTGTCGGTTGTGGCTCGTGACACCAAGCTCGGCGCGGAAGAAATCACTCGCGATATTTCGAACCTGGCTGAAAACCAACTGGCGCGCCTGGACGAATCCGGCATCACCTACATCGGTGCTGAAGTCGAAGCCGGCGATACGCTGGTCGGTAAGGTCACGCCAAAGGGCGAAACCCAGCTGACACCGGAAGAAAAGCTGCTGCGCGCGATCTTCGGCGAAAAAGCTTCGGACGTTAAGGACACCTCGCTGCGCGTGCCTTCGGGCATGGTCGGCACCGTCATCGACGTGCAAGTGTTTACCCGCGAAGGCATCCAACGCGACAAGCGCGCACAACAGATCATCGACGATGAACTGAAGCGCTATCGCCTGGACCTGAACGACCAGCTGCGTATCGTTGAAGGCGATGCCTTCCAGCGTCTGGAAAAGATGCTGATCGGCAAGGTCGCCAACGGCGGTCCGAAGAAACTGGTCAAGGGCACCAAGCTGGACAAGGCCTACCTGGACGATCTGGACAAGTACCATTGGTTCGACATCCGCCCTGCGGATGACGACATGGCGACAGCACTGGAAGCGATCAAGGAATCGATCGCCGAAAAGCGTCACCAGTTCGATCTGGCGTTTGAAGAAAAGCGCAAGAAGCTGACACAAGGCGACGAACTGCCGCCAGGCGTGCAAAAGATGGTCAAGGTCTACCTGGCCGTGAAGCGTCGTCTGCAGCCAGGCGACAAGATGGCGGGCCGTCACGGTAACAAGGGTGTGGTTTCGCGCATTCTGCCGATCGAAGATATGCCGCACATGGCCGACGGTACTCCAGCAGACATCGTGCTGAACCCGCTGGGCGTGCCGTCGCGTATGAACGTCGGTCAGGTGTTGGAAGTTCATCTGGGCTGGGCAGCCAAGGGTCTGGGCCTGCGTATCGGCGAAATGCTGAACGCACAGGTGCAGATCGCTGAACTGCGCAAGTTCCTGACCACGATCTACAACGAATCGGGCAAGAAAGAAGCGCTCGACGAGTTCAGCGATCACGAGATCCTGGAACTGGCAGCCAACCTGAAGAAGGGTGTTCCGTTCGCTACGCCGGTGTTTGACGGTGCACACGAAGACGAAACACGCCGCATGCTGGATCTGGCGTATCCGGATCACATCGCCAAGCAGCTGGGCATGACCCCGTCGAAGAATCAGGTCACCATGTATGACGGCCGTACCGGCGAAGCTTTCGAGCGCACCGTGACAGTCGGCTACATGCATTACCTGAAGCTGCATCACTTGGTTGATGACAAGATGCATGCACGTTCGACCGGTCCTTACTCGCTGGTTACTCAGCAGCCTCTGGGCGGTAAGGCTCAGTTCGGTGGTCAGCGCTTCGGTGAAATGGAAGTCTGGGCACTGGAAGCCTACGGCGCATCGTATGTGCTGCAGGAAATGCTGACTGTGAAGTCCGATGACGTGAACGGCCGTACCAAGGTTTATGAAAACCTGGTCAAGGGCGATCACGTGATTGACGCCGGCATGCCGGAGTCCTTCAACGTGCTGGTCAAGGAAATCCGTTCGCTCGGTATCGACATCGATCTGGAACGCGACTGATGTTCTCAAGGGCGGAACGGCGATGCCGTTTCGCCCGGTTTGGCTGTCTGCAGCAAAGACGGCAAGGTAGTAAAGTAAGCAATTCAAAAGCAGTTAAGGACGACCAAGTCTGTCCCGGTACCTGCGGAACCCGGCGCAAGCCACGGCTCTCCCGCAGATGCGAACAGGGTGTAGCAGCGCGGTAGGATCCTCTTGTCTCATCGTCATACATAGTGCGCAATTTAGCGTTCTCACGCCAACTGGAGTGATACATGAAAGCACTGCTCGATCTATTCAAGCAAGTTCAGCAAAACGAACAATTCGACGCGATCAAAATTGGTCTGGCGTCGCCTGAGAAAATCCGTTCGTGGTCCTACGGCGAAGTCAAAAAGCCGGAAACCATCAACTACCGTACCTTCAAGCCAGAGCGCGACGGTCTGTTCTGCGCCAAGATCTTTGGCCCGATCAAAGACTACGAATGCCTCTGCGGCAAGTACAAGCGCCTCAAGCACCGCGGCGTCATCTGCGAAAAATGCGGCGTCGAAGTCACGCTGGCCAAAGTGCGCCGTGAGCGCATGGGCCACATCGAACTGGCTTCGCCGACTGCGCACATCTGGTTCCTGAAATCGCTGCCGTCGCGTCTGGGCATGGTCCTCGACATGACCCTGCGCGATATCGAACGCGTTTTGTACTTCGAAGCCTACGTTGTGACCGATCCAGGCATGACTCCGCTGAAGAAGTGCCAGATCATGTCGGAAGACGACTACGCCGCCAAGTACGAAGAGTACGGCGACGACTTCACCGCATTCATGGGCGCCGAAGGCATCCGTGAACTGCTGCGCTCGATCGACATCGACCGCGATGCAGAAACCCTGCGCGTGGAACTGAAAGAATCGAAGTCCGAAGCCAAGATCAAGAAATACGCCAAGCGTCTGAAGGTTCTGGAAGCGTTCCAGCGTTCGGGCATCAAGCCTGACTGGATGATCATGGAAGTGCTGCCGGTGCTGCCACCGGAATTGCGCCCACTGGTCCCGCTGGACGGCGGCCGCTTTGCGACTTCCGATCTGAACGATTTGTATCGTCGCGTCATCAACCGTAACAACCGCCTGAAGCGCCTGATGGAATTGCGCGCTCCGGAAATCATCACGCGCAACGAAAAGCGCATGTTGCAAGAAGCGGTTGACTCGCTGCTGGACAACGGCCGTCGCGGTAAGGCGATGACTGGCGCCAACAAGCGTCCGCTGAAGTCGCTGGCTGAAATGATCAAGGGTAAGGGCGGTCGTTTCCGTCAAAACTTGCTCGGTAAGCGCGTCGACTATTCGGGCCGTTCCGTCATCGTGGTGGGCCCGCAGCTCAAATTGCATCAATGCGGTCTGCCGAAGCTGATGGCACTGGAACTGTTCAAGCCGTTCATTTTCAACAAGCTGGAACTGATGGGTCTGGCAACGACCATCAAGGCTGCGAAGAAGCTGGTCGAAATCCAAGAGCCTGTGGTCTGGGACATCCTGGAAGACGTGATCCGCGAACATCCGGTCATGCTGAACCGCGCGCCGACACTACACCGTCTGGGTATCCAGGCGTTTGAGCCGGTCCTGATCGAAGGCAAAGCGATCCAGCTGCATCCGCTGGTTTGCGCCGCGTTCAACGCCGACTTTGACGGCGACCAGATGGCGGTCCACGTTCCTCTGTCGATCGAAGCGCAGATGGAAGCGCGTACGCTGATGCTGGCGTCGAACAACATCCTGTTCCCATCGAACGGCGAACCGTCGATCGTGCCGTCCCAGGATATCGTGCTGGGTCTGTACTACGCGACACGTGAAGCGATCAACGCCAAGAACGAAGGCATGTTGTTCCAGGACGTTTCGGAAGTTATCCGCGCGTACGACAACAAGGAAGTCGAACTGGCTACCCGCGTCACCGTGCGTATCGTTGAAAATCCAAAGGATCCGGTCACTGGCGAATTCGTGCGTACCGTCAAGCGTTACGAAACGACTGTCGGCCGCGCCATCCTGTCGGAAATTCTGCCGAAGGGTCTGCCATTCTCCGTGCTGAACCGCGCGTTGAAGAAGAAAGAAATTTCGAAGCTGATCAACACGTCGTTCCGCAAGTGCGGTCTGCGCGCCACCGTGGTGTTCGCCGACCAGCTGATGCAATCGGGCTTCCGCCTGGCGACACGCGCCGGTATCTCGATCTGCGTGGACGACATGCTGGTGCCGCCACAAAAGGCGACCATCATTGCGACCGCTGAAAGCGAAGTCAAACAGATCGAACAGCAATACTCGTCCGGTCTGGTTACCGCCGGCGAACGCTACAACAAGGTTGTGGACATCTGGGGCAAGGCCGGCGACGACGTCGGCAAGGCGATGATGGATCAGCTGAAGGTCGAAGACGTGGTCCGCCGCGACGGCACCAAGGGTACACAAGAGTCGTTCAACGCGATTTACATGATGGCCGACTCCGGCGCCCGCGGTTCCGCAGCACAGATTCGTCAGTTGGCAGGTATGCGTGGTCTGATGGCGAAACCGGACGGTTCGATTATCGAAACGCCGATTACCGCGAACTTCCGCGAAGGCCTGAACGTGTTGCAGTACTTTATTTCGACGCACGGCGCCCGTAAGGGTCTGGCCGATACGGCGCTGAAGACTGCGAACTCCGGTTACCTGACACGCCGTCTGGTTGACGTGACCCAGGATCTGGTCGTGATCGAAGATGATTGCGGCACATCCAACGGCGCATCCATGAAGGCGCTGGTTGAAGGCGGTGAAGTTATCGAAGCGTTGCGTGACCGTATCCTCGGCCGCGTTGCTGCTACCGACATCATCAATCCGGAAACCCAGGCGACGCTGTACGAAGCCGGTACCTTGATGGACGAGGATTCGGTTGAAGAAGTCGAACGCCTCGGCATTGATGAAGTCAAGGTCCGCACTCCGCTGACTTGCGACACGCGCTACGGCCTGTGCGCCAAGTGCTACGGTCGCGATCTGGGCCGCGGCGTACTGGTCAACAGCGGCGAAGCAGTTGGCGTTATCGCTGCGCAGTCGATCGGTGAACCAGGTACTCAGCTGACCATGCGTACTTTCCACATCGGTGGTGCAGCGTCGCGTGCGGCAGTTGCTTCGTCGGTGGAAGCCAAGTCCAACGGTACGATTCGCTTCACAGCGACGATGCGTTACGTCACCAACGGCAAGGGCGAGCTGATCGTCATTTCCCGTTCGGGCGAAGTGCTGATTACCGACGATCTGGGCCGCGAGCGTGAGCGTCATAAAGTACCGTACGGCGCGACCCTGATCGTCAAGGATGGCATGGTCATCAAGGCTGGTACTGCGCTGGCGACATGGGATCCGCTGACACGTCCGATCATCACCGAGTACACCGGTACCGTGAAGTTCGAAAACGTCGAAGAAGGCTCGACCGTCGCCAAGCAGATCGACGAAGTGACCGGTCTGTCGACTCTGGTGGTTATCGATGCCAAGCGTCGCGGTTCGTCCGCTGCCAAGGTGTTGCGTCCACAGGTCAAGCTGCTGAACGAGCAAGGCGAAGAAGTCAAGATCGCCGGCACCGAACATGCAGTGACGATCGGCTTCCAGGTCGGCGCGCTGATCACCGTCAAGGACGGTCAGCAAGTTCACGTTGGTGAAGTGCTGGCGCGTATCCCGACTGAATCGCAAAAGACGCGCGATATTACCGGTGGTCTGCCACGCGTTGCCGAACTGTTCGAGGCACGTTCGCCGAAGGATGCAGGTATGCTGGCTGAAGTCACAGGTACTGTGGCGTTCGGTAAGGAAACCAAGGGCAAGCAACGTCTGGAAATCACAGACATGGACGGCGCCAAGCATGAGTTCCTGATCACCAAGGACAAGCAAGTGCTGGTGCATGACGGCCAGGTGGTGAACAAGGGCGAAATGATTGTCGACGGTCCTGCCGATCCGCAAGACATCCTGCGTCTGCTGGGTATCGAAGCGCTGGCACGTTACATCGTCGACGAAGTTCAGGACGTGTATCGTTTGCAAGGCGTGAAGATCAACGACAAGCACATCGAAGTCATCGTGCGTCAGATGCTGCGTCGCGTGCAAGTTGTGGATCCGGGCGATACCAACTACATCACCGGCGAACAGGTCGAACGTTCGGAACTGCTGGACGAAAACGACCGCGTCAATGCAGAGACGAAGATCCCTGCAACGTACGAAAACGTCTTGCTGGGTATTACCAAGGCATCGCTGTCGACCGACTCGTTCATCTCGGCTGCATCGTTCCAGGAGACCACACGTGTCCTGACCGAAGCGGCGATCATGGGCAAGAAGGACGGCCTGCGCGGTCTGAAGGAAAACGTCATCGTTGGTCGTCTGATCCCGGCTGGTACCGGTCTGGCGTTCCACCGTGCACGCAAGGAAAAAGACGCATGGGAAGCCGACGAGCGCGCAGCGCTGTTGGAATCCGAGCGTCAGGCGCGTGTGACCGAAACCGAAGCGCACTCCACCGAGACTCTCGGCGGTGCGGACGGCGAAGCGTAATGGCATAGCAGCGCGGCAGCTTTTACCGGCTGTCGAAGCAGTACAAAAAACGGCGTCAGAAGAAATTCTGGCGCCGTTTTTTCATTGACGAAGGCAATGCGTGCGCATGCCCGTCTTGGTGTTTGTTGCCTATACAGATATGGCTATGACGTATATTTTCAGATTCATATTGAGTATCTGTCAGATTTCTCCTACAATTAGTAAATAAGAATTATTCTTATTAAAAATCGTCTCGCTTCACGCATCGTTCGATAGGCGGTGGCCGCAAATCTTTCTTGATTTGGCGTCTCGTCCGATATCTCGATCACTTAAAAGCCCTTCGGCACAGTTTGCCGAAACACGCCACGAAGCGGTCGATACTCTCGTTAAACACAATCAGGTAGCCAGCATAGAACATCGCCAGTGACCAAATCCACTCAGGGGAATGGGTCTCATGGCTCTATGCAAAAAGAAACTTGCATTGGCGACGGCTGTCGTCTTGCAACAATGGTCTATGGCGCCGGTCATGGCGCAACAAGCACAACAATCCGCACCGCAACTGTTGGCCCAAAGCCGTCCGCTGGAAGAAATTACCGTTACATCGACACGTGGCGTCGGCACCGATCTCAACCGCGTCGCGGCGACCGTATCGGTCATTACCTCGGAAGAGCTTGAGCAGGGGAACGCGAAGGATATCAAGGACGCGCTGCGCTATGAACCGGGCGTCGAAGTGCGTCGCTCGGTCTACCGTGTCGGTGGCGTGACCGGGGCATCGGCGACCATGGGCCGCGGCGGTAACGAAGGTATCAGCATTCGCGGCCTGGACGGCAATCGTGTGATGATGTTGGAAGACGGTGTTTCACTGCCACGCTCATTTAGCCAGGGCACGTTGTTCGCCGGGCGCGGCGCATACACGGACACGGACTTGTATCAGCGTATTGAAATCTTGCGTGGCCCTGCGTCGTCAATGTACGGTAGTGATGGCCTGACCGGCGTGGTCAATTTCGTTACCAAAGATCCGCAGGATTTGCTCAACGTGTTCGGCAAGAGCAGCTACTTTGCAGTGCGTCCTTCCTATGATTCCAGCGACAGCAGCTATGGTGCGACTGGCACCATGGCGTTCGGCAACGACGTCGTGCAGGGCATGCTGGTGCTGAATGCTCGCCACGGCAATGAAACTGAAACCAACGGCAGCGTAGGCGGTACAGGCGCCGCACGCACCAAGGCCGATCCGCTTACCTACAACAACCGTTCAGCGCTGGGTAAAGTGGTCTTCAAGATCGACCCGCGCAATGTTGTCAAACTCAGCTTCGAAACGGTGGACAATCGCCTGCGCGGCGACAGCCTGTCGGCGATTACCTCCGTCATCAGCGGCTACCAAAGCAACAGCAATGTGACCAGTAACAAGTTGCAGGCGATCTTCGAGCACGATGATGCCGACAACAGGCTGATCCAGAAATTGCGCGCCAATGTGTACTACCGCGATTCCAAGACGCAGCAGTATTCCTACGAAAGCGGCACAACGGTCGGCGCGACAGTGCGCCCCCGTTTCCGCGATATTACGTATCAGGACGACATCTTCGGCGGCGGCGTGCTGGGGGAGAGCTCGTTCACCACCGGCGCCATCAAGCACAAGATGACATACGGTGTCGACGCCAGTACGGCAACGATGAAGATGAACGCAAACGGCACCGGCTGGACAACATGCACCGGCACACAATATTGCGAATACTTCCCCAAGACGGAGTACAGCGTATTGGGTGCGTACTACCAGTACGACATGCGCGTCGGTCCTTTCAGCGTAGTGCCTGGCCTGCGCTACGACAGCTACAAGCTCAAGCCTGAGGCGAGCGCGAAGTACGATGCCCAAGCGATCGCCAACAATCAGCCGGCGTCCACCAGCAAGGACAGCGCATGGTCGCCGCGTCTGGCTTTTGTCTATGAAGTGGCGCCGGCATTCGCGCCGTACGTGCAATACGCTCGCGGCTTCCGCGCACCGTCGCCGCAAGAGGTGAACTCTTACTTCAATAACGCCAGCCAAGGTTACTCGCAGATTGCCAATCCGAATCTGAAGCCGGAAACCAGCAACTCGTACGAAATCGGCTTCCGCGGCAAGCTGCCGACATCGGCTGGCATGTTCAACTACAGCGCCGCAGCTTACACCGGCGAATATCGCAACTTCATCGATTCGTTGGCCATCTCCGGCGCGGGCACCGTCGCCAATCCGACCATCTTCCAGTATGTGAATGCGGCGAAGGCGTCGATTCATGGCTTCGAAGGGCGTCTCGACTGGCGCATGGAAAACGGTCTGTCGCTCAAGACCGGCTTCGCTTACACCAAGGGGACAACCACCAGCAATGCCGGCGTGAAGAGCGGTCTGGATTCCGTCGCACCGTTGTCGGTCGTGACGGGTCTGCGCTATGAGCCTAATCAGGTTTGGTTCGTGCAAAGCGACGTCGTCTACAACGCAGCCAAGAACAAAGACGATATCGCCACAAAGACGAACTTCGTGTCGCCGTCGTTCTTTGTGGTCGATCTGCGCAGCGGTTATCGCGTCAACAAAAATCTCTCATTCAACGCAGGCATTCGCAATTTGTTCGATCGTAAATATTGGAGTTGGACCGATATCCGCGGTCTGTCTCTGGCCGACAGCGCTACCAACAAGGATGCGTACACCGAACCCGGCCGCAGCTTCAACGTCAGCATGAAGTATGAGTACTGACATCCGCAGAACGCCGTAAGGCACTTAACCGAAAAGAGGCATGGAATGAAATACAAGAAACTGAGCGTATTGCTGTTGGCCGCCGGCGTGATCAGTATCGCTGCTTGCACGACGACCTCGGCGCCGCAGAATAGCGATCTCGCGGATCGCTGGTCGGCGTTGCGTACTGCAGAACCGAAGACTCATCCGCGCGACGCCGCGCAAAAACTGGGTGTGTCCGAGGCCGAACTGGTGGCGACCAATATCGGCAAGGGCGTGACACGTCTGCAGGATGGTGGCAAAGCGTATAAGGCCGTCTACGATCAACTGCATGAACTGGGGCAGATCAAGGCAATAACGCGTAACGACAACGCCGTGCTGGAGCGTGTCGGCACCGTCACTAAGGCCAGGCTGAACGACGAAGGCCGCGTCATTCCGGGAACCGGCTTTGCCGGCGGTCCGATCGACCTACGCTTCGGCACCGACAACTGGCGTTCCGCTTTCGCCGTGGTCCAGCCGGGCCGCGAAGGCAAGATCAGCCGCAGCCTGCAGTTCTTTGACGTGCACGGCAACGCTGTGAACAAGGTCTACCTGGACAATGAAGCTGGTGCCGCTGCGTTCGATAAGCTCGTTGCCGATTTCAAGGCGCCCGATCAGTTTGCCGCGTTGAAGGTGGACCGCGCTCCGACCAAAATCGTCAAAAAACCGAACGGCGACGTTGACGTCAAGGAACTGCGCGCGTCATGGGATGAGCTGACCGATGTGCACGAATTCCCGCGTCTGCTGAAGGATCTGGGAATCACCCGCGAGCAAGCCCTGGATCTGATCGGCAAAGATGCCGCCTATCGCATCAATGCACAATCGGTGCAGACCTTGCTCAATAGCGCTTCCAGTCAATCCCAGCCGATCATGGTGTTTGTGAGCAATCCCGGCATGACGCAGATCTTCAGCGGCACGGTCAAGAAAGTGAAGGCAACCGATGAGTGGTTCAATGTGCTCGATCCGGACTTCAACCTGCATCTGCGCCAGGCTGGCATCGATCACGGCTGGGTGGTCAAGCGTCCGGCCAAGGATGGGGTGATCACCTCGGTGGAGTTTTACGACGTCAATGGCGAACAAGTGGTCAATTTCTTCTCCCGTCGCGACCGCAACAAGGAGGAATCGGCGTTGTGGCGCAGCATTGTTGCCAGCCTGGCACGCGCGTAGTAGTTAATGCGGCAAGTATTGCCGCTGCAATCTTGCCTGAAGCCAATTTATTGGCGATTTCAGGCTGGCGGTAAGAGCGTCGTAAATTTACCAATGGGGGTCGGGTGCTGGAAACGGGCCTTGACCCCTTGCTCATTCAGGCATATACTCGCGAGTTCTCGAATTTAGGCTCTCCTGAGCTTAAGCGTTCTTTGGTCTGCTTCCGGTTTTCCTCGGCGCTTCTCTCGTTTTCTCTAAAGTCGGTGTGCACAGGTTTCTTTCGTGCAAGTTTCTTGTTTAATTCCAGGCAACCGTTTCTGGAATTAATGTTATTAACGTCGTAATTTTGTTGGATTAAAACGATGCCAACCATCAATCAATTGATTCGCAATCCACGCGTCTCCGCGATCGTGAAGAGCAAATCGCCGGCGCTGGAAAACAGCCCGCAAAAACGTGGCGTATGTACCCGCGTTTACACAACGACTCCGAAAAAGCCAAACTCCGCTTTGCGTAAGGTTGCAAAAGTGCGTTTGACCAACGGCTTCGAAGTGATTTCGTACATCGGTGGTGAAGGCCACAACTTGCAAGAGCATAGCGTCGTGCTGATTCGCGGCGGTCGTGTAAAAGACTTGCCGGGTGTGCGTTACCACATGGTTCGCGGTGCTCTGGATACCCAAGGCGTCAAGGATCGTAAGCAAGCTCGCTCGAAGTACGGTGCTAAGCGCGCTAAAGCGGCTAAGAAGTAATTTGTTTTCCTCGGGCGCAAGCCTGGTGAAATGTGTCGGTCCGTGATGGGCCGAGTAAGTGGGTGGCTATGATGGCCGTCCGCGAGTGCGGTGAGATTCATTCTGCCCGCTCAACTGAAGACTGAAAGGAATTGAAATGCCACGTCGTCGTGAAGTACCCAAGCGGGAAATCCTGCCTGATCCAAAGTTCGGCAATGTTGATGTTGCTAAGTTCGTCAACGTGTTGATGCTGTCCGGCAAAAAGTCGGTCGCTGAAAACATCATCTACGGTGCGTTTGAGCACATTCAAACCAAAACTGGTAAAGACCCGCTGGAAGTGTTCGCCGCTGCGCTGAGCAACTGCAAGCCGATGGTCGAAGTGAAGTCCCGTCGTGTCGGCGGTGCTAACTACCAGGTCCCGGTTGAAGTGCGTCCAGTCCGCCGTATGGCGTTGTCGATGCGTTGGTTGCGCGAAGCCGCAAACAAGCGTAGCGAAAAGTCCATGCCGCAACGTCTGGGTGGCGAGTTGATCGAAGCAGCTGAAGGCCGTGGCGGTGCGATGAAGAAGCGTGACGAAGTTCACCGTATGGCTGAAGCGAACAAGGCGTTCTCCCACTTCCGCTTCTAACAAGACTGGGCGGGGCTTTTCAGGTTTTTTTGAGAAGCTCCGTTTGTATCTAAAATTTGTTCGAGCCGAGCGACTATTTTACAAAAATGGCGCTCGGTTTCGCGCATTAAAGACTTAGGAATAAATCATGGCTCGCAAGACCCCCATTGAGCGTTACCGCAACATCGGTATTTCTGCTCACATTGATGCTGGTAAGACAACGACGACTGAGCGCGTTCTGTTTTACACAGGCGTGAACCACAAGATCGGTGAAGTGCATGATGGCGCCGCCACCATGGACTGGATGGAACAAGAGCAAGAGCGCGGTATTACCATTACTTCCGCTGCGACGACCTGTTTCTGGAAGGGTATGGCGAACAACTTCCCGGCTCACCACATCAACATCATCGACACCCCGGGCCACGTTGACTTCACCATTGAAGTTGAGCGTTCGATGCGCGTGCTCGACGGCGCTTGCATGGTCTACTGTGCAGTCGGCGGCGTTCAGCCACAATCGGAAACAGTCTGGCGTCAAGCGAACAAGTACAAAGTTCCACGTCTGGCGTTCGTCAACAAGATGGACCGCACCGGCGCGAACTTCTTCAAGGTGTACGACCAAATGCGTGCACGCCTGAAGGCCAACCCGATTCCTATGCAAGTGCCTATCGGTGCTGAAGACGGTTTCGAAGGCGTTATCGATCTGGTCAAGATGCGCGCTATTTACTGGGATGATGCCAGCCAGGGCATGAAGTTCGACTACCGTGATATTCCTGAAAATCTGAAGGAAGAAGCGCAAAAATGGCGCGAAAACATGGTCGAAGCGGCTGCTGAAGCATCCGAAGAACTGATGAACAAGTACCTGGAAGACGGCGATCTGAGCGAAGCCGACATCAAGGCTGCGATTCGTCAGCGTACCATCGCCAGCGAAATCGTTCCGATGATGTGCGGCACTGCGTTCAAGAACAAGGGCGTGCAAGCCATGTTGGACGGCGTGATCGAATACCTGCCGTCGCCGGTTGATATTCCACCTGTTCCAGGTCTGGATGAAGATGACGAGCCAGTCGTGCGTAAAGCAGAAGACACCGAGAAGTTCTCGGCGCTGGCGTTCAAGATCGCAACTGACCCGTTCGTCGGTCAGCTGTGCTTCATCCGTTGCTACTCGGGTACCCTGAATTCGGGCGATACCGTGTTCAACTCGGTGAAGTCGAAGAAAGAGCGTATTGGCCGTATCGTTCAGATGCACGCCAACCAACGTGAAGAAATCAAGGAAATGCTGGCAGGCGACATCGCTGCTGTGGTCGGTCTGAAAGACACCACAACCGGCGACACCCTGTGCGACGACAAGGCTGTTGTTGTGCTGGAACGCATGGTCTTCCCTGAGCCTGTGATTTCGCAAGCTGTTGAGCCAAAGACCAAGGCTGACCAGGAAAAGATGGGCTTGGCGCTGAACCGTCTGGCTGCTGAAGATCCATCGTTCCGCGTGCGTACTGACGAAGAATCGGGTCAAACGATTATCGCCGGTATGGGCGAGTTGCATCTGGACATTATCGTCGACCGCATGAAGCGTGAATTCAACGTGGAAGCGACCGTCGGTAAGCCACAGGTTGCTTACCGCGAAACCATTCGCAAGACTTGCGAAGAAATCGAAGGCAAGTTCGTCAAGCAATCCGGTGGTCGTGGTCAGTATGGTCACGTGGTTCTGAAGATCGAGCCGCAAGAGCCAGGCAAGGGCTTTGAATTCGTTGACGCGATCAAGGGCGGTACCGTTCCTCGCGAATTCATCCCGGCAGTTGAAAAGGGTGTGCGTGAAACACTGAACACCGGCGTGTTGGCCGGCTACCCAGTGGTTGATGTCAAGGTCACTCTGTTCTTCGGTTCCTACCATGACGTTGACTCGAACGAAAATGCGTTCCGCATGGCCGGCTCGATGGCGTTCAAGGATGGTTGCCGTAAAGCCAGCCCGGTTATTCTGGAGCCAATGATGGCAGTTGAAGTTGAAACGCCAGAAGACTACGCTGGTACTGTGATGGGCGACTTGTCGTCCCGTCGCGGTATGGTGCAAGGTATGGATGAAATCGCCGGAGGTGGCGGCAAGATCATCAAGGCTGAAGTGCCGCTGTCGGAAATGTTCGGTTACTCGACTTCGTTGCGTTCTGCAACACAAGGTCGTGCGACATATTCGATGGAATTCAAGCACTATTCCGAAGCACCGAAGAACGTCATCGACGCGATCGTTACTTCCAAGACCAAGTAAGTTAAGTTTTGCTCATTCCCTGCGTTGGCGGGGAATGAGCTTTTAATTGTTAAGAAAATCGTTCTTTTTGAAGGAAATGCAAAATGGCAAAAGGTAAATTCGAGCGGACCAAGCCGCACGTGAACGTTGGTACGATTGGTCACGTTGACCACGGCAAGACCACGCTGACAGCAGCAATCGCAACAGTGTTGTCGAAGAAGTTCGGCGGCGAAGCGAAGGCCTACGATCAGATTGATGCAGCGCCAGAAGAAAAGGCACGCGGCATCACCATCAACACAGCCCACGTTGAATACGAAACAGCCAACCGTCACTATGCTCACGTTGACTGCCCAGGCCACGCCGACTATGTGAAGAACATGATTACCGGCGCAGCGCAGATGGACGGCGCGATCCTGGTTTGCTCCGCAGCAGACGGCCCGATGCCGCAAACACGGGAACACATCCTGCTGTCGCGTCAGGTTGGCGTTCCTTACATCATCGTATTCCTGAACAAGGCCGACATGGTCGATGATGAAGAGCTGCTGGAACTGGTCGAAATGGAAGTGCGCGAGCTGTTGACCAAGTACGAATTCCCAGGCGACGACCTGCCAATCATCAAGGGTTCGGCAAAGCTGGCTCTGGAAGGCGACACTGGCCCATTGGGCGAGCAAGCCATCATGGCCCTGGCAGAAGCACTGGACACTTACATCCCGACACCGGAACGCGCTGTTGACGGCTCCTTCCTGCTGCCAGTGGAAGACGTGTTCTCGATCTCCGGCCGCGGTACTGTTGTGACCGGCCGTGTTGAGCGCGGTATCGTCAAGGTCGGCGAAGCCCTGCAAATCGTTGGTATCCGTGACACACAAGACACAGTTTGCACCGGCGTTGAAATGTTCCGCAAGCTGCTGGACCAAGGTCAGGCTGGCGACAACGTCGGCGTGCTGCTGCGCGGCACCAAGCGTGAAGACGTGGAGCGTGGCCAGGTTCTGGCGAAGCCAGGTTCGATCAAGCCGCACAAACACTTCACAGGCGAGATCTATGTTCTGTCGAAGGACGAAGGCGGCCGTCATACACCGTTCTTCAACAACTACCGTCCACAGTTCTACTTCCGTACCACGGACGTGACTGGTTCGATCGAGTTGCCGAAGGACAAGGAAATGGTTATGCCAGGCGATAACGTGTCGATCACCGTGATGCTGATCAACCCGATCGCGATGGAAGAAGGTCTGCGCTTCGCGATCCGCGAAGGTGGCCGTACTGTTGGCGCAGGTGTTGTTGCCAAGATCCTGGCTGACGCGTAATAAAAAGTAGCAGCGTAGTAGTAATTTTTTATCATTGCCGCGGATGGTTGTCATCCGCGGTTCGTTCTTTAAAGGAAAATCATGTCAGTTCCTAGCCAAAAAATCCGTATCCGCCTGAAGGCATTCGACTATCGTCTGATCGACCAATCCGCACTGGAAATCGTCGACACAGCAAAGCGCACCGGTGCTGTCGTCAAGGGTCCTGTTCCGCTGCCAACACGCATCCAGCGTTTCGACGTTCTGCGTTCCCCACACGTCAACAAGACTTCGCGCGATCAATTCGAAATCCGCACGCATCAACGCCTGATGGATATCGTTGATCCAACCGACAAGACTGTCGATGCATTGATGAAGCTGGATCTGCCGGCTGGCGTTGATGTTGAAATCAAGCTGCAATAAGCATTTGCGGCAAGTGTTGTAAAAAGTGTGAGCGGATAAAACTTTGACATACCACGACACTGTCGGGTATTGCAAATAAAAATTTACCCGGTTATACTGATCGGCTTCGGTGGAGTCACGGGATTCGTGACTTCACATATTTTAGTTGTACAAACATCAGCCCCGCCCAATCGCAGGCGGGAATGGAGAAAAACAATGAGCCTAGGCCTTGTTGGTCGCAAGGTTGGTATGATGCGTATCTTCACGGAAGACGGGGATTCTATTCCTGTGACCGTGTTGGATGTGTCGAACAATCGCGTGACCCAAATCAAAACGCCTGAAGTGGATGGTTATTCCGCTGTTCAGGTCGCATTCGGTCAGCGTCGCGCCTCGCGTGTGACTAAAGCTGCTGCCGGTCATTACGCCAAAGCTGGCGTTGAAGCCGGGACCGTTCTGAAAGAATTCCGCATTGATGCAGCTAAGGCTGCTGAGTTGAAAGCTGGCGACGTCGTCGCTGCAAGCTTGTTCGAAGCTGGCCAAAAAGTGGACGTGCAAGGCGTGTCCATCGGTAAGGGCTACGCTGGTACGATCAAGCGTTACAACTTCGCATCCGGCCGCGCATCGCACGGTAACTCCCGTTCGCACAATGTTCCAGGCTCCATCGGTATGGCGCAAGATCCAGGTCGTGTTTTTCCTGGTAAGCGCATGACCGGTCACCTGGGTGACGTTACCTGCACAGTTCAAAACCTCGAAATCGCACGCATCGACGCTGAGCGTCAATTGCTGATGGTCAAGGGTGCTGTTCCAGGCGCGAAAAACGGCCAAGTGGTCGTTTCCCCGGCAGTTAAAGTTAAAGTCAAGAAGGGAGCCTAATTCATGGAACTCAAGCTCCTGAATGATCAAGGTCAAGCCGCATCGAACGTCGCTGCTCCTGACACCATCTTTGGTCGTGATTACAACGAAGCGCTGATTCACCAGGTCGTCGTGGCTTATCAAGCCAATGCTCGCAGCGGTAACCGCAAGCAAAAAGACCGTGAAGAAGTGCATCACACAACCAAGAAGCCATGGCGTCAAAAGGGTACTGGCCGCGCTCGTGCTGGTATGTCGTCCTCGCCACTGTGGCGCGGCGGTGGTCGTATTTTCCCGAATTCGCCTGACGAAAACTTCTCGCACAAGGTCAACAAGAAGATGTATCGCGCAGGTGTCTGCTCGATTCTGTCCCAGTTGGCTCGCGAAGGTCGTCTGTCGATCGTCGAGAATTTCTCGGTCGAAGCGCCGAAGACCAAGCTGCTGTCCGAAAAACTGAAAGTCATGGGTCTGGATTCCGTGCTGGTCATCACTGACACGCTGGAAGAAAACCTGTTGCTCGCGTCGCGCAATTTGCCGAACGTGCTGGTTGTTGAGCCACGTCAAGCTGATCCGGTCTCCCTGGTTTTCTACAAGAAAGTGCTGATCACTAAGCAAGCACTGGCTAAGATTGAGGAGTTGCTGGCATGAACGCAATTAAACATAGCGAAGAGCGCTTGATGAAAGTGCTGCTGGCGCCGGTGATCTCTGAAAAGGCAACTTTCGTCGCCGAGAAGAACGAGCAAGTCGTTTTTCTGGTAACGCAAGACGCGACCAAGCTGGAAGTCAAGGCTGCGGTCGAGCTGCTGTTCAAAGTTCAAGTGGAGTCTGTTCAGGTCGCGAATCGTCAAGGTAAGCAAAAACGCTCCGGCCGTTCGGTCGGTCGTCGCAACCACACACGTCGCGCCTTTGTCAGCCTGAAGCCCGGTCAAGAAATCAACTTCACCGAGGAGGCTAAATAATGGCACTCGTAAAAGTTAAGCCAACCTCGCCCGGTCGGCGCGGTATGGTCAAGGTCGTCAGCGACCTGTACAAGGGTCGTCCATTTGCCGGCCTGATCGAAAAGAAGTCCAAGACTGCTGGTCGTAACAACAACGGTCATATCACTACCCGTCATATCGGTGGCGGCCACAAGCAACACTACCGCGTTGTCGACTTCCGTCGCAACAAGGACGGTATTGTTGCCAAGGTCGAGCGTATCGAATACGACCCGAACCGTACTGCGCACATCGCTCTGCTGTGCTACGCAGACGGCGAACGCAAGTACATCATCGCTCCTAAGGGCATTGCTGTCGGCGATCAACTGGTCAGTGGTTCCGAAGCGCCGATCAAGGCTGGTAACGCTCTGCCGATCCGCAATATTCCTGTCGGTACAACAATCCACTGCGTGGAAATGTTGCCAGGCAAGGGTGCCCAGATCGCTCGTACAGCAGGCGCCGGCGTTGTGCTGATGGCACGCGAAGGTACTTACGCTCAGGTTCGTCTGCGCTCCGGCGAAGTACGCCGCATTCACATCGAATGCCGTGCAACGATCGGTGAAGTTGGCAATGGCGAGCACAATCTGCGCAAGATTGGTAAGGCTGGTGCAATGCGTTGGCGCGGTGTTCGCCCGACAGTGCGTGGTGTGGTCATGAACCCGGTCGATCACCCGCACGGTGGTGGTGAAGGTAAGACTGCAGCAGGTCGTCATCCAGTTTCGCCGTGGGGTCAACAGACCAAGGGCAAGAAGACACGCAGCAACAAGCGTACGACTTCAATGATTGTCTCGCGCCGCGGCAAGAAATAAGGATAAAACATGACACGTTCATTGAAAAAAGGTCCATTCTGCGACGCTCACCTGGTCAAAAAGGTTGAGGCTGCTCAAGCGACTAAAGACAAGAAGCCAATCAAGACATGGTCCCGTCGTTCGACAATCATGCCGGATTTCATCGGTTTGACGATCGCGGTGCACAACGGCAAGCAACACGTGCCGGTTTATGTGTCCGAAAACATGGTTGGTCATAAGCTCGGCGAATTCGCGCTGACCCGTACGTTCAAGGGTCACGCTGCCGATAAGAAGGCTAAGAAATAAGGTCCTATGATGGAAACTAAAGCTACCCTGCGTGGTGTGCACCTGTCGGCTCAGAAGGGCCGTCTGGTCGCAGACCTGATCCGCGGCAAAAAAGTTGATCAAGCACTGAATATCTTGGCCTTCAGCCCTAAAAAGGGCGCGGTCATCATCAAGAAGGTTCTGGAGTCCGCAATCGCGAACGCCGAGCACAATGATGGCGCCGACATTGACGAGCTCAAAGTCAAGACCATTTATGTGGAAAAAGGTACGGTCCTCAAGCGCTTCACAGCGCGTGCAAAAGGCCGTGGTGATCGTATTTCCAAGCAATCCTGTCACATTTACGTGACTGTCGGAAACTAAGGAGTCACGATGGGACAGAAGATTCATCCAACCGGTTTCCGTCTGGCGGTTACACGTAACTGGGGATCGCGCTGGTATGCAGGCAATAACAATTTTGCCGACATGCTCAACGAAGATCTGAAGGTTCGTGCTTACCTGAAGACAAAACTGAAGAACGCTTCGGTTGGTCGCGTCGTTATCGAGCGTCCAGCGAAGAATGCCCGAATCACCATTTACAGCTCCCGTCCAGGCGTTGTGATCGGTAAGAAGGGTGAAGACATCGAAGTGCTGAAGGCGGCGCTGGGTAAATTGATGGGCGTGCCAGTGCACGTCAACATCGAAGAAATCCGCAAGCCGGAAGCCGACGCTCAGCTGATCGCTGACTCGATCGCTCAGCAGCTCGAAAAGCGTATTATGTTCCGTCGCGCCATGAAGCGTGCGATGCAGAACGCAATGCGTCTCGGCGCTCAGGGCATCAAGATCATGTCGTCGGGTCGTCTGAACGGCATCGAAATCGCTCGTAAGGAATGGTATCGCGAAGGCCGCGTGCCTCTGCACACTCTGCGCGCTGATATCGACTACGGTTTTGGCGAAGCACAAACCACATACGGCATCATCGGTATCAAGGTTTGGGTTTACAAGGGCGATCGTCTGGCTAACGGCGAAGCACCAGTGCTGGTCGGTGAGCCAGAAGACGACAAGAAGCGTCGCGGTCCACGTCGTGATGATGGCAAGCCAGGTGCTCGTCCTCGTCCGAAGACCGGTGGTGCTCCAGCAGGTGCGGGTGCCAAGCGTGCTCCACGTCAAGCTGCCGATGCCGGTGTGTCGGCTGAGAAAGCAGGAGAATAATCATGCTGCAACCAGCACGTAGAAAATATCGTAAAGAACAAAAAGGTCGCAATACGGGTATCTCGCATTCGCGTGGTACAGCCGTATCGTTTGGTGAGTTCGGTCTGAAAGCAGTTGGTCGTGGTCGTATCACGGCACGTCAGATCGAAGCCGCTCGTCGCGCTATGACCCGTCACATCAAACGTGGCGGTCGTATCTGGATTCGCGTTTTCCCGGACAAGCCGATTTCCCAAAAGCCTGCTGAAGTGCGTATGGGTAACGGTAAGGGTAATCCAGAGTACTACGTGGCAGAAATTCAGCCAGGTAAGATGCTGTACGAGATGGATGGTGTTGACGAAGCTCTGGCGCGTGAAGCGTTCCGCTTGGCAGCAGCCAAATTGCCACTGTCGACGACTTTTGTTGTTCGTCAAGTCGGTCAATAATAGGAGCGGAATATGAAAGCATCTGAACTCCGCGGTAAAGACGAAGCGGCTCTGGCCAAAGAACTGAATGAGCTGTTGAAGGCTCAATTCAGCTTGCGCATGCAAGTGGCTACGCAGCAACTGAACAATACCGCGCAACTGAAGAAAGTACGTCGCGATATCGCACGTGTGAAAACAGTCATCAATTCGAAGGGTCAACAATGAACGATCAAGTGAAACAAGCGCTCAAGCGCACGCTGATTGGCAAGGTTGTGTCCGACAAGATGGATAAGACTGTTACCGTTCTGATCGAACGTCACGTCAAACATCCGCTGTACGGCAAAATCATCGTGCGTACTAACAAGTACCACGCTCATGATGAGTCGAATCAGGCGAAGACTGGCGATACGGTCGAGATCCAGGAAGGTCGTCCTATCTCCAAGACCAAAGCTTGGAGCGTGACACGCGTTGTACAAGTGGCACAGATTGTATAAGTAAGGCTTGCGGACTGAGCATTATGGTGCCATAATGCTCAGCTCTTCTTTTGCTTCTTGGTGTTTGGCAAGGGTAAGAGGCAAGATGCAGTTACGTAGCTTAATCGTCCCCTAACTAGCGAGTTCGCTTGCTAACAGGACCAAGACTGACCGCGATTCACATTGTGTGATTTGAGCGGATTAAGTTGGGAAAGAAAATATCATGATTCAAACTGAAAGCCGGCTCGAAGTGGCCGACAACACTGGTGCGCGCGAAGTTTTGTGCATCAAAGTCTTGGGTGGTTCCAAGCGCCGTTACGCAGGCATCGGCGACGTGATTAAAGTTACCGTGAAGAGCGCAGCTCCACGCGGTCGCGTCAAAAAAGGTGAAATTTACAACGCTGTCGTCGTTCGTACCGCTAAGGGCGTGCGTCGTCAGGATGGTTCCCTGGTCAAGTTCGACGGCAATGCAGCCGTTCTGCTGAATGCCAAGCTGGAACCAATCGGTACCCGTATTTTCGGGCCAGTTACTCGTGAGCTGCGTACAGAGCGCTTCATGAAGATCGTCTCTCTGGCGCCTGAAGTTCTGTAAGGAGTGGTCATGGGAAAGATTCGTAAGAACGATGAAGTCATCGTGCTGACCGGTAAAGATAAAGGTAAGCGCGGTGTGGTAACTCAGCGTGTCAGCGCTGATTACGTTGTTGTTGAAGGCGTCAACGTTGCTAAAAAAGCGACCAAGCCTAATCCAATGACTGGTGCAACTGGCGGCATCGTCGATAAGCTGATGCCAATTCATGTGTCGAACATCGCATTGTTTAATGCGGCGGCCGGCAAGGCAGATCGCGTGGGTTTCAAGAGCGTGGACGGTAAGAAAGTCCGTGCTTACAAATCCAGCGGCGAAGTTGTTAAGGTTTAATAGATCATGGCACGTCTCCAAGAGTTCTATAAAGAAAAAGTCGTTGCCGACTTGACTGCTAAGTACGCTTATAAGTCGGTAATGGAAGTTCCGCGCATTCTGAAGATCACATTGAACATGGGTCTGTCGGAAGCTGTTGCGGATAAGAAAATCATCGAGCACGCTGTCGGCGATTTGACCAAGATTGCTGGTCAAAAGCCGGTCGTGACCAAGGCGCGTAAGGCGATTGCGGGTTTTAAGATCCGTGAAGGCTATCCGATTGGTTGCATGGTGACCCTGCGTGGCGCCCAGATGTACGAGTTCCTGGATCGTTTCATCACCGTGGCTCTGCCACGTGTGCGTGACTTCCGTGGTGTCTCCGGTCGTGCTTTCGATGGTCGTGGTAACTACAATATCGGTGTGAAAGAGCAGATCATTTTCCCCGAAATTGAATACGACAAAATCGATGCGCTGCGTGGCTTGAATATCAGCATCACGACAACCGCGAAGACCGACGACGAAGCGAAAGCGCTCCTCGCCGCATTTAAATTTCCGTTCAGAAACTGAGGCTGCCATGGCAAAACTGGCACTGATTAACCGTGAACAAAAGCGTGCAGATCTGGTGAAGAAATACGCCGGCAAGCGCGCTGAGTTGAAGGCTATCATCGACGACCAATCCAAGTCGGAAGAAGAACGTTACGAAGCGCGCCTGAAGTTGCAAGCGCTGCCGCGTAACTCGGCTCCGACCCGCCAACGTAACCGTTGCGCACTGACAGGTCGTCCACGTGGCACATTCCGTAAATTCGGTTTGGGTCGTATTAAGGTCCGTGAAATCGCCATGCGTGGTGAAATCCCGGGTTTGACTAAAGCCAGCTGGTAATAGGAGAACAAGCAATGAGTATGAGCGATCCTATCGCCGATATGCTGACCCGTATCCGCAATGCGCAAGTTGTGCAGAAGACGACCGTAGCAATGCCGTCGTCGAAAGTCAAAATCGCAATTGCAAACGTCCTCAAGGACGAGGGCTATATCGAAGATTTCGCCGTGGCTGAAGCCGGCGGCAAAGCAGAACTGAAAATCGGCCTGAAGTACTACGCCGGTCGTCCAGTTATCGAGCGCCTCGAGCGCGTGTCCCGTCCTGGCCTGCGTATTTACAAAGGCAAAGACGAGATTCCTAACGTGATGAACGGCCTGGGTGTGGCAATCGTTTCCACTCCACGTGGCGTCATGACAGATCGCAAAGCGCGCGCTACCGGTGTCGGTGGCGAAGTGATTTGCTACGTGGCCTAAGGAGTGCAATATGTCTCGTGTTGGTAAAATGCCGATTGCACTGCCGAGTGGCGCGGAAGCGACCATTACTGCAGCGCAGATCACAGTAAAAGGCCCGTTGGGCTCGCTTTCCCAGCCATTGACTGGCCTGGTGAAGGTTGCAAACAACAATGGCACGCTGAACTTCGAGGCTGCAAATGACAGCCGTGAAGCAAATGCGATGTCCGGTACCCTGCGTGCGTTGGTCAATAACATGGTCAACGGTGTCACTAAGGGTTTCGAAAAGAAGCTGAACTTGGTTGGTGTGGGTTTCCGCGCTCAAGCACAAGGCGACAAGCTGAATCTGTCGCTGGGCTTTTCGCACCCAGTCGTTCACCAGATGCCACAAGGCATCAAGTGTGAAACCCCGACTCAAACCGAGATCTTAATCAAGGGTATCGACCGCCAAGTTGTTGGCCAGGTCGCCGCTGAAATCCGCGCATATCGTCAGCCAGAGCCATACAAGGGCAAGGGCGTTCGTTATTCGGATGAAGTGGTTGTACTCAAAGAAACCAAGAAGAAGTAATAGGGGTTGACGATGGACAAGAAACAATCACGTCTGCGCCGCGCGACTCAAACCCGTGCCAAGATCGCAGAATTAAAGGTCAATCGCCTGGCCGTGCATCGTACCAACACGCACATCTACGCGAGCATCATCGGCCCCGACGCAAACGTTCTGGCTTCGGCATCGACGTTGGAAGCAGAAGTGCGCCAACAGTTGGCAGGCCAGACCGGCAAAGGCGGCAACGCTGCTGCCGCGACACTGGTAGGCAAGCGCGTCGCCGAGAAGGCACTGAAAGCTGGAGTCACCGAAGTAGCGTTTGACCGCTCCGGTTTCCGTTATCACGGTCGCGTCAAAGCGCTGGCTGAAGCTGCGCGTGAAGCCGGCCTGAAGTTCTAAGGAAAATCATCATGGCAAAAATGCAATCCAAAACGCAAAGCGACAAGCCAGATGACGGCATGCGCGAAAAAATGATCGCGGTCAACCGTGTCACCAAAGTGGTGAAGGGTGGTCGTATCATGGGTTTCGCAGCGCTGGCAGTTGTTGGTGACGGCGATGGCCGCATCGGCATGGGCAAGGGCAAATCGAAGGAAGTGCCAGTTGCAGTGCAGAAGGCAATGGAAGAAGCCCGTCGCAAGATGATCAAGGTCACCTTGAAGAACGGCACTCTGCAACACACAGTCACCGGCAAGCATGGCGCATCGTCTGTTCTGATGTCGCCGGCTAAAGACGGTACTGGTGTTATCGCCGGTGGTCCAATGCGCGCAATTTTCGAAGTGATGGGCGTGACCAACGTCGTTGCTAAGTCGAATGGTTCTACCAATCCTTACAACATGGTCCGTGCAACACTCGACGGTTTGGCCAAAATGAACACTCCAGCAGAAATTGCAGCCAAGCGCGGCAAGTCTGTTGAAGACATCCTGGGCTAAGGTGAAACAGATGGCAAACACAATCAAAGTACAACTGGTCAAGGGTTTGATCGGTACTCGCCAAGACCACCGCGCAACAGTGCGCGGTCTGGGACTGCGTCGCGTTAATTCGGTTTCCGAATTGCAAGACACTCCATCGGTTCGCGGCATGATCAACAAAGTGTCCTATCTTGTGAAAGTGGTTTCGTAAGCCCCCGGCTTGCGAACGGAGCAAATCATGGAATTAAACACAATCCAACCCGCAGATGGCGCCAAGCACTACAAGCGTCGCGTCGGTCGTGGTATCGGTTCTGGCCTGGGTAAGACAGCCGGCCGTGGTCACAAGGGTCAAAAATCGCGTTCGGGCGGTTTCCATAAAGTCGGTTTCGAAGGCGGTCAGATGCCTCTGCAACGTCGTCTGCCAAAGCGTGGTTTCAAGTCGCTGGCAACGCCGTATAAGGCTGAAGTTCGTTTGTCCGACCTGGAAAGCCTGCCAGTTGGCGAAGTCGATATCCTGGCGTTGAAGCAAGCCGGTATCGTTCCTGAGCTGGCCAAGGTTGTCCGCATCATTTTGTCGGGCGAGCTGACCAAGAAAGTAACAGTCAAAGGTCTGATTGCTACCAAGGGCGCTAAAGCAGCTATTGAAGCTGCCGGTGGTTCTGTAGCTTAATCTGACAGTTGACGCGGAGCATTAATTGGCGACTACACCCCAACTTGCTAAAGGCGCTGCAAAAGGTTTCCCTTGGGGCCGTTTGTGGTTTTTGCTGGCAGCATTAGTTGTATATCGCATCGGTGCTCACATTCCTGTGCCAGGAATTGACCCGACGCAGTTGGCGCAATTGTTCAAACAAAATCAGGGCGGCATTCTGGGCATGTTCAACATGTTCTCCGGTGGTGCTCTGTCGCGTTTCACAATTTTCGCTCTTGGGATCATGCCGTACATCTCGGCGTCGATCATCATGCAGTTGTTGTCGGTAGTATCGCCGCAGCTGGAAGCGTTGAAAAAAGAAGGTGAAGCTGGTCGTCGCAAGATTACCCAGTACACCCGCTACGGCACCTTGGTGCTGGCAACGTTCCAGGCGCTGGGTATTGCTGTCGCATTGGAGTCGCAAGCTGGTCTTGTGTTGGATCCGGGTCTGGCGTTCCGTCTGACAACGGTGGTGACACTGGTGACCGGTACGATGTTCCTGATGTGGTTGGGCGAGCAAATTACAGAGCGTGGTCTGGGTAATGGTATTTCCATCATTATCTTTGCCGGTATCGCAGCTGGTTTGCCAAACGCATTAGGTGGTTTGTTTGAGCTGGTTCGTACAGGCTCGATGAACGCATTGTCGGCGATTCTGATCTGCCTGATCGTCGCTCTGGTGACGTTCCTGGTTGTGTTCATTGAACGCGGCCAGCGCAAGATTCTGGTGAATTATGCGAAGCGTCAGGTTGGCAACAAGATTTACGGCGGTCAAAGCAGTCATTTGCCGCTGAAGCTGAATATGGCTGGTGTTATTCCTCCTATTTTTGCTTCGTCGATCATCTTGTTCCCGGCGACGATCACGAGCTGGTTCACTTCCGGCGATACATCGAATCCTTTCATTCGTTTCCTGAAGGATTTGGCTGCATCGATGGCGCCAGGTGAACCGATTCATGCGCTGCTGTATGCGATCGCAATTGTTTTCTTCTGTTTTTTCTATACTGCGTTGGTTTTCAACAGCAAAGAAACTGCAGATAACCTGAAAAAGAGCGGCGCGTTTGTTCCAGGTATTCGTCCAGGTGATCAAACAGCACGCTACATCGACAAGATCTTGATGCGCTTGACGTTGGCTGGTGCGGTGTACATCACACTGGTTTGCTTGTTGCCGGAATTCTTGATCGCACGTTGGAAGGTGCCTTTCTACTTCGGTGGAACTTCTCTTCTGATTATTGTGGTCGTCACCATGGATTTCATGGCGCAGGTTCAGAATTATGTAATGTCACAGCAGTATGAATCGTTGCTTCGTAAAGCAAATTTCAAGGGCGGCATGACTTCACGATAGGTGAAGGGTAACGCCCAAAGGAACAGACGCGGAATGGCAAAAGACGACGTTATTCAGATGCAAGGCGAGATTCTGGAGAATCTGCCTAATGCGACATTCAGAGTTAAGTTGGAAAACGGACATGTTGTACTCGGCCATATTTCCGGGAAAATGCGGATGAACTATATTCGCATCCTCCCAGGAGATAAGGTGACAGTGGAACTGACTCCTTATGATTTGAGCCGGGCACGTATCGTGTTCCGTACCAAGTAGTGTGAAACGAACCTAGTATTGAAAGAAAGAGGGCCACAATGAAAGTGCTCGCATCAGTTAAGCGGATCTGCCGCAACTGCAAAATCATCAAGCGCAAAGGCGTAGTTCGTGTTATCTGCACAGAACCGCGTCATAAACAGCGCCAAGGTTAATTTAACGTTATTGATCGAGGAATAACGCATGGCACGTATTGCAGGGGTGAATATCCCCAACCATCAGCACACTGTTATCGGCCTGACAGCCATCTACGGTGTTGGCCGCCCACGCGCAGAAGAAATCTGCGTCGCTACGGGTGTTCCGACCAACAAAAAGGTCAAGGATCTGGACGATAACGAGCTGGAAAAGCTTCGTGACGAAATTGCAAAATTCGTCGTCGAAGGTGACCTGCGTCGTGAACTGTCCATGAACATCAAGCGTTTGATGGATCTGGGCTGCTACCGTGGTATGCGTCACCGTAAGGGCTTGCCTTGCCGTGGCCAACGTACCCGCACCAATGCACGTACTCGCAAGGGTCCGCGCAAGGCCGCTCAATCGTTGAAGAAATAATCCCCTAGCGTCTCTGTAACTGCTAGTCGGTTCGGAATCAAGGAAATAATTATGGCAAAAGCCCCAAATAACGCCGCAGCAGCACGTGTGCGCAAGAAAGTTAAGAAGAACGTTGCAGAAGGTATCGCTCACGTTCACGCTTCGTTCAACAATACCATCATCACGATCACTGATCGCCAAGGTAATGCTTTGTCTTGGGCGACTTCGGGTGGTGCCGGTTTCAAGGGTTCGCGTAAATCGACTCCGTTTGCTGCTCAGGTCGCTGCTGAAGCTGCCGGCAAGGTTGCAATCGAATGCGGTATCAAGAATCTGGAAGTTCGCATCAAGGGTCCAGGCCCAGGTCGTGAATCGGCTGTCCGCGCACTGAACAATCTGGGCATCAAGATCACCCAGATCCAGGACGTGACTCCGGTCCCGCACAACGGCTGCCGCCCACCAAAGCGTCGTCGTATCTAATCTGTAGTATAATCTTGCGCTTTCGCCGAATACGCGGAAGTGTCGGAAATCACCCGCCAATGACCTTGGCGGGTTTTGTTCTTAAGCCCACTGTTTGATAGCACGCAGATCAAACTAGCGTTCAGGCCAGCGATGGCTTTGGGACGTCACTTAATAAAGGAAATACCGTGGCACGTTATATCGGACCAAAAGCAAAACTTTCCCGCCGCGAAGGCACCGACCTGTTCCTGAAGAGCGCACGCCGCTCGCTGGATTCCAAGTGCAAACTGGACTCCAAGCCAGGTCAACACGGCCGCACTTCGGGTGCTCGTACTTCGGATTACGGTAACCAATTGCGCGAAAAGCAAAAGGTCAAGCGTATCTACGGCGTACTCGAGCGCCAATTCCGCCGCTACTTCGCTGAAGCGGACCGTCGCAAGGGCAACACCGGTGAAACTCTGCTGAAGTTGCTGGAAGCCCGTCTGGATAACGTCGTTTATCGCATGGGCTTCGGCTCGACCCGCGCTGAAGCGCGTCAGTTGGTGTCCCACAAGGCGCTGACTGTCAACGGTATCGTCGTGAACATCGCTTCGTACCAAGTCAAGGCCGGCGACGTTGTTGCCGTTCGTGAAAAGGCCAAGAAGCAAGTGCGTATCGCTGAAGCCCTGTCGCTGGCTGAGCAATCCGGTTTCCCATCGTGGGTTTCCGTCGATGCGAAGAAGCTCGAAGGTACTTACAAGACTTCCCCGGACCGCAGCGAAATCGCCAACGACGTCAACGAATCGCTGATCGTCGAATTGTATTCGCGTTAATCTGCACCCTGATTTTCCCCGTGCCCACCTCTCGGTGGGCATTTTTCCGACATGCCATCAGCCTTATCGGTGTAACGAACCGAGGGTATTGAAAAGGACATTTCATGCAAAATAGTTTGTTGAAGCCACGTATTATCGAAGTTGAAGCGCTCGGCGCCGGTCACGCAAAGGTCGTGATGGAGCCATTCGAACGTGGTTATGGCCACACCCTGGGCAACGCGCTGCGTCGCGTTCTGCTGTCGTCGATGATCGGTTATGCCCCGACCGAAGTCACCATCGCCGGCGTTGTACATGAATATTCGTCCCTCGACGGCGTGCAAGAAGACGTCGTTGACATCCTGCTGAACCTGAAGGGCGTGGTCTTCAAGCTGCACAACCGCGACGAAGTCACACTGACTCTGAAGAAAGAAGGCGAAGGCGTTGTGCTGGCGTCGGATATCGATCTGCCGCACGATGTTGAGCTGATCAATCCAGATCACGTGATCGCCAACCTGACAGCAGGCGGCAAGCTGGACATGCAGATCAAGGTCGAAAAGGGCCGTGGCTATGTGCCGGGTAACGTTCGCCGTCTGTCCGAAGATGCTAACAAGACCATCGGCCGCATTATCCTGGATGCATCGTTCTCGCCAGTGCGCCGTGTTTCCTACGCTGTCGAATCGGCGCGTGTGGAACAACGTACCGACCTGGACAAGCTGGTCATCAACATCGAGACCAACGGTGTGATCACGCCGGAAGAAGCGATCCGTCAATCGGCTCGCGTCCTGGTTGATCAACTGAACGTGTTCGCTGCTCTGGAAGGCACTGAAGCGACTGCCGAAGCGCCATCGCGTGCACCGCAAGTCGACCCTATCCTGCTGCGTCCGGTCGACGATCTGGAACTGACAGTCCGTTCGGCAAACTGCCTGAAGGCCGAAAACATTTACTACATTGGCGATCTGATCCAACGTAGCGAAAATGAACTGCTGAAGACACCGAATCTGGGCCGTAAGTCCCTGAACGAAATCAAGGAAGTTCTGGCATCCCGTGGTCTGACCCTGGGCATGAAGCTGGAAAACTGGCCGCCAGCCGGCCTGGAAAAGTAATTTTGCAATGATGGTGAGCGGTTTAAAAGTCGCTCACCATGCAAAGCAAGGCAGTAAAGAATCAAGCAGCACCGTAGTAGTAGCAACAAGTCCTGGCAACAGGCAATAACCTAATCGATACCGGTCCGCGGCAACTAGACACTGCCGATAGAAGAGCTGGATTAAAACTGTAATCTGAAAGGAAATATCATGCGTCACCGTCACGGTCTCCGTAAACTGAATCGTACTTCCTCGCACCGCCTGGCAATGCTGCGCAACATGACAGTATCCCTGCTGCGTCACGAAGCAATCAAGACAACTCTGCCAAAAGCCAAGGAACTGCGCCGCGTCGTCGAGCCTATCCTGACTCTGGGCAAGACTGACACACTGGCTAACAAGCGTCTGGCATTCTCCCGCCTGCGCGATCGCGAAATCGTCGGCAAGCTGTTCTCCGAACTGGGCCCACGTTACGCTACTCGTAACGGCGGCTACCTGCGTATCCTGAAAATGGGTTTCCGCGTTGGTGACAATGCACCGATGGCTTTCGTTGAACTGGTCGATCGTCCAGACGTCTCCGAAGAAGCGCCAAGCGTTGAGTAATCTCGCTGCATGCTGACATCGCGTCAAGCACGATGAAAAAAAAAGCCAGGCTATGCCTGGCTTTTTGCATTTTCGGGCGACGAGATGCGCAGTGTCTTGTAAGTGTGTGGAATGTGGAAACGACCAGGCCCGCACGCGGTCGAATGGCGAGGTGCGGTGAAACACGGGCACTGCCGGGGGCATTCACCTGATAGCTAAAAGGATGCAGAGCGACCGTGTGCCTGCCATCGGAGATCCTGACTATCGGCGGCCGAACGTCCCTAGCGATGACTGCTAACTCTATTGCAATGACTAACGCTGCAGCATTGCGCATTGCAGCTACAAACAAAGACCGCAGAGACGACAGAGACGCTCCCGTTACAACGCCAAGGACAACATGACAGAGACATCGATACTTTCAGTCAGCAAGCTGCACAAAGCTTTTGGCACCGGTGCCGGGCGCACGCCTATCATCAACGACTTGTCTTTTGCCTTGCGTCCCGGCGAATGCTACGGTCTCCTCGGCCCGAATGGCGCCGGCAAGACCACTACCTTGCGACTCTGCCTCGGCTTGTCGATCCCGGACAGCGGAGAGATCCGGCTCAACGGCAAGCCGATACCGGACCAGGCGCGCGCCGCCCGCATGCGGGTCGGCGTAGTGCCGCAAGCCGATAATCTCGATCCCGACTTTACCGTGCAGGAAAACCTGCAAGTCTTCGGCCGCTACTTCGGCATCGCCGACGCCGTGATGGCGCAACGCATTCCGGACTTGCTGGAATTCGCCAACCTGTCGGCCAAGAAGGATGCGCGCATCGGCGAACTGTCCGGCGGCATGAAGCGTCGTCTGACGCTGGCGCGGGCGCTGGTCAACGACCCCGATCTGATTTTCATGGATGAGCCGACCACCGGCCTTGATCCGCAAGCGCGCCACATGATCTGGGAGCGTCTCAAGAGCCTGCTGGCGCGAGGCAAGACGATACTGCTGACCACCCACTTCATGGACGAAGCGGAACGCCTGTGCGACCGTCTGGCCGTCATCGATCACGGCAAGATGATTGCGGAAGGATCGCCGCAGCAACTGATCGCCCAGCACATCGAAGCGGAAGTCATCGAAGTCTACGGCGAAAACGCCCGCACCTGGGCCGGACAGCATGGTCGCGATCACGCCGCGCGTGTCGAGCACAGCGGCGAAACGGTGTTCTGTTATACCAATCAGGCGCACACACTGCTGGCGACCTTGCAGAACGTCCAGGGCGTGCGCTATCTGCACCGGCCGGCCAATCTTGAGGATCTCTTTCTCAAGCTGACCGGCCGCGAAATGCGCGATTGAGAATATCGAGAATCAAGGATCACGACATGACAAGCATCTACGCCTTTCCCGCATTCTCGTTGCGCTTCTATCCGATCTGGCGGCGCAATTTCCTGGTCTGGAAAAAGCTGATGGTCGCCAGCGTGCTGGGCAACATCGCCGACCCGCTGATCACGCTGATCGCCTTCGGCTACGGTCTGGGCAGCATGCTGAAGGAAGTCGACGGCATTCCCTACATTCACTATCTGGCCTCGGGATCGATCTGCATGTCGGTCATGATGGCGTCGTCGTTCGAGGCCTTGTACTCGGCCTACTCGCGCATGAGCGTGCAACGCACCTGGGATGCCCTGATGAATGCGCCGCTGGCGCTGGACGACATCGTCCTGGCGGAACTGCTGTGGAGCGCCACCAAGTCGCTGTTCAGCGGTGTCGCGATTCTGTGCGTGATGTTTGCGCTCGGTATCGGGCTGCATCTGCAAGTGCTGCTGGTGTTGCCGGTGCTGTTCCTGGCGGGCATGACCTTCGCCTCGCTCGGTCTGATCATGAATGCGCTCGCGCGTGGCTATGATTTTTTCACCTACTATTTCACATTAATCCTGACACCGATGGTTTTTCTGTCGGGCGTGTATTATCCGGTTGCGCAGTTGCCGCCGTGGCTGCAGCTGGTATCGCAGTTCCTGCCGTTGAGCGCGGCCGTTAACCTGGTACGTCCGCTGGTGCTTGGCGGCTGGCCGCAGACGCCGTTGCTGGATCTGGGGATACTTGCGGCATATTGTTGTTGTGGATTTTATGTGGCGATGATTTTCACGCGCCGCCGGTTCTGAGATCGGCCTGCACGCTACTCATAAGGAGGACTGCCATGGACCAAACTCTGCTCGTACTGAGCAACGTGCCGGACGCTGAGCTGGCAGGCAGCATAGCGCGTACGCTGGTGGAGCAACGGCTGGCCGCCTGCGTCAATATCATGCCTGCGGTACAGTCGGTATATCAGTGGCAAGGGGCCGTTGAGCATGCCAGCGAGGTTACGCTGATGATCAAGACCACGCAGGCGCGCTACGCCGAATTGGAAGCCGCCATCAAGGCGGCGCATCCGTATGATGTACCCGAGATCATCGCCATCCCGATTGCGGCCGGTTTGCCGGCCTATCTGAACTGGATCGTTGCAGAAACAAGGAAAGAGTTGAATGTTTAAGCGTTTGCTGGCCGCCGTAATACACGGCGCCATAGGGGGAAGTTGGAAAAGCGGCATGATGGCGCTAATGCCGCTGTTGCTGGCTATGCCGGTCGCAATCGTATCGATGATGGCGCCGGCGACTGCGCATGCGGAAGATTATCTGGCGCCTGAAGTGGCGTTCAGCTTCTTCGCCAGAATGCTGGACGCCAAGACGCTGGAAGTCGATTACGCCATTGCCGACGGCTATTACATGTACCGCGACCGCTTCCACTTCAAGGCGAAGGGCGCGACGCTCGGCCAGCCGGAGTTCCCGCAGGGTAAGGTCAAGTACGACGACAACTTCCAGAAGGAAGTGGAAACCTATCACAACAGTGTCAGCATCCGTATTCCGGTTGACGCTGCCGGCTCCTTCACGTTGACCGCAACCGGGCAGGGCTGCGCCGATAAAGGTCTGTGTTACCCGCCGATGGACACTGTAGCGGCACTGTCGCCGGACGCCATCGGCCAGGTAGTGAAAGCAACTGCCGGCGATGGAGCGGCTTCCGCTGCAAACGGCGGTGCCAACGGTGCAGATGCCTCCGACATGGACAAGATCAGCGCCGTCCTCAAGAGCGGCAAGCTGCTGGCAGTGCTGTCCTTGTTTTTCCTGCTCGGCATCGGCTTGTCGTTCACGCCGTGCGTCTTGCCCATGGTGCCCATTCTGTCGTCCATCATCGTCGGTGAAGGTGCTCAGTCCAGTCGAGGACGCGGCTTGTTGCTGTCTGTCACCTATGTGCTCGGTATGGCGCTGGTCTACACCGCATTGGGTATCGCCGCCGGCATGATCGGTGAAGGCTTGTCGGCCGCCCTGCAGAATCCCTGGGTGCTGGGCGTGTTCGCTTTGCTGATGGTCGGCCTGTCGCTGTCGATGTTCGATTTCTATCAATTGCAGGTGCCGTCGGCGCTGCAGTCCAAACTGACGCAGGCGTCGGAGCAGCAGGGCGGCGGCAAGCTGGCCGGCGTCTTCATCATGGGCGCAATTTCGGCGCTGATCGTCGGCCCTTGCGTAGCCGCACCGCTGGCTGGCGCTTTGCTCTACATCAGCCAGACGCGCGACGTGGTGCTGGGTGGCAGCGCCTTGTTCGCCATGGCCATCGGCATGGGTGTGCCGCTGCTGATTATTGGCGCATCGGCCGGCGCCTTGTTGCCGCGTGCCGGCGGCTGGATGGAATCGGTCAAACGCTTCTTCGGCGTGCTGATGCTGGCGACCGCGTTGTGGATGGTGTCGCCGGTTATTCCTGCGTGGTTGTTCGTCGCGGGCTGGGCGGCGCTCGGTATCGCTTACGGCGCGTATTTGTTGTGGAGCCAGCCGGTGCGCTGGACTTCGCGCGCCCTCGGTCTGGTGTTTGTTGCCTTGGGATTGTTGCAACTGGTCAGCGTCGCCACTGGCGGGCGCGATGCTCTGGCGCCTTTGTCGCATCTGCGTGGCGGCGATGGCAGCGGCGCTCAGGCTGCGCACACCGACTTCGTGCGCGTGCGCTCGATCGCCGAACTCGACGCCGCGCTGGCGCAGACCAACGGCAAAGCGGCCTTGCTCGACTTCTATGCGGACTGGTGCGTCTCCTGCAAAGAGATGGAAAAATTCACCTTCACCGATGTGCGCGTGCGTGAACAGTTTTCGAAAATGGTCTTGCTGCAGATCGACGTCACCGCCAACAACGCCGACGACAAAGCCATGCTCAAACGCTTTCAGCTGTTCGGACCGCCGGGCATCATCTTGTTCGATCGTCAAGGGCGCGAATTGCCAGGCAAGCGTGTGATCGGTTATCAGAACGCCGACCAGTTTCTGCAGAGTCTGCAAGCCGTCCGGTAAGACTCCTGTCGCGATCCATTTGTCATAGCCTGAGGTTATTAGGTTACGCATTAATAGTTGTTGATACGTGACCGGCGCAGACTTATAGTTAACGCCCTGTTCTGGATGCGTCTCGCACTCTGTCGACGCGCATTTCCCTTACTACTTTCATGACCAAGGAGACTGAGATGACCTTACGTTTGGGCGATACCGCACCGGATTTCGAGCAAGATTCCTCTATCGGGAAAATCAAGTTCCATGAATGGGCGGGCGATTCCTGGGTGGTCCTGTTCTCGCACCCGGCCGATTTCACGCCGGTCTGCACCACCGAGCTGGGCCTGACCGCCAAGCTCAAACCTGAATTCGACAAGCGCAACGTCAAAGCCATCGCCTTGTCGGTGGACGGCGCCGAAGCGCACAATCAATGGATCAAGGACATCGAAGACACGCAAAAGACCGTGGTCGGCTTCCCTATCGTTGCCGACGTCGACAAGAAAGTTGCCGGCCTGTACGACATGATCCATCCGAACCAGTCGGAAACCGCGACGGTTCGTTCGCTCTTCATCATCGATCCGAAAAAGAAGGTGCGTCTGATCATCACTTACCCGATGAGCACCGGCCGCAATTTCGACGAAGTGCTGCGCGTGCTGGATGCGCTGCAACTCACCGATGGCTATACCGTCGCGACCCCAGGTAACTGGAAAGACGGCGACGACGTCATCATCCCGTTGTCGGTCAAGGATGAAGAAGTGATCAAGCAAAAATATCCGAAGGGTTACACCTCGCCACGTCCTTATCTGCGCATCACGCCGCAGCCGAACAAGTAAGCAGACGTTTCGCCTCAAGAAAAAGCGCTCCCGACGGGAGCGCTTTTTTTACGTCTGAAGCTAACAGCAACGCTACGCCAGTTCCGGCGGCACTTCGGCGAACTCGTCGATGAACAACTGCGCAACCGATGAGCGCATGCTGCCGTGGCGCGTCACCAGCTGATATGGTTCGCTGCGCGACTGCAGCGTCAGCGGCAGGATCGTCGTCATGCCGAAGCGCGTGCAGAACTGCGCCACGTCGACCGACATCAGCGCGACGAAGGATGGATTTCTCTGCAACAGGGACAAGGTCGTGAAGGCCGAGGTCGTTTCCAGCAAATGCAGCGGGAAACGCAGGTTGGCCTCGTGGAATTCGCGTTCCAGCAGCAGGCGCATCGGCATGTTGGCGGAATACACCACCCAGCGCGAGTTGGCCAGGTCGCTCAGTTGCAGCGTCTGCTGCTGCGCCAGCGGATGGTGAATGTTGGCGACGACCGCCAGCTTTTCGTTGTGAATATTGACACTGTCATAAAGGTGCGGCTGCTGGCTGATACTGGTGCGGCAGATTGCCATGTCCAGCCGGCCCTGATCCAGCATGCGCAGCAGTCGCGCGCTGGTGTCTTCGACGATTTCCACCGACAAGGCGGGGCGCTTTTCCAGCAAGCGCGTCAGCGCATCGGTCAGCAGCGGCACCGCCCCCATGATCACGCCCAGAGCCAGCCGTCCGCCATGGCCTTGCAGGATGCCGATCATGTCCTCGCGCAGGTGCGCCAGGTCGGTCTGGATCAGGCGCGCATAGCGGATCACGCAATGGCCGAGGTCGGTCGCTTCCAATCCGCGGTTGGTACGCACGAACAGCTGCGCGCCCAAGGTCGTCTCAATCTCTTGCAAAGCCTTGCTGGCACCGGGTTGCGTCAGTGCAACCTGCTCCGCCGCCTTGAGCAGCGAGCCGTGGTCGGCCAGCGCGGTCAGCAGCCGCAGCTGCTTGAGATGCAGGCGGGAAGTGATAGAGCTTAAGGATGGAATGTCTTGCATTGTTTTGTATGAGTCATGGTTATAGCTGTATCAGTAGCTCTCATTAGGCAAAGCGTGATGATTGGCATACAGTTTCGCCTCTAAAGCTTGATTTGCGTAGGGAAAATGCCATGCGCAAAGACATTTGGAGACGGCCGGATCCGAATGGCAGTGCAAGTATATCTATAACTTTAAGGCTATGTAATGGCACTGATTAACTACATTACCCAGGTTCAGTTCGACTATGGCGCACTGGCGCTGCTGCAGCAGGAATGCGACCGCATCGGTATCCGCAAACCGCTGATCGTCACCGACATGGGCATCCGCAACGCCGGCATCCTCGACAAGGTCGTGGCCCAGTTGAAAGACGGCGCACAAGTCGCCGTGTTCGATCAGACTCCTCCGAACCCGAATGAAAACGCCGTGCGCGCTGCGGTCAAGATGTTCCGCGACGGCGCTTGCGACGGCATCATTGCGGTCGGCGGCGGATCGTCGATTGACCTTGCCAAGGGTGTGGCCGTGTGCGGCACGCATGAGGGCAAGCTGAAATCCTTCGCCCTGATCGAAGGCGGCCTCGCCAACATCACCGCCAAGACCGCGCCGGTAATTGCCATCCCGACTACTGCCGGTACCGGCAGCGAAGTTGGCCGCGGCGCGATCCTGATTCTCGATGACGGCCGCAAGGTCGGCGTGTTGTCGCCGTACCTGGTGCCGCGCCTGGCGATCTGCGATCCGGAACTGACATTGAATCTGCCGGCCATGATGACCGCCGCGACAGGCATGGACGCGATTGCTCACTGCCTGGAAACCTTCATGGCGCCGTCCTTCAATCCGCCAGCCGACGGTATCGCGCTGGACGGTTTGTGGCGCGCCTGGGCGCACATCGAACGCGCCACCAAAGAGCCACACGACCGCGAAGCGCGCCTGAACATGATGAGCGCCTCGATGCAAGGTGCGATGGCATTCCAGAAGGGGCTGGGCTGTGTGCACAGCCTGAGCCACTCGCTGGGCGGCATCAATCCGCGTCTGCATCACGGCACCCTGAACGCGATCTTCCTGCCTGCCATCATCGAATTCAACAAGGATTCGGAATCTGTCATCAAGGAAAAGAAACTGGCACGCATGGCACATGCCATGGGTCTGGCGAACGAAGCCGACATCGGTCCTGCCATCAAGGACATGAGCAAGCGTCTCGGCTTGCCGACCGGCCTGGCCGAACTCGGCGTTACCGAAGACATGTTCCCCAAGATCATCAAGGGCGCGCTGGCTGATCACAGCCACAAGACCAATCCGCGTGTCGCGTCGGAAGACGACTACGCGCGCATGCTCACACAATCGATGTAAACGGAGAGAGACAAATGACCATCCTCGGACACAACTACATCGGCGGCGCACGCAGCGGCAAGGGCGACGTCAAGTTGCTCAGCATCGCAGCAGCGACCGGCGAAGCGCATGCCGTTCCATTCCTGACCGCAACCGAAGCGGAAGTCAGCGCCGCGGTTGATGCCGCCAGCGCAGCCTATCCGGTTTATCGCGCCTTGCCTGCAGAAGCGCGCGCGAAATTTCTTGACGCCATCGCTGAAGAAATCGACGCCCTCGGCGACGACTTCATTGCCGAAGTATCGCGCGAAACCGCATTGCCGGCAGCTCGTCTGCAAGGCGAGCGCAGCCGCACCAGCAACCAGATGCGTCTGTTCGCCAAGGTCTTGCGCCGCGGCGATTTCTACGGTGCTCGTATCGACACGGCACTGCCGCAACGTCAGCCGCTGCCGCGTCCCGATCTGCGTCAATATCGCATCGGCCTCGGTCCGGTGGGCGTGTTCGGCGCCAGCAATTTTCCATTGGCGTTTTCGGTTGCCGGCGGTGATACCGCGGCAGCTTTGGCAGCCGGTTGCCCGGTCGTGTTCAAGGCGCACAGCGGCCATCTGATCACGTCTGAGCTGGTGGCTGACGCCATTGAGCGCGCCGTCAAGCGCAGCGGCGTGCCAGCCGGTACCTTCAACATGATTTACGGTGATCGCGTTGGCGCACAACTGGTCAAGAGCGCCGGCATCCAGGCGGTCGGCTTCACCGGTTCGCTGCGCGGCGGCCGTGCTCTGTGCGACATGGCGGCAGCGCGTCCGCAACCGATTCCGGTATTCGCTGAAATGTCGAGCATCAACCCGATCATCCTGTTGCCGCAAGCACTGGCGACACGCGGCGAAGCGATTGCACGCGATCTGATCGGCTCGGTCGTGGTCGGCGTCGGCCAGCTGTGCACCAGCCCGGGCCTGGTGCTGGGCGTACGTTCGCCGGAACTGACCAGGTTCATCGAACAACTGCGCGAAGCGATGGCTGCGCAAACGCCTCAGACCATGCTAAACAGCGCCGGTCTCAAGACCTATGGCGGTGGCGTGGAACGTCTGAGCAAGGTCCCTGGCGTGGTCGCCGTTGCCGCCGGCGGCAGCAGCGATACCCAGGCCGTGCCGCACCTGTTCAAGGCGGAAGCGTCGGTGCTGTTCACCAAGGATGCGCCGCTGGAAGAAGAAGTGTTCGGCCCTGCAACCGTCATCGTCGAGCTGGAAAGCCGCGAACAGCTGATCGACTTCGCCCGCAACATGCACGGTCAGCTGACCGCGACCTTGCAGGCGCAACCGGAAGATCTGCGCGCCTATCAGGATCTGATCGCGCTGCTGGAACACAAGGCTGGCCGCCTGCTGGTCAACGGCTTCCCGACCGGTGTTGAAGTCAGCGACGCCATGGTGCATGGCGGTCCGTATCCTGCGACTTCGGATGCCCGCGGCACCTCCGTCGGCACCCTGGCAATCGATCGTTTCCTGCGTCCGATCTGCTATCAGAACTATCCGGACGAGCTGTTGCCGGCGGCGTTGCAAAACGCCAATCCGCTGGGTCTGATGCGTCTGGTCGATGGTGAACAAACCAAGGCTGTCGTGAACGATCCGCGCACAGCGTAACGAAGTGAAGAGGGAGGTAGCGTGCGGCTGTCCCATGCTCATGCAGCTGCGCGCTACGGTGGAACCATAACAACAGAGGAGACAGGTTTGAAGAAATTTCTGAAACTGGCAGCGATGTCCGCTGCAATGTGCGCAGCATTCGCAAGCAACATGACAGCGGCCAACGCCGCAGGCGATACCATCAAGATCGGCTTCATCACCGATCTGTCCGGCACCTATGCCGACATGGACGGCCAGGGCGGCATCGAAGCCATCAAGATGGCGATTGCCGATGCCGGCGGCACCATCAACGGCAAGAAGGTCGAGTTCGTTTTTGCCGATCACCAGAACAAGGCCGACATCGCAGCCAACAAGGCGCGTGAATGGTTCGACCGCGACGGCGTCGACATGCTGATCGGCGGCGTCAATTCCGCAGCCAGCCTGGCCATGGGCAAAGTCGCCGGTGAAAAGAAAAAGGTCTTCATCTCGGTCGGCGCCGGCACCACGCGCCAGACCAATGAAGAATGCAACGCCTACACCATCCAGTACGCCTACGACACCACAGCGCTGGCGCGCGGCACCGGCGCTGCTATCACTAAACAAGGCGGCAAATCGTGGTACTTCGTGACGGCCGATTATGCCTTCGGCACCTCGCTGGAAAAAGACACCAGCGACGTCGTGAAGGCCGGTGGCGGCACCGTCGTCGGCCAGGTGCGCGCACCGCTGGCAACGTCCGACTTCTCGTCCTTCCTGCTGCAGGCGCAGTCCTCCAAGGCGCAGATCCTGGGTCTGGCGGTAGCGGGCGGCGACGTGATCAACGCCATCAAGGCGGCCAATGAATTCGGCGTCAACAAGACCATGAAGCTGGCGGGTCTGCTGATCTTTATCACCGACACACATTCGCTGGGCCTGCAAGTTACGCAGGGCATGTACCTGACGGACGGCTGGTACTGGGATCTCAACGACCAGTCGCGCGCATGGGGCAACCGTTACTTCGGCAAGATGAAGAAGATGCCGACGATGTTCCAGGCCGGCGATGCGTCGGCTGTAGGCCAGTACCTGAAGGCGGTCAAAGCGGTTGGCAGCACCGATGCCGACAAGATCATGGACTACCTGCGCAAGAACAAGATCAACGACTTCTACACTTCCAACGGCGTGGTGCGTCCTGACGGCCGCATGGTGCATGACATGTACCTGATGGAAGTGAAAAAGCCGTCCGAATCCAAGCGCCCGTGGGACTACTACAAGCTGGTGCAGACGATTCCAGGCGACCAGGCTTACATGACCAAAGCGGAGTCGAAGTGCTCCTTGTGGAAATAAACATCAACTGAATATCAACTTGTCTCTGTGCAGTAGATGCCAAAGCAGGCGCAAAGACAAGTGAATGGCTTCTGAGCAGAAGTCGGCGAAAGCCGATGCATTTCAGCGCATCTCGACTCACGTCGGGGTGCGCTTTTTTTATGCGGCGTCAGAAAAGTCTATTTGTTTTGCTCGCGCCAATACGCAAGGCAAGCGTGCGCCAGCGCCTCATTGGTGTCGACCGACACGGCGAGAAGAGGAGAGCTGATGCGTTCAAGGCCGGTGGCGATTTCCGTACAGGCGAGCACCAGACGGGTCGCGCCGCGCGCCAGCAAGCGTTGCCCTGCAGCTTCCAGCAAACGCCCGCCTTCGGCGATTTTGCCGTGCTTGACTGCGTAGCATCCGGGCATGAACAATTCGTCGAGTTCGTCTTCCGTATTGACCACGTAACGGCGTTGTAAAGCGTCGAAGCGGTCTTGATACAGGCGTGACTGCAAGGCGCCGCGCGTCGCCAGCAAACCGACGGCTTCCTGCTTGTCGTCCAACTGCGCCAGTGTGGCGTCGACGATGTGAAACAGCGGCGTCTGACTTGCTGCCGCCAGTTCTTCAAACCAGTGATGCGCGGTGTTACACGCAACCGCAATGCGTGTGGCGCCGGCGGCGTTCAGCACGGCGATGCCCTGCAGCATGGCAGGCAACGGAGAAAGGCCGCCACGCGACAGAGCGAGCTGGCGATCCGGAATTTGCGGCACATTCCACAGCAGCGTCGGGATGTGCTGCTGCTCGGTTTCGACGGGATTCAATTCCAGCAGCTTGCGCGCAAAATCCACCGCCGCCAGCGGACCCATGCCGCCGAGCACGCCTAGCAGCGGCGCACTCATGACGCTGTGCTCCCCATGCTCTTGCGGGCTTCTTCGCGCACAATGTGAAGGATCTTTTGCTTGAGCGCACCGTAGCCGACGTCGGCGACCAGCAACTCGACATCGCGAGGACGCGGGAAAGGTATCCTGAACTCGGCGCAGATGCGCCCCGGCCGCGCCGACATCACCAGCACGCGATCGGCGAGGAACAGCGCCTCATCGACATCGTGGGTGATGAACAGGATGGTGGTGCCGGTTTTTTGCCAGACGCTGGTGAGCAGTTCCTGCATCATCAGCCGCGTTTGCGCATCGAGCGCGCCGAAGGGTTCGTCCATCAACAGGATTTCCGGATTGGGCAGCCAGGCGCGCGCGAGGGCGACCCGCTGGCGCATGCCGCCGGACAATTGCCACGGCATGTGAGGATGGAAATCCTGCAAGCCGACCAGGCGCAGATAGCGTTCCGCTTCCGGCAGATAGGCTGACTTTTTCACTCCCGCCATGCGCGGGCCGAACGTCACGTTGTCCAGCACGGAGAGCCAGGGAAACAGTGTCGGCTGCTGGAACACCACACCGCGTTCCGGGCCGGGTTTGTTCACCGGCGTTCCGTCAAGAAGGATAGCGCCAGTGTCGGTTTGTTCGAATCCGGCAATCAGGTTGAGGATGGTCGACTTGCCGCAGCCGGAGGGACCGAGCAGGCAGACCAGCTCGCCTTGTTCCAGTTCCAGCGTGATGTCGGAGAGCACCGGCGTCGCCGCTTGCTTGCCGGAGGTGAAACTTTTGTTGACGCCGTCGAGCCGCACGCGTGCGGGCAGTTGTGCAAGCTGGTTCATGCGTCGCGTCCCGCCCAAGGTACAACGGCGCGTTGCAGCAGCACCAGCGCCAGGTCAAACAGATAGCCGATGCCGCCCAGCAGCAGAATGCCGAGCATGACGACATCGGTACGCAGATAGGTGCCGGCGTTGATCACCATCCATCCGAGACCGGAATTGGCGGCGACCATTTCGGCGGCGATCAGCGAGGTCCAGCCGATGCCGATCGACAGGCGCACGCCGGTAAAAATTTCCGGCAAGGCGTTCGGCAAGACCACGCGCGTAAATATCTGATAGCGGTTGGCGCCGAGCGTTTGCGCGGCGCGTATCCGGTTCTTGCTGACACCGACTGCTGCTGCAGCTGCGCTGACCACGACACTCAGGAAACACGAAATGAAGATAAGAAAAAACTTGGAGCCTTCGTCGATGCCGAACCACACCACCGTCAAGGGAATCAGCGCGATCTTCGGCAATGGCCGCAAGAATTGCACGAACGGTTCCAGCACCGCGCTGACGGGTTGCGACAAGCCCATCGCCAGTCCCAGCGGAATGCCTGTCACGATGGCGGCGACAAATGCCGCCGTCGCGCGCAGCACGCTGACCCAGATGTGCTGCCACAGCGAGACCTGACGGTAGCCGTCGGCGAGGATGTCGACCGTAGTCTGGAAGATCTCGGTCGGTGGCGGCAGCAGCAGCGGATCGATCCACTTCAGGGTGCCGGAGAGTTGCCAGACACCCAGCACCAGCGCGACAGCGCCAGTGCTGACGGCAGCACGGCGTGTTGCGCTCATGCCGGACTGCGAGCGCGTGCCGATGTACTGACTGGCAGATGTGCTCACGGGTGTCGTCATGAGAGTACTCCTCGCCGGGCGCGGCAATGCTTGTTGTGTTGCATCGTCGATTGCATTATTTCGCCACAGCCTGTTTCAGGTACGTCGTATTGATCGCCGGTGCGAAGGATTCCGGAATATCGCTCTTGCGCAGGTCGCCGATTTCCACCAGGAAGTTGGCGGTGTCCTTGGCGGCTTTGGCGATACCGGAGGTCGGCGTAGTCGCGCCGTTGCCGAGGAATGCCGGTGTCAGCTGCTCGGTGTTGGACGGATATTCCAGACCTGTCAGCACGCTGCGGGCTGTTTCAAACGGGATGTCGAGATGCTTTGCGATCAATTGCGCGGAGCCGTCCGGGTCCTTCTTGTACTGGTCGACCTTCTCCTGATAAGTGCGCAGGAACTTCACGACCAGTTGCGGATATTTCTCGGCGAATTCCTTGCGCACGACGAAGTTGTTGTAGATCAGGAAGCCATCTTTTTGCAGTTGCTTGGTGACGAAGATTTCATGTCCGCCATCGGCTTCGAATTGTTGCGTGAACGGACCCCAGACGTAGGCTGCATCGATGTCGCCGCGCTTCCATGCGGCGACCTGATCGGCCGGCTTCAGCGGCACCAGGCGGATCTTGGATTTGTCGAGGCGATTGACTTTGATAGCCAGCTCCAGCGCATATTGCGCAGTCGAGTTGGGCGGATAGGCAACGGTCTTGCCTTCGAGATCCTTGACGCTGTTGATGTTCTTGCTCTTGCGCCCGATCAGGCGTTCGCTGGTGGCGATGACTTCGGGGACGCTGATGATTTCAATCGGCAATTTGCGCGCGATGCCGGCCACTGCCGGGCTGGACCCGAAGCGGGCGATGTCGATCTCTTTGGCCGCAAATAGCGACAGCACGTCGGCGCCGGTGGCGAAGGGAATCCATTTCACCGGTGCGCCGAAGGATTTGTCGAAGGACTTGTCGATCTTGCCGAGGATCCAGACGCGCGGACCGCCGGCCCAGGCGAAGCGGACTTCTTGCGGCACGTCTTCGGCGCAGGCGACGTTGATGTTGACGACACTGAGTGTGAGTGCGGCGATCGCCGCGAGTTGTTTGAAGAGTTTGTGCAATGTCATTCCCGGACCTTTTTTCTTGTTGAGCGAAAAGCGGGCGCGGCATTGTCATGGAAATACAAAGCGCGCCCGCGAAAAGAATCGGAGCCCGACAGGACTCCGTATTCCGCTGACTATAAAGAGTCCGGCGACTTTGTAAAAATACCAATTCAGAGATTGGATATCCGGATTTCAACTATGCCGCGTGGGTAGGGCGAAACCGGTGGAAGGGGATAGACGGAAAAGGGAGAAAGCGCCGCCTGGGTGGCGACGCCGGCGGACTTGTTTTTTAATTTATTTCTTGAGGTAGCGCGCGATATCGCGGGCGAAGTAAGTCAGCACGCCGTCGGCGCCGGCGCGCTTGAAAGCCATCATTGCTTCCATCATGGCTTTGTCGTGATCGAGCCAGCCGTTTTGCGCGGCGGCTTTGATCATGGCGTATTCGCCGCTGACCTGGTACGCAAAGGTCGGGACTTTGAACTCATCCTTCACGCGGCGCACGATGTCGAGATAGGGCATGCCGGGTTTGACCATGACCATGTCGGCGCCTTCTTCCAGGTCGAGCGCGACTTCGCGCAGCGCTTCGTCGCTGTTGGCCGGATCCATCTGATAAGTGCTTTTGCTGCCTTTGCCGAGATTGGCGGCCGAGCCGACCGCATCGCGGAACGGGCCGTAGAACGCCGAGGCGTATTTGGCCGAGTACGCCATGATACGGGTATAGATGAATTTGTCCGCTTCCAGTGCGTTGCGTACGGCGCCGATGCGGCCGTCCATCATGTCCGACGGCGCCACGATGTCGACGCCGGCTTGTGCTTGCGTGAGCGCCTGCCGGACCAGCAGGGCGGTGGTTTCGTCATTGAGCACGTAACCGCTGTCGTCCATCACGCCGTCCTGGCCGTGGCTGGTGTACGGGTCGAGTGCGACGTCGGTCAGGATGCCGAGTTCGGGGAAGCGCTTCTTGAGCGCGGCGACGGCACGCGGCACCAAGCCGTCGGGATTGGTGGCTTCGATGCCGTCCGGTGTCTTCAGCGACGGATCGATGACCGGGAACAACGCTAGCACCGGAATGCCGAGCGCGACGGTGTCTTCGGCGATGTGCAGCAACTGGTCGATGGACAGGCGTTCAACGCCGGGCAAGGAGCCGACCGGCGTGCGCAGGTTCTGGCCTTCCTGGATGAAGACCGGATAAATCAGATCGGCCGGAGTGATGACATTTTCCTGCATCATGGCGCGGGAAAACGCGTCCTTGCGCATGCGGCGCATACGGATGGCGGGGAACTGGGGAGACTTGATAGACGATGACATGTGAATACTCGCTAAAGCGCATGAAAAAGTACATGAAGACGACGCTGAGCGGGCGGCGCAGATACCTTGCACCCGGTATGTTGGTAGCGACGTTAAATGCGGACAAATCCAAACAAATTCAATTAAAAAATAGGCAAAAAACGATAATTAAAAAATCCATTCGCTCTCTGAAACTTTTCCTCGGGTCGGGGTTCCTACGCATAGGCAATGTATGTTGCCTCCCGCTTCCCCTTCCCTCCCTGAGCGGGGCTCATCGTGCAAACGATAGGCGTTTGCCCTGGAAAGGTTTCCCCCCTTCCAGGGCATTTTTACATCTGGGCTGACGCTTTCGGGCTTTCTTTCATTCTTCCTCGCGCTGGTCTGCGCCGCCGGCAGCGTCATTCTCTGCCGCAGGTTCTGTGCCTTCGATATCCTCATCCGTCAGCCCTGCCAGTTCCATAATCTTGTCGGTGGCTTCATCGATGCCGGTACGCTTGAGCGCCGAAAACAATTGTGCCGTGAACGGAAAAGGCTTGCCGTTTGCATCGACATAGCTGGCCAAAAACGTCTCTGCCTGACGCAGCGCGTTGGTAGCCTCATTGCGGTTGAGCTTGTCGGCTTTGCTGAGAATGCAATGCATGGGTTTGCCAGTTGGTGCAAACCATTCAACCATTTGAATATCGAGTTCGGTAAACGGTCGGCGCGAGTCGATGATCATTACCAGCGCAGCCAGTTGTTCGCGGCGGCGTACATAATCACCGAGCAGTTCCTGCCAGTGCAGCTTGGCCGAACCGGAGACCTGGGCGTAGCCGTAGCCGGGCAAGTCGACCAGCAGGGCGCGGATTTCATCGACTTTTGTCTCATCTTTGCGATGCTGGGCTACATGAGCGCCGCCGATGGAGAAATAATTGATATGCTGTGTCCGTCCTGGCGTTTTTGAAGCAAAAGCCAACTTCTTTTGATTGCACAACACATTAATTGCGGTAGATTTGCCGGCATTGGAGCGGCCGGCGAAGGCAATCTCGGGTACCTGAGTGGTTGGCAAATCACGGAGATGATTCACCGTGGTGAAGAAACGGGCTTGCCAAAGTTGGGACATAGTAGGAGGAATGCATTAAAAGTGGGCAAAAATGCCGAAAAGCTATTGTACAATAAGGGGTTACCTCTTGTTGTGTTGTGCTGGAGGAAACACTTTTCAGGAATTTTTGGAAAGATTGAGGAAAGAAGCATCGTCGCCAACCTGGCAATTTATTAATATAATCAAGTCTCAGGGTGTTTGAATGAATCGTGCCTTTTCACCATTGTTGAAATCCTTGTTTATTGCAGTGCTGGCGGTGTCTTCCACAGCATTTGCAGCCGAAGAAAAGAAACCAGAGCCAGTCGCCAAGGTTGATCCGGCCAAAGGTGAGGCGCTTTATACCAACGGCGACACTACCCGCAACATCACTGCCTGCGTTTCCTGCCATGGCGCTGCGGGCAATTCCACAATTACCGCCAATCCGCGTCTGGCCGGCCAGCATACTGCTTATATCATCAAGCAACTGACCGATTTCCGTTCCGCCAGCCGCAATAATCCGATCATGTCGCCGCTGGCCAAGGCCTTGTCGGATGAAGACGTGAAGAATATTGCGGCTTACCTCAATGCGCAGGCACCGAAACCGGGCGCCGCCAAGAACAAAGACACCATCGAACTGGGCAAGCACATCTGGCGCGGCGGTATCGCTTCCAAGAATGTCCCGGCCTGCGCAGGCTGCCACAGCCCGAACGGCGCCGGCATCCCCGCACAGTATCCGCGTCTGGCGGGCCAGCATCAGGATTACACCGTGGCCGAACTGACCAATTTCCGCGGCGGCACACGCAGCAACAGCCCGCAAATGACCACGATTGCGGAACGTTTGTCGGATAAAGAAATCAAGGCGGTTGCAGACTACATCGCCGGTTTGAAGTAAAAATTAGCTGGTAACAAATTGGAGGGGGTGGCTGAGAAGCCGCCCCTTTTTCATTTCCGCACAGGGGCCGCGGGGAGTCGCTCAGGAATTGCAAAAGCGCTGCACAAGCAGCATCATTAAAGGTAGCACTTATGACAGGCAGTACCGCAGGCATACAACTGAAAACCCGGCAGCGCTGGGTGGCAGACTTCGTTGAACTGTTTTCCTCCATGCGCTTTGCCATCAGTCTGCTGACGCTGATCGCCATCGCCTCCATCATCGGCACCGTGCTCAAGCAGAACGAACCGATGCCGAACTACGTCAACCAGTTCGGGCCGTTCTGGTTCGAAGTATTCAACAAGCTGGGTTTGTACGCCGTCTATTCGGCGTGGTGGTTCTTGCTGATCATGGGCTTTCTGGTGCTGTCGACTTCGCTGTGCATCGCGCGCAATGGTCCCAAGATGATCAAGGACGTCAAAAGCTGGCGTGAAAACGTGCGCGAACAATCGCTGCAGAATTTCCACCACAAGGCCGAATGGACAGCGGCCGCACCGGTTGCCGGCCTCGCGCAGCAATTGGCACAGCGCATCGGCGCTAACGGCTACAAGGTCAAACTGGTGGCAAAGGATGGCGCGACGCTGATTGCTGCCAAGAAGGGCGCCGCCAATAAATGGGGCTACATTTTTGCGCACAGCGCGATCGTCATCATCTGCGTCGGCGGCTTGCTCGACTCCGACTTGCCGATCCGGTTCCAGCAATGGTTTTACGGCAAGACGCCGTTCTCCGGCAACGGTCTGATTTCGCAGATTCCGGCCGAGCATCGCCTCGGCCTCGGCAACCCCACCTTCCGCGGCAATACGCTGATCCCCGAAGGCGCCAGCAGCAGCACCGCCATTATCCCGCAGCAAAACGGCGTGATGATCCAGGACTTGCCGTTCACGATCCAGCTCAAGCGCTTCGTCATCGACTATTACTCGACCGGCATGCCGAAGCTGTTCGCCAGCGACGTGGTGGTGCGCGACAACGCCACCGGCAAGGATTTCTCCGCCACGATCAAAGTCAACGAACCGCTGATTTATAACGGCGTGGCGGTCTATCAATCCAGCTTTGAAGATGGCGGCAGCAAGTTGCGCCTGACCGGACATGCAATGAGCGGCGCGGAAGACAAGAGCTTCCAGATTGCCGGCGAAGTCAACGGCAGTACGCCGCTGGCGCCATTCGACAAGAGTAAAGATGCGGGCAAAGACAGCGACTACACCGTCGAATGGACCGGTTTCCGCCCTTTCAACGTCGAAAACATGAGCAACAGCGCCAGCCAGGATGTGCGCAGCGTCAATAAAAGCGTTAACCAGGGCTTTGCTGCAGGCTTTGACAAGCATCTTGGTTCCGGCGCCAAGAACGCCAACAACAAGGACCTGAAGAACGTCGGCCCCAGCGTGCAATATAAATTGCGCGACAAGACCGGCCAGGCGCGCGAGTTTCTCAACTACATGATGTCGGTGCAGGTCGACGGCGCTTATGTCTTCCTGGCGGGCGTGCGCGACATGCCGGACGAGCCGTTCCGCTACCTGCGCATCCCGGCTGACGAGAACGACAGTGTCAACGAATGGATGCGCTTGCGCGCCGCACTGGCCAATCCGGCGCTGCGCGAAGAAGCGGCGGCACGCTATGCGCGCCAGGCCATGAAAGGCACCAGCACCGCTTCCGACCAGTTGCGCGAACAGGTACAGCAATCGGCGCTGCGTGGCTTGAGCATTTTTGCCGGCGACGGCAAGGACTCGGGCTACATCGCCGTGTCGCGCTTCATTGAAAAGATTCCGGCCGCAGAGCAGGAAAAAGCCGCCGACATCTTCATGAAAATCCTCAACGGCAGCATGTGGGAACTGTGGCAAGTCGCGCGTGAGAAGGCCGGCCAGCCGGCGATGGCGACCGACGAAAAGCATGCGCGCTTTCTGCAACTGGCGATCAACGCCATGGCTGACGCCGGGTTTTACCATGCGCCGGTGTATCTGCAATTGAGCAGCTTCGATGAGGTCAAGGCGTCTGTCTTCCAGGTGACGCGTTCGCCGGGTAAGAAGGTGGTTTATCTGGGCTGCCTGTTCCTGGTGCTGGGCGTGTTCTCGATGCTGTACATCCGCGAGCGCCGCCTGTGGGTCTGGATTCGTCCTCAGGCCGATGAGTCGGGCGGGTCGCACGCGCTCATGGCGATGAGTACGCAGCGCAAGACGATGGATTTCGACAAGGAATTCGAATTACTCAAAGCGAAATTGACCCAAACGGCGTAAGCTACGGGCCAGAGATGACAGGCTTTGGATTATGGGGATAAGCGTTTAACGCTTATGCCTGAAACGACATATCTCCCGCACCGCAGACGGGTAGGATGGCGGCAGGAGACAAATCGGAGAATATGATGGAATTGAGCCAAACCCACGCTTACTCGCAGGATATCGGCTTTTTTAAACGTCTCAGCGTGCTGGACTGGATTTATGCCGCTGCATTAGTGGCGGCCTCGCTGTTCGCGCTGAACCGCTACGGCAGTCATATGGACTATTACGAAAAGGCGGTCCTGGTCCTGGCAGCGCCGACCTTTGCCTGGCTCGGCTGGCACTGGAAGCAGGTGCGCTGGCTCATGGCGCTGCTGGCGGTGCTGGCGCTCTCGACGATCGCCATGTACGGCGGCAATCTGGAACTGGCCGACAAGAAATTCTTCCTCAAATACTTCCTTTCCAGCCAGTCGGCCATCCTGTGGATGAGTGCCTTGTTCGTGCTGTCGACCTTGTTCTACTGGATCGGTCTGATCGGCCGTTCGCCGGTCGGCTCCGCGATCGGCTCCAAGCTGTGCTGGGCGGCGGTGGTGCTGGGTTTCACCGGCATGCTGGTGCGCTGGTACGAGTCTTACCTGATCGGGGCTGACGTCGGCCACATTCCGATTTCCAATCTGTACGAAGTGTTCATCCTGTTCTGCATGATCACGGCGCTGTTCTATCTGTATTACGAAGAGCGTTACGAGACCCGTCAGCTGGGCGCTTTCGTGCTGCTGGTGATCACGGCGGCGGTCGGCTTCCTGTTCTGGTACACCATGTCGCGCGATGCGGCCGAGATCCAGCCGCTGGTACCGGCGCTGCAAAGCTGGTGGATGAAGATTCACGTCCCTGCCAACTTCATCGGTTATGGCACCTTTGCATTGTCGGCCATGGTTGCGGTGGCGTACCTGCTCAAGTCAAAAGGCTATCTGGCAGATCGCCTGCCGTCGCTGGAAGTGCTTGACGATGTGATGTACAAGGCGATTGCCGTCGGTTTTGCCTTCTTCACCATCGCCACCATTCTTGGCGCCTTGTGGGCGGCGGAAGCCTGGGGCGGCTACTGGTCCTGGGATCCGAAGGAAACCTGGGCGCTGATCGTCTGGCTCAATTACGCGGCGTGGCTGCACATGCGTCTGATGAAGGGTTTGCGCGGACAGGTCGCGGCCTGGTGGGCGCTGGTCGGTCTGCTGGTGACGACGTTTGCCTTCCTGGGTGTGAACATGTTCCTGTCCGGTCTGCATTCCTACGGTGAACTCTAAAGGATTCCGACGTTGAAGAAAGAAGCAAGGTCCGGCTTCGATCTGGTGCTGTTCGATTGCGACGGCACTCTGGTCGACAGCGAAGTGGTGGTTGCCGATGCCTGGTCGCAGTACGTGGAACGCTACGGCCTTACGCTGACGGCGCAGGAAGCCTTGCAGCAATTCCGCGGCACCAGCATGAAGCTGTGTCTGGCGCGCATTGAAGAATTGCACGGCGCGCCGCTGCCGGCTGAATTTGAACACGAGCTGCGCGGCGTCATGACCGAAATGCTCAGCGAGCGCCTGCAGCCTATCAATGGCGCGCTGGAGCTGGTACAGGCGCTGTCGGTGCCGTTCTGCCTCGCATCCAACGCTCCTCGTCCCAAAATCGAGCTGTGCCTGCGTGTCACCGGCATGCTGCCGTATTTTGCCGGCCGCATTTTCAGCGCTTACGACGTGCAGAAGTGGAAGCCCGATCCCGCGTTGTTCCTGCATGCCGCCGCCAGCCTGGGCGCACTGCCGCATCGCTGCGCCGTGGTGGAAGACAGTCTGCCCGGTATTCAGGCCGGCCTCGCTGCCGGCATGACGGTGTTTGCCTTGCAGTCGGAAGACCATATTCTGGAGTTGCCGGACGGCGTACACGTCATCCGTGAATTGGCCGAATTGCCCGGACGATTGCTGGCTGTGGCCTGAAGTCGTGGTCGCAGCATTTCTCCAGCTAGTCGTCGGGGAAAATCAACATCGAGAATTTCTGTAAGATGGTGCCGATTTGAGGCGGCCGGCAGGTCACCTGCCTCACGTATTGATTACCGCTTACGGAGTCCACATGTCGATCAGGCGCTTGCCCTGCAGCATCGAAGTTCTTCTTTTTCACTGCGCCCAGGCCGCGATATGAATCCGGTGCACGCCATCCGCAAGCTGACGACCCGGCAGGTCGGCATCCTCAAGGTCTTGCTGTTTGCGGCGTCGCTGCTGCCGTTTCTGCGTCTCGCCGTGTTCGCCTTCACCGACCGGCTGGGCGCCAATCCCATCGAGTTCATCACGCGCAACACTGGCGACTGGACGCTGTACTTTTTGTGCATCACACTGGCAATCACGCCGCTGCGCCGGTTGACGGGATGGAATTGGCTGATCCGCATGCGCCGCATGTTCGGACTGTTCTCATTCTTCTATGTCGTACTGCATTTCACGACCTTCCTCTGGTTCGATCACTTCTTCGACGTTGGGGAGATGTGGAAGGATGTGCTTAAGCGGCCTTTCATCACGGTCGGTTTCATTGCTTTCGTGTTGCTGATTCCGCTGGCGGTGACCAGCACCAACGGCATGGTGCGCAGACTCGGCGGAAAACGCTGGCAATGGCTGCATCGCCTGATGTACGTGATCTTGCCGCTGGGCATTTTGCACTTCTGGTGGATGAAGGCCGGGAAGAACCTGCTGGCGCAGCCGATACTTTTCGCAACAATTGTTACGATGTTGCTGCTACTGCGTATGTTCTTCAAATTCAGGCCGCAGAAGAAGATGTAAGTTATTGAAAATAAATGATAATTTTTATTTGTTGCGACGCCGCAAACATGCGGTCGGTTTAACTTTTCTTGCTATTCCCTGACAAAAAAGTGATTTCTGCGTATTCCAAATCGTATTTGGTGCGTTAGATGACGTACAGCGCGCCAAAAACGCGCAGCTACAAACACGCAGCTTCGACACCTCACAGAATCGATGTTGCTGCGGAAGTCACGAACAGGAACGTCAGAAGACGGGTAAGGATAGAGTTATGCAAGCAATCGAACGCAATCCAAAGACTACGCTTGGCGCCGGCCATCGCCAGCCATACGCGCTGTCCGCCAAGGAAGGCCGCTTCAGCAGTAAAGCCGGGAAGTCGTTCCGCTCAAAAGAGCGCGAAGACGATTGCTCCATGTACGACAAGCTGCCCAAGCAGATCGACGATATCGTCGAGGGCGAGTCGCCGAAGCGTTTCAAACGCCCCAAAATGGACAGCGATATCGTTGCCCGCTAAGGCGCTACAAGCTGAGGTAGTGCCGGGACTGCACAGGATATTGATCGTGCAGTCCGGTATTTCAGGTTTCAGCGTTTGTTTTGACGCTATCGTGTTTTTCTAGTTTTCTTCGCGCGGATCGCGCGACAGCAATTGCGCCACCATTTCCTGTACGGAAATACCATCGAACAAGGCGCCGGCCACTGCATTGGTGATCGGCATGTCGATGTTCAGCTCCTGCGCCAGCGAGCGTACGGCTTGTGCGCAGCGTACGCCTTCGGCGACATGGCCGAGTTCGGTGACGATCGTTTCCAGTTTCTTTCCTTGCGCCAGACCCAAGCCGACGCGGCGATTGCGCGACAGATCGCCGGTGCAGGTCAGGATCAGATCGCCTACACCGGATAAGCCCATAAAGGTTTCCGCACGTCCGCCGAGCGCAATGCCGAGGCGGCTGATTTCCGCCAGGCCGCGCGTGATCAGCGCGGCGCGCGCATTCAAGCCCAGTTGCAGGCCGTCGGCCGCGCCCGTGGCGATGGCCAGGATATTCTTCACTGCGCCGCCGATTTCCACCCCGATCAGATCATCGCTCGAATACACGCGCAGATTGCCGCCATGCACTGCGGCGACGACACGCTCGCACAAGGTCTTGTCGCTGCTGGCGATGGTCAGCGCGCAGGGCAGGCCGCGCGCGACTTCCTGTGCGAACGACGGGCCCGACAAGGAGCCGGCAGGCAGGCTGTCGCCCATCACTTCGCGCACGATCTGGTGCGGCAGCAGGCGGGTTTGCTCTTCCAGGCCTTTGCAGAGCCAGACGATGTTGGGGATGTTGCGGTCGCGCAGCGTCTCCGCCAGCGCGCGCAGGCCGGACACCGACGAGGCGACGATCAGCAGGCTGTCGGCCGGGCTTTGCGTGACGTGACTGACTGCCAGATCGAGATCCGATGTGACTTTGAGCGACTCCGGCAGGTGGAAGCCGCGCAGATAGTCCATGTTTTCACGCTGTATGGCGGCGTCTTGCATGGTCTTGGCATTGCGGCCCCACAGGACGACCTTGTGACGTTGCACCAGGTTGATCGCCAGTGCCGTGCCCCAGGCGCCGGCGCCGAGTATCGAAATGTTCATGAAGGCTATCGCTAGTGGCTAATGACTATGGCTGGTGAAGGCAAGGTGTGGCCTGGTGATGCCCGGAGTATGCGCCCGGTCCGGTATCGGGGAAAGCAAGACTGATACTGATCGGGCGCTTATCTGAAATCCCGGGGAAATCAATCGCCCCAGACCTCGGACGTCTTGACGAAGCCGCTCTGGCCGTCGCGGTGCCTGACCTTGACCCAGCCTGATTGCGGCGTCGGATCGGTCAGTTCCAGCAGCACATTCCTGTCGGCGCTGAAGACCGTTGCGCTGGCTTCATCGGCAGCGGCGTGGATCTTGGCATTGGCTGCGCTGACGACGACGTTGCGCTTGGCGGCCAAAGCTTTGGACTGGGCCCACGACAGCGCGCCGGAGGCGTCGCGCACCTTGCTCCAGTCACCGTAGGTCAGCACCACTTCGACCGGCATGCCGCGCGGCGCGATGGAGACGCGGCGGCCTTTTTCGGATGGCGCGTCGTACAGGATCGCCGGTGCCGCGCCGACTGACTTGAAGTCGAGTGCATAAGCAGGAACGGCGGCAGCCGAGCCAAGTACGAGAGCGGACAGGACGAGAGGGGAAAATTTCATGGACTTGCTCCGCTGTAGAGGTTGAAGCCGCGTGCCCGGACAGCTTGGCACGAACACGAAGGCATCGAATAGCAGGAAAGAAGCGCGCTGCATTGCCGTTCGCACCAGGTGCAACGACAATGCAGCGGTATGGCAGAATCAGTTGACGGTGGTCGAACCGGTGACCAGTGTGCCATCGGTTTGTTGCTCGGCCAGCGCTTGCAGGCGTTGCTGATAGAACACTTCGAAATTGATTTCAGCCAGATGGATAGGCGGGAAACCGGCGCGGGTGATCACGTCGGCGATGTTGGCGCGCAGGTATGGATAGATGATGTTCGGGCAACCGATACCCAGCAGCGGATCCAGTTGTTCAGCAGGAACGTTGCGCACTTCGAAGATGCCGGCTTGCTTGCCTTCGACCAGGAAAGCGACCTTGTCCTTGACCTTGGCGGTCACGGTGATGGTGACGGTGGATTCGAAAATGCCGTCAGCCAGCGCTTCGGCGCCGACGTCAACCGACACTTCGATGGCCGGTGCGTCCTGTTCCAGGAAAATCGCCGGGGAGTTCGGTTGCTCCAGCGACAGGTCCTTCAGATAGACGCGTTGGATCTGGAATACGGGTTGCTGTTCAGCTTGTTGGTTCTCTTCCGCCATGGAATGCTCTCGTTTCAGGTTGGATTAATACGGTTTACGTAGGAATGATGCAATAAATCAGGCTTGCAGCAGGGGATCGAGTCCACCCGCACGGTCCAGCGCGCTCAGATCGTCGAAACCGCCGACATGAGTGTCGCCGACATAGATCTGCGGCACGGTGCGGCGGCCGGTCTTCTGCATCATGATTTCGCGTTGCTGGGGATCGAGGTCGACACGGATTTTTTCGATGTCTTCGATACCTTTGCTCTTGAGCAGCCGCTCAGCCATCATGCAATACGGGCAGACGGCAGTGCTGTACATGACGACGCGGGCTGTCATTTGGCGACCTTCGGGCTGTTCTGGCTGGCGGTCGGGAGACCCTGGGCTTGCCATGCTGCGATACCGCCGGTCAGGCCGTGTACTTCGGGGAAGCCGGCTTTCTTCAGGATGCCTTCCGCCTTGGCGGTCTGGGTACCCGACTGGCAGACGACGATGACGTTCTTACCCTTGAACTTGTCCAGTTCGCCGACGCGTTGCGCCAGGTCCTTGAGCGGGATGTTGCGGGCGTCGCGCAGGTGAGCGGCATTGAATTGCTCGACGTCGCGTACGTCCAGAACCAGGGTTTTACCGGTGTTGATCAGTTGCGTGGCCTGCAGCAATGTCAGCTTGCTGCCGCGCTGTTGCAGGAAGGGAACGAGCAGCGCGCCACCGGAAATGATGACGAGGCCGATCAGAAAAATATTGTCTACGATGAATTTCACGGGATCTCAATGGGTTTACTGAATCCCGGCATTATAAAATAGAAGCTGACACGCTATTTAAATCTTCAATTGCTATTTTCTCATCGCTTCCTTTTTCTGACTGTTCCTCACTATGTACAAAATCGTTTTCATGCGCCACGGCGAGTCGACCTGGAATCTTGCCAACCGTTTCACAGGCTGGGTTGACGTCGATCTGACTGAAAAAGGCGTGGCCGAAGCCAAGCAGGCCGGCAAGCTGCTCAAGGAAGCCGGTTTCACTTTTGACCTGGCTTACACCTCGGTGCTCAAACGCGCCATCCGCACGCTGTGGACCACGCTCGACGAAATGGATCTGATGTACCTGCCGGTGCAGCATGACTGGCGCCTGAACGAGCGTCACTACGGCGCCCTGCAAGGCCTGAACAAGGCGGAAACCGCTGCCCAGTACGGCGACGAGCAAGTGCTGGTCTGGCGCCGCAGCTACGACACGCCGCCGCTGCCGCTGGAGCCGACCGACCCGCGCGCGTCGTTCAACGACCCGCGTTACGCCGATCTGAAGCGCGACCAGATCCCGTTGACCGAATGCCTCAAGGACACCGTCGCCCGCGTGCTGCCGGCCTGGAACGACACCATCGCTCCTGCCATCCGCGCCGGCAAGAAGATCATCATCTCGGCCCACGGCAACAGCCTGCGCGCCCTGATCAAGTATCTGGACGGCATCAGCGACAGCGACATCGTCGGTCTGAATATCCCCAACGGCCAGCCGCTGGTGTATGAGCTGGACGCCGATCTGAAGCCGATCAAGAGCTACTACCTCGGCGACCAGTCGGCCATCGAAGCGGCCCTGAAAGCGGTCGCCAGCCAAGGGAAATCGAAATAACTACCTCTCGCGGCATGCTTAAGCGGCAGATCCTGCAGCACACTTGGCGGCCTATGCCGTCATTCCAGCTGCGACCGGCGAACGTACTCTCGGTGGCCGTAGCTGCGGTTTTCCTGTCGGCGGCGCTCTGGCAGCCATGCGCCTCGGCGCAGCAGGTGACCGAACGCACCAAGCAAAAGCAGGCGGCGGAGAAAGAACGCGCCGACCTGCAGCAAAAGCTGGCCAATCTCAAACGCGACATCGACAAGACTGAAACCGCCAAGGGCAATGCCGCCGACGCGCTGGCGGAGTCGGAGCAGGCCATCTCCAAAGCCAATCGCTCGCTGCGTGAACTGACGCAGGAGCAGGCCGACACCGAGTCCAAGCTCGGCGTGCTGGTCAAGCAGCAGTCGGAGTTGTCCGGCGTGGTCAACGTCCAGCAGGCGCAGCTGTCCAAGCTGCTGCGCGAGCAGTACGTGGCCGGCAACGAGGATCGCATCAAGCTCTTGCTCTCCGGCGATAATCCCAACCGCATCAACCGCGAATTGCAGTACATGGGCTACGTCTCGCAGGCGCAGGCGCGTCTGATCGAGACCCTGCGCGTGAATCTGCAGGCGATCAAGGACAACAAGGCCGCGACGCAAAACGCCAAGTTCGAACTGGAAGAAATCGCCCAGGAAGAGAACGAGCAAAAGAAACTGCTGGAAAAGGAAAAGGCCAAACGCAGCGGTTTGCTGGCGCAGTTGTCGACCAAACTTACCGCCCAGCGCAAGGAAGTCGGTAATTTGCAGCGTGACGAGCAGCGCCTGTCCGGCCTGGTCGACAAGCTGGCGCAGATCATCGAAGAGCAAAAGAAGGCCGAAGCCGCCGCGCGTGAAAAACGCCGCCAGGAACAATTGGCCAGAGCCAAGGCCGAACACGACAAGCGCGTTGCCCAGCAAGCCAAGGCCGCGCCGGGAACCAAGAGCAAGCCGGCGCCGTCCGACGCAATTGACGACGACGAAGCGCCGCAATCGCTGGGCCGCAACGACGCGACGCCATCGCCGGAGGAAAATTTTGGTAAGCCGTTCGTCAGCCTGCGCGGCCAGTTGCGCCTGCCGGTGCGTGGCGACCTGCTTGCCAAGTTCGGCGGCAAGCGCGGTGACGGGCCGAGCTGGAAGGGGCTTTTCATCCGTGCGCCGGAAGGCACGGAAGTCAAGGCAGTGGCGGCTGGACGGGTGGTCTATGCAGACTGGCTGCGCGGCTTCGGGAATCTGATCATCGTCGACCACGGCAATCAGTACATGACCATTTATGGCAATAATCAGTCCGTGTTGAAGCGGGCCGGGGATCTCGTCAAAACCGGGGATGTCATCGCCAGCGCAGGTAATAGCGGCGGCAATGAGCAATCGGGTTTATACTTTGAAATGCGGCATCAGGGCCGCGCTTTCGACCCACTCGGCTGGGTAACTACTAGGTGAAACATGGGCAGCAAACTCAAGAATATCGGTCTTATCGGTCTGGGCATGATTGCAGGTGTGGCGGCTTCGATGCAGTTGGACGCCATCGCACAGAAAAGCGGAGCAGAACCGCTGCCGCTGGAAGAGGTCCGTCAACTGACCGACGTGTTCGGGATGATCAAGTCCAACTATGTTGAACCTGTCGAAGACAAGAAGCTGCTCACGGAAGCGATTTCCGGCATGGTCGCCTCGCTCGACCCGCACTCCGCTTACCTCGACAAGAAGGCTTTCAAGGAACTGCGCGAAAGCACCATGGGCAAGTTTGTCGGCCTGGGTATCGAAGTCGGCATGGAAGACGGTTACGTCAAAGTGATCTCGCCGATCGAAGATTCTCCGGCTTACCGTGCAGGCATCAAGGCGGGCGATCTGATCACCCGTCTGGACACGACGCCGGTCAAGGGCCTGACCCTGGATGAAGCCGTCAAGAAGATGCGCGGCGAACCCAATACCAAAATCACGCTGACGATCGCCCGCAAGGAAGAAGATCGTCCGATCATCGTCACCATCATGCGTCAGGAAATTCGCATGCAAAGCGTGAAGTCGAAAGTGATCGAGCCCGGCTACGCCTGGTTGCGCGTGACGCAATTCCAGGAGCCGACCGTTGATGACATGGCCAAGAAGATTCTGGCGTTCTACGCGCAGGAACCGAATCTGAAGGGCCTCGTACTCGACCTGCGCAACGATCCGGGCGGTGTCTTGCCGGGTGCGATCGGCGTGTCGGGCGCTTTCCTGCCCAAGGATGCGGTGGTCGTGACCACCAACGGCCAACTGGCCAGCTCCAAGGTCATCTATGCAGCCAAGCGTGACGAATATGCACAAGGTTCGCTGAGCGATCCGCTGGCGCGTCTGCCGGATGCGATCAAGAAGGTGCCGATGGTCGTGCTGATCAATTCGGGTTCGGCGTCTGCTTCCGAAATCGTGGCCGGCGCGTTGCAAGACTACAAGCGCGCCACCATCATGGGTACGCAGTCGTTCGGCAAGGGTTCGGTGCAATCGGTTATCCCGCTGCCACCTGACCGCCAGACCGCCGTCAAGCTGACCACCGCGCGTTACTACACGCCGAACGGCCGCTCGATCCAGGCGCGTGGCATTGTGCCGGACATCATGGTCGATGAATACGCTGACGGCGATGGCCTCAACGGCTTGCGTCTGCGCGAAGCCGACCTGACCAAGCATCTGATCAACGACAAGGACAAGGACGCGACCGAAGTCAAAGCCAGCACCGTCGACGAGAAAGAAGAAGAGCGTCTGATTGCGCAGGAGAAGAAACGCAAGCCGCTCGAATTCGGCAGCAAGGACGACTTCCAGCTGGCGCAGGCGTTGAATCACCTGAAGGGCTTGCCGGTACAGGTCTCCAAGGTCAAGGCCGAGATCCGCGACACTTCCAGCAAGGACGACAAGCCGGTGAAGGATATCCGTAAGGACGGCAAGGATAGTAAGACTCCACCGGAAAAGATTGAAAAGGCTCCGGCAGAGAAGATCGAAAAGAAGTAAAAGAAGCAAAGTAAGGAATTGCGTTACATTGAGAGGGCTGCAGATATGCAGCCCTCTTTTCATTTACTGCTCCGCCACTCTTCGTCACCGCCACGCCATGAACGACCAGCAATTGCTGCGCTATTCGCGCCACATCCTTCTCGACGACATCGACATCGAAGGCCAGGAAAAACTCCTGGCAGGGCATGCGGTGGTGATCGGCGCCGGCGGACTCGGTTCGCCGGCGGCTTTGTATCTGGCGTCGGCGGGTATGGGCAAGATCACGCTGGTGGATGACGATACCGTCGATCTGACCAATCTGCAGCGCCAGATCATGCACACCACGGCGCGGGTCGGTCAGCTCAAGGTGGAGTCGGGGCGGCAGGCGCTGGAAGAGCTCAATCCCAGCATCGAGATCGTCACCGTCGCCGAGCGTGTCAGCGATGCACGGCTGGCCGAATTAGTGGGTACGGCTTCTGTAGTACTCGACTGCAGCGACAATTTCGCCACCCGTCACGCCGTCAACCGCGCCTGCGTGCAGCACAAGGTGCCGCTGGTATCGGGCGCTGCGATCCGTTTCGATGGCCAGATCAGCGTGTTCGACACGCGCCGGGACGACGCGCCGTGCTATGCCTGCCTGTTTCCGCCGGATCAGAAGTTTGACGAGGTGCAATGTTCGACCATGGGGGTATTTGCTCCATTGGTCGGCATTATCGGCACCATGCAGGCGGCCGAGGCGCTCAAGCTGGTGGCCGGCATCGGCGAATCACTGGCCGGGCGCCTGCAGATCCTTGATGCCCGCAGCATGGAGTGGACCAGCATCCGTTTCGCGCGCAACGCCGCCTGCCCGGTGTGCGGAGACGTCCACGCCTGAGCAGCCGCGCGGCAAAACGTCCGCAACGGCTAGCAGTAGGGCGTACAGCATGATTGATGCATCGCAAAAGGGGTTTGCGAAGTGCTATTTATGCGTCAAGTTCTGGTATACACTGTATTGGATTTGCATTTGTACGCGTTGCGAGCCGGAGACGGCAAATGATCTACCGCAAACCGAGTGATTCGGGGGAAGGGAAGTCTATGGGCGTCATCGCGAAGAAAACCGTCAAAAAAAGCACCTCCGCTGCGAGCAAGGTAGCCGCAGTGGGCACAGCCGCCGCCAAGTCTGTTGTCAAAGCGCCAAAAACGGCCGTCAAGACACCTCCGAAAATGGCAAGCAGGGCGGCAACGCCGATAAAAAAGACAGCGTCCGGCAAGGCATCGCCGGCAGGCAGCAAGGCCGCGACAAACACTGCGGCCGCAGCAAAAACCGCAGTGGCGCCGAAGAAGAACACAACTTCGTCGACAGGCAATGTTGTTGTAGTAAAATCCCTGACCGTTAAAAAAACGGCACCAGCGTCGGCGAAGCCCGGCACAGGGAAGAGCGCAGGCAAAGCAATCGATAGCATGCCCAAGAAGGCAGTACCATCGGCAGCAAGGGAAGTGGATTCAAAAGCGACCAAATCCGGCATCAGCGCAGGCGGCAGCAAAGCCCGCGTGGCAGTAGCAACCAAGGCAGCAAACCAGGAAGCAAGCGCCGGATTAAAGGATAAAATTGAAAAACCCGTAGTATTGAAAGTAAGCGAAGTGGCAACTAAAACTCCCAAAACTACCCCTGATACGCAAACCTTGCTCACTGAGGAACAAATCCTCAAGATGGGCGAGAAGGACTACATGAACGAAGCGCAACTTGCTTTTTTCAAGGCCCGTTTGCAACAGCTGGAAAAAGATCTGCTCAAGAACGCAGGCGAAACCACTGAACATTTGCGTGAAACCGTGTTGGTTCCCGATCCTGCCGATCGCGCGACCATCGAGGAAGAGCATGCGCTGGAATTGCGCACTCGCGACCGCGAGCGCAAGCTGCTCAAAAAAGTGCAGCAATCCATCGTCTCCATCGATGCGGGCGAATACGGCTGGTGCGAAGAGACTGGCGAGCCGATCGGCATCCCGCGTCTGCTGGCACGTCCGACTGCAACTCTGTCTCTGGAAGCGCAGCAACGTCGCGAACTGAAACAAAAGCTGTACGGCGACTAAGTTCTGTAGCAATCCTCAAGCAATGGCGCCACCTGGCTGGCGCCATTCGCTCACCAAACTCCATTTTTATCGTTTTCGTGGCTGCGAGCCGCGATGTTTGCGCATCCTCGCCGCAGGTACTGTCATGTGCGTTGATTTCTTGCCGTCGCGCTGACCGGCGGTCTCTCAACTGTTGCGATGGGCGGCGTGCTCCACACCGGCTTGATGGCACAGTGCAAACTTGGCGTTGCAATCCTTAAATGCAACAGTGTTGCAATATGCTGTTATAATTCGCGCTCGCCGACACGCTTGGCGCGCGCATTTCACGGCATCGCATGGATGCCGTTTTGCTCTTCTCCTCTCATTTATCTTTGCCGGAACCGCCCGATCATCATGGCCGCTGCCATTGCTACATCGCTGCATGCACTTAGCCTTCGCGCATATGCGCGAACAGGGCGCTTGCGTGCATTGCGATCACCGGCGCGGCGCATGGCATGGGCGCTGCTGCTGGCGGTGATGCTGCTGTTCTCTCAGTACCTCGGTTTGTTGCACGGCATTGCGCATGCCGGTTGGCCGCCGGCGATGGAGCGTGTCGCGGAAGCGTCGTTCAATGCGGCGGTATTCAACTATATCGACGACGACACCGACGCCGGCGAAAAGGCGTCCGGCAAACAGAGCGTCGAACGTCAAAAGCATCACCATTCCTGCGTCGAATATGATGCCGCCAGCGGCGCTACCGGCATCCACGTTCACTTCTTTTCCCCTCCGGTGATTCCCGGCGTGCAGGTGCTTGCGCTATGGCAGGCATTTGCCTCCTGGGATGCGCCGGTCGTCTGCCATTTTTCCTCGCGCGCGCCGCCGCGCTGACCATTGAACGTTTTGATTTGCTGACCGGATTGCAATGGCGATTGCCATCGCGCCGGCGCGGGTTCCTGCCTGCTGCCGCCACGATTGCTGCCGCTATTCGCCCCCGGCCAGCCTCCACCTTCATTTGTCAGTCAAGGAACACCATGCAAGTCCAGCCAACTCTTTTGGCAAGCGCCGTCCTGTCCGCGCTCGCCGCCATGTCTTCGGCCGCCATCGCACAAACGCCGCCGCAACAAGCCGACCAGCAGCAGAAGCTGCAGGAAGTCGTCGTCACCGCCAGTCCCTTCGCATCCGAAGAAAACGCGCAGATCCTCGCGCCCGCCAAGGTCCTGTCCGGCGACGAATTGCGCAACAAGCTCGGCAATTCACTTGGAGATACCTTGTCGCATGAGTTGGGCGTGTCCGCCTCCAGCTTTGGCGCCGGCGCTTCGCGGCCCATCATCCGCGGCATGGAAGGCCCGCGCGTGATGATGCTGCAAAACGGCATGTCGACCGCCGACGTGTCGACCGTCTCCAACGATCATGCCGTCGCCACCGAAGCCGCGACTGCGCGCCAGATCGAAATCCTGCGCGGCCCGGCTGCGCTGTTGTATGGATCGGGCGCCATCGGCGGTCTGGTCAACGTCGTCAACGACCGCATTCCGACCGAACTGGTGGGCAAGCCGACCGGACAGGTCGAAGCGCGTTACGGCACCGTCGACGGGCAGAAAAATACGTCATTCGGCGTCGATGGTTCCGCAGGCCGGATCGGCCTGCATATCGACGGAAATTATCGCGATACCGACAACTACAAGATTCCCGGCAACGCCAGGCAAGGCGACGCCACCAGCGCTTCCGGCCGCTTGCCGAATTCCTTCACGCATGAGAGCAGCGTCGGCGTTGGCGGTTCGTACATCGCCGACTGGGGCCACATCGGTGCGTCGGTGTCGTCGCTGGACGACCACTACGGCATTCCGACGGCGGAGAAGTCCTTCATCGACCTGCATCAGACCCGCTACGACCTCGACAGCCTGATCCGTGAGCCGTTTGCCGGCATCGAATCGTTCAAATTCAAGCTTGGCTATACTGACTACACACACACCGAGAAAAAGGAAGACGGCACCTCCGACACGGTATTCACCAACCGTTCCCTGCAAACGCGCTGGGAACTGACGCACAAACCGCTGGCAGGCTGGCGCGGCAATTTCGGCGTTCAGACCGAGCAAAGCAATTACGCGGCCTTGTCGGCGGTGGACGGCTCGCCGCAACTGACGCCTAAAACCAAGTCCAGCTCGTTCGCGGGTTTCCTGGTTGAAGAGCGCAAATTCGGCGACGTACTGGCCAGCGCCGGCCTGCGTCTGGAATCAGTGCAGCGCCGTCCGGAAGGTTTGCTCAACCGTGATTTCAATCTGTTCTCGTGGTCCACCGGCGCCATGTGGAGCTTCATGCCGGGTTACGGTCTGGGAGCAACCTATTCCGTGGCGCAACGCGCGCCGACCGTGGAAGAGTTGTATTCCAACGGCCCGCACGATTCGACATCGACCTTCGACATCGGCGACAGCAGTCTGCAAAAGGAGACCTCGCACAATATCGAATTGACGTTGCAGAAAACCGAAGGCCTGGTGCGGTGGAAGGGCAATCTGTTCCAGAACAAGGTCAAGAACTTCGTCTACGGCCGTACTAACGGCCAGGTCGACGACAGCGGCAATCCTGATCCGGCCGGCGAGTTCCTGCAGCGTTTCTGGTCGCAGGGCGACGCCACGATTTATGGTGCGGAAGCCGAGGTCAGCTACAACCTCAGCGGTGAAGGTTTCTCGGCGCGGGGATTTGCCGACACCTCGCGCGGCAAGCTCGACAACCAGGGCAGCCTGCCGCTGCAACCGGCCACACGCTACGGCGTTGATGTCGGATACCGCCAGGGACCTTGGGCCAGTGGCGTACGAGTACTGCGTGCACTCAAGCAAGACCGTCTGGCGTCCTTCGAGCAAAGCGTAACGCCGTCCTATACACAGATCGACGCCAATCTGTCGTACACGCAGAAATTGCAGTCGATGCGCGTGACCTGGTTTGCGTTGGTCAAAAATTTGTTGAATCAGGATATTCGTTTTTCGACATCCATATTGAAAGATACCGTGCCGCAATCTGGTCGTAATCTGATTTTGGGCGTTCGTACGGAATTCTGATCGCCGCTTCTCCTCCAAACCGGCGCAAAGCAATGCTTTTCGCCGGTTTTTTCATCTGCAACCGGCATCGGATTGTTATATTCTGTCCGGCAATACGATGAGAAAACGTTTGTGTCGAATCACGGGGGAGCTGCATGCTGATCATACGGATCGTTTCTGCGCTGCTGTTATTGTTGCCGGTATGTGCGGTGGCAAAGGCAGATGGATTGGTCGTCAAACTTGGTTTCAGCAGTCCCTTGTCCGGGCCGCAGGCGCCCGCCGGCAAGGATGCGCTGAATGGCGTGCAGATGGCGATCGAGCGCCTCAACCAGCAGGGCATCACGGTCGACGGTAAAACCTTGCAATTCGAATTGCTGGTCAAGGATGATCAGGCCAATCCGCAAACCGGCGCCGCGGTGGCAAAAGAACTGGTGGATGCCGGTGTCAAAGCGGTACTCGGGCCTTTCAATTCCGGCGTGGCGCTGGCTGCGTCCAAGATCTATAACGACGCCGGCATCGTCTCTCTGACCGTCGCTTCCAATCCCAAAGTAACGCAGGCCGCGCTGAATTACGTCTTTCGCATTGCCGCCAGCGACAGCGACATGGGTAGCAAGATGGCCCTGTACGCTGCGCGCAACCTCAAGCTCAAAGTTGTCGCCATCGTCGATGATGGTTCTGCCTATGCGCAAGGACTGATCGAAGAGTTCCAGAAGACTGCCAAACAGAATGGCATCCAGATCGCGCACAAGGAAACGATCAGCGACAAAGCCAGCGACTTCAGCGGCGTGCTCAGCAACGTTCGCGCCGCGCGGGTCGATGCCATCTTTTTCGGCGGTTATGTGCCGCAGGCCGGCGCCATGCTCAGGCAAATGCAGCAGTTGGGCATGTCGATGCTGTTTCTTGGAGGCGATGCCTTATGTTCGACCGCCATGCTGACGCAGGCAGGCGCCAGTCTCGGTGACCGGGCTTATTGCGTGCAGGGCGGCGTGTGGCTGACGCGCGTGTCTGACGGCGCGGTGTTTGCCTCGGCGTATCAAACCAAGTACGGCAGCATGCCGGACGTGTACGCACCGACGTTCTACGACGGAGTGATGCTGCTCGGGCAGGCAATGAAGTCGGCCAACTCGACCGAGACGCGCACCTTCCTGCCGTTGCTGACGCGCTTGCGCTACAAAGGCGTCACGGCGACCTACGAGTTTGACGCCAAGCACGACATGAAGGAGTCAACCGTGACCATCCTGCGTTTCAAGGACGGCAAGCTGTCGCCGCTCTCAAGCTTTTGATTGTCAGAATACCGGCTCGCCGGCGCAGTGCAGTGCTGCAGCTGGAGGGATTATTTGATCGGCAGGCGGATGGTGCTTTTCACTTCTTCCATCACTGCGTAAGTATGCGTCTCGCGCACGCCTTTGAGTTGCAGCAGCGACTTGCCGAGGAATTCACGATAGGCGTTCATGTCCTTCACGCGCGACTTCACCAGATAGTCGAAGCCGCCCGCCACCATGTGGCACTCCATGATTTCAGGAATGCTCTGTACGCTCTTTTTGAAAGCCTCGAACACGTCGGCCGTGGTGCGGTCCAGCACGACTTCAATAAATACCAGCAGCGAAACATCCAGCAATTCCGGATTGAGCTGGGCGGCGTAACCCAGAATATAGCCGGCGTCCTGCAGCTTGCGCACCCGTTCCAGGCAGGCGGCGGGGGACAGATTGACGCGCGCGGCCAGGTCGACATTGCTGATGCGGCCATCGTTTTGCAACTCCGACAGAATCTTTTTGCTGATTTTATCTAACGTAGCCATAGAATCTGAATTTAATTCTGCCAAAGGCAGATTGGGTGAATTAAATTCTGATTATAAGTGCAATTATCGGGACTAATATCATTCAAGAGTAAATAGAATCGAGCACCATAAAAAGTGTTGCGCCGGATCGGACTTCAGATCTTTCCGGACGCGACGAGCCGACTAAAGCACAGAAGAGAGACTTACCCGCCATGCCATTATCTGCAGTTGCGCCTTGCGACCGTCTAGCCTTTGTTGCCGCCCCGGCCTGAATTCAGCGATTTATCCCAAGCCTGACCTTCAACCAAGAGAGGAAACAACATGTATAACCGCATGCATATCATCGCCGCTTCACTTGCCATCATCCCGGCATTCGCATCTGCTCAGGAAGTGCAAACAGTGAAGATCGGTTTCAGCAGTCCGCTGACCGGGCCACAAGCTTCGGCCGGCAAGGACAACCAGGGCGGTTTGCAAATGGCGGTCGAGCGTCTGAACACGCAAGGTCTCGTCATCGGCGGCAAAAAGATCAAGTTCGAAATCATCGCGGAAGATGACCAGGCCGATCCGAAGTCGGGTGTGGGCGTAGCGCAAAAGCTGGCTGACCAGGGCGTCAAGGCCATCGTCGGTCCTTACAACTCGGGCGTGACCATTCCTGCCTCGCGCGTCTACAACGACGCCGGCATCGTCACCGCGACAGTTGCTTCCAATCCGAAGATCACCCAGCAAGGCTTTGCCACACTGTTCCGCGTTGCAGCAAGCGACAGCCAGCTGGGCGGCAAGATGGCGCTGTATGCAGCCAAGGAACTGAAGATCAAGACCGTGTCCGTGATCGATGACCGTACCGCCTATGGTCAAGGTCTGGCGGAAGAGTTCATCAAGATCGCACAAGCCAACGGCATCAAAGTCGTCAGCAAGGATTTCACCAACGACAAGGCAACCGACTTCACCGCTATCCTGACCTCCATCAAGGGCAAGAAGCCGCAAGCCGTGTTCATCGGCGGCTACGCGCCACAAGGCGGTCCGATCAAGCGTCAGATGAAGCAATTGGGTATCGACGCATTGCTGATGGGCGGCGACGGTATCTGCTCGCCTGAAATGGGCCGTCTGGGCGGCGACGCCATCGGCGAAAGCGTCTACTGTACTCAAGGCGGCACCATGCTGGAGAAGGCCAAGGAAGGCAAGGCCTTCGCTGATGACTACCAAAAGAAGTTCGGCCGTCCTGCAGAAGTCTACGCAGTCTCGTTCTATGACGGCATGATGGTCATCGCTCAGGCAATGAAGGCGGCCAACTCGGTTGAACCTAAGGTCTACGGCCCTGCGCTGGCTAAAATCAAATACAAAGGCGTGGCAGGTCAGTACGAGTTCGACGACAAGCATGACCTGAAGCAATCGCCAGTGACGATCTTCCGCTTCAAGGACGGCGTGCCGGTTGCGCTGACCAGCTACTGATCGTTCATTCCCGCGTTTCATTTCTGTCAGGGAACAATTGCAGCCTTGTGATTGCTTCCCTGAAATGATCCCCAGGTAATTTCCGCCGTTCATCTCCGGCCCTCTGCAGTGCAGCAGGGCCGGCGATCGCCATAGCCCCGTCTTGTCGACCGGGCAAGGCATTGATGCATCCGTATCACCAATACGGCGCACGCAATCGGAAATGCAATACACTGCCCATTGCGAATAGTTTCTAGTATTTTGCAGAAGGAAGTTTCATGCTCAGTTACACCCGCACCGTCCAGACCATCGACGCCCACACCGGCGGCGAACCCCTGCGTATCCTCGTGTCCGGCTTGCCGCAAGTTCCCGGCACCACCATCCTCGAAAAGCGCAGCTGGCTCAAAGAAAACCGTGACGACCTGCGCCAGTTCCTCATGAACGAGCCGCGCGGCCACGCCGACATGTACGGGGCTTACCTGTTTCCGCCACTGACGCCGAATGCCGACTTCGGCGTTATTTTTATCCACAACGAAGGCTACAGCGACATGTGCGGCCACGGCATCATCGCGCTGGGCAAAGTGCTGGTCGAGATGGGCTATGTTGAGCGCACTTCACCGGTCACTCGCATCTGCTTCGACGCGCCGGCCGGTTTCATCGACGCCAGCGTGGAGTGGGACGGCCAGCGTGCCGGCAAGGTCACCTTCAAGAACGTGCCTTCCTTCATTTATCAACGGGACGTCGAAGTCGACACGCCCAGCTTTGGCAAGATCACCGGCGACATCGTCTTTGGCGGCGCCTTCTACTATTACATCAACGCCGACCAAGCCAATTTGACCGTCAAGCCGGAACTGGTGCGCCAACTGATTCAGCTCGGCGCCGAAACCAAGGCCGCCGTCAAAGCCAAGGTGAAGATTCAGCATCCGCTGGAGCCGGGTTTGGATACGTTGTACGGCACCATCATCGACAGCGCGCCTAATTTCCCTGATGCCGATCAGTCCAACGTCTGCATCTTCGCCGACCGCGAAGTCGACCGTTCGCCGACCGGAACCGGCACTTCCGGCCGCGCGACCCAATTGTTCCAGCGCGGCAAACTGGCGCTGAACCAGAACTACGTCAACGGCAGCATCGTCGGCAGCAACTTCGGCGTCAAAGTCACCGGCACCACCAAGGTCGGTGAGCTTGATGCGGTCTTCACCGAAGTCACCGGTTCGGCGCACATCATGAGCACCAACCAATGGGTGCTGGAAGAGTCCGACCCGTTTCCGACCGGCTTCTTCCTGAGGTAAACCGATGCATATTCTCGACGCCCAACAAACCGCCGACGCCTTGCCGTTTGACCGCCTGGTGCCGGCGCTGGCGCAAGCCGCGCAGGAATATTCCGGCGGCAAGATTACCGCGCCCGACCGCCAGGTCGTACCGATCGACGCCGCCAGCGTGCTGCTCAGCATGCCGGCCGTCAGCCCGGACCTCAGCGTCACCAAACTGATCACTGTCCACGCCGACAACGCCAAGCACGGCTTGCCGGTGATCCAAGGCGAAGTGGTGGTGTTCGAAACCCAGACCGGTCGCCGCATCGCCTTGCTGCACGGCCCGACGGTGACTGCGCGCCGCACTGCGGCCATGACTTTGCTCGGCATCCAGACGCTAGCCCCGGCCAAGCCGAAGTCGGCGCTGCTGATCGGCACCGGCGTGCAATCGGCTGCGCATGCCGACGCGCTGGTGGAATATTTCGGCGTCACGCAATTCTGGATCGTGGCGCGCGACATCGCCCGCACCCAGGCGTTTTGCAGCGAGCTCAGCACACGCCACATCGATCGCGGCATCGTCGCCAGCCCGTTGTCTGCAGACGCCATGCAAAAAGACGTTCCCGCCACCGATGTGCTGATCGCCCTGACCACTTCGCGCAGCGCCGTAATCCCGGCCAAACTTGCGCCGCACACGCTGGCCATCGGCGTCGGTGCCTTCAAGCCCGATATGGTGGAGTTTCCGGCGTCGCTGCTGGCTGAACGCACCATCGTCGTCGACGACATCGACGGCGCCAAGCACGAGGCGGGCGACCTGATTCAGGCCGGCGTCGACTGGAACCAGGTCCGCAATATCGGCGACATCCTCGCCGGTCGCGGCGAACCGCTTCCCGCAGATCGCGGCCTGCCAGTGTTCAAAACCGTGGGACAGGCTTCGTGGGATCTGGCGGCGGCGCGTGTGGTGCGCGACATGTTGCAGGCCTGAAGCTGCAGGCCCGATCTGATTTGATCTGAGCTGACGCAGGGAAATTTTTTTCAGATTTACAAAGAACCGCCTCATCACAACCGGGGCGGAAAAAAGGGAGCATAGGAGACATATGGACATATTCATCCAGCAAATCATCAACGGCCTGGTATTGGGGAGCATGTACGCCCTGATTGCCTTGGGTTACACGATGGTGTACGGGGTCTTGAACCTGATCAATTTTGCGCACGGGGACGTGCTGATGATCGGAGCGATG